>JAEUJW010000045.1 GCA_016793465.1 Myxococcales bacterium
CCCCCCCCCCCCCCCCCCCCCCCCCCCCCCCCCCCCCCCCCCCCCCCCCCCCCCCCCCCCCCCCCCCCCCCCCCCCCCCCCCCCCCCCCCCCCCCCCCCCCCCCCCACCCCCCCCCCCCCCCCCCCCGCCCCCCCCCCCCCCCCCCCCCCACCCCACCCCCCCCCCCCCCCCCCCGGACCCCCGATCAGGAGATTTCGGCAGGACGCCAGGCTCTGCATCGAAGACCCGCTTCAGGCGAGCCCGCCACGACGATGCCCGGACCCCCGATCAGGAGATTTCGGCAGGACGCCGGGCTCTGCATCGAAGACCGGTTTCAGGCGAGCCCGTCACGGCGATGCCCGGACCACCGGATCGGAGATTTCGGCAGGGCGCCAGGCTCCGCATCGAAGACCGGTTTCAGGCGAGCCCGTCACGGCGATGCCCGGACCCCGATCAGGAGATTTCGGCAGGGCGCCGGGCTCGGGACCGATCAGCCGGGCTCGACGGTGGGGCACACCTCGTTGGGCCAGACCGCCGTGTTGTTGAGCTCGTCGCATTCGAACAGCTCGCCCTCGCCGACGCCGGTGTCGTCGACGGTGATGACGGGCTGCGACTGCGCGAGCTTCTTGGCCTCGAAGGTGAAGTAGAGGATCTCGCCGGTCTTGCCGGACGGGATCGGCTGGGTGGTGTCGAGGGTGACGACGATCGGGCCGCCGGGGCCGGCGCGCACGGTCACCGGCAGGCCGGCGGGCGCCTCGACGGTGCCGGCGTTGCGCGGGCGCGCGGCCATGAAGAACTGGCCCTGCTCGCACAGGTCCTCGCAGACCTCGAGGATCTCGACCTGCAGGTCGGCGAACTCGCCGGGGGGCTGGCCGGCGTCGCCGGAGCGGAAGCTGTTGAAGCCGGGCAGCCAGTTGGCCTGGTACTGGTTCGGGATCTTGCCGAGGTCGCTGACGTTGGTGATCGCGTAGGTGTGCTGGTTCCAGATCTTGCGCCCGGGCGGCCAGGTGTTGTCGGCGTCGCCGTAGACCGTGATGGCGCCGATGTTCGCGTTGCCGCCGCCGTGGCCGAGCACGATCTCGACGTGGTTGTCGCCGTCGACGTCGGCCACGATCGGGGTCTCGAGGATCGTCGCGCTCTGGTGGCCCATCGACAGGTACTTCGGCGAGCCGTCGAGGCCGGAGAAGAACCGGATGGCCTGCTCGTCGGCGTAGAGCACCTCGGGGTAGCCGTCCTTCTCGAAGTCGAACAGCACCGGGCCGGCCGCGCCGCTGGCGTCGGTGATCGGCGCCTGCCACACGACCGTGCCGCCCCACTTCATGGCGATGAGGTTGTTCTGGGCCGCGAACACCAGCTCGGGCGTGCCGTCGCCGTCGAGGTCGTCGATCGCCGGGGCGCCGAGGTTGCCGGAGTAGCTCGGCGTCATCCACATCTGGGTGCCGTCGGACTCCATGCCGCTGACGTAGACGCCCGAGGTCTTGACGATCTCGCCGGCGCCGTCGAGGTCGAAGTCGGCGACGGCGACGAGGCCGTCGAGGCCGCCGTTGTTCCACAAGGCGGTGCCGTTCATGTCGTAGGCGGCGTTGCCGGTGACGACCTCCATCTCGCCGTCGGCGTCGAGGTCGACGACCGCCGAGAGCGCGCCGTAGGTGCCGCCGTTGGGCTGGCCGCCGTACGGGGCCATGCCGTTGCCGAACGCGCCGTTGCCGAGCACGGCGCCGGTGCTGGCGAGGATCGTGCGGCCGATGACGACCTCGGCCTGTCCGTCGCCGTCCATGTCGGCGATCGACGGGTAGTTGTAGCCGAGCGCGTCGAGCGGCGGGTAGCCGAGCGGGGTGCACCACTTCTCGGCGCCGGTGCGGCCGTCGAGGGCGCACACGCGGCTGCTGCTGGCGGTCACGACCTCGTTCCAGCCGTCGCCCTCGAGGTCGCCGAGCGCGAGCCCGCCGTCCTGCCCGTAGGGGCCCGCGACCTGCCAGGCGACGCCGCTGCCGTCGCCCCACAGGGCGACCACGCCCTGGGTCTGGTAGAGGAACACGAGCGGCTTGTCGGCGGCGTCGAGCTCGCCCGAGTTGTTGCTGTCGATGGTCTGCCCGGCCACGGGCGGGCCGTAGAACGGGGTCGAGCCCCACTTCCACTCGGTGACCGGGTTGAAGCCGCCCACCTGCAGCGGGATGTCGCACTCCATGTTGAGCGGGACGTCCTCGGTCGGGAACTCGCCGGGCTCGGTGCACAGGTTGCCGCCGGTGGTCTCGCCGGTGTCGCCGCTGCTGCCGGTGTCGCCGCTGCTGCCGGTGTCGCCGCTGCTGCCGGCGGTGGTCTCGCCGGTGTCGGAGACGGTGCCGGGCGTGCTCGTCGGGCTGGTGGTCGGCTGGGTGGTGGCCTCGGAGTTCGAGTTCGAGGCGGTGCCGTCGTCGTCCTCGGTCATGCCGCCGGACTGGCCGCCGTCGGTCGGGGTCGTGGTCGGAGGGTCGAGGGACAGCGAGCTGCCGGTCTGCGAGGCCGAACCATCGGCGGTCTCCCGACCGCTGTCGCCGCAGGCGAGCAAGAGGGCAGGCAAGGTCAAGACGAGTGCCGAACGAACCATTGCGGCAACATCCTGCGAAGGCGGAGGGCTGTCAATCTCTCCAGCGTGACGGCCTCGCGGCCGCGCTCGCATCGCGCGGGCTCGCTTCCGATGGGCCGTATCGCGCGCCGGGTGTGGAGCCTGGCGTCCTGCCGAAGTCTCCTGATCGGGGGTCCGGGGGTCGCCGTGGCGGGTGAGCTTCGCCTGGAACGGGTCTTCGACCCGCTCCAGGCGAACTCTTAATACCCGCCACGGCGACCCCCGGACCCCCGGGCGGATGACCTCGTGGAACGCGCGGCGCTGGCCGCTCTCGAGCGGAGGCCGTGTGCGCTGCGGATGTGTGCCGGGAGCTGCGGGCCCGCGATCGGGCCCGCAGCTCCCGGCTCGTCGACTGGCTCGATCCTCGCCAGCTCCGTTGTTCGCGGGCGTCTCCGAGGTCGTCGCGGGCACCGAAGACGCGGCGCGTCCCCTCGAGTTCGCGGGCGTCTCCGAGGTCGTCGCGGGCACCGAAGACGCGGCGCTCCGCGCGTCCCTCGACGAGCTCCGCGTCGATGGATCGCGGAGCGAGGGGAGCCGATGCCCGCGACGGACTCGCGTGTGGGCTCGCGGCCTGCAGCGATGCATCACGCGGAGCTCGTGGTCGTGCGGCGTGCAGCGAGCGGTGCGGGCGAAGCATGCCGAGCGCGTGGCGGTGCGGCGTGCATCGGCGCGGGTGACGGCATCACGGAGCACGTGCTCGTGCGGCGTGCAGCGAGCGGTGCGGGCGATGGCATCACACGAGCGCGTGGCGGTGCGGCGTGCATCGGCGTGGGTGACGGCATCACGGAGCACGTGCTCGTGCGGCGTGCAGCGAGCGGTGCGGGCGATGGCATCACGCGGGTTCGTGTCGTGCGGCGTGCGGCGGCGCGGGTGACGGCATCACGGAGCACGTGCTCGTGCGACGTGCATCGGCGCGGGCGATGTCATCACGCGAGCTCGTGTCGTGCGGCGTGCGACGGCGCGGACAGGAGACTTCGGCGGGACGCCAGGCTCAGGGCTTCGGCGCCGCGCTCGCAGGGGCCGCGCCAGGCGACCCCGAAGGCACGCTGCCGAAGTTCGGCGTGACGGGCGTCGTCGCTGGAGCGGACGCGGGCGCGGGCGTGCCGGCGCCGGACTCCGGCGCAGGCTGGCCGACGGGCACGACCGGACGCTCGGGCGCGTTCGGGCTCGGCGCCGACACGGGGGTGAGGAGCTGGGCCGGCGGCGCCGGACGCGACGGAGCCGGGGCGGGCGCGGGCTTGGCCTCGATCGTGGCCTCGGCCTTGCGGCGCGGCGCCCACACGGGTTTGGGCTTCAGTTTAATTTTGCCGCCAAACAGCGAGAAGTAGCGCTGGCCGTCCTCGTTGCCGCCGCCGATCGCCCCGAACAGCGCGCGCCAGTGCAGGCCGGGCTGCTTGCCGTGCTGGCGCGTCCACCAGCCGAGGCCGGGGCCGACGACGTTGGTCGCGCGCTGGTTCTTGCGGACGTGGCGGGTGAACAGCGCCGGGACGACCTGGGTGATCGTGCCCTTGCGGCGGACGTCCCACCACAGCGGGAGGCCGACGGTGCCCGAGTTCTTACCGCGCTCGATGTGCCACAGCAGGGGGAACTGCACCCAGTCGTTGTTCTCGCCGCGGCGCGACTGGAACACCAGGCCGGGGGGGACCATCGTGAACGTCTTGTCCTTCGACCAGTGGTCGTCGCGGACGAACAGCGGGAGCAGCCAGAACAGGCGGCGCTCGGCGTAGGCGTGCATGCCGAGGAAGAGCGGCGGGAGCACCGCGGTCGTGACCTTGTGCGGGCGGCGGAAGTGCCACATGAGCAGGCCGGCCTCGAACCACCGGTAGTCCTCCTTGCGGCGCTCGATGAACAGCGGGCCGCCGGCGACGGTCCAGCCGCGCGACTCGGTGCGGTGGTTCTTCTGCAGGAACAGCGGGAAGACCACGGTGGTCGCGTGCGTGCGGGTGACGGTGCGGCCGACGTTGAGGGCGTACCAGGTCAGGCGCTCGGTCGGACGGACCACGGCGCCGCCCAGCAGGGTGAGGAACTTGGTGCCGCCCTTGTCCTTGTCGAACCAGTAGAGGCCGAGCGCGCTGTGGGTGCGGCGGCCCTGGCCGTCGCGGCCGGCCACGAACAGGGGGAAGCTGCCCCACAGGGTGTAGCGGCAGCGTTCGTCGTCCTCCTCGCGGAAGCCGCACTTCTGGTAGCGGAACAGCAGCGGGACGAACCCGGTGAAGCGGAAGTTCTTGGCCAGGCGGAAGGCGTCGACGAACCCCGGCGGGGCCATGCTAAAGCGCGTGAAGTTGTACTGGCCCTTGGTGCCGAGCGCGAACGGGAGCGCGACCCAGGTGCGCCGGCCGTTGGCCTTGCGGCGGTCGAACCACAGCGGGATGGCGATCGTCGTGTGCTCGCCGCGCGCCTTGTCGGCGACGTGGACGATGAGCGGCAGCGAGACCAGGCGGCGCTTCTCGAGCGAGTCGTGCCACCAGTAGACCGGGACCAGGCCGGTGTTGAGCTGCGTGCGGCTCAGGCGGTGGAAGAACGGGCCGGCCACCAGCGTGTGGGTGTGGCGCGAGGGGTCGCGCGCGCTGAAGAACGGGGGGATGAGGCCGGCGTCGACGTCGATGCCCGCGGGCTGGCGCTGGCGGAAGTAGAACGGGAACACCGCGAGGTTGCGGCGCGGCTTGTCGCCGCGGGTGGCGGTCCGCCAGATCAGCGGCGACCACATGTCGAGGTCCTCGCCGGGGGCGCGGTGGCGGGCGAACAGCGGGCCGACCACGAGGTTCGTCGCCATGCCGCCCTCGACCGGCCGACGATCGTTGAACACCAGCGGGATGAAGCCGAACGACGAGCGGCGCCGATCGGCCGGGCCGCTGGTGTCGCGCGACCCGTACAGCAGCGGCGTGGCCATCCACGTGCTGCGATCTTTGGTCTTCAGGCCGCCGCCGAGCGGGGTGATCGTCAGCACGCGGTCGGCGTGCTGGCGGCGGTACAGCAGCGGGAACATCACCGTGTGGCGCTCGTCGTTCGGGCGTTTGATGTCCCAGAACAGGTTGAGCACGCCGAGGGTGCGGCTGCCGGGGCCGGTGGTCCGCGCGAAGATCGGCGAGATGGTGGTGCTGCGCCGCTCGGCGAGGTCGTGGACGTGGCCGAACAGCAGCGGGGGGACCACGGCGTAGCGCTGCTTGTCGTCGCGGCCGGCGGAGAACAGCGGCAGGACGCCGGCGTGCCAGCCGGGGATCGTGCGGCGCAGGTAGAACGGGCCGAGCGCCCAGGTGTCGTGCCAGCGGGTCCTGTCGCTGTCGTGGACGTGGCCGAACAGCAGCGGGGCGAAGATCTGCCAGCGCTTGCTGCCGTCGCGGCCGAAGAACGAGAGCAGCGGGAGCGGCAGCGCGTACGACCTGCGGTCGCCCCGGTGGTCCATCACGAACAGCGGCGGGACGACGACGCGGTGGGTCTCGGGGCCGCCGGGCGTGCGGTCGCGGAAGCGCCAGAACAGCGGCGTGACGACCTGGAAGCTGCGGCCCTTCGGGTCGTGCTGGCCGAAGGTGAGCAGCGGGGCGAGGCCGAAGGTGTAGCCGCGGCCGGGCCGGCGGGTGAAGCCGCCGAGCGGGACGACGGCGGTGGTGGTCGCGCCGGTCAGGCGGTCGCCGAACTGCCAGAACAGCGGGAACAGCACGCGGTTGTGCTGGGCGGGGTCGCGGTACGAGACCCACGGGAAGGCGGCCCAGGCGGTCGTGCCGCGCACGTGGTTCTGGCTGCGCCAGACCAGCGGGGTGACGGCGGTGAGGCTGCGCTCGGGGCTCTTGGTCTGGAACAGGACCAGCGGCGGGACGGCCCAGGCGGTCTTGCGGCGGGCGTCGTCGCTGCGCTTGACGAACAGCAGGGTGAAGACGTCGCGGCGGTTGCCGAACTCGCGGCTGCTCCAGTGCGCGAACGGGAAGATCGTGTGGTGGCGGACGCCCTTGGCCTTGTTGCGCCAGCCGGCGTACAGCGGGATCCCGAGGGTGATGCGGTTGACGCCCTTGGTGACCTGCACGAACAGCGGCGCGCCGACGAAGTAGCGCAGGTCGTTCTGCGGGTCGTCGTCGGTGGTGTTCTTGTGGCCGTACCAGAACAGCACGAGGTCGAAGCCGCGGAGGCTGTCGGGCGTCTTCTGGTGGTAGTGGAAGGGGACGACGACGAGGTTCTTGACCTGCTTGTTGCCCCAGTGCCAAACCAGCGGGAACTGGCCGAAGTTGAACTGCTCGCCGACCCGCTTGTAGCCCATCAGCAGCACGCCGGCGCCCCACGCGGTGGTGCGCTCGGAGAAGCTGCCGAAGAACAGCGCCAGCGGCGAGAGGTAGCGCCGCTTCTGCGTGCGCGCGCTGTACCACCCGGTCGTCAGGCTGAGATCGAAGTGGAACAGCATGTCCGGGTTCTGCGGACCCGCGCTGCGGTGCACGAACAACGGCGGGAGGGTCAGCGCGCGCGTGCGGTGGGTCGTCCAGGTGCGGTCGATCCAGAACGGCGGGACGATGCGGCTGCGAAGGAGGCGCTGCGGGCCGGCCTCGACCTGCTCGGCCTCGGGCGGCGGAGGCGGCTGCTGCTCGCGCGGCAAGGAGCG
This sequence comes from Myxococcales bacterium, assembly GCA_016793465.1. The sequence goes on from JAEUJW010000045.1 coordinate 7,171, forward strand.
GGCGAGGGCGTCGGCGGTGGTGCCGCCCGATGCGCCGGCGTCGGACTCGGCGTCGGCCTCGGCGTCGGCCTCGGCGTCGAACTCGCCGAGCTGCGGCTGGGGGATCGCGGTCGGGGCGGGGATCGTCGGCGGGGTCCCGCCGGGGATCGGGCTGCTGCCCGAAGGGACAGGTGACGCGGGCGGCGCGGCTTCACCGGCGGGCGGCTCGGCGGGCGGCGGCTCGCCGGCGACGGGCTCGCTGGTCGGCTGGCGCCGCGGTAGGCGGCTCGGCGGGGCGACCAGGGCCCGCGTGGCGCCGCTGCCGGCGAGCGCCCAGAAGGTGGCGTCGAGCCCGAAGGCGTCGCGCGTCCGCGGCGGCGCGACGAGGGCCGCCGGCGCGGCCTGCACGAGGCCCGCGTCGAGCGCGACGAGCACGGCGCACGCGACGACCACCGCACGACCGAGAGGCGCGGGGGTCCAGCCAGGAGGGCCGCGCTCGGGCTCGGGGGCATTCACGGGCGGGGTGGGGATAGCCAAAGAGCGTTTGCCGTGTCAACCCTGCGCGGCGCCGGGGCGAGGAGGTTTGACAGGCGAGGGGCTCGGCGCTATGGCAACAGCCCCGGCGAAGGCGAAATTATTAAAGGCATGGCACGCGACGTTCACCGAGTCTCCCCACGGGCCTCGGGCCCCGATCTGGCCTCCGACCTCGATCTGGACCTCGCCGCCCTGGCCCGCACGGGCCCCGGCCCCTACCGGATTACGGCGGAGCTGCCGACGGCATGGATCGCGGCCGTGCTGGCCCACACCGACGCGGAGGCGTCCAGCCCGGGCCGCGTCGAGGTCGAGGTGACGTCGATCGGCGGCGGCAGCAGCGTGCTGGTCCGCGGGACCCTGGCCGTCGACTTCACGGTGCCGTGCGCCCGCTGCCTCGAGCCGGCGCCGGTGTCGACGGCGGCCTCCGGCGAGCTGTGCGTGCACTACGTCCGCGGCGCGGGCGACGCGATGGAGGACGAGGAGGGCCACGAGTGGTCCGAAGACGAGGCCTCCAGCCCCGACCAGCGCCCGTTCGTCGGCACCCGCCTCGACCTCCGCCCGCTCGTCGAGGAGCAGATCCTCGTGGCCTACCCCATGCGAGCCCTGTGCTCCCGCGGGGAGGCCTGCCGTGGGCTGTGCATGCACTGCGGCGCGAACCTCAACGAACAGGCGGCTATTCCCGGGGCCGAGGGAAATTCCGCTGCATGTACGAATTGCGGAGCAGGCGACGCCCAGGTGCCGATCGTGGCGCTGCCCGACGCGTCGCTGGATCCGTCCGAGGCGGCCTCGGCCGAGGCCGCGGAGTCATGGAAGTCGGCGCTTCGCGGGATTCAGGTGCCGGCTGCGGGGTCCGGGAAGCGCAAGAAGCCGCGAGACTGAGGATCGGCGAGGGCCTCGGAACGCGGGGCTGCGCGAGGCGGTGCTGCGCCGGATCGCCGCGGAGCGGGTGCACGTAGCGACCGACGGCGGGGCGGTGCAGTTCGAGTTGTATTACCCGCAGGAGTCGACGCGCCGCCGGAGTTGATGGCGGGACGACGGCTCGGGGCTCGGTCGGCCGGGACCGTGACGCTTCGTGAACGGACGGATCGCGGGGTGGCCGTCCAGGTCGTCGCGGTTCCTCGCGTCGTCGTCGAGGCCCGATGCGGGGCGGAGCGGCGTGGTCGTGCCGGTGCAGTTCTCGTGGCGCCGCACCCTGGGGCTCGGACGCGGCAGCCTGATCGGTTCGGCGGTTGCCGTGGTCGGTACGAGCGCCGGGCGGCGAGCGTACCGGACCGTGATCTCGGGCCGCGAGTCGGGGGAGGGGTACGAATTTTGGGGAGCGGATCTCCCGCAGGCCTGGCTCGGAGCTGGTCGCCAGCGGTCCGTTCGCGGGTGGCCTGCCCGCGCCACGATGACGGGGTCGGCCGGCGCCGTCGCGCGGGCCGCCGCGCGCTTCGTTCGCGGGCGCGGGTGACGAAGCCGACGGACGTGCGTTCACGGAACGAGTTGCGTCGTTCATTATAATGAAATACGTTCGAACCACGGAAACGGGGGAGAGGGACCATGCGCGTGGGCATCGTCGGCGGACTCGACCGCAACGAGGGAGCGTACGAGAGGTTGGCGGAGTCGCTCGGGCACGAGGTGGAGCACCACACCGGAGTCATGCGCGGGACCGCCGGGTCGGAGCTCGAGAGCCTCGTCAAACGCAGCGATCTGGTCGTGATCCTGACCGACGTGAACAGCCACGCGGCGGTCAAGATGACCCGCAAGCTGCTTTCGACGCACCCGAGGCCGTCGGTGCTGATGCGCCGCCTGGGCCCGTCGCGCCTCTCGGCGCTGCTGCGAGAGCACGCCGCGACGGCGTCCGAGTAGTCGCGGGGGATCTACTCTGGTGGAGACAATTTCGGGGTGGTGAAGCGAGGCGTGTTCGGGGGGCCCTGGCTCCACGTCGCGCGGTTTTACGGCCGTCGGGGTGTGTTCCACGCGCTCACGGTTCCGCGCCCGGGCTGGTAGAGTGGCGGGGTCGCCCCATGCCTCGCCGCAAATCGTCGTCGTTTCGTCGTTTCGTGTCCCGGGTCGCTCGATCGCTGACCGTGGTGTCTGTGGCCCTCACCGTCGCCGGTTGCGCCTCGTCGCTCGAGCGAGCGCGCAAGTACAAGGATCAGAAGGACTACGCGCGCTCGGAGCAGTACTACCGGACGTCGATCTCGAGCGACCCGGAGGACAAGGCCCAGGCGACGCAGGAGCTGGCGGCGCTGAAGCTGGCGCTGGCGCATCACAAGCTGAAGAAGGGCGACGCGGCCGCCGCCGAGGCGTTGTTCCGCGAGGCGCTCGAGCTGACGCCGGGCGAGGAGAAGGCGACCGACGGGCTCGGTCGGGCGCTGGCCGAGCAGGGCAAGACCGACGCGGCGATCGCGGTGCTGCAGGGCGAGGGCGGCGAGAAGTGCGGGCTGTGCCGGCGCTACCTGGCGGTGCTGCTGGTCGAGCGGGGCTGGGCGCGGGAGACCGGCGGCGACGCGGCGGGGGCGCGGGCGGACTACGAGCAGGCCAACACGCTGGTGCCCGAGGTCTCGACCGCGCTGGCGATCGCGCGCATGGCCGAGCTGCAGGCCGACGGCGAGGGTTTGATCAAGGCGATCGAGGCGGCGGTGCCGCTGATCAAGGACGGCGACGAGGAGTCGCAGCGGCAGTTCAAGGCCATGCGGGAGAAGGCCGTGATGGCGGCGGCGGCCCGCGGCGACCTGGCGACGGTCGACCGCTGGCTGAACTTCTTCCCCCCGGGCGCGGGCGGCGACGAGTGGTACGTGCTGCAGTACCGGGTGGCGCAGCAGCTGCGGCTCGAGAACAAGGTCGACGAGGCGCTGGCGCGGGCGCGGCACATGCTGACGCCGAAGTACGAGGCCTCGCTGCCGGCGGCCAAGAAGGCGGACTTCGAGAAGATGCTGGCGGACATCTACCGCCTGCAGGGGGTCAAGTTCCTGCGCGAGGGCAAGATCGTCGAGGCCGACGACAACTTCCGCCAGGCCATGGAGTTCGCGCCGACCGACAACAAGATCAAGCTGCTGCGGGCGCTCGCGATCGCGGGCATGAACGACGTGAAGAAGGCGCTCGAGGTGGTCGCGGCCCTGCCGAAGGACACCAAGGGGCACAGCGAGGTGCTGGCGATCCTCGAGAGCATGACCGTGCACGCCAAGCTGGCGGAGGGCGACGTCGAGGCGGCGAAGGCGGCGCTGGCGCGGGCCCAGGCGGCCCACGGCGAGCAGCCGGAGGTCCACGTGGCGCTGGCGGAGATCCTGACGGTGTCGCCGGTCGAGAACCTGCCGAAGAAGGTCGCCAAGGAGCTGAAGAAGTCGGGGATGGTGCGCTACCCGAACGACGCGATCAACCGCTACGGCGAGGCGCTCAGCGAGCTGGCGTGGGCGCGCGAGCAGGCCAAGGGCCTCGGCGAGGGCCACCTGTTCCGCGGGCCCGGCAGCGACGGACGCATGGACAAACTCGAGCAGCGGATCCGGGCGTTTTACCCGTTCGCGGTCGAGTTCAACCCCGATTCGACGGCGATCCTCCAATTGCGGGGCTCGGGCGGGCAAGTCACGGTCCGCGGCCCCGGAGACCTCGAGGAGCAGGTGTCGATCCCGGCGGGTGGGAGCTCCGAGGTGGTCGTGCGCGAACCGGGTCTGGTGACGCTGCGCGTCGGTTCGCGCACGATGTCCCTGTGGGCCGAGCCGTACACCAAGCTGAAGGTGCAGTTGTAGTACACTGGGGCCTCCCATGCCGGGCTGCCCCTATCGCAAGATCCGTCCGCTCGGTGAAGGATCGATGGGGGACGTGCACCTCTGCGTGGACGTAAGCCAGCGACGCCTGCTCGTGGTGAAGTGGCTGCGCGCCGAGCTCCACGAGGGCTCGCAGGCCGCCATCCGCTTCCGCCGCGAGGCCGAGCTGATGACCAAGGCCAACTTCCCCGGCGTCATCAAGGTCGAGGAGTGGGGCGTCGACGAGTTCGGGCGCACCTGGATGGCGATGGAGTTCGTCGACGGGCTGATCCCGTCGGCGGTCATCGGGCCGGGCGACTGCTGGTCGGTGCACCGCCTGCTCGACGGCGTCGGGCGCAGCCTCGACGACCTCCACGGGCTGGGGGTGGTGCACCGCGACCTGAAGCCGGAGAACGTGCTGCTGCGCTCGGCGGTCGGCGGGTGGGAGCCGATCATCATCGACCTCGGGATCGCCAAGTGGCTGGCTCAGGAGACGGCGACGGCCTCGGGCTCGGTGTTCGGCACGCCGCACTACATGAGCCCGGAGCAGTGTCGCGACACCAAGAGCGTGGGGCCGGCGACGGACCGCTACGCGGTGGCGATCATCGCGTTCGAGCTGCTGGCCGGGCGACGACCGTACGAGGGGCGGACCATCCCGGAGCTGCTGCGGCAGCACCTCGAGTCGCCGGTGCCGGAGCTGCAGATCCCGAAGCGCCTGCGCGCGGGGGTGATGCGCGACCCGGGCAGCAAGCCGGCGATCCACGCGACGCCCAACCTCGACGCGTGGATGCGCAAGGCGATGGCCAAGGAGCCGCCGAGGCGCTACGGCAGCGCGGCCGAGATGGCCTCGGAGTTCGAACGGGCGGCGCGCATCGACGGGCTGTTCGAACCGGCGGACCCGCAGGACCTCACGCCGCTGTTCCCGCCGGCGTCGCACCCGATCGCGGAGGTGATCCTCGACGGTGAGCCCAAGCAGCGCTACGACCTGCGCCACGGGCCGCTGGTGCTCGGGCGCCACGAGGCCTGCCAGGTGGTGCTCAACTCGGCGCGGCTCAGCCGGCTGCACGCGGTGGTGTACCTGCACCGCGGCAGGATCTGGGCGGCGGACCTGCACTCCCAGAACGGGACGATGTTCCAGGGGCGCGCGCTGGCGCCGGGGGTGCCGATGCCGTTCGCGGCGGGCGGGCAGACGTCGGTGTTCACGCTGTACAACCGCAACGTGGCGGTTCGCCTGTGCGCGAGCTGAGCGGGCCCGGGCTGTGGCTGTTCGGGCCGGCCGTGGTGTGGGGGCTGGTGGCGATCGCGGGGCTGGTGCGCACGGCGAGTGACGCGGGCGCGTGGGGGCCGATCGACCGGCGCGCGGGCGGAGTGGCGAGGTCGGAGGGCTGCAGGCAGTGTCACCCGGGGCAGTACGCGAGCTGGCACGCGACGTACCACCGCACGATGACGCAGGTCGCGGAGGGGGAGAACGTGCTGGCGCCGTTCGCGGGCGAGTCGATCGAGCACATCGGCTTCCGCGCGACGATGACGCGGACGGAGGCAGGGACGCCGCACGTGACGGTGGTGGCGGTCGACGGCGAGGCGACGCTGCTCGACGTCGACGTGGCGCTGACGGTCGGCAGCCACCGCTATCAGCAGTACGTGGCGCGCGTCGACCGCGGCGGCGGGCCGGGGGAGCTGTGGCGGCTGCCGGTGGCGTGGCACGTGGCGACGCGGCGGTGGATCCCGATGAACGCGGCGTTCCTCGAGCCGGAGGGGGCGCGCGGGTCGAGCGAGGATTATTTAAGACACCTCAGCCGGTGGAACGACAACTGCGTGCTGTGCCACAACACCGAGCCGGTGCCTGGCCTCGAGGACAGGTCGTTCGCGACCACGGTGGGCGAGCTGGGGATCGCGTGCGAGGCCTGCCACGGGCCGGCGGGCGGGCACGTGGCGAGGATGATGGACCCGGCGCGCAGGCTGCTGGCGGGCGCCGGCGACCCGGCGGTGGCGCAGCCGGGGCGGCTGGCGGCGCGCGAGGAGAGCGGGCTATGCGGGCGCTGCCACGGCAACCGCATCTCGAAGGATGTCGGCGAGGTGCTGCGGCGCGGGGACGGGTTCCTGCCGGGCACGGACCTGGCGGCGACGTCGCGGCCGATCTGGGCCGACTCGAGCATCGGCGGGGCGGACGAACGACCGTTCGCGCCGCGGTTCTGGCCCGACGGGACGCCGCGGCTCAGCGCGTACGAGTACCAGGGGCTGCTGCAGTCGCCGTGTCATCAGGACGGCGCGGGGCTCGGGTGCAACGACTGCCACGACATGCACGGCGAGCGGCCCGACATGCAGGTGCGGGCCGGGAGGAGCGGGTCGGGGGCGTGCGCGGGCTGCCACACGGTGGCGGCGGAGCACGGCGGCCACGGGGCGCAGGTGGACTGCCTCGGGTGCCACATGCCGCGCGTCACGTACGGGCTGCTCGAGGGGATGATCAGCCACCGCATCACCAGCCCGGCACCGGGGCGGTGGGTCGGGCGCCACGACCAGCCGGACGCGTGCACGCAGTGCCACGTCGATCGCTCGCGGCGCTGGGCGGCGGAGGCGATGGGCCGGATCGGATTTAATTGTTCGGAGCATCCGGCGGAGGCGGCGGAGGAGGGCTGGGGGTCGCGGGTGGCGCTCGACCTGTTCGGGGGGGACCCCGTGCAGCGGGTGCTGGCGGCGCACGCGTTGTCGCGGCCGGGGGTGACCCTGGCGGCGGAGACGCGGCTGGCGTGGCTCGTCGATGCGCTCGAGGACGAGTACCCGGCGGTGCGCTGGGCGGTCTGGCGGGCGGCGCGACAGGTCGCCGAGGCGTGCGGGTCGGCGGCGGGGCCGTCGCTCGAGCGGTTCGACCCGCACGCGGAGGCGCCGGCCCGGCTGGCGGCGATCGACGCGCTGCGGGCGATGGTCGGGCCGGGTCCGTTCGCGGGGGAGCGGCGCGAGGCGCTGATCGATCGCCAGGGCGAGGTGGCGCTGTGGATCGGGGAGTGAGTCGCGATCGAGGCGCTGCGGATGGTGGGGCCGAGGTCCGTTCGCTGGGGGAGCGGCGCGAGGCGCGGATCGACAGCGACGGCGCTGTGGATCGGGGAGTGAGTCGCGATCGAGGCGCTGCGGATGGTGGGGCCGAGGTCCGTTCGCGGGTGGAGCGGTGCGAGGCGCTGATCGACCGCCAGGGCGCAGTTTATTGAAATTGATTCAGCGGAGGGCGGCTTCGACGTCGCCGGCCGTGGCGCACTGGGTGATCCAGCGGGTCAGCGTCGGGAGGTCGGTGCACGCGGTGATGCGGGCGGCGAGCTCGGGCGGGGTGGTCCATCCGCGGGCGGTGAGCTGGATCCGCAGGGCCTGCTTGAGGCCGGCGAGCACGCCCTCCTGGTGGCCCTCCTCGTGGCCCTCCTGGTGGCCCTCGGAGCGGACGGCGTCGAGGTCGCGGTAGCCCTTGCGGGCGAGGGTGTTGTGCAGGGCCGCCTCGACCGCGATGTCCGGGTCGATCAGCGCGCGGGCGGGCACGTCGTACTCGAGGATGCCAGGGGCGGTGAGCACGGCGTCGGCGTCGACGATGCGGACGCCGGCGTCCTTCTCGTGGATCTCGACGCGCAGGGGGCCGACGAGGCGGACGACCCAGATGATGCGGGTGCCGAAGTCGAGGAGCTCGGCGATCTTGCGCTTCAGCTCGTCCTCGTTCTGGCCGACGCTGGCGTACTCGACGGCCAGCGGCGGGGCCTCGCTCGACCAGCCGTTCTTCTTCAGGGTGACGCCGGCGACGAGGTCCGGGGCGCGCAGGTTCTTGCCGTCGTTCCAGGCCACGCCGAGGTCGATGCCGGTCTGATCGGGCGAGGGGGCGGCGGTCGCCAGGACCAGCGCACCGGCCGCGTGGGCCCTGCTGTGGCGCTCCCCGGCGCCCATGCATTCGATGCGGTGGCCGTTCGACAGCTCGTAGGGCTCACCCTCGCGGATCTGGTCGGCCCGCCACGGGCCGGGTGGATCGTTCCATCGCGGGTGCCCGGACATGCAGCCAGGATAGAGGGCCGCCGGCCGGCGCGCCAGCGGGGATGCGCGAGAATGATGAGCCTGGCATGCTCGCGGTGGTGAGCCCGGAACGACATCTGCGCTGGTCGCTGGCCCTCGTCGCGCTGTTCCTGGCGATGGGGCTGTGGCTCGAGGCGATGATCGGGCTGCGCGCGGCGGGCTGGGTCGACGATCCGCTGCGGCGGGAATTCTTGCGGCTGGGACACGCGCACGGGGGGATCCTGGGGCTGGTCAACGTGGGGGTGGCGTGGGCGCTGGGGCAGCTGCACACGCCGCAGCGCTGGGCCGGGACCATCCGCCGGGCGACGCTGCTGGGGGCGCTGCTCGTCGGCGGCGGGTTCGTCGCCGGCGGCCTGACGCACGGGCCGACGGACCCCGGTCTGCCGGTGCTGGTGGTGCCGGCGGGGGCGCTGATGCTGCTGGGTGGAGTGGTGGCCACGGCGCTGGTGCGGCCGGGTGATCGGGCGCCGGGCGAGTGAGGTACGATCGGCGATCGCCATGACGATCGCGCTCACGTCGCTGATTTTCTTGCAGGCGCCGGTCGCTGCGCAGGCGCCGGCGGTGGGGTCATCCGAGCAGGCGGCGCCAGAGCGGCCGCGGTCGACGGCGCGAGCGCAGGAAACACCGCGGCGACTCGCGCAGGCGCAGCCGTACGGGCACCCGCAACCGCAACCGTACGGGCACCCACAGCCGCAGCCGTACGGACATCCGCAGCCGAGACCACAGTCATACGGGCAGGGGCAGGCGCAGCCGTATGGGCAGGCGCAGCCGTATGGGCAGGCGCAGCCGTATGGGCAGCCGCAGACGTATGGGCCGCAGCCGTACGGGTACTTACCGCCGCCGGCGCTGTCGCGGGAGGACCGGATCGAGTGGCTCGACCAGCGGCACGGGGAGCGTTATCCGGGGTCGAAGGGCACGGGGCTGCGGGTCGGCGGGGGGCTGGCGCTCGCGTTCGGCGGGCTCTTGTCGCTGTCGGCGCTGGTCTGTCTGGTGACGGCGGCGGGGCTGCACGACTCGGGCGAGGTCGAGGACGCGAGGCTGTTGACGTGGACCGGGGTCGGTCTGGCGGCGCCGGCGATCGCCGCGATCGGGGCCGGGATCCCGCTGGTGATCGTCGGCAAGCGGCGCAGGGCGGAGTACGAGGACTGGCTGCTGCGCCAGCCGATCGCGCGGCGGATCGAGCTGCGCCCCGCCGGCCTCGCGCTGCGGTTCTGATCAATTCTTAAATTATTAAAAATTCTTACAGCAGGGGGGACAGCATGCGGGCGAAGGCCTCGCCGAGGCGGGCGTGGAGGCGGCTGTGGCGGCGGGTCTCGGTGCGGACCTCGAGGGCGCGGGCGAGGTGGCCGCGGAACACCTCGGCGAGGGCGTCGGCGACGCCGCGGTCGTAGAGCATCGCGGTGATCTCGTAGTTGATGTGGAAGCTGCGCACGTCCATGTTGGCCGAGCCGATGGCGGCCAGCGTGGTGTCGACGAGCAGCACCTTGGCGTGCAGCATGCCGGGCAAGAACTCGTAGATCCGGCAGCCGGCGTCGAGGCACTCGTCGTAGTAGCTGCGGGCGGCCAGGCTGACCAGCCAGGAGTCGTTGTTGCGGGGCAGCGGGACGAGGATGCGGACGTCGACCCCGCGCAGCGCGGCTGTCTTCAAGGCCAGGTTGAGCGAGTCGTCGGGCACGAAGTAGGGCGTGGCGATCCAGCAGCGCTCGCGGGCGCTGGCGACGGCGGCGACGAACTGGGCGGCGATGCCGATGCCGGGGGTGAGGTCGGGGCCGGACGGGATGATCTGGATCATCGGGCCGCTCGAGCGGGTGTGCGGGCGGTCCTGCAGCTCGGCGAGGATGGTCGACTCGATGCGGGGGTCGCTGGTGTCCATGTCCTCGGTCTCGCGGGTGGTCGTCAGCCAGTCCTCGAGGCAGATCGCGTGGAGGCCGAGCACCGCGTCGCCGGTGATGCGCAGCTGGAGGTCGGTCCACGGGCGGGCGCCGGGCACGCGGCCGATGTACTCGTCGCCGATGTTGAGGCCGCCGGTGAAGCCGACGGCGCCGTCGACCACGACGATCTTGCGGTGGTTGCGGAAGTTGTAGCGCTGGAAGCCGAGGCGCAGGCGGAAGCGCAGGCGGCCGAACGCCCGCACCTCGCCGCCGGCCTGGCGCAGGCGGTCGAACAGGGCGGCGGAGGTGCCGAGGCAGCCGAAGTCGTCGTAGAGCAGGCGCACGCGCACGCCGGCGCGGGCCCGCTCGCACAGCAGGTCGATCCAGCGGTTGCCGACGGCGTCGTCGCGCCAGATGTAGAACTCGATGTAGATGAAGCGCTCGGCGGCCCGCATGGCCGCCTCCATCGCCTCGTAGGCCTTCTCGGGCTGGGGCAGCAGGTCGACGGCGTCGCAGCGGCGCAGCGGCGAGTCGGTGCTGTTGAGGGCGAGCTTGACGAGGCCGCGGAGGGGCTCGTCGAGGCTGTGCGGCGGGGTCTCGAGCGGGACGATCTGGCTCGAGGCGAGGGTCGGGTGCACGGCCTGGCGGGCGCGCCGGCGCCGGCGCCGGCGGACGCGCAGGCGGCCGAACACGAGGTAGGCGGCGAGGCCGACGCCGGGGATGAAGATGAGGGCCAGCAGCCAGGCCATCGTCGAGACCGGCCGGCGCCGCTCGAGCACGACGAACCCCGTGATGGCTATCACGTAGAGCAGCGTGAAAATCTCGAGGAGCCAGCGCGAGGCGGACACGGGCCCGGACTGTACTCCGAACGCCGCTGCGACGACGGCGAGACAGGGTTCCGGCGATCGACGGCGGCGCCGGGTGACTTCACGGTGCCGACTGTGACATCGCGTCCCGGCATGACTCGGGTGACGCGCTGAACATCGGTGCGGGTCCGGCGCAGGTCCGCGGGGCGCGGCGAATGGGCTTGATCCAGGCGTGCGCGGGTTTGTTATTGTTCGCGCGTGGGGCTTTTGTCGACGTTGCTGCACGAGGCGAGCGCACGCCGCCCGGCGGAGGTCGTGATCGAGACCGACCAGCGGGTGCGCGTGCAGCTGCAGGGCGGCGCGACCGACATCATCGGCGACGTCGTGCAGGGCACGGCGATGTCCGACGAGCTGAGCGAGCTGCTGTCGCTCGAGCAGCAGGTCGAGCTGGCGCTCGGCGAGATGGTCAAGTTCGACCTGGTGGTCGGGCCGTACCTCTGGCACCTCGTCGGCGAGACCGCGAAGGAGGTCATCTCGGTGCGCGCCCGGCCGAGCGCGGACTTCCTCGAGCCGGGTGACAGCGTCCAGATCCCCATCGAGCCCGAGCCCGACGACGGCGAGGACGAACCGCGGGCCCGCAAGGCGGCGGCGGAGTCGTCGGAGATCGACATCGACCTGAAGGACTTCGACGACGAGCCGCGCCAGGTCCAGGGGCTGCGCCTGGCGGCGCTCAAACCTGTCCCCGGGGACAGCAAGCCGGCGCCGATGTGGCCGCGCCAGGTGCCGGCGCGCGCCGACTTCGCGGCGCCGACCGGGGCGCGCGCGGGCGCGACGGCTCGCGCGGGCGCCGACGCGGGCGCGACGACCCCGGCGGCGCGCGGCCCGGCGGTGCGCGGACCGGGGCCGGATCGCGGCGCGGCGCGCGAGGGCCGGCCGCGGCGGCTCGGCGGGCTGACGCTGGCGCCGACGCAGCAGCTCCCGCTGGCGGCGCCGGCCCACGGGATCGACGAGGTGGTCGCGGCGTTCTCGGCGGGCACGCTGGGGCTGCTGCTGCGCGCGAGCGAGGCGCGGCGTCCGGGCGAGGACGCGATCCACGGGCTGCTGACGGCGCTCGACCTGGTGGCGCTCGAGCTGAACGAGGACGACACCATCGCGGAGGCCAACCGGCGCCTGCCGGAGCTCGGCGCGGGCGGGGTGATCGTGCTGCGCGCGGAGGACCCGAGCCCGTGGCTCGGCTGGCTGCTGCGGCGCGTCGAGGAGGGCCAGCGCGTGCTGGTCGAGACGGCGGCGACCACGGCCGACGGAGCGCGGCGGATCCTGCTCGGGGTGTCGGCGGGGCCGCGGGCCGAGGCCTGGCTCGACGCGGTGCGGGTGATCCGCGCGAGCTTCACCGACGGGCGCTGGCTGCTGCTGTGACGCGGTCCGCGCGGACGTGACCGCGGGCGAAGCTCGCCGACACGGACCGCGGGGGGCGTGACCGACGACCTCGACGCTCCGAGACACGTGGTCGGGCGCGACGTGGTCGAGCCGATCGAGCGGGCAGCGCGATCAAGTCGCAGAGCTCGCTCGGCGGCGGCGGGTGCGACGAGCCGCGAGCGTCACGGGCGAGGCGCGGCGAGGGCGGCGGCGAGGGCCGCGGCGAGCTCGGGGTCGCCGGGCTCGATGAGGCCGTCGCGGCGCCACCGCATGCCGCCGTCGCGGCCGATGAGGATGCTGGTCGGGTAGCCGTGGACCTTGAAGGTCTGGCTGACGGTGTTGCGGGCGTCGTGGACGTTGGGGTAGGTGAGGCCGAACTGGGCGACGAGGCGGCGGACCTCGGCGGCGAGGCGCATGGCGTCGGCGCTGACGCCGATGACGGTGAAGCCGGCGCCCTGGTGGCGAGAGTGCAGGGCCTGCAGCTCGGGCATCTCCTGCTTGCAGGGCTCGCACCAGGTGGCCCACACGTTGAGCAGCACGACGTTGCCGCGGTAGCTGGCGAGATCGAAGGGCTCGCCGTCGAGGGTGCGGCCGGTGTACGGCGGGGCCGGGTCGGCGGCCGCGGCGGCGGCGGCCGTCGCCGCGGGCTGCGGCTTGCCTTCGCAGGCGCAGAGGAGGGCGATGAGGAGGGCGGCGCGGCGCATCGAGGAGCCCGAGGATAAACGGCGGCGGCGAGCGGTGCGAGGTGTGAGGCGCGGCAAGTTTGCCGGGGCGGCGGCTTGACCCGCGGGCGCGGCGGTCGTAATGATGGAGTGATGGTCCGCCGCTGGAGGATCGCCTCGGGGGTCGCGCTGGCGCTCGCGTGCGGGCCGACGGGGGGCAGCGCGGAGGCGACTGCGGGCAGTGAGACGACGGCGGACACGCTCGCGGGGTCGACGGGAGAGGTGCCGACCACGGGGGAGCCGGCGTGCGCCGGGGTCGCGCTGCCGCAGGCGCTCCCGGTCGGGGTGCAGGAGGTGTTCTGGGGCGACGCGGTCAGCACCCAGATCGACGTGCATTGCCTGTATGCGTCGGGGTGGTGTGGTCCGGAGGATCCGCCGTCACCGTGCGAGCTCGAGCAGCCGTTCGGGTTCGTGGTCGTGCTCAACGGCGACAACGCGGCGCCGGGGGTTCATCCGGTGACGGACGGGGCGCCTGCGGGGGGCGCCGTGATCGCGGGGACGAGGGCCGCGCTGATCGAGGGGGCGTGCGAGTTTTGGTTCGAGCCGTTCTTCGCCGACGGTGAGGTCGAGGTGCTGGTGAACGACGGGACCTGCGTGGCGATCGACATCCGCGGGGTGACGCCGTACGTGCACGCTTCGGGGGTCGTCGACCCGAACGGCAGCGTGGTCGCGGGGCGCTGCGGTGATCAGGCGGCGGTCGCGGCGAGGCCGTAGGTGCGGGCGTAGGCGCCGAGCTCGTCGCGGAGCAGGCGGCGGGCGCGGTGGAGGCGGCTCATCACGGTGCCGAGCGGACAGCCGATCTGGTCGGCGGCGTCGCGGTATGGCAGCCCGTGGAGGTCGACCAGCTCGACGACCTCGCGGTAGTGGGCCGGCAGGGTCGCGAGGGCGCGGAGGACCTCGTCGCTGAGCTCGTGCTCGTGCCAGGTCTGCTCGGGGCGGTGGGCCTCCTCGAGGCGGCCGCCGTCGAACAGGTGGTCGAGGAGGTCGCTGCGGGCGGCGGTCACGTCGACCACGCGCTGGTGGCGGTGGCGCGAGATGAAGGTGTTGACGAGGATGCGCGCCAGCCAGGCGCCGAGGTTGCCGCCGGCCTGGAAGCGGTGCCAGTTGGCCCACGCCTTGGTCAGCGCCTCCTGCACGAGGTCCTGGGCCTCGCTCGGCTGGTGGGTCAGGCGCACCCCGACGCGGAACAGGCGGCTCATGTGCGGCGTGATCTGGTGCAGGAAGTCGTCGCAGGTCGTCGAGGCGGGCGAGGCGGTCGTGGCGGGCATGCCGGCCTGATGAGCAAGTCGGCGACCAGAGCGAGAACTGTCGTGGTTTCGCCGGGTTGGCGGAGAGGCGCGGGTTTGTGGTGGGGGCGGAGTAACAAAGTCATCAAAAATCGCGACGATTCGTTGCAAACCGCCGCGGGTGGGCGCGGAGGGCCGAGATCGCCGCCTTCGGGGGCGATCTACGGGGCGGCGCGCAGCGGGGTGCGGCGGCCGGGGCCCGGGACCAGCAGCCAGCGGGTCTCGCCGATCGGGTGGACCGGGAGGCGGAGCACGCGGGGGGCGTCGGCGTCGGTCGCTTGCCAGGCGACGTCGGCCCAGCCGGTCGCGAGGTCCTGGCGGGTCGGCTCGCCGAGGTCGTGGAGGTGCCAGGTGCACGGGCGATCGCCGGGCGGGGGATCGAGGGCGGCCTGGGCGGCGCGCAGGACCCCGGGGTGCGGGTCGCGGAGGGCCAGGCGGGCCAGCAGGGCGTGGATCTCGGGCTCGCGGCGGCGGGGGCAGGCGGCGAGGCCGAAGGCGGCGGTGGCGCGCACGCGGGGGGAGTCGTCGCGCATCAGGCCGGCGAGGTCGGCGGGGTCGCGGGTGAGCACCGCGGCGCAGGCCCGGACGGCGGGGCTGCGGTCGGCGGCGGCGCGGGCGAGGGCCGTGGGGACAGGGCCGTGGCGGTCGCGGCCGGGTCTGCCGGTGCGGGCGAGCACGGCGAGGGCGAGGCAGCGGTCGAGGGAGGCGTGGCCGCTGTCGGCGGCCCAGCCGGCGAGCTGGGCCTGGAGCACGGGGTCGTCGGGCAGGCGAGCGGAGGAGGCGGCGGCGAGGGCCAGCAGCCACGGGCGGCGCAGGACGGGGCCGTGGTCGCGGGCGAGGGCGTGGGCGCCGGCCTGGGCCAGCCAGTCGGGGGCGAGCTCGGCGAGGGCGGCGGCGGCGGCGAGGGCGTCGGGGTCGGCGAGGCGGCGCTGCCAGGCGTCGCGGTCGGCGGCGGGGGGCCAGGCCGCGGGGGACGGCGCGGCGGCTGTCGGCGGCTCGAGCGCGGCGAGCAGGCGGCGGACCGCGAGGTCGAGCGGCGGCTCGAGGCCGCGGTCGCGGGCGACCCGGAGGGCCGGCGCGGCCGCGCTGCCGAGCAGCAGCAGGGCCTCGAGCACGTACGACTGCAGGGTGTCCTCGCGGAGGCGGGCGACCAGGCCGTCGACCACGGCCTGGCTGGGCTCGGGGCGGCGGCCGAGGGCCTCGGCGACCACGCGGTAGGTGAGGCCGCGCGGGGGGGCGTCGAGCAGGCGGAGCAGGGCGGTGTCGACCTCGGCGCCGGGCAGGAAGCCGAGCGAGATGGCCATGGCGCGGCTGACGTAGGCCTCGTCGCCGGCCTCGATGGCGCGGATCAGCGGCGGGGCGGCGCGCGGGTCGCGGAGGGCGCCGAGGGCCTCGGCGGCGTCCTGGCGGACCTGCGGGTCGGGGTCGGTGAGCAGGCGGGCGAGCGCGAGGGGGGCCGGGTCGGCGGGGCGGTTGGGGCCGGCGCCGGCGTCGGGGCCGAGCAGGCCGAGGCTGCGGGCGGCGGCCCGGCGCACCGGCGGGGCCGAGTCGCCGAGCTTGCCGATGAGGGCGGTGCGCACGCCGCCGAGCTGTCCTTTGGGCCAGGCGACGCGCGCGAGGGTGTGGGCGGCCTCGGCGCGGATCGACTCGTCGGGGTCGTGGAGGGCGCCGAGCACGAGGGCGGCGTGCTCGGGGGTGGTGTCGGCGTCGAGCGCGAGCACCCGCATGGCGGCGATGCGGACGCTGGCGTCGGGGGTGGCGCCGGCCTGCCACTGGGTGACGGCGGCGGGGACGCAGCGCAGGAGGGCGCGCCCCAGGCAGGCCTGCAGGGCCTCGCGGCGCACGACGACGGCGCGGTCGTCGAGGGCGGCGAGCAGGCTGTCGGCCACGAGCTCGGTGGGGTAGCGCTCGAGGGCGCGGAGGGCCTGCAGCTTGGAGGCCTCGGTGGCGACGAGCACGTCGCGGTCGCGGGCGGCGTGCAGGGGCTCGGCGACGCGGCCGACCTCGCTCGGCCACAGCGGCCAGCGGCCGGCGGTCGGCACCGGCGGGGGCTCGCCGGGGGCGAGCAGGGCGAGCGCGAGGGTGGTGAGGAGGACGGGCACGCGTCGAGGCGGAGGTCAGGGGCTCGGAGCGGGGTCGGCGGGCTCGTCGGCGGCCGGGGCGGCCGGGGCGGCGAGCGGGGGCTTGGCCCCCTCGGCGGGCCGCGCGGACTTGGTGTCGTCGCGGCCGGCGCGGATGCCGTCGAGCAGCGACTGCGCCCGCGAGGCGAGCACGGTGCTGGTGTCGGCCTTGTTGGCGGCCACGAGGGCGACCAGCCACGGCTCGACCTGCTGGCGAATTTCCGGAGTGGTGGCGCGCATCTGGCCCATGACATTCAAGATCTGCATGCCGTAGGTGTCGGGCGGGGACAGGAAGTCGAAGGGGTCCTCCTTGCCGTCCGGGCTGAGGAACACGGTCTCGATGCCGCAGGGGGTGGCGCGCTCCTCGGGGGTGGCGCTGTCGTAGGCGTGCATGAGCGCGAGGTTGCTGCGCTCGGCGCCGATGATGCCGAGGCTGAAGACGATGGCGCAGCGTGTCGGCAGCGGGGCGCTCGGCAGCCGGGCCTCGAGGGTGGTGTGCAGGTCCCTGGCCTCGCGCTGGTCGCGGTGCTGGGCGATCGCCCAGGCGGCGATGCGCTGGGCCGGGACCTCGCCGCGCTGCAAGACCTCGCCGAGCAGGGGCAGCGAGGAGGGCACCTGGATGTAGCCGGCGCCGTAGACGAGCCGACGGTCGAGGGCGCCGGCGTCGAGCTGCTCGCGCAGCTCGGCCTGCAAGGGGGCGGCGACCGAGCGGTGCTGCAGGCGCGCCAGCGAGACCAGGGCTTGCAGGCGCACGGCCTCGTCGGGCTCCTGGGTGGCGGCCCAGAGGGCGGCGACGATGGCCTTGCGGTCGCTGCGGGCGTCGCCGAAGCGGCCGAGCGCCCAGGCGGCCCAGGTGCCCATGTCGCCGCCGCGGCCGAGCTGGCGGAGCAGCAGCGGGGCGATCTCGGGGTCGCGGCGGATCGACAGGGCGGCGATCGCCTGGTGCCGCGCGGGCTCGGCGGCGGGGTCGTCGCCGCGCAAGGCGCTGACGTACTTGCCGACCCTTCGGTAGTAAGCGTTGAAGTTATGGTTGACGGCGTTGAACAGCAGGTAGGTGACGCCGCCGCAGAGGATCAGCACGGCGGGGAAGCTCATCGAGCTGCGCTGCATGCTGGCCGCGACGGTGGCCTCGTCGTCCTTCAGGTTGACGCGGCTGCCGTCCTTGCCCTGGAGGTGCGACAGGCGGAAGGCGCCGTGGAACACGACCTCGTCGATCCACAGGGCCTCGACGACGGCGACGATCACGAGGGCGGTGTAGTAGGCGGCGAACCACGCCGTCTCGAGGCCTGCCGTGGCCGGGACCGCGCGGATCTCCCGGGCGCACCAGACGGCGGCGATCAGGCCCGCGAGGTTGGCGATGATGACGGCGACCCCGAGCTTGTGGGCGGTGGGGAGCGTGCGGCGCCCGGGTCCGTACCCGGGGGGGAGTGGGCCAGCCATGGGCTCTGTCATAACCCGGATGGACTCCCGGCGGGGCCGCGGGTTCCCGGACTTCGGTCGATGTGCGGGTTCGGGCGCCGGGCGTTCGCGGGTTCGGGCGTGGAGTGAGGGGGGCGCGCTTCGAGGGCGGGCGGGGCTGGCTTCGGGGACAGGTCGGATCTCGTCGATTTTTGGACAGGGCGGGCGGGGCGTGCATACCTCGCGGGCATGGCGACCCAGGTCGTGCGCGCGGGAAAACCGGTTCGGCGTGTTTCGCAGGAACGCATGCGGCTGATGGTGCTGCCGGCCGTCGTCGACGCGCCGGAGCCCGAGGCGGAGGCCGGCGCGACGGCGGTCGTCGAGGCCGTGGCGGCGCCGCGGGCGGTGCCGCGGCGGCGGAAGATCTGGCCGGCGATCGTCGAGTCGGCGGTGATGGCGGGGGCCGGGCTCGGCGTGGCGGCGATGCTGCTGACGAGCTGGGAGGCGGAGCTGCGGGACGAACGCGTGGTGCCGGGGGTGCGGCTCGGCGGGCGCGAGGTCGGCGGGCTGACGCCGGGCGAGCTGCCGGCGGTGGCCGAGGCGGCCGCGCTCGCGGGGCTCGACCGCAAGCTGGTGCTGGCGGCGCCGGGCATCGAGGTGGCGACGACGGCGCGCGCGCTCGGAGCGGTGCCGAGTCCGGAGGAGGCGATCGCGTCGGCGCTGGCGGTCGGTCGCTCGGGCGACGTGTGGACCGACCTGCGGGCGCGCGGCCGGGCCCGCGACGGTGGGATCGATCTGGCGGTCGGCTACAAGTTCCGCGAGGAGGAGGCGCTGGCGACCCTGCTGGCGCTGGCCCCGGCGGTCGAGCGGCCGAGCCTGCCGACGCGCTTCGACATGGAGCAGCGCAAGATCCTGCCGGCGGTGCGGGGGATCCGGCTGTCGGCGTTCGACTCGCTGTCGGCGGTGGCGGTCGGGCTGGCGTCGGGGGCGGAGCGCATCGACCTGGTGGTCGCGCCCGGTCCCGAGGTCGAGGACCCGCTGGCCTCGCTGGCGCAGGGGCTCGACATCTCGACGGTGATCGCGTCGTTCTCGACGCCGTACTCGACCGAGGCGAAGTACGCCGACCGCGCGGCCAACCTGAAGGTCGGCGCGGCGGCCCTCGACGGGTTCGTGCTGCTGCCCGGCGAGACCATGTCGTTCAACAAGGTGGTCGGCGATCGCACGGACACGGCGGGGTTCCGCTACGCGCCGGGCATCTCGGACGGCGAGCTGATCGACACGGTCGGCGGGGGCATCTGCCAGATCAGCTCCACGCTGTACGGGGCGGCGTTCTTCGCGGGGCTCGACCTGGTGCACTCGCGGCCGCACTCGCGGCCCTCGAGCTACGTCGACATGGGGCTCGACTCGACGGTGGTGTACGGCAGCGTCGACATGAAAATTAAGAACGCGTTCGACTTCCCGGTGGTGTTCCACACCCGCGTGAGCGCGGGGCAGGTGCAGGTCGAGGTGCTCGGGGCGCGCAAGGTCTACGACGCGGTGGCGTTCGAACGCCAGGTCAAGGAGGTGCTGCCGCACTCGACGATCACGCGCTCGGACCCGGAGCTGCACTCCGGCGCCGAGGCGGTGGCCCAGCGCGGGATGCGGGGCTTCAAGGTGGTCCGCACGCGCAAGCTGTACCGCGGCGAGGAGGTGGTCGACGCGCAGTCGTGGGACCTGTTCTACCCGCCGACGACGCACATCGTGAAGCGCGGGACCAACCCGAAGGGCGCGTGGCCGGAGCACAAGCCGCTGCCGCCGCTGCGCGACCCGGCGCGCGAGCTGCGGGTGGTGCAGTAGAGACCTGGCCTTCGGGGCAGGTTGAATCGCCTGGCGGCGCGGTGGGGCCTGGCCTTCGGGTCAGGTTGCGGCGAGCCGGGCGGGTCAGGTCAAGCTGGCCCTCGGGGCAGGCTGCGGCGCGAGCTCGCGGGCGGGGGGCCGAGGTCGAGGGCGGCGGTCAAGAACGCGACGACGCCGGGCACGTCGTTGTCGACCCACGGCCCGGGGTCGTGGGGGTTGAAGCGCCAGAAGGTGCTGGGGGCGCGCAGGTGCTGGCGGTAGCTGGCGAAGATCGAGAACACCTCGATGCAGGCGGCCCAGGTGCCGTGGGCGTGGTGCTGGTGGTCCTCCTGCTCGCCGGTGAAGGTGTCGAAGACGCGGCTGGCGAGGTGGCGGTAGCGGGTGTGGGCCTGGCCGCCGGCGAGGGCGCGGCACAGCGCGCGGTAGGCTGCGTAGGTCGGCGGGTCGGTGACGCGAGCGGGGATCGCGGTGCCCATGAAGGAGTGCAGGTTGGCGCTGGCCGAGAACTTGTGGGCGGTGAAGAGGGCGTCGAGGGCGGCGGTCTCGGGCTCGCTGAGCGGGTGCGGGCCGCGGTAGGTGGCGTCGCCGGGGCGGTCGGAGCCGGCGCCGGGCAGGCGGCTGGTCGGGGCGTTGCCGGGGCGCGGGAAGTTGCGGTTGAGGTCGACGCCGCCGGCGTTGTGGCGCAGCGGGGCGAGTCGTCCGCGGCCGTCGGCGGCGACGGTGGCCGCGTAACCGTCGGGGTTGAGGCTGGGGATCACCCACAGCTCGGCGCGCGCGCGCAGGGCGGCGAGCGCGGGGTCGGGGGCGAGGCAATTTTTTAATAGGCCGATGGCGACGCGGCCGGCGATGAACTCGACGCCGTGGATGTTGGCGCTGCACAGCACGCGCGGGGCGCCGGGGTTCGTCAGGCGCACGGCGCGGAGCGGGCGGCCCTGGCGGCTGGCGCCGTAGATGATCGACTCGGCGCCGAGGCGGGCGGCGAGCTCGTCGACCTCGGCGTCGCGCGCGTCGCTGGTGGGGTACGGGGAGATGCCCGACACGATGAACGCCAGGATATCCGCTCGCGGGCGGCGTGGGGCGCGGTCGACGGCGGCGAGCTCGCCGACGACGAGGGTCGCCGCCACGCGTGCGGCGGGGATGGAGGTGAGGTCGCCGCCACACGCGGCGGGGCTCGTGTCGCCTCGCGCCGCGAAGGGTGCGCGCGACTCGTGGCTCTGAATTTTTGCGGGCGCCGATCGCGAGCGACGCGCCCGGGCGGACGCGTCGCTCGCTCGTCGGTCGGCCTGCGGCCGATCCGGGCTCAGGTGGTGCCGGGGTCGTCGGCGAGGGCCGGGGCGGGCTGCTCCGGCTCGGCGTCGGCGGCGACGGCGTCGGCCGCGAGGGCGACCAGGCCGGCGGCGTCCTCGGGCTGCGGGGCGCGCAGGTCGTGGGCCTCCTCCTCGGCGGGCACCAGGGTCAGGGCCACGTCGCCCTCGCGCACGCCCTGCAGGTCGCTCTGCACGCGCGGCAGCTCGCCGGCGGGGATGCGCAGCAGGGTGTCGGCGTCACGCACGGTGAGGTCGCGGACGGCCCGGCCCTCGAGGCCGAGCTGGTCGCGCAGCAGGCCGCGGATGGTGGCGGCCTTGTGGCCGTGGGTGCGCCCGAGGTTGAGCGCGACCTTGATGTACTCGCCCTCGTCGCCCTCGACGGCGGGGCGGGTGACGACCGGGCGGCGCTCGACCGGCGGCTGCTCGGCGGGGCGACGCGGGCGCTCGGGGCGACGCTCGCTGCGCGGCGGCTCGGGGCGCCGCTCGGGGCGGGCGGCGGCGGCGGGCCTGTCCGCGGGGACAGGCTCCTCCTCGACCTCGGGCACGGGGTTCGGGCTGACGAACTTGTCGTCCTCGAAGTCGTGGTAGGTGTACTTGCCGGCCCACACCTCCCAGAAGTCCTTGTGCGGGGGGGCGGTCAGCTCGGGCGTGACCAGCGGGGCGGCCTTCTTGCGGCGACGGCGACGCTTGCGCTTGCGGGCGCCCTCGTCGCTGCCGGCGGCCTCGGCCTCGGCGCCGGGGGCGGCGGGCTCGCTGGCCTCGCCGGACTCGGACTCGGCGCTGGCCTCGGCCTCGGGCTCGTCGTCGTCCTCCTCGTCGTCGGTCTCCTCGTCGGCGACCACGGCGACGGCGTCGCGGCCGGACACGTCCTCGAGCTCGACCTCCTCCTGGAGCGTCTCGATCACGGCCTGGCGGCGATCCATGAGGGCGAACTCGTCGAACTCGTCCTCGATCTCGCCGAACTCGTCGCTGACCACGGCGAGCTCGTTCTCGTCGATGTCGATCACGATCTCGTCCTGGCTGACGCGGCGCGGCGGCGGGACGGGCACGATCGCGGGGGCCGGGGGCGGCGGCGAGGCGGCGGCCGGGCGGGCCTCGGCGAGGCCGTCGCGGCCGCGGCGGCGACGACGGCGACGGCGACGGCCCTCGCCTCCGGGCTCGCCGTCGGCGGCGCTGCCGGGGGTGGTGTCGTCGGCCTCGGAGTCGGCGTCGTCGGCCTCGGCGTCGGTGCCGTCGCCGGACTCGAGCTCGGCCTCGATCGGCGCGGCCTCGCCGGGGGTCGTCTGCTGCTCGGCGTCGTCGCGACGTCCGCGGCGGCGCTTGCGACGGCGGCGGCGGCGGCCCTCGCCGCCCTCGAGCTCGCCGGCGACCGCGGTGGCGGCCTCGCCGTCGGCGCCGGTCAGCGCGGGCGCGGCGGCGGCGACGGTGTCGGCGGGCACGGCGGTCGGGTCGGTGAGGCGGGTGAAGAAGCTGCCGCGGTCGCCCTTGCGGCCGCGCTGGTCGAACCGCAGCGCGCCGGGCGCGGGCAGGGTCGGCTGGGCGACGGGGGCGGTGCCCGCGGGCGTGGCCTCGATGACCTCGGGCGCCGGCGCGGGGGTCAGTCCGGCGGGCGCCGGGGCGGCGTCGGCCGGGCGCGGGGCGTCCTGACGCGGACGATCGGGGCGCGGGCCGCGGTCGTCGCGGTCGCGGCGGTCGCGACGGTCGCGGCGGCGGCGACCCTCGAACTCGCGGGGCTGAGCGTCGCCTTCGCGGGCGGGGCGGTCGTCGCGCGAGCGGAACTCGCGGGGCTGAGCGTCGCCTTCGCGGGCGGGGCGGTCGTCGCGGCCGCGGAACTCGCGGGGGGCGTCGTCGCGGGCGGGGCGGTCGTCGCGGCCGCGGAACTCGCGGGGGGCGTCATCGCGGGCGGGGCGCTCGTCGCGGCCGCGGAACTCGCGGGGGCCGTCCTCGCCGCGCGGGGGGCGGTCGTCGCGGCCGCGGAACTCGCGGGGCGCGTCGTCGCGGGCGGGGCGGTCGTCGCGGGCCCGGAACTCGCGCGGGGCGTCGCCGTCGCGCGGGCCGCGGAGCTCGCCGTGCTCGCGGGGCGGGCGGTCGCGGCGGTCGCGGCGGTCACGGCGGTCGCCGCGGCCACCACGATCGCGGTCGCCGCGGTACTCGCGGTCGCCGCGGAGCTCGCGGGGCTCACGCGGCTCGCGGAGGTCCCGCGACTCGCGCTCGATGACCTCGCCGGGGCCGGTCGGGCGGGCCTCGACGGCGCCCTCGACGGGGGCCTCGCCGGAGTCGGCGGCGGCGGCGGCGGCGTTCTCGGCCTCGAAGTCGAGGATCGGCTCGACGCGCGGGGCCTGACGCATGCCGCGCTCGAGCAGGAGGGCGACCACGCGCTCACCGCGGGGGTCGGCCATGAGGCTGCGGGCCAGCAGCACCCACTCCGGCGAGACGAGCTCGGGGAAGCGCTTGCTGATGCCGTCGAGCTTGTACTCCATGCGCTCCGCGGCGAGCTGCTCGGCGGGAGGGAGGCTGCGCTCGGAGAAGGTGATGCTCGGGTACTGCAGCTTCAGGTAGTAGAAGTTGCCGATCTCGCGCGGGGACACCAGCGAGAGCGCGGTGCCGGTGCGGCCGGCGCGGCCGGTGCGGCCGGTGCGGTGGACGTAGACCTCGGCCGACTCGGGGAACGAGTAGTTGATGACGTGGGTAACGTGCGAGATGTCGATGCCGCGGGCGGCCACGTCGGTGGCCACGAGGAAGCGGATCTTGTGCTCGCGCATCGCCTTCATGACGCGCTCGCGCTGGGTCTGGTTGAGGTCGCTCGACAGCTCCTCGGCGTGGAAGCCCTCGCGGCGCAGCACGCTGGCGACGAGCTTGGTCTCCTCGCGGGTGTTGCAGAAGATGATCGCGCGGGCCGGGTCCTCGACCATGATGAGGTCGAACAGGTCGCGGGTCTTGATGGCCGAGTTGACGAGGTAGTAGGCGTGCTCGATCTCCGCGGCGGCGACTTGGTCGCCCGAGAGCTGCACCGACTGCGGCTCGGTCATGTAGCGGCGGGCGATGCGGTCGACGTCCGACGGGATGGTGGCCGAGAACAGCGCCGTCTGGTGCTTGCCGGTGATCTGGTCGAGGATGGCGCGGATGTCCTCGAGGAAGCCCATCGACAGCATCTCGTCGCACTCGTCGAGCACCACGGTGGTGACCTTCGAGAGGTCGAGCGAGCGCCGGCGGATGTGATCGAGGATGCGGCCGGGGGTGCCGACCACCGCGTGCACGCCGGCGCGCAGGGCCGTGAGCTGCGGGTTCATCGGGGTGCCGCCGTAGACGGGGAGCACGTCGACCGGGGTCTCGAGGGCGAGGCGGCGCAGCTCGTCGCAGACCTGCTTGGCGAGCTCGCGGGTCGGCAGCAGCACGAGCAGCTGCACGCCGGTCTCCCTGGCGGGCCGCGGGTCGAAGCGCGAGGCGAGCCACGGCACGCAGAAGGCGCCGGTCTTGCCGCTGCCGGTGTGCGACTGGACCAGCACGTCGCGGCCGGCGACCAGCGGGTCGTAGCTCAGCGCCTGCACCGGGCTCGGCTTGGTCCAGCCGAGGCGGGCGATCGCGCGCCGCAGGGCGTCGGGCAGCGGGAGCTCGTCGAAGGAGGCGGGCAGCGGCGGGAGGTCGGCGTCGGCGATGAGGCCGGTCGGCAAGCCGCCGTTGTCGTGGGCGCCGTGCGCAGAGCGGGTGTCGGCCGCGACCGGGGCGTCACCCTCGCGGGCGGCGTGCTCGGTGGAGGTGGCCGGGGCGTCGCTCGCGGCGGTCCTGGCGGGGCCGTCACCCTCGCGGGCGGCGTGCTCGGCCGGGGCGTCGCTCGCGGGCGACGCGGGCGGATCGCCCTCGTGGGCGGCGTGCTCGGCCGGGGCTTCGCTCGCGGGCGACGCGGGCGCATCGCCCTCGCGGGCGGCGTGCTCGGCCGGGCTGGCGGCGACGGAGGCGGCGTCCGGACCGGGGGAACCGGCGGGCTGCGCGTCCGCCGGAGGGCTCACGGCGTCGGCTGGGGTGGAGGAGGCGACCGGGTCAAGCCCGGAGACGGAGGATGGATCTCGGTCCGGCGTGTCGCCGGACGAGGTGCTGCTGGACATCGTCGGGAATCCATTCAGGCCCGGAGGGCCGTGAGGTCCTAGAGCGCAAGGAGCTCCTGGCGGGCGTCGGCTTGGCGGTGGGACCGCTCGTCCAATTCGCTGTAGAGGGTCTCGATCCTGGTCAGCTTCTTCAAGATGGCAGGATCGGAGCCGGCGCAGAGCGCACGAGTCTCGCGGAGGAGGTTGGAAAAGTCTGTGGCGCCCTCGCCGGGCGAGGGAGGCCGCTCGTGGAGACTGACGAGCCGATCCCGGATGAGCTCCACGCGGTAGTCGCATGCGACTTGCGCGGGCCGGGGTGCCAGGTCCTGGTGGGCGAGGCCCACGAAGATCCCGAATGCAGCCCACGAGACGGCGACAACCGAGGTTGCCACCCAGATCGCAGTGACGATCCGATCACGTCGCGCTGAAATTGGCTGGGTCAGTGGCCGGGAGTGTTCCAAATTCACCCGGGTCGGTCAAGCGGGCCCCGGACGACCCGGGACGGGCCCCGAGGGCGGCGAAGGCGGCGAGGGCGGCCAGCGCGGGCTCCGCCGGCCCGCGGGGGGCGGCGACCCCGGCGGACGATCTGCCCGATCACTCCCCGGACTTCTGGCACTCGGGGTCTTCGTCGGCCCCGGCCCGCTCGCAGCGGCCGCGGGTGATGAACTTGACGAACTGCTCCTGCGTGAGCGCGAGCCCCGAGTTGCCGGGGCGCAGCCGGCGGATCGAGCAGGCCCGGCCCGGGTCGCCGTGGCAGGTGCCGGGGTCGTTGAGGTCGAGGGCCCGGCCCTCGAACTCGAGGCCGAGCCAGCTGCTGAGGTCGAACGGGGTGGCGATGGTCGCGAAGTCGAAGCCGTCGAGCTCGACGATCACGAACTGACCCTGGGGCGCCAGCAGCAGCGGGTCCTTCAGGGTGACGGTCGGCACGTCGTCGCGCGGCTCGACGAGGTCGGAGGTCAGGCGCAGGTCGACGATCGAGATCCTGGCCGGGCCGCCGGGGCTGGCGATCTCGGGGATGGCGGTCAGCAGGTAGACGCCGGGGTTGACCGGCAGCACGAACTCGGCGCCGGCGAGCGTGTTGGTGGTGTAGAAGTACGGCGGCAGGACGGTGGCGGGGTCCTCGGACGGCAGGCGGATGCGCTCGGCCAGGACCTCGGCCTTGACGACGCACTTGCTGGGGTCGACCTGGCCGTCGGTGCCGCACTGGTCGGTGCTGCCGGGGTCGGCCTGGAGGGCGACCTGGCCGCGCAGGAGCACGCGGTAGGCGAGCTCGGGCGGGGGCGGCAGCTCCGCGGTGCCGGCGTCGACGGTGGCGGTGTAGGTCATCGAGCGGACCAGCGAGCCGACCGGGGGGATGAGGCGGAGGTCGTAGTCGAGGCTGCCGGCGCCGGGGCTCAGCGAGATCTCGCAGACGACCGGGTTGCTGTCGGCGTCGGTGCAGTTGCCGAGCGGGGTGCTGTCGACGTCGACCCACTGGCTGCCGGGCGGGCTGGTCTTGTCGAGGGCCGTCAGCGGCAGGCAGTTGTGGGCCAGCTTGTCGGCCTCGGCCTGGGTGTAGCGTGTGCGCGCCGACAGCTCGCCGGTGACCGGGCAGCTGACCGGCGCGGGCGGCGGGGCGCTCAGCTCCTGGTCGAGGCAGGCGGTCGAGCAGCACACCCACGGGCGGTCCATGGCGTCGACGAACACCTCCTTGGGCGCGCTGGTCAGGGCGGCGCGCACGTTGATCGGCGGCTGCCACGGCGGGAAGCACAGGCTGCCCGGGAGCTGCACGGTGTCGGCGTTGCTGGCCGGGAAGTCGACGGTGACGTCGAAGCTGAGGGTGGGGTAGGGCGAGGCGGGGATCGGGGTGTCGACGTCGCCGTCGTCGGGGATCGCCGGGGTGGCGCGGGCGACGAACGACATCTCGCGGTCGGCCTCGAGGTCGTCCTCGCAGTAGGTGTAGACCCAGGCCCCGAAGTCGGCGCTGTCCGGCGCGGTGACGACGTTGCTGCTGGTCGCCGGCAGGCCCTGGAGGTCGAGGGCGCAGCGGTGCGACTCGAGCTCGCAGATCTGGCCGGTGCGGCACTCGGCGTCGCTGTCGCAGCCGCACTTCTTGGCGTCGCCGACGGCGTAGCAGCCGTAGGGCGCGGGGCAGTCGTTGCTGGTGGTGCAGCTCGGCAGCTCGTTGGGGAAGACGGTGTCGGGGGCGCACACGGCCTGCTGCTTGGTCGTGGCGTCGCACACCGACTTGCCGGGCTCGGGGGCGCTGTGGCTGTGGCGCAGGTCGACGGCGACGACGCCGCCGGGGGCGCCGCCGGAGCCGATGACGACGGCGTTGCCGATCACGAAGCGGTGGCACTCGCGGCGGGTCGGGACGTCGAAGGTGAAGGTGTCGGCGACGCCGAGCTGCTTGCGCGCGAGCTGGCGGTGGACCGGGGCGCGCACGACCTGGCCGTTCGGCGTGGTGGTGGTGGCGGCGCGGACCGTGAGGACCAGCGGGAAGTCGCCGTTGAGGTCGCTGTCGACGCTGTAGCGGGCCCACGGCAGGGTGACCCCCGGGTTGGGGATCGGCGTCATGTCCTCGTCGAGCAGGAAGTTGCGCACGGCCTTGACCGGCTCGCGCCGCAGGCGCGACGTCTGGTTGAACTCGAGGTCGGCGGCGAGGTCGATGGTCAGGAGTTCGTCGCCCTGCAGGAAGCTCTCCTGGGCGGTGACGATCAGGCGGTCGCGCACGCCGGGGATCGGGGTGTCGTTGCTGCCGTCGCTGTCGCCGTCGAGGTTGGCGTTGTTGAGGCGGGCGCGGTAGCGGACCGGCTTCTGCTCGATGATCCGCTCGGCCGAGGCGTCGGTGCCGACGATCTCGACGCGCAGGCCGTCGACGTCGGCGCCGGCGACGTCGAGGCCGACCTGCGCCGGCGGCGGCAGGGTGTTGGGGAAGCACTCGTTGTCCTCGCAGACCTCGCCCTCGTTGGGGCAGTCCTCGTCCTTCTCGCAGGTGATCGGGCTGAACGGGCGGAGCGTCGAGCAGGCCAGGCCGACGCCGAACGCGGCGCCGAGGGCGAGCCGGCCGGGGCGCCGCGCGAGGAGGGCCGACGCGGTCATGCGCCTCCGCCGTCGGGCACGCACTCGGTCTTGCAGGCCTCCTCGTTGGCCTTGTCGTTGCAGAAGAACACGTACTCGGTGGTGTCGTAGGTCGCGCCGTTGGCGAGGTCGGGCACGCCCGGCTTGGTGTTGCCGTCGTCGTCGATGAACCACGCGCGGTCGGTGACGACCACGCGGATGTGGTGCCAGCCGCGCGCGAGCGGCTGGTCGAGCGCGCCGTTGCACAGGTCGATGCGGTTGTCGGGGTCGCCGAGGTTGAGCTCGCGCAGCTTGATGGCGGGCCGCTTGATCGGCCTGTAGTTCAGCTGGTTGTCGAGGCGCAGGCGGATCGACGGGTTGACGTAGTCCTGGTAGCGGACGTAGAGGTGCGGGTTGATGTCGTCGGGGTCGAGGTCGAGCTGGATCGCGGCGTAGAGCGTGTCGAGCTCCTGCTCGCGGTTCTCGTCGCGGTCCTCGACGTAGAGGGTGCTCGCGCGCAGCTTCTTGGTGTTGCTCTCGAGCGGGTCGCAGGCGCAGAACTTGTATTCCTCGCTGGTGGGGTCGAGGAAGTGCGGCAGGGGCCGGCTTCCGGGCTGCGGGCAGCCCTCTTCGTCGTCGGCGGCGGCGGCCTCCTCGCAGCTGAGCAGGGCCTCGTCGGTGAGCTCGATCGGCTCGACGATCTTGACCCCGTTCTTGTTGGTGATGTCCTCGTTCTCGATGACGATGTCGCGGTCCGGCAGGATGCAGGCCGCGACGATCAGAGGGACGAGGAGGCGGGGCTTCACTTCTTGTCCTCCTTCTCGAGGTGGCGGAAGATGGTGCGCGGGTCGACGCCGAGGTCGCGGGCAGTCTTGGTGCGGTTGCCGTTGTTGAGCGCGAGGACCTGGTTGATGTAGTCGCGCTGCCACAGCTCGCGGGCCTCGGCGAGCGGGAGGATCTGCTCGGGCGCGGCGATCGCCACCGGGGCGCCGGCGCTGCCGGGCATCTCGATCTCGAGGTCGAGGTCCCGCGCGGTGAGCGACGGACCGTCGGCCAGCACGAGGGCCTTCTTGATGTGGTTCTCGAGCTGGCGGATGTTGCCCGGCCAGTTGAAGCGCAGCAGGGCGCGCTCGGCCGAGGCGTCGAACGGGCGGGCGGCGTCGATCTTGGCCCCGTACTCGCGGGCGTAGCGCGACACGAAGTACTTGGCGATCAGCAGCACGTCTTGGCCGCGCTCGCGCAGCGGCGGCAGGCGGATGTCGATGACGTTGAGGCGGTGGTAGAGGTCCTCGCGGAAGCGGCCGGCGGCGACCTCCTTGGCGAGGTCGCGGTTGGTCGCGGCGACGACGCGGACGTCGACGGGGATCGCGCGCGTCTCGCCGACCCGCACGATGTTGCGCTCCTGCAGCACGCGCAGGAACTTGACCTGCAGCTGCAGCGGCAGCTCGCCGACCTCGTCGAGGAAGATGGTGCCCTTGTCGGCGGCCTGGAACTTGCCGATCTGGTTGCCGGTGGCCCCGGTGAAGGCGCCCTTGACGTGGCCGAACAGCTCCGACTCGATGAGGTTCTCGGGGATGGCGCCGCAGTTGACGGTGACCAGCGGGCCCCTGGCCTGCTGCGAGCGGTTGTGTATCTCCTGGGCGATGAGCTCCTTGCCGGTGCCGGTCTCGCCGGTGACGAGCACGCTGATGTCGGTGCCCGCGACCTTCTCGACGCGCTTGTACACCTCGATCATCTGCGGGCAGGCGCCGATGATCGCGCCGAACTTGATGCTGTCGAGGCGCTTCTGCAGGCCGACGCTCTCGTCGCGCAGCTCGTTGACCAGCTTGGCGTTTTTAATGAACAGCGCGGCCTGGGCGCCGTAGACGCGCAGGGCCTCGAGCTGGTTGTGGCGGAACAGGTTCACGACGCTGTTGTTGCCGACGTAGATCAGACCCAGCAGCTCGCCGCGCACGATCAGCGGCACGCACATGACGCTCGAGAGCTTCAGGTTGATCACCGACATGCTGTTTTGAAAGCGCGTGTCGTGATAGGCGTCGCTGATGATCTGCGGCTCGCGCGAGGTGATGACCTCGCGGATGATCTTGTCGGACAGCAGCTGCTCGGGGTCGTCGACGGGCTGGCGATCGAGGCCGCGGGCGACCCGCACGTCGTACTTGTTGTCGCCCTCGGCGAGCACCAAAAAGCCCTTGTTGGCGCCGGTCAGGGCGACGACCTGATCGATGAGCTCGGACAGCAGGCCGTCGAGGCTGCTCTCGGCCCGCAGCAGCAGCTCGCTGAAGCGCTGCAGCTGACGCATGGCCTCGAGCTGGAGCTTGCTGCCGGCCTCGGGGTCGGCGGCGGCGGCCACCGGCGGGTCGATCGCGGCGAAGGCGACCTCGGTGCTGCCGATGACGATGACGTCGCCGTGGCGCAGGGTGTGCTCGCGCAGCTTCTTGCCGCCGACGTAGAAGACGGCGCTGCGGCCGGTCGACTGCAGCTTGTACGAGCCGGCCTCGTGCTCGAGGGTGCAGTGGGTCGGCTCGCTGCCGGGCAGCACGAGGTCGCAGTCCTTGGAGGCGCCGATCGAGGTCAGACGGCGGAGCAGCGGGAAGCGGACGGTGACGCCGTCAGGGCCGGAGTATTGCAGGTGCGGCATGCGGGCTTTGCTCGGGGCGGGCGACGATCGGATCCGGCCGAAGACGATGGAGGCGAGGCCGGTCAGAAGTGGAGCGAGAGGCCAAATCCTGCCCCGCCGGGCACGAACGCCGGGCGCGGACGGACCTCCAGGATATCACGGGTCCGCACGCGACTGCTCGGCTTCCCGGCGGCCGCGGGCGGCGCCGGCCGAACCTTCGGGTCGCGGTCGCCGATCGGCCCCGCCTTGGCCTCGGGCGACTCGGCCGCGGCCTTGCGGGCGTCGAGCTCGCTGCGCCGCACCCGCGTCGACTTGATGGTGAGGACCGAACGGAAGGTGACCTGCGCGACGACGATGTCGAGGGCGACGGTCCCGAGGAAGAATAGCCCCATGGCCTGCTCGGCGTTGCGGCGCGCGACGATCGCGTCGCCGTCGCCCGAGCAGGTGAGCGATCCGGGCTGGTAGCCGTTCTCCCGGCTGCAGTTGAACAGACGGGCGATCAAGAGGCCGAGCCCGGCCCCGCCGAACACCAGCTCCGCGGTCAAGAAGGCGGCCCCGAGCCCCTTGCGGCCGTTGTAGAAGTGACCCACCCCGAACGGGACGAACGCGACGGCGCGGTTGCGGGCGACCTTCTCCTGGACCTCGATCTCCTGCTCGCCATACTGCCGCTGGAGCACGGCATGGTCGTTCTGCAAGCGGTTGTGCCGCGCGGCGAGCTCGTCGTGGTCGGCCTGGCAGGCGGCCCGCTCCCCGGCACACTCGGCGGCCTTGGCCCGATCCCGCTGCTCCCGCAAGGTGCTGTAGAGCTCGTAGAAGTGGATGCTGTGGGTGGCCTGCGGCGGCCTCCAGTCGGGCGACCCGTTCAAGAGGCGATCGATGTAGGCGGTCGCGAGCTCGGTGCGGATGTTCTGGTCGAGCGAGTCGTCCTGCACGGTGGCGTCGGCGAGGTAACGCAGCGCCGTCTCGTGCAAGAGCGGCTCGGCGAGCGCCCGATCCCCCTGCAGCAGCGGCTCCAACAACATGCGCACCCGGGCCCAGTCGCCGCCCTCCCAGGCCTTGATCGCGGCGGCGACCTTGTCCGACTCGCTGGTGGGCTCGGGCGCCGGCGCCCCGCCACGGGTCCCCGGACGCGCAGGACCCGCTGTGGCGTGCACCGGCGCGAAGATCAGCGCGAGCGCGGCGAGGGTCGTGGTCAGCCGACGCATCAGGAAAGGCGGGCGATGCTAGCCCGGATCGCGGGGGCAGTCGACTGCAGGGGATCTCCCGCCCCGCGTGCCCGTCCGTGCCCGCGTGGACCCAGAGGGCCGCGGGCGCGCGTCGACTGCCCGCGGAACGCTGGTCTGCGGGCGAACGCGGCGCTCTCGCGGGCTCGGGCCGATCGCTCGCTCGCGTGGGGGGTCGGGGATGCGGGTCGGTCACGGGAGCGGGGACGCGGGTCGGTCGCGGGATCGGAGACGCGGGGCGGGCGAGGCTGTGGGCGAGCGACGGGGTGGCCGACGGACATGGGGCCCCCGCGACGCCGGTACCCCATGACACGTGCTCGCCGCTGCGGTACGGCTCCGGACCTTCGCTGCGCAAAGCCTCCTGCCGAGGGGCCCCCTGGGCGGAGGCTTCGGGCCGCTTCGCGGGCGTGCAGGTCGGCCAGGG
>JAEUJW010000012.1 GCA_016793465.1 Myxococcales bacterium
ACGCTTCGTCCACGGCCCGCCGGCTTCGCGACTGCCGCCCGCCGCCGTTTACATCAACCCCCCCGGAGAAACCCATCGCGACCACCACCACGCTTCACTAAATTAATCGCTGCCGTGTCTCAAAGTCGTTGACAGGCACCGATCCGGTCCTGGTCGATCGCGCGGAGGGGCAGCGAGCCCAGCGTCGACAGATGGTTGCGCCACAGGGTGTCGTACGCGTCGCGTGTCGACGGCCGCTGGAGGGCGACGTAGTTGGGTTCGAACTTCTCGCGGTAGAACCGCTCGAGGGTCATCTCGCACCGCGCAGGCGGCGTCATGACCGGCTCGGGCTCGGTCCTCTTGTCCTCCTGACTCGGGTTCGGCAGCGCGAGCACTTTGAGCCACTTCTCGAGCTCCTTCTCGCCCCAGCGATGCGCCTGGCGCTCGTCGAGGCCCGCGGGCGCGGCGACGCGCTTGCGCAGGGGGAGCTGAGTCGTGGGGTGTTCGACCTGCATGTCCACGTGGTATCGGGTCTTGTCTCTGGTGTACGGGCGGAGCGTGATGCTCATGCGGGGTGTCCCAGCCACCCGGCCGACTTCTCGCGCCCAATCAAGCAAAAGTGCGCGGCTCCACGCAAGCCGTTTCCCGACCCTCCCCGGACGCGGGAGCTGATCGCGTCGAACGCGGTCTCGTACCGCCTTCTCCGTCGTACGGAGCCAGCGAGCGACGTCGTTCACGAACGCCACCTCTGGTAGCTCTGCGTCAAAATCGATCTCGACCCGAGATCGCCCCCGCGCCTCCGCCCCTGCTCTCCGCCCATCCATACCCAACCCCCATCACAGATCGTATCGGCAAATCCGGCTGCTGTCCCCGCCGATCAGCACCTCCACAATTCGCGCCGCGTTCATGACTGAGTTGTCGAGGATCGAGGGTGACGGGCCCCGGTGGTCGACGACAGCGGAGTCGCTGGACGCTGGACCTCTGCTCCGGCTCGGCGGCGGAATCGTTGGACCGCGGCTCCGGATCGTCGAGACCGTCGAACGCTTGATCGCCGACCTAATGGACACCAGCGACGCCGCCCGGCCGCATTGAGCCCTCACAGACTCGGGCATCGAGGTCATGCACAGCCGTCCTGCGGCGGGCCGCGTTCGCCACGCGCTCGGTCCCAGCCCGGACGCTCGCCGAGGCGAGGTGTCGCGCAACCGCTGTCGCGCGCTCACGAACACGGTCGGGCATGCCGGATAGCGCCTGACCGCCCCGGCAACGCGCTGCAGTGACCGGTGTCGACGCGGGTCGTGCCGCAAGTAACCGCATGTTTTTTGCGGTTACTTTGTCTATTGCCCCCGAACTTCTATGGCAACCCGCGGCAACGCCGGACCTCGTGGCGATGCTGATCGGTGAAGGGCTGAGGTAAGACCACGGTGTTGCCACGGGGAGGGCTGGTCGCATCGAGATCTCCTCACCCGACTCGACGTCCGGACTCGCCCGTAACACTGTAGGTGTATGCTCCCACAGCGTTTCCAGAATATGCGCATCCTGCCCGCGCGATGCGCAGCACGGTCGTGGTAATCCGATTTGATATAGTCGTGGCTGGTGGTTGTGCCTGAAAGCGCACATCGATTCCCGGTCCCCGAGGGACACGTCGAAATCCGACCTGTGTCCCAGGGTCACGTGGGAATCATTGTTTTCGCGCAAGAATACGGCTCGAGCGAATTTGCTCGAGGCCCGCTCTGGCACTGCCTCGAGCGTGCCGCCGCCGTCGTGAGAGAAGGGGCGCCGTACCCGCCCGCCCACCAGCCCGGAGCACCCCTACGCTGGCGTCACTTCCCGCATGACGGCTCCCATCGTACGACGCTCCCCGGCGGGGAATTGCGGGTCCTCCAGCACGACCGCACGAAGTTCCTCGTCCACGTCCGACGCGACAGTTGCTGCGTCTTTGGGTGTGGGACCGAACTCGAGCTGTTCGATCTCGCCGAGATCAATTATTCGGAGTTTGAGAAACGGCATCGACTGTTGTCTGTCGAGTACCGTGGACGGCGTTACAACCTGCAGGTCAGCGCGAGCGGCGAGGATATCGCTGCAACGTCCACAGCCGACGGAACGCGGTTCTCGGTCCGCTTCGACGGTGAAAATTCCTTCCATTTAGAGCGGACCTCCGAAGGTGTACGCAGTCGGATCAGGACGTTCCTGAACGTCTTCGACGACATGCCCGAGCTGCTGTGGTCTGATACTGACGATCGAACTACCCACCGTAGCGTTCCTCCTCTCACCCTGGGTCAGATCCGCCTGGGTCCCGAGATTCAACCGACAGGGCAGCTCGACCCCGAGATTCGCGCCGCGACCCGTGCATGCTTCGAGTATCTCGCCAAGCTTCACGGTGCGGGAAAGACCGTCCGGGAGAGATTACGCCACATCTTCGAGGTACTCGCAGAACGCGGCGTACGTGTACGCGGTCGCGGGGAGACGATGCGTAAACAGCTCGTGTCCTGCTCCGGCTCGGAGCTGCCCGCGGGGCTCAGGACCTTTCGCTGGGCGATGGCGACCTGTCGGAAGCTGGGATTGGCGGTCTCGGATGGCACGGACGACGTGTTCCCGTTCGACGCCCTCCATGACCCGGAGAGCGAGTTCGCTAGGACAATCGTGGCCACGTTCGGTCAGGCCCAACGTTCTCAACCGCAAGATATCGTGAGACCTGCGACGCAGGTCCCCAAGGAGAACAGCGAGCTCACAGGAGCGGTCCAGGTCCCTCTGACCCCGTCCTTCCTTGATCCTGCCCTCTCAACCAATTCCTCCACTGATCCCTCTGTCCCACAACCGCCCGTCGTTTCATATCCGATCGATACGTGGCCCTTCGAGGTGACAGAGATCGGATCCGACGAGGCCGAGGTAGCGAATTGCAGCGGCTGCCAGGACGCCTGCGACCCAGGCGGGGCGATGGTCGACCACGTGAACTGGTTTGGCCATAAGTTGGATAACCCCGAAGGGTTCACATTCGAGGCGACCTCGCTCGGCGTCGATGTCCTCGAGGAGCCGCCCGGTCCCGTTGGTGAGGAGTTTTACCAGAACCTGGCAACGCAGTTTCAGCAGAAGTGCTCCGACGGCTCCGGCGGAACAACTGACGGTGCGGCCGACTCAGCCGACAGTTCGGCGATCGCGGCGTGCAGCACCGGGGGTCTCCCGCGAGACCATTGATCCCACGGCGGGCGAGCGGCAGACCTCGCGGCCGATGCCGTGGTTGGCACGGACGACGATGGCGACTCGCCCTTGGCGCGGAAACGCTCCTGGTGTATTTTGCCGCCCATGAGCCAGAAGCAACAGCGCAGCGCCCAGCGCCGGGCCGAGAAGCGGCACCGCCGCGAGGTTGAGCGCCGGCAGGTCCGGACCGAGGCCCGCAAGCGGAGCGTCGCCACGAAGGAGCGACGGGAAGAATACGACGACTCCGATCCCATGCCGAGCGCCGACGAGGAGACTGTCGTGCACCCCTACCTCACCCAGCGCACCCGCGAGCGCGACCTCGACGCCCGCCGGGATTCGCGACGCTGGCGGCGAGCGATGCCGGGGTTTTCGACGCATGCCGAGGTCGCCACGCTGGCAGACGACGCCCTGTTCACCGAGCTCGCCGAACGTGGCCTCGTGCTCACCCCCGCCGATGTCCTGACCCACATCGCCCGGATGCCGACCGGAGGCTCGGCCTGGCGGATGTCGCGGATCTACTGGTTACCCACGCTCGCCGCCCGCGGCCTCACCGCGGCCGACCGCGACTTCCTCGGGCTCGCCGCGGTCGAGCTGTGGCGGCGACTCCGTCGCGACGACCCGCCGCTCGAGTCGCTGCTCGCCCTCCTCGCCGACACCGACGACCTCCGCGCTGGGACCGACACCCGCGAGTACCTCACCAGCCTCGTACGATTCCTCGCGGCCGCGCGCGCCCGCATCGACCCGCGAAGCCCCGACGAGATCGCCGGCGTCCGCCTCCCGCTGCCCGACCTCATCTCGCGCACGCTCATCAACACCGCCCGCCTCGCCTCCAAGTACCCGGAACTCGCGAGCGACGCCCTCGCAGAGGCCGAGCGCTGGTCCGGTATTCGCTTCGCCGACGAGACCCTCGCCGATCGCCTGTTCGCGCGGCAAATGCTCATCCTGGCGTGTGAGGCGCTCGGCCGTCACGCTCACTCTGAGCAGATCCTCCGCGCCGCGCAGGCCGAGAACCCCGATGACCCCGTCGCCGCGAAGATGCTCGCCATCCATCTCCACGAGCACGCCAAGGGCGATCGAGCACACCTCGTCGAGGCGTTCACGCTGTGGGACTCCGTTCGCCCGCCTGACGACGACCCCAGACTCGCAAGCCACCAGAAGACCCTCGACGAGATCGCCGAGAGCCTCCGCCACCTCGACACCGCCGCCGACCTGCCCGATGACGCCATGTTCTCCGGCGGCCAGGGATGAGGCCAGGTACCTCGCCGACGTTGAACGGGGTCAAGTCGTCAACCAGGAGGCCGCGTACGGGTTCTGGACCATGAGCCGCCTCTCGGGCAAAATCGCGCCCATGCTCCACACCCTCTACTCGGACCAGATGCGATTCAGTGAGCTCGGACGGCAGCGCCTGCGAGTACTCTGGGACGCAGGTTTGGCGATGGCCTGTCGGCCTGGCGGACCAGGTGTCGTCAGGCTTGGCGTGATCGTCTTCGACCGCCGGTGGACCGAGATATCGTGGGATGACGCCGGGGCCGAGCTCACGGTCCAGGGCGAAGACGGTCCGCGTTCGGTGCCGCTGACGTGGGTGTGCCTCGACCTCGCCGATGCGTACGTGACCGCAGACCAGGACGACCCCTGCGCCACTCCGTTGATGGAGCGCCTGCGGTCGCACCTGTCCGGCCCGCTCCTCGACGACCTCGCCGAGCTCGACTCCCGTGACGTGGTTCCACGCCTGTCCGCCTCGTTGCCGGCGCGGCTCACCGAGCCAGGTCAGTTCGTCGGCTGGTCCGAGGTGTTCCCCGGCGCGCGCCGTGACGACTACGTCCTCGCCGACGGGACGCGGCTCACCGCCGAGGTGCTGTTCTGCTCGAACCCCGATTGCCTCTGCAAGGAATTGACGGTCGAGTTCTTCCTCCGTGCGGCGGACCATGAACCCAAGTACGTCGGCGCTGTTCAGACTGAGTACAGCGGCCGCAAGCCGCCGTCGTTCTACGGGGCGCCGTCGCACGCCGAACAGGTCCGGGCGGCCTGGGACGGCTTTCGCGCGCGTTACGGCGACCTGCGCTGTTTCAGGGACCGCCACGCGCGTGTGAAACAGTGGTCGGACCCGCTCTGGAAGGTCCAACAACGTGGGCGACGTGTGGTCCCGCGAGCGAGCCGTAACGCGCCGTGCCCCTGCGGCTCGGGCCAGAAGTACAAGAAGTGCTGCTGGGCCCGCGACGCGAACGCGGAGGTCGGTCCGGTCCCGCAGTAGAGCTCCACCATGAGCTGCCAGGTCATTGTTCGATACAATACTGGTGGAGGTCAAGACCGCAGAGTGCTTCCCTCGATGAAGGACCAGGTCGCGTCGACGGCCGACGAGAGGCCATCGCCGCCCCAAACGTCACCGAGGCTGGTCCAGTTGTCACAGAAGTCCGACCCGAACGCGGGCTGGCCGGTTACGAGGGTTCCAGTCCAGGCATAGTAGTCCTGGGTCTGCGACAATTCGTCGACGATGATCGGGTGGATGAGGGTGCCGGATGTCAGCCCGTCCCAGTCCTCGGCGACGACGAGGCCGCTGACGAGCACGTAGCGGCCGCGGGAGTGCAAGAGACGGTCGGCCGCAGACGATTCGGCGGTGCTGAGCCAGGCCCGGAACGTGTCGAAGCGCGACAGACCGGCGAGCGCCGCGAGCATGCGGCACCGCTGGTCGGCCCCCGCGAGGCCGTTGATAGCCCCCGGATAGCGCTGGCTCGAGATGAAGACCACCGAGTCGCGTGCACAGGCGTTGTTGCAGCCGTCGTCGGGGGACGTCGTTCATGTCGTCGCAGGTTTCATCACCCTCGACGACGCCGTCCCCGCAGACCGGCGCGTGCGCGGTCGTCCCGCTCGTCGTGGCGTCGCCTGTGCTGCTGGACTCGCCGTCGCCGGTCGCCACTCCGCCGCCCGACGATTCGTCCATGAGGGACGCATCGGCGACTCCCTCCGACGCCGACGCGTCCCCGTCCGCGACGGTCGACGAGCTCGACGCGGCGAGGGAGTTGGCGAGAACCGCGGTGGAGGCCGTCCCGCCCGTGCCTGCACCGTCATCCGTCATCCGGCCCGCCAGACCAGGCACAGGCCGACAGAGACAAGGTAATTCGGACCAGACGGACCGAACGCGGTCAGGACGGTACGGTCGAACGGCGTTCATTGCTCGATGCAGATCAGGTGGAGGTCGGCGTCGCACGAGACTTCCTCGAAGAAGGACCAGGTCGCGTCGACCGCCGGCACAAGGCCGGTGCCGCCCGTGAAGTCGCCGGAGAAGGTGGTCCAGCCGTCGCAGAAGTCGGACCCGAACGCGGGCTGGCCGGTGACGAGGGTGCCCGTCCAGGAGCGGACGCTTTGGGTCTGGGATATCTCGTCGACGTTGATTGGATGGAGGAGGGTGCCGGACACGAGGCCGTCCCAATTTTCGGCGACGACAAGCGTATTGACGAGTACGTAGCGGCCCTGGGAGTGCAGGAGGCGGTCGGCGGCCGAGGACTCGGCGGTGCTGAGCCAGGCGCGGAACGTGTCGAAGCGCGGCAGGCCGGCGATCGCGGCGAGCATGCGGCAGCGCTGGTCGGCGCCGGCGAGGCCGTTGATGGCGCCCGAGTAGACCTGGCTCGTGACAAATATCAAGGAATCCTTGGCGCACACGTTGTTGCAGCCGTCGTCGGGCACCTTGTTCATGTCGTCGCAGGTCTCGTCGCCCTCGACGACACCGTCGCCGCAGACCGGCGCCTCGGCGGTGGTGCCGCTCGTCGTATCGTCGCCGGTGCTGCTGGACTCGTCGGTCGACGTCCCGGAAGCGGTCGTGGACGTGCCCGTGCTGCTGCCTGTGCCGGTGCTGCACGGCTCGTGGCCGGCCGTCGACGAGGCGTCGTCGGCCGCCTCGTCACCGCCGCCGTCGTGGCCCATGGAACAGTAGGTAACGCCCTTCTGGTCGATGATGTCCTGGATCCGCTCGGCGGCGCATGCTGTCGTGACCAGCGCTAGCAGAGGGAGGGTCTTCAGGTTGTTGAAGTGCATGGTGTTCATTCGTTCTGCTCGAAGCAGAGGAGCCGGGCGGACAGGTCACATCCCCAGTTCGACTCGCTCGTCCACTGGGTCGGGTGCGGGTCGGGACTGACGCGGCCAACCCGACCCTTGAGCGCGGGCGAGTCGCTGGTCCAGCCGGCGCAGGTCATTTCGGGGAGATACATCGTGCCGTCCGGGGCGGTGCCGGTCCATAGTTTCCCATTCATGAGTTGGTCCTTGGTCTCGGTGACGAAGAGCCCAGAACTCGGGCCGTTCTGGATGAGGTCATTCCAATCGTCCGCGATGCGAATACCGTCGAGGCGGACGTAGGGAATGTCCGAGTGGACGAAGTCCCCGGCTGGGGTAAAGCCGACTGCGCTGATAAACGCCTTGAAGTTGTCGGCGTTG
Organism: Myxococcales bacterium; assembly: GCA_016793465.1. Next base: position 7,600 of record JAEUJW010000012.1, read on the forward strand.
TCGAGGCCCGCATTTGTCGCCAGCTCCGTGCAGTGCCCGTGCGCGCCGGTGATACCGTCGACCTCTTTGCCCGTGTAGACGGTGCTCGAGACGAATACCACGTTGGCAGAAAATCTGCAGGCCGACTCGCACGCGACGCCATCTTCCGATGTCGGCTCGCCACTGCCGTTGGCTTCCCCCGCATCGCACTCCTCCGGGCCCTGGACGAGGCCGTCACCACAGTTGGGCCCGAATTTGCACTCGGTTGTGCACCCATTGTACACAGTGTCGTTATTATTCGGGCCAAAATCGCAATTTTCGTGGCCCTGCCATACCAGACCGTCGCCACACACCGGGCGCTTGCAGGCCATGGTGCACGTCCCGGTGGTGTCGCTATTGCCAGCATAACCGTCATCGCACTCCTCACCGGGATCCCGAACGCCGTTCCCACAGTTTTCGGTCGAGCCGTCCGTGGCGCTGCTCGAGGAGTTCTCCGCGTTCGTGCTGCTGCCGGATTCACTCGAGCCGTCGCTGTCCGGAGCGTCCGAGGTCGAGGTTTTCGAGACCGTGCCCGTGGTGGCGGGGCCAGTCGACTCCGTGGTCGTCGGGGTGCTCGCTGATGGATCGACGAGCGGACCAGAGGTCGAACTGCTCGACGATGCAGCTTCGACCGGGCCGCCTCCCACGCCATCGCCTTGGGAACAGCCGGACATCACGGATGAGAGACCGAGCGAGATGAGCAGAAAACCGGGGCGCTTCATGGGATACCTCTTGGGGATCGTCGTGTGTCTCCGGCGGAGGGTCAACGCGCGCCACCGAGCCGTACGTGGAGGGTGAGACCGGCCCCCGCGGGCGACCACCAGGGCGTCGCGGACCAGCGTTTGGCGCGTCCCGAACGGCGTGCCAGCCCGAGCAGCGTACCGCCGAGCGCAGCCGTCACACCCGCGGCGATCCCGGCGCCGATGGCGATGCGGCGGTCGGCGAGCGCGTCGCTGTGAAGCTTCTGCAAGTCGGCCAACTGGTCCGGGGAGAGGGGGCAGTCTGGTGACTCGTCGCGGATCTTGTACGCGCGGTTGAGCGTGTGACGCTCGGCGATGATCCCGTACGTCATCACGCCGAGCAATACGACGCCGAGACCGAGGGTGACGCCGCCAGCGATCTTGAGGTGACGTGGCGGGATGACGTCCGGAGTCGGGGTCGCGACCTTCGGTGGGGGAGCGGGAGCTGGTACCGCAGTTTCGGTCGTCGTTGGGGGCGCCGCGACCACGGGAGGCGTGGGGGGAGGCGGCGGCTCGCAGGCCGTGGGACTGAACGCGGTGAGCTGCTGCGTTACCTCTTCGTGGCGGGCGCGGACGCTGCGGGTCTCGACCATCTCCGGGTCGTCGGGAAATGCGGCGGTGAGGCCGTCCAGGTGCTCCTTCAAGATCTTCTGCAGGCGGCATAGCGGCGCGGGCTCGCCGGTCTGTCTGTGGTGAGCCAGGAGGGTCGCACGCATCGAGCCGAGAAGGAGGAGGCGGCCCTCACGATCGCTGCGCGGGTCGGGCATGGATTGGTAAGCCGCGTAAAACTCGTCGACCGCGGGCCCGAACTGGCCGGCGTCGTAGAACTGCATCGCCCGTGTGTTGTGCTCACCAGCCTCCGGCGACAGGCTCCGCGGCGGTTCGACGGCGAGGATCAGTGCCAGGGCGAGGGCGGAGTACATCGCGATCACGGCTGGCGAGGCGTCGCTTGCAGCTTGAAGGTGTGGATGAAGGACAGGGGCCGGGGAGGGGGTGACGCCATGCTGTGCTGGAGTGCCTGAGTCAGGCAGCGGCTGAGAGGGGTCTCCGCGGCGCCGTCGATGTGGGCGCTGACGCGCCCGGCGGCGTCGATGTTCACGCTGGCGGCGAGGCGTTCGATGCTGCCGATCTCCCCGTCGACGCACGCCTGGACGGCCGGGGCACGCCGGGCGAGTACCCGCCGGGTGATGGCGATCGGGTCGGGACGCTGGGTGACCGGTGGGTCAGGCACATCGGCCGCAGGCGGAATTACGGGCGTGGGCTGCTCAGGCGGTGCAGGAGAATCCGCCACGGATGGATCGAGTTGTGTCGTTGGGGCGACGGCGGCGGGTGGTTCGGCCGTCGTCTTCGTCGCGACCGCGTGGTGGATCGCGGTCCTCGTCTTGCCCATACGCGAGCCCTCGCCGGATGTCTGGACCAACCACCAGGAGAACAGCAGGATGACGGCTTGCGCGAGCACGATGCCGAGGGGCCAGTGATGGAACGGTGAGCGTGACGCCGGTGTCGACGCCGTGGCCGCGGTCTGCAGTGCCTCGGCGAACGCCAGCATGGTCTGCGGCCGATCGGCGGGGTCCTTCGCCAGCGCCGACTCGATGACCGTGACGATCGCCGGAGGTATGTCCACGTCTCCGGCTGCGTCGACGAGCCGCGTCGGGTCGACGTTGACGTGATGATGGAACCACACGTAGATCGGCTTGCCCCGCGCGTTGTGGAAGGGTGGGCGGCCGGCGAGCACCCGGTAGAGGGTGATCGCCATCGAGTACACGTCCGACCGGCGGTCGAGCGGAAGCTGCGCGGCCTGCTCGGGGGACGCGTAGCCGGGCGTGCAGAGCACACGCCCGGCCTCGGTCGTCGGCGGGCCCGCGGCGTCGCGCAGGGCGCGGTCCGGCTTGGCCAGGCCGAGGTCGATTACGACGGCCCGCGGCGGGCAGCCGGGCTCGCGGGCGACGAGGATGTTGCCCGGCTTGATATCGCGGTGGACATAGCCCCGCTCGTGAACCGCGTGTAAGGCCTCGAGCGCGGGCAGGAGCAACTCGATCGCCTCGTTCCAAGGGAGGCGCTCCCCGGGACGCTCGCGCAGGTGCATCTCGAGGTTGGGGCCGTCGAGCAGCTCCATAGCGATATAGGCGGAGTGCGTCGTCTTGCCGGTGCCGAACACCCGCACGAGGTTCCCGTGGCGGACCTGGGCGGCAGCACGGGCCTCCTGAATCATGCGGGCGCGCATCTCGCCGGTCGCAATCTCCGGTCTCAGCAACTTGATGGCGACATCGATACCGAGCTCGTCGTCGTGGGCGCGGTAGACATCGGCCATGCCGCCGCCGCCGAGGTGCGCCTGGATGGTGTAGCGCCCGGCGATGGTGATCCCGATGAGGTCGTCCTCCACCGTCTCGCCCTGCTCCGAGTCGAGATCGTCGACCTCGACGAGCCGGAACTTGGGGCTGGTACTCGACATGGTGGACGTTCTCCCAAGCGACGCGCGGCACCGCGCGGCTGGACTATAGGGGCCTCATGGAGACACTGTCTAGCGGCCGTTTCCACCCCTTCGGATCAGGGCGAGCGGAAACTTCTCGTCCCCCGTCTGGGTCACCGGCGCCCGACAGTCCAACCACTCAACTGGTCGGCGCTCGCTGCCGCAGCCACTCTTGCGCGACTTCACCTGGGCTTCTTTTGCGGGTGTCGAGCCAAGACGCGTCATTGCTGTTGGATACAAGCGCGTCTCGCATGTGGTTTAGGCACCGCGTGACCCGCGAGGGCGTCCACCCGTGTTCTTCCGCGACCTGGGCCTGACGGCGGCCAGCCGCGAGGCCGCGAGCGACTTTTTCCAGATCCTCGGCGGGGATTTGGGGAGGTCCCACGCCCGACGCTACCAGAAACGCGCCCGGGTTTTCCACCGACCCAACGCGCTATTTTCTACCGATAATTTCTGTCGAATCCGACGCCGTTCGATAGAAATTATCGGTAAAATATACCGCATGAACACGCGCACAGACGAGCACGAGGACGAATTCGCGCTGGATGGTCGAGGGGTGAAGCTGCTCCTCCCCGGGGGTGCCTTGGTCGTTCACATGCCCACGGCGGACGGTGTGGTTCTCCTCCGGGACTTCCATTCGGCACAGACCACAATCGACACATCGATACGCATTCAATATCAGGACCCCGGCGGCGGAATCCTGCGGGCATTCATACTCCCGAGCCTCCAGTCCCTGCTCGTTGCACTCGAGCAATTCGTTGTGGAAGGAGCGCGGCAATGATGCCCTTCACCTTCCCCATTACGCTTGGGCTGGTCCTCGTTGTCCTGGGTATCTCAGCCGTGGGCGCGTGGCTTTTGGTCCTGCTCTTCTCCCTGATCTGGCCGCCAAGTGGACCGAATCGAGGCATCAAGACGGCCAGGCCCGCGACCAACGACCTCACCGTCGCAACCACTCGACGCCGAGACGACGTCGTGATCGACTACATGGAAAATCGCATCGCCAGAGCACCTCGAACGCGACCGCGACGGATCGCGAAGGAGCATGAGAGCGACGTCGACGATGACCGCGCAACCCGGGAATGGCCCCCGGCCGTGCGCGGCGGCGCGGCAGCACAGGTGTTCGATCGTCCGGTCGATTCAAAGGCTCGAGATGGTGCGCCCGACGACGCCGACAGCGAGGTCGAGTTCTGACTCGCACGGCCGCTGCAGCCCGTCCGGCGACGGCGTCGAGCCGCACCGCCCCTCTCCGGACCCGCGAGTTCGACCTCCGCCCGCGCGTTCCGGTGTTCGGCGCGGTTGTGGTCTTCTGGACACAGGAGTAGGATGCCGTCCTCATGGACGTCTTCACCCTGCGGGATCAGGTCCTGGACGACTACCAGGCCTACATCCGCAGCTTTTTGAACGTCCGCGACCCGGACATCGCCGCGCTGGTCGAACGCGAGCTGGGAGGAGGCCACCTGTGGCCGAGGCCGCTCCTCCAGATCAACCCCGCCTTCGAGTTCGGCGACAGCCTCGAGGACCTCGTCGCCGACGATGTCCTCCACCCGGTCTGTCAACGAGTCTTCCGGCACAAGCCGGAGCCCGGCGTCGATGGCGGTCCACTCCGCTTGTACCGCCATCAGGTCGACGGCATCCGCGGTGGTCGTGCTGGCGACTCGTTCGTCCTCACCACCGGGACCGGCTCGGGCAAGAGCCTCTCGTACATCGTCCCGATCGTCGACCACGTCCTCCGCCAGCGAGAGTCCGGCGGGGAACGCAAGATCCAGGCGATCATCGTCTACCCCATGAATGCGCTGGCCAACAGCCAGGAGCGCGAACTCGAGAAATTTCTAAAACACGGCTTCCCGGACGGCGCGCCGGTCACCTTCCGCTGCTACACGGGCCAGGAGAGCCAGGACAGCCGCAAGCAGATCCTCGACGATCCGCCCGACATCCTGCTGACGAACTTCGTCATGCTCGAGCTGATCCTCACCCGGCATGGCGAGCGCCGGTTGATCGACGCGGCGCGCGGGCTCCGGTTCCTCGTGCTCGACGAGCTGCACACCTACCGCGGCCGCCAGGGCGCCGATGTTGCCCTCCTCGTGCGACGCGTCCGTGAGGCCTGCCAAGCCCGCGACCTCGTGTGCATCGGCACCTCTGCCACGCTCGCGTCGAGCACGACGTGGCGCGAACAACAGAACGAGGTCGCCGGCGTCGCCTCACTCATCTTCGGCTCGCCCGTCGATCCCAGGCGCATCATCGGCGAGCTCCTGCGCCGACGCACGCCGCTCCTGGACCTCGACGACGACTCGATCCGCCAGCGCCTCCGGGTACGCGTCTCGGCGGGTCCGAGCCCTCACCTCGACGCTGACGACCCGCTCGCCTCGTGGATCGAGACGGCCCTCGGCCTCGACCTCTCCAGCGACGGCCGACTCATACGTCGCATGCCACGCACCCTCGACGCTGTCGCCACGGAGCTGGCCAGCGACATCGAGCTCCCCGTCGACCTCTGCGCCCGGACGATCGCCGCGGCCCTCCTCGCGGGAAACACCGATGGACGCCCGTTCTTCGCCCTCCGCGTGCATCAGTTCCTGTCCAAGGGCGACACCGTCTATGCCCCCCTCAAGGCCGAAGGGCAGCGCCAGCCGACACTTCACGCCCAGGAGTTCGTCCCGGGGAGCGGCGGCGGCGAGCGGCTCTATCCGCTCGTCTTCTGCCGCGAGTGCGGCCAGGAGTATTACGCCGTCGTCCGCCGCTCGACGGACCAGGGCTACATCTACGGCTCCTATCGTCGCGACTTCACGGACAATCCGGATGCGGAGATAGGATACCTCTATCTCAACACCCGCGACCCCTGGCCCGACCACCCCGACGACCTCCCGCGGTTCCCCGACACGTGGGTCGAGTCCAAAGACGGCAAGCTGCGCCTGCGCCGCGAACGACGCGACGACGTCCCGCGCCCCTGCTTTGTCGCGCCCGACGGCCGCGAGGGCCACGGCGACCTGCGCGTCCACTTCCTGCCGGCCCCGTTCCGCTTCTGCCTGCACTGCGGGGTTCAGTACACCGCCCACGCTCGTTCCGACTTCGGCAAGCTCGCCACCCTCGGCACCGAGGGGCGCAGTACCGCGACGACCCTCCTCAGCCTGTCCGCTGTCCGTCGACTGCGTCAGGTCCCTGACCTCCAGCCGCATGCGATGAAGCTGCTCAGCTTCACGGACAACCGTCAGGACGCATCGCTGCAGGCCGGTCACTTCAACGACTTCGTGCACATCGCGATCGTGCGTTCCGCCCTGTGGCGCGCCGTCGCGGACGCCGGCCCCGGCGGCCTCACCCACGAGAACCTCACCGACGCCGTCTTCCGCGCCCTCGACCTCCCACTCGCAGGCTACGCCAGCAACCCCCATGTCGAGTATCGCCAGCGCGAGGAGACCGAACGGGCGCTCCGCCGCGTGCTCGGCTACCACGTCTACCGCGACCTCAAGCGTGGCTGGCGGCTCGTCGCCCCCAACCTCGAGCAGTCCGGCCTCTTGGTCCTCGACTACTCCTCCCTCAACGAATTCAGCGCCGATACCCCGAAGTGGACGCAGCACCACCCGGCCATCGCCCACGCGGCTCCCGAGCAACGCCGACAGCTCTGCCGGATCCTACTCGATCACCTGCGCCGAGAACTGGCCATCCGCGTCGACTACCTCGACGACGCCCGCCGCGACGCCCTGTTGCAGATGTCTAACCAGTACCTCAACGAGCGCTGGCGGATCGACGACTTCGAACGCAACCTCGAGCTCGCCTGCACGGCCTTTCCGGGCGGCGAACCGCCGAAGGGTCGCCACCCGCGCGGCGTGTACGTCTCTCCCCGTGGCGGCTTCGCCCGCTACGTCCGTCACACGCTGCGCAGCGACCTCAAGACGGACGACCTCGAGCACATCCTCCGCGAACTGTTCGAGGCCCTGCTCGTTCCCGGCCTGCTCGAGCGAGTCGTCCCGCCCCGGGACGGAGCCCCGGCAGGCTATATGATCCCCGCCTCAAGCCTCGTCTGGTGCGCCGGCGCCGGCACGGACCGCTCCTGGGATCCGATGCGCGTGCCGCGTCCGCCCGCCCATGGCCTGCGTCCCAACGAGTTCTTCACCGCGTTCTACCGCGGTCGTAACAGTGACCTTCATACCCTCGCCGCGCGCGAGCACACCGCCCAGGTCCGCGTCGCCGACCGCAAGGACCGCGAGCGGGATTTCGGCAGCGCCGCCCTGCCGATCCTCTACTGCTCACCGACGATGGAGCTCGGCGTCGACATCCGCGACCTCAACGTCGTCAACATGCGCAACATACCGCCGACCCCGGCAAACTACGCCCAACGCAGCGGTCGCGCCGGTCGCAGCGGGCAAGCCGCGTTCATCTACACCTACTGCACCGCCACGAGCCCGCACGACCAGTACTTCTTCCGCCGCCCCGAGAAGATGGTCGCCGGCATCGTCAGCACCCCGCGGCTCGACCTCGGCAACGAGGATCTGCTCCGCTCACACGTTCACGCGATCTGGCTCGCCGAGGTCGGTCTCGACCTCGGCGACTCGCTCGGTCATCTCCTCGACGTCGCCGGTGATCGTCCCTCCTTGAAGCTCCTCCGCGACGTTGAGACCAAGCTCGAGGATCTCACGGCCCGTGACCGCGCCCAGCGTCGCGCCGAATGGGCGCTCAGGGACTGCCTGCACGAATTCCTGGCCCGCCGCGGCCTCACCGTCGAGGCCTGGCTGACCGGCGTCTTCGCCGACCTACCAAAACGCTTCAACGACGCCTGCGAGCGCTGGAAGAGCCTGTTTCGGACCGCCAAGGACCAGCTCCAGCGCCAGCACAAGATCGCCGAGGACCACTCGCGCCCCGCCGTCGAGCGCGACCAGGCCAAGCGCCTGCGCGAGGAGGCCGATCGTCAGCTCAGCATCCTGGTCGACCATGACCCCGACCAGCAGCACTCCGACTTTTACCCCTACCGCTACTTCGCCAGCGAGGGCTTCCTTCCCGGCTACAACTTCCCGCGGCTCCCGCTCTCTGCCTACCTTCCGGGCGCACGCCGGCGCCGCCGCGGCGGCCAGCGCGACGACGAGTACCTGTCTCGTCCCCGCTTCCTGGCCATCTCCGAGTTCGGCCCGCGCGCGATCCTCTACCACGAGGGTTCGCGCTACGTGATCCACCGCGTCCTCCTGTCTGCGGACAACAGCGAGGGTCGCCTCAAGGTCCGCGCCGCGCTATGCGAGTCCTGCGGCTACCTCCACCGCCTGACCGATGATCCGGCGCCCGACCTCTGCGTCAACTGCCACGGCCGTCTCGCCAAACCCTTTAATAATCTCTTCCGCATGCGCCATGTCGCCGCCCGCCGCCGTGATCGCATCACATGCGACGAGGAGGAGCGTCAGCGCCTCGGCTACGAGCTCAAGACCGGCGTTCAGTTCGCCGGCCAACAGAGCGGCCACCCCGACGCGCGCTCCGCCGTTCTCCGCGCAGAGGACGGAACGCCGCTCGCCGAGCTCGTGTACGGCCACGCTGCCACGGTCTGGCGGATCAACCTCGGCTGGCGCCGCCGCAAGCCCGACCAACCCCCTGGCTTCGAACTCGACACCGAGCGCGGCTTCTGGGCCCGCAGCCGTCCCGACCAGGAGGATGACCCCGATCCCGAGGACCCGCAGACCCCGCATCAGGAGCGCGTCATCCCCTACGTGGAGGACACCCGCAACTGCTTGCTCCTCCAACCGTCCGGGGAGATTGACGACTCGCTCATGGCCTCGCTGCAGGCCGCCCTCAAGACCGCCATCCAGCTCCACTTCCAGCTCGAGGACCGCGAGCTCGCCGCCGAGCCCTTGCCCTCGACCGAGGAGCGCCAGCAGCTCCTGTTCTACGAGGCCGCCGAGGGCGGTGCTGGCGTCCTGCGACAGCTCATCGACGACGAGGGAGCGCTGGCCCGCGTCGCCGCGACCGCGCTCGAGCTGTGTCACTTCGACCCGCAAAATGGCGATGACCAGGGCCACGCCCCCGGCGCCCGCGAGCGCTGCGAGGCCGCCTGCTACGAGTGTCTGCTGTCCTACTCCAACCAGTACGACCACGAGCTCCTACGCCGACACACCCTCGCGCCCCGCCTGATGGCCTGGTCGCAGGCCCGCGTGGTACCCGACCTCCGCATCACCCCGCCGCCGCCACGTGACACTCGCGCCGACACCCTCGGCCGCCACGACCTCTCCGACCTCGAGCGCCGCTTTCTCGACCTGCTGGTCGAGCTCGGCGTCGCGCTCCCGGACGCCGCCCAAAAACACCTCGATGCCGGCCCCTGCGTGGCGAACTTCTTCTACACCGCGCACAGCCTCGCCATCTTCCTCGACGACCCGACGCATGACGACCCGGCCCAGCTCCGCCGCGATCAGGCCCTGCACGAGCGCCTCGAGGACGCCGGCTACGCCGTCCTCCGCTTCCACCATGCCGCCGACTGGACAGCCCTCGTACGCGCCCAACCCGGCATCTTCGGCACCGTCATCGCTAAGCCGGAGCCCCCTACTGCGCCGGTTCCTTCCCCGATCGACCTCAGCGACTACTCCGCCGCCTGGCGCCCGGTCATGCAGACCCTTGCCGGCCAGGGCATCGCCATCGAACCTGGCGGCGAAGTCGGACACCCCGTGGTCGGACGCTTTATCGCCACCTTGACCCGCGGTACCGTCACCGTCCATCTCATCGACACGACCGACCCGAACGCCCCCCGCGCTCGCAAGCACCTCACCGGCCACGGCGCCACCATCGTGATGTTCGCCGCCGCCGACCTCGAAGCGCTCCCTCCCGCCGCCCTCGTCTCGCAGGTGTTCGCATGACCGCCTTCCTCTACTCCCAGAGCTTCTTCGACGAGATCGACCACCTCGCGGCCGAGGACCGCGGCGCCATCCTCAGCTTCCTCGCCGCGTTCCAGCGCAACCCGAAAAGCCCCGGCAACAGCCTCGAGCGCCTGCAGAACGACCTCTGGTCGGGGCGCATCACCCGCGATCTGCGGATGATTCTCCACAAGGACGGCGACACCTGGGTCTTTCTCCGCGCCGACCACCACGACGAAGCATACCGCTGGGCAGAGCGGCGTCGCGTCGGTCGTCACCCGAGCACCGGCGCCCTGCAGGTCGTCGAAACCGTCGTCCGCGAGGTCCAGCGAGCGAGCGAGCCTTCGACCCCGCCGCTGTTCGCCGACCGGGCCGACGACTACATCCTCAGCCTCGGCGTCCCCTCGGCCTGGTTGCCGACGCTCCGCGAGATCCGCGACACCGACACCCTCCTCGAAGTCATCGCCCATCTCCCGCAGGACGTCGCCGACCGCCTGTTGCGCCTCTCGACCGGCGAGCTGGTCACGCCGCCCGAGCCGGTCCCTCTCACCATCCCCCTAGTCGACGCACCAGACGCGCGTCGTGACTTCCGGGTCATCGAGGACGAGGTCGGCCTGCGCCGCGCCATGGAGGAGCCCTTCGACCGGTGGATCCACTTCCTCCACCCCTCGCAGCAGGACCTCGTCGGCGCTCGTTTCTCGGGCCCCGCGAAGATCTCCGGCGCAGCAGGCACTGGCAAGACCGTCGTCGCCATGCACCGCGCCCGCCACCTTGCGCGCCAGGGCAAGCGCGTCCTCCTGACCAGCTACGTCTCGACCCTGTGCACCAACCTGGAACGCCAGCTCCGTCGCCTGTGTACCACCGAGGAACTGACGAAGATCCACGTCGCCACCGTCCACAACCAGATCCGCACCGTCCTGCGCAAGCACCACCCGGATCTGCAGCGAGCCGACGACACCGCCGTTCGTCAGGCCCTCACCCGCGCCGCCCGCGAGGTCGGCGGGTTCGACCTCGAGTTTCTCACCGCCGAGTGGGCCCATGTGATCCAGCCGCAGGGCATCGTCACCTGGGATCAGTACCGCGAGGCCAGCCGCACCGGCCGTGGACGGCCTCTCCTCGTCCGTGAGCGCAAGCAGATCTGGCAGGTATTTGAACGTGTGCGCCAGCTCCTCGCCGCAGCGCGCAAGGCTGACTGGGCGACCCTCACCGCCCGGGCCACCGAGCTACTCACCACAGGCCAGGTCGCCGGCGAGTTTGATGCCGTCCTCGTCGACGAGCTGCAGGACCTCCAGGCGGGCGAGCTCAAATTTTTAAAGGCGCTGTGTCGGAACCCTGGCGACCTGCTGCTCGTCGGCGACGCGGGCCAACGGATCTACGGCGCCGGCTTCAGCCTCGGCGCCCTCGGCATCGAGGTCCGCGGCCGCTCCTTCATCCTCAAGGTCAACTACCGCACGACCGAGCAGATCCGCCGGCACGCGGACCGAGTCCTCGGCGACCCGACCGACGACATGGACGGTAACACCGAGACCCGCCGCAACACCCGCAGCCTCGTCCAGGGCCCGGTGCCGACCCTGCAGGCGCACCGCAGCGCAAAATCCGAGATCGAGGCCACCGTCGCCATGGTCCGCCAGCACCTCGCCGACGGACTTCCCGCCCCCGCGATCGCCGTGTTCGCCCGCACCAACGCCCAGCTCGACGCCGTGGCGGACGCCCTCCAGGACGAGAAGATCGCCGCTCACCTGCTCCGCGACGACGAGGACCGCGAGGACACCGCCGGCATCCGCCTCGGTACCATGCACCGCGCCAAGGGCCTCGAGTTCCGCGCCGTCATCGTCCTCGGCTGCAACGACAAGAACCTCCCCCACGCCAACACAATTAAAGACATCCAGGACCCCAGCGACCGCGAGCACGCGATCCAGGCCGAGCGCCAGCTCCTCTACGTCGCCATGACCCGCGCCCGCGAACGCCTCCACCTGTCCTGGCCCGGCACTCCGAGTCCCTTCCTCGCCCCCCTCACGGGTCGCACCGCATGACCTACGCCACCGGTTCCCTCGTCCGCGCCCGCGGCCGCGACTGGCTCGTCCTCCCCGAGTCCGACCCCGGCGCGCATCTCCTCGTCCTGCGCCCGCTCGGCGGCAGCGACGATGAAGTCACCGGCGTCGACACCCGCCTCGAGCCCGTCGAGTCCGCGACCTTCGCACTCCCCGACCCGGGCCCTGGCCTCGGCAACCATCGCACCCTCGGTATCCTCCGAGACGCTGTCCGCCTCGGCTTCCGCGCTGGCGCGGGTCCGTTTCGCAGTCTCGCGCGGATCGCCGTCGAGCCGCGCCCCTACCAGCTCGTCCCGCTGCTCATGGCCCTGCGCCAGCCGACCGTCCGTCTGCTCATCGCCGACGATGTCGGCGTCGGCAAGACGATCGAGGCATGCCTCATCGCCCGCGAGCTGCTCGACCGCGGCGAGATCCTCCGCACCGCCGTCCTCTGCCCGCCGCACCTCGCCGAGCAGTGGCAGCGCGCACTCCATCACCAGTTCCACATCGACGCCGCCCTCGTCCTCGCCGGCACAGCGGCCCGCCTCGAGCGCCGCTGTTCACCGGGTCAGTCGCTATTCGACCGCCACCCGCACGTCGTCGTCTCGCTCGACTTTATTAAATCCGAGCGCCGCCGCCACGAGTTCCTGCGCGTCTGCCCCGAGTTCGTCATCGTCGACGAGGCCCACACCTGCGCCGCCGGGGCCGGCGCCTCGCAACGCCGCCACGACCTCCTGCGCGAGCTCGCCGTCCCGGATCGCCACCTCGTCCTCGTGACCGCCACCCCGCACTCCGGCGACGAATCCCAGTTCCGGTCGCTCCTCACACTCCTCGACCCCGCCCTCGCCGAGCTCCCCGAGGACCTCTCGGGCAACGCCCACCGCCGCGACCGCGAGCGCCTGGCCACCCACCTCGTCCAGCGCCGCCGCGGTGACCTCACCGCCTATCTCGGCGCCGAGTCTCGCTTCCCCGTCCGCGAGACCTCCGAGCGCACCTACAACCTCACCCCCGCCTATCGAAAATTCGTCGACCGCGCGCTCGCCTACTGCCGCGAGCGTGTGCGTGACCCGGAGGGCGGCAAGCACCGCCAGCGGATCCGCTGGTGGTCCGCGCTCGCCCTCCTGCGCTCGCTCGCCTCGAGCCCCGCCGCCGCCGCCGCCACCCTGCGCAACCGTGCTGCCGGCCTCGACACCGCCGACGCCGACGAGGCCGACGTCGTCGGTCGCCGCAGCGTCCTCGACCTCGAGGCCGACAGCGCCGAGACCCTCGACGTCGCCCCCGGCACCGCCACCGAGGACAGTGAGGAGCACCCTGAGCGCCGCCGCCTCCTCGACCTCGCCCGCGAGGCCGACAAGCTCGCCGGCGCCGACGACGCCAAGCTCGCCGGCGCGACCGCCATTCTCGACGAGCTCCTCGCCCTCGGCCACGCGCCGATCGTCTTCTGCCGCTTCATCCCGACTGTCGCTCACCTCGCCGACCACCTGCGAAAGCGCCTCAAGGACGTCCACGTCGAGGCCATCACCGGCGAGCTCCCCCCGGAAGAGCGCGAGCGCCGGGTCGACGCCCTCGACGAGCACCCGCGCCGCGTCCTCGTCTGCACCGACTGCCTCAGCGAGGGCATCAACCTGCAGGACCTGTTCGACGCCGTCGTCCATTACGACCTCTCGTGGAACCCGACCCGCCACGAGCAGCGCGAGGGCCGCGTCGACCGCTACGGCCAGCCGAGCCCGCAGGTCCGCGCCGTCACGCTCTACGGCAAGGACAATCCGGTCGACGGCATCGTCCTCGACGTCCTCCTGCGCAAGCACCAGGCGATCCGCAGCCAGCTCGGCATCTCCGTCCCCGTGCCGATGGACACCGACGCCGTCGTCGACGCAATTTTTGAGGGCCTCCTCCTGCGCAGCGACGCCGGCACCGACCAGATCACCTTCGACTTCGCCGAGCCCCAGCGCCGCGAGGTCGAGCGTGTGTGGGAGCGAGCCCGTGAGCGCGAGAAGAAGTCCCGCAGCGTGTTCGCCCAGGCCAGCATCGACGTCTCCGAGGTCGCCGCCGAGCTCGACGCCGCCCGCGATGCCATCGGCGCCGCTCCCGACGTCGAACGGTTCGTCCGCACCGCCTTCGCCGGCCTCGGCGCCCACGTCACCACGACTTCGAAGCACCACCTCCACGTCGCCGGCCTCGGCCAGCTCCCCTCCGGCCTGCGCGACGCCATCGACGCCCGCGCCGACCTCACCGCCGTCTTCCAGCCCCCCGCCCCGCGCGGCGCCCAGCTGCTCACCCGCACCAGCCCCGTCGTCGAGGGCCTCGCCGGGTTCGTCCTTCAGACCGCCCTCGACCCCGCCCTCGCCGGTGACCCGCGCTTCGCCGAATCCGCCCGCCGCTGCGCCGCCGTCCGCACAGCCGCCGTCACCGGTCGCACCGCCCTCTACCTCCTGCGCCTCCGCTTCCACCTCGTCCACAGCGGCCCCGGCGGCCAGCGCCACGAGCTCCTCGCCGAGGACACCGCCCTGTGCGGCCTGCGCAACTTCGCCAGCGCCCCCGAGCGCCTCCCCGACGCCGACGTGCGCTCCCTCCTCGCCGCCGAACCCTCCGGCAACATCGTCCCCGACCTCGCCCGCACCAACGTCCAGCGCGCGCTCAACCCCGTCCCGGCCGACCTCTTCGCCGCCGTCGCCCGCGAGCGCGGCGAGGCCCTGCTCGACGCCCACCGCCGCGTCCGCAAGGCCGCCGGCCTCGCGCTGCGCGCCCTCAAGGTCGAACCCCACGCCCCCGACCTCCTCGCCGTCTGCGTCTACCTCCCGCCGGCTCCCACCTGACCCGAAGGCCACGTGACCCGCTCCGCCCGCAAGACCAGCTTCCAGCTCCCGACGCTCCACGGCGAGGGCAACCTGCTGCCCGACGACCTGCTGCAGCGGATCGCCGCCCACGACCCGCGCGTCCCGGGCCTCTCACCCGACGCCTACCACCTCAACCCGGGCGAGACCCTGCGCGAGGTCATCTCGCGCGCCTGGCTGACCGTGCAGGCGATCTGGACCAGCTTCCAGGCCCGCCTCGCCGCCGTCCCGACTGACGACCCCGCCACCACCCTCACGCGCGACCGCTGGCTCCTCCCGCTGCTCAAGGAGCTCGACTACGGCCGTCTCGTCACCACCAAGCCAATCACCGTCGGCGACTGCACGTTCCCGGTCTCGCACACCTACCAGCACTCGCCGATCCACCTGCTCGGCTGGCGCGTCGACCTCGACCACCGCACCGAGAAGATCGCCGGCGCCGCCCGGGCCGCCCCGCACAGCCTCGTCCAGGACCTCCTCAACCGCTCGAAGGACCACCAGTGGGCCCTCGTGAGCAACGGCCGGACCCTCCGCGTCCTGCGCGACAACCTCAGCCTGGTCCGTCAGGCCTACCTCGAGTTCGACCTCGAGACGATGATGACCGGCGAGCACTTCGCCGACTTCGCCCTGCTGTGGCTCGTGTGCCACCAGAGCCGCATCGAGGCCGCGAAGCCCGACGAGTGCTGGCTCGAGAAATGGTTCGAGCACGCCCGCGACGAGGGCGTCCGGGCCCTCCACCGCCTGCGCGGCGGGGTCCAGCAGGCGATCGAGAGACTCGGCCGCGGCTTCCTCCACCCCCGCAACGAGGCGCTGCGCGACGCCCTCCGCACCGGCACGCTCACCACCCAGGACTACTACCGCGAGCTGCTGCGCCTCGCGTACCGCCTGATCTTCCTGTTCGTCGCCGAGGACCGCGACCTGCTCCTCGACCCGGACGCCCCCGAAACCACCCGCGAGCGTTACACCCGTCACTACGCGACCACCCGCCTGCGCCGCCTCGCCGAGCGCCGCCGCGGCGGACCCCACGGCGACCTCTGGCTCGGCCTCCGCCTCGTCCTCGGCAAGCTCTACGCCGGCTGCCCCGAGCTCGGCCTCCCCGCCCTCGGCTCGTACCTGTGGAGCACTCGCGCCACCCCTCACCTCGATCAGGCCGAGCTCCCCAACGAGGACCTGCTCGCCGCCCTCCTCGCCCTCGGCCGCGTCGAGGACGACCGCGGCGTGTCCTACCCGGTCAACTGGAAGAACCTCGCCGCCGCCGAGCTCGGCAGCGTCTACGAGGCCCTGCTCGAGCTTCATCCAGAGCTGCACATCGAGGCCCGCACGTTCGACCTGCGCACCGCCGCCGGCAACGAGCGCAAGACCAGCGGCAGCTACTACACCCCCGAGGACCTGGTCAACCGCCTGCTCCAATCGGCCCTCACCCCCGTCCTCGAGGCCGCGACCACCGGCAAGCCGCGCGAGGCCGCCATCTCCGCCCTCCTGGACCTCAAGGTCTGCGACCCCGCCTGCGGCTCCGGCCACTTCCTGGTCGCCGCGGCCCACCGCATGGCCCACCGCCTCGCCGCCCTCCGCACTGGGGAAGACGAACCTGCCCCCAAGGCAAGGCAATCCGCGCTCCGCGAGGTCGTCGGCCGCTGCATCTTCGGCGTCGACATCAACCCGATGGCCGTCGAGCTATGCAAGGTCTCCCTGTGGATGGAGGCCCTCGACCCCGGCAAGCCCCTCAGCTTCCTCGAGGCCCACGTCCAGTGCGGCAACTCGTTGCTCGGCGCGACCCCGGCGCTGCTCGCCCGCGGCATCCCCGAGAAGGCATTCGCCGGCAAGCTCGAGGGCGACGACAACGAGGTCGCCAGGGCGCTGCGCAAGCGTGACCGCGACGAACGCAAGGGTGAGCGCGCGAACCTCGACCTGTTCGCCGCCCAGGCCCCCGCCGCCGCCCCGACCAACACCGACGCCGCCCGCCTCCGCGAGCACGCCCTCATGGTCGACGCTGCCGACGATAAGTCGCTCACCGGTGTCGAATCCAAGGACTCACGCTACGCGTCCTGGCAGGCCTCCCCCGAACAGCGCCGCGCCGAGTTCCTGGCCGACCTGTGGTGCGCCACGCTCGTCTGGCGCACGACCGCCGATTTCGCCGCCGCAGCCCCGACGACCGCCGAGTGGCTACACCTCGTGCGCAAGCCCGCCGACGCCAAACCCGCAACCCTCGCTGCCCTCGCCGAGATCAAGCAGCAATACCGCTTCTTCCACTGGCACCTGCGCTTCCCGCAGGTATTCGCCCCCTCCACTGCGAAGCCCGAACTGGACGACCCCTGCGGCTGGAACGGCGGCTTCGACGTCATCCTCGGCAACCCCCCGTGGGAGCGCGTCAAGCTGCAGGAAAAAGAGTTCTTCGCCGAGTGCGCCCCCGACGTCGCCGCCGCCGACAATGCCGCCCAGCGCAAACGCCTCATGGCCGACCTCCCGCGCAGCCGCCCCGATGTCTGGCGCGCGTGGCTCGCAGCCGTCCGCGCGAGCGAGGGCGAGGCCGTCCTCCTCCGCGACTCGGGCCACTTCCCGCTGTGCGGCCGCGGCGACGTCAACACCTACAGCATCTTCGCCGAGATCAACCTGCAGCTCCTCGCCAACCGCGGCCGCGCCGGCTTCATCGTCCCCACGGGCCTGGCGACCGACGCGACCACAAGCGACTTCATCGCCCACCTCGTCGACCGCGCCGGCCTCGCCTCGCTCGTCAGCTTCGAGAACTTCGGCACCACGTTCGCCGCCGTCAACAACCGCCAGTCGTTCTGCCTGGTCACGCTCTCGGCCGCCGCGGTCGCCGCGATGGCCTTCCAGTTCAACGTCCACCAGCCCGACCGTAAGGAGGACCTCGGCCCCACCGAATACACGCTCGAGCCCGCCGACTTCCGCCTGCTCAACCCGAACACCCGCACCTGCCCGACCTTCCGCACGAAGCGCGACGCCGACATCGTCCGCGGCATCTACCGCCGCGTCCCCGTCCTGTGGCGCGAGGGCGCCGCCGACGGCAACCCCTGGAACCTGTCGTTCCGCGCCATGCTCCACATGGCCAACGACTCCGGCCTGTTCAAGACCCGCGCGGAGCTCGAGCTGGCCGGCTGGCGTCTCCAGGGCGCCATCTTCACCCGCGGCGACGAGCAGATGCTCCCGCTCTACGAGGCGAAGATGGTCCAGCACTACGACCACCGCTTCGCATCCCTCATCGAGGGCGACCCCGGCAACCGCCCCTCGCGCAAGTTCGAGGGCTGGTACGGCGCCGACACCCAGAACCCCGAGGAGTTCGTGACCCCCCGCTACTGGGTCGCCGCCAGCGAGGTCGCCGAACGCATGGAGAGCCGCTGGTCCCGCGGCTGGCTCATCGGATGGCGAGATATCTGCCGCAGCACGGACTCCCGCACTCTAATATCGAGTCTTGTTCCTATTTCGGCGTGCGGCGATAAATTTCTCCTCGCGTTGACTACCACAACTCCATCCTGCTTCTACACGATGCTCTGCAGCTTCGTCGTTGATTACTGTACGCGACAAAAGCTCGGAGGGACTTCCCTCAAATACTACACATTCAAACAGCTTCCGATTCTTTCGCCAGAGAGCTTCAGGTCACCGTGTTTGTGGAGCACGAAGGACACGGTAGCCACCTGGATTTTGCCCCGCGTCCTCGAGCTCACCTACACCGCCTGGGACCTCGAGCACTTCGCCCGCGACATGGGCCACGAAGACCCGCCCTTCCGCTGGAACGACGCCCGTCGCCCTCTCCTGCGCGCCGAGCTCGACGCCGCCTTCTTCCATCTCTACGGCCTCCCCCGCGACGACGTCGCCTGGATCCTCGACACCTTCTGGGTCGTCCGCCAAAAAGACCAGAAGGCCCACGGCGAGTACCGCACCAGGCGCCTCATCCTCGAGCGCTACGACGCCATGGCCCATGCGATCGCCACCGGCACCCCCTATCCAACGGCCCTCGACCCGCCCCCCGCGCACCCGAGCCTGACCCATCCCCCGCGTCCTGCCGGCGCCACCACGTGGCCGCTCCCTCCGCAACCACGTGAGGTCATCGCCGACTTCACCGCTACCGTCGACGAGCTCGCCGAACCCGCCACCTCGAAACCCGCGAAGCCCCGCAAACGCTCCGAGCCTGCACCTGATCAAGGTTTCCAGCTCAAGAATCCTCCCAACACTCCACAGCTCGGCCTGACCTTCGCCGACCCGCCGTCACCTCCGCAGCCCGCTGTCCCTGGTTTCCGCCTCAAGGCCGAATCCCCCCAGGTCGGCCTCGGACTCGCCTCGACGCCCAAACCCGCGATCCCGGCACCACCACCCCCGACCGCGTCGCCCGCACCCACAGAGCCGCCACTCCTCCGCTCCTTGCGCGAAGGCGGCGGCTGGAGCGCCCGTCCCGACGTCCTGGCCATCGTCCGCGCTCTCCTCGACGCGACATCTCCGCGCTCGCGCGACGAGATCCTCGCTGCCGCCGCCGTCGATGTGAAGTCATGGCCGTCAATAATTAAACTCCTCGTCGACAACGGATTGGTCACCACCCAGGGTAAGGCTCGCGCCACCCGTTATCTCCTTGCCAACCCTCCGACAGCCGTATGATCAAGCAAATTACGTTCAAGTTCGGACCCTCGCCAGGTGTTAAGCCCACCAGTTTCCGCCCCGGACCCATGACTGTCATCGTCGGGCCGAACAACTCGGGGAAGAGTTTGTCCTTACGCGAGCTGAACAAGAGCCTGACCCATGGTCGGCATGACTGGTCGGAGGACAAATGGAAGGTGATCGGGGACATCGAACCGGAGCTCCCGTCCTCCGGAGCCGTCCGCACGGCCATTGAGAACGAGCTCGAAAAGGACTTCGCGCCGTTCAACAGCCTGGAGCTCAAGGATGATGGCCTCGCATTCCTGTTCAGTCTGGTCACGAGCAACCAAAACTTCGGAGACCTCCCACCCCTGTTGATGGAGGCCGTCAAGCACCTGCTGGTGCTGTTGGCCAAGCGCAAGGTCGCCGAGAACCTCGAGCGAGAAGGCAAGTTGTACCCCTTGGCCTCAAAGGCCGTGGAGAACTTACCGGAGATAACCGTCAAACCTGATAACCTCGACGACCTCATCAGGCAAAAACTCGATGAAGTCGTGGAAATGATCAAGAACAGCCACGAAGGGCTGCTCAATCTTTTGAGCAGCGTTCGCGGACAGTCACCAGCAGTTCTCGCGCAGGGTGGCTTCGTCAACCTGCGAGGCTACTTCAACCATATCCAGGGCACTGTGGCCTTCCTCGATGGAAAGACGAGGCTGTCGCTGATCAACCCGGAATCCACGGCCAGCATGCGGCGGCGCAACGTAGATGGCGGAACGCTCATGCGGCTCCGCAACGACCGCGCGCAGATGAACAGGCTGCGCAGCTACGTCTTCGACGCGTTCGGGCTTCACGCAGCGCTGGATATCCTCGAGATGAGCCAGATCAAGCTCGTCCTATCCCAGCTGCCGCTCCCAGACGGTATCGAAGATCACCTCGACGACGAGGCGCGAACGTTTTTTGCGGCAGCGACCGACCTGGGAGAATTCAGTGATGGTGTACGAACGTACATCGGTCTCCACGCACACCTGCTCAGCCAAGACTGCAGATATGCCATGATCGACGAGCCCGAGGCATTCCTGCATCCTCCTCTCGCGCGTCGCCTCGGGGCCAACCTGACGTCGCTCGCAGCCGAGCGCGGCACCTATGTCTTCGCAGCCACACATAGCCCTGAATTCCTCATGGGCTGTCTCTCGACCGGGCACCCCGTCAACGTGGTCCGCCTCGGCTACAAGAACGGCCAAGGTAGCGCGCGTGTGCTCGACCCTGAGCGCCTCAAGGAGATCATGCAGGATCCACTCCTCCGCTCCTCCGGCACGCTGAGCGCCCTCTTCCATGAGGCCGTGGTGATCTGCGAAGGGGCCAGCGATCGAGCCTTCTACTCCGAGATCAACAACCGGCTCATCCGTCATGAGCGAGACTACCCGCGGCGAATGCAGAGCAGTCTGTTCATCGACGTGATCGGTAAAGCGTCCATCTCTCGAGCCGTGGACGGACTCAAGCACATGGGCGTCCCTGTGGCGAGCATCATCGACCTCGACATCCTCAAGGATACCAAAGTTCTCAACAAGATCCTCATGGCCATCGGCCTACACAAGACCGAGGCGGACTCGCTGTCGAACATGCGTGGCAACGTCATGATGCTCTTTACGGACCGCAAGGACCTGCTCAAAAAAGGTGGGGTCCAGGCCCTTGCGAAACCTGACGAACGAGCCGCCGTACAGCGATTCATCGACAACATGGGTGACACTGGCATCTTCGTCCCCGCGGGTGGTGAATTGGAGACCTGGCTGATCGACCTGGGCGTGTCCGATGTCGACAAGAGCGACTGGCCCGCGGCCATCTTCGAGAAGATGGGCACGATGGATGAGGGCGTCAAACCCGCCGCAGGCGATGTCTGGGCATTCATGCGCACGATCGCCAGGTGGCTCGATCAACCAGCGAAGTAAGGAGAGCCCATGCCCCCCGTCGACCTCACCGCCCCTGCTCCCTCCTACTGGAAGATCGCACCTGGCGAGCGCGCCGCGAACTGGCCCGAGTGCCAGAAGGGCGGCTACATCTCGATGGGTTATTACGAGCTCGGCGACCTCAAGGGCCTCACCCAGGCCCAATTCGACGCCCGACGCGACGAACTCCTGCGCACGGATCCCGGCTACGCCGGCCGCAAGCCGCACGGTTTAAACATGGTCTGGAAGTTCAGCCAGATCCCCGTCGGCGCCCGCATCGTCGCCAACCGCGGCCATTATGAAGTCCTGGGTATCGGCACCGTCGTCCGCCCCTATTATTACGACGAATCCGCCGACTTCCCGCACCGCCTCGGCGTCCGCTGGGACGACACCACCCCGCGTAGCGTCGCCTTTAATTATTGGAACAGCACGCTGATCGCCCTCGACCGCGACGACTTCCTGTCGATCGTCGCGGCCCCCCGCAGCGACGGCCAGGTCACACCGCAACCCCGCCCGGCCCCGAACGCGACCGCGACCACGCCCCCGCGTGAGCGCACCCGTCGCGCCCCGCCCCTGACCTTCGAGCGCATCGTCCAGGCCATCGCCCGCAGCGGCTACTACTTCCCCGACGACCTGGTCGCCGCCTACCTGCTCGCCCTGCAGACCAAGCGCTTCGTCATCCTCTCCGGCATCTCCGGCACCGGCAAGACCCAGCTCGCCCTCCAGGTCGGCCGGGCGATGACCGCCTCCCGCCTCGCCGCGCTCGGTGAAGAGGAGCAGCCGGTACGCATCGCCCTGACCAGCAACGACCTCGATCGCGCCTGGGTCCCGCTCCCCGCGGAGGTCCTCCAGCGCTTCCCCCGCTTCGCCACCGCCATCGAGCGCACCGGCGAGGTCATGCTCAGCACCCACGACGACACCCGCGAACAGAGCACGCTCGTCGACCGCCGGACCGCCCATCGCCCCGTCCTCCGCCTCGAGGGCGCCGCCGCCGAGTGGCTGACCTCCGCCTACCGCCCGGGCCAGCTCATCGCCATCGACATCGACGAGGACGCGAACCCGCCCTCCGTGTTCCTGCTACCGGCCTCACCCTCGGACACGGCGCGTTCGGTCGAAGTCGTCGCCGTCCGCCCCGACTGGACCGACCACCGCGGCCTGCTCGGCTTCTACAACCCCCTCACCCAGCGCTACCAGGCGACCCCGTTGCTGCGTCTACTCCTCGCCGCGCGCGACGAGCTCGACCGGGCCGGCCGACAAAACCGCCTCCCGCGCCCCTACTTCGCGATCCTCGACGAGATGAACCTCGCCCGCGTCGAGCACTACTTCTCCGACTTCCTGTCGTGCCTCGAGTCCGGCGAGTCGATCCACCTGCACGACGACCTGCGCCTCGCCAGCGGCGACATCGACGGCGCCGAGCCGATCCCCACCCACCTCGAGATCCCCCGCAACGTCTTCCTCACCGGCACGGTCAACGTCGACGAGACGACCTACATGTTCAGCCCGAAGGTCCTCGACCGCGCCTTCGTGTTCGAATTTAATAGCGTCGACCTCACGCACTACGGCCGCTCCACCCCGGCCAACCTCGCGCTCCTCCGCCTCACCCGCACCTTCCCGGACCCCTTCACCTTCCCCGGCAACCCGACCCCCGAGGACTGGGCCCGACTCGCCAGGCTCCCGCCCGCAGAGCCGGCGCTGCGCCCGATCCAGGCCATCCACGAGGCCCTGCGCCGCGACAACCGCCACTTCGGCTTCCGCGTCGCCAACGAGGTCGCCCGCTTCCTCCTCCTCGCCGTCGAGCAGGCCGGCGACATCGTCCTCCCGAACGCCCTCGACCTCGCTGTCCTCGCCAAGGTCCTCCCCAAGCTGCACGGCACCCAGCAGGAGCTCGGCGAGCTGCTCACCCGCCTGTTCGCTATCTGCGTGAACCCCGACGACCCGAAGTCCGCCCCGCCGATGGACGAGTGGGACCCGCTCGCCGACTCGCTCGTCGCACGCAAACCCGACACGCGACCGCAACGACCGCGACTGCCACGCAGCGCGGGCAAGCTGTGGCGCATGCATCGGCGCCTGTGCCAGCAGGGATTCGTCTCGTTCATCGAGTAGCCGATGCCGCCGCGTCTCTACAGCCCGGACGACCCACACACACCGATCGACCGCGGCGACGGCCCGCCGCGCCTCCAGGCCCATCACACCTACACCATCGAGGCTGACCCCCGCGAGCTCGACGACCTCGCCGCCGCGCTCCCACGCGACCTGCTGCGCCGCAGCACCGCCGGCACCCTGCAGCTCACCTTCGGCAACGCGGTCGGCCGCTTCGAGCTGCCACACCTCGGCCCCGTCGAGGTGTTCACCGGCAAGCTCGGCGACGACGACTTCACCCGCATGCTCGAGCAGCTCACCGACGCGCTCGCCGAGCTCCCCCTCGACGCCGGCACCGCCGCCCACGCTCCTTTCGAACGCGACGAGGACCCGACCCACCTGCGCTGGCTCGCGTTCCTCTACCTCCGAAAGATCTCCGACCCCGCCGCGCCCGCCCACCTGCAGCTCCTCCCGGCCCTGCATGCCGTCCTTCACCACCCGCACCGGCGCCTCGTCCGCGACGCCCAGTGGGTCCCGCTCGAGCGCACCCGCCACGTCGACCCTGGCCGCCTCCACCAGCTCCTGACCACCCGCGCCGGCCTCACCCGCACCGGAAGCAACCTCGCCCTCGCCGCCGCCCTCCGCGGCAACCTCCCGACGCACGTCGAGGAGGTCGTCCCGCGCACCGACCTCGATGTCCCCGAGAACCGGTTCGTCCGCCACTTCCTCGACCTCGCCCAGGGCCTCGTCCGCACCTTCCGCGCCGTCGCGCCGACCCAGCGGCCACACTTCCGCCGCCGCCTCGAGACCGACTGCGACCACATCGCCCGCGTCCTCGCCCCCGTCGACCGCCACCCTCTGTGGCGCGACCTCGGTCCGCTCGCCAGACTCCCCCTCGACTCCACGGTCCTGCAACGCGCCCGCGGCTACAAGGACATCCTCCGCCACTACCTCCGCCTGCGCCAGAGCACCCGTCTGCCGCTCGACGCGTCCCGCGCCGCCGAGCTACTCGAGCTCAAGGACATCGCCACCCTCTACGAGCTGTGGACGTACTTCACCGTCGCCCGTGTCCTCACCGACCTCCTCGGCCCGCCGCGCAGCGCCGGCGCCTTCACCCACACCGACCTCCGCGCGAACGCCCCCTGGGGCTTCCACCACACCTGGCCGCAGGGACACACGCTGCATTACAATCTGTCCTTCTCGCGCGGCCGTCCGCGACGATTCTCGTACGCCCTCCCGCTCCGCCCCGACATCGCCCTCGAGATCACCCAGGGCGCGAACGCCGGCCTCCACCTGTTCGACGCCAAGTTCCGCCTCCACCACATCCCCGACCCCCTCGCCGAGGACGACGACCCCGAGCAGCCGAGTTTTCGCCGGGACGACATCCACAAGATGCACACCTACCGCGACGCCCTCGGCGCCCGCACGGTCTGGGTCCTCTACCCCGGCGAGGTGTTCAAGTTCTATCCGACCGACCGCGACCTCCGCATCATCAAGAAATCCACAGACCTCCCCCCCGCCGCCATGGGCGTCGGCAGCATCCCGCTGATGCCCGGTCAACACGACGCCGGGGAGCTCCGCGAGATCCTGTTACGGCTGGGCGCCTCCGATCCCGCCTTGCCACCTGAGGTTCTCCCACCAGGCCAGGACTGGTGACTCCTGGCGCGCCTCCGACTATCCTGTCGCGGTGGACGGTTTTTTCGCGGTCACCGACCCGGGCTGGTACGAGCGCCTTGCCAGCCGTCCGGGACCACGCGACGCAAACTTTTGGCGGCCATCCACACGGCGCTTCAACCTGCAGCCCGGTACGCCGTTCTTTTTCAAGCTCAAAGCACCGCACCACGCGATCGCCGGATTCGGCGTGTTCTGGGCGTTCACCGTACTGCCGGACTGGCTCGCCTGGGAGACGTTCGGCGACGCCAACGGCGTCGACGACCTGGACGCTCTGCGCGCCCGGCTGCGCAGGATCCGCGAGGGCGCACGGATCGAGGCCGACCCGCTCGGACAGATCGGCTGCTGCCTCATTGCCGAGGCGATGTTCTTCCCACCCGACCGGTGGATCTCGCCGCCATCGCACTGGTCGCCCCGGACGCAGACTGGCGCGACGTACTCGCTCGACACGGGCGAGGGCCAGCGGATCTGGCACGAGGCGCTCGGGCTCGCCAGCCTGCCGGCCTTGTGTCGACCGGCGACCACACCCGCCGCACCGCGGTATGGCCCGCCGGTGTTGCACCGCCCGCGTCTCGGGCAAGGCATCTTCCGCGTACAGGTGCTCGACGCCTACGACCGGGCTTGTGCCGTTACCCAGGAGCACTCCCTGCCGGTACTCGAGGCGGCGCACATCCGGCCGTACGCCCGCGGCGGCGAACACGACGTGGCCAATGGCCTGGTGTTGCGGACCGACCTACATCGCCTGTTCGACCGCGGCTACGTGACTGTCGACGACGATTCGCGGTTCGTCGTCAGCAAACGTCTGCGCGAGGATTTCGCCAATGGTCGCTCGTACTACGAGCTTCATGGGCGAACCCTCCACGTGCCCTCATTCCCGTCACACCGCCCGTCCGCGGCAGCGCTCGAGTGGCACCGTGGCCAAGTCTTCCTCGGATGAATTTCCGGCGCAGCGGCCGGCCCGGCGGCCGAACACCACGCGAGGATCGTCGTCGTGGAGATCGCCAGGTCACGGCCGACGGGCCGGTAGGCGGTGAAGCGTAACGACGGTGAGGAGCAAAACCGCGTTCGAGACCTTCGGCCAGCGCGTCTCCGGCCACTCCGTGCTGCGCGCCGACAACCATTCGGTACGCAGCATCCCCGGTTCACGAGACTTGACGAGCGCCGCCGCCCAGCGACAAAGTCGCGCCCATGGAGACGACGACCAACACCGGCTCGCGGAAGAAGCAGCCCTCGGGATCGTGCGCGGAATGCGGCACGGCCATTCTCAAGCGCAAGCGGCACTGTCCGAAGTGCGCGGAGCGCGCGGCCGAGCGCGCGCAGAGGGCGAAGGATGGGTACGTGGCGATCCAAACCGTCACAGGGCCGGTCGAGGTCCGCTTGCCGAAGATCGGCGTCTCCAAGTCCGTGGTCTTCGACACATACGATAGGCGTGCCTGTGAAAACTGGACCGAGAAGACACGGTGCGGCGAGCTCATCGACGTACTCTTGAGAATCCTGCACGCAAGCCCGCCCTACCTCACTCCGAGGGACGCACGCCGACACATGGCGCTCCTGTACCATCTTAAAAATTATCGTACGACTGTATGGGAATGGAACAAGCCGGAGAAAGAGTTCGCCGTCGAAGACATGCCATTGCGCGAGCTCAACCGAGCACTGAGCTCCTGGGTTCGCTCCTGGTTCCAGGGGCCGCATGCACTGGTGTCGTGCTACGCTCTGGATGTCGCGGAATTGATCCACGCGCACGCCTTCGGACTTTACAAGTACACAGATCAGCGTGACGCATGGAAGATCACGCCGCTCCTCCCGTCCGGGCTCATCAAGGAGCTCGACGGTCGCAGCCACTTCAGCGACGGCCCGTCGTTCAAACGCGACATGACAAGCGCCATCTCTGGAATCCTGGCCGTGGTCAAGGTCCCGCCGCGGGGACGCTGTGTCGGTCATCCCCCGAACAATGAGGTTCTTCTCGACGCAGGCGACGAATTCATCATCGAGATCGTGCGTTGCCACCTCAGTTCGAGTTTCTACGACTGGACCGCGATGACCGCGATCGACGACGACGAACCGGAGTTTAGCCTCTCACGTCAATTTGAGATCCCATGCGAGCTCCGCGGCCGTCACCTCGGCGGCGACGGACCATTCGAGCTCCGCGACAAGCCATACCACAGCCTGCAGCTCAAGATCCCGGGTCGCTGGCTGACCCATGTTCTGACCCACAAAGAGTGGAGGGACCCCTGGGTCACGACTCCATTGCCCGAGTGGATCTTCGGATAACTAATGAAATCCGTTCGACCAACGGTGTCAGCGACATGAACACCCCGAGGGACGTAAGCGATGCTACGTCGATTGCTGCTGTCCCTCACACCAGACCGAGCGTCCGCACCAGCGAGGCGCGCAGCTTGGCGACCTCCTGGCGCTCATCGACACGGATGCCGGTCTCGCGTCGGAGCCCGCGGCCGGGCCGGGGGTTGAAGGAGAGCCAGTTGAAGCTGGTGATGATCGCGTGGCGACGGTCAACGATGACGAGCTTCTCGTGGGTGTTCCCGATCTCCACGGTCCGGAGCCTGCCCTGGTAGGTCTGTCCGAGGTGCTGGAGGCGCCGGAGCGCCTCGCTCTGATCCTGCGCCTTGCGATCGCCGCGGCCGGGGCCGCGTTCGATGCCGTATCCCACGACGATCTGCAGCGACTTCGCGCGCTGGAGGGCGCGCTCGATCCATCCCTGGAATTCGCCGTCCACCGCCGTCGTGGTCAGCCATGGCGACACGATGATCAGCTCCTCGCAGGCCTCCAGGATCGCCCTCTCGAGCGCGGTGCGGTGCTCCTCGGTCTTGAGGATGCGCGCCGCGGGCCTCGCCGTCTCGACCGCACGGTGGACCTCGTGTCCGGCCCGACCGACCTCGACAGTGCGCGGCTGCTCGTCGAGCGGGAGGACCTCGACGCCCTCCTTCTGCAGATGGCGCAGCGTCTCCGAGACCTTGCGGTCCTCCCCGCCCGCGACCAGGAGCCGCCAGTCCCATTCGTCGCGTTCGCTGTGGTACCAGACCTCGAGCTCGGCCTGTCGCCACGCCTGATAGCTGCCGGTCGCGCGCATGCGGACGATGTCGCGCTGTACGCGTTCCCCGCGCCTGGCCTCGTCGCGGAGGGCGAACGGGAGGCCGTGGCGGTCGAGGAGCGCCTGGATCTCGGCGTGGCGCACCTCGACGTCGAGCGGCCTGATCTCGAGGGGGATGGGCAGCGCGCGGAGCCCCATGTCGCGGACGGCGCGGTCCCGCTTGATCTCCCCGGCCTCGTAGCTCCACAGGAATTGGTCAGTGTACGGGTCGTGACGGGCCTCGACCTCGTAGGTCGCAGTCTGTCGGGTCTGCGAGGCGCCCAGGGCCCGGCGCCCGAGCGGCAGGAGCTGCAGGCGATCGGTCTGACCGAGGAGCTGGCGGCGGAGCAGGTTGACGATCGTCTGCGGGACGATGACGCCGGAGTCGAGCCCGAGGAGCCGCTCGATCTCCGCCGGCTCGTCGACGCCCGCGTCGATGAGCCCGAGGATGGTCTCCTCGGCGAGGGTGAGCGGGCGATCGAACTCGACGTCGATCGTCAGCTTCCAGATCGTGTGAGGGAGGGCGACGGCCCGCGTCGAGACGCGCTCGTAGCCGTCGTTGATGAGCTGGGTGGTGCGATCGAGGGTCATGACTTCCTCCGCGGGGAGAGAATGTTCGCGTCGGGGATCTTGCGGATGAACGCGGCGAGCTCGCGGTCCTGCATGGCGGTGTCGCGGTGCCCGACGACCACGAGCAGCCGCTTCGCCCGCGAGAACGCGACGTTGAGCAGCCGCGGATCCCCGACGAACCGCAGGTCCTGGGTGTTGGCGCGGACCAGCGAGTAGAGAATGATGTCGTCCTGCTTGCCCTGGAACGCGTGCACCGTGTCGATCCGGATTGTCAGCGCACGCCAGCGCTTGCCGCCGGGACGGACGCGATCAACGAGCTTCTCACGCTGATCCGCGTAGGCCGCGATCACGCCGATCGTGTAGGCGCCGCCGCGTGCCGCGAGCTCCTGCTCCCAGCCGACGAGGAGCGCCTCGATCGCGTCCACCTCCTCGAAGTTCCACCGGCTCTTGCTGGCGTCCGAGCGGCGCTCTCGACCCTCGACAATATCGACCCAGAAGATCCGGCTCGGGCCGTCGAACGCGGGCAGCGCCAGCGTGCGCTCCGCGTCGGCCACCCCGGTCTCGAGGCCGACCTCCGGGTAGTAGAGCTCGCCGATGACGGCGCCGATCGACCGGTGCATACGAAACTGCCGGCGGAGCGTCGTCCGGTTGTCCGGGTTGATCCGCTCGAAGAGGTCCTCGAACAGCGAGCGGGCCGCGCGCTCGGGGTCGTGACCGGCGCGGATCAGGTCGGATCGCGTCTCCGTGGCGAGGAACGGCGGTAACTGCCGGTGGTCGCCGACGAGGATGAACCGCTCGCCCGCGATCATCGCGACCAGCAGCTCCGACGTGGTCGCGCGCGCCGCCTCGTCGATGATCACGTAGTCGAAGCGGACGTCACGCATCCGTTTCCACAGCGTGGGGACGCGGAGCAGGGTCATCGCCCATACCTGCACCGACTCGGCGTAGTCCTGCTTGGCGTCGGGCACCTTGGCCAGCTTCTGGCGCCAGTTGGCGAGGATATCCTCGAGCTGTTTGCGGCGCGTTGAGGCCAGGCCGGTCGGGAGCGCGTGGGCCGCCTCTGTGCACCGCTCGATCGTCCGCCGTGCCCACTCCGCGAAGTCGTAGTCGAACCCGACCGCCGGGGCGTTGCGGCTGCGCAGGGAGCTGCGGTCGCGGACGATGCGCCACCGGGAGCCGAGGCGGATGTCCTCGGCGCGCAGCGCGTCGACGGCGTTCTGGACGGCCTCGTTGCCCTGCGAGGCCAGGAGGATGCGCGCCTGCGGGTCGCGGCGCAGGAGCTGCATCATGACCTCAGTAATGAAGGTCGTCTTGCCGGTCCCGGGCGGACCCTGGACCATGAAGATGTCCTTCGCCGCGAGGCACCTACTGACCATGTCGGCGACCTCGAGCGGGGGCGACAGCGGCTGGAGCAGCTCCACCGGGGCGCGCTCGTCGAGCGTGTTCTTCTCGGGGTGGAGCAGGAGACGGGCCAGGCGGGCGTTGACGGCGCGCCCGGCCTCGAAGGTGTCGATCGCCTTGTCCTGCCGGTCGAGCGCCGTGCGCTGGGCGAGATCCTCGCACACGAGGTCGCCTTGGACCGGGATCGTCGCAGCTCGCCGCAGCCGCAGCGTCAACGCGCGTCGCTCCGGCTCGTAGCTGTGTGCCGCGCCGAGCTCCTTGCCGCCGAGGGTAAAGCAGCTGTCGGGCGTGAGGTGCTCGTCCAGGCGATCGAGGTCGGCGGCGACGTGCGCCGGCTGCTCGCCGGGCGCGGGCAATTCCGCGGCCAGCACGGTGAGCACCAGGAACTCGTCGGTGACGTGTCGCGTCTTCGCGGCCGGCTCGCCGTCGGGCTCGGCGAGGGCGTAGCGGACCCGGATCGCCCCCAGGCGCTCACGTTGCTGCTCGAGGATGTAGTTGGCGACGTCGAGGAGGGCATCGATCTCCCCCTGCTCAGCGTGCCGGGCCTGGCCGCGCTGAAACTCCTCGTACGCGAATTCGATCAGGCCGATACCGGGCCCGTCGCCCTCGACGAGGAGGAACGGGGCCGAACTCGCCTGCTCGCGTTGCCTCGCGTGATCGGGCGGGTGCGGCAGGTAGTAGTCGACGAGCTTCAGCTTCTCGGGCTGATCGGCGTCCGCCGCGAGTCGGGCGCGCCCGAGCCGACCGAGGCAGACGATCGACCATTTCTTATGCTCGATCTCGGGCTCGTAGAAGATCCGCAGCCCGTGGTTGAGGTCGTCCAGCAGCGGCCCCGACAGGCCGCAGTCCTGCGCCTTGCGCCGCGCCGTGCTCGTCAGGACCACGCGCACGACCTCGCGTTCGACGACCGCGTCGAGCGCGACCCGCAGCGCCCGCTCGACCTCGGCCGCGCCCGGGCGCCGGCCAGCGTCGGCGGCGAGGAGTTGCTGGACGAGCGGCGTCAGGTGATCGAGCACGGCCCGGTGCTCCGGGTCGACCTCGGCGAGGAGGTCCGGGAGCTTCTCCGCGTTGAAGTCGGCCTCGGGGAGCCGCCACGCCAGCATCGCGGCGAGGACGACCCCGAACGCGTGGAAGTCCGCCGGGAAGGACGTGTCCTGCCGGAGCACCTGCTCCGGAGCGGCGTAGGGCCGCGTGTAGAAGTCCCTCAGCGTCTCGCCGGCGGCGCCGCGGCCGTAGTTCTCGAGGATCCGGGCGATCCCGAAGTCGACGAGCCGGAGCTGCTGCTGGTCGCGGTCGACGAGGATGTTCCGCGGCTTGACGTCGCGGTGGACGATGTTTCGCTGGTGCGCCGTCACCAGCACGCCGAGGAGCCCCAGCGCCTGCTCGAGGCGCCAGCGCATCGTCCTCGCCAGCGGATCGAGCGTCGGGTCGCCGGCGCGGATCAGATCCTCGAGCGTCTTACCGCCGGGGATCAGCTCGAGGACGATATTGAGTCGACCGGCCTCCTCCTCGGGCTGGTAGTGCTGCATCTGCACGACGAACGGGTGCTCGAAGCCTCGCAGCGCCCCGACCTCGCGGCGGTACATCGCGCGCGCGATCTCCGGGTTCGGACCGCCGACGGACAGGACCTTGACGGCGACCCGCGTCTCGGTCTGGATGTCGTAGCACTCGTAGACGATCGAGCGTTCGCTCCGTCCGAGCACCTGCTTAACGCTGTAGCGGCCTTCGCACAGGCTGCGCGGGATGTTCATGGCGACTCCTGGGGGACGTGACGACTCGGCGCGTCCGGCGACGGCCTCATAGCGAGGTCCCGGCACGCGGTCGGAGCGGCTCACGCGACGAGCGGATGGAACTCACGGGAGGGGCGAGACAGGCGCGGCGGCGACGCGACGCGGGCAGGCGAGCCAGCCGCGAGCAGACAGGAGACCACCCGCGTGAATCGGCCTTTGCCGACGGCGCAGTAGAGGATGCCGGCGGAGCGGCACGCACACGCGAATTGCTCGGTGTCGGCGTGACCCGAGAACCCGTGGGCGACGAGCACGAGGTCGTAGGTGCCGCCGCGAATGCGCTGCAGGAGCGCCTGCCGGCGACGCACCGCGCCGACCGAGGCGACCGCCTCGCACTCGAGGCCGAGCTCGTCGTGGAGCCGCGTCTCGAGCTCGGGGAAGCTGCGGTTGCTGATGAACAGCGCCCGCCGACCGGCGAACAGCGCCCGCGCATGCGCGACGTCCGGCGCGGCCTGGGCGGGTGGCGCCGACCCCACTGCAGCCGCCGTCGCGTCGGGCGCGGCCGGGACCGCGCCGATCACACGCTGTTGCAAGGCGGTCAGCCGACGGCGATCGCGGCGATCGGTGAGCTCGGGCCGGAGCTCGAGGAGCTGCGACTGGAAGGGGCGGCACAGCCGGGCCAGGGTCGGGTTGTCGAGGACGTCGAAGGCACGGAGCAGCCAGGCCAGGACGGACGCGACGCCAGCGTCCGGCCCCGGGGTGTCGGCGAGCAGCGCCTCGCTCCGGGGGTCTCGCCCGAGGTGGTGCGCCCAGGAAGCGGGCGCGAACGCCGGGTCGAGCTGCGCCGCGATCGAAGCGCCGTCCGGGCCGAGCGCCCGCGCGAGCCCCCGCAGCCGGCCGATCGCCGCGCCCCACGACGACCCCGGGGCGCAGCCACGGAGCCAGCGGAGCTCCGCGGCGATCCGGCGGAGCTCGTCGATCCGGCGAGCAGCCTCGCCGAGCGCCGCGGGCGACGGGCAGTTCGCCACGCCCAGCGGCCCGCCGAGCGCAACAAGCGTCTCGGCGAGCCCCGCGAACATCGCCGCCGGCGCGAACGGCCGCGGCATGCGAGCCGCCTCGTCGGACCACGACGGCGCGCGCTTCAGGCGCTCCGCCGCCTCGTCGGCGACGGCGTCCCAGGTCTGAAGGGGCTCCGGGGTCTCCGGGAACACGCGTTGCGGCCGCGTGGTGCGGGCGAGGGCGTAGACGTTGCCCGGCCACCATGTCTGTCCGAGCGCTTGCAGAACCTGCGCGACCTCGCGGACGTGCCGGTCGGCGAACCGCCCGCGCGCCTCGGCCGCGCGGGCACGAGCGATCCACGCGGTCATGGCGAGGCGCTGGCGTTCGGGCGTCGTCACCGCCAGATCGGGTCGTGCGGCGTCGATCTCGGCCAGGAGGGCGGTCAGGTCGGCGGGGGGTACGGAGAGGGTCTGCTTCGGCATCGGGTCCTCGTGCCGTCGGTCGGCATGGAGGTGTCCCGTCAGCTGGGCAGATCGGCTCACGCGCCGTCGTGGCGGTAGGTGTCCTCGACGTCCTCGACGCCGATCGCGTCGTCCGGGGTCCGCGTCTCGCTGGCGATCGCGTCGATGTGGCGCCGGGCGTCGGCGAGGCGACGCTTGATGGTCGCCGGGCCCTTGTCGACCGCCGCGGCGATCTGCTCGATGGTCAGGCCCTCGCAGCGCATGAGGAAGATCGTGCGCTCCTCCTCGTCGAGCCGGGCGAGCAGGACAGACACCCGCAGGCGACGGTCGACCTTCCGGCTGATCGTCGTCGTCGACGCGGCGAACTGCGACTGATGAAACTCTTCGTACGTCTTCAGCCGGGTCCGCGTCTGCAGCAGCTTCTTGCGGGCGATCCCCCACAGGTAGCGGTCGACGTCCTCGATCGGCCCGTCCAGCTTGGTGAGGAACACCTCGAACGTGGCCTGCACGAGGTCCTGCGCCTCGGCGCGCGGAACGCCGCTGCTGCAGAAGAATCGGTGCAGGCGGTTCGAATGGGCGCGCACGAGCGCGGCGATCTCGGACTGGGTGGGTTTGGCCATGCTGCTCCTGTCCCGCGAGGCGGGGTGTTCGGCTCACGGGCGCCGATACGCCGCGACGACGCCGGCCGCGAGCCGCGCTTCACCGTGGCGCGCCGTGAACTCTCCGAAGGCGGGGTCGCGACCGACCAGCGACCACGTGTGATGCACCCGCTCGCGCGCGCCGCGTCCGCTGACGAGTTCGAGGTGCCACAGGCCGGACCTGTCGACCCGGCCCTTGCCATCCGACAAGATGTCACCGCTGCCGCGCTCACGGGCGGAGGCGACGGTGAGGTCGCACCCGGCAGCCCGGAGCTCGACCTCGTAGGTGCGGACATCTCGGGTCTCGCGATCACGCGCGAGGAACGACCATCGCCCGGCGTAGGCTTCGGCGCTGGCACACGCGTCGGTCCTCGCCGGCAACGCCACCTTCACGGACGGATCGGGCGCCGGGCAGGTCGGCTCGGCCCACGCGTCGCTCGTGCAGGACCGGCGACACTCTGCCGTCGCGTCGGGGCCCAGGCAGCGCGCGCCGCACAGCGCGATGCAAGGCAGCCGACCGTCGGCGACCTCGTCCGGGACCGCCGTCCGCGCGCCACGCAGGACCCCGGAGAATCTCTGCTTGCCGCCGGCGGCCTCGGCGTGAAAATCACCGTACAGCCGATCCCCGTCGACGACGAACGCGAGATCGTAGATATGGTCGGCGGCGTCGCCTGCCTTCTTCGGGGCGAAACGACCGGCGAAGCTCCCGGTGAACGGCGCCGCCGCCACGAACTGGACGCGTTGGCGGTCGCTCCGCGGCTCGGCGTAGATGATGTCGTCGTTGCCGAGCTTGTGCAGGTCGACCTGCAAGCCGCACGCGGTCCCATCACTCGACAATTCGATGGTGTAGTGCCCGTTCCTGCCGATGTGCCGGGTCTGCTCGGCCCATTTCGCGGCGGCCGAGAAGCGCCACGCGCCGATCACCGCGCCGACGTCCGGACATTCGGGAGCCGCAGGGGGTGCAGGTGGCGGGGGCGGCCCCGGAGTCGCCACCTCCGCCTCCCATTCGTCGCCCACCGCATCCGCTTCTGCGACCACTCCCTGGTCGTCCCAGAACCCCATCGCCGTCACGACGCCGCCGACGGACAGCAAGCCGACCGCCGGGAACGCCAGCCAGGGCGCGAGGCTGCGGCTCCTCGTCGGTCGCACGGGCACGAGCTCGGTCGTCGAGTCCACGTCGATGCCGAGGGCCACCGCGCGCCCCGTCGCCGACGATCCACGCGCCGGCTCGACCGGGGGCTGCAGCGCGGCGAGCAGCGCCGTCATGTCCGCGTGGCGGCGCGCGGGCTCGGGATCGAGGGCTCGGCGGAGCGCCTGCAGCACCGGATCCGGGAGCGGGACCCTGGGCTCCGCCAGCGGCCGGCGCGCGGCGGGGTTGTCGGACTCGGGGTCGTAGGGCAGCGCGCCGCACAGCGCCTTCCACAGCGCGGCGGCGAACGAGAATTGATCGCTGCGCGCGTCCTGGGGCCGGCCTCGCAGCGCCTCGGGCGACATGAACGCCGGCGTGCCGACGCGCGACCGCGCCGCGTCGTCACCGGCGGCCGCCGAGAGCGCGAGTCCGAAGTCGACGATCTTCGGCACGCCGGCGACGAGGACCACGTTCCCCGGCTTGAAGTCGCGGTAGACGAACCCGGCCGCGTGGATGGCCGCGAGCCCCTCGCCGATGCGGCCGAACGTCGAGAGCACGAGCTCCTGGCTGGGCGACGACTCCTCCAGCCACTTCCGGAGCGGCACGCCGAGCTCCATCGCGACGTAGAAGCACCGGTGCTCGCCCGGCAGCAGCTTGAGCACGTCGAAGTCGTGGACGATCACGATGTTCGGGTGAACCACCCCGGCGACGAGCTGCGCCTCCCGCTTGACCGACCGAGCGAGCATGTCGTCGGCCAGCCCGGGGAACAGCTTGAGGGCCACCGGTCGGTTGAGCTTCGTGTCGAGGGCCTGGCACACCACGCTGCTCGCCCCGTGGTCGAGCACCTTGAGCACCTGAAAGCGACCGTCGGCGCTCATGACCGGCGTAAGCGAGAGGTTCGCGGTGAGGATCTCCTCGCGGAGCCGACGCTCCAGCGCCTCCACCGCCTCCACCCGGTGCACGAACGTGAGGGTCGCCACGACGTTCGCACGATACTCCACGCCCATCGCCGTCCGATAGTGTGGACGGAACGTGAACATCGTTTGATCTGCATATAGTCGGCCCTGAAAAATTTCTCGCCGCTCGGTGAGCCGATCCCCCGACCTCGCGGGAGAGGGGTATCAGGAGCCCGACACGAAATGCCCTCTCCACGACCGGTCTTTCGCCCCATGCGCCGCGGTCTGCCGCGACGGCCCGCTGTCGACGCCGCGTGGCGGCGTCGCGTGGCCTCCCGCTGTCAGCCCGTCCCGCTACACTCGGCGGCCATGAGCGAAGTCGCGCCCGACAACTGGCAAGACGCCCTGACCCGCCGCTTGCGCACCCTGGTGCGGCTCGGGCCGCTGCACCGCATCGAGGCCGTGAAGGTCCACCGCGACGACGACTTCGCCGACATCGACCTGCGGGCACTGTGTCTACGCGCGCTCGACCTGACGATCGAACGGATGGGTCTCGGCACCGGGATGACGCACGAGGAGCTGCGCGACGAGCTCGAGCCGATCGTCGGCAGCATGCGCCCCGACCTCGCGGCGAGCGAGCGGCGCGGCATCGCCGACGCGGTCGTGCTCGACCTGCTCAACGAGCGCGACCGCCGACGCGAGTTCCGCGAGCGCTACGTCGCCTTCGACGGCGAGCGCGTGGTCCACCGGGAGATCAGCCTGCGACTGCTCCGCGAGTCCGAGCTCGGCGACGGCACGATCGTCCTGAAGGCGACGACCGAGGCGATCAACATCTACGCGGGCATGCTCGAGTACCCGGTCGAGGACGCCCAGATCGCCGAGGAGGCGGTGCTGCGCTCGCAGATCCACCGCGGCCTGATCGCCGAGGCGGTCAAGACGGCCCAGCGCTACCGCATGCGCAGCATCGAGTACGAGCAGAAGATCCAGAGCTACCTCGAGACCGCCCGACGCGACGTCACGCAGGTCGACTGGCTACACGAGGTCCTCACTTTCCTCGCGGGCGCGCGGACCCACCTCGAGGATCGCCAACGCCACGACCAGGACCTCCTGCGGAGCATCGAGGTCCGCCAGGACGTCGCCAGCGACGCCGACGCCGCCCAGCTCGCCCGCCTCCGCGACACCGTCGAGGAGTGCTACCGCCGCCACATGCAGCTCCACGGCCGCATCATCCCGGCCAACCAGGACTACCTGCGCGAGCAGGACCGCCAGGTGTTCCGCCCGCGCCTCGCCGCCTCGTACCCCGATCTCGAGGCCGACGTCCTCCGGACGGCGCTCGATCTGTCGACCGGCGCCCTCGCGGGCCTCGCCGATGGCCTCCTGGCCCGGTTCCAGCCGCCCAAGCCGCCTCCGCAGCTCCGCCTGAGCACGCTGATCGACAAACTGCTCGCCCCGCGTCGCGCCGCCGACGAGGCCGCGGTGACACCCGACCTGACGGACCTCGAGACCATCGACACCGACCACACCTACTTCACGCCCGACGACCAGGCCATCGTCGCCGACCTGCTCCAATCCCTCTCGCCCGGCGAGCACACGCTGTCCGCCTGGCTCGCCGAGCTGCGGGCCGACGCCGTCGCACCGCGGCTGCTCCGCCTGCTCGGGCTCCGGCTCCTCGCGGTGTTCGGCAACCCCGGCGACGCGCTCGCCCGCAGCTACGACGTCCGGGGCAGCGGCCGCTTCCTCGTCGACCCCGACTTCCTCGGCGACGACCTCATCCTCCGCAAACGACAGGACAAGGACCCATGACCCCCCTCCACCTCGACGCCATCGAGTCCGCGGCGCGCCTGGTCGCGTT
This sequence comes from Myxococcales bacterium, assembly GCA_016793465.1. The sequence continues at coordinate 45,542 of JAEUJW010000012.1, forward strand.
CGGATTGACCCCGGGCCTCAAGCCGGCGCGCGAGCCGGCCTACGCCCAGCTCATCGAGCGCTACCGGACCGACGCGGCGATGCGCCAGTGCACCGATACCGTCGCGCGCGGGCTGCAGCTCGCGGTCCTCGGGTTCACGCCGCAGGGCATCGTCCTCGGCGCCGACGAGGACGGCCCGTTCGTCCACAAGCTGAGCGACTACCGCCGGACCACGCTGAGCGTGGAGGACCGGATGTGCCACGGCCTCGTCCAGCTGGCGATCGCGGCCTGGTGCTTCCCGACCGCGCAGGACCTCGCGGCCTCGGACGACAGCGCCGGCATCCGCTTCTCGACCAACAACGTCGTCGGCTACCTCGGCCGGCTGAGCGAGGAGCTGCAGCGCCGCAGCCTGCACGACCCCGAGCTCGGCTCGCCCGAGCTGCGCGAGGCGTGGCGGGCGATCCTCCAGCGCCCCGAGACGCGCGCCACCCCCGACGGCCGCCGCACCGCGGGCACCCTGCACGGCATGGTCGAGTACGCCCTCGAGGTCCTCGAGAAGGGGAGCCTCGTGCGCCGCATGTCCGACGACGACGGCGGCACCTGGCAGGCCCTCGCGGCCTACCGCATCCACGTGCGCGAGCTCGCCGCGCACGACGCCTTCACCCTCGTCCAGGGCGCCCGCTCCGCCCGCGACACCGCCACCCGGGAGTAACGAACATGGCCCGCCTCATGCGCCTCCACTTCGCGTCGATCGGCCACCGCGACGCCCGCCTGTCCCCCCTCACCCTCGACCTCCGCGACGAGAACCACGGCACCGGCGTCGACACCGTGCTGTGGCTCCGCAACGGCGGCGGCAAGTCGTCGATCCTCAACCTGTTCTTCTCGCTGCTCCGGCCGGGCGCCCGCGACTTCCTCGGCTCGGCCGCGGAGGGCAAGAGCCGCCGCCTCGCCGACTACGTCAAGGACAACGACCTCGCGTATGTCGTCAGCGAGTGGGACCTCGCCCCCCGCCTCGACCTGCTCGGCTCGGCCCCGACCCACATCCACGTGCTCGGCCAGGTCCTCAGCTGGAAGGGCCTGCAGCGCTCACCCGACGAGTCCAAGCTGCGCAAGCTGCTGTTCAGCTTCCACGCCGGCGCCGGGCTCGGGTTCGACGATCTGCCGATCCGCGGCCTCGGCGAGCCGGTCGGCTCGTTCGAGGCGTTCCGCGAGTGGCTCGCCGGTCACAAGAGCCGCAGCCCCGCGCAGCAGGTCTTCTACACCGACGCGCCGTCGACCTGGCGCGCGCACCTCGGTCAGCTCGGCCTCGACCCCGACCTCATGAAGGTCCAGGTCGAGATGAACACCCGCGAGGGCGCCGCCGACGAGAGCTTCCGCTTCCACGACGCCAGGGCGTTCGTCGACTTCTTCCTGCAGCTCGCCATGGACCTCGACAAGGCGAGCGAGCTGTCCGCCAACCTCGAGACCTTCCGCAGCAAGCTGCAGCAGCGGCCGGTCCTCCTGCTCGAGCGCCAGCTGTTCGACGCCGCCTTGCCGCCGCTGCGCGAGCTCTCGGCCGCCGTCGACGCCCGCGAGGCCGCCCACCGCCACCTCGGCGAGGTCACCGACGCGGCCTCGGGTACCGCCGCCGCACTGCGCCAGCGCGCCGACAGCTTCGAGCGCCGCGCCGCCGAGCGCCGCGCGTCCCAGCAGGACGCCCAGGAGAAGGCCCGCCTCGCCGGCAACGAGGCCGACCTCAAGCGCCGCTGGGCCAGCGGCGTCGAGCGCCACGCCATCCGCCTGCGGGCCAGGGAGGCCGAGGATGCGCTCGCCCGGGCGCGCGCGATCGAGGCCGACCGCCAGCGGGCCGTCCACACCGTCGAGGCCGCCGGCACCCTCTCGCAGGTCGAATCTCTGGCCGCCCAGGTCGCCGCCAAGCAGGTCGCCCTCGACCGCAGCACGCAGGCGCTCGTGCCCCTGAAGGAGTCGCTCGAGCACGCGGGCTCGCGTCTGCGGCTCGCGCTCCGGCGGAGCGACGAGCTGCTCGCCGGGCACGAGCAGGAGGCCGCGACCCTCCACCGCGGCTGCAAGGCGACGGAGCAGGCGCTGCGCGACGAGCAGAGCCGGGCGGACACCCGGGCCGGGGGTCTGGCCGCCGAGATCCGCGGCCACCGCCAGCACCTCAAGGATCGCGAGCACGCGCGCGAGGCCCTCGGCCGCGACGGCGTGCTCGCCCCCTACGAGAGGGCGGAGGACGCGCTCGCTCGCTGGCAGGAGGCCGCCGCCCGCGCCGCCGCCCGCGCCCGCCAGGCCGGCGAGCGCCACGAGCAGCGCACGCGCGAGCGACAGGAGCTCGCCGCCACGCTCCGCCCGCTCGGGGAGGAGCGCGGCCGGGTCGAGGCCCAGGCGAAGGCCGCGCGCACGACCCTCGACCAGGCGATCGGCTGGCGCGACCGTCTGCGCCGCACCCCGATCCTCGGCGAGGTCCAGGGCGTCGACGAGGCCGATCTCGAGCAGCCGCGCCTCGAGACCCTGCTGCGCCAGCAGGCCGAGGCGGCCCGTCGGAGGATCCTCGAGCTCGGCGTCGACGCGGCCGAGGACGAGCGGGCGCTCGCCGCCCTGCGCAGCGACGGCTTCCTCCCCCCGACCCGCGACGTCGAGGAGGTCGTGCGATCGCTGCGCGAGCGCAAGGTCGCCGCGCACGCTGGCCTGCGCTACCTCGCCGAGAACCACTCCAGCGCCGAGAGCCGCGAGCACATCGCCCGCGACCCCGCGCGCCACGCCGGCGTCGTCGTCCTCCGCCAGGAGGACCTCACCGTCGCTCGGACCCTCCAGACGCTCGACATGCGCCTGCGGACCCCGATCCAGGTCACGTGGGTCCGCGCCGACGACCCGACCGACGGCGCCGCGTGCGTCCTGCCGCCCGACCCCGCCACCTTCGACCGCGCCGCCGCCGACGCCCGCCGCCATGAGCTCACCGAGATGAGCGAGGCCCGTCGTCGCGAGTCCGACGACCTCCACCGCCGCGAGCACGCCTGCAACGCCGCCGCCGACGAGCTGGCCCGCTGGCTCGCCGCGTGGGGCGGCGGCAAGCTCGAGGCGCACGAGTCCCTGCTCGGCTCCCTGGTCCGGCACGCGCAGCAGCTCGCCGAGCAGATCGCGGACGTCGAGGCGAACCTGGCCCGGCTCGCCGCCGACATCCAGGCGGCCGCCGACGAGCGCCGGACCGCCGACGCCGAAGCCGCCGCCGCGAAGCAGCACGCCGGCCGCGTCGCCGCCTTCATCGAGCAGTACGACCGCCACTTCCAGGCCTGGACCGACGAGCTCGATCGCCTGCAGCGCGAGTCCGACGCGCTCGGCCGCCGCCGCGACGAGCTCGCCGACCTGATCACGCAGGCCGGCGAGCGGACCCACGAGGCCCAGCGCCGGCTCGACGAGCTCGGGCACCAGCGCCGCGCGATCCGCCGGCAGATCGACGCGATCCTCTACCGCGCCGCCGACGAGCCCGACGACGCCCCGACCGTCGCCGAAGCCGAGGCGCTCTACGACCAGCTGCGCGCCAGCTACGAGCAGAAGACCAGCGAGAACCGCCTCCAGTGGGAGCTCGACCAGCTGCAGCAGGCCCTCCTCGGCGTGCGCGCCGCGTACACGCAGCATCTCGCCCGCGGCCTCGACGAGCCGGAGATCCGCCGCGCGCTCGCCCGCGGCGACCTGCCGGGCCAGCTCGCCCGCGGACAGGCGGCGCTGGCCGACGCTGTCCGCGACCACGCCCGGGCGGCCAACACCCACGAGATCGCCCAGAAGGCTGCCACCGAGCTCCAGCGCAAGCGCGACGCCGACGACGTCCCGACGGACGGCCGCCCCCTGCCGACCACCAGCCGCGACGCCGACGCGCTCGCCCTCCAGCTCCGCGACGAGGCCCTGACCGCCTCCGCCGAGCATGAGCGCCGGCGCGGCGAGGCGCAGCAGCACGACGAGGCCGCGAAGCAGCTCGCCACCCGCCGGGCCGCGCACGCGAACGTCCTCGACCTCCTGATCGCTGTCGCCGGCGAGCTCGCCGAGCGCCCGCCGCGGGACCTCCCGGACGACGACGACGCCGTCCGGTCCGCCGTCACCGACCTGTGCGCGCGCCTCAAGGACGCCCGCGCCGCGGACGAGCGGACGGCCCAGCGCGTGCGCAGCTGCGGCGAGGCCGTGCGCAGCATCGCCGCCGAGGAGCGGTTCGCCAGCCTCAAGAACCAGGCCCGCGACCGCCTACGGACCGACGTCGCCGAGCTCGCCGCCGACGCCGCGAAGTTCGCCGACGAGTTCGAGAAGGCGCGGGAGATCCTCGGCGCCGCGATCGCCGAGCTCGACGACCACCGCCGGATCCTGATCACCAACCTGATCGGCCTCGGCGAGGACGCCGCCCACGTCCTGCGCCAGGCCGCCCGCGCCAGCGTGCTCCCGGAGTCCCTCGGCCCGTGGGGCGGCCGCAGCTACCTGCGGGTCGACTTCCAGATCCCCGACGGCGACGCCGACAAGCAGGCGCGCATCGCCCCGCTGATCGACCGCCTCATGGACGCGGCGACCGTGCCGAACGCCCTCAACCTCGTGCGCCAGGCGATCTTCGAGCTCGTCGGCGGACGTCACGACGCCTTCAAGGTCACCGTGCTCAAGCCCGACGCCGTCCTCCGCCCCGACGCGATCCCCGTCGAGCTGCTCAGCACCTTCAGCCGCGGCCAGCAGCTCACCGCCGCGATCCTCCTCTACTGCACGATCGTCCAGATCCGGGCCCGCCGCCGCGGCCGCGGCCGCGCCGTCGCCGACGCCGGCACCCTGATCCTCGACAACCCGATCGGCACCTGCTCGAGCCGCGCCCTGCTCGAGATGCAGCGGACGATCGCCCAGAAGATGGGCGTCCAGCTCGTCTACACCACCGGCGTCGAGGACGCCGACGCGATCGCCGTGCTTCCGAACACGATCCGCCTGCGCAACTCCCACCGCGACCGCCGGACCGGCGACCTCCACGTCACCGAGGATGCCGACCCCGTCGAGGCCGTGCGCCTCCACGCGAGGACCGCGTGAGCGCCGCCGAGGTCCTCCTGCACGCGCTGCGCGAGCACGCCGGCAAGCGCCGGCGCCTCGCCCTCGACGACGTCTGGCACGTCTTCCGCGCCACGCTGGCGATCGAGTACAGCGACCGCGGACGCGAGGCCCTCGCCGCCTACCTCGTCGACCTCCAGGGCCAGGGCCACCTGCAGCTCCCGCGCCAGCACAGCCTGTGGGACCGCACGCCGGAGCCCCCGCTCCCGCGGTGGGTCCAGCTCGCAACCCCGGCCCGGGCCGGCCCCCCGATCGATCACCGCGCCGTCGCCTGGCCGCCCGAGCTGGCGCGTCTGGTCGACGAGCCGCGGATCGCCCCGGATGTGCTGCAAGACCTCCTCAAAATTAAACGATTCCTCGCCGAGGGCGGCCGCCGACGCGAGCCCGTGCCGCTGCGCGAGCGCTCGGTCGAACTCCTCGGCGACGAGAAGCGCCTCGACGTGCTGCTGCGCTCGCGCCTGTTTCGCAGCATTGGCCTCGGCCCCGAGATCCTGCGCGCGCGCGAGGTCCCCGTCCCGATCGTCTGGGAGCCCGGACCCGACGACACCGACGCCACCAGCATCCTCGTCCTCGAGAACCTGCACACGTACGACTCCTTCCGCCGCTGGAACGCCCGCGAGGGCGCACACCTCGCGGTTGTCTACGGCGGCGGCAAGGCGTTCGCCGGCATGCTCGACGACCTCGGTCGCATCGTCGTCGACCTCGGCGCCTTCGCGATCCACTACTTCGGCGACCTCGACGCCGAGGGCCTGTACATCGCCGCCGCCGCCGCCCGGGCCCTCGGCGAGCTCCCGCTCGTCGCCGCCGAGCGCTGGTACGACCTCCTGCTCGCCCGCGGCGCAGGTCTCGAGCTCCCGGACATCGAGCCAAGCACCCCCGAGTTCGCCCTGCTCTGGCTCCCGGAGCGCCTCCGAGACCCGGTCCGGCAACTCCTCGCCGCCGGCCGGCGCCTCCCCCAGGAGCTCGTCGGGTGGGAGCAACTGCGAACTTCCACCCGATAGATCCATCGTCACCAATCGCGGCCTCCAGCTCGCGGCGAAGATGCGGTCGGAGTTGTCGTCGAGGGGGGGCGGCGTGGAGATCGCTGTCGCTCACTCTCGGTCTTTACCGGTCAGCAGATACTCGAGCCGATCGCTCTCGACGGCCACGCGCCGGAGGACCATCAGGAACTCTCGCGCGGTCGCACCGGCCGTGGGTAGCCACCCGGAGGCGACGATGCGGCCGCGGGGGTCGATGCGAAAGCTGACGAGCTGGGTCGTGCGGTTGAGCCGCCAGAGCCGGAGCGCGAGGTCCCCCGAGCTGCGCCCCGCGAATGAACGGACGACGACCGCATGGAACTCGAACGCGTCCTCGGTCGCCAGGACCCGTACGCGGTGTCGGCGGCCGCTCTCGAAGCGAACCAGCACACCGTCACCGTCGACCTCGACGGACGATCCGCGGCAGAAAGTCCGCCAGTCAGCGCCCATCCGTCCCTTCCTCCCGGAGATCGTCCTCGAAGGCCGCGAGGGCCGCGTCGCGGCCGTCGTCGAAGTGCTCGCGCTCCATGCGGTCGGCCTGCTCCGCGACCCGGCGCACCAGCGCCCCGACGCGCGAGGCATCGTGCTCCGGTGCGCCGAGGAGCACGTCGTCCTCGACGGTCAGGTCGTAGCGGCGCTCCTCCCTCGTCAGGATGGCGCCGATCCGCGACGGGAGCCGCGCGGCGCGGGCGGCGATCGGTTCGGGCTCGGCATCGGGATCCGTGCGGCCGATGGGGCTGATGCAGCGGACGAGCGGACAACCGGACTCGGCCCTCAGGATGAGCGTGAACGGCTGGACCCGGCCGTTCGGCAGCGTGGCCGTCCCGAGCAAGGAGCCCCACGACGGGTGCGGTGCCCACACGACGGACAGGCCACCGAGGGCCGGTCGCGTCAGGCATGCGAAGCGCTCCCGCAGCCGAGCGGCGAGGTCGTCGGCGACCGCGAGAGACCGCTGTGACCCGCGGAGCGTCGACTCGAGCACCGGGAAGGCGCTCCGGAGCGGCTCGCGGGGGGCCTCGCGCTGCCGTCGCGTGACGAGGATCTCGCGCTCCACGTCGATGCGGCGTCGCTCCGTCGCGGGCGCTTGCAGAGACTCGTGCATCAGGCGCATGAAGACGTTCATGCGATCGAGCACGCGCTCGACCTGCAGCACCTCGATCGTGTCCTTGAGGTAGGGGAAGTACACCTGCAGCAGATCATCACCTGCCGGTTCGCGGTTGAGCGTCGACAGCCGGCGGTCGGACTGCGAGCGCACGCGGTCGATCCGGCCGATCCTCTGCTCCATCGCGGAGGGCGTCCACGAGATCCCGTAGTGCAGGACCGAGGAGCAGAACGTGTGCAGGTCCTCGCCTTCCTGCAACAGATCGGTCGTGACGAGCACGAACGGATAGCCCGGCATCCTGAACTGCCGGACGAGCGTCTTGTTGACGGACCCCGCCATCCCTCCGGTCGGCTGTTGCTCGCGCAGCAGCCGCGCCAGCTCCTGGCTCGATTCGTTGAGCGGATGGTTGCGGACGTCGGGCGCGTTGACATCGAGCAACAGCTCGAAGTTGTCCGCGAGATCGGCCAGCTCGTCAAAGGCCTGCCACCGGTGAGAGGGGCCCGCACAGCGCCCGGACTCGAGGACGTCGAGGTAGTCGACGAGCAGCCGCTCGCCGCCGGACTCCTGTTCGTCGGGCTCGTCGACCGGCTCGGCGCGCCCTGCCCCGCGCCCGAGGGCCAGCGTGGTGCGTCCAGACACGGCGGCGACGTAGAGATCGATGAACGCGTGGCCTAGGCGGGCCGCAGCGGCGAGCAGCTCGGCGCGGAGCACCTGCTCGCGGAACTGCCCGCGAAACCCGTCGATCGTGGTCGCCGGCGTCGACGGGCCCGGCCAGATGCGGGCCCGCAGCGCCGCCCGCTCGGGTCGCCGCAGCTCGGTGAAGAATGTCCGGCGCTCGAGCGCGACGGCGATCTCGGGCGGCGCCGTCGCGGCGGGTTCGCGGGCCACGGAGGTGCGGAAGCGTTCGTCCCAGATCACGGCGGCGCGAGCCGCATGCTCGCCCCCGCCGTCCCGGAGGAGCTCGAGGGCCGCGCCCTGGGCGGCTTCCAGGCGGCTCGCTCGCGTCGCCACGCGCGCCTTGCGGCTGAGGTACTTCGCCGCCCGCCTGCGGACCTGCTCGGCGGCGTCCGCCTCGGACAGCCCGACCGCCGCGGCGAGCGCCCGCAGAACGCCCTCCGACTCGGCGTCGAGGAGGTCCATCACGTAGTTGTCGGCGAAGAAGGTCGAGTATGGGCCGCTGCCCTTGATGAAGCGGGCCTGCAAGTTGGCTCCGCTGAGGGTCCCCTTCGGGCCCGTGCCACGGAAGAACCACGCGAAGAACGTGTCGACGCCGCCGCTGTCGTCGGGGTCCTCCTCGGCGCGGACGGTGTCGAGCGGCGCCGAGGTCGGGGCGCGCGGGCCTGCCATGGCCTCGGCCCGCTCCCGGCGGTACTGCGCGACGAGCACGTCGAGCTGCGCGTGCAGGTCGGCGGAGAGGCGCCCGCGGAGGTGGGGGATCAGCCAGTCGTCGTAGCGCTCGTCGAGCTTGCGCTTCAGCTCCTTCACCGACGCCACGCGTCGCACGAACAGGAGCGACTTCTTGCCGGTCTGCCAGGCCGCCTGAAGGCTGTCGACGACCGCGTCCATCTTCGGGTGCGGCATCTCGCGCCCGAACTTCCGTCGGTAGCTCGCGGCGAGGCGGTTGAGGTCGTGCACGTCGATCCCCTCGCGCTCGCGCGCGTCCTCCGCCTGCTCCGAGTCGTCGAACACCGCCCCGTCGTCGTCGTCGCGCTTCAGCTTCGCGGTCTCGAGGAAGCTCTCGAACGACGCGAGCATGCCGATCTGGAACGAGCGGTTGAACTGCTTGCCGCTGAGGAGCTCGCTGACCTTCTTCTGCACCAGCGCGACGAGCAGGCGCTGCCGGACGTCGGCGATCTCGATCGGCGCGTCGTGCTGATGCACCCCGCCGGCCCGCCACTCTCGGCGGTACAGGTTCTTCGTGTGCTCGCCCCCCGCGATCTGGATCGTCGTCACGCGACGGACCAGGAAGCGGGCCGCGACCTCCTTCTTGCGCGCCTCGGGCACCTCCTCACGGCGGAGCTCGTCGAAGCCGGAGGCGAGCCCGAACAGATCCAGCTGGTTCCAGACGTGCCGGTAGGTCTCCTCGAGCGGCGTCGCCGACAGGAACAGCACGCGCTCGGCACGAGGGCCGTAGCCGGGAAACCGTCGCGGGCTCGGGGCCTCGCCGGGCGGGTGGCGACCGAACGCGAGGCTGAGCACCTGGTTTCGGGTCGAGCTGCCGCTCGCTACGCCGTGCTTGAGGTTGTGCGCCTCGTCGACGATCACCAGGTCGAACTTCGGCAGCGCGCAGCACAGCACCTGGGCGACGCGCCGCTTGAAGTCGGCCTTGTCCGCGCCCGCGAAGACCTCGTCGCTCAGCCAGGGGAGCTGCTCGCGGAGGCGGTCACGCAGCCGTCGCCGGTCCTCGTCCGTCTCGCGGAGCGGGAGGCTGAAGCTGGACATGCGGACGAAGAAGTCGCGGTTGGGGTCGAGGCTGGTCTCGTGGACCAGCTCGATCAGGTTGTCGCAAGAGACGAGCGCGCGGGCGGGGCGCCCGTCGAACGACCGCACCCGCAAGTCTTCGAACCGCACGTTGTTGGCGGCGAAGTTGCTCAGCTCCTTTTGCCACTTGAGCTGGATGTTCTCCCGCGGCGCGAGGAAGAGGACGCGGAAGTCGGGCGCGAAGTGGCGGAACAGGGCGAGCGCCCCGAGCGCGACGTAGGTCTTGCCCATCCCGACCTCGTCGGCGAGATACGCGACCCTGTGCTCGCACAGGAGGTTGTGCAGGGCCACGGCGCCCCGGAGCTGCTCCTCGGCGCGGTGGCCCTCGCCGATCCTCCGCCCGAAGTCGAGGAGCGCCCGCGCGGCCTCGAGGTCGATCATGGCTCGGCGTCCTCCGTCTGCACGGCGGCCGCGCGTTTGAGGAACCAGCGGTCGAACCAGTCGAGGAATCCGGGCATATCGGCGTCGCCGCGAGCGAGCTCGTCGCGAACAGAAGACCCCTCGCCGATCCGCAACTCAAGCGTCCGTACGTCTTCGCGCCGCAGGTCCCAGTAGTCCGGGAATGTGCGACCGAGCTCGCGCAGGAGCTGCCTGGCGCACAGCAGGACGACATACTGCTCGACGCGGTCGCCGCCTCCTCCGGTGATGTCCGCCAGGACGCGGTCGATCAGGGTACCCAGCGAGTCGTACTTCTTGCCGAACAAGCGGTACTCGGCCTCGCGCTCCTTGCCGGCGGCGAGCGCCGCGCGGACGTGCTCCTCGAGGCAGGCGAAGGCGTGGAATATCCCGGCGAAGCGGTCGAACAGCGTCGACTCCGTCCGCAGCGGCGTCCATTTCGTCAGCAGCGGATCGTCGTCGCCGACGGCGGCGCGCGCCTCGAGGAAGGCCGCCCGCTGCTCGACCGTCAGCAGCGCCCAGTAACGCAGGATGTCGGCCGCGCTCAGGTCGAACAGCAGCGAGGGACGACGCGCCATCCCCTCCTCCTGGACGAGCAGCAGCCCCGGCTCGGGCCGCTCACCGACGACCTCGAGCACCGAAGTCGACAGCAGGGTCTGCTCGAGTCGTGCGCTGTGCTCCGCACCGAGCGGGCTCCACACGCGCGCCGGCAGGTCGGCAAGCGCTAACACTGTCACGCCGCCGTGACGCACGAGCAGCGCCGGGGAGGGCCCGTCGCCGCCCCAGAGCGCGATGGCCTCGCGGGTGTCCCAGCGGTAGCGGAGCACCAACCGAGTCCCGCCACTGGTCGTCGTGCCCTCATCCTCCTCGCGGGGTGCAAACCCCGGCGGTCGCCGACTCTCGACGCCCAGCCACCAGTCCGGGCGCGCGCCCGTCGTCGCCTCGACCAGAAAGCCAGTCTCCCAGTTGCCCCCGCGACCCGCGACCCGGAGGGCGGCGGTCGTCAGGTTGGCCGAGCCGACGTACAGGAACTCGCGGCCGCCGCGCTTCGGCTCGAAGAAGCGATACACCTTCGCGTGCACGACCCGCTGCTTGATGGCCTCCGCCTTGCCGAGCCGCAGCAGCTCGCCCGGCAGCGCCCCCCAGGAGGCCCCACGAGCGCACATCCACTCGAACAGCGCCTCGGAGCACAGCGCCTCGCCGCGATCGTTCCGCGGCAGGAACACGCGGACATCCCGGGGCTCGAAGCGGTCGACCAACGCCGCCAACGGGGCCGACTCTCCGCCACCATCGAAGTAGGGCGAGACGACCTCGAGGCAGAGGCCGTGGAGCAGCTTGCCCGCGGTGCCCGCGAGGAAGTCCGGAAGCGATGCTTCACCGCCGTGGAAGTGCGTCGAGAGGCGCCCGTCGACCACGCGCCTGTCGAGCTGCGTCGTGTCGCGGAGAAACGCACGGATGTCGGAGGCGGCGCCGTGCGCCGCCCGTAGCTCGTCGTTGGGTCGGCGGCCCTCGGCCGCGCGTACGAGCCGGTCCACGAACTCGAGGAGCGCGTCGCGGAGCGGCGTTCGCTCTCCTGCCTGGATCTCCTCGACATGGGCGACCTCGACGTTCTCCCACCACCCGGCGCGCGTCAGGTTCGCCGAGGAGCACGAGCACAGGAGGGCGCGTGCGGGGGGCTTCTGCCCGTCGGCCTCGGTGTCCTCGACCAGGACCAGCACGTTCTTCGGGTGGAAGATGCCGGTCGAGTGCTGAATCGGGTACCGGCGGACGTCGAGCTTCATCCCGCCGCTGCCGTCGACGATGCCGTTCTGGTCGTAGTAGAGGGCGATCGTCCCGTCGATCGACCGCAGGGCGTCCTCGAGCTGCACGAGCTTGATCTTGCCGTCGTGGCTGAGCGGGATGTCGAGGAAGACCGGGAGGACCTCGGTCTCGAAGAAACTCGGCTCGAGACGGAACGTGGTGAAGATCGCAGACACGAGCTTGCGGCCACGCATCCGCTCCTGGTAATGCTCCGACAGCACGGCCCGCGGGATCTCGGTCATCGCGGACCTCTCAGCTCGTACGCGACGTTACGCAGCGATTCGATGAAATATGCGTGACGCCAGTAGTGCGGGAGCTCGTCGGCCGTCGGGAGCCGGGCGAGCTCGGCGTCGCGGAAGCGCACGAACAGCTTCCCGTCGCGAACTTCCACCCATGCCGCCGCTGCCGAGCGCGCCTTCATCACGGCGGCGTTCTGCGCGAGCACCAGCTCGAGAGCATCGTCATACCTCGCAGCGTGGAACGACGCCGCGAGCGCCAGCCACCGCCGACCTGATTCGCCATCCTCGACCGGCGAACGGAGCTCCGGCTCGAGCGCCGCGAGGGTCTCGAGGTCGATCGTGCGCTGCATCGCCGCGCCCCAGTGCCTGCGCACATCCTCCACGACTTGCGCTGGTCGCTGCCCGTCAGAGCCGAGCACGTGTTCGAAGAACACGACGGCCGGTGCGAGCAACAGTTCGGCCGCGCGGATCTTCTCGAGGCGGTCCGCGAGAGCTTCGCCAACCGCACCGCGCCGCACCGCGCGGGCCGCCAGCGTGCGTACCGTCTCCGCCGTCGGCGACCAGTCGCGGTCGTCGAGCGTCTCGCTGAGCAGCTCGGCGAACAGACGCTGCTTGCCGTGGGTACCTCGCGCCGGGTCGTGGTCACCGCGACCGCCACACAACAGGTGCTCCCGGTAGAGCACCCGCTCGGGTGCCCTTAACATCGCTATCACCCTGCCAATTCCCTGCAGCACCGCGGCGTCCCTTGAACGCTCACGGACGTCGAGCATGTACTCGCGCTCCGCCAGACGCTCGAGGATCCCCTTCACCGTCCGGAGCCCCACCGAATCGAGCGTGGGCAAGAGGCTGCGCTCCACGACCTCTCTGGCCTCCGTCGTGAGACGAGTCGGCTCCCCTTCGAGCAGTCCCGATGCTCGGGCAGGGACCGAATAGAGGCCCCAGAGGCCGTAGACCTTCTGACTCCCGAGTATTTGCGCGGTGGCATCGGCTCCGAGCTTGACGCGATCTCCGTCTGCGAGCCGCTGCGCGACGCGCTCCGTCCCGCGGAAGCCCCGCTCGCGGTTGACATGCGATCGCGCGTACGCAGCCAGCTGCTCCCACTTCAAGAAAGTGTCCACGCGGTCCGCAGGACCGCCCGCGTCAGCGACCCGTTCGGCGAAGTAATAGCCGAGCAGCAACACGGTGAAGTCCCGCACCGAGCTGCTGACGGTCGTCAGGTTCGCCACGACGCGGCGGCCCAGCCGGGACCAGATCGACTGCACGCCCAGCGGATCTCGCGAGCCTTTGATCGCGGCGCGGGCGTCGAGCTGGGTGAGGAACGGCGTGGGCATCGAGCCAGACCCAGACATCCTACCTGGTATTGAGCCGCGGACCGCGGTGAGTTTCAGGATAGTTGCCGCCCGGCTATTCAGGCGTGCTTGGCCTTGGAATCGCGGCGTTCGGGGTTGAGGCAGACGACGCGGACCGGGTTCCAGGAGCGGGTCTCACCGCTCCAGCGTTCGGGGTGGCGGCGACGGGCAGCGGCGTAGACGCTGCGGCGGCGGGCCAGGATGCCCTGGTGACGGCCGAAGTGGCGGTCGTCGGGGGTCACGAAGTTGATGGCGCTGTGGAGGTGTCTGGTGTTGTACCAGTCGGCGAATTGTTCGAGCCAGGCGCGGGCCGCCGCGAGGTCGGCGAACGGGCGCGAGGGGAAGTTCGGGCGGTATTTGAGGGTGCGGAAGAGGGCTTCCGAGTAGGGGTTGTGTGCGCCTTGAGAAGGCACATTCATTACCGGGTGAAAGTCCCGGCCGGTCAACTGTCGCTCCGACCGGAAGCACCTGGAGCGGCCCAGGAGGTAACAAATGGGCTGAAGCACTGCAGGAAAAGGCCTCGAAAGGAGGTCAGCGAAGCATGCGGGCTGTAACGAGTAGTGAACGCTGAGCAGGCCCCGAAACGGCCGTTGTGGACGCCGACCCATCATAATCCTGGGGAAGGTCGTAGTTCATGGGGAAGTGAGCGACTTGCGCACCCATGAAGTCCACCGGGGTAGTGGCGATAGCACGCATGCAACAGAGTGAGTTGTGCAACAAGGGAAGTCTGCACCGGACTATCTCGGCTGGCTGCCGAGAAACAACGGCGGTCCCGTGAGGGACGGACGTCGGCCGGCGCAGATGGCGGATGGGTTCGTAGTACCGATGAAACCCGGTAACGCGGGTGGAGGGAAGGGGCCCTGATCCAGGAAACGGGAACAAAGCGGCGAAAGCTAGGAGATTGGCGTGAGCCTACAAACTCCGATAACGGTTGGGAAGCTGCAGACAGCCCTACACGAGAAAGCGAAGGCGGAACCGGACTATCGTTTCTATGTCCTTTGGGACAAGGTATGGCGGATGGACGTCCTCACCCACGCATATGCCCGTTGTCGTGCAAACGGCGGCTCGGCGGGCGTGGACGGGGAGACCTTCCGCGACATCGAGGACCAGGGGCGAGAGCGGTGGATCGGGAACCTCCAGGAGGAGTTGCGGAGCATGCGCTACGTGCCGCGGCCCCTTCTTCGAGTGTGGATCCCCAAGAGTAACGGCGGCGAGCGCCCTCTCGGCATTCCGACGATTCGCGATCGGGTCGTGCAGATGGCGATGGTGCTCGTGATCGGGCCGATCTTCGAGACCGATCTGCTTCCACAGCAGTACGGTTTTCGGCCCAGGCTGGACGCCAAGATGGCGGTCCGGCACGTGTATTTCCACCTCACCAAACATCGGCGGACCGAGGTCGTCGATGGTGACCTGAAGGACTACTTCAACACCATCCCGCACGGCCCGTTGATGAAATGCGTGGCCAGACGGATCGCGGACGGTCGTGTACTGTCCGTGATTCGATCCTGGCTCTGCGCATCGGTCGAGGAGCGACGAGGGCGACGAATCCAGCGCAGAGCGGATGCGAGGAAGACTCATCGGGGGACCCCGCAAGGAGGCGTGATCTCTCCGATGCTGTCGAACCTCTATTTCAGGCGCTTCGTGCTGGCCTGGTACAGATTCGGCTTTGCGAGTAAGCTCGATGCTCACCTCATCAACTATGCTGACGATCTGGTGATCTGTTGCCGCCCTGGTGGTGGTGCAGAGGCATTGGCTCGGATGCGAGAACTGATGGATCGGCTCGGGCTCATCGTGAACGAAGAGAAGACCAGGCTCGTCACCCTGCCGAAGGAGGAGGTGACCTTCCTCGGCTACACGTTCAAGACCTGCTACACGCGGACGGGTCGTCCCTATCTGGGGACGAGACCGTCGAAGAAGGCGCTGCAGCGGGTTCGCCGTCGGGTCCACGAGGAGACGTCGATTTCCCGGTTGAACTCCACACCCGCGAACCGGGTCGAAGTGCTCAATCGGATCGTACGTGGATGGTGTGGGTATTTTAATCAGGGACCTGTGTTCCGCGAGTACCGCATCATCAAGGCGTACACCAAGCGGCGTCTCCGGAGGTGGTTGATGAAGAAGCACAAACGGCAAGGCACGGGGTACCGCCAATACTCCGACGAATTTCTCTACGAGAAACTCGGCCTGTACGAACCGTGGGTGGTCCATCACGACCAGCCGAGCGCGAAGTCGCGAGGTCCTGGATGAGAGCCGGATGCGGGAAATCCGCACGTCCGGTTCGATGGGCGGGAGTCTGGAAACGGAGTCACGGCAAATCCTACACGGGCACGAAGAGGGAAACCTCGGATACAGACAAGGACGAGCCTGAAGGACCACCGCGCCAGCTCCCGACCCTACCGGTGGTCGACGTATTGCCGGTCGCGGACGTGTCCGCCGAGGTGGCCGAGGTGTCGCCGGTGCTGGCGGCGTCGGAGTCCGACGAGCCGCCGCCGGGGCCGCAGGCGAGCAGGGTGAGCAGGGCGAGTGAAGGGGGGCGCATCAAGCCAGGCATGCGGGGAGGCTAGCCTGGCTCGATGCGAGCGGGCAACGCGGGTCAGGGGCGAAGCCACACCCTGAGGTCGAGGGTGAACGCGCCCGAGGGGGCGGCGCTGCTGCGCAGGGAGGCCTCGAGGTGCTCGCCGATGCAGGTGCGGGTGGCCGCGGCGAGGGGCTCGCCGGCGTGGAAGGCGAGGTCGTGCAGGCGGTGGCCGGTGAGCACGCGGACGACCAGCCGGAGCTTGCGCAGGTGGAGGCGGCGGGCGTGCTCGCCGTCGCGGAGGCAGGCCGTGAGCTGCGCGAGGTCGTCGCCGAGGGCCGCGCGCAGGGCGTCGGCGGCGGCGACGGTGGGGCCGGTGATGCGCGCGAGCCGGGCGCGCGCGGACGGGCCGCGCGAGCCGCTGCCCGCCGGGGACGCCGGCACGCCGTCGCGCCGGAGGCCGCTGCGCAGCGCGCCCTCGGGGGTGTGGTCGGGCGAGACGAACGGGCCGGAGGTGGCGGCGAGGCGGATGCCGGCGTGGTCGCGGCCGGCGGTCGGGGCGAGGTCGACGACGGCCGTGAAGTCGCGCGAGGTGCCGCCGACGGGGACGCCGCTCATCTCGTCCATGCGCACGCGGGTCACGCGGGCGGCGTCGCTGCGGAGCGCAGATTGCATGTTGACCTGGACGCCGCGGCTGCGCCGCCCGAGGGCGTGCTCGGGCGAGATGTCCTGCGGGACCTCGACGGGCTGCACGACGTTGCTGCGCGGGCCGTGGACGACGCGGGCGGAGTCGACGGCGACGAGGCTCGTGTAGGCGGTGACGAGGTGGTAGTCGAGGCCGGTGGCGAGGATGTCGCCGGCGATGGCGTCGGCGACCGCGGAGTCGGGCGCGGTGATGCGGCGCAGGTCGAGCTCGTCGACGCGGGCGCGGGCCCACAGGCTGGCGAGCACGTCGGTGCGCTCGCCCGCGAGGTCGACCTCGACGGGGACCGTGACGACGCGGGCGCCGAGGCTGCCGCGGAGCGCGAGCTTCGGCCGGACCGGCGCGGCGCCGGTGTAACGGCCGTGGAGGACCAGCGGGCGGCTGGCGAACAGGTCGCGCGACTCGGGGTAGACGGCGTCGACGCGGATGCCGCCCCAGTCGACGGCGAGGTCGGTGAGCACCGGCGCGTCGATGAGGCGCTCGAAGGTCCGGACCGCGCGGGAGATGTCGGCGGGCGTGTGGATCGCCAGCGGCACGCCGGCGCCGGCCTGCGAGAGCTCGGCGATCAGGTGCGTGTTGGGCGACGAGCCGATGCCGACGCCGAACACGCGGGCGCGGCGGCCGAGCTGCCGCTGGCGCTCGACGAGCAGGCGCGCGCGCCGGGCGATCTCCGCCTCCTCGCCGGTGTTGCCGTCGGTCAGGAAGAACACGTAGCGGTGGCGGTCGGCGGGCACCGGGCTGGCGAGCGCGCCGTCGACGGCGCCCGCCATCTCGGTGCCGCCGGCGGCGGTCAGGCCGTCGACGAACTCGAGCGCCTGACGCACGTTGTCGCGGGTGGCCGGGCGCGGGGCCGCGAACAGGCGGCCGGTCGCGCCGCTGAACACGAACACGTCGAAGGTGTCGACCGGGCGGATGCCGGCCAGGGACTCGCGCATGGCGGCCTTGGCGAGCGCGAGCGGTGCGCCGGACATCGAGCCCGAGACGTCGACGACGAACAGGAGCTCGCGGCGGCCGATGAGCTCGTCGACGTCGAGGCGCGGGGGCTCGGCGACGAGCATGAAGTGTCCGCCCTGGTCGCCGCGTGGCTGGACGAACATGCGGGCGACGGGGCGGGCGGCGGCGCTGCGGTAGCGCAGGACGAAGTCGCGGTTGGGGATCCTGTCGCGGTCGCTGAGCTTCAGGTGCAGGCGTTCGCCGGTGGCGAGCGCCTGGACCTCGTGCATCGGCGTGATCCAGCTGTGGATCGGGCTGCCGGCCTCGGCGACGACCTCGATGGCGATGTCGTGGCCGCTGCGCTCGCCGCGGCCGACGGTCGGCGGGGTGATGCGCGAGGCGTCGGGCACGCGGTCGGTGTCGGGCAGCTCGCCGCTGCCGCGCCGGCCGATCGCGGCCCCGGGGACGTAGCGCGGGCCGACCACGGTGGGGAACACGAACTCGTACTCGCCGCCGTCGTAGCTGAGGGTCTGCAGGTAGTGGAGCTCGACGTCGACGGTCTGGCCGGGCGGGATGTTGGCGATCGACTGGGTGAACACGTTGGGCCGCTCCTGCTCGAGCAGGGCGGCGGTGTGGCCGGCGTCGGCGGCGGCCTGATAGACCTGGCGGGCCTGGTTCTTCTCGCGGACCTCGGCCTCGATCGTGCGGTCGCCGAGGATCATGCGCATGCGATCGACGGCGCTGTTCTCGGGCAGAGGGAAGGTGTAGACCGCCTCGAGCGGGCCCCTGCGGTCGTTGACGAACCGCTGGGTGACGATGACCTCGGCGACCGGGCCGCGCAGGTGGGCGCGCACGCTGGTGCTGCGCAACGGCAGGGCGCCGCCGCCGGCGAGCTCGAGGCGCGGGAGCTCGCCGGGCTCGGTGTAGACGACCGACCGCGGCGGCTCGTCGGCGCGGGCGCGCGTCCACTGATCCTCGGGCACGAGCACGTACTGCGGCTCGCCCTCGAGGAAGGCCTCGGGCTCGGGGGCGAGTTCGGGGTCGGCGTCGGGGTGATAAAACGTGACGTCCGTGGACCCGGCGCAGGCGAGTACCCCGGACAGCCCGAAACAGAGGATGTACAGCCGCATAAGACCGGGATAGCGGGTCGCGATCATTAAACGTCCGGGCGCAGATCGGACCCGCGCGGAGGTCCGCGCCGCACCGGCGGCGCAGGTGAAGGGCCGCGGTGCGAGGTACGTTGGAGGTCCGAACCATGCGCGGGCGCTGCGCTGCGACGACGGGCAGCGCGGCAGCGTGGTGATGCGCGGGGACTCGCAGGTGGTGGTCGGGCCGCTGCCGGCGGAGGGCGTGGAGCGCAAGCTGCAGGTGCTCGGAGTGGCGGGCAGCCACGGGCCGGTGACGCTGGCGACGCGGTGCTGCAGTGCGAGGTGCGGCCGGACAGCCTGCGCTGCGTGCGGGCCGAGGCGGGGTACTGAGGGCCGCAGGGGGGCGGTCGACGCGGGGGCGGATCGTGCTATGGAGGCGGCATGGACGACAGCGTGAACGTGCAGTGCCCGTACTGTTTCGAGTTCGTGACCATCGTCGTCGACCCGGGCACGCGCGGCGAGATGGTGCAGGACTGCGAGGTGTGCTGTCGGCCGTGGCGGATGATCGTGCGGCGGCGGCGAGACGGCTCGCCGGCGGTGATCGTCGACCGGGCGCAGTGACGGCGGTCCGCGGGGCTCAGGGCTTGAACTGCTGGTAGACGTGGAGGATCTCGCGCTCGCGCAGCGGACGCGCGCGCACGAGGGCGGCGAACAACGGCTCGTCGAGCGCGTCGCGGCGCGCGAGCTCGTCGATCGCGGCCTCGATCACTGCGGTCAGCGAGGCGTTGGGCCCGGGGAGCGCGGCCTCCAGCTCGGCGCCGCCGGGCAGGTCGCGGAGCAGCCGCCGCACGTCGTCGCTGGTGAACATGACGTGGAAGAGCTTCACCAGCGCCCGCTCGCCGGCGCGGGTGTCGGGGGCGACGGGGACGGGGGCGGCTGGTTGGTGGCGGCTCAGTTCGTCGAGGGCCTGATTAAAAATCGCGGCCTGGGGGAGGGGGCCGGAGAGGAAGGCGGCGGCCTCGAGCCAGGCGCGCAGGGGGACGCTGCCGTCGGCGAGCCGGGGGATCTTGTTGAGGCTGTGCAGGTCGTTGAACAGCTGGGCCAGCGGGTTGTCGGCGCGCGACAGCTTGCCGACGAGCTCGTTCGGCAGGGCGGCGAGCAGCGAGTCGCGGTGGAGGCTGGCCTCGACGGCGGCCCGGGCGAGCGCCTGGATCGTCATGGGGGTGAGCAGGGCCGTGGTCATCGCCGGCGGCCATTGTATCGCATCGCGAACGCGGCCCGGTGGCGCCGAGATCACAGGCCGCGTCGGCGGCGCGGGGTGGCTGCGTCGCGGACGCGAGGCTCAGGCCGAGGCGCCGGCGCCGGCCCAGGCGGGGCGCCAGCTGCGGGGGCGGAGCGTGAGCACCTCGTAGCCGTGGTCGGTGACGAGGATGGTGTGCTCGGTCTGGGCCGACCACTTGCGGTCCTGGGTGACGGCGGTCCAGCCGTCGGCGAGCACGTCGCAGTGCTTGGTGCCCTGGTTGATCATCGGCTCGATGGTGAAGGTCATGCCGGGCTTCAGGCGCAGGCCGACGCCGTACTTGCCGACGTGCGAGACCTGCGGGGCCATGTGGAACTCGCGGCCGATGCCGTGGCCGCAGAAGGCCTCGACGACGCCGTAGCCGTGCTCCTTGCCGGCGAAGTCGGAGATCGCCGCGCCGATGTCGCCGATGCGCTTGCCGGGGCCGACCTCGCGGATGCCGCGCCACAGCGACTCGCGGGTGACGTCGACGAGCCGCTGGGCCTCGGGGTCGGTGGCGCCGCCGACGACGTACATCTCGGAGCAGTCGCCGAAGTAGCCGTCGAGGGTGGTGGTGATGTCGATGTTGAGGATGTCGCCGGCCGCGAGCACGCGCTCGCCGGGGATGCCGTGGCAGACCACCTCGTTCGGCGAGGTGCAGATCGACTTGGGGAAGCCCTTGTAGTTCAGCGGCGAGGGGTAGGCCCGGTGCTTGACGATGAACTCGTGGCACAGGCGGTCGAGCTCGCCGGTGGTGACGCCGGGGACGACGTGGGGTTCGATGAAGTCGAGGACTTCGGCGGCGAGGCGGCAGGTCGCCCGCATCTTTTCGATCTCTGCCCGGCTCTTGATCTCGACGGCCACGTGTTGCTTCCCGTTGAGCGTGCGGATGGCACGCATGGTGAGTGAGCGCAAACGCCCCGCGAACGCGGTTGCGAAGCCCATGGCGGGGGAGTCTGGGAGTCCGCGCGGCGCGGGTCAAGGGCCGCGGGCGTGACCCTGGCACGGGCGGGCAAGCTGTGCGAGGCTTCGCCCCCCGATGGCCCCCCCTCGCAGCCCGAAGACGGTGTTCGATGCGCTGGCGGACCGGCAATTGCTCATCGTCAGCGGCAAGGGCGGGGTGGGCCGGACGACGGTGGCGGCGCTCCTGGGCCTGGCGCTGGCGCGGCGCGGGCGGCGGGTGCTGGTGGCGACGGTCGGGCTCGACGACCGCCTGGCGTGGATGCTGGGCCGCCCGGCGCTGAACGAGACGCCGGAGCCGGCCCTGCGCAACCTGTACGTGCAGCGGGTCTCGCCGCACGTGTGCATCCGCGAGTACGGGGCGCTGATCCTGCACAGCGAGCGGCTGGCCGGGGCGGTGTTCGACAGCGGGCCGATGCGGCGGGTCATCCGCACGGTGCCGGGGCTCGACGACTTCGCGATCCTCGGCAAGGTCTGGCACGAGGCGGTGCGCGCGCACAGCTTCGACGCGATCGTGTTCGACGGGCCGGCGACCGGACACCTGCGCTACTGCCTGGGGATCCCCCGCACGATCCTGCGGACCCTGTCGGTGGGGCCCCTGCCGCGCGAGGCCAGGCTCATGCAGGACAGCCTCGAGGACGCGAGCCGCGTGCAGGCGGTGCTCGTCGGGCTGCCGGATCGCTGGCCGCTGACCGAGCTCGGCGAGATGGCCACGAGCCTCCGTGAGGAGCTTCACGTCAATATCGGGGCGCTGGTGGTCAACGGGCTGTGGCCGGGCGGGCTGCCGGCGCTGCAGGCACCGCCGGCCGAGCGCGACCCGGACGGCGCGGTGGCGCGGATGTTCGCGGCCACCGACGTGGTCCGCGGGCAGGCGCAGCGCCAGCGCGAGGGCGTGCGGACCTGGCTCGAAGGACAGGCGCACGTCGGGTCGGCGGTGATCGGCCTGCCGTGGCGCTGGCAGGGCTTCAACAGCGACCGCGGGGCGGCCGACCTCGAGGCGCTGCTCGCCGAGGTCGACCGGGCCGAGGGTCCGGCGCTGGCGGAGGCGATTTGACGCGGCTACGCGGAGGCGCCGCCGAGGTCGAGCTCGACCAGCAATTGGCCGGCGTCGACGGCGGCGCCCTGCTGGGCGTGGATCGCCTTGATGACGCCGGCCGCGGGGGCGTGCATCTCGTTCTCCATCTTCATGGCCTCGACGATGACGATGGGCTGGCCGCGCTCGACCGACTGGCCGACGCTGACGAGGATGCGGACGACGCGGCCGGGCATCGGCGCCTTGACCTGCGAGCCGGCCCTGGCGCCGGCGCGGCCGCCGGACATGGCGCTGGCGAGGGCGGCGGCCTGGGCGGTGCGGACCTCGAGGTCGACGGCGTGACCGGCGACGCTGGCGTGGGTCGGCGTGGGCTCGCCGGCGAGGCTGACGCAGCGGTGGACCTCGGGGGCGGTCACGAGGGTGCGGCCGCCGCCGCTGGGCGTGACGGTGTGGGCGATGCCGTCGACATGCGCGACGCCGCGGTCGACGCGGACCGTGTGCTCGCGCTCGCCGACGCGGACGACAAATTCCTGGACAACGGGCACGGCGGCGGAGAGTAGACCCATGGCGATGGCCACGTCCACCCGAGATCTACTGGCGCTGGCCGCGGCCCGGCGGGTGGTCCTGTGCGTGGGTCCGGGCGGGGTCGGCAAGACGACCTGCGCGGCGGCCCTGGCCCTGGCGCTGGCCCAGACCGGGCGGCGGGTGCTGGTGGTGACGATCGACCCGTCGCGACGGCTGGCCCAGGCGCTGGGGTTCCAGGCGGCGGTGGCCGGCGGCGAGGAGCACCCGGTGGCGCTGCCCGGCGGCAACGGCCGGCTCGACGCGCTGTGGCTGGCGCCCGACAAGGTGTTCGCCGAGCTCGTGCGCGCCTACGCGGAGGACGCGGCGTCGGCCGCGGGCATTTTAAAGAATCCGCTGTACCAGGCGATGGCCGAGAACCTCGGCGGGGCGATCGAGTACGCGGCGATGGCGAAGCTGCAGCTGCTGTACGCGCAGGGGCGCCACGACATCATCGTGCTCGACACGCCGCCGACGGCCAACGCGATCGACTTCCTGTCGGCGCCGGAGCGGCTGCACGAGCTGGCGACCAACCCGGCGACGCGGCTGATCGCCGGCGGCGGCAAGCTCGGCAGCAAGCTGCTGGGCATCGGCAACGGGCTGGTGCTGAAGGCGCTCGGCACGATCGCCGGCGGGAGCTTTTTAAGCGACCTCGGGGCGTTCGTCCGCGACTTCTCGGGGGTGCTCGCCAAGTTCCAGGAGCGCGGCGGCGACTTTCAAAAATTGCTGACGTCGCCGGCGACGGGGGTGGTGCTGGCGACGTCGACGACGGCGTTCAGCGTGCGCGAGGCGCTCGACTTTTTAAAGATCTTGCACGCCCGCGGGCTGCACGTGGACTCGGTGGTGCTCAACCGCGTGCTGCCGCCGTTCCCGCCGCAGCCGGACATCTCGGGGCTGCTGCCGGCGGAGGACGAGCGGCGGGTGGTCGAGGCGTACGCGGGGCTGCGGGCGCAGGGCGAGCAGGCGCTGGCGGCCAGTCGGGCGCTCACGTCGGCGTACCCGCAGGTGCCGCTGTGGCTGCTGCCGCAGCGCGAGCCGCCGCCGACGGCGCTGACGGACCTGCAGGAGCTGGTTGCGCAGATGGTGAGATTCGGCGGCGGGTAGCCGGCGAGACGGCGGCCTGGCTCGACGTGTACGAGGGCGTCGGGCCCGCGCCGGGCGAACTGGATCGCGGTGAATCGTCGACGCGCGAGGCGAGGCGTCGCGCGGCCCTCGCTACGTCGCAGGTCAATCGTCACGGTTACCGTGACCCGTGGCCGTATCTCCGGCGAACAATCGGAGGGTGGGGGCGAGCGGGTTTGATGACTTCATGACAATCGGCATAATCGCGGTCATGGTACAGGAGGAGGCGAGGGGGAACCATGGTGGTCGGATTCATGGCGTTCGTGGTGCTGGCGGGGGCGAGCGCGCCGGCGCCGGGGGTCGAAGCGCAGGCGGTGAATTCGGGGGCGACGGAGCCGCTGTCAGAGGACGAATCGCAGGCGGACGCGGCGGCCGCGAGCTCGGGGGCGCCGGGGGTCGAATCACAGGCGACCGCGGATTCGCGGGCGCAGGCGACGGGGTCGGTCGCGAGTATCGCAGCGCAGTTGCCGGCGTCGGCCGCGCCAGCGCCGGCGGTCGAATCGAAGGTCGTCGTCGCGCCGCGCCCGGAGGACCGACGGAGGCTGGTATTCGCCGGCACCGTGGGGCTCGGGTGGAACATCTTGTCGCCGGTGCCCTCGACCGAGGTGTCGCTGTTCCTCGGCTCGTCGCTGCGGCCGCGCGAGCGCCGGGGCAGCGCCGACGTGTGGCGGACGGCGCTGGGCTACGAGCTGACGGTGAGCGCGGGCGGGGCGGACTATACGGCGGCGTTTCTCAGCTACGGCGGGCGCTACGGGCTGGTATATCACCGGCACCACCTGACGGCGGTCGGCTACGGGGCGAACAACGGGCGGCTCTATTATGCGTTCGGCGGCGGGGTGTCGCTGTTTCGCACGAGCCCGACCGCGCTCGAGGCCGACGTCAAGTTGGGCGTGGTGCTCGGAGTGCGGAGAAAGACCCTAATTAAAGGTATGGTCGGGGGGCAGGCGCGGATCGTCGGGATCATTCACGGGATACCGACGATGCAGCTCGGTGTGTTCGCGGGGTTGATGGTTTTTTAGTTAGTTAATTAATTAATTAATTAATCGTCGGTGTCACGGGGGCGGAGGGTGACGGCGAAGGGCTGGGCGTCGTCGGCATAGGAGTCGACGCGGAGCTGGTGGAGGCCGGGCTCGAGGTTGACGGCGAGGTGCTCCCCGGCCGGGACGTAGGACGGCACGCCCTGGCCCGGGCATCCGAAGCATGGCGACAGCGTGAACTCCACACGCACGTCGCTGTGGGCGTCGAGATCGTAGATACCGGCGCGGGGGATCTGAACGGAGACGATCTGGAAGATCGGTGGGCCGCCGCGCGGATCGATGCCGCCGACGGTGGCGGGGTCGTCGCAGTCCATGAAGCCGGCGAACGTCCAGGTGTCGCCGGACCACGGCAGGACCGGGGCGCTGCAGATGGCCGTCGACAGGTCGTGGGGGAAGTCCTCGCACCCCAGGTCGCCGCGCATGAAGTGGTCGACCTCTTCAGCAAAATCGAGGTCGTAGATGGCGCGGAAGGCCCGGGAGAGCTGCGCTTCGGTGTAGGGCGGGTAGAGGCGGGCGTTGAGGCGGTAGAGCTTGTCGTGGCCGTGACGCGTGAGCAGGAAGGCGGTGAAGCGGGCGGCGTCGAAGTAGTCGACGTCATCGCTCGAGATGGCGAAGAGGTCGGTGCGGGGGTCGACGGACTGCGGGGTGTGGAAGAGGACCGGCCAGCCGTGGGCGAGGACATCGTAGGTGGTGGCGAGGCCCTCGTTGAAGTATGGCGTGAGCGGGTCGGCGAACACGAGGGCGTGGACGAGCTCGTGGGTCGAGGCCGGGTCGTCGAAGCTCATGGCGTGGGTGCCGGGCGCGAAGCCGCCTTTGCCCTCGGCGAGGTTGCCGAGCAGGGCCTTGCGATCGGCGGCGTCGAGCCAGGAGTAGCGGACCTGCCCGGGCATGGGGACGTTGAGGTGCTCGCTGTAGGCGACGACGAGGTCGTCGAGGTAGGCGACGGTGCCCGCGCAGATGCTGTACCCGGCGCTGTGCTCGTAGAGGATGTGCTCGCCCTCGTGCTGCACGAGCTCGGGCAGGCAGGCAGCGAGCATGCCGAGGCCGGCGGTGATGCCGAGGCGGAGCTTCATGGCGCCTCCGGGGCGGAGCGGCGGACCCACAGGCGGTCGGTGTCGGCGGTGATGCCGAGGAGGTCGAGGACGGAGTCGCCGTCGAGGTGGGCGGCCGCGAGCTGGCCGTCCGGGACGAGGATCCACCCTTCGACGGGGGAGGCGTCGAGGATGAAGCGCAGGGGTCTGTAGCCGCCGACGAAGTCGATGAGGCCGTCGCCGTCGAGGTCGTCGGCGAGGAAGTGCAGGACGATGAAAGATTCGAGCAGGACGGTCGGGACGCGAGGCACGCGGCCGCGGAGGTCGACGCGGGCCAGGTGATCGTCGGCGGCGAGCACGAGCTCGTCGACGCCGTCGCCGTCGGTGTCGGCGGCGGCCAGTCGCCACCGGCGCTCGGGGTCGGCGAGCAGCTCGACGCCGGTGGAGGTGCCGTCGCGGTCGCCCCAGAAGACGCGCAGCGGGCGTGCTTCGCCGGGGGCGACGACGAGGTCGGTGTGGCCGTCGGCGTCGAAGTCGGTGCCGATCATGGCCGGCGGGAGAGAGGACTCCGGGCGATCGGGAGCGATCGCGACCTCCCAGAGGGGCGATGGGGGATCCGGCGAATCTTTCGACGTGATGTCGGGGACGACGACGAGGTGCGCGGCGTCGTCGGCAACGCCGAGGATTGCGAGGTCGGGCGGGCCGTCTTTGTGGGTGAGGGGGACCAGCGCGAGCGGATCGCCGGCGAAGTGGAAGCGGGCGGCGGATTTAATAATGTGGCCGTCGCGGTGGGTCAGGAGCTCGACGTGGCCGGCCGAGGCGAGGATGACCTCGTCGCCGGGCGTGTCGTCCAGCGGGGCGGCGGTGACGGCGGTGAAGCGACGGTCGCCGCCGACGCGGTGCCAGGCGGCGCGGGTCGGGGTCTGTTCGCCGCCCCAGATCACGCCGAAGCCATTAATTAAAATGGCGTCGCGCATGGTGGTGGTGACGAGGATGTCGGTGCGGGCGTCGGCGTCGAGGTCGCCGGTGGCGAGGCTGGTGAGGCGGGTCGGGGCGCCGGGGTAGGTCTCGCTGCGCTGGAGGGCCGGGGCGAGCGTGGGGCGGAGCACGGCGAGGCCGCGCTCGTTGCGGGTGGCGGCGGTGGGGCGGCCGTCGGGGTCGACGTGGAGGGCGCAGCTGTCGTTGTAGTAGTTGGAGCGCGGCTGGTGCTGGAAGCGGCCGTCGGCGGCGCCGAGGGCGACGCGGAGCTCGTTGACGGAGCAATAGACGAGGTCGGGGTGGGGGTCGTGGTCGATGTCGGCGAGGGCGATCCGGCTGGCCCAGGAGAAGTCGCTGTCGTAGCTGCGACGGACGATCGGCGGGTCGGCGGCGAGGTGGGGGAGCTCGAGGTGGACGCCGTAGTCGAGCAGGAGCGCGTCGACGGTGCCGTCGCGGTCGAGGTCGCCGAGCGCGAGGGTCGCGCTGCCGTCGAAGTATGGCTGCAGCTCGTCGGTCAGTGCGATGGTGGTGCCGGGGCCCTCGACGCCGTCGAGGGTAACGAGCAGGCGGTCGGTGTCGGTGTAGACGAGGGCGACGAGGTCGTCGCGGCCGTCGGCGTCGACGTCGGCGGAGGCGAGCTGGCGCGGGTCGCCGGCGGCGATCGGTCGCGTGAGGGACAGGAGCTCGCCGGCGGGGTCGAAGCGGAGGACTGTGAGGCCGGCGTCGTCGGCGACGCCGCGGGGGGCGAGGGCGACGGCGGAGCTGCCGGCGCCCCAGGGGTCGAAGCCGGCGTGGAGGCGCCACGGGATGACGGGTAGAGGGACATGGGAGGTGTGGGCGAAGCCGGCGTCGCCGCGGCCGACGGCGACCGTCACGGCGGGGCTGGCGTCGCCGATCACGAGGTCGAGCAGGCCGTCTCCGGTGACGTCGGCGGCGGCCAGCGAGACGATGTCCGCGGGGAGCTCGAGGTCGGCGGGGGCGGACCAGGTGGTGTCGGGCTGGCCGAGGCGGACGGCGATCTCGCTGCCGCGGGTGACGGCGAGGTCGAGCAGGTCGTCAGCATTAAAGTCGGCGAGCGCGATCGGGCTGTGTGAGCCGCCGCTGCCGCGCCACACCTCGGTGAACAGGTGGGCGGGGGTCAGCGAGTGGCGGGCGCCGCCGCCGGGCGCGCGGGTGAGGATGGCGTCGCCGTCGCGGGCGACGCCGGTGGGCTGGTCGTGGGGCGGGCCGATGACGCGGTCGAGGAACTGGTCGCGCTCGTCGAACTCGCTGGCGAGCAGGCGCACGCCGTCGCCGGAGATCAGCCAGCGGCGGCCGGCGGCGTCGCGGTGGGCGACGAAGCCCTCGCTCGGGCCGCTCTGAGGGACGAGCGCGCGCGCGGTCGCGAAGGTGCCGCGGCCGTCGTTGGCGTGGAAGAACACCTCGGCGGAGGTGCGACCCTGGGTGAGGAGGTCGAGCGTGCCGTCGCCGTCGAAGTCGGTGAGGTCGAGGTGCTCGGGGGCGGGCACGGTGGGCAGAGACTCGACGGCGAAGTCGGCGGCGGCGCGGGCGATGACGGCGGCGGAGGCGGCGAAGTCGAGGGCGACGAGGTCGGGGCGCTCGTCGCGGTCGACGTCGGCGACGGCGAGGGCGACGAGGTCGTCGCCGGCGGGGATGGTGCGCACGACGGAGAGGTCGGCGGCGAGGATGGTGAGGTCGCCCGTGAGTTTCACATGGCCTGACGGCCACCAGCGATGCATGAAACGAGCCGCGTCTTGTCGTAGCATCGCGTCGACGTCAGCGAGAGGACGGAAGTCCGTTTGGTGCGAGGTAAGCCCGGCCGTGAGTTTGTCCCTGGGGC
>JAEUJW010000013.1 GCA_016793465.1 Myxococcales bacterium
CAGCCGGGCGGTTTGCCGGATGCGCTCCTCGGAGCTGGTGGGGGCCAGCAGGAAAATCGGGGCGATGCCGGCCGCCTCGAACAGCTCGGCCATTTCGGCGGCTTCTTCCGGCGGCAAATCCACGGTCAGCACTCCGTCCACGCCCGCGTCGCGGGCGGCGGCGACAAAATCGGCGTGGCCCATGCGCTCGATGGGGTTGAGATAACCCATCAGCACCAGCGGCGTTTCGCCGTCGGTGCGGCGGAACTCGCGCACCAGTTCCAGCACGCCGCGCAGCGACATGCCTTGCGCCAACGCTCGCTCGCAGGCTTTCTGGATGACCGGGCCATCGGCCATCGGGTCGGAAAACGGCACGCCCAGTTCGATGAGGTCAGCGCCGGCCGCGACCAGCGCGTGCAGCATGGGCACGGTGACGTCCGGGCGGGGATCGCCGGCGGTGATATAGGGAATCAGGGCCTTGCGATCGGCGTGGCGCAAGGTTTGGAAACGGCGGGCGATGCGATTCATGCGGCGCAACTCTTGAATGCTGGATGCCGAGGAGGCCCCTCGCCCGTCGGGCGAGAGGTCGGGGAGCGGGGGTTCATAGCTGGATGCCTTCCAGCGCGGCGACGGTGTAAATGTCCTTGTCGCCGCGTCCCGACAGGTTGACCACGATCCGCTGGTCGGGGCGCAGGGTCGGCGCGAGCTGGGTGACGTAGGCCAGGGCGTGGCTGCTTTCCAGGGCCGGGATGATGCCTTCGGTGCGGGTCAGGTCGTGAAAGCCCCGCAGGGCTTCATCGTCGGTGACGGCGACGTATTGCACCCGCCCGATGTCTTTGAGCCAAGCGTGCTCCGGGCCGACGCCGGGGTAATCGAGGCCGGCGGAAACCGAGTGGGTTTCCGCGATCTGGCCGTCGTGGTCGTTGAGTAGATAGGTGCGGTTGCCGTGCAGCACGCCGGGCCGGCCGGCGCAGAGCGTGGCGGCGTGGCGGCCGGTTTCGATGCCCGCGCCGGCGGCTTCGACGCCGTAGATGGCGACATCGCTATCGTTCAGGAACGGGTGGAACAGGCCGATAGCGTTAGAGCCGCCGCCCACGCAGGCGACCAGCGCATCGGGCAGACAGCTTTGCTCGGCCAGCATCTGCTCGCGCGCCTCGCGGCCGATGACCGCCTGGAACTCGCGCACCATCAGCGGATAGGGGTGCGGGCCGGCCACCGTGCCGATCATATAAAAGGTGTCATCGACGTTGGTGACCCAGTCGCGCAGCGCCTCGTTGAGCGCGTCCTTGAGGGTGCGGGAGCCGGATCTGACCGGCTGGACGGTCGCGCCCAGCAGCCGCATTCGGTAGACGTTCAGCGCTTGGCGCTTGATGTCCTCCGTGCCCATGTAAACCACGCATTCCATGCCGAGGCGGGCGGCGACGGTGGCGGAGGCCACGCCGTGCTGGCCGGCGCCGGTCTCGGCGATCAGCCGGGTTTTGCCCATCCGCGCGGCGAGCAGGGCTTGGCCGACGGTGTTGTTGATCTTGTGCGCGCCGGTGTGGTTGAGGTCCTCGCGCTTGAGGAAGATGCGACCGCCGCCGACCGCGGCCGCCAGCCGCGGCGCCTCGCCGAGCGGCGAGGGCCGGCCGACGTAGTCGCGGAGGATCGCCCGATACTCGGCCTGGAACGCGGGGTCGGCCCACGCCTCGGGCCACGCCCGGGCGAGCTCCTCGACCGCCGGCATCAGCGTCTCGGCGACGTAGCGCCCGCCGAATTCGCCGAAGTCCGCGAGCAAGGGGACGGTCGCCAACGTCGCGTCTTCAGGGAGAGCCATGGAGGGGACCAGGCTACCACCGACGAGCACGCGCGGGTCGCTCGCCGACCTGCGCACGCGCGCGCGCGCGTCACTCGCCGACCAGCCACTCGACGCGCGTCGCATCGGCCCCGCGTTCGCCGAGGTGGCCCGCCAGCGCCGGGAGCGCGTCACGCAGGGCCTCGTCGACCTGCCACGGCGGGTTGACGACGATCACACCCGAACCGTCGCCGGGCTCCGCACCCGCCCGCAGCTCGACGCACAGGATCCGCCGCATCGACCCGGCGAGCAGCGCCGCGTGCAGCTTGCCCGCCGCGACCGGTCCGCGGATCGGGTACCACAGCAAGTAGCAGCCGGTCGGCCAGCGCGCGTGGCCCCGCTGCAGCCCGGCCAGCGCCGCCGCGAACTCGTCCGGGCGCTCGTAGGGCGGATCGACGACGACGAGCCCGCGCCGCTCGACCGGCGGCAGCAGGGCGCCGAGCGCCTCGTAGCCGTCGCGCACGTGCACGGCGACCCGGCACTCGCCCGTGCGCCCGGGGCCCGGGGTCGGCGCGGCCAGCGAGGTCTGGAGCTTGTGGGCCTCGCCGGGCTGCAGCTCGCAGGCGACGAGGCGATCGTCCGCCCGCAGCAGCGCCCGGGCCAGCGCCGGCGAGCCGGGGTACACGCGCAGCGCGCCGTCCGGGTTGAAGGCCGCGACCACCCGCATGAGATCCGCGAGCGCCTCCGGCAGCCCGCGCGCGCCCCACAGCCGCGCGACCCCGCGCGAGGCCTCGCCTGTCTTTCGGGCCATCTCGTCGTCGAGCCCGTAGACGCCGGCCCCGGCGTGGGTGTCGAGCACGCACAGCGGCCGCGGCTTGACCAGCAGCCGGCGCAGCAGCGCGGCGAGCACCATGTGCTTCAAGAGATCGGCGGCGCCGCCGGCGTGGTAGTGGTGGCGGTAATTCATCGGCGGGTCGCCCGCGGCCGCGTGACCCGTGAGGCCGCGAGCGGGCGGAGGATAGCGGATCGCGTGTGCGTAGGCGCCCGTTCGGGGGGCTGTCCCGGAGGCCGCGGAACCGCGTATGGTACGGGTCCCCGCCCGGGACGAGATGACCGAACCTGCCGCGACAGCCCCCGAACTCAAGGGTATGCGCCGGGTCGGGGTCGTCGCGGGCCGCCTCGGCCGCTTCCTCGTCCGCGTCGTCACCCACCTCAGCAAGAACCACGCGCTGCTGCTGGCCGGCGGGATCGCCTACAACGCGCTGCTGTCGATCGTCCCCATCATCGCCATCCTCCTGACGGCGCTGACCCACATCGTCGACCAGCAGCAGCTGCTTGGCATCATCGCCACCGAGCTGGCCCTGCTGATCCCCTCGCAGGCCCAGACGATCACCGAGCAGGTCGCGTTCCTGATGAACGAGGCCAACGTGATCGGCACCATCGGCATCTTCGTGCTGCTGTTCTTCAGCTCGTGGGCCTTCAAGATCCTCGAGGGCGCGCTCGCCATCATCTTCGCCCGCAGCAAGTCGCGCCGCAAACGCAACGTGTGGCTGTCGGCGGTGCTGCCGTACATCTTCCTGGTGGTGCTCGCGGTCGGCCTGTTCGCGCTGACGACCCTGGTCGCCGTGCTCGAGGCGCTGTCCGACGAGTCGATCAAGATCGGCAGCTACGTGCTGTCCCTCGGGGCGCTGCCGGCCCTCGGCCTGAAGCTCGCCGGCTTCCTCACCCTCGTGATCCTGTTCACCGCGATCTACCGCGTCATGCCGATCACCGAGGTTTCGTTCCGCCGCGCGCTCACCGGCGGCGTGGCGGCCGCGGTCGTGTGGGACGGCCTGCGCCGGGTGCTGATGGTCTACTTCGGCAAGATCTCGCTCGTCAGCGTGGTCTACGGCTCGCTTGCGACGGTCATCATCGTCCTGCTCACGCTCGAGTTCATGGCCCTCATCATCCTGTTCGGCGCCCAGGTCATCTCGGAGATCCAGCACTCCGAGGAGGCCGGGCTGCCGTGGTACGAGGGCGTGCCCGACACCCAGGTCATCGGCGTGCGCGGCTGAGCCGTCGCGGCCCGCGGCGCTACTTGCCCGGCGGCACGGACCAGCCCTTCTCGATGCGCTCGAGGGTCACGGCGTCGAGCCAGATCTGGCCCTGGCCCGCGAGCTTGACGCCGAAGGCGACGCGGCGGGCGTCGCCGGGCACCTCGATCACGAGCTCCTGGTTGGCCCACTCGCCGGCGTGCACGGGCGTCTCGCGCTGGGCCTCGCCCGACTCGCCGCGCTCGACGCGGAGCCACAGCGCCGCGTCAGAGTCGCCGGTGATGCGCGCGCGGGCGGCGGCCTGCAGGCGCACGCGGCCGCCGCGGAACGGCGTGGCGTCGATCGCCTGCTGCAGCACCGCGCCGGGCGTCGCCGTCGCCGCGAGCTTGGCGCAGCGGCGGCCGCGGTAGGGGCCCTCGTCGCTGCTCGCCGCCGCGGCCTGGCCGGGCGGCTCCTCGACGAGCTGCCAGCCCGGCGGGACCGCGCCGAGCTCGCCCTGCTCGAGGTCGAGGTTGGCCGGGGCCGCGCTCGGCGGGGCCTCCTCGGGCGCGTCGCCGGTCGCGGGCGGCAGCAGGAACACCGCCAGCGCCACCAGCAGCAGGCCGATCGAGGCCGCCGCGGACCAGCCCGAGACCAGGCGGCGGGCGTGATGGTCGAGCTCGTCGAGCAGCTCGGTCATCGACGGGTAGCGGGCGGACGGCGACGTCGACAGGCCGCGCAGGACCACGCCGTGCAGCCACGGCGGGACCCGCGAGTCGCTCGGCGGGGCCGAGACCTGGCCGTGCACCACGTTGTAGATCAGCTCGTTGCGGCTGTCGGCGGCGAACGGGCGCTTGCCGTAGAGCGCCTCGTAGAAGCTCACGCAGAAGCTGAACTGGTCGGTGCGCGCGTCGATCTTCTCGCTCTGGTGCTGCTCGGGCGCCATGTACAGCGGCGTGCCGAGCACCGCGCCGGTGCGCGTCAGGTTGACGTCGACGACCGTCGGCACGATCGCGTTGAGCTTGGCGAGCTGGGTGGTCGAGGCCTGCTGCGCGTCGTACTTCGGCGCGGCGACCGGGCGCGCGAGCCCGAGGTCGACCACGCAGACGCGGCCGTCGCGCCCGATCAGCACGTTCTCCGGCTTGAAGTCGCGGTGCACCAGGCCCGCCGCGTGGGCCGCCTCGAGGCCGCGGCCGGCCTGCTGCATGACGCGCAGGACCTCGCGCCACGGCCGCGGGCGCTCGCGCAGCCACGCGCCCATGCTGACCCCGTCGATCAGCTCCATGGCGATGTAGACCTGGTCGTCGACGAGGCCGACGTCGTACACGCCCACGGTGTTGGCGTGCGACAGGCGGGCCATCGCCTGGGCCTCGCGCAGCAGGCGGGCCTGGCCGCCGCCGCTCGCCGGCGTGCCGACCGAGGGCTCGGGGCGCACCAGCTTCAGCGCGACCTCGCGGTGGCTCGTCGGGTCCCACGCGCGGTAGACCACGCCCATGCCGCCGGCGCCGAGGATCTCGCCGAGCACGTAACGGTCGACGCGGGTGCCCACCGGCATCGGCTTGGTGACCGCCGTGTTCACCGACCCGCCGCTCAGCGGCGTGGTGATGGCGAGGGCGCCGACCTCGTCTCTGGTCGCCCCACCGCCGATGCCTGACAGTCCCTCCCGCATCGCGATCCTCAGGAGGTTACCGGACCCCTGACGCGCCGTCACGCGCGGCAGGGGCAGGCGACCGCCTGGGGGCGCGAGAGGTCACTCGTCGCTGGCGCGCGGCTTGTCGCCGATCACGTCGCTGCCCACGGTCTTCACCAGTTCGAGGACGTGGGCGATACCTTTGCCGATCATCGCCGAGGGGTCGGATCCGTCGCCGCCGAACGAGGTGAACTTCACCTCCCCGAACTTCTGGGCGAACGCCGCGGCGAGCGCCGGCAGGCCGGTCTCGACCAGCGCGAGCCGGATCTTGTCGTCCGAGACCAGGTTCTCGATGTCCCGGTTGGCCCGGGCGACCAGCGCCTGCGCCTCGCCGGCCAGGCGCTTCAGCTCGATCTCCCGCGCCAGCACCTTGCCGGCCGCGGCGCTCTCGAGCTCCTTCAAGTCGGCGATCGAGCGGGCCTTCTGGGCGTGCAACGCGGCGGCCATCTCGCCCTCGCGGGTCGCGTTCTGGTGCTTGGCCTCGAGGACCTGGCGCTCCGCCTCGGCGAGCTTGCGCTCGCGGGCCAGCTGGGCCAGCCGGGCCGCCTCGGCCTGCGCGGCCCGCTCCGCCTCGAGCTCCGTCCTGGCCTTCAGCTCGGCGAGCAGCCGGGCCTGCTCGCGGGTCTGCTTGTCGGCGGCCAGCTCGGCCTGGGTGCGCTGCTCGCTCAGCATGCGCGCCTGCTCGCGGGTCTGCTTGTCGGCGGCCAGCTCGGAGTGGGCCCGCAGCTCGGCCAGCTGGCGCGCCTGCTCGCGCGCGCCGCGGTCGGCGGCCAGCTCGGAGCTCGCGCGCAGGTCCGCGAGCGCGCGCGCCTGCTCGCGCGCGCTCTTCTCGGCCATCGCCGCGGCCTTCAGCTGCTCGCGCTTGGTCTCCTCGGCCAGCTCGATCTGGGTGGTCCGGCTCTCCGACTGGGCCCGCAGCTCGCGGGTCGCGGTGTCGCTGGTGATCTTGGCCGTCTCGATCGCCTGGGCCGAGGCCGCCTCGATGGTCGCGATCTCGCGGGCGTTCTCCAGCTCGGCCTGGCGCGCGCGCATCGCCAGCTCGGCGCGGAACTTGGCCTGCATGTCGTTGAAGACCGTCTCGCTGAGCACGCGGACGTTCTGCACCTCGACCGTGTCGAGCACCACGCCCCAGCCGCTCGCGGTGGTGTCGTCGCCACGCCCGCGGCCCTCGACCACCGGCGCCAGCTCGGCCAGCAGCTCCCTGGCGATCGCCTCCTTGCGCCGCGTCATCACGTCCTCGATGGCCAGGTTGGCGACCAGCCGCCGGGTCGCGCCGACGAACATCTCGGCCAGGATGTCGCCGAGCTTCTCCTGCGCGCGCTCGCTGTACGAGAAGTTCAGCATGCGGAACGTCAGCTCGGGCTCGACGATGCGGTAGACCGCGAGCCCGGTGATCTGCACGCCGACCTTCTCGAGCGTGACCTGGTCGGCCATGAACTGCACGCGGTTGATCGTGGTCGGGATGATCGCCACCGAGTCCCACGGCCACTTGAAGCAGCTCGCGCCCTGACCGGTGCCGCGCCGCCGGATCTTGCCGTGGCGCATGTGGATCAGGTACTCGCTGGGCTTGGCGGTCACGAAGCCCCAGCGCTTCATCTTCTCCGGGTCCTCGGCAGGCCGGTTGCCGCGCCAGGCGGTGTCGGGGTTTTGCTGCGGCTGGGGAACGGGCTGCTTGGTCGTCATGCGGCCCCTACAGCACGTCCCGTGCCAGCCTCGCGGCGGCCGTGTTCGTGGCCGCGGGCCCGGCGGTCGCGGGGCGGCGGTGTCTCGAAATGAAACAGTGCACCGATATGGGTGTGCGATCCGCGGGCACCGGCTCGCCGCGGATCAGCCGGAGATGCCGTGCTGCTGGATCTTGCGCAGCAGCGTGGTGCGGCCGATGCCCATGGCCTTGGCCGCGGCGCTGCGGTTGCCGGCGTGGTGCTGGAGGACGGCCTCGATGTAGAGCTTCTCCATCTGGTCCCAGGTCAGCGCGCCGAGGGCGGGGCCGGCGGGCCCGGATCGGTGGGCGCGCCCGGCCGCCGCGGGCGGGGCGGACGGCGGGCCCTCGGGCGGCAGCGGCAGGTCGGCGACGTCGATCGCCTCGCTGCTGCACAGGACCACCGCGCCCTCGATGCAGTTCTCGAGCTCGCGGATGTTGCCGGGCCACGCGTGGGTGTGCAGGCGGGCGCGGGCGGCCGGGGTGTAGCGGGCCACCGCCTTGCCGTGGCGCTGGGCGAACACGCTGAGGAAGTGGTGGGCCAGCTGGTCGAGGTCGGCGGGGCCGCGCTCGCGCAGCGGCGGCAGCGGCAGCGACAGCACGCGCAGGCGGTAATAGAGGTCCTCGCGGAAGCGCTGGCGGGCGACCATGTCCTCGAGGTTGCGGTTGGTCGCGGCGACGATGCGCACGTCGACCTTGACGCTGCGGCGGCCGCCGACGCGCTCGAACTCCCGCTCCTGCAGCACGCGCAGCAGCTTCGACTGCAGGGGCAGGGGCACCTCGCCGATCTCGTCGAGGAACACGGTGCCGCCGTCGGCCGCCTCGAACTTGCCGAGCGCGCGCTGGTCGGCGCCGGTGTAGGCCCCGCGCTCGTGGCCGAACAGCTCGTTCTCGATGAGCGTGGCCGGCAGCGAGGCGCAGTCGACGGCGACGAACGGGCTGGCGGCGCGGCGCGAGTTGAAGTGGATCGCGCGGGCGATCAGGCCCTTGCCGGTGCCGGTCTCGCCGGTGACGAGCACGGTCGCGTCGGTCGCGGCGGCGCGGGTGACGACGTCGTAGACCCGCTTCATGCGCTCGCCCTGGCCGACGATGCCGTTGAAGCGGTAGCTCAGCGGGGCCGGCGTGGGCGAGCGCAGCTGGGGGTAGAGGCTGGTGCTCTCGACGATCATCGCCACCTGGCTGGCGAGCGCGCGCAGCAGGGCCTCGTCGTCGGCGGTGAAGGCCACGCCCTTCTTGTTGAGCAGCTGCAGCACGCCGAGGATGTCGCCGGTCCGGTCGTGCACGGGCACCGCGAGCATCGAGCGGGTCGCGTAGCCGGTGCGGCGGTCGATGGCGTTGTGGAAGCGCGGGTCGCTGGCCGAGCTGGCGAGGTTGACGGTCTCGCCGGTGCGGGCCACGAAGCCGGCCACGCCCTGGCCGAGCGCCAGCCGGATCTCGCGCAGCTCGGGCAGCAGCGCCGCCTTGCTGAACAGCTCGCCGCGGGCGCGATCGACGAGGTAGAAGGTCCCGCGATCGGCGTCCATCGCCCGGGTCACGGTGTCGATGACCTGCGCGAGCAGGGCGTCGAGGTCGACCTCGCGGCGCACCAGCTCGCCGACCGCGATGAGCACGCTGTCACGATCGACGCGCGGCGCCTCGCCGTCGCGGCCGCGCGGCCTGCGGGTCTGAGGGGGCATCGCACGAGGTGTATCATTTCGATGCACCCGCGTCGCCCGGCCCGCCGGCGCGGACGCGTGCGCGCTTCAGCGCATCGCTCGCGGCCGGGCCGGGGATCCTTGAGCGAGGATCGCCGGCGTGTTATCCAGCGGCCGGGATGGGAGATCGCGGCGAACACGGGTCCGGCTGGTCGCGTCGCGGGCTGTTCGCGGCGGTCGGCGCGGGGCTGTGGTCGCTCGCGGGCCCGGCCGCGGCCGCCGACGGCAAGAAGCTCGGGCCCAAGGTCCAGGCGATCGACCAGGGCCGGCGCGGCACCACGATCACCCTCGCGCTCGAGCACGGCATGTTCCCCGCGCCGGGCAAGCGCTACCAGGACGCGACCACCCTCGTGTTCGTGCCCGGGCACTTCCGGGTGATGGACGACCAGAAGGTCGACGCGGTCGTGCACTTCCACGGCCACCGCACGACCGCGGGCGAGGCGATGGTCCGCCACCAGCTGCGCGAGCAGCTCGACGACAGCCGACAGAACGCCATCCTCGTCATGCCGCAGGGCCCGGTGCGCCGCTCCGACTCGAGCGGCGGCAACCTCGACAAGCCGGGCGGCTTCCAGAAGTTCCTCGGCGAGGTGCGCTCGGCCCTGCAGGGCCCGGCGGTGGCCGAGGCGCTCGGGCCCTCGCGGCTGCCCCACGCGGCGAGGATCGGGATGGTCTGCGTCTCGGCCCACTCCGGCGGCTTCGGGGTGACCGCGCGCTGCATCAAGCACGGCGGCTTCAACATCGCCGAGGTCTACCTGTTCGACGCGCTCTACGGCGAGGTCGCCGCGTTCGCGGACTGGGTCGGCGAGCGCCGCGATCAGCAGGGGGCCGAGCGCCACAAGCTGGTCTGCTACTACACGGGCGGCAAGGTCCGCAGCAACAGCCTGACGCTGCTGCGCGAGCTCCGGCGCCAGGGCATCGACGCCCTGCACGAGGAGCGCGAGGGCCAGCTGAGCCGCGCACAGATCACCAGGGCCCGCGCCGTCTTCATCAAGACCCGCGACCACATGCGGGTCACCTACAAGAGCAACTCGCTGCGCGACTGTCTTTATGCGTCGGGCCTGAAGCGCCGGCTCGAGAGCGACTGGTTCGCCAACAAGGACGAGCAGCGCGCGATCGAGCGACGCGAGTGAGCCGCGGTTAACCGCGTAAAGGCGCATTCTCGGGCGGGATGACGCGGGCCCGGTCGGCGCGTCGATCCTCTACACTGGAGGCGTCGTGGCGATCGCTGTCATCGTGGCGGCGCTCGCGGCCGTGCTGGCCGCGGGCGAGGGTGGGGCGGGACAACCTGTCCCCGGAGACATATCGGTGCAAACCGCGGACGTCGGCGAGGTCGACCGCGCGGCGCGGCTGCTCGCCGGCCTGCGCGACGACCTGCCGGCCCGCGAGTGGCGGGCGCGGCACTACACGCGCCGCCTGGCCCGCGCCTTCGAACACTTCGAGGCCAAGGTCGGCGCGCCGATGCAGGCCTGGGCCGCCGACGCGCTGGCACAGTCGAGCGGCGACACCGTGTTCTACCCGTTCTCCGGCGCCGACTTCCCGACCGCGCGGCGCATGTACCCGAACGCGAGCCGCTACGTGCTGGTGGCCATGCAGCGCGGCGGGCCGCCGCCGCGGCCCGAGCAGCTCGAGCGCGACGAACGCGAGGCCATGCTCGCCGGCTACGAGCCGCTGCTGACCGGCTTCCTGCGCCGCGGCTTCTTCAAGACCGAGGAGATGAACGACGGCACCCGGCGCGGGCAGCCGGTCCGCGGCATCACCGGGCTCTTGATGGCCTTCGCCGCGCGCGAGGGCTTCGAGGTGCTGGCGGTCACGCCGATCGACCTCGACGCCGCGGGCGACGTGGTCGACCACGCCGGCGACCGCGCGCGCGCGGCGACCTGGGACTCGGTGCGGCTGTCGCTGCGCCGGCGCAGCGACGGCCAGGCGGTCGCGCTCGAGTACCTGCGCGTCGGCCTCTCGAACATGACCTTGAAGCCAGACGCGCCCGAGCACCGCTTCATCGCCAGCCTCGCCGACGAGCGGGTGATCCTGAAGGCCGCCTCGCACCTGCCGCAGGACATCAACTTCACCGCGTTCACCGGCCTCGTGCTCGCGCAGGCGCCGACGATCGTGCAGGACGAGACCGGCGTCGCCTACGACGACCTGACCCGCAAGTTCGCGGTGGCGCTGTACGGCAGCTACGCGCAGGTCAACCTGCTGTTCGACGACGAGGATCAGACCACGCTCATCGAGGCCTACAGGGCCGCGGATCGGGTGCCGCGCCTGCCGTTCCACGTCGGCTACCGCAAGGGCACGCAGGCGTGCATGCTGGTCGCCACGCGCGCGCCGGCCGGACCGCCGAGCCCGGTTTCCGGCAACCGTTGACGAGGGTGCGTCGACCTCCGGGCGCGCTCGAGGAAATGACCCGCCACGCGCGCGGCGAGCGACGAATTTTGCCGGCGCCGCGGTTCGACGAATGTTTGGCGGGTCCGCGCGCGTCGGTCACAGTGGCCGGACCATGCGACGCACCTGTCTCTGTTTCGTCCTGCTCGCCGCCTGCGCCGGCGAGGCCGACCCCTCCACGCCCGACGCGAACGCGTCGCTGGCCCCGCTCGGCGGCAGCGGTGTGCAGGGCAGCGTCGAGATCACGGAGATGGCCGACGGCGAGCTGCGCGTCGACGCCGACATCACCGGCCTGACCCCGGGCATGCACGGCATGCACGTGCACGAGTGGGGCGACTGCTCGTCGGCGGACGGCATGTCGGCGGGCGGGCACTTCAACCCGGCGATGGTCGACCACGGCGCGCCGAACAGCGCGACCCACCACCCCGGCGACTTCGGCAACATCGAGGCCGACGCCGACGGTCGCGCCGTGTTCACGCTGACGCTCGACGCCGGGACCTTCAGCCTGAGCGGCGCCGCCGGCGTGCTCGGGCGGGCCATCATCGTCCACGAGAAGCCCGACGACTTCGGGCAGCCGACCGGCAACGCCGGCGGCCGGCTGGCGTGCGGCGTGATCCAGAACCTCGACGGCGACGCGGCGCCGGTGCTCAACCCGAGCCCGGATCCGGCAGCGTGATCAGCGAGGCGCGGTAGCCGGTCGGCGCGCCGACCGGGCCGACCTCGACGACCACCGCGTGCTCGCCGGGCGCGAGGCCCTCGCCGACGAACGCCGCCGGTCGACCCTCGCCGCGGCGCGCGAGCGCCTGACGATCGACCCACACGCGGGCCTCGAGGTCGGTGTCGACGAGCGCCAGCACCCCGCCGCCGGGGCTCGCCTGGACCTGCAGCGCGGGCCGCTCGCCGGCGTCGTGCTGCAGGCCGGGGCCGTCGGGCTCGCTGGCGAGGATGAAGTCGAGGGTCGGCCGCGCGAGCGCCCGCAGGCGCGGGACCACCTGCGCGTCGCTGTCGCCGAGCGAGGCCGGGAACGCGACCGAGGCGACGATGAACAGCCGGCGCCCCGACTTCGGCTCGATCATCGTCGCGTTCTCGAGCAGCGCCAGCCGCGGGATGCGGCCGACGTTGTTGAAGATCTCCACGGGGGCGCCGAACGCCTCGTCGGCGACCTTTCCGAAGCGCTTGCGGGTGATCCGCATGGTCTCGCGCATGCGGGCGACGTCCTGCTCGGCGATCGGGAAGCGCTGGTCCGCGGGCAGCTCGGCGTGCAGCATGACGCGCCGCTGGATGTCGTGCAGCTCGAACAGGGTGGCGCAGTTGCCCCGGCAGCCCGGCTGCTTGCTGGTGCCCTCGCGGGCCGGGAGCACGCCGGACCGGTCGCCCTCGCGGTACGCGATCTCCGGCGAGGTGCGCAGCGTCGGGCCGTCGCGCGAGCCGTAGCGGGCCTGCACCGCCATCTCCGGGGTGCCCCAGCGCGGCGACAGGTAGTCGACGTTGAGCGCGTCGAACCCGGCGATGCGCACCAGGCGGTTGTAGTCGCGGTTCGAGCTGTGCATGAGCGCCTCGTGCACCGAGTCGGCGAGCTTGCCCCTGTAGCGGCCCTCGCCGTCGTGGAACTCGAGCGTGACGTCGCCGGTCAGGCCGAGCGCGCCGACGGTGCGCAGGGCGCCGATCGAGGCCGCGAGCTTGACCGTCGAGGCCGGGTGGAAGAACTGACGCGGGACCTCGAAGGCGGTCTCGCCGAGGCTGTAATAGAAGTAGCGCGGCTGGCCGACGCCCGGGCGGACCGCGACCCCGAGGGCCCGCGAGAACCCGGGCGGCTCGTAGCCGACGCGCTCGTAGTGGTCGGCGAGGCGGGTGCGGTCGGCGAGCGCGTGGGCCATGCGAAACCAGCCGTCGCGGTCGCGGTCGGGGTCGATCGCCACGGCGATCGGGTGCTCGGCCCGCAGCGCCGCGAGCGCTGGATCCGGGCCGGGGGGCGCGGGCGCCGTCGCGGCCGGTTCGGCGGCGATCGGCGGCGGGGCGGAGCGGGCCGGCTCGCTGCTGCGGGGCTCGGTCCCGGCGGCGAGGCACCCGGCCAGCAGCAGCGTCGGCGACCACGGGGACAGGCGGGGCACGGGGCGGGCGACCATACCACGCGCGTCCGGACGGTCGCCCAGGGCGTCTGCGCACGCGGGCGAACCGGGGGCGGTGCGGGCGGGGCCGCAAAATATATTTCG
The DNA here is from genome assembly GCA_016793465.1 of Myxococcales bacterium. The sequence goes on from JAEUJW010000013.1 coordinate 13,444, forward strand.
TAATTCGCTGATCGAGGGTGACGGATCGGGGCACAGCACCGACAACCAGGAAGCGGCGTCTCCAGGCCACCCGAGCGTTGGTAGGGGGTATGCGGAGGCTCGTAACGCCGCGGCCGGGTCACCTCTGCGGCCGGGAGGGGCACTATCCTATCGCCCCGACCGGCCGCGGACCTTATGCCCGCCGGGCGGGCTCGGCGGCGATCAGCGAGTGGCCGGTGGTGCCGGTGATCGCGACCTCGACGGTCTGACCGGGCGCGCCCGAGCCGAGCGGCAGCAGCACGTTGTGGAAGCTCGGGGTGCGGCCGACCAGGCGGTCGCCGCGGTGCGAGGTGCCGCTGATGAGGACCGGCGCGGTCTGACCGACGCGGGCCGCGTGCGAGGCGCGGGTGTGCTGCTCCTGCAGGTCGATGACCTCCTGCAGGCGCCGGGCCTTGTCGGCGTCGGCGACGTCGTCCTGCAGCTTGCGGCTGGCGTAGGTGATCCCGCGGTCGCTGTAGCGGAACATGAAGGCGCTGTCGAAGCGGACCGCGCGCATGAGCGACAGGGTGTCCTGGTGGTCGTGCTCGGTCTCGCCGCAGAAGCCGACCATGATGTCGGTGCTGAGCGCGAGGCCGGGGATGCGGGCGCGCAGCTTGTCGACGAGGGCGAGGAACTCGCCGCGGGTGTAGCCCCGCTTCATGCTGGCGAGCATGGCGTCGCTGCCCGACTGCACCGGCAGGTGGAGGTAGGGCATGAGCTTGGGCTCGGCGGCGAGCACGTCGATCACGTCGTCGGTGAAGTCGACGGGGTAGGGGCTGGTGAAGCGCACGCGCTCGAGGCCGTCGATCGCGACCAGCGCGCGCAGCAGGTCGGAGAAGCGCACGTCCTCGTAGACGTAGGAGTTGACGGTCTGGCCGAGCAGCACGACCTCGCGGTAGCCGCGGTCGGCGAGGGCCCGCGCGGCCCGCAGGACCTCGCGGGGGGCCACGCCGCGCTCGCGGCCGCGGGTGTAGGGGACCACGCAGAACGTGCAGAACTTGTCGCAGCCGCGCTGGATGGCGATCTGTCCGCTGACGCCGTCGTCGTCGGGCACGCCGTCGAGGCCCTCGTAGGTCTCGGCCTTGTCGAGCTGGACGTCGACCACGCGCTCGCCGTGGCGGGCGCGGTCGACGAGGTCGGCGATGCGGCGGTACGAGTCGGGGCCGGCGACCAGGCCGATGTGCGGCGCGTGCTCCTGGACCTTGCCGCGCAGGTGCTCCGCCATGCAGCCGGTGATGCCGAACACCAGGCGGGGGTTGTGCTTGCGGTGGCGCAGCAGCTGGCTGGTGCGCCCGTAGACCCGCTCCTCGGCCTTCTCGCGCACGGCGCAGGTGTTGAGCAGGATGACGTCGGCGGCCGCCGGGTCCTCGACGCGCACGTAGCCGCGGGCCCGCAGTTGTCCGGCGATGAGCGCCGAGTCGGCCTCGTTCATCTGGCAGCCGAGCGTCTCGAGGTAGACCCGCGGACCCGCGGGGGCGATCCCAGGATCGCCGTGGGCGGCCGGCCCCGCCGCTGCGGGGGCGCGGAGATTGTCCGGCGAAGTCGCCGCCAGCGGAGTTTTCCCGCTGGACCGGATATGCACGAGCTGCGACATGGGCGGCGGATCCTACGCGAAATGCCGCGGGGCTGCCGGCCGCGGGCTCGCGGGCGCATTCTCACAAGGCCCGGCGCCGCGGGCCCCGGAGCCAGCCCTCCGATCTGCAAAGCCTTGGAAACGGCGCGCCCTTATGGCCTAGAATCCCGCGCTGTCATGCCTCGCCTCGCCTCCCTCGCACTGAGTCTCGCCTGCCTCTCCTTCGCGGCGCCCGCCTGCACGAGCAAGCCCGCGGAGCCGGCCAAGGCGGACGCCAAGGACGCCGCCCAGATCCCGTCGGGCGACAACGTCAAGTCCAACGCCGAGCTGCCGCCGCTGCCCGACCCGATCGCGGTCGTCAACGGCAAGCCGCTGCCGCTGGCCGAGTTCCGCACGATCTACGACCTCAAGGTCCAGAAGTACGCCGAGCGCAAGCGCGACATCCCGCCCTCGGCCGACCGCCGCTACCGCAAGTCGATCACCGAGCGCCTCATCTACCAGGAGGTCTTGCGCCAGGAGGCCGCCGCCAAGGGCGTCAAGTACAACGAGCAGGAGCTGGCCGAGCGTGAGGCCCAGCAGAAGCAGGGCATCAAGGAGTGGGACAAGCACCTCGTCCGCCGCGGCGAGACCGAGCAGAGCCTGCGCGAGATGTACGTCGCCGAGCTCGTCGAGAAGCAGCTGCTCGAGGCCGGCGGCAAGCTCTCCGTGACCGACCAGGAGGTCGACGAGGAGTACGAGAAGATCAAGCCCAACTACAAGTCGGACCAGGAGCGGGTGCACGCGCTGCACATCCTCGTCCCGGTCGGCCCGCAGAACCAGCCGACCATGGGCGCCGAGAAGCCGCCGGAGCCGACCCCGGAGGAGAAGAAGAAGTGGACCGACGAGGCGATGGTCAAGGCCAACGCGCTCTACCAGCAGGCCACCGCGCCCGGCGCCGACTTCGCCAAGCTCGCCCGCGAGAACTCGATCGGCCCGAGCGCCGACAAGGGCGGCGACCTCGGCGTGTTCACCAAGGACCGCATGGTCGAGGAGTTCAGCACCGTGGCCTTCAAGCTGAAGCCGGGCGAGATCTCCAAGCCGGTCGAGACCAAGTTCGGCATCCACATCATCAAGGTCGTCGACCGCTACCCGCCGGGCGACCTGCCGAAGGCCGCGCTCGTCGAGCAGATCCGCGAGCGCCTCGGCCAGCGCAAGCTCCACCAGGGCCGCCGCGACCTGAAGGAGGAGCTGATGGGCCGCTACAAGGTCGAGAACAAGATGGAGGAGGCCCTCGGCCCCGACCCCCGCGGCCCCAAGCGCCCCGGGCCGCGCATGCCGGGCAAGGCCGGCGACGGCATGCCCGCCGGGCACCCGCCGGTCACCGCGCCGGGCGACGGCTCGGTGATGCCGGCGAACGGCAAGCCGCACGTCGAGGACGAGGCCCCCAAGGGCGATGACGACGGCGAGTAGGATGACGCCGCCGTCGCACACCGACGCCGACGCCTCGCCGCCGGTCGGCGTCACCACTTCGGCCGCCTCGCCGCTGGTCGGCGTCATTATGGGCTCGTCGTCCGACTGGGAGACGATGCGCCACGCGGCCGACGTGCTGCGCGAGTTCGAGGTGCCGCACGAGTGCCGGGTGGTCTCGGCTCACCGCACGCCGCGGTGGCTGGCCGAGTACGCGTCGACGGCCCGCGAGCGCGGGATCCAGGTGATCGTCGCCGGGGCCGGCGGCGCGGCCCACCTGCCCGGCATGGTCGCGGCCGAGACGCCGCTGCCGGTGCTCGGCGTGCCGGTGCACACGCAGGCGCTCGGCGGGCTCGACAGCCTGCTGTCGATCGTGCAGATGCCGCGCGGCGTGCCGGTCGGGACGCTGGCGATCGGCGCGGCCGGGGCGACCAACGCGGCGCTGATGGCCGTCCGCATCCTCGCGCTCGTACGTCCGCCGCTGCGCGCGCGGCTGATCGAGTACGCGGCCCGTCGCGCCGACGAGGTGCTGGCCGAGACGCTGACATGACCGCCGTGCGACCGATCCTCCCCGGCGCCACCATCGGCGTGCTCGGCTCCGGCCAGCTCGGCCGCATGTTCGCCATCGCGGCGCGCCGCCTCGGCTACCGCGTGCACACGTTCTCGCCGGACGTCGACACGCCGACCGGGCAGGTCGCCGACATCGAGGTCCGCCGGCCCTACGAGGACCTCGACGCGGTCGCGGCGTTCGCCGCCGGCGTGGCGGTCGTGACCTTCGAATTCGAGAACGTGCCCGCCGAGACCGCCGCGGCCGCCGAGCGCGCCGCGCCCGTGCGCCCCGGCGGCCACGTGCTGCACGTGGCCCAGCACCGCCTGCGCGAGAAGACCTGGCTGTCCGAGCACGGCTTCCCGGTCACTCCGTTCCGCGCCGTGCGCTCGGCCGACGAGCTGCGCGCGGCCCTCGGCGCGCTCGGCTGCCCGGCGCGCCTGAAGACCGCGGGCTGGGGCTACGACGGCAAGGGCCAGGTGTCGATCGCCGCCGTCGACGAGTCGCGGTCGGCCTGGGCCAGGCTCCACGGCCCTTCGGGCCTGAATGAGCTCCACGGCCCTTCGGGCCTGAACGAGCTCCACGGCCCTTCGGGCCTGAACGAGCTCCACGGCCCTTCGGGCCCGAACGAGCTCCACGCGGGCGAGGCGGTGCTCGAGGCCAACGTGGCCTTCGAGCGCGAGGTGTCGGTGGTCGCGGCCCGCGGCCAGGACGGCGCGTACGTCGACTTCGGCGTGATCGAGAACCACCACGTCGGCGGGATCCTCGACGTCTCGCGCGCGCCGGCCCGGATCTCGGCGAGGACCGAGGCGCGCGCCCGCGAGATCACGCGCGCCGTGCTCGAGGCGCTCGCGGTCGTCGGCGTGCTGTGCGTCGAGTTCTTCGTGCTGCCCGACGGCGAGCTGCTGATCAACGAGCTCGCGCCGCGCCCGCACAACTCGGGCCACCTGACGTTCGACGCCTGCGTGACCAGCCAGTTCGAGCAGCAGCTGCGGGCCGTCTGCGGGCTCCCGCTCGGCGCGACCGATCTGCTGCGCCCCGCGGCGATGGCCAACCTGCTCGGCGACCTCTGGCAGCCGGCGACGCCGCGCTGGACCGAGGCGCTGGCCCTGCCGGACATCAAGCTGCACCTCTACGGCAAGGAAGAGGCGCGGCCCGGGCGCAAGATGGGCCACCTGACGGCCCTGGCCGCCACGCCCGAGGACGCGGCCGCGCGCGTGCTGCTGGCGCGGGAGCGCATGCTCGCGTCGCGGATCTGAGCGATCGACGTCACGCATGATCCGCGAGGGACGACGCGCCCGCGGACGCCGCGTCGGCGGGTGGGGTATCGTGGCCGCGATGACCGACGAGATCCTCGCCGCGAACCGCCGCTTCTACGAGGCGTTCGCCCAGGCCGACCTCGGCGCGATGGACGACGTGTGGGCTCGCGAGGTGCCGGTGAGCTGCGTGCACCCCGGGTGGGGCGCGCTGGTCGAGCGCGAGGAGATCATGCTGAGCTGGCAGGCCATCCTCGCCGGCGAGGCGCCGACCGAGGTCGAGTTCAGCGCCGCCGAGGCCTACCCCGGCGAGGACATGGCCTACGTGGTCTGCACCGAGACGATCGGCGACACCCAGCTGATCGCCACCAACGTGTTCGTGCGTGAGGGCGACGACTGGAAGATGGTCCACCACCACGCGGGTCCGGTGGTCCGCCGCGCCCGCCGCGAGGAGCCCAAGACGCCGACCTCGAGCGGCATGCTCAACTGATCCCGCGGCCCCGGCGACGGCGTCGACGCCGACGGGCCCGCGGGTGAGCAGCGTGGCGCGGGCAGGCTGCGCGCTCGCGCGGAATCGTGGCGACGCCGGCCGCCGCGGCTCGCGGACCGCCGACGCGCCGCGCGGGATTGGCTTTTGCCGGCCTGCGCGCAGCGGCCTAGAGTGGTCCGATGTTCGTGATCACCGGAGCCACCGGCAACATCGGCCGCGCCATCGCGGCCGGCCTCCTGTCCCAGGGCTACAGCGTGCGGGCGCTGGGACGCGACGACGTCAAGCTGCAGCCGCTCATCGATCGCGGCGCCGAGCCGATGGTCGGGGCGCCGGACGACCGCGAGTTCATGCGCGAGGCGTTCGCCGGGGCGGCCGCGGTGTTCACGATGATCCCGCCGCAGGCGACCGCGGACGACGTGCGCGCGGGGCAGGCGGCGATCGGCGAGGCGATCGCCGCGGCGGTCGAGGTCCACCAGGTCGGGCACGTGGTCAACCTCAGCGCGCAGGGGGCTGAGCTGTCCGAAGGGACAGGCCCGGTGCTCGGCATGCACGACCAGGAGCGCCGGCTCGACGCCATCACCGGGCTCAACGTCATCCACCTGCGGCCGGCCTACTTCATGGAGAACCTGCTGGCGGCGGTCGGCATGATCCAGCGCATGCGCATGTACGGCAGCTCGATCCGGGCGGACGTGGCGTTCCCGATGGTCGCGACCGCCGACATCGCGGCGGTGGCGGTCGAGCGGCTGATCGCCCGCGACTTCGCCGGCTCGTCGACCCAGCTGCTGCTCGGCCCGGCCGACTGGACCATGGCCGACGCGACCCGCGTGATCGGCGGCGCGATCGGCCACCCCAACCTGCCGTACGTGCAGCTCCCCTACGAGCAGGCCGCAGAGGCCATGCTGGGGCTCGGGCTCTCGCCCGACGGCGCGCGGGCGATCGTCGAGCTGACGCGGGCGATCAACGAGCAGCGGGGCGTCGCCCCGCTCGCGCGCGACGAACGCAGCAGTACGCCGACCACGCTCGAACAGTTCGTCAGCGACGTGCTCGTGCCCGCATTCGCGGCCCGCGCCGCGTGAGCGCCGGGGTTTGTGTTAGAACGGGGGGATGCGTGCGTCCTTCTTTGCTTTTATGGTCACCGTCACGAGCGCCGCGCCGGCCGCGGCCCACATCCAGCTGATCTCGCCGGTCCAGCGCCACGCCGATCAGAAGGTCGGCCCGTGCGGGATCGGGGCCGACGACATGCGCGGGCCCGACGTCACCGTGTTCGCGCCGGGCGAGACGATCGTCGTCTCGTGGACCGAGACGGTCGAGCACCCCGGCCACTTCCGCATCAGCTTCGACGCCGACGGCCACGACGACTTCGTCGACCCGGCCAGCTACGACGACTACTACAGCAACGCGGCGGTGCTCGTCGACGAGATCGCCGACAAGCCGGCCGGGCTCTACGAGGTCGAGGTCACCCTGCCGGACATCGAGTGTGACAGCTGCACGCTGCAGGTCGTCCAGGTCATGACCGACAAGCCGCCGTACCAGATCGGCACCAACGACCTCTACTACCAGTGCGCCGACATCAGCCTGGTCGGCGCGCCGCAGGGCACCAGCACCGGGCCCGACACCACCACGACCGGCGACACCGACACCGCGGGCGAGACGGCGGGCACCACCGGCGAGGAGCCGGGCAACACGGTGACGGGCGGGTGCGGCGTGGTCCAGACCGTCGGGTGCGGCTCGTTCTCCGACTCGGACCCGTTCACCACCGGCGGCGACGCCACGGGCGGGCAGCCGACCACCGCGGCCACGACCGGCGCCGACGGCGGCGCGAGCGAGGGCACCGGCACCACCGGCGCGGCCACCACGACCGCGCCGATGACCACGACCGCGACCGATCCGATGACCCCGGACGACGACGACAAGGGCTGCGGCTGCCGCGAGGACGCCGGCGGGCCCGCCTGGCTCGCGCTCGGGCTGGTCCCGCTGCTGCGGAGGCGCCGCCGTGCGTAGGGCCTGGCTCGCACCTGTCCTCGGGGCCATGTGGCTCGGCGCCGGCCCGGCCGCGGCCCACATCGCGCTGATGGACCCGCCGCCGCGCACCGACGCGCTGAAGGTCGGCCCGTGCGGCGCCGGCGGCGGCGCGCGCGGGACCAGGGTGACGACCCTGCGGCCGGGCGCGACGATCACGGTGAAGTGGGAGGAGACCGTCGATCACCCCGGCCACTTCCGCATCGCCTTCGACGAGGACGGCGACGACCTGTTCGTCGACCCGGCCGGCTTCGAGGACGTGAGCGGCGGGCCGGGCGTGCTCGTCGACGGCATCGCCGATCGCAGCGGCGGCGGGATCTACACCCAGGAGATCACGCTGCCCGACGTCGAGTGCGACAGCTGCACGCTGCAGGTCATCCAGGTCATGTCCGACAAGCCGCCCTACGGCGACGGCAACGACATGTACTACCAGTGCGCCGACCTCGTGCTGAGCGCCGACGCCGAGCCCTCGCCGGCGCCGGTGACCACCGCCGACGATCCGCCCGCGGACGACCCGGAGGAGGGCTGCGGCTGCCGCGGCTCGTCGGGCGCGGCCGGGCTGCTGGTGTTGCCGTTCGCGCGGCGGCGACGGCGGCGGTAGCATCCGGACGCATGCGACGCGTCACCCTCGAGACACGCGACCACGTCCTCCTCATCGGGCTCGACCGGGCCGACAAGCGCAACGCGTTCGACCTGGCGATGCTCCGCCAGCTCGCCGAGGCGCTGACCCGCTACGAGGAGGACCACGCGCTGCGCTGCGCCGTGCTCTTCGCCCACGGCGAGCACTTCACGGCCGGGCTCGACCTCGCCGAGGTCGGGCCGGCGGTGGCGAGCGGCGAGCCGCTGTTCCCCGCGGGCTTCGTCGATCCGGTCGGCCTCCACGGGCGCGTGCGCAGCAAGCCGCTGATCACCGCGGTGCAGGGCTGGTGCCTGACGATCGGCATCGAGCTGCTGCTGGCGTCGGACATCCGCGTGGCCGCGAGCGACAGCAAGTTCGGGCAGATCGAGATCAAGCGCGGCATCTTCCCGTTCGGCGGCGCGACCCTGCGGCTGCCGCAGATCGCCGGCTGGGGCGACGCGATGCGCTGGCTGCTGACCGGCGACACCTTCGACGCGGCCGAGGCGCGGCGCCTCGGGCTCGTGCAGGAGGTCACCGAGCCGGGGCTGCAGGTCGAGCGGGCCGCCGCGCTGGCCGCCACGGTCGCCAGGCAGGCGCCGCTCGGCGTGCAGGCGACCCTGAAGTCGGCGCGCCTGGCCGTCGAGAAGGGCCACGACGCGGCGCTCGCGACCATGATGGCCGACACCCGGGCGGTGATGGCGAGCGACGACGCCCGCGAGGGCGTGGCCTCGTTCGTCGAGCGCCGCGAGGCCCGCTTCAGCGGGCGCTGAGGCCTCACTCGTCGCGGCGGTAGGCCAGCGCGAGCTCGTTGTTGGGGTCGAGGTAGAGCGCGCGGTCGAAGCACTCGACCGCCTCGTCCTCGCGGCCGACGGCGACCAGCACGGCGCCGCGGTAGGCGTGGAGGATCGGCAGGCCGGGGTCGATCGACTCGGCGTAGTCGAGCAGATCGAGGGCCGCCTGGGCCGTCTCCGGGTCGTTGTCGCTGGCCCGGTAGCGGGCGAACGCGAGGTGGGCGTGGAGCTCGGCGATGTCGAAGCCGTTGGCGTAGGCGTCCTCGAACAGCACGACGGCCTGGTCCCAGTCGCCCTCGCGCATGGCGTCCTCGCCCTGGGCGAAGCGGGTCGCGCCGAGGGCCTCGGCGCTCTCGACCCCGCCGTCGACCTGGTAGCCGCCGTCGGTGTCCTCGTTGGGCCCCGCGGGCATGTCGCCGAGCTCGTCGTCGTCCTCGATCAGGGCGTCGTCGTCGAGCTCGAGGTCCTCGAGCTCACCCTCGCCGAGCTCGCCGAGGTCCTCGTCGAGCGCGCCCCCGCCGGCGTCGTCGCCGAGGTCGGGCTCGGCCGCGCCGAGGTCGGTCCCGGGCTCGTCGCCGAGGTCGTCGTCGAGGCCGGGCGCGTCGAGGCCGCCCGGGTCCAGCTCGGTGCCGGGCGGCTCACCATCATCTTCGTCGCCGCGCAGGGCCGAGTCGCCGAGCGGCTCGGACAGGCTGCTGTCGCCCATCTGGCCGAGATCCAGCGGCGGCTCCTCGGGCGCGTCGTCGCCGTCGGCGCCGTCGCGGGCGGCCAGCGCTCCGAGGTCGTCGTCGTCGTCGCCGAGCGCCGGCAGGTCGCCGAGCGAGGGCTCGCCGAGCGAGGGCTCGTCACCGAGGTCGGGCTCGCTCCCGAGGTCGCCGCCGAGTTCACCGCCCAGGTCACCGCCGAGGTCGCCGAGGTCGGGCTCGTCGTCGAGGTCGCCGAGCATCTCGTCGTCGTCGAGCATCTCGATCTCGCCGTCGATGTCGTCGTCGAGGCTGAGGTCGTCGTCGATGGCGAGGTCGCCGAGCAGCGGGTCGGGCGTCAGCAGCGGCTCCTCGGCGGGCGCGGGCGTGGCGACGGCGGGCACCGGCGCGGCGAGCCGGCTGGAGTCGAGGCGGGCGCCGAGCGTGGGCGCGGCCGACTTGGCCGAGTCGGGCCGCGGCGTCGGCTGGGGCAGCGGCGACTTGGCCGAGTCGGGCCGCGGCGTCGGCTGGGGCAGCGGCGACTTGGCCGAGTCGGGCCGCGCGCCGAAGGTGGGCTGGGGCAGCGGGCTCTTGCCCGAGTCGGCGCGCGCTCCGAGCGGCGGCTGGGGCAGGGCGGACCCGCCGGAGTCGGGCTTCGGCGGCGCGGTCTTGCCGGTGTCGAGCTTCGGCAGCGCGGACTTGCCGGTGTCGGGCTTCGGCGCGGGCTGGGGCAGGGGCGACTTGCCGGAGTCGGCGCGCGCCTGCGGGTCGGGCCTGGCCGCGGGCATGCGGCCCGAGTCGGGCTTGCCAGGCTTCGGCAGCGACGTCGACGACAGGCTGCTGAAGTCGGTCTCGTCGTCGTCGGCCGCGAGGTCGCCGAAGTGGGTCTCGTCGACCATGCCGAGCGTCGACTGATCCGGCGTCGGGCGGTTCGACGCCGGAGGCGTGCGACCGGCACGCAGGCCGCGCGAGTCGATGACGATCGAGTCGTCGCCGTCGAGCCCGCGGAACATCTCCTCGTCCTCGGTCGGCAGGATCGGCACGCGCGGGTGACGGCCGGTCAGCGCCGGGGAGCTCGGGGCCTTGTCGGGCAGCGGCGTGTCCTCGAACTCGGTGATCACGCTGAGCTGCTCGAACCGCGGGATCCACGTCTCGTCGGGCGGGCTCTGCGGCGTCAGATTGGGCCGCGGCGGCGGCAGGCGGCGGGCCTGCTTGGCCTCGGGCGTGTCGACCACGCCGGCCGCGATCAGCCCGAACAGCAGCGTCGACACCTGCGGGACCTCGGGGTCGTTCTTCTTGGCGAGCAGCTCGTCGGTGGTGCGGCTGCCGTCGATGCTGCGCAGGAAGTACAGCTCCTCCGGCAGCAGCTCGAGCGACTGCGCGAGGTCGCCGGCCCAGCGCGGGTGCACGGTCGGGAACTTGTCGTGGACCAGCTTCAGGGCCGCGCGCGCGCGCTCGTCGTTCCAGCGCTCCTGCACGCCCGCGAGCACCACCGACTCGACCGGGCCCTCGAAGCCGAAGCCGCTGGTGCCGATGCCGCCCTCGCCGCCGACCTTGAACTGGAAGCGACCTTCTTCCCAGCCGAAGATCTCGAACAGCTTGATGCGCAGCTGCTCGTCGAGCCCGTAGCGCAGGTTGCCCTCGGACAGGATGCCCATCTCGACCAGCAGCTCGCCCTGCTTCTTGCCGGTGCGGCGGATCGCCTCGAGCGTGTTGTCGCACTGCTCCTGCGTGATGAGGCCCTGGTCGGTCAGGATCTGCCCGAGGAACTCCGAGGGGAGGTTCGAGCGCACCACCGTCGGCATGCCGTCGACGAAGAACACGACCTTCTTGGTGTCCCCCGCCATGAGGTACAGGTTGCCGGTCGTGCGCGTGCGGGCGATGTCGCGGACGAGGAACGGGAAGGGCACGCGCTTGAGGGAACCCTTGGCCGGGAACCCGAGGTCGCTGTCGGTGGGTGCTTGCGTCGGCATGAGGCGGGCGGACCGGAGCCGCAGGATACCCCGGCGCGGCCCCACCTTCCCACGGCCTCGCACAGCGGGATCCGCGCGTTCGGCGCTGCGGGCCGCGAGCCTCCGCGGGCCCGCCCGGCGCAGATCTGCACCAGAACGGTGCGGCCCGCGACGGCGGCACGCGCGGGGCCGGGTTGGGTTAGTTTCCCCGCATGTCACCGGTCGCCGTCGTCCTCGCCGCGGGCAAGGGCACCCGCATGGGCTCCGACCTGCCGAAGGTCCTGCATCCGCTGCTCGGCGAGCCGCTCGTCGTCCACCCGATCCGGGCCGCCCGCGCGGCGGGGGTCGGCGACGTCGTGCTCGTCGTCGGCCACGGCGCCGCCGCGGTCCGCGTCGCCCTCGACGCGACCACGGACGGCCTGCGCTACGCCCTCCAGCCCGAGCAGCGGGGCACCGGACACGCGGTGCTGTGCGCGCTGCCCGAGCTCGCCGGCCATGACGGTCCGGTGCTGATCCTCAGCGGTGACGTCCCGGGCCTGCGCCCGGCGACCCTGCGCACGCTCGTCGAGCGCTGCGCCGCCGCGGGCGCCGGCCTGTCGCTGGCGACCTTCGAGCCCGAGGACCCGCACGGCTACGGCCGCGTCGTCCGCGACGCGGGCGGTCGGGTCGCGGCCATCGTCGAGGAGCGCGACGCCGACGCCGCGACCCGGGCGATCCGCGAGTGCAACGCCGGAGTTTATTGCGCGATGGCCGGGGTGCTCCGCCGCGAGCTGCCGCGGATCGGCACGGCCAACGCGCAGGGGGAGATCTACCTCACCGATCTGGTGGCCCGCGTCGCCGACGGGGGCGTCGAGGCCGTGCGCGTGCCCGCCGACGAGGTCGCCGGCGTCAACACGCCCGAGCAGCTGCTCGCGGTCGCGGTGACCCTGCAGCTGCGCGCCGCGGGGCGCTGACGGCGGCTCACGCGAGGCCCGCGGCGGCGTCGACCTGGCGCCGCAGGTCGTGGATGTCGAACGGCTTCTCGATGAAGCTGTCGCAGCCGGCCTCCATCGCCTGGTTGCGCTCGCGCTTCATCACGCTGGCCGAGACCGCGAGCACCGGCGTCTTCGCGATCTCCGGCGTGGCGCGGATGGCCCGCACGACCTCGATGCCGTTGATGCCCGGCAGGTCGAGGTCCAGCAGCACGACGTCGGGCCGGCGCTCCAGCACCAGCTCGAGGCCGCTGAGCCCGTCCTTGGCGCCGAGCACCTTGTACTTGCCGGTCCACTCGAGCAGCTTGCGCGCGAGCGCGAAGTTGCTCGGGTTGTCTTCGATGTAGACGACGAGCTTCGTGTCGGCCACCGCCCGCAGTGTAGCCCACCACCGGCGCGGGTGGCCGTGCAGTACACTCGGCGAATGCTCCGCCGCACGACCGCGCCGCCGCGGGCGACCTGGGGTCCGAGCGCCGCAGGCGGGGGCCGCGGCGCCCGCGTCGGGTCCGGGCGCCGCGGGTTCCTCGGGCTCGCGGCGGCCAGCCCGCTGCTCCTGGCCGCCGGCGGCGAGCTCGAGGCCGTGCGCCCGCGCAAGGCCCGCTTCGAGGAGGTCGGCGACAGCGTGCTCATGACGGTCGCCCTGCCGGAGCTGCTCGCGCCCGACGACCAGGCCGCCATGGCCTCGCTCGACGCCGCCTTCGCGACCACGCTGACCTACGAGATCGCCGTCTGGCGCGCCCGCGCCGGCGAGCCGCTGGGGCGCCGGCGCGTGCTCGTGCGGATCCAGTGGGACGCCTGGAAGGAGCGCTACGCGGTCGTCGTCGAGGAGCCCGGGCGCGCGACCTCCACGCGCCACTTCGGCGAGCGCGACGCGGCGATCGCCGCGGCCACCACCCTCGAGCGCCTGCGGGTCGCCGACGCCGCGTCGCTCGAGCGCGGGCCCGAGGCGACCTACTACGCGACCGTGATCGGCCGCCGCAACCCCGTCGATCGCGGCCTGCGCTCGCGGCCCGCGGGCGACGGCGCCGGCGACTCGACCTTCGCCCGCTGGATCGGCATGTTCGTCCGCGGCGAGCAGCGCGCCGAGCGGACCGTGGCGCTCCGCACGTCTCCCGCGTTCTACCTGGTGACTCGATGACCGGCGACGACCCGCAGCCCGCGCCCGAAGCGTCCGCCGCCGGCTCGGGCGACGGTCAGCCTGTCCTCGAGGACAGCCTCTCGAGCTCGAGCGAGGTCAAGCCGGCCCGCGCCGCCCGGGCCACCGTGACGCGCGGCGGGGCCGCGGCCGATCGCGGGGCCGCCGGGTGGTCGCGCTCGTGGATGCGGATCTCGCGGATCCGCCTGACCCGCGCGGGCCTGCGGATCGTCGTCGGCCCCAACGTGCCGTGGTGGGGTCGCCTCGAGTCGCGGGTGATCGCCGCGCTGGTGCTGCTCGGCATCCTCAGCGTCGGCGCCTCGGCCTACCTCGTGACCGTGACGGTCCGCTACTACCAGGGCATGGTGCGCTCGGCGACCGCGCGCACCGTCGACGCGGTCGAGCTCACCAGCCCGTTCTACGGCGAGTTCGTGCAGGCGCGCAAGCAGGCCTACCGCGCCCGCGTGGTCGCGCTGGCCCGCGAGCTCGAGGTGGCGCTGGCCCGCGGACCCGGCGCGAAGGCCAGCTCGGAGGACTTCGCGACCCGCGCCCGCGTGGCCCTCGGCGCCCAGCTGCGCCGCGAGGACGGCCTGGTCGAGCTCAGCCTGTCGGCGCGCACGCCCGCCGAGCTGCCCGGCGGGGCGATCGTCGCCGAGCGCCACGGCGAGTTCCCCGAGGCCGGCGGCGCCTGGATCTGGGTGGTCACCAGCCCCGAGCTCGTCGACCCCGGGCGCCTCGCCGTCAGCCCGCCCGAGCCGCCGTGGCCGCCGCTGCAGCTGGTCGCGACCTTCGCCCAGAGCCCCGAGCTCGACGCCCGCTACCAGGAGCTCGGCCAGCTGCGCCGCGAGCTCGAGTTCGTGAGCGTCGACGGCGACGTCGTCATCGAGCGCGGCGAGCTCGGCAACGTGGTGTTCCGGGCGATCATGGCGGCCAGCCTGCTGGTCGTGGTGGTCGCGTTCATGGCCGGCTTCGTGCTGGCGCGGGCGACCACCCGCAAGCTCTCGCAGTTCACCGAGGTGATCCTGCGGGTGGCCAGCGGCGACGTGAAGGCGCGGGTCCCCGACCTCGGCCAGGACGAGCTCGGCCAGCTCGGCGCCGCCTTCAACGGCATGCTCGACGAGCTCGAGTCGGCCTCGCAGAAGCTGAGCTACCTGCAGCGCGTCGGCGCCTGGCAGGAGATGGCCCGCCGCATCGCCCACGAGATCAAGAACCCGCTGACCCCGATCCAGCTGGCCGTGCAGCAGATCCGCGAGAAGGACCCCGGCCAGGACGCGGCCTTCACCCGCATGCTGCAGACCTCGGTCGAGATCGTCGAGGACGAGATCGAGTCGCTGCGCCGCATGGTCACCAGCTTCTCGCGCTTCGCCAAGGTCCCCGAGGCCCACCTCGAGCCGGTGGAGATCGCCCGCATGGTCGCCGAGTTCGACCGGGCCTACGGCCACCTCACCGAGCGGGAGTCCGACGTGCTCGAGGTCCAGCCCGTGCCCCCGGGCCTGGTCATCCTCGGCGACCGCCAGCTGCTAAAGCAGTGCCTGGTCAACCTGGTCGAGAACGCGGTGCTGTCGCAGCGCGAACGCGGGCCGGTGCACGTGCGCGTGTCCGTGCGCGCGGTGCCCCACGAGCCCGGGGTCGACCCCGCCCTGCCGCCGACCGCCGCCGAGCTGCGGGTCGAGGACAACGGCCCCGGCATCGCCCCGGACCGCCGCGAGCGGGTGTTCGAGCCCTACGAGTCGACGCGCAAAGAAGGCACCGGCCTCGGCCTGGCGATCGTCAAGAAGGTGGTGCTCGACCACGGCGGCGAGGTCCGGATCGAGGACAGCGAGCTCGGCGGCGCCGCCGTGGTCCTGCGCTTGCCGCTGCACGGCGCCTGACGGCCGCGGGTGCGCGCATGTACGACTCGCCCCGGCGGGCCCCCTGTAAAATCGTTTTTACCCATCTACCCGCGTACTTGCACCCCCGGAGGGCCTATGCGACGGTGGTCGGGTGGACGAGGTGCGGGGCTCCGGGCGTAAGCCGGGGCAGGGGGGCGGCGTGATCGGGCGCGCGGACGGCATGAACAGTGGCAGCACAGCGATTCGTCGAGTCCGCGTCCGCCCGGCGCGCGTCGCCGCGTCGTCGCTCGTCGCCCTGTGCCTCGCGTGCAACCCGGGCGCCGCGACCACCAGCGCCCCGGAGCCGCCGCCCGCGCCGAAGCCCGACGAGGTGGCCCTCGCGCGCGGCAACCCGATCTCGCTCGTCGCGTCCGACGGCACCGCCGTCAACCTGCGCAGCGTCGCCGTGCGCTCGTCGATCGACGAGCCGCTGGCGTTCACCGAGCTCGAGCTGGTGTTCGACAACCCCGAGGGGCGCCAGCTCGACGGACGCCTCTCGGTCGCGCTGCCGGCCGACGCCCGCCTGACCCGCTTCGCCCGCGCCGCCGGACCCGGCGCGCCGTGGGTCGAGTCCGAGGTCGTGCCGCGCCGCACCGCCTACGCCGCCCTGAAGTCGACGGTCGGCGCCGAGGAGCCCGCGCTCGCGGTCCGCGGCGGCAACCTCGTCGCCCGCGTCGACGCCATCGCCGCCCGCGAGCCGACCCGCCTGGTCCTCGCCTACGTGCAGGAGCTCCGCGGCCGCGGCGACCCCTACCGCATCCCGCTCGCCGGCCTGCCGACGCTCCGCGAGTTCACCGTGCGCGTCAACTCCCGCACGCCGATCAACCTCGGCGGCGACCCGCAGGTCCAGAAGTCGACCGGCCTCGGCACGCCGTATGGCCCCGAGGTCAGGTTCACCAACTACCGCCCGACCCGCGACCTCACCGTCAACTTCTCCGGCCCCCGCGAGCTCGGCCTGCGCCGCGACGCCATGGTCGTGGCCCGCCTCGCCCCCGTCCCGCACGACCACCCCGCGCCGCTCGACAGCCTCACCGTCCTGTTCGACACCAGCGCCTCGCAGGCGCTCGGCTTCGAGGCCCAGGTCGACCGCCTGCGCGACGTGCTCGCCGCCCTCGATCGCCGCCTCGCCGCCGACATCCCGCTGCGCGTGCTGGCCTTCGACCAGACCGTCGAGACCGTGTTCGAGGGCCGCCTCGGCGCCTTCGGCCCGGCCGAGCTGGCCGCCCTGCGCAGCCGCGGGGCCTTCGGCGCGTCCAACCTCTCCAGCGCCCTGCGCGTCGCCGCCAGCCACGGCGAGGCCCGCTACCAGCGCCTCCTCATCATGACCGACGGAGCCGTGACCGCCGGCCCCGCCACCAACGCCACCTTGCGCGGCGAGGCGGCCCGCCTGCTCGACGCCGGCGTGGTCCGCATCGACGTGCTCGGCTTCGGCGGCCACGGCGACGGCGGCCTGCTCCGCGACCTCACCGCCGCGGCGCCCAACCACCGCGGCCTCGTCCTCGGCGGCGACCTCTCGTCCGACGCGGTCGCCCTCAAGCTCAGCCGCGGCGTGGTCCACGACGTCACCGTCGCCGTCGAGGGCAGCGCCTGGGTCTACCCCGAGAAGATCGACGCGCTGCAGGCCGGCGACGACGTCCTGATCTACGCCGGCCTCGAGCAGGACTCGCCGCGCTGGGACCGCTTCGCCGTGCACCTCAGCGGCGGCGAGCACCTCGGCCGCGACTTCCCGGTCCCGCTGGTCGAGACGCGCTCCCCGCTGCTCGCCGACGCCTGGTCCGGCGCCCGCGCCAGCTGGCTGATCGACCAGGCCCGCCGCCACTGCGTCGGCGACGACCGCTCGCTGTGCGACCAGTGGCGCCAGCGCGCGCTCGACTGGTCGGTGACCAAGCGCGTCATCAACGACATCACCGCCATGGTCGTGCTGCCCTCGCACGCCGCCGACCTCGCGCGCTTCGCCTCGCGCTCGCCCGGCGCGGTCGTCAGCCTCGACCCCGCCGACCTGCCGGCGTTCCTCGCGGTCGGCAACGACGGCCTCGAGTGGGCCCCGCGCGAGCCCCTCGACCCCGCCGCCCCGCGCTTCGGCAGCGCCGAGGCCTACCCGCTGCGCTTCGACCTGTCCCCGGGGCCATGGTGGGACGCGCCCGCCGCCCCCAAGCCGACCGCCGTGCGCCAGCCCGAGCCGCCGCGCAGCCTGGTCCGCCGCCCGCCGCGGCGCCCGTCGCGACCTGTCCCCGAGGACAGATCGGTCGACGGCCCGACGCCGGTCCCCGACGCCGAGCTGCCCGACAAGGACGCCGGCGCCGCGCTCCACGGCAGCCCCGGCCCGCACCGCACCCCCGAGGACGCCTACGAGGGCAACTTCCTCACCGTCATGAACCTGCTGTCGACGTGGAACGCCAAGGGCCAGGCCCTCGACGTGGCCCGCCGCTGGCACCGCGCCGAGCCCGGCGACGTGATGGCGCTCGTCGCCCTCGGCCAGGCGCTCGAGGCCCACGGCCGCGGCGATCAGGCCGCCCGCGCCTACGGCTCGATCATCGACCTCTACCCCGGCCGCGCCGACATGCGCCGCCTCGCCGCCGCCCGCCTCGAGCGCCTCGGCGAGCCCCACCAGTGGCTGGCGATCGACGCCTACGGCCGGGCCATCGAGCAGCGCTCCGACGACCCCGCCGGCTACCGCCTCTACGCCTACGCCCTGCTGCGCGCCAACTACTACCGCGAGGCCTTCGAGGCGCTCGTCGACGGCCTCGCCTGGGCCCGCAGCGACCCGCGCACGCGCCCGCTCGAGAAGGTCCTGACCGGCGACCTCGGCCTCGTCGCCGCCGCCTGGATCCGCCGCTGGCCCGATCAGGAGGCCTACGTGCGCGAGGCGCTCAAGATCCACGAGATCGAGCTGCCGACCGAGCCGTCGCTGCGCTTCGTGCTGTCGTGGGACAACGAGCTCGCCGACCTCGACCTCCACGTGCGCGACGGCCTCGGCTGGCACGCCTTCTACCGCCACAAGGCCCTCGACTCCGGCGGCTCGCTGTCGGACGACATGGACGCCGGCTACGGCCTCGAGGCCTTCATCATCGACGGCTCGGCCGGCGCCTTCCCGTACCGCGTCGAGGTCGGCTACTACGCCCGCGGCGCCAGCCACGGCGGCGGCAAGCTCGAGGTCATCGAGCACGACGGCAACGGCCAGCTGTTCTTCGACCAGCGCCCGTTCGTGGTCCTGAAGCAGCGCGCCTACGTCGACCTCGGCAGCGTCGCCGCGGCCCCCTCGCAGACGCCTCCCGCCCGCTGACGCCGGCCCTGAGCGCCCGCGAGCCTGCGCGCCGCCGCCGCGGCGAGCGGACGCGGCGGCTTGCGCAACCCGCCGCCATCGTCGACCCTGGTCTTCGCATGATCATCGAACTGGAGCGCGGCCGTCAGTCGACCCTCGATCAGATCCGGGACCTCGCGGTCCGCTTCGGCAACCGCATCGAGCTCAGCGAGGGCACCGGCGTGCTCGACACGATCCTCGTCATCGGCGACGCCCGCGAGTTCGCCGGCCGCGTCGACTTCGTGCGCGGCCTGCCCGGCGTGATGGCCGTGTGGCAGGCCTCGTCGGGCTACAACAACATCGCCCGGGTGGTGCGCAGCAAGGAGGGCAAGGCCGTGCACCGCGAGCGCCGCATCGTCGACGTCAAGGGCCTCGACGGCAAGCCCCGCCGCTTCGGCGCCGGCAAGCACATCTTCGTGTGCGGCCCGGACTCGCCGCAGACGCTCGACCAGACCCTCGCCACCGCCCGCCTGGCCCGCGCCGTCGGCGAGAAGTTCGGCGTGGTCGACCGCGTGATGCTGCGCGGCGGCGCCTACAAGCCGCGCACGCGCCCGACCGACTGGCGCGGCCTCGGCATGAAGGGCATCGCCATGCTCGACGCGGCCCGCGAGGAGACCGGCCTGCCGTACGTCACCGAGGTCATGGACCACAACCTCGTCGAGCAGATCGGCGAGCACGCCGACATGCTTCAAATTGGCACGCGCAACGCCCAGAACTTCGACCTGCTCGAGGCCGCCGGCCGCTTCGGCAAGCCCGTGGTCCTGAAGCGCGGCTTCGGCAACGAGGTCGAGGAGTGGTTCTACTCCGCCGAGTACATCGCCAACCAGGGCAACCTCGACATCGTGCTGTGCGAGCGCGGCATGAAGACGCTGTTCACCAAGGGCGGCTACTGCCGCAACCAGCCCGACCTCAACGCCTGCACCCACGCGCGCAAGCTGACCATCCTCCCGGTGATCTTCGACCCGAGCCACGTCTCCGGCGACCACCGCATCGTCGCCGAGAACCTGATGGCCGCCTGCGGCCACCTCGTCGACGGCACCATCACCGAGACCGTGCACAGCGAACAGTTCCGCCAGGACCAGCTGTGCGACGCCTCGCAGGCCATGGTCATGGACGCCTACTCCCGCCTCGTCGAGGCCGTGCTCGAGTTCGAGGCCCACGTCCAGCCCCACCTGCTGGCCATCAACCGCCAGCTCGGCGCGCTCTGACGCACCCTGCGCTTGCATCGACCCGGCGGGCCCGCTATCACCCCCGCGTGCGCGTCCGCTGCCCGATCTGCAACCGCGAGTGCGACATCCCCGACGACGCGACCTACCGCCCGTTCTGCTCGTCGCGCTGCAAGACCATCGACCTCGGCAACTGGCTCGGCGAGGCCTACCGCATCTCGAGCCCGCTCGACGCCGCCGACCTCGAGGACGACGAGCGCCGCGGCACCAATTGAGAGCGCGGAGCAGGGCAGGGCCCCGCTCCGCGTCGTCGCCGCCCGCGGCTACTTGCGCCGGTTCTTGCGCCGGGCCAGCTTCTCGGCCTTGCGCTTCTGGGCGATGGCCTTGTAGTCGATGTTCGACTTCTGCCCCGCCGAGTGGCCGCCCATGCCGCCGATGCCGCCGAGGTTGGTGTTGCCGCCGGCCGCCGGCCCGCCCATGCCGGGCAGCCCGCCGAGCCCGCCGAGCCCCGGCATGCCGCCCATGCCGGGCATGCCGCCGCCGAACATGTTGGCCAGCGCCTCGGGGTTCTGGGCCATCTTCCGCAGCGCGTTGAGCTGCTTCAGGCTGCCCATGCCGGGGATCTTGTCGAGCAAGCCGCCGCCGCCGGCCTTCTTGGGCCCGAGCCCGGGGATGAGCCCGCCGAACATGTCGCCCATCTGGCCGAACATGTCGCGCATGACCACGAAGCGCCCGATGAGCCCGCGGATGTCGTCCTCCGGGCGGCCGCTGCCGCGCGCCACGCGGGCGATGCGCGACTGCACGAAGTCCGACGGCTTCAGGTTGTTGGGGTCGACCTTGGCCGGCTCGCGGCGCTTGCGGCGGCTCAGCTTCGACGCCGCCGACTCCTTCGGGTTGGGGTCGTTGGCCGCGAAGAACACCTCGGGCGTGCGCCGCTCCTCCTTGGTCATCGAGCGGATCATCGCCTCGACCTTCTCGAGCTCCTTGTCGTCGGTGGCCTGCTGCAGCGCCTCGGGCGGGATGTCGATGCCGAACATGCTGGCCAGCGGCATCTTCTCCATGATGTCCTTCAGGCTGCCCATGCTCTGGATGGTCTTTATCTGCTGCAGGAAGTCGTCCATCGTGAACTGACCCGAGAGCATCTTCTCGGCGTCCTTGGTGGCCGTCTCCTCGTCGACCACCCCCTGGAAGTCGTTCATCAGGCCCACGAGGTCGCCCATCCCGAGGATGCGACCCGCGAGGCCCTCGGGGCGGAACTCGTCGAGCTTGTCGAGCTGCTCGCCGATGCCGAGGAACTTGATCGGCTTGCCGGTCACCGACTTGACCGACAGCGCCGCCCCGCCGCGCGCGTCGCCGTCGAGCTTGGTCAGGATGACCCCGCTGACGTCGAGCCGCTCGTCGAACGCCTTGGCGGTCGTGACCGCGTCCTGGCCGATCATCGCGTCGATCACCAGGAAGATGTTCTGCGGCTGGACCCGGACTTTGATGTCCGCGAGCTCCTGCATCAGCGGCGCGTCGATCGTCAGGCGGCCCGCGGTGTCGTAGATGACGAAGTCGAGGCCCTCGGCGGCCGCGGTGTCGGTCGCGTCGGCGCAGATGTCGACCGGGTTGGCGCCGTCGACCGAGAACACCGGCACGCCGAGCTGCTCGCCGAGCACCTTCAGCTGGTGCACCGCCGCCGGGCGGTACACGTCGGCCGCGACCAGCATCACCTTGTAGCCGGCCTTCTGCAGCTTGCGCGCGAGCTTGCCGGTGGTGGTCGTCTTCCCCGAGCCCTGCAGGCCGACCATCATGATCCCGGTCACGCCCTTGCGCGCCCGGTTGAGCGAGGTGTCGACCGGCCCCATCAGCGCGATCAGCTCGTCGTGGCAGATCTTGACGAAGTGGTCCTCCGTGCGGACCCGCATGGTCTCGCCGGCCTTCTTGGCGACCAGCTGGACCTTCTCGCCGAGCGCCTTCTCCTTGACCGACTGCAGGAACTTCTTGACCACGCCGAACTCGACGTCGGCCTCGAGCAGGCTGAGGCGCACGTCCTTCAGCGCGGCGTTGACGACGTCCTCCGTCAACTCGCCCTTGCCAGTCACCCGCTCGCGCGCGGCACGGAAACCCTTCGAAATCGTCTCGAACACGGCCGGCGCTTATAACACGCCGCCTCGCTCGAGGCGCGGGGGCGGGCAGGGCAGGCGTGCGAACTCACATCTGCCCGCCCGGCCCGGCCGCGGCCCGGCCCGCGCTGGTGAATCTCACATCCGCGCGGTACGTTGGAGGGCCCCATGCGCACCGCCAACGCCTCGTCCGGGCCCGCCGCGACCACCTCCTCCGCGCCGTCTGCGGGGTCCGGAGGCCGCGCCGTCGGGTGGGGCGCCAGCCTGCGCTGGCGGGGCCGCACCGTCGCCGATCGCCGCATCCACGGGCCCGTGGTCGTCGGCGAAGATCCCGCCTGCAGCTTCGTGGTCCACGGCCTCGGCCCCGCCGCCACCGTCGCCGCCGGCGACCGCCTGCTCGGCTTGCCCGGCGGCGAGGGCCGCGTGTTCACGGCCCACAGCCCCGACGGCCGCGACTTCACCGCCCCCTGCACCCTCGCCCCCGGCGAGCGCGCCGAGCTCCGCCTCGCCGACGAGCTCACCCTCGAGCTGCGCCGCGAGCACTACGACAGCCTGCCGCTGGCAACCCTGCTCGACGCCCGCTACCTCGCGCGCCAGCTCGTGCTCGGCGCGGTCGCCGTGGCCGCCGTCGCCCTGCTCGTGCGCATCGAGGCGCCGACCAACACGCTCGAGCTCCGCGGCGACCCCGAGGCCGAGGCCGACCCCGACTCCGCCCTCGTGCGCGCCATGTTCGTCGCCGCCGCCGTGGCGCCGCCCGTGCCCGTCACCCATGAGCTGTTCACCTTCGCGGCCCCGCCGGCTCCGCCGCCGCCGCCGCCGCCGTCCGCCGCGCCGATGCCGATCCTCGCCGAGGCCGAGGTCGCCGTCCCGGTCCCGCTGGCCGAGGTCGACGCCCCGGCCCCCGACCAGCCCAGGCGCCGCCGCAAGCCGCGCTCCGAGCCCGTCGAGATGGTCGAGCAGACCGCGATCCTCGGCGTGCTCAACCACGACAGCGACGTGCTGGCGATGCTGAGCGGCGACGCCGACGTGCTCGACAGCGTCGAGGGCGGCGTGATCGGCGGCGTGATCGGCCGCGTCGAGGGCGGGGTGGTCGGCGGGGTGGTCGGCGGCGTGGTCGATCGTCAGCCCGTCGCCACAGTCACCAACATCCCCGTGGGTCAGGGCACCATCCTCGTCGACGATCCCTACGTGCCCCACGTCGAGGTCCCCACCGTCGGCGAGGCCCCCGCGCCGTTCGAGTCCGACATGGGCCCCGGCTCGGGTCACGACGAACCGACCGCGCCGCCGTCCGGCCCGAACAGCCACACCGCCGACGGCGCCGAGCTCACCCGCGGCGACGGCGGCCTGGCCGCCGTCGCCCCCCTCGATCGCTGCGACGACCCCACGCTGGTCCGCAAGTCGCAGGTCGACGTCGTGTTCGTCGTCGACGTCTCGACCACCATGACCTTCATGCTCGATCGCATCGAGAAGCAGATCGCCCAGGTCGACGCCGAGGCCCGCGCGCAGGCCCTCGATCCGCGCTACGGCCTCGTCGTGTTCGTCGACGACGTGCTCGTCGCCAACGCCGGCAAGGCCTACCCCGACATCGCCGCCCTGCAGACCGACCTCGCGAAGTGGCAGGCCTTCACCGCGACCAACCGCCAGATCCACTCGACGGCGCTCAACCTCGACTGGCCCGAGAACACCCTCGACGCCGTGCACGCCGCCGCCACGAAGTTCGACTGGCGCCCCGCCGAAGCCACCCTGCGCATGATCGTGCACGCCACCGACGACGACTTCGGCGAGGCCCCGGCCGTGCAGAGCCAGCAGGCCGTCCAGCACACCTACGCCGAGACCGTCGACGCCCTGCGCGCCGCCGAGGTGCGCATGTTCAGCTTCGCCGCCCGCGTCGGCGGCCAGTGCGAGTGCCTCGACGTCCGCGCCGGCCTCTACACCCGCCACAACGGGCGGCCCTCGCTGCCCGAGTCCACCGGCGGCGCCGTGTTCGACATCGACGACGTCGCCGCCGGCAAGCTCGCCTTCTCGTCCGCCGTCGCCGGGGCCGTCCGCAGCGCCACCTGCACCCGCTACCCGCTGCTGCCCGCCGCGGCGCGGCGACAGCCCGCCGCGAGCGCCGAGGTCGACCCCGCGTTCGGCTCCGGCGAATGAGCGCGCCCCGACGCGGGCGTCGTCGTGACACCCGCGCGGTGCTGCCCGATCGCAGCGCCAGCGACGTCACGCGCGTGCGGGGTCCGAGCGCCACGCCCGGGTGCACGTCGCCCCCACGATCCCGGCGCGCGCGTCGTCGGGAGCTCCCGCCAGCGCCCGCGAGGCCGTGTCGCCATGGCCGGCGACGGCAGCGACGACGCCCCCGCGCGCGGAGGCCGACGACGGCCTCGCGATGGGCAGCGCCACCGACGTCGCGCTCGCCAGCGCCGGCCGGTGATACGATGCCGGGCCATGCGCTGGCTTCGATCGATGGGCGTGCTCGTGCTGTTCGGCTGCCCCGGCGCCGACGACAGCGCGACAGGTGCGACGACCGGCGCGACCGCCGGACCCGACGCCACCACCCCGACCGGCGGCCCCACGAGCCAGCCGACGAGCACCGATCCGACCGCGACCGACGCGACCGACGCCACGTCCCCGACGAACGCCTCCGGTGATCCGACCGGCGACCCGTCCACCGACCCCACCGCGGATCCGACCGCCGGCGGCGGCACGTGCGACGACGACTCGCCCGGGCCCGCCCGCGTGGTCCGCCTGCCGTCGCCGTCCGGCGCCGTCGTGTGGACCGCGCCGACGATGGACAAGATCCTGCGCGAGGCTCCGCCGCCGGACACCGCCGCCGACGCGCTGCGCATCCACGCCGCGCGCAACGAGGTCGAGCCGTTCCAGATCGCCGTGCGAGCCGACGTCGCCGCCAGCGTCACCGCCACCGTCACCCCGTTCACCGGCCCGGGCTCGATCGACGGCATCACGCTCCACCGCGTCGACTACGTCGCCATCGGCGCGCCCTCCGACGCCGGCTCCCTCATGAGCCCGCAGGTCCCCGATCCGCTGGTCCCGATCGCGCTCGGCTCCGCGGTCCCGGCCCCCGCCGGTCAGAACCAGCCGCTGTGGTTCACCGTCACCATCCCCGCCGACGCCCCCGCCGGCGACTACGCGGCCACCCTCGACCTCACCGTCGGCGGCGACGCCGTCGCCATCCCGCTGCAGCTCCACGTCTTCGACTTCACGCTGCCCGCCGAGATCGGCTTCGACGGCAACTGGAACGCCAGCTTCCAGGACCTCGGCGGCGGCGAGAGCCTCAAGAAGGTCCAAACCCTAAAAGACTTCTTCCACGCCCACCGCCTCGTCCCGTCCTCGGTCGCGTGGCCCGCCGGCACCAACTACGACGGCGGCATCACCTACGACTGCGACGGCCAGTTCACCGAGGAGGACAACGCCTACGACATCTCGCAGCTCGGCCCCGAGTACATCGACGGCGTCGGCTGGAACGGCGTCGGCTTCCCCTCGTTCCAGGCCATGGACTTCGTCGACAACGCGACCCCGCGCCCGCAGAACTTCTGCGGCGTCGACCGCGGCCCCGATCACTACGGCACCCCCGAGTACAACGCCGAGTGGTCGCAGATGCTCACCGCGCTCGCGACCTACCTGCAGTCGAAGGGCTGGATCGACAAGGCCTACTACTACGTGCAGAACGAGCCCCAGGGCCCGCCCGACTACGACCTCGCCGCCTACCTCGCGCACCTCACGAGGCAGGCCGCGCCCGACCTCCGCATCGTCGTCAGCGAGGAGCCGAAGCCCGAGATCGTCGACAACCCGATGGCCATGGGCAGCAGCTACGACCTGTGGTGGGCCAACCTCTCCGCCTTCGAGCCGACCTACGCCGCCGCGCGTCAGGCCGCCGGCGAGCAGGTGTGGTGGTACTTCCTCTACGGCGACCTGCCGCCGCACTTCAACCCGATCACCATCGACCACCCCGGCCTCGAGACGCGCATCGCCCACTGGGCCGCCTGGAAGTACCGCGTCCGCGGCTTCGCCTACTACTCGGTCACCGGCTGGGGCAGCGACCCGATCAACGACCCGCGCCCGCAGGGCACGGGCCAGGCCGGCGACGGCTTCCTGCTCTATCCCCCGCAGGACGGCCAGCTCGTGACCAGCATCCGCTGGGAGCTGCTGCGCGAGGGCGTCGAGGACTTCGAGTACCTCCGCCTCGCGGCCGGCGGCGACGTGCCCGCGACCCCCGACGTCCCCGCCGGCTGCGACTGCTCGGTCGCCGGCGCCGTCTCCTCGATCACCGCCTACACCCGCGACAGCGCCGCCCTCATGCAGCTGCGCGACGAGCTCGGCTACTACCTCGAGGGCGCGCGCGCCGGCTGCCCCTCGCTGGTGTCGATGGCCCCCGGCGTGCACCCGCGCGCCGCCTACTACATCAACTTCCAGGACCCCGCCGGCGATCCATCCGCCGATCCGCTCACAGTGAACGGCCACGAGTGGCTCAAGATCGGCTGGAACGCCTACGACGCCGACCTCGGCTTCGGCTGGTCCGGCCCCTTCATCGGCGACCCCGCCATCATGAAGACGCAGTACCTCGCCGACGCGCCCGTCGACGAGCTCCAGCGCAGCATCATCTACAACGACTACGGCCGCACCGATACCTTCAACTGGGACATCGAGCACGGCGCCTACACGATCACGGTCAGCGTCGGCTGGCACGACAAGACCTACGCCGCCCACCGCGTGATCGTCGAGGGCGCCCCGCTGTTCGACTCCGTCGCC
The DNA here is from genome assembly GCA_016793465.1 of Myxococcales bacterium. The sequence goes on from JAEUJW010000013.1 coordinate 40,148, forward strand.
ACGTCCCCCGAGACGCCCTACCTCGTCGCCTCCGTCGACGTCACCGTCGCCGACGGCAACCTCACCCTCGAGGCCGGCCAGATGGACGAGTACACCATGCTCAACTGGCTCAGCATCGAACCCAAGGACTGACCCATGCGCCGCACCCTCGTCGTCGCCGTGTTCGTCGCCTGCAGCCCCGGCGACGCCGACTCCACCCCGAACACCGAGACCACCACCGCGACGACCGCCGCCGACGCGTCGACCCAAAGCACCTCACTCGCGCCCACCTCCGGCGATCCGGACACCACCGCGACCCCGCCGACCTCGACGACCCCACCGCCGAGCACGACGACCGGCGAGACCGAGACCGGCCCGACGAGCGACCCCGACGACACGACCACCGCCGACACGACCACCGGCGACCCCGCGTGCGGCGACCCGCCGCTGTGGGACGACGGCCTCGCGCCCACCAACAGCGTACACGTCGCCGTCGACGGCCTCGACGCGGCCGGGTGCGGCCCCGAGGACGCGCCCTGCGCCACCCTCACGGGCGCGCTCGCGGTCGCCGGCCCCGGCACCGCGATCGTGCTGCACAGCGGCCAGTACGCGCCCGACCAGTTCCTCGAGGTCCAGGGCCAGCCCGGCGCCCCGATCTGGATCGGCGGCGCCGACGGCGAGCCGCGCCCCGTGATCACGGGCGGCGGCGAGGCGCTCCACCTCACGCGACCGCGCCACGTCATCCTCCACGACCTCGAGATCACCGGCGCCGCGTCGAACGGCGTCAACATCGACGACGGCGGCGACTACGGCGACCCCGAGGCCGCGCGCTACGTCGGCCTGCGCCGCGTCTCGATCCACGACATCGGCCAGGGCGGCAACCAGGACTGCCTGAAGCTGTCCGGCCTCAACGACTTCTTCGTGGTCGACAGCGAGTTCGCCGGCTGCGGCGGGGGCGGGCAGGGCAGCGGCGTCGATCACGTCGGCTGCCACCGCGGCGTGCTCGCCGGTAACACCTTCGCGGACATCAGCGGCAACGCCGTGCAGGCCAAGGGCGGCTCCGAGGACCTCGAGATCCGCCACAACGTCATGCGCGAGGCCGGCGAGCGCGCCGTCAACATGGGCGGCTCGACCGGCCTCGAGTTCTTCCGCCCCCCGCTGACGCTGCCCGGCCCCAACTTCGAGGCCCGCGACATCCGCGTGGTCGCCAACCTCATCGTCGGCGGCCAGGCCGCGCTGGCGTTCGTCGGCTGCGTCGACTGCCTGGCGGCCGACAACACGATCGTCCGCCCGCACAACTGGATCTTCCGCATCCTGCAGGAGACCGTCGACACCGACGGCTACACGTTCCTGCCCGCGAGCGGCGGCGTGTTCCGCAACAACCTCGTGGTCTTCGATCGCGGCGACCTGTCGACGTACGTCAACATCGGCGGCGACACTGACCCGGCCTCGTTCACCATCGCCAACAACCTGTGGTTCGCCGCCGACGACCCCGCCCAGTCCGACCCGTCCGGCGACCTCCCGGCGCCCGAGAGCGGCGGCATCGTCGGCCAGGACCCCGCGCTCGTCGACCTCGCCGGCGGCGATCACCGCCTCACCGCCGCGAGCCCGGCGGTCGGCGCCGGCCTCGCGCCCGCCGCCGCCGCCCACGACCTCGACGGCAACTGCTGGCGCGACCCGCCGAGCATCGGCGCCCACGAGCTGCCCTGAAGAATCGACCCCTCACACGAACGGCGAGCGCACCGGCGGCCGCTTCGGCGTGGTCACCCCGAGCTCCGCGTAGCTGGCCCGCAGGTAGGTCGCGTCGATCGCCCCGACGTCCGCCGGCGCCCCGCGGGCCGCCCGCAGCGCCGCGCGCCACAGCCCGCGCGGCGCGACCCCCGGCTCGTGCTGCCCCCACGCCGGCGCGCCCGAGCCGACCACCTGCGCACCTGACCCATCGGACATGTCCGCAAGCGCCTGGTCGAGCGGACAGACGCGCTCCGCCCCGCGCGCCGCCGGACCGTCCGCGCCGACGTCGAACCACCCCGCATAGACCTCGCCGCGCCGGGCGTCGATGGTCGCCAGCACCGCCCCGTCACGCGCGGCCCCGCCGGCCACCGCCGCCAGCGTCGACACCGCGTACAGCGGGCAGGGCAGGGCCAGCGCCAGCCCCTTGGCCGTGGCCAGCGCCACCCGCGTGCCGGTGAACGTGCCCGGCCCGACCCCGCACGCGATCGCCGCGAGCTCCCGCGGGCTCACCCCCGCCGCGCTCAGCAGCGCCGCGATGCGCGGCCCGAGCAGCTCCGACCCCGGACGCGCCCGGTCGTCGTGGCGCGCCTCGGCCACCAGCTCGCCGTCCGAGCGCCCGAGCGCGAGCGCCGTCATCGGCGTGGACGTGTCGATCGCCAGCAGCCAGCCCATCACGCGATCCACCGCATGATGTCGTTGCGCAGCGCGATCAGCAGCAAGAGCAGCAGGATCACCAGCCCGATCGCGCTGGCGACCTCGCGGGCGCGCTGGCTGAGCGGGCGGCGCCTCGCCGCCTCGACCGTGAAGAACAGCAGGTGCCCGCCGTCGAGGATCGGGATCGGCAGCAAATTGACGATCCCGAGGTTGATGCTGAGCAGCGCCATGACCCGCAGCACGGTCCCCGGCCCCTGCTCGACCGCCATGCCCGCGACGTCGAAGATCCCGATCACCGAGCTGAGCTCGTCGACCCCGCGCTGGAGCGTCACCATCTGCCGCAGCGTCGTCCAGATCGTGACGATGTTGGCCCACGTCTCGTCGACCGCCGAGCCCAGCGCGTAGGTGAAGCGGCCGCGGATCGGCTCGGCCTCCGGCACGTCGAAGCTGCGGTAGGGCTCGGCGCCGAAGTGGAGGTAGCTCTGCGGTTGCTTGTAGATCCCGCGGTAGTTGACGACCGCCTGGGTCACCTCGATCTCCCGCGGCTGCCCGCCAGGCGACTGGATCGTCAGCTTCAGCGGCTGCTCCCCCTTGCGCTCGAGCTGATCGCGCAGGCGCTCCCACCGCGTCACCGGCTTGTCGTCGATCGCCAGGATGCGGTCGCCCGCGGCCAGCCCGGCCCGCGACGCCGGCGAGTCGGGCTCGACGTGGCGGATGAACGTGTTCGCCGGCAAAAGGCCCGTCATCATCCCGCTCTCCTGCTTGCGCAGCAGGCGGGCGTGGTTCGACTCGAACCACAGATAGTTGCCGAACTCGCCGCGCACCGGCCGCGCGCGCAGGTACGTCAGCCGCAGCGAGGTGTCGCGCGTGCGCTCGAGCTCCCGCTCGAGCTGCTCGACGGTGGCGATCGGCTCGCCGTTGATCGACGTGATGATGTCTCCGGTCCGCAGCCCCTCGGTGTACGCGGGCGACGACGTGTCGACGATCCCGACCTGCGGCGCGTAGATCCACGGCGTCACTCCAAGGATGCCGTGCGCCTCCTGCTCGCCGACCGCGTTCTTCACCATCGTCTTGCGCGGCGTCACGAAGCGGTCGAAGCGCACGCCCTCGCGGTCGATCTGCACCCGCAGCTCCTGCTCGGGCGCCACCTGCACGCGCTCCCGCATCTCCTGCCACGAGTGCACGTCGTGCTCGTCGATGGCGACGATGCGGTCGCCCGGCTGCAGATCGCTGGCCGCCGCCGCCGAGTCGTCGAGCACGGTCCCGACGATCGGCGGCGCGACCGTCGTGTGCCCGAGGAAGAACGCGAAGTAGAGCAGGATGGGCAGCAGCAGGTTGGCCAGCGGACCCGCCCCGAGCACCATGTAACGGGCCCACAGCGGCTTGTTGCGCAGCGCGCGGTCGGACTCCGACGTCGGCACGTCCTCCTCCGGCGAGGCGCCCAGCAGGGTCACGTATCCGCCGAGGGGGATCGGCGCGATGCGGTACTCGGTCTCGCCGAGGCGGACGCGGGCCAGCGACGGCCCGAACCCCAGCGAGAAGCGGACCACCTTGACGTCGACCAGCTTGGCCGCGAGCAGGTGGCCGAGCTCGTGCACGAAGATCAGCGGCCCGATCAGCAGGACGCCGTAGAGAATCCACGTCACCCAGCTCATCGCGGGCCCTCGCGGCGACAGATTCGGGCGAACTCGCCCGCACGCTGGGATCGGCCGATCATCGCGGACCTCGTGGATACTCGACACATGGGGTCCAGGTCCATGACCCCCGGCTGGAGACAGCGTTTCTTGCGCCTACAGTGACAGGGGTCACGGGCGAGCATCGCCCACGCGTTGCTTCTCTCCGTACACTTGTCCGCCCCTCAGGACCAGGCCACATCGGCCCTGAATCACCTCTGAGGCCGGACGTCTACCCGCCTCAGTTTTTGCCCTCCACGAGGAAAGTTTCGATGATCCGCACTCCCCTCATCCTGGTCGCGAGCTTCGGGCTCTTGGCTGGTTGCGCCACGTCGTCCACGAATTCGACGGCTTCCAACAACCCCGACGCCGGCAAGGTCGACTACGACGCCGGCCAGTCGAGCCCCGGCTCGAGTGGCGGCGGCAGCAGCGGCAGCGGCGACAGCGGCAGCGGCAGCAGCACCGCTCCCAAGCCGAAAGGTGTCGACGCCACCAGCACCCACTCGCCTGGCATCGGTCCGAAGGTCGTCAAGAAGATCGCCTCCACCAAGCCGCCGAAGCCGACCGAGCCCACCGACCCCAAGACCCCGCCGAAGCGCAAGGGTCGCGTCGAGGTCAACGGTCTGCTGGCCGAGAGCTTCGCCGCCACCGCCGCCGACACGAAGATCCCGGATCTCTCGGCCGCCGGCGCCCCCAAGTCGCTCTTCATCGTCGGCAACCTCGACAACGCCGTCCCCCTGCCGACCAGCCTGAAGGCGCCGTTCGCCCTGCGCTTCACCGGCACGCTCAACGTCACCGAGGCCGCCGAGTACAAGCTCTGCCTCAACAGCAGCGACGGCTCGCGCCTCACCCTCGAGGGCACCGTGGCCGTCGATCACGACGGCATCCACGCGGCCAGCGAGAAGTGCGAGGTCTTCAGCCTCGAGCCCGGCGAGTACGCCCTCGAGGTCCAGTCGTTCCACATCTCGGCCACCCCGACCGTCGGCCTCCTGTGGGGCGTCGGCAAGGACAGCACCCCGACGGTGATCCCGAAGGGCAACCTGTTCAAGCCGACCGACGCCGACGCGCGCGTGAAGGCCAAGAAGTAAGCGGGCCCGCTCCGCGACGCGACGAGGCGCGCGCCCCTCCGGCGCGCGCCTCGTTTCACTTCGTCACTCGTCCGCCGCGCACCCGAGCGTGACCCGCTGCGCCGGCGCGTCGGGCGAGACCAGCACGAAGTGCCCGAACCCCGCGCCGCGGGCCGTCGTGCCCGCGGGCACCGGCAGGTCGGCGACGCGATCGACATCCACACCGACCGTCCCGTTCATGCCGCGCACGATCGGTGCGACCCGCCACTCGCCCTCGAGGAACTGCCCGAGCGCCACCAGTCCGTCGACCTGCAGGAGGTGCGAGCGCAGGTCGCGGTCGAGGTAGCTGAGCGGCATGTTGAACCCGCTGCCGTCGTCGCCGGCGAACTCGGCCTCGAGCAGCTGATCCTGCTGCAACCCCGGCAGCGAGGCGTCGGGCGGTATCTCGACCCCGCCGAGCACGAAGATGCCCTCCGGGTCGGTCGCGACCTGGGCCGGCGCGATCGCCAGCGGCACCAGATCCGTCCAGCCCAGGCGATCGTGGCGGAACGCGTCGGGCGGACCGTCGCCGACCACCGGCTTCAGCGTCAGCGTGCTGATCACCGTGTCGTGGAGCGGCTCGAGGTCCGGCGTCTCGCTGACGAGCTGCGCGTGCAGCCCGACCAGCACCACCGTCTCGGCCGCGCCGTCGGGCTGGGTCGTCGCCAGCAGCTCGACCTCGCGGATGGTCTCGAACTGGCTCGGCGTCGTCACGCACGACCCGCTGGTGTCGCCGTCGTCGTCCTCGTCCTCCTCGCTGCACGTCGACCAGAACTCGATCGTCCACGCGTCGTCGAGCGCGAGCGTGGTCCGGTCGAGCCGCGCGAGCGGAAGCTGCAGCGTGCTCGCCTCGCCGTCCGGCGGCGCCGCCACCAGGTGCGGCACGTGGGCCACGAACACCAGGCGGCGCGTCCACCCGCCGGCGCCGCCCGGGAACTCCGAGAGGTCGGGCGCCTCCTGCACCTCGCCGCGCTCCGGATCGCCGAGCCGCCACACGCGCGCGCCGCTCGGCCGGTCGTACAGCAGCCACGCCTCGCCGGGCATCGTCCCCGGCTGCAGGTCGAACCGCCCGTCCTGCGCCAGCTCGGTGACGTCGGTCGACGGCCCCTCGGGCCAGCCGCGCACGAACCTCCGCTTGTTCGCGTCGCTCGCGTACACCCACCCGCGCGTGCCCGACTCGTCGAGCACCACCAGCGCGTGCACGGTCCACCCGGGCAGCACCTCCGGGTCGCGGACCTCGACGCTCAGGCGCTCGCACTGCAGCGGGAAGTCGAGCTGCAGGTCCGGCGCCGGGGCCGCGCAGGTCAGCGCGGGCAGAGCGATCAGGAGCGCGAGGCGCCGCATCCCCGCGAGCATACGCCATCCGCCGGTCATCGCCCGAGCACCGCGTCGATCGCCGCGACCGTCGCGTGCGCCAGCGTGTCGAGCTCGTCGTCGGCGATCACCAGCGGCGGCAGCCAGTAGACCGTGTCGTGCAGCGGCCGCAGCAGCACCCCGCGGGCCAGCGCCGCCGCGCGCAGCTCGAGCCCCAGCCGCCCGTCGGCCGGCGCGCGTTCGCCGTCGACGGTGAACGCCGCGATCATCCCGCACTGGCGGTGCGCGACGATCGCCGGGCACGCCGCGGCGACCGCCTCGCGCCGCCGCGCCATCGCGGTCACCCGCGCCGGCAGCCGCGCCAGCAGCCCGTCGGCCTGCCCGGGCCCGAGCAGCGCCAGCCCCGCGAGCGCGGCGGCGCAGGCGATCGGGTTGGCGGTGAACGTGTGGCTGTGCAAGAAGCTGCGGGCCGGCGATCCGGTGAACGCGTCCTCGAAGCCCTCGCGGATGAGCACCGCCGCCAGCGGCAGCACCCCGGCCAGCCCCTTGCTGAGGCACAGGAAGTCGGGCCGCAGCCCCGGGGCCCACGCGCTGGCGAACAGTCGGCCGGTGCGCCCGAACCCGACCGCGATCTCGTCGGCGATCACGTCGATCCCGAGATCCTGCGCCGCCTTGACGATCTTTTGATAGAAGCCGAGGCCCGGCATCGCCATCCGGCCCGCGCACTGCACCAGCGGCTCGACCACCAGCGCCGTCAGCGACGCCGCGTGCTCCGCGAGCAGCGCGACGGCCCGCTCGGCCTCGGGTGTATCAGCCCCCAGATCGCCCGCAGGCACCGCCGGATGCCGCGGAAACGCCGGCGCGGGCAGCTCGAGCACGTCCATGAGCAGCGGCTGGAAGGTGTCGCGATAGACCCCCGAGCCGCACAGCGCCAGCGCCCCCAGGGTCTCGCCGTGGTAGCTGTTGGTCAGGGTGGCGAAGCGTGTGCGTGCGAGCTCGCCGGTCTGGCGGCGCCGCTGGTAGCTCAGCTTCAGCGCCACCTCGACCGCGGCCGACCCGCAGTCGGCGTAGAACACCCGCCCGTAGCCCGGCGGCGCCGCCGCGAGCAGCGCCTCGGCCAGCTCGACCGCCGGCGCGTGGGTGAAGCCGGCGAACATCACGTGGTCGAGGTTCGCGGCCTGGCGGGCGACGGCCGCCGCGATCGCCGGGTGTCCGTGGCCGTGGATGCACGTCCACCACGACGAGATCGCGTCGAGGATGCGCCGCCCCGCCGCATCCTCCAGCCAGCAGCCGCGGGCCCGCTCGACCGCGATCGGCGGCAAGCGCTCGAGGTCGGCGAAGTGGGTGGCCGGGTGCCACAGGACCGCGCGGTCGCGGTCTTCGAGGGTGGCCATGGCCGCGAGACTCGACGGGGCGGGCGTCCGCGTCAAGCGGCCCGCATGTTCCCCGTTGCCAGCGGGCCTCGCCTCGCGCAACCTCTGGCATACGCTGCGGCCGAGGTCTCTCGCGGTCGTGCGCCTCGTCACGGGACTCTCACATGCGCCTCTCGACCCTGTCTCGAACGTTGCTCCTCGGCCTCGTCGCCGCCACCGGCGGGTGCGTCCTCTACGGCCAGCCCGAGGACCTGAAGACCTGCGAAGAGGTCATCTGCGGCGCCAACGCCTCGTGCGGCGGCGACAAGGCCGAGTGCTTCTGCGAGGCCGGCTACGAGGGCAACCCGTACGACGGTTGCCAGGCGACCATGCCGATCGTCGACGACAGCTGCAACGTGTCGTGCGGTCAGTCCGCCTACTGCTCCGAGGGCGCCTGCTACTGCGAACTCGATCACGTGCCGGTCTGCGGGTCCAACGCCGGGTGCTTCCCCGAGGCCCGCCTGTGCGACAAGGTCGAGGACTGTCCCAACGGCGCCGACGAGTCGGTGGCCGCGTGCAGCCCCTCGCTGTTCCAGGAGGTGCTGCTCACCGATCGCTGCGACGACGGCGAGGACGTGCAGTGGAAGCTCTACGGCCTCGATCGCGACTGGTCGTGGCCCGGCGGCGAGGACGTGTTTCGCACCGGCGGTTACCTCGTCGACGTGTATCAGACCATCCAGTGCTTCGAAGGCGAGGTGTTCTGCTTCGCCGGCGCCGCGGGCAACAACACGTGGGGCTTCAACCTCGACGGCACCGGCGAATGCGAGAACTGCTGCTACCTGTGCGGCAACGAGGGCTACGGCCTGATCGACTTCGGCTTCCTCGATTGCAACGCGTAGAAGCCCGCCCCGGGCCCTTGCAATCGCCGCGGTTTGTCGGTACGTCTCATGCGCCACGGCCCTCCGGGCCCGGGTTTTTGCGCCGCGCAATGAGCCTCGTCCCTGAAGTGACCGCCCCATGACAGAGATCGCCCAGCTCTTCGAGTCCGCGCTGCGCCAGAACCGCGCCAATCTCCTGCGCAAGGCGGCGATCAACACCGTCGCCAAGATGCCGGCGCAGACCACCCTGCGCGAGCTGCTGACGAGCGAGGCCGGGGCCTCGATCCGCGAGCTCACCCTCGTCGAGCTGCGCGAGGCGCTCGCGGGCCTCGCCGTCGCGGCCCGCCCCGCCGCCGATCCGGCCCGCGCCGGCGGACGACGCGTCGTCGCCAGCAGCGGCCCGAGCACCCCCGAGAGCCGCGAGGCCAAGCTCTACCGACAAATCATCGAGGCCGTGACGAGCGACGCCAAGACCATCGGCCAGCTCGCCAAGGTCGTCGAGGTCGACGTCGCCGAGCTCCGCGGCTACCTCGCGTGGATGAAGAAGATGGGCAAGATCGACAGCACCGGCCGCGCCCGGGCCACCCGTTACCACCTCCCCCGGTAGCGCCTGACGGCCAGGGCAGGGCGCCGACGCTTGCCCCGCGCCGCAGAGTGCGGGATCCTTCCCGGCCGCATGGACCCCACCGAGTCCGAGCCCGAGTCCGAGTTCTGCCAGCAGGTCGCCGTGCTGAAGCACGACCTCGGCAAGTACGTGGCGTGGATGTCCGCCAACCTCGACGACAGCCACTGGCAAGGTCCCGTGCGCGACGACCTCATCGACGCGCTGAGCCGCGACCTGCTGCGCACCCGCACCCCGCAGGAGGGCCCGCCGGAGCCCGCGTGGGGCGTGTGGGACCGCCTCAGCGCCGGCCTGCCGCGCCCGTTCCCCGCGCCCGAGCTCGACCGCGTCGACGCCGCCGTCGCGGTGCTCCGCGCCGCCGAGCCCGCGCTCCGCACGCGCGACCGCGCCGCCCTCGCGGCCGTGCGCGGCGACCTGCGCGCGGCGCAGCGGACCATCCGCACCGCGCTGCAGCAGCTGCACCGCCGCCTGCAGGCCGAGGGCTGATCGATGTCCTCGATCCTGATCATCGACGACGAGGACAGCTACCTCGAGCTGTGCAAGCGCTACATGCCCGAGCACACCTTCCTGCCGCCGGCCCGCAACTACCGCGAGGCCGCCGAGCTGCTGCGCCGCCACGCCGGCAGCGTCGACCTCGTGCTGCTCGACGTGCACTTCGACATCCCCGAGGACGACCTGCTGCCCGCCGACAAGACGGCGCTGTACGCCACCGGCGATCGCAAGCGCGTGCTCGAGCGCCTGCGTCGCAGCCAGGGCCTGCAGATCCTCGGCCCGATCCGCGAGCGCTACCCCGACCTCCCGGTCATCGTCATGACCTCGCGCGACGACCTCCCGATCGAGGCCGACGCCGAGCGCCTGCAGGCCGAGGACTACACCTACCTGCTCGCCGACGACTACCTCGACGCGCGCTCGCTGAAGCTGCAGATCGACGCCATCCTCGCCCGCCGCGAGCGCCCGCCCGCGACCGACGACGATCCGTTCTACTGGGGCGCCACCGCGGGCATGGGCAGCCTGCGCCGCCGCCTCTCGATCCTCGCGCGCGGCCGCCTGCCGATCATCATCCAGGGCGCCACCGGCACCGGCAAGAGCCTGGTCGCCCGCGAGTTCATCCACCCGAACAGCCAGCGCCCGGGCCCGTTCGTCGCCGTCGACCTGTCGACGCTGCCGACCGACCTCATGGGCGCGCACCTGTTCGGCGTGGTCAAGGGCGCCTACACGGGAGCGACCGCCTCGCGCGAAGGCGTGCTCGCGCGGGCCCACGGCGGCACCCTGTTCCTCGACGAGATCGGCAACCTCTCGCTCGAGCTGCAGAAGTCGCTGCTGCTCGTGCTGCAGGAGGGCGTGTACCGCCCGGTCGGCGCCGTCAAGGAGATCGCCACCGACCTGAAGCTCGTGGTCGCGACCAACGAGAACCTCGCCGCCCAGGTGCGCGCCGGTCGCTTCCGCGAGGACCTGTACATGCGCCTCAACCCGGCTACCGCGGTCACCCTGCCGAGCCTGCGCGAGCGCCGGGACGACTTCGAGGAGCTGCTCGGCTGGTTCATGCGCAAGGCCGCGGCCGAGCCCTACAACCACGATCTGCTGGTCCAGTACGCCGGCCAGCGCGGGCTCCCGCCCGACCTCCCGACCACCGTCGGCCGCACCGTCCCGCCCCGCAGCGAGCGCCGGCTGCACTTCCTGCTCCACCCGAGCAGCTTCAAGCTGCTGCACGACTTCGACTGGCCCGGCAACTTCCGCCAGTTCGCCATGACCCTGTCGAACCTCGTGACCTTCACGCTGGTCGAGCTGGTCGAGCGAGCCGAGCGCATCGAGCCCGCGGGCCCCGAGGCCAGCCGCTCCGACGTCATCCCGATCCCGGCCAAGATCGTCAGCGACCTGCTGCGCCCGATGGCCGCGCCCGAGCCGGAGATCGACGAACCGACCCCGCTGGTCGCCGGCCCGCGCCGCCTCGTGATCGACCTGCAGGTCGCCGACTCGCTCAACAACGTCAGCTGCAACGTCGAGCGCCAGTACCTCGAGCAGCTCTACGACCGCTGCGGCGGCGACCTCGGGCGGGTCGGCGAGCTCCTGCTCGGCGACGCCGGCGCCGGCCGCAAGATCCAGCTGCGCATGAACCAGCTCGGCATCAAGCTGCGCCGCCTCAAACGCCGCGCCGACTGACCATGAGGACAGGTCCGAAAGCGCAGGTCCGAACGCGCAGGTGGTCCCGCCTGCGCCGCGCCGCGCTCGCGCTCGGTCTGATCGCAACCACGCCGGGCGTCGCCGCCGCCGCGCCGGCCCCCGCCGCCAAGAAAGCCCCGAGCAAGGCCGCGCCGGGCAAGGCCCCGCCGCTCGTCGAGGACCCGACCGAGCTGCCGCTGCCGCCCGGCGACAGCGTCGACGCGCCGAGCGACAGCGGCGACGAGTTCGGCGACCCCGCGCCGCTCACCCAGCAGCAGCGCGAGGAGGAGTTCGACCTCCACCTCAGCCGGGCCCAGCGGGCCGAGCGCGAGGGCCGCGTCGACGACGCCATGCGCGAGTACACGGCCGCCCTGAAGCTCATGCCCGGCGACCCCGACGCGCTGAAGGGCCGGGCCTACCTCCGCTTCAAGCGCACCAAGGAGAACACCTGCCCGCGCCGCGCCATCGAGGACCTGCGGCTGCTCCGCACCTACGACCCGCGCGGCCTGTGGCTCGAGGCGCGCGGCCCGCTGGTCGAGTGGATGGCCCACTGCGACAGCCGCATGGCCACCGAGCGCCTCGCGCTCGCGCAGGAGCTCGCCGAGGAGGACCCGAAGACGCCGTCGCGGCCCTACAACATCCGCTTCGTGATCGCCGAGCTGCTCAACGACGAGGCCCAGGCCGCCGGCCGCGAGCGCGAGCGCCGGGACCTGCGGGCCGCCGCGCTCGAGCAGCTGACCAACTACCGCCGCGACTGCACGGCCACCGGCCACGCCCCCGCGCCCGAGGCGCTGCGCCTGCAGGCCACGCTCTACCGCGAGGCCGACGACTTCGAGTCGGCCATCCGCACCTTCAACGAGCTGATCGAGCGCGCCCCCGGGACCGCGTTCGCCAAGCAGGCCAAGAAGGAGGTCGACGACCTGAAGCTGCAGGTCCAGCTCGACAAGCTCGAGAAGGACCAGGGCGGGCGCCCGAGCGAGGCCGCCGAGCAGGCCTACGTGCAGGCCACCGCGGCCATGCGCGCCGGCGACTTCGTGGCGGCCGAGCGCGCCCTCGACTCCGCGATCGCCGACTCGCCGTGGTTCCCCAAGGCCCACTACGCGCTCGGCATCATCCACGCCCGGAATCAGCGCTTCGCCAAGGCCGTTGAGGAGCTGACGATCAGCATCCGCATGGATCGCTTCGACTACGAGGCGCAGATGGCGCTCGGCCTGCTCTACAAGAAGGAATTCGCCGGGGCCGAGGACGAGCGGGCCATCCAGCACCTGAAGGCGGCGCTGCTGCTGCGCCCCGATCTCTACCACCTCGACTTCCACCTCGGCGCGCTGTACGCCCGCATCGACCGCGAGCGCGCCCGCTACCACTACACGCGCTTCCTCAACTCGCCGGTCCCCGACGACGACCCCGACCGCGAGCCCGCCCGCCGCGCGCGCGACGAGCTCAACCGCGAGACCACGCCCGACGACAGCCTGTTCTTCGTCAGCGAGCCGCCCCGCGACCTCCGCCTCGAGCCCGAGCTGCAGCGCATGATCAACGAGGCCTACCTGCGGGTCTCCGAGGAGCAGGACTTCAAGGCCGCCGAGCGGGTGCTGGAGCGCGCCAGGAAGAAGTTCCCCGACCAGGAGATCGTGCTCAACGAGCTCGCCAAGGTCGCCTTCGCCCTCGAGCGCACCGGCGACGCCCGCGAGTTCTGGGAGAAGTCGCTCGAGATGAAGGAGGACCAGAAGGAGGTCCACGAGCGCCTCGGCCTCCTGCTCGAGAAGGACCTGCCGCGCGACGGCGAGGTCCACCTGCGCCGCGCCGCCGACCTCGGCTCGACCACCGCGCGCTTTCGCCTGGCCCAGCTGCTGTGGAACGACTACAGCATCCTCGACGCCTCCGAGGAGCTCGACCGCTACCTGCAGGAGGCCAGCGAGCTCGACCTCTACTGGGCCACCGCGCCGCGCCTGCGCGAGCGCATGGACCAGGTGTTCCTGCGCATCTACCTCGCGATCTCGGCGCTGCTGCTGGCGCTGATCGCCATCCCGGCCTGGCAGATCTACCGCCGCCTACGCGGCGCCTCGCTGGCCCAGCTGCTCACCCGGGCCCCGAAGAGCTTCCCCGAGGTCGCGCGCATCCTCAGCCTCATCCGCCACGAAATTCTCAAGCACAATACCGCCTTCCTGTCCGACGTCGGCCGCGCGCTCGAGATGGACGAGCCCGACGCCGAGGCCCGGGCCGCGATCGTCGCGCGCCGGCTGTTCGGCGAGCGTCGCGGCGGCAGCCCGGCCCAGCCCGACCGCGAGGGCGGGATCCAGGAGCGCGGCATCTACGGGCGCTTCCTCGGCTACACCCTCGAGCTGCAGAAGGTCGGGCGCAGCCACGGCGTCACCCTGAACCTCTACCGCAAGGACCCGACCTTCAGCGCCATGATCGACGCCTTCGAGGACCTGCGCGGCCTCGCCGAGCTGCCGCGCACGTCGATGCGCGAGCGGCCCACCATCAAGCTCGAGTGGGCCAGGCGCCTCAACCGCAGCGGCCACGTGCTCGGTCGCAAGGCCTTCGAGTCGCTGAGCGACCTCATCCAGTCGCTGTGCATCGTCGAGGTCGACGCCGCCTTCGTGCACGAGGTGTTCCGCCACGTGTGCGCCGAGGCCCAGTTCGGCGGCGTGCAGATCGCCGAGCTCGCGGTGTCGGGGACGGCCGCGCGGGTGCGGGTGTTCCGCACCGACCTCGAGGACATCCTGACCAACGTGATCCGCAACTCGCTGCACTCGAGCGTGCTCTACGCGCCCAAGCCGATCGCCCTCGGCGTCGCGCTCGTCACCGAGATGGACGAGATCACGGGCCTCGTGACCCTGGCCATCCGCATCCAGGACCGTTCGAACGAGCAGCTCAGCAACGAGATGCTGCGCGGCCGCTACGTCGAGCGCGGCATGGGCATCACCGCCGACCTGCTCTCGCGCTACGACGGCTCGATCGCCGTCGAGCCCGAGCCGGGCTGGCAGAAGGCGGTCGTGCTGCGGTTCTTCACCGTCGAGGAGGGCTCATGAGCGCCGAGATCCGCGTGCTCGTCGTCGAGGACGGCGACGAGTACCTGACCAACCTGACCACGTTCGTCGCCGGCGGGATCCGCTACACCCAGGCCAAGAGCGGCGAGCAGGCTTGCGGGCTGCTGGCCAGCGTGCAGCCCGACCTCGTGTACCTCGACATGCGCTTCGATCGCACGCCGATCGCCGCGCTGCTCGGCGACCTCGTGGCCCTCACGGCCCGCTTCAACGGCGACGTGGCGCGCGCGCGCAGCTTCCAGCAGGACAACCAGGGCCTGTTCATCCTGCGGGCCCTGCGCGACGCCGGGTTCGCCGGACCGGTGATCCTGTCCTACGACTTCGGGCGCGAGGAGCGGCGCTTCAAGGCGCTGTCGGACAAGGACCCGGCGCTCAGCTACTGCCCCGACTACGCCGACGCCTCGGAGATCCTGGCCGCGATCCAGCGCGCGGTCGGCCGGCGGATCTGACGCGGGCCGTTCCGTTCGCGCCGGCGATCGGCGACACTCTCGCCGTGACGACCGAGCCGACCCCCGCGATCCGCGTGCTGATGATGCCGCGCGACACCAACGCCCACGGCACGATCTTCGGCGGGCACATCCTCAGCCTCATCGACCAGGCCGGGGCCGTCGCCGCGCACGCGACCGGCGCCCGCAAGGTCGTCACCGTGGCCATCCGCGAGGTGGTGTTCAAGCACCCGGTCCACGTCGGCGACATCGTCTCGTGCTACTGCACGATCGTGCGGACCGGCACCACCTCGCTGACCGTCGAGGTCCGGGTGATCGCCGAGGACCCGGTGAAGCGCCGCTGCGCCGAGGTCACCACGGCCGAGGTGGTGTACGTGCACATCGACGAGCACGGGCGCCCGGTCGCCCTCACACAGGCCACCCCTTGACCCGGGCGCCCGGCGATCCTAGCGTGGCGGCCACCGGAGGAACCGCCATGAAGACCCTCGTACGCGCGCTCTGCTGCCTGTCTCTGCTGTGTGTCGGCTGCGCCGAGCAGCCCGGCAAGAAGAAAGAGGAGACCACCAAGACCGAGACCAAGACTGTCGACGGCAAGGTCGTCGAGACCAAGTCGGAGAAGTCGGTCGACGGCAAGGTCGTCGAGTCGAAGACCGAGGTGAAGGCGCCCTGAGCCCGGTCGCCGCTCGGCCCGTGGATCCGCGATGCGTCTGCCCCTGCGCCACCCGCCGCCCGGGGCCGACGCGCCGCTGCGCCGCTGCGCCCACCTCGAGGCGCTCGCCGAGGCCGCGCGCGGCCTGTGCCTGAGCCCCGCGGCCGCGCTGGTCGCCACGCCGACGTCGCGCGGCCGCATGGGCAACGCCCTGCAGTGGCACTTCGGGCTCGACCCGCACGACAGCTCGGAGCAGCTCGACTGGGAGGACGCCGTCGAAATTAAACTGGTGTCCGTGTGGCTGCGCGGCGGGCGGGTCGCCTGCGACAAGCTGAAGGTCTGCGACCTGACCGCCGACCCGTGGCGCAAGCTCGGCAACGTGCTGTGGGTGTTCGCCGATCGCATGACGCGGACCGTCGTCGGCCACCGGTTCTGGCGCCTGGCCGGCGCCGATCGCCAGGAGCTCGCCGCGGCCTGGCACGCCGACCCGCACTTCGAACAGCCGGCGCTGTTCGTCGAGTCGCGCGAGCAGGACGGCGGCGGCAAGAAGGGCGCGAAGATCGCCGCGCCGGCCTACTACCTCAGCGCCGCGTGGATGGTCGCGCGCGTGGTGCCTGCCGAGCTGCCGGGCGTGTTCCCGTTCGACGCCCGCTGGTGGTCGACGGCCCGCGATCACGGGACCCGCCGCCGCGACCCGGCGCTCGCGCTGTGGCGCGGCGAGCCGTCGGTCCGCTGCCCGCGCTGCGGCGGCCCGCTGCTCGTCGACGTCGCCCGCGTCCGCGCCGAGCGCTGGGCCCCGGCCGTGCACGCCATGCCGATCGGCCCCGACTGCGGCCTGCGGGCGCACGCGGTGGTCGACGCGGGCGGCCTCGTGCTGGCCCCGGGCGAGCTCGGGCGCGAGGCGCTCGAGGTGGCGCTCGAGGGCAGGGGAGCGCCCGACCAGGTCGCGTGCCTGGCCGACGACGTGCTCGAGCCCGACGATCACGAGCACGCCTGAGCGGGTGCGCATGTCCGTTCACGGGTCGCGCGGCGGGTCTGCGCCCGCGGGCCATGGCACGGATGCCATGGGCCTGGCTCACGATCCGAATGTCGGATCCGCGGCGCGGGCCCGTGTCGCTAAAACCAATAACGAGAACCCAGGATAGCTGACCAAGCCGTCCTGGGTCCCCCCCCAGAGTAAGTTGCTGCTACAGCACCGACCAAGCGAAAGCGCGACCAGAAACCAGTTGCTCAGGTTAAGTCAGGGCAGGGAAAGCGAAGCCAAGCGCGGATAAATCAGGGACAAGCCAGGGAAGCCAGGGAATATGTCAGGGAGGAAGCCAGATAAGTCAGGGGCGAAGTCAAGCGAAGCCAGGGAAGCCAAGTCAGGTTCCGGCGTCGCTGCCGGATGGTCAGCGCATGTGCAGCTTCGACGCCAAAATGGCAAGTAGTTGAAATTCAAAGATGCCAGGCTGAACTGGGGCCGGAAGCGCGGCGGGGGTATGACGCGGATGTCGGGGTGGTCGGGTCTGGAGCCGGCGGGGGGTGTGACATCCATGTCGTGCCGCGTCCGGATGGCCGGCGTGGTACGAAGCCGGCCATGCAGGAGCGCGTGCGCGTCGCGATCATCGGCGGGACGGGCTACGGCGGGGCCGAGCTGATCCGCCTGCTCATCAACCATCCGGGGGCGCGGATCGTCCGGGTGACGAGCATCGACTCGGTGGGCGAGCCGCTCGAGGCGGTCCATCGCAACCTCCACAAGACCGGGCTGGTGTTCGAGAACATCGAGCCAAGGGCCGCGGCCGAGGGCGTCGACGTGGTCTTCCTGGCCCTGCCGCACAAGGTCAGCGCGACGCTCGGCGAGACGCTGGCCGCCGTCGAGGCCCGCATCATCGACCTGTCCGGCGACTTTCGCCTGCGCGACGCGGCCGCCTACAAGACGTTCTACGGCGACACCCACCCGCACCCGCAGTTCCTGAGCGACGGCAGCTGGACGTACGGCCTGCCGGAGCTCAACAAGGCGGCGATCCGCGAGGCCCGGCGCGTGGCCTCGCCGGGCTGCTTCGCCACGACGATCGCGCTCGGGCTGCTGCCGCTGGCCGGCGCCGGGCTGCTGCGCGGGCCGGTGCACACGCTCGGCATCACCGGCTCGTCGGGCTCCGGCGCCTACGCGTCGATCGGCACCCACCACCCGCTGCGGGCCAACAACCTGAAGACGTACAAGGTGCTCAATCACCAGCACACGCCGGAGGTCGAGCAGACGCTGCGCGACGGCTGCGCGAAGGGAGGCCACGCGCCCGAATTCTCGCTGCAGTTCGTGCCGGTGTCGGCGCCGCTGGCCCGCGGCATCCTCGTCAACAGCTTCGTGCCGGTGCCGGCCGAGGTCGACGGCGCCAGGGTCGCGGCGCTGTTCGGCGAGTACTACCGCGACGCGCCGTTCGTGCGGGTGCTCGGGCACAAGGTCCAGGCCGAGGTCGTGGCCGTCAAGGGCAGCATGTACGTCGACCTGTCGTGGACGCTCGGCCCGGCGGTGAACGGCGAGCGCCAGCTGGTGGTGACCACCGCGCTCGACAACCTCGTCAAGGGCGGGGCGGGTCAGGCGGTGCAGTCGATGAACCTCATGTTCGGCCTGCCCGAGACGCAGGGCATCGACGCCCCGGGGCTGTGGCCGTGAGCGCCGGCAAGTCGGCGGTGTTGAAGTTCGGCGGCGAGGTCGTGGCCGACCGCGCCGCGCTCGCGGGCGTGCTGCGCGACGCGGCGGCGCTGGTCGCCGCGGGCTGGCGCCTGCTGCTGTGCCACGGCGGCGGGCCGCAGGCCAACGCGCTGCAGGAGCGGCTCGGGCTGGTCCCGCACAAGGTCGCCGGTCGCCGCGTGACCGACGAGCCGACCCTGCAGGTCATGAAGTTCGTGCTGGCCGGCGAGCTCTCGGTCGACGTGGTGGCCGCCGGCGCGGCCGCGGGCTTGCGCGCGGTCGGCGTGTCGGGCGTGAGCGACGGCCTGGTGACCGCGAGGCGGCGCCCGCCGGTGGTCGTGCCGACGGCCGGCCCGGACCCGGTCGACTTCGGGCTCGTCGGCGACGTCGTCGAGATCCGCAGCGAGCTCGTGCAGCACCTGTGGGCCGGCGGTTACACGCCGGTCGTCAACACCCTCGGCATCGACCCCGCGAGCGGCCAGGTCTTCAACATCAACGCCGACACGGTGGCCTCGGCGATCGCGGCGGCGCTCAAGGTCGACCACCTGTTCCTCATGACCGGCGTGCCCGGCGTGCTGCGCGACAAGGACGACCCGACCACGCGCATCCCGCGGCTCACCGCCGAGGAGGCGCGCGCGGCCGTCGCCGCCGGGGTGATCGTCGGCGGCATGATCCCGAAGGTCGAGGAGGCGCTCGCCAACCTCGAGCTCGGCATCGGCGCGGTCCACATCCTCGGCGCCCAGCCGGGCGTGCTGCAGGCCGAGGCCGAGGCGCCCGGCAGCCGCGGC
The DNA here is from genome assembly GCA_016793465.1 of Myxococcales bacterium. The sequence continues at coordinate 59,218 of JAEUJW010000013.1, forward strand.
ACCGTGCTCGTGTAGCCGGCGGCGAGCCGGTACACTCGCGGGCATGACACACTCCGGACTCGGGGCCGCGCTCGCGCGGGCGGTGGACGATCGGTTCGAGGCGGCGCAGGTGCCGTGGCTGCAGCGCGTGGTCGATCAGCCGAGCCACACCGCGGCGAAGGCCGACGTCGAGGCCGCGGCGGCGATCGTCGACGAGCTGGCCGCGTCGCTCGGGCTGACGTGCGAGCGCGTTGCCGACGAGACCGGCAAGTTCGCGGATCATCGCGTCTACGCCACGCCGGCGACCGGAGCGGACGACCGGGCGATCGCGCTGGTCGGGCACATCGACACCGTGTTCCCGCGCAAGCTCGGGTTCCTCGCGTTCAGCCGCGACGACGACGCCATCCGCGGGCCGGGCGTGCTCGACATGAAGTCGGGCATCAGCGAGGTGCTGTTCGCCCTCGACGCGCTGCGGCGGGCCGCGCCCGAGGTGTATGCATCCTTGAAGGCGCGGGTGATCATCGTCAGCGACGAGGAGGTCGGCTCGCCGAGCTCGCACGCGCTGTACGAGCGCCTGGCGCCGCGCACGACCGCGGGGCTGGTGTTCGAGTCGGGGCGCAAGCAGGACCGCATCGTCACCGCGCGCAAGGGAGGCGGGGTCTACACGATCACGGCGCACGGCAAGGCGGCGCACGCGGGCGTCAACCACGCGGCGGGGGTCAACGCGATCCACGCGCTCGCGCTGATCGTCGCGCGCATCGAGGGCATGACCGACTACGGCCGCGGGGTCACGCTCAACGTCGGTCTGTTCGAGGGCGGCACCGCCAAGAACACGGTGCCCGAGCGCGCGAGCATCCAGGTCGACGCCCGCTACCAGACCATGGCCGACGCCGAGCGCGTGACCGCGGCGCTGTTCGCCCTCGCCGACGATCCGTTCGCCGGCATCGACGCGGCGCCCGAGCGCCTGCGCGGCGTGCGGGTCGAGGTCTCCGGCGGACTGACGCGCCCGCCGATGGAGCCGCTGCCCGCGACCGCCGCGCTGCGCCTCGCCTACGAGCCCTACGCCGCGGCCCAGGGCCTGCAGGTCGGCGAGGCGCCGCTGCAGGGCGGGGGCTCCGACGCCAACCTGCTGGTCGCGCTCGGGGTGCCGTGCATCGACGGGCTCGGGCCGTTCGGCGAGTTCTTCCACGAGGTCCACGAGTGGAGCAGCCTGAGCTCGCTGCGCCGCCGCACCGCCGCGCTGGCGTGGTTCCTCGCCGAGCAGTCGGCGAGGGAGTGGGCGTAGTGGCGCGCGGGGCCCGAATTCAGGCGTTGCGGCCGCGATCGGCGGCCCCGGCGAACGCCGTTGGCGGGCCCTCGGCGGTCCGGAACCGGGTTTCGCGGGCTTTTGCGCGGGCCTCGGCTTGCGACCGGGCGCGGACCGTGCGAAAACACTCTGACCCTCGATGAGCGACGGCGACGTTCTAGGGGTGCTCACCATCCTGCTGTGTCTCGTCGGCAGCTTCTTCTTTTCAGGCTCCGAGACGGCGATCACCAGCTTCGACGCCCACCGGGCCCAGCGCCTCGTCGAGGAGGGCGGGCGCGACGGCCGGGTGATCGGGTTTTGGGTCAAGCAGCCGGTGCGGGTGCTGTCGACGATCCTGATCGGCAACAACCTGGTCAACACGCTGATGGGCGCGGTGGTCACGGCGCTGGCCATCCGGCACCTCGAGGGCACGCCGTGGGGCGAGTGGGCCGTCGGCGTCGCCGTGTTCATGACCACCGCGCTGCTGCTGATCCTCGGCGAGATCACGCCGAAGGCGCTCGGCAAGCTCTACTCGGACAAGGTCACCGTGCCGGCGCTGTGGCTGCTGCGGATCCTCAGCCGGGTGATGGCCCCGCTGCTGTGGGTCACCACCGGCCTCACCGACCGCATGATCAAGCGCGCGACCGAGGACGCGCCGTCGGGGAGCTTCGCGCGGGTCATCACGTCGGACGACATCAGCTACATGGTCAAGGTCGGCCACCGCGACGGGTCGATCCCGGCGCACCAGGCCGCGCTGCTGGCCCACATCGTGCGCTTCGAGGAGAAGATCGCGCGCGACATCATGATCCCCGAGAACCGCGTGACCGCGGTCAACGTCGAGTGGGACGTCCGCCAGGTCCGCGAGCTGGCCATGCGCACCGGCCACAGCCGCCTCCCGGTCTACGAGGGCACGCTGATCAAGAACGTCAAGGGCGTGCTGCACATCAAGCAGCTGGTCGGCATGGCCGACAACGATCGGGTGACGCGCGCGCTGCGTCCGCCGGTGTTCATCAGCGAGACCATGCGGCTCCCCGATCTGCTGCAGCGCTTCAAGGACCAGCGGGTCCACCTCGCGGTCGTCGTCGACGACGCCGGCGACACCGTCGGCGTCGTCAGCCTCGAGGACGTGCTCGAGCAGATCGTCGGCCAGATCTTCGACGAGACCGACCGCGCGCCCACGGCGGCGGCCGTCGAGGCCGACGGCGCCCACGTGCTCGACGGCCAGGACAGCCTGACGCGCGTCGAGGAGCTGCTCGGCGTCGACATCCCGGAGGTCGAGAACCTGATCAGCATCGGCGACCTGCTCACCCACCTCGCGGGCCAGATCCCGATCGCCGGCTCGATCTTCGTGTGGGAGAACCTGCGGTTCCGCGTGCTCGAGGCCGACGCGCGCCACGTCATCCGCGTGCGCGTCGATCGCCCGACCGGCGAGGATCAGAGCGGCGACGACTGAGGCCCGCCTCAGGGCATGGGCTGCTCGACGAGCTCGACGCGGATGTCGCCGAGGCCGGCGTCGAGCCAGATCTTGACGTTGCCCGAGCCGAGCGTGCGCTCGAACGAGCCGCTGCGTACGGTCGAGACGGTGCGGGTCTGCACGCGGATGTCGCGGCCGCGCAGCCGCAGGTCGAGGTTCTGGTCGGAGCGCAGCACGAGGTCGATGCTGCCGCGGGCGCTGACGACCACGTCGTTGCCGCCGGCGCCGTCCTGGACGACCCTGGCGCCGCCGTTGCCCGTCGTGGCGTCGATGTTGCCGGCGGAGCGGATGTCGAGGAAGCCGGCGCCGGTGCGCGCGCCGACGCCGTCGCGGCCGCCGTCGATGGTGATGTGGCCGGCGCCGACGTCGACGAGCAGGTTGCCGTCGACGCCGACCACGTCGACGTCGCCGAGGTCGGTGACGAGCTCGAGGTCGCGGTCGGGCGGGAGGCGGATCTCGTCGGCCTCGAAGTCGACCTGGCCGCGCAGGTCGAGCGGGATGTCGGCGCGCAGCTCGGCGAACTGGCCGTCCTCCGCCCACACGAGGTCGGGCTCGGCCGCGTTGTCGCGGGCGGTCTGCGAGCTGCCGCCGACCGAGCGCCAGGTGCCCTCGAGCTCGAGGCCCGGGGCCATCGGGTCGCCGACGACGGTGAGCGGGCTGGCGCCGAGGTCGATGCGCACCGAGTCGACGCCGGCGAGCGGGTAAGTGGCGGTGACGCTGGCCTCGCCGCGGTAGCCGAACACGCAGGCGGCGAGCGCGAGCACAGGCGCGAGGGAGCGGGCGAGCAGGCGGGTGGGGGTGCGCATCAGAAGTACACTCCGATCCCGGTGCCGAGCTCGAGGGTGGCGGCGTTGCGGGGGATGACGCGGTCGCCGTGGGAGTCGGGGCTCAGCGGCGGCGGGGCCTGGTTGAAGAACCGCGGGCCGGCGAGCGGGGCGCTGATCCGCGGGACGAGGTTGAGCGACCAGCGGTCGAGGATGAAGAACCGCAGGTCGAGCTGGCCGTAGGGGATGGCGGCGAAGGCCGACTGGCCGCCGCGCGCGGGCGCGTCGGGGTCGACCGTGACGCCGCCGGCGCGGCCGAAGCTGCCCTGCAGGATGACGCCGGCGGCGGCGGCCAGCCACAGGCGCGGGCGCTCGAGGAAGCGGTAGCTGACGCGCACGCCGCCCTGCAGGGTGGTGCGCGCGCTGCCGCGGTCGTGCTTCAGGCTGAGGTCGGAGGCGCCGACGCTGAGGCGGCGGTAGACCTGGCCCATCACCGCCATCGACCAGTCGGGCAGGAACGCCGCGGCCGGGTCGCCGGCCCGCATGCCGACGGTCGCGCTGCGGCCGACCTCGAGGGCGAGCTTGTGGCGGGTGCGCGGGTTCGGGGTGCGCTTGCCGGCGGCGACGGCGTGGGCGTCCATGATCTGGGCGGCGTACAGCATCTGGAAGGCGCCGCTCAGCAGGCCGAAGCCGGCGGCGCTGATCGCCTCGCTGCCGAAGGTGCTGCTGCCGAGGCCCTTGGTCGAGAGGTCGGTGCCGCGGTCGACCTGGGTGAGCAGCACGGCGCCGATCCCGAGGGCCATGGTGCCGATCAGGTAGCCGGTGCCCTTGGCGCCCTCGCGGTTGACCATCTGGCCGAGGCCCGGGAGCATCGACGACAGGATCGGGGAGGCGATCATCTTCCAGCGCGGGCGCTCCGGGCGGAGCGTGCGCGCGTCGGCGTCGGCGCGTGCGAGCGGGCGCTCGTCGGACACGCCGCGCGAGCCCTCGGGGGTGAGCACGTAGCTCGCGCGCGCGTCGGTCGCGACCGAGAGCGTGACGCGGCTGCCGCGGGCGGCGTCGTCGAGCTTGTAGTCGCCGGGCGGGACGTCGAGGCGGACCTGGCTGCCGGGTTTGAGGTTGATGCTCGCGACCACGGCGTCGCCCGCGTCGCGCACGGTCACGAGGCCGCCGCCTGGACGGGTCGCGCGCAGCTCGAGCGTGCCGGTCGCCACGCCGTCGGCGGCGGCGCGGGGCTGCGGCGCGCTCGCGGGCGTGACGGCGGCGGTCGGCGAAGGCACCGCGGGCGTCGTGGTGATCGGCGCGGGTGGTGCGGTCGGCGGAGTCGCGGGGCCGGGTGCGGTCGGTGAGGGCGTCGCGGGTGAGGGCGGCTGGCGCGACGACGCCGGGGCGATCGGGCCGGGCGAGGGCGACGGCGTGGTCGGCGTCACGCTCGCTGGCGTCGTCGTCGGGGCTGCAGCGGCGGGCGCCGGAGGGCCGCTCGCAGTTGCAGGTGCAACGGGTGCAGGACCCACGAGCAGGGCGGCCAGGTAACAACGCAGCACCCTGCGGTTATAGGCGGGGAGCCGGGTCGGCGTCCAGCGCGGGCCTGGCGTTTTCGCTCCGAGGGGCCAGAGTGCGGGCGACGGGGCGGCGGCACGCGACGACGCGTGCGGGCGACGGGACGGCGGCACGCGACGACGAGGGCGGGCGAGGGGGCGGCACGCGCAGTCGGGTGCGGGCGACGGGCGGCGGCATGCGACGATGCGTGCGGGCGACGGCGGCATGCGACGACGAGGGCGGGCGACGGGGCGGCGGCATGCGACGATGCGTGTGGGCGACGGCGGCATGCGACGTCGCGTGCGGGCGACGGGGGCGGCACGCGCTGTCGCGTGCGGGCGACGGCAGTGAGCCGACGGCAGACGAGCAGCACCGGCGAGGCCGACGACCGCCGGGAGCTCGCGCCGACGACGTCGATGGGCGCACCCGACGTCGAGCGCCCGCTCGCGGCCGGCGGCGGCGTGTTCTTCGAGCGCATGAAGGTGTCGCGGCGGGGTCGGGCCGCCGCGACGACGGCCGCGAGTTCGACTCGACCGCGATGGCGGCACGCGGCTCGACGATGGCCGACGCGTGCGTCGACGACAGCGCGTCGTCCGGTCATCGGCGGCGCAGGGCCGAGTGCTCGCGGGCCCGCCGGGGCGCTTGCACGGGTCCCGGCGGGCGTGTTAGGAGTGCCGGGCGACTCCTGCCAGAGTGGCGAAATCGGTAGACGCGGCGGACTCAAAATCCGTTGAGGTAGCCCCTCGTGTCGGTTCGAGTCCGACCTCTGGCAATTCACTGCTCGCCGTGCCAAGGTCCGGCGATGTCCGAAGCCCCCCTCGCCCGCCATCTGCTCGTGGCGGTCCCGCAGCTGGTCGACCCGAATTTCGTGCGGTCGGTGGTGCTGGTCGTCGACCACTCGAAGCAGGGGGCGTTCGGGCTGGTGCTCAACAACCGCCTGCCGACGCCGCTCGGCGAGATGGCCGCGGCGATCGGGCTGCGCTGGGCCGGTGATCCGGCGCAGACCGTCGGGCTCGGCGGGCCGGTCGAGCCCTCGCGGGGCTTCATTCTTCACGACCAGACCGCGTGGGACCCGCTGGCCGAGGCGATCACCCCCGCGGTGTTCCTCACCACCTCGCTCGACGCCGTGCGCGAGGCGGCGGGCGACACGACCCCGCGGCTCGGCGGGGCCGGGGCCCACGTGCTCGCGCTGCTCGGCTACGCCGGCTGGGGCGAGGGGCAGCTCGAGGCGGAGATGGCGTCGGGCAGCTGGATGGCGGTGCCTATCCGGGCCGACGGCGCGAGCGGGCCGGGCGTGCCCGAGTCGTGGCTGTGGTCTGCGTCCCCCGAGGCGATGTGGAGCGAGGCGCTGCACTCGGTGGGGATCGATCCGGCGTGGCTGGTCGGGTCGAAGCTCGGCAGCGGCAAGGCGCCGCAGGCCTGAGCCGCGATTGCTCGCGGCTGTGGATTGCCGGTCACCGTTCGCGGCCGTCAGGCCCCTCCGTGCCGCTGGACAGCGATATCTCGGGTTTGTAGGGTGGGAACGATGCTCCCGCTGCTACTGCTTGCCCTTGCCGCCCCCATCGAACCCGGACGACCGATCGCCGACGACGCGCCGTGGGCTGTCGCCCCGGACGACGGCCCGCGCACCCTGCTCGAGCAGGCGACCGGCAAGCGCGTCGACCCGCGCACGGTCCCGCGGATCCGCGAGGGCGACATGGTGTTCAGCGGCGAGAGCCTCGCGGTCGATCAGCTGAAGGCCATGGGCGCGCCGCTGCCGGCGCTCGACCACCCGCCGACGCCGGGCATCCTGATCCTGGCGATGGACGGCGTGACCATCAAGCCCAACTGCGGCGGGCCGCAGGACGCCAACGGGGCGCTCAACTGCTCGCCGCTGGTTGACAGCGTCGTCGACTTCCCCGCGGCCGGCAACGACCAGACCAAGTCGGCGATCTTCCAGGCGATGCTCGGCTTCTACAAAGACTTCGACCTCGTCATCTCGACGTCGCGGCCGCCGGAGTGGGTGCCGTACACGCTGTCGGTGATCGGCGGGACCAGCGGGCTCGCGGGCCACGAGAACGGGGTGTGCGGCATCGCCAACGTGGCCTGCGACGGCGCCAAGCGCAACCACGTGTCGCTGACCTTCTCGCAGTCGTGCCCGGGCGACGCGGCGCTGACGGCCGGTCAGGAGACGGCGCACAACTGGGGGCTCGAGCACACCGACGTGCAGTCCGACATCATGTACCCGTTCGTGGTCGGGGCCGGGAAGTTCCAGGACATGTGCATGGACATCTCGCACGCGACCGGCAACGGGACCACGCAGTGCACCTACGTGCACGAGCTCTACTGCCCCGAGGGACAGGGCGAGCAGCAGAACTCGTACGGCGAGCTGATGGGGGTGTTCGGGCCGAAGAAGCAGGACACCACCAAGCCGACGATCGTCAGCATCAGCCCGGCCGACGGCAGCCAGTTCACGAGCAAGGACAGCATCACGGTGACGGCGACGCTGGCCGACGACAGCAACTTCCTCGGCGTCAAGTGGGACTGGCTCGAGGGGCGCCCGGACGCCTACGCCGACGGCTACAACCGCTGCACCAACCAGGTCTGCACCGACGACTTCAACGCGTGGAAGCCGATCGACGAGCCCTACGACCTCATCACCCTGAAGTCGCCGCCGGCGGGCCACTACTCGTTCAAGCTCGAGGCCATGGACGCGTACGGCAACTACGTGACGCAGACGATCGCGTTCGACGTGGTCGAGGGCGGCGAGACCAGCGACTCGGCGACGTCGACCGCGACCGCGACGGCGACCGCGAGCGACGCTACCGGCGACGAGTCCGTGAGCGCGGGCGACGACACCGACACGCCGACGTCGGGCGCGACGAGCGGCGACGAGCCGACCGGCGGCGACGCGGGCGACGCGACCAACGCGACCAGCGCGACCAACCCGAGCGGCGGCGGCAGCTTCACCAACGCGACCAACATCGACACCATGGACGAGGGCGGCGAGGAGGGCTGCGCGTGCCGCTCGTCGGCGCCGCCGGCCGGGCTGGCGCTGCTGCTTGCCCTCGGGCTGATGCCGCGTCGGCGCCGGCGCTGACGCTTTAGGAGTTGAACGCCCGCGGGCGCGTGGCTCGCGGGCGTCGGTGCGGGTCGTCGATCAGGCGGCGGTGGCGGGCTCGGCGGAGCGCGGCTCGACGGCAGTCGCGGTCACAGGAACCACACCGACAGGCCGAGGTTGACGCCGAGCGAGAAGCCCTGGGAGATGTGCGACCAGTCGGTCTTCGCGGTGTTGCCGCCGATGTTGTCCTTCTGGAACGTGCGGAAGGCGACCCAGCGGTAGTCGAAGTTGAGCCCGAGGTCGAACGAGAACTGGGGGATCACGAAGAAGTGCGCGCCTGCGCCGACGCCGACGGTCGGCGAGATCGTGTTCGTGCGGCCGAGGTTGTCGGTCTCGACGGCGGGCAGGCCGGGGATCTCGGTGAAGGTGCGGACGCGGGTGCCGTGGGCGGTGCCGGCGATGCCGGTGCGGATCAGGATGAACGGGAGGATCCGGCCCTCGGGGAGCGGCAGGATCTCGATGTAGGGCGTGAACACGGCCCCGAAGAACCGGTCGACCGTGAAGTCGTCGGGGTTCATGTCGCCGGCGTCGCTGCGGTCGCGCACGCGGTCGAACGAGAGGCCGAGGCGCGCGCCGATCAGCACGTGGCGGTGCACCCCGTAGCCGACGCCGAGGGCGAACTGCGAGCTGCCGGTGATGAACAGCCCGGGGCTCTGATCGGTGCTGTAGATGCCGAGCGGGCGCGCGGCGCCGAAGCCGATGATGTTGGTGCGCTCGTGCGGGTTGGTGTCGGGCCGGGGGTTCTGCGCGCCGGGCTTGTCGGGCGGGTCGTACCACGGCCGCACCTGCGTCCAGCTAAACAGGTCGGTGTCGAGGTGCAGGCGCAGCTTGCCCTCGGCGGTGTAGCGCCGCTTGCCCGGGTCCTCGGCGGAGGCCGAGCCGGCGGCGAGGAGGACGACGAGCGCGGCGAGGCCGGGCGACCACCGACGGAGCGAGGCTTGCTTGGACATGCGGCGGACCGTAACCGATGCCGGCGCGCGTCCCAAGTTGTCGGCCGCGCCCGGAGCGTGGCCTGGGTAACGATGTTCGCGGGCTACTTGCAGTAGTCGGCGTGGGGCGTGACCGACTCGACGACGACGTCGCTGCCGCTGCGGACCACGAACTCGCTGTCGCCGACCTCGCTACCGGCCCCGGGGGCCCAGTCGTAGGTGTAGCCGAGCTGCGTCCACGGGTAGCCGTTCATGCCGTAGGAGTTGGCGCGCAGGTCCTCGATCCAGGCCCGGTGCTCGGCGCTCGCGTCGGGCGGGAAGTCGAGCTCGGCGGCGCTGTCGTCGATCTCGGGGTCGGGGCTCGGGCGGAACATGTCCTCGGGGTAGGCCCAGAATTCGACGACGCGGTCCTTGGTGCCGCCCGGCGGCAGGCCGAGGCGCTGCTCGAGGCGGGCGGTCAGGGCGTCGCCGACGAGGCCGGCGCCGCGGCAGAAGCGCTGCAGGTGCGGGGCCGCGGTCGACCACACGTCGACGCCGAGGTCCATCATCTCGCCCTCCATGCCGTCGTAGCCGTCCCAGTCGGTCCAGGTGACCATGAGCACGCGGCCGTCGGGATCGCTGACGATGTCGTCGGAGCCGGGACGGATGGCCACGAGGCTGTCGACGACCTCGTCGGCCTCGACGTCGGCGGCGTCGGCGACGGCGTCGTCGTAGAGGGTCTGTGGGTCGAGGTCGAGGGGCTCGCCGCGGTCGCAGGCCGGGGCCGCAAAAAGGGCGAGCGGGAGGGCGAACAGGGGGCGGCGGGGCAGGGCCATGGCGGCGGGAGGATACCCGCACCGGCGCGCGATCGCGAGCCCGATGTCGCGGGAAAACACCCGGGCGTACAATCCGCGGCGGTGCAGCCACCCGTCCCGCGTCCGACTCGCCGCCTGCAGACCGCGCGCCTGGTCGGGCTGGCCGCGATCAGCCTGCTCGGCATGGTGGTGGCCAACGCGCCGGCGCGGCACTTCGGGGCGGCCAGTCAGATCACCACGGTCGGGGCCATCTACGCGGTCTCGCTGCTGGTGCTGGCGGTGATCGTCGGCGCGGGCGTGCTGCTCGGGCGCCGCTGGGGCGCGTGGGGCATCCCGACGGTGCTGTCGCTCAACATCCTGGCGTTCCTGCCGGCGCTCGTCGAGGACCTGCCGATCGCCGGCGGGGTGGTGCTGTGGAGCTTCGTGCTGCTGGCCTATCACCTGGCCCCGACGCCGCGCGCGACGGTCCGCGCGCGCCGCGAGGCCGGGCCGCCCGAGGGCGAGGCGGCGTGGATCCAGAACTACGGCGACGCGACCCGCCACCTGCTGCTGGTCTCGCTGTTCGTCAGCATCTCGGTGGTCGGCTTCCAGATGGCGTCGTCGTGGCTGGCGGACCTCATCTGCGTGGTCATGGGATTAATTATGACGGCGCTGTCGGGGCCGTTCATGCTGGCGGTGCTGCGCCGCCACCCGCGGTTCCTGCTGCTGCTCGGAGTGGTGCTGCTGATCCCGCCGCTCGGCGCGGGGCCGATGTCGGCGGTGATGATCACGCTGGCGCTCTACCAGGTGGTGGTGCTGCTGGTGCTGCTGGCCCGCGGCCCGCTGTTCGGCGACCTCGTGCAGGCGTTCTTGAATCGGCCCGCGGCGCTGATCCTCGGCACGTTCGCGGGCATGGCGACGCTCGGGGCGGTGCTGCTGTCGTTCCCGGCGGCGTCGACCGGGGCGCCGCTGTCGTTCCTCGACGCGCTGTTCACGGCGACGTCGGCGGCCTGCATCACCGGCCTGACGGTGCTCGACACGGCGACGGCGTTCACCGACTTCGGGCTGGTCGTCATCCTCGTGCTCGTGCAGCTCGGCGGGCTCGGGATCATGGTGCTGTCGACGTTCGCGACGGTGCTGCTCGGCGGACGCCTGGCCCTGCGCTCGGAGCAGGCGCTCGAGGAGGTGCTCGACCTGTCGAGCCCGCGCGCGGCCTACGAGCTGGTCCGCTTCATCGTGATCTGCACGTTCGCGCTCGAGCTGCTCGGCGCGGCGGTGCTGCTGACCCGCTTCTACCAGCTCGGCACGCCGCTGGCCGAAGCGGCCTGGCGCGGGCTGTTCCACGCGATCACGGCGTTTTGCCACGCGGGCTTCTCGCTGTGGTCGGACTCGCTGGCGACGTTCCGCCACGACGGGGTGGTGCTCGGCGTGCACATGACGCTGATCGTGGCCGGGGCGCTCGGCTTCCCGGTGCTGGCGGCGCTGTGGCTGCGCGCCCGCGGGGCGACCCGCCGGTTCTCGCTGCAGACGCGGGTGGTGCTGTGGATGACGCTCGTCATGACGCTCGCCGGCACGCTGCTGTACGCGGCGCTCGAGTGGGAGGCGACGCTGCACGGGCTGTCGTTCGGCGAGAAGTGGCTCAACGCGCTGTTCCAGTCGATCTCGCTGCGCTCGGCCGGGTTCAGCTCGCTGGAGCTGGGGGCGGTGTCGCAGGCGACGGTGGCGGTGATGATCCTGTGGATGTTCATCGGCGCGGCCCCGGGCGGCACCGGCGGCGGGATCAAGGTGACGACCCTGGCGGTGCTGATGGCGGCGATCCCGGCGCTGCTGCGGGCCCAGCCGCGCGCGGCCCTGTTCGGCCGGGCGATCCCCCACGAGATCCTGTACCGCGCCGCGACCATCGTGACGGTCGCGGGGCTCATCACCGGCACGTCGGTGGTGCTGGTGCTGGCGTTCCACTCGACGCTGCCGTTCGAAAAGGTGACCTTCGAGGTCGTCAGCGCGGCGGCCACGGTCGGCATGTCGCTCGGCATCACGGCCGAGCTCGACCCCGTCGGCAAGTGGGTGATCATCGGCCTGATGTTCGTCGGCCGCGTCGGGCCCACGTCGCTGGCGCTGGCGCTCGGGTCGGCCCAGGGCGGCCGGGTGTCGTTCCCCGAGGGCCGCCTGATGGTCGGCTGATGCCCGCGGTCGCCGCGGCTCGCTTGGTTGTTGACAGGGTTGCGGGGCGTCTGCGATGCCGGTGGGGATGGCTCCCCCCTCGATGCACCCCCGCCACCTCCTCCTCGAGAGCCCCGCGATGGGCCGACGCGTCCATCTGTGGTGCTACGGACACTTCGGGCCGCCGGTCGTGGTGTTCCCGTCGGCCGCGGGCTTCGCCCACGAGTGGGACCGCCACGGCATGCTCGACGTGCTGGCGCCGCTCATCCACGGCGGGGCGATGAAGCTGTACTGCCCGGAGTCCAACGTGTCGCAGGTGTGGACGAGCACCGAGGGCAGCATCGACGAACGCATGGCCCGCCACGGGCTGTACGAGCGCTTCGTGCTCGAGACGCTGGTGCCGTTCGTGCGCGAGGACTGCAGGTGGCCGGCGGCGCCGATCTCGGCGGTCGGCACGTCGCTCGGCGGGACGTACGCGGCCCTGTTCGCGCTCAAGTTCCCCGAGACGTTCAGGCAGGTGCTGTGCATGTCGGGCCGCTACCTGACGACGGCGCTCACCAAGGAGAACTCGGCGTCGGTGTACTTCAACAACCCGCTGGCGTTCGTGCCGGGGCTCGGCGGCGAGGCGCTGGCCCGCGTGCAGCGCAACACCCACCTGACGCTGGTGTGCGGGCGCGGCATGTGGGAGGAGGGCTGCATCGAGGAGACCGTCGCGCTCGGCAACCTGCTGCCGCAGAAGGACATCCCCAGCGTGACGGACATCTGGGGGCGGGAGTCGCGGCACGACTGGGACTGGTGGATGAAGCAGGTCGTCGTGCACCTGCCACGGCTGCTGGCTCGCGTGTCCTGAGCGGCTCGTGCTTCGCGGCCTGGTGCTGTCCGGTGCTTCGAGGAGCGCGGGCTGTTCGCGGCGGGCTCGGTGCTTCGAGGAGCGCGGGCTGTTCGCGTCGGGCTCGGTGCTTCGAGGAGCGCGGGCTGTTCGCGGCGGGCTCGGTGCTTCGAGGAGCGCGGTGTTCGCGGCGGGCTCGGTGCTTCGAGGAGCGCGGGCTGTCGTTCGCGGTGAGCTCGGTGCTTCGGGGGGCGCGGGGCCTCGAGGGGCTGGGGGCGGGGAACGAAGCGGCCGACGGCGGGTCCCTCGCTTCGTCAGGAACCCCCCATGGCACGTGCTCGGCGCATCGCGGCTTCGGGCCACGCTCCTCTCAAGTGGGGGATCCTGATCGTGCTTGCGCCTGCGCGCGAGCCATGGGTCCCCCCTGACGGCGTCCACACCGTCGGCCGCTTCGTTCCCCGTGGGGGGCTGGGGTGGGGCCCCGCTTGTCGGACCGCGGGTGGTTGCGCGTCGGCGGGAGAGCCCGCTTGTCGGACCGCGGGTGGATTGCGCGTCGGCGGGAGAGCCCGCTCGGGGACCGCGGGAGGATGCGTGTCGGCGGGCGAGCCCGCTCGTCGGATCGCGGGCTTGGGGGTGTCGAAGAGGGGGCCCGCTTGTCGGACCGCGGGCG
>JAEUJW010000098.1 GCA_016793465.1 Myxococcales bacterium
AACGCCTCGCGGCCGCCGGCAAGCCCTACAAGGTCGTCATGACCGCCTGCATGCGCAAGCTCCTCGTCATCCTCAACGCCATGGTCCTGGCCGGCACCGGGTGGTCACTTTCCCCTTGACGGGGAACACAACTGCTCAGCCCTCGCGCGGCGTGAACGCCGTCTCCGCGAGGTCGCCCTGCTCGAAGCCGAAGAAGATCTTCATCTGCTTCTCGAGGAACTCGCGCCCCTCCTTCGACTGCAGGTCGAGGCGGTAGGTGTTGATGTAGCGCGGCGACTCCTTGATCCACATCTGCCAGGCCTTCAGCGACACGTGGTCGTAGACGAGCTGCCCGAACTCGGTGGGGAACGGCTTGAACGGCATGCCCGGCAGGTCCTCGCCGAGCTTCTTGCAGTGGACGATGCGCGGCTGGTTCATGGGTTGCTCCGCAGCGACTTCTGTACCACGTCGACGGCGTCCTGGATCTTGATCCGCTGCTGGCTGCGGTCGTCGCGCTGGCGGATCGTGACAGTCTCGTCCTGCAGCGTCTGGGTGTCGACGGTCAGGCAGTACGGCGTCCCGATCTCGTCGTGGCGGGCGTATCGCCGGCCGACCGCGTGCTGCTCGTCGTAGCGGGCGTTGACCCCCGCCGCGAAGAACTGGTCCGCGATCTTGCGGGCGATCTCGGGCATGCCGTCCTTCTTGACCAGCGGCAGCACCGCCGCCTTGATCGGGGCCAGCCGCGGGTGCAGGCGCAGCACCGTGCGCGCGCCCTTGCCGTCGGCGTCGCCCGGCTCCTCGGCGTAGGCGTCGCACAGCACCGCCAGCACCCCGCGCGTGGCCCCGGCCGCCGGCTCGACCACGTGCGGCACGTAGTGCCAGCCCTGCTTGCCGGTGGCCGGGTCGGTCGCCTCCGGGTCGAAGTAGTTGAGCCGCTTGCCCGAGCCCGCCGCGTGCGCCTTCAGGTCGTAGTCGGTCCGGCTGGCGATGCCCTCGAGCTCGTCCCAGCCCCACGGGAACTTGTAGTCGATGTCGAAGCAGCCGTCGCTGTAGTGGGCCAGCTCGTCCGGCTCGTGCTGGCGGAAGCGCAGGTTCTCCGGCTTCAGGCCGATGCTGCGCCACCACTTCAGGCGCTGCTCCTTCCAGTACTCGAGGTACTTCGGGCCCTCGCCCGGCGGCACGAAGTACTCGCACTCCATCTGCTCGAACTCGCAGGAGCGGAAGATGAAGTGCTCGACCGTCACCTCGTTGCGGAAGCTCTTGCCCATCTGGGCGATGCCGAACGGCACCTTGATGCTGGTGCTCTGCACGACGTTCAAAAACTGCACGAACATCGCCTGGGCCGTCTCGGGCCGCAGGTACACCGAGCTCGCGGCCATCGACTGCTCGACCAGCCCGCGCAGGGTCTTGTCGTCGGCGCCTTTGGCCAGGGCCTCGCGCACGACCCCGACGATGTCGCCGATCGGGTCGACCGGCCCGAGGCTGGTGCGGAACATGAGGTTGAAGCGGCGCTCGTCGCTGAGGTACGGCGAGCCGCAGTTCGGGCACACGTAGCCCGCCGCGCCGCCCTTGGCCCCCTTAAGCGTGGCGCCGTCGCGCTGCAGGGCGACCTGCAGCTGCGACTGGGCCCGCTCCTGCACGACCTTGGCCCGGCCCTTGTCGGCCAGGGTGATCGGCGCGTCGGCCCCCTCGGCCAGGCGCGGGGCCTTGTCGGCCCGGAAGCGCTCGCCGCACAGCCGACAGTCGACCAGCGGGTCGGAGAAGTTGGCGAGGTGCCCCGACGACTTCCACACCTCGGGGTGCATGATGATCGAGGCGTCGATGCCGACCACGTCCTCGCGGCTGTGGACCATGAAGCGCCACCACTCGCTCATCAGGTTGCGCTTCAGCTCCACGCCCATCGGCCCGTAGTCGTACGCGGAGCGCAGGCCCCCGTAGATCTCCGAGCTCTGGAACACGAACCCCCGGCGCTTGCACAGGGACACCACCTTCTGCATGAGCTCGGTCTCGCGGCTGTCGGCTTGGCTGTCCATGGTGCCGCGCTGAGTAACACGAGCCGCATCCCCTCGCCAGGGCCCGCCAGGAACCGCCGCAGACCCGCCGAAGGACCCGCTTTCGGCCGCCCCCGCCGCGCTCGCGCGACGGCGGAGCACGTAACCACGTCCACGTCGCCGTCGCCGGCGGAGCACATGACCACGGCCACGTCGCCGTCACCGGCGGAGCACGTAACCACGGCCGCGTCGCTCCCACCGGCGCCTCGCCGTCGACATCACCGCCGTGACCCGCGTCGACGCCGCCCTCGCTCGTCCAGCGCTGACCCTCGTCGACGCCGCCCTCGCTCGTCCGCTCAGCCAGGCATCGACGACCCTCGGCGCCCCGCCGGCTCGACATCGTCGGCTCGTCATCGACTCCTTCCCGCGCTCACCCGAATCGCTCGACATCGAAGACACTCGGCGCTCCGCCGGCTCGACGTCGTCGGCTCGTCATCGACTCCCTCCCGCGCTCACCCGAATCGCTCGATATCGAAGACACTCGGCGCTCCGCCGGCTCGTCATCGACTCCCTCCCCGCGCTCGCCCGCGCCGCTCGACACCGAAGACACTCGGCGCTCCGCCGGCTCGTCATCGACTCCCTCCCGCGCTCGCCCGACGTGCATCGACCCGCCCGCGCCGCGAGCACCACGCGGTGAGCATTTCCCGCACCGCGCCGCGACTCCCGCCGCGGGCTGGCGGCAGGCCCGCCGCGCCCGCACACACGCACGCGGGCATGCGCCGCCGCGAGGATGCGTTAACCTGCAGCTCGGGCCACGCTCGCCCTCGAAAGGACACTCGCATGCTCGACGCCCTTCGCAGCCGCCGCAACCTCATCGTCGGAGCCGTCGCCGGTCAGGGCGCGGTCCGCGTGCAATCCGCCGCGATGGCCCTCTACGAGGCCGGCGGCAAGGAGCTGCTGGTCGGCGTGGCCCAGACCACCATCCGCGAGGCAGCCGCCGCCAGCGCTGCCGAGACCGTCGCCGGCATCGCCCCGGCTCTGCTCGCCGAGACCGCCACGGCCTCCGCGCTGCTCGGCCCCGCGATCGGCCGCGAGCTCGCCAGCTCCGCCGGCAAGGTCGTGGCGACCACCACCGCCCGGGCCGCGAGCAAGCAGATCCTCCGCAGCGCCGTGCGCGTCGGCGGCATCGGCCTCGTGATCGACGGGGCGATCGGCGCCGCCGAGGGCGTGATCGGCTACCGCAAGGGCGAGCTCACCGGCAAGCAGGCCTGCCTCCACACCGCCACCGAGGCCGCCACCGGCGCCGTCTCGACCGCCGCCGGCGTGGTCCTCGCGGCCGGCGTCGTCGCCCTCACCGGCGCGCTCGCCCTGCCCGCGATGACCGCCATCGGCGCCGGCGGTGCCCTCGCCACCAAGCTCGGCCTCGGCCGCCTGCTCCGCCGCAAATCCGCCGCCGCCGCCCCGGTCCTCGTGCCCGCGCCCGCCGCCGACGCCCCCGCGTCGGCCGTCGCCTGAGCCCGTGCCGCGGCGGGAACGAGGTCGCGGGCTGCGGCTCGCGTGCCGCGGTTCAGCGGGATCGAGGTCGCGGGCTGCGGCTCGGCGCGCCGCGGTTCAGCGGGCGAGCAGGTGCCGCGGCGGGAACGAAGTCGCGGGCCGCGGTCCGCGACCGAGGTCGTGGGCCGCTGCTCGCGCGCTGAACCCCGGCGCGCCGCGCCTCAGCCCACGACCTCGGTCGCCGCGCCGGCCTGCGGGTCCTGCTCGAGCGCCGCGGCCGCGGCCTGACGCGCGACGAGCCTCGCGTACACGCCCTGGCGGGCCATCAGCGCGTCGTGGCGGCCGACCTCGACGATCCGCCCCTGGTCGAGCACGACGATGCGATCGGCGTCGCGGATGGTGCTCAGGCGGTGGGCGATGACGAGGGTCGTGCGGCCCCGCTGCAGGCGCTCGAGCGCGGCCTGTACGAGGTGCTCGCTCACGCTGTCGAGCGCCGACGTCGCCTCGTCGAGGATCAGCACGCGCGGGTCACGGAGGATCGCCCGCGCGATCGACACGCGCTGGCGCTGTCCGCCGCTGAGCTTGACGCCGCGCTCGCCGACCACGGTGTCGTAGCCCTCGGGGAACCCGCGGATGAACTCGTCGGCGTTGGCGTCCCGCGCCGCGGCCTCGATCTCGGCGTCGCTGGCGTCGAGCCGCCCGTAGCGGATGTTCTCGCGGATCGTCCCGCTGAACAGCACCGGGTCCTGCGAGACCACGGCCATGACCCCGCGCAGGTCGGACAGCCGCAGCGCCCGCAGGTCGTGCCCGTCCAATTTAATAATTCCTTGTGTCGGATCCCAGAAGCGCATCACCAGCTTGCCGAGCGTCGTCTTGCCCGAGCCGCTGGGCCCGACGAGCGCGCACACCTCGCCCGGCTCGACCTTGATGTTGATGTCCTGGATCACCGCCACGTCGCGGTCGCTATAGTTGAAGGACACGCCCTCGAACGCGATCGCCCCGCCGAGCGACGGGTCGGCGACCGGGTTCGGCGGATCGGCGATCTCGGGCGATGTGTCGAGGATCTCGAAGATCCGGCCGGTCGCGCCGATCGTCGACTGCAGCCCGCCGAACAGCTCGGCCAGGGCCCCGACCGCGCCCGCGACGATCAGCGTGTACAGCAGGAAGCTCATGAGGTTGCTGGCGCTGATCGTGCCCTCGATGACCATGCTGCCGCCGAGCCAGAACACCCCGGCGATCGCCGAGAACGCCAGGAACGAGATCACGCCCGCGAACCAGCTGCGCGCCAGAGTCCGTTTGATAAATAGGCCGAACGTGCGCTCGAGCGCGGCGCCGTAGCGCCTCACCTCGAAGTCCTCGCGGGTGAACGCCTGCACGGTGTCGATCGCCGCGAGCCCCTCCTGCAGCGCCCCCGAGGCGCGGGCCAGCTCGTCCTGGGCCTGACGGCTGATCTCGCGGATGATCCGGCTCCAGTAGTTCGCCGCGATCATCAGCGCCGGCACCACCGCCAGCATCGCCGCCGTCAGCACCCAGTTCATCCAGAACAGGATCGCCAGCCCGCCGATCAGCATCAGCACGTTGCGCAGGAAGATGCTGAGGTCCTGGCCGACGGTGCTCTGCAGCTTGGTCACGTCGTCGGCCAGGCGCGACAGCAGCTCGCCGGTGCGCGTGTGGTGGAAGTACGTCTGTGGCATCGTCGCCAGGTGGCGGTAGAGGTCGACGCGCAGGTCGGTCACCACCCGCTCGCCCAGCCACGTCATGTAGTAGTGGCGGAAGAAGATGAACACCGCCTGGGCGAGGAAGATGACGACGAGGACGATCGAGTTCTCGCCGAGCGCGCGGTAGGCCCGCTCCGGGTCGGCCGTCTGCGCGTTCGTAAACGCCGCGCCGGCCAGCTCGCCGAAGAAGTACGGGTGGACCAGCCCGAGGCCCGAGGCGATCGCCAGGCAGGCCAGCGCCGCGATCAGCTTGCCGCGGTACGGCCGCGTGTACGCGAACACCCGCCGCAGCCGCTCGACCGTGTGCAGTCGCTCGACCTTGGCGGGGGGATCGGTGGCGGGGGGCGGCGGGCCGGCGTCCATGCGGGGCGCCAGACTACCACCTCACTTCTTCAGGCGCATGGTGCCGCTGAGGCCCTTCATCTCGATCTCGATGCCACCCATCGTCGTCTGCATGAAGACGATCGAGTCGGCGTCGTTGAACACCACCGACAGCTGCTCGCCCTGGTTGGCGACCGTGACCTGGCCGAGCGGGAACTCGCCGGGGACCATCTCGATGGGGTTGGGGCCGGTCGGCGCGATGTCCGGGTTGCCCGACTCGGTGACGTTGATGATGCCGCTGATGAGGATCGCGTGCGGCGAGTCGGTCATGCCGTTGACGGTGCCGTTGGCGTGGTCGGCCACGGTGAACGGGAAGCCGACCACGAACGGGTCGGGGCCGTCGGTGAAGAAGTCCTCGATGCGCAGCTTGACCTTGAACAGGGTCAGGTCGCACTCGTACTCCGGCGTGTCGGCGAAGTTGATGCGCTTGGCGTAGAACTTGCCCATGCCGTTGTCGTCGAGCGCGACCTCGACCTCGCCGTTGACGACCACGAGGTCGACGCCGAACGAGCACTTGAAGATCGCCATGCCGGCCGAGGCCGTGCTCGCCAGGCGGTTGAAGTCCGGCGGCACGCCGTCGGCGAGGGTGAACAGCAGCGGCTCGTCGCACACGTTGCCGACCGCGTTGCCGTCGAAGTCGAGCTGGTTCGGGTTCGGATCGCAGCGGCAGTTGTCGGCCATGTTGGCGACGCCGTCCATGTCCTCGTCGGCCCCGTCGGCCGGCGCCTGACAGTCGCCCGGGGACCCGGTCGTGGTGTCGTCGCCGGTGTCCGTGGTCGTCATCGGCTCGCCGCTCGTAGTCGTCGACGGGTCGACCACGCCGGTGGTGTCGTCGCCGGTGTCGGTCGGCGTGAACCCGGTCGTGGTCGTCGGGTTCGCGTCCGAGTCCTCGTTGCCGCTCGTGAAGGTGGCGGCCGACGGGTCGCTCGTGCTCCCGCCGCCGCTGTCCCCGCAGGCGGGCAGCGCGGCGACCAGCAGGCTGGCGAAAACTGGTTTAATCAACAGGCGCTTGTCCATGTCGCCGCAATAACACATGTGGCGCGCTTGTGGCCGCTGTCCCTTCGGTCATGTCCGGGTGGCTGCTCCCGCGGCCGGCGATCGCAACTCGAGTAGCCACTCGCCCGCAGCGCCGGCCTGACGCCACGTCACAAATACATCTTAAGTTATTGTTTTTATTCATATCAAGATCCTTAGACAGCCTGGCACCCGGCTCGCATAAGGGCCGGCCAGGAGTCATCCACCATGCACGCCATCCTCACCATCATCGCCGTCGCCAGCCTGGTTCCCTCGGTCTACGCCGCGTATGGCGAGGTCAGCGACCGCGTCCGCAGCCGCAAGCTGCAGCGCGAGCTGGTCAAGGCGTTCCACGGTTGAGCCGATAGACCCCCAGGGCGGGCCGGGCAGGCCCGCATCCACGCTTCAGCCCGCGACCTGAGCCCCCACCGGTGGCGTCAGGCCGCGGGCTGGCTCTGTCCGAGGACCGCGGAGATCGTGCGGTTGATCCACGCGCCGGCGCGGCCGGTGACGATGCGCTCGCCGATCCGCCGCAGCCGCGGCGAGCGGGCGGCCCGCGCCAGCCCCTCGCCGACCCAGAACTTCGCCAGCACGTTGGCGGCCGTCTGCGCCCGGTACCCGGCGCACGCGAGCGGCGAGAGCCCGCGCTTCGCGTCGAAGTGGCGGTCGATGAAGTCGGCCGCCGTGATCCCGCTCTCGAGCGCGAAGCTGATGCCCTCGACCGTGCCCGGCGAGACCAGCCGCGCCGCCTCGCCGGCCCACAACGTGCGCGTCTCGGCGATCGTCCCGACCGTGGTCGAGACGACCGCCGGGTGGCCCATCCACTTGCCGAGCACGAGCACGTCGAAGCGACCGGTCTGAGCCAGAGCCAGGGCGCACGCACCCCCCGAGGGTCCGCCGCCGACGACAATCACCCTGGGCTTTCGCATTTTCGGCCGAAAAAGCTACATGGTTCGCCGACCCATCGTAAAGCCGGGACACCCCTCATGCGCGCGGCTCCAGGTCGCACGTCACAGTCCCGGCGAAACGTGCGCGCGCCTGCGGTAAAACTCTGGACGCATGGCCGACCACGCCGCGGCGACGATCCGCCGGGCCCGCGATCGCCTGATCGCGGCCGGCCTGGCCCCGGCCGCCGCCGATCGCCGGATCGTGCAATTCCTCGCGCTCGTCCAGCACGCGGGCGCCGCGGTCGCCGCCAGCCCCGCCGCCTTCGCCGCGGCCCGCGAACACCTGTCCTCGGGGCCAGGTCGTGACGACCGCAGCCTGCTCGCCGCGGAGCCCGAGGAGCCCGCGCTGCCCGCGGGCGAGTGGACGTCCCTCGTCGACCTGCTCGCGCCCGCCATCCCCGACGGCCCAGAGGCCCTCGGCGCCGCCCGCGAGGCCCTCCTCGGCGACGCCCGCAAGCGTTCAGGCAGCTTCTACACCCGCCCCGCCCTGGCCCGCGCGGTCGCCCGCCGGACCCTCGCGCCGTGGCTCGACGGGCCCGACGAGCCGCCGGTCCCCGACCCGACGAGCCGCGCGCGCGACGACCCGCGCCGCCGCGCCGACGCCCCCCCCGCGGCCGGGTCCGCCGCGCAGCTCCCGGGCGTGTGCGACCCGGCCATGGGCTGCGGCTCGCTGCTGCTGGCCGCCTTCGCCGAGCTCGCCGCGCGCTGGGGCCCGGCCGCCCTCGCCGGCCTGCACGGCGTCGACGCCGACCCGCTCGCGGTCGACCTGGCCCGCTGGAACCTGTGGCGCGCCGCCGGGGCTCCGCGCGCCGACCTCGGGCTGGCCGCGCGCCTGGTCTGCGGCGACAGCCTGATCGGCGCCGGCCCCGGCGACCACGACCCCCCCGCCCCGAAGGCCGGCCACCACCGGAGCGGCGCCGGGGGGGTGCCCAGGGGCCGCCCACGCGCCGACGGGTCCCCTGTGCCGAGGGTCCGCCACACCCACGCGCCACCAGGCCCGCCGGAGCGCGACCGCGCCGCCGCCCCAGTCCCGAGGGACACCCACGGCCAC
>JAEUJW010000025.1 GCA_016793465.1 Myxococcales bacterium
GCCCATGGACCAAGACGAACGGTTTCGGATCGCGCTGTGGCGCATGAACATCCTGGGCCCGCTGGTGAGCGCACGTCTGGAGCGCGGCGATCGGCGGGCGTACTTCGAGGAGGCCGCGGCGCGGACGCACGAGCGGCCGGATGGCGCGCCCGTGCGGGTCTCGGCGGCGACGCTCGAGCGCTGGTACCACGCGTACAAACGCGGCGGCGTGCACGCGCTCGAACCGAAGCCGCGAAAGGACCGCGGGGTCAGCCGGGTGGTCGCGGCGGACGTCGCCGAGAAGGTCCTGGCGCTCAAGCGGGAGAAGCCGCGGCGGACGATCGAGCAGATCACCGAGGCCCTCGAGCACGCAAAGGTCGTGCGGCGCGGTCAGCTCGCGCGATCGACCGTGCATCGGCTGCTGCGGTCGCGGTCGCTGTCGACGCGGCCGCCGCGGCTGGAGAAGCGCGAGCGCCGGAGCTTCCTGCCGCGCCGCGCCGGCGACCTCTGGATGGGCGACGCGATGCACGGGCCGCAGGTGGTCTGCCAGAACGGCGAGCGGCGTAAGGCGTACCTGCTGACGCAGCTCGACGCGGCGACCCGCTTCATCGTCCACAGCGAGTTTTTCCTCAGCGAGGACGCGCGCCACCACGAGGCCGGGCTGCGCACGGCGATCGAGCGCTACGGCCTGCCGCGCACGTACTACGTCGACCGCGGTGCCGCGTACGTCGCCGACTCGCTGCGGGTGATCTGCGCCGAGCTCGGCATCCGGCTGGTGCACACCTCGCCCGGCGACTGCGAGGCGAAGGGGGCGATCGAACGCTGGCATCGGACCTGGCGCGACGGCCTCGAACACGAGCTGCCGGACACGATGTCGCTGCCGGAGCTCAATCGCCGGCACTGGGCGTGGATCGCCGAACGCTACCACCGGCGCGAGCACGCGACGACCGGACAGGCGCCGCTCCTGCACATGCTCGCCGACCGCGAGCACCTGCGGCCCGCGCCCGACGAGCGCGAACTGACCGCCGTCTTCCTCCACCGCGAGCGCCGCAAGGTCCGCGGCGACGGCACCGTCCGCTGGCTCGGCGGCTACCTCGAGGTCCCGTACACGCTCGCCGGCCAGCGCATCGAGCTGCGCTTCGACCCGATGGACCCGTACTCGCCGCCGAAGATTTTCCAGGACGGCCGCTTCGAGGCCGACGCCGTCTGGCTCGACCGCCACGCCAACAGCACCGGCGCTCGTAAACCTGTCCCCAAAGCCAGCCCCGAGCAGCTCGTCCCGCCCGGCATCGATCCGCTCGACCTCCTCGTGCGCGCCCACGAGGCACGCCTCGGCCTCGCCGATCCGGGCGACGACGGCGAGGAGGACGAGCCATGAGCCCGCGCCTGCGCTTCGGTCTGCGTACCCTCCCGCTCCCGCGCGGCGCCGCCGGCAAGCACTTCTTCGCCGACGACGACGCCCTGCGTCGCCTCGCCCGCGTCTTCGACTGGCTCGCCGCCGAGCCAGGACTCGCCGTCCTGACCGGCGAGCCCGGCGTCGGGAAGACCTGCGCGCTGCGCCACCTGTGCGCCCAGCTGCCGCGTCCCGCCCACCGCGTGCTCTACCTCGCCGATACCGCGGTCCGCCCGACCACGCTCTACCGCATGCTGGCCGCCGAGCTCGGCCTGCGCCCCGGCCTGCGCAGCACGCTGCTCGTCGACATCAAGCGCGCCGCCACCGAGCTCGTCGACGAACGCGGCGTCCAGCCCGTCCTCCTCGTCGACGACGCCCACCTGCTGCACGACGACATCCTCCGCGAGCTCGCCGTCCTCCTCAACTTCGACCTCGACGGCCGCGACCTCCTCACCGTCTGGCTCGTCGGTCACCCGCTTCTCGAGCGCCGCCTGCAGATGCACGCCCATGCCGCCCTGGCCCAGCGCGTCGTCCACTACGTCCGCCTCGCGCCCAAGACCGACCGCGCCGTCTTCGACGCGATGATCGCCCACGCCATGTCCGCCGCCGGCGCCCTCACGCCGCTGCTCTCCGACGCCGCCACCACGCTCCTCTTCCGCGCCAGCCGCGGTGTCCCCCGCGTCGCTGCCCACCTCCTGCGCTCCGCCCTCTTCCTCGCCGACGAGCACGGCCAGAACGACCTCGACGAGTCCATCCTCCTCTCCGCCATCGACGCCCTACGCATCACGCCCGGAACGAACAATCCTCCCGCCCCGGCCGACCCGAATCCCCGCACGCAATCCGGAACGAATCCCCGCAAATAAACCGGGACGACACA
>JAEUJW010000047.1 GCA_016793465.1 Myxococcales bacterium
TGAACGGGACCACCCCGAGGCCACTCGCCCGCCACCTCTCGATCGTCTGCCTCGCCTGATTCTCGTCGCTGTCCTGAGCCATAGCCCGAAGTCAGCCGCCCGGGGTCCACGTCTTCAAGATGGGTGGGCTCGGGGGCTTACTTTCGTCCTCGTCGGGTTTGCTGACGCTGTCGAGGCGTTGCATGGGGACGGGGACGTCGCCTTCGGCCACGAGCTCGGCGCGGCGGGCGATGAGGGCGGCGCGCAATTTTTTAAGATCGTGGCCGGGCATGGGGCCGCGAGTGTAGCGTGCGGGGTCGGCGGTGTTGTCGCGGGTGGGGCCGCGGTCAGGCGCGGGCGCGGGGCTCGGGGCGGCGCCAGCCGTCCTGCTGCTGCGCGTACGGCCACCACGTGATGCCGTGCTTGGCGATGAGGCGGCGGAGCGCGTGACGATTGGTCCCGAGCAGCTCGGCCGCCTCCACCAGAGAGCCCGTGCGCGTCAGGGCTTCCTCGCACAGCCGGCGCTCGGCGAGCGCGAGGTTGAGGTCGGGGAGGGTGATCGTCTGGGGCTTCTTGCCGGCCATGCGGTAGGCACGTATAGCAGGCCGTTGCGTGGACGGCGCGCTTTCGAGCGCGGGTTTTCGCACGGGGGTCGCGGCTTGTCGGCGGCGGTGGCGGTGGCGTACGCGGGCTGCATGACGCGATTGGACCGGCTCGAGCTCGACGAGGAGGGATTTCGTGGGCTGGTGGCCGCGGCGATGGAGCGGATCTCCGAGCACCTGCGCGGGCTGGCGAGCGCGCCGGCGTGCGTCACGGAGGGCGGGGCCGTGCTCGCGCAGCGGCTGCGGGAGCCGGCGCCGCGGGCGGGTGAGGCGCTCGAGCGGGTGCTGGCGACGCTCTTCGATGACGCCTTGCCGCTCAGCTTCAACACGCCGGGGCCGGGGTACCTCGCGTATGTGCCGGGCGGCGGGCTGCTGCACGCGGCGGTGGCCGACCTGATCGCGGACGCGGTCAATCGTTATGTCGGGCTGTGGCGGGCGGCGCCGGGGCTGGTGCAGCTCGAGAGCAACGTCGTCGCGTGGTTGTGCGCCGCGCTGGGGCTGCCCGAAGGGTCCGGTGGGGTGTTGACCACGGGCGGGTCGCTGGCCAATTTTTCGGCGACGGTCGCGGCGCGGCAGGGGCTGGGCGAGCGGTTCCTCGACGGCGCGATCTACACCTCGACCCAGGCGCACCACTCCGTAATTAAAGCGGCGGCGCTGGCGGGGTTTCCGGCGCGGCAGGTGCGGGCGGTCGGGGTCGACGGGCTGTTTCGGATGCGGGTCGACGAGCTCGAGCGGGTCATGCGTGAGGATCGGGCGGCGGGGCTGCGGCCGTGCATGATCGTCGGGGCGGGCGGCACCACCAACACCGGGGCGGTCGACGACCTCGAGGCGCTGGCGGAATTGGCGGCGCGCGAGCGGGTGTGGTTTCACGTCGACGCCGCGTATGGCGGGTGCTTCGCGCTGACGGAGCGCGGGCGGGCGGCGCTGCGGGGGATCTCGCGGGCGGACTCCGTCACGCTCGACCCGCACAAGGGCTTCTTCCTGCCCTATGGGACAGGTGCGCTGCTGGTCCGCGATCCGGCCGCGCTGCGGCGGGCGCACGCCGGCGCGGCCGACTATCTGCCGCCCATGCAGGACGACCCGGCGTTCGTCGACTACTGCGAATTGTCGCCCGAGCTGTCGCGGGACTTCCGCGGGCTGCGGCTGTGGCTGCCGATCAAGCTGTGCGGGCTCGACGCCTTCGCGGCGGCGCTCGACGAGAAGCTGGACCTGGCGCGGCTGGCCGCGGAGGCGCTGGCGGCGACGCCGGACGTCGAGCTGGTGGCGCCGCCGCAGCTGTCGCTGCTGGCGTTTCGCCACGTGCCGCGGCGCCTGGGCGGCGACGCGGCGGCGCTCGACCGGCACAACGCGGCGCTGCTGGCGGCGATCAATCGCCGGCAGCGGGTGTACTTGACGTCGACGCTGGCCGCGGGGCGGTTCGTGCTGAGGATCTGCGTGCTGTCGTTTCGCACCCACCGCGAGCGCGTCGAGGCTGGCCTCGAGGACATCCGGGCGGCGATCGCCGAGCTCGGGTGAGGCGCTCGTCGGGGGTCGTCGGGTCCCTCTCCGCGGGCGTGACGCGGATGTCGTGGTCGGTCGCGGGGCGCTTGCGCGCATTCGCGGGGAGTGCGAGATGGCGCACGTACGAGGCGGGAGATCGCGCGGAGACGTCGCGGGCTGGGGGTGATCGTGGCGCGACGGAGGCGGCATGCCGTCGCCGAGCAGGCGCGTCGGCGGCGGAGTTCACCGTCGACGGCGCGCGGGGTCTGGTGAGCGTGGCGAGCGACGCCTGGCGCTTCGTGGGCGGGCGGGGCGGTGCTGGCCGGGTGGCGGCGTTCACCGTCGACGGCGCGTGACTGCCTGGCGCTTCGTGGGCGGGCGGGGCGGCGCTGGCCGGGTGGCGGCGTTCACCGGCGGCGGCGCGTGGGTCCGGCGGCCATCGACTGCCCGGCGGGGGTCAGCGGGTGAGGGTGCGGACGCGGCCGTCGCGGGTGACGAGGCGGCGCTGGCGGTTGCCGGCCTCGGCGACGACGAAGCCGCTGCGGTCGTCGGCGAGGGACACGGCGGTGGGCAGCCAGAAGCGGGCGTCGTGGGGTTCGCCGTCGGCGAGGCCGTGCTGGCCGGGGGCGCCGGCGAGGAGGCGGAGTCGGTGGCGGCGGAGGTCGTAGGCCCAGACGACGTGGTTCTTGATGTCGGCGACGGCGAGCAGGCCGTCGCCGTCGAGGGCGAGGCCGCCGGGGGTGAACTCGGCGACGCCGGCGGCGTCGCGGGCGTCGTGGTGGTCGACGAGGGTGTTGACGATGTGGGCGGCGAGGTCGACGAGTCGGACGGCCTGGTTGCCGGTGTCGGCGACGTAGAGGAGGCGCTCGGCGGGGTCGAGGGCGAGGGCGCGGGGGCCGTGGAAGCGGGCCTTGCGGCACGAGCCGTCGATGGCGCCGTGGGTGCCCGGGGTGCCGGTCAGGACCCTGTCGGACGCTCCGCGGACGCCGATGAAGTGTTCGGCGGCGTCGCAGAAGTACACGGTTCCGGACGGGTCGGCGGCGTGCATGAAGCTGCCTGCGCTGGGCTACGCAGCGACGTTGGCACCGGATCGCATATTTCCCGGGCGGCGTCGATCGGCAAGCTGGCGTCGGCCTGTGCAGATGCACAGGTGCGCGTGTGAGCCCTCGTCGGGGCGAGGTTCAGATGTCGTCGTCGGGGTCGTCGTCGGTCGGGTCGTCGAGCTCGAAGGGGTCCGGGTCGGCGACCGCGGCGGCGCTGAAGTCGACGAGGGCGGGCGAGCCGTCGATGACGCGGACGCGGAACAGGCCGAGGGCGAGCGGACCGGTGGCGCCGACGAGGTCGAGGCCGACGTTGGTGCGGGCGCCGACCTGGACGGCGAGGTCGCCCTTGCCGCTCTGCAGGGCGGTGAGGGCGTCGGCGCTGCCGGTGAAGTCGATGCTCGCGTCGGTGCCGCGGCTCGACAGGAAGATGCCGTCGGCCGCGGTCCACAGGCGGTGGATGACGCGGTAGCGCTGGCGCCACTGGGGGTGGCGGCGGAGCGCGGCGGCCAGCGGGGGGAGCTCGCAGATCTCCGAGACGGCGAGGCTGTGGGTGCGGATGAGCAGCGACTCGTCGGCGGTGAAGGCCACGCGGAGGGTGGCGTCGGCGTCGCCGGCGGCGAACTGTTCGACGGCCACGCCGCCCGAGAGGCGGACCTCGCGGGTGCCCTCGGAGCGGAACGCGAACGGGCCGCCGTCGCGGGACTCGCTGGTGAAGTCGACGCCGAGGGCGCGGACGTTGCCCATGCGCACGAAGACGCCGCCGCTGAACACGCCGTAGTCGCCGAGCGAGAAGTTGTTGGTGAGCGGGAGCCAGGCGACGTGGGCGCGGAGCTGCTTGCGGAGGATGCGGGCGGTGGCGCGGGCGATCGACATGGTGGGCCAGGATAACCTCGAGCGGGCGGGGCGGCGCGGCCCCGCGGCGCGGTCACGGCTGGGGGCACCTGGGGACCCAGCCGGGGTTCTTCTGGGCGCATACGTCCTCTTTGCAGGGGCACTCCGAGGGGGCGTAACAGAAGCCGCGCTGGTCGGCGACCGTGAGCTGCGCGATGCAGTCTTCGAAGGCGTCCAGGTTGAAGCCGCCGCTGCCTTCGCCGGCGAAGGTCATGCAGCTGGTGCCTTCGGGGTCCTGGTTGGTGGCGTGGGCCGAGCCCCAGCTGGTGAGGGCGGGGATGTCGGCGCCGGTGACCGCGCGCCAGAGGCCGGTGTCGGGGTCCAGCACGCAGTCCTTGTTCGGATCCATGGCGGTGAACTGACAGCACGCCGAGGAGGCGCCGCAGATCTCGAGCGTGACCTCGGCGGGCCAGGTCGGGTTGCAGGGGATCGGGCAGCCGCTGGCGAACGGCGAGACGAAGCCGCCGGTCTCGACGCACTGGCCGTAGAAGCTGAGCGGGTTGTTGTTGCCGGAGAAGATCGGGATGCCGTAGGGGGCGTCGACGGCGCCGTTCTGGAAGTAGTTGGGGATGCGGCCGCCGACCGTCGCGGGGTCGTCGGAGCAGCACTTGTAGCCGTCGGGGCAGTCGCCCGCGGAGAAGTCGATCGGGCTGCAGAGGCCGGCGGGGTTGCCGGGGTCGACGTCGCCGGTGGTCGGGGTCGCGTCGGTCTCGGCGATCGGGTCGGTGAGCGCGTCGGTGGTCTGCTCGCCGGTGTCGGTGTCGTCGGCCTTGCCGGGGCCGCAGGCGACGAGGGCGAGCGCGAGGAAGGAGCAGAGCCGCGAGCGCATCGAGCCAGGTTAACACGCGGGCGAGTGGTTTCGCGGCATGCCCGGGCCGGGGCGGTGTGTTAGCTTGCCTGGCATGGGAGCGATTAATACTTACGGCTCGTGGACTCTATGGGCGGGGGCGGCGGTCTGCGGGGCACTGGTGGGGTGTGTCAGCGACGACCCGCCGGCGGAGGTCGCGGGCGCGACGACGGAGGAGGGCGAGGCGTCGAGCGGGGGCTCGACGACGGTCGAGGTGCCGACGAGCGCGGGCGAGCCGACGACGACGGGCACCAGCGGCGAGGGCACGACCGGCGACGTCGACGCGACGACCGGCGGCGAGTCGACGGGGGGCGGGTCGAGCGAGGGGTCGACGGGGTCGACGGGCGGGGCGCCGGTGTGCGGCGACGGCGTGGTCGAGGGCGACGAGCTGTGCGACGACGGCGACCTCGACGACGGCGACGACTGCACGGCGAGCTGCACGCCGGCGGCCTGCGGGGACGGCGTCGTGCAGGTCGGCGTCGAGGGCTGCGACGACGGGCCGGCCAACGCGGACGACGCGGCGTGCACGCTCGCGTGCGCGCCGGCGGTCTGCGGCGACGGGCTGGTGCAGGCGGGCGTGGAGGGCTGCGACGACGGGGCCGACAACGGGCCGGGTCAGGCGTGCAAGGCCGACTGCGCGGTGAACGTGTGCGGCGACGGCGACCAGGGGCCGCAGGAGGGCTGCGACGACGGCAACGTCGACGCCGGCGACGGGTGCACCGACGCGTGCGCGCTCGAGGCGTGCGGCAATGCGGCGCTGGACCCTGGCGAGGCGTGCGACGACGGGGCGAACGGGGACAACGACGACGGCTGCACCGACCTGTGCGCGGCGCCGGCGTGCGGCGACGGGTTCGTGCAGGCCAGCCTGCTCGAGCAGTGCGACCTCGGGGTCGACAATTCCGACGCAGGGGCGTGCACCTCGGGCTGCGCGCTGGCGGCCTGCGGCGACGGGCTGGTGCAGGGCGGCGTCGAGGGCTGCGACGACGGCGACGCGGACGACACCGACGAGTGCGCGGGGTGCCAGCCGGCGAGCTGCGGCGACGGGTTCGTGCAGGCGGGCGTGGAGGCGTGCGACGACGGCAACGCGGTCAACGGGGACGGCTGCGACGAGGCGTGCGTCGAGGAGCTGACGGCGAAGGCGGTCGTCAGCGGGGCGGGGCTGGCGATCCCCGACGGCCTGTACGACGGGACGCTGGGCACCATGGCCTGCGTCGACCTGCCGATCGCCAACAACAACACCGTCGTCACCGTGGTGGTGACGCTCGGCGTGTCGCACACCTGGGTCGGCGACCTCATCTTCAAGCTGGTCGCGCCGAACGACCAGGTGCTGACGATGATGAGCCGGCCGGGCACCGCGGAGAACATCGACAACGGGGTCGGCGGGACCAACGGCGACTCGTCGAACCTCGACGCCAACTCGCCGGTGACGTTCAGCGACGCGGGGGTCAAGGACGCGGAGCTGATGGGCAACACGCTCAACGACGGCTCGACCGTGTGCAAGGCCGACCTGCAGTGCAGCTACAAGCCGAACCCGGGGGCCGGCGTGGGGGTCGACTTCTCCGACTTCGCGGGGCTGACTGGGGCCGGCGTGTGGCGGTTCTGCGCCGGCGATCGGCTGAAGAGCGACCTCGGAGCGATCGAGGCCGTCACGCTCGAGCTGACCTTGATGTAGCGGTTCAGGCGCGGAACACGATGTCCTCGCGGGCGAACCAGCGGGTGCAGGCCCACAGGCTGACGCCGGCGAGCAGCATGAGCGAGGCGAACACCACGGCGACGAGGCCCGGCTGGGCGGTGCCGGACAGCAGCTCGCGGGTGGCGAGCGACACGTTGAGCACGGGCACGAGGGCGGTGGCGAGGGTGAGCCTGGTGCCGGGCAGGAGGGTGACCATCGCCGGGACGAGCACGACGATCATGAGGGGGCTGACGATGCTCATCGCCTCCTTGTAGGTGCGGGCGTAGACCGAGAGCATGAGCAGCAGGGCGGCGAAGAACATGCTCATCGGCAGGATGAGGGCGAAGATCGCGGCCAGCGGGGCGGGGTTGAGCAGGTGGCGGGCGCCCTCGACGATCGGCGCGGGCAGCTGGTCGGAGAACTGGGTGAGGGTGAGGAACATGCCGAGCATGGCGATCAGCGCCGACACGAACCCGGTGAGCGTGACGATCGCGAACTTGCCGAGCACGAACACGCTGCGGTGGATCGGGGCGGTCAGCAGGGTCTCGAGCGTGCCGCGCTCCTTCTCGCCGGCGGCGAGGTCGATGGCGGGGTACATGCTGCCGGTGAAGCAGAAGATGATGAACAGGTAAGGGAGCAGGCCGCCGAGGATCTTGGCCGCCTGCTCGCGCTGGTCGGCGAGGTCCTCCTCGCGGATCTCGAGGCCGTGGATGGCCTTCTCGTCGAGGTCGTGGCGGGCCAGGCGCTCCTTCAATATTTCGTCGCTGCGCTGCTTCAGGCCGGCCTTGATGCGCTCCTGGGCGATTTTTAGGTCGTTGCCGGAGCGGTAGACGAGGGTGACCTGGCCGGGCCAGTCGCGGGCCAGGTTGTCTTTGAAAGTGGGGTCGACGGTGACGGCGGCGTCGAGCTGCTCGCCGCGGATCCTCGCGGGCAGGGTGGCCGGGTCGTCGACGAGCTCGACGTCGATGTTGGGCTGCTTGCGCAGGGCCTCGGCCACGCCGGAGTCGCCGAAGGGGTCGACGACGGCGACGTGGAGCTGCTTGGCGAGGGCCTCGCGGGCCTTCGACTGCATGAGGCTCGAGCTGCCGAGCATGAGCCCGGGGGTGAGCAGGATCGGCACGAGGATCATCGCCACCAGGGTCCGGCGGTCGCGGAGGGTGTCGACGAGCTCTTTCTTGAAGACTGTGAAGATCGGGGAGGGCATGGGGGCGGGGTCCTCTCGGGGTCAGGCGGCCTGGGCCTCGGCGAGCTCGATGCGGCGCACGAACTCGTCCTCGAGCGAGCGCTCGCCGGCGCCGGCGGTGAAGTCGGCGAGGGTGCCGGTGTAGATCAGCTTGCCGCCGTGCACGATCGCCAGGTCGTCGGCGAGCATGGTCACCTCGCTCATGATGTGGGTCGAGAACAGCACGGTCTTGCCGTCGGCGCGGCACTGGCGGATGAAGTCGATGATGGCGCGGGCGGCGATGACGTCGAGGCCGGAGGTGGCCTCGTCGAAGACCACGACCTCGGGGTCGTGGATGATCGTGCGGGCGATCGAGACCTTCTGCTTCATGCCGGTCGAGAGCTTGCCGACGCGGCGGTCGGCGTAGGCGTCGATGCCCAGCTTGCTGAACAGGCGATCGCGGCGCTGCTTGTAGTCGGCGGCGCCGACGCCGGAGAGGTCGGCGTAGTAGCGCACGGTCTCCTCGGCGGTGAGGCGGTCGTAGAGGCGGGTGCTGCCGGTGAGGAAGCCGAGCTTGCGGCGGGCGCCGACGGGGTCGGCGAGGGCGTCGACGCCGGCGATGTGGATCGAGCCGGCGTCGGGGCGCAGGAGGGTGGCGATCATCCGCAGGGTGGTGGTCTTGCCGGCGCCGTTGGGCCCGAGCAGGGCGAAGATCCGCCCGGGGCGGCAGGTCAGGTCGAGGTCGGAGACGGCCTGCAGCACGCGGCCCGCGGCGGCGGGGGCGGGGGGGCGCGGGTCGTCGAGGGCGCGCTGCTGCTGGCGCGAGAGGGTGAAGCGCTTGGCGAGGTGCTGGACGGCGATCACCGGCGCACGATACCCGAGATCGCGCGCGTGCTGACAGCGCGCAGGTTGCGTGCGGGCGCGGGCGGTCGGTGCGTGTGCACGGGCGGCGGCGCGGGGCTTTGCGGTACGATGCGGCGGCGATGGCGAGGCCCGAGATCACCAGCGTGGGCGCCGCGCTCGAGGGTCTGGTCCATCAGTTCGCGGATCCGTGGGCGTTCCTCCGCGAGCTGGTGCAGAACGCGATCGACGCCGGGAGCCCGGAGATCGACGTGAGCGTCGAGCACGACGCGGCGCGCGGCACGATGGTGATCACGGTGGCGGACGCGGGCGAGGGCATGTCCCGCGAGATCATCGACACGCGGCTGACGCGGCTGTTCTCGTCGGCGAAGGAGGGCGACTACACCAAGATCGGGCGCTTCGGCATCGGCTTCGTGTCGGTGTTCGCGCTCGACCCGGCGGTCGTGTGCGTCGACACCGGGCGGACCGGGGAGCACTGGCGGGTGCTGTTCCGCCGCGACCGCACGTTCGAGAGGATCCGCCTGAGCGAGCCGGTCGAGGGCACGACGGTGCGGCTGTTCAAGGAGGCGACGGCGGAGGAGGCCGCGGCGGCGCGGGCCAAGGCGGCCGAGACGCTGGGCTACTGGTGTAAGCACGTGCGCTGCGCGCTGCGGCTCGACGGCGAGCGGGTGAGCGGGCCGTTCACGGTCGAGGGGCTGTGCCTGACCGAGCACGAGGTCGAGGGCACGAGCGTGGTGATGGCGCTGGTCGAGCGGCGCTCGGCGCTGCGGGGCTACTACCACGGGGGGCTGACGCTGCACGAGGAGCACAGCGAGGCGCTGCCGCACGTGGCGTTCAAGGTCGACTCGCGGTTCTTGGAGCACACGCTGACGCGGGACGACGTGATCCGCGACGAGCATTTTGCCAAGGCGATGGCGATCGTGGGGGAGGTGGCGCGCACGCGGCTGATCGCGGCGGTGTTCGCGACGCTCGAGCGGGTGGCGGAGGATCCATCCGCGGTGACGGCGGCGGAGAGGCGGCTGCTGTACCGCTGCGCGGCCGAGGTGTTCGCGGCGGGCGAGCCGGACGCGGCGTGGCTGCAGCGGGCGGTGGTGCCGCGGATCGGCGGGCCGCCGGCCGCGCTGGCGGAGCTGCGCGGGCGCCGGCGCGGGGCGCAGCTGTGGCGCGCGCGCGTCGACTCGCCGGTGTGCGCGCGGCTGAAGGCGGACGGGCACGTGGTGATCGCTTGTGAAGAAGGCGACGAGGTCGAGAGGTTGGTGCACGCGGCGGTCAAGGACAAGCCGGTCGCGGTGACGACGCTGTGCACGGCGCTGGCGATCCCCGCGGGCGAGGCGGACGGGTGGAGGCCGCTGCAGGCGGCGATGGCGCGGCTGCTGGCGGGCTCGCGCTGGAAGGTGCCGGGCGTGGCGGTCGGGCGGCTCGACTACCCCGACTCGCCGGTGGCCGGGCGGGTGGCGATCACGCAGGCGCGGCTCGGCGAGCTGACGCCGGTGGCGGAGGTCGGGGCGCTGGCCACCGGGTGGCTGGCGAGCGGGCGCTCGCTGGTGCTGTCGGCCGAGCACCCGACGCTGCGCGACCTGAAGGTGGTGGCGAGCGAGGAGCCGGAGCTGGCGGCGTACCTGGCGGTGAAGTCGTTCTTCCTGCACGGGGAGCTGGCGCCGGAGCTCGACGCGGAGCTGGCGACGCTGGCGGCGGAGGCGCGATGGCGAAGGACGCAGTAGACGGGCTCCTGGGCGAGCTGCGGGCGGGCGGGGAGGTCGACTCGCGGGGGCGGTTCACGCTCGACCGGGCGCAGGCGCGCGAGAAGATGCAGAAGTTCCAGCTGGCCGACGCGCGGCGCTACGTGCTCGAGCTGGTGCAGTCGGCGGTGCTGCGCGGGGCCACGGCGATCGACTTCGACATCGACGCGGACGACATGCGCATGACGTTCGACGGGCAGGCGTTCGCGGCCGACGAGCTCGACGACGTGTGGGGCTCGATGTTCGCCGACGGCGACGACCGCTCGCTGCGCGGGCTGCGGCAGCTGGCGCTGGGGCTGAACGCGGCGCTCGGCATGGGGCCGCGGCGGATCGTCGTGCGCAGCGGGGACAGCGAGCTGCGGCTGGTGCCGGGCCACGCGGACGCGCTGACGAAGTTGGAGCAGCCGATCGCGGGCACGACGATCCACGTCATCAAACGGGTCAAGCTGTCGCTGCTGGTCGGGTTCTTCCAGAACCTCGGGGGGGTGCTGGCGGAGGAGGTGTACATCAAGGAGCGCTGCCTGCACGCGCGCGTGCGGGTCACGCTCGACGGGACGCTCGTCTCGCAGGGGCCGACGGTGGCCGGACTGCTGGCGGAGCAGCGCTTCGAGGCGCCGGAGATGCGCGGGGCGGTGATCGTGCACGCGAGCGACGCGAAGCCCGCGGAGCTGCGGCTGATCAAGGACGGGGTGTGGATCGACTCGCGCGCGCTCGACGAGTGCGGCCACGGGCTGGTGGCGATCGTCGAGGGCGAGCTGCTGCGCAAGGACGCGTCGCTGGCCAAGATCGTGGCCGACGGCGGGCTCGAGGCGGTGGTCGAGGCGGTGCGGAGCGAGCGCTGGGGGGCGCTGGCGCGGCTGTTCGACGGGCCGCCGGGGCGCTGGGCGAGCTTCCCGCGGGCGTTGATGGGGCGGGTGCGCGGCGAGGTGCTGCGCTTCATGAAGCTGCGCGACATCCGGGCGCTGCCCGACGCGGCGGCGCTGGCCCGGCAGATCACGTGGATCGACGCGCGCTGGCTGACGCGCGGGGGGCAGCCGGTCCGACAGTGGTCGCTGCTCGACCTGGCCGACGCGGTGCGCGAGGGCGACAACGGGGCGCGGGTGCTGCGGATCGCCACGGCGGTGTTCAACGAGCTGGCGGCCGACGAGCGGGTGGTGCCGCTGGTCCACGAGGACGAGCGCAAGCCGCTGTCGCGGGTGCTCGGCTGCCGCTACGAGGTGATCAACACCGAGCTGGCGCGGGAGAACGTGCGGGCGCTGGCCCGCAAGGAGTTCCTGACGCGCACGGCGACGCCGCGGCTGCCGGAGCACGGGCGCTACGCGGTGCGCGTGGACATCGCGGGGCCGGGCGTCACGGGCGAGCTGGGGTTGACGCCGGAGGCGCTGGCGGGGGTGCCGAGGCCCGCCGATGCGACGTGGCTGGTCCGCGAGGGCTGCCTGCTGGCGGCCAAGAAGATGGACTGGGGGTTCGCGGGCGTCGATGTCGCGATCGCGGCGATGTTCACCCCGAGCGACGACTACCAGGACGCGGTCCGCGACGAGGTGGTGGTGACCGCGGGCCTGGCGGTGCTGGCGGCCGTGGGCGAGGCGCTGCGCCTGGCCGAGGGCTACAAGGGGCCGATGCGGCGCGAGCGGGCGGCGCGCGCGTGGCTGACGCTGGTGCTCGACGAGGAGGCGCGCGCGTCGCTGTGGGAGGGCCTGGGGGTGCCGCGGTCGCTGCACCCCGACGAGCAGCGGGTGCGCTCGGCGCTGCCGTCTGGCGAGGCGATCGAGGGCGACGCGAAGTACGCGTGGGTGATGCGCGAGCCGCTGCTCGAGGACTTCGACGGCGAGCGGCGCTCGCTCGAGGAGCTGGCGCGACGGCTGCAGCGGGCGGGGCACCTCGACGCGCTCGACCGCTCGCAGGCGCGGGTGGCGGGGCTGGGGGCGGAGGTGCTGTGGCTCGGCAGGCGCGAGCGGTCGCTCGTCGAGGCGATGTTCGGGCCGACGGCGCTGCGCTCGTGGGAGGAGGCGCTGGCGGCGAGGCTGCACGAGCGCGAGTTCCGGGCGAAGCCGACGGAGCGCCTCGAGGCGGCGTCGTCGCGGGTGCGCGGGCCGCTGCGCCTGCAGGGGCTCGACCCGGAGGCGTGGTCGCGGGAGATCGACGAGGACGGGGTGCAGGGGGTCGTCGCCGTGGCGTTCAAGCGCGACCTGGTGATGGACCGCGAGGCGCTGCGCACGGCGCGGCTCGAGCTGCGGGTCGAGGAGCGCACGCTGGTCACGCGGGTGATGGACCTCGGGGTCGGGCCGCTCGTCGGGGCGGTCGGCGCGACCGGGCTGACGGCCGCCGCGGGGTGGGACGACGTCGCCGGCGACGAGGCGCTGCGGCGCGTGGAGCGGGTCGTTGCGCGGGCGGCGTGGGGGCTGCTGGTCGAGCTGATGCGCCGGCAGGGCGCGGCCGAGAGCACGCAGTCGCGCTGGGTGACGCGGCTGGTGCTGCACCGGCTGGCGCTCGAGGACGGGGTGAAGGTCGAGGCGCAGCAGCCGGCGCTGCTCGAGCTGAAGCTGCGCACGCTCGACGGCGGGGCGCTGACGCTGGCGGGGGTGATGCACGTGGTCACGCGCGACAGGCGGATCGCGTGGGTGCCGGGCACGACGCCGGTGGCGGCGCTCGGCGAGCCGCCGGTGCTGCGCGAGGACGCGGCGGTGATCGAGGCGCTGACGGGGCTGCTGGGGGCGGAGGCGCTGGTCGGCGGGTCCGGGCGGCTGGCCGAGCATCAGCAGCAGCGGTGGCTGGAGGGGCTGCCGAAGGCGGTGACGAAGCTCGAGCGCTCGCGGGTGTTCACGACGGCGCCGCTGCGCGGCGGGCAGCCGCCGCTGGTCGGGGAGATCGGGCTGAGCCGGCGGCGCGGCGACGGCGGGGTGCTGCTCGAGCTGTGCACGCAGGGGCGACGGGTCGGGGTGGTGAGCGACGCGCTCGAGGTGTCGTGCGAGGCGATCATCGCCGACCCCGAGCTGCCGATGACGGCGGAGGGCAACGTCGACACGCGGGCGCGGCGCTACGGGCTGTACCTGAAGACGTGCCGGGCGGCGGCGTTCGGGCTGGTGAAGGAGCTGTGCCAGCGCTACGCGTCGCTCGGGGCGGACGATCGGGCGGCGGCTCGCGCGGTGCTGCTGGGGTTCGCGGGCAAGGAGCGCGAGCGGACCGACGGGCGCGGCGGGGCGCGCGAGGCGGCGTGGGAGGCGGTCCGGCGGGCGCCGCTGCTGACCGACGTGTGGGGGCGCTCGCGCACGCTGACGGAGATGGAGGAGCTGGCGCGGCTGGGGCCGATCGAGGTGGTGCGCGCGGAATTGTCGGCGCCGTCGGGCTCGGAGGGGCTGCGGCAGACGATCGTGCGGGTGGACGCGGAGGCGGAGCGCTACCTCGAGGGCGTCGGCGCGATCCGGGCGCTCGACCCGCAGTGGCCGGAGATCGAGGCGCGGCTGCGCGAGCTGGCGCAGGCGCCGAAGGTGCGGCTCGAGGAGCTGCGCGGGGCGACGCTGCTGGACCGCAAGGCGACGCTCGCGGGCGGGCTGCAGGCCCACCTGTGGCTGCCGCGGCGGCCGGACGACGCGGCGGAGGTGGTGTTCGCGCGCATGGGCCGCGAGGTCGGGCGCGTGCAGCCGGTGCCGGGCGTCGGCTGCGGCGGGCTGGTGACCGGCGAGGGGCTGGTGGTCGGCGAGTACGGGGTGCGGCTCGACGAGCGTCAGCTGCCGAGCTTGCAGAAGCAAGTCTGCCTGCTGGTCGAGCAGGCGGCGCGCGCGGTGAAGGCGGGCAAGCTGGGCCTCGGGCACGACGAGCGCGAGCGGGTGACGCAGTGGCTGATCGGTCTGGGGCCGCTGCTGAACCGCGGGCTGCGGGACATCGGCAAGCCGCTGAAGCAGGCGAGCGACGCGCTGGCTGAGCTGGTGTCGCCGGCGATGCGCGCGGCGGCGGCGCGGGCGGCGGCGGAGAAGCAGGCCAGGAAGCAGGCGGAGCGGGCGGACAAGAAGATGGAGCGGACGAAGACGGAGAGGACGAAGGTGGAGGCGCAGCGGACGAAGACGGAGCGGACGGAGGTGGAGCGGGCGGACAAGAAGATGGAGCGGACGAAGGTGGAGGCGCAGCGGGCGGAGACGGAGCGGACGGAGGCGGAGCGAGCGGAGACGAAGACGGAGCGGACGAAGGTGGAGGCGCAGCGGACGAAGACGGAGCGGACGGAGGCGGAGCGAGCGGAGACGAAGACGGAGCGTACGAAGGTGGAGGCGCAGCGGGCGGAGACGAAGACGGAGCTGACGGAGGCGGAGGGCGAGGCGGCGGAGGAGCTGGCGTTCACCGAGAGGTCGGCGGAGCGGACGAAGGTGGAGGCGCAGGCGTTCGCCGCGAGTTCGGCGGCGGAGGAGCTGGCGTTCACCGCGAGGTCGGCGGCGGCGGCGGAGGAGCTGGCGGACGGGCAGGACGTGGATGTCGACGTCGTGAATGAGCTCGACGAGGGCGAGGCGGCGGCGATCGAGCGCGAGCTGGCGCCGGAGATCAAGCTGGTGGCGGCGGTGCGGGCTGAGCTCGAGTGGGCGCGGGCGCGGCACGGGTCGCTGCTCGAGCGGCTGCGGCTCGACCGGCTGGCGGTGGGGACCTGCGCGGGGGCGGGGATCGCGGGGTTCGACGGCGGGCTGGTGCTGCAGCAGGGGCACCCGCTGGTGGCGCGCTCGCTGGCGCGGCTGGGGGCCGGTCAGGGGGTCGACGCGATCGACATGATGTTCCTGGTGTCGGCCGTGTACACGCGCATGAACGCGGTGGCGGCGGAGATCGACGCGAGCGACGAGCAGGCGTTCGTGGCGCGCATGGCGGAGAACCTGGCGGTCGCGCTCGCCTGAGCTCGTTTCTTGCGAGTAATTACATAGATCGATCGGTGATCAGGGGAGGCAGGCGGTGCGCTCGATGCTGCCGGCGAGGTGCCGTCGCCACCGTGTCGGCGTCGGGGACACGACGGGAGCATCGTACGCGGGCGAGGCTCCGTGACCTGCGTTGTTCGCCATCGCGCGGGGGTTTCGGCGGATACTGCGGGCGATGGAGTGCGAGCGATGCGGGGCGCCGGTACGCGACGAGGGGGCGTTTTGCAGCCACTGCGGGGGCAGGATCCGGCGGCCGGTGGACGTCACGCCGGCGCATCGCACGGCGACCGAGGCGTCGCGGTACGACCTGGTCGAGCGTCACTCGGGCTACGAGAAGGCGTGCGAGCACCAGCCGAAGCTGACGGCGGTGCCGACGCGCGGGGCGTGGGCCGGGCTGATCGCCATGATCGTGTTCGCGGCGGTCTCGGTCGGCGGGATCTTGCGGGCGTCGGCGAGCCT
This sequence comes from Myxococcales bacterium, assembly GCA_016793465.1. Next base: position 15,624 of record JAEUJW010000047.1, read on the forward strand.
CGAGGAGGCTGAGCGGGCGCAGCGGCAGCGCCTGGCGGAGCTCGACGTGCAGTTCGACATGCCGTACGGGGAGGCGTTCCCGGGGCGGTCGGACGCGAAGCGGGGCTCGCCGCCGACGGCGCCACCGACGTCTGCGCCGCCGGTGGAGGAGCGGCGCGGCGGGCTGGCGTGGGTGCTGTGGATCTGGGCGCCGTTGTGCCTGGTGGGGCTCGCGGTGACGGGGGCGCAGGTCGGCAAGGCCAACCGCTTCATGGCGGCGCCGATCCGGCGCGTGGTCGGGGTGGTGGTCGACGAGCGGGTCGAGGTCCGGGGCGGAGGCAAGAACAGCGCGGCCAGCACCCGCTACCACGCGACGCTGCAGACGAAGGACGGGGCGCGGACCGAGTACGTGTGCGAGGGCCTGCTGGCCGGGCGGATCGCGGCGCCGGACATCGGCGTGGCCTTTATTAAAGCCGACCACCTGGTCGACTTCATCCGCTTCGACGTGTGAGCCTCACTGCGGGACGTAGTCCTGGCACAGGCTCTGCTCGACCGACTCGTTGATGGCGGCGCCGAGGCTGAGCTGGCCGGCGTTGACGAGGTTGATATTAAAAGCGCCGCCGTCGGTGGCCTCGGGGATGGGGGGCTTGCCTTGCCAGGGGGTGAAGAACCCGGCGCTCACGTCCTCGTTGTTGCCGGGGCCGCCGGTGGCGTCGTTGTCGGCGAACACGAACACGCGGACCTGCGCGTTCTGCAGGGCGAGCACGGTCTCGTCGTAGGTGCGCTGCACGGGGATGCCGCTGAGGCTCTGGCCCTTCTCGGCGAAGGTGTCGTCGGTGCAGTGGATGACGATGCGCTGGGCGTCGCCGATGGGGCGCCACTGGAAGGCGACGGCGGCGGTGTAGAGGGCGTCGATCGAGTTCTCGGGCCAGTCGCCGTTGGAGCCGCCGCCGTTGACCTCCTGGTTGGTCTGGGTGAAGTTCCACCAGTAATTGAAGTCGGCCTTCAACGTCTGGACGTCGGCGTAGGGGGCGCCGCCGTTGATGATCTTGAAGTCGTCGACGAACACCACCAGGCCGTAGCGGACGTCGGGCACCACGGTCAGGCTCTTCAGCTTCTCGTCGACGGTGAGGATCTCGTTCTCGAGCTTTTGCAGCACGCCGATCATCGACGTCGAGACGTCCATGCTGAAGACGATGTCGATCTGCTGCATGCACACGTCGTCGCCGGTGGTCCCGCTGAAGCTGGCGTAGGTCGTGCCGGTGCCGGGGTCGCTGAGGCTCTCGAAGCCGGTCGACGTCGATTCGCCGGCCGAGGTGTCCGGGGGGGCCGTGTCGGTGCCGGGGTCCGGGCCGGTGGTCGTCGGCGACGCGCTGTCGATGCCCGTGTCTTCGGCGGTGGCGGTCGAGGTGGCGGTCGCGGTGGCGGTCGCGGTCGCGGTGGCGGTGGCGGTCGCGGTGGCCGAGGTGACGCCGGTCATGCCGGTCGAGCCGTCGCCGGAGGACTCGCCGCTGTCGCCGCAGGCGAGGAGGAGGGGGGCGAGGACCAGGAGCGAGGCGCGGGCGGGGGACATGATGGACATGAAAGCCCGGGGGCGGAGAGGACACAAGGGGGCAGCGGGGGGCGTTCGGGCGGGTGCTGGCGTGGACGGTGTGGACGGGTTAGGAAGGCTCATGCCGTTCGCCGTCGAGACGCCGCTGTGGGAGTCGGAGCCGCTGCAGGGGGTCCTCGGGGCCCCGGTGCTGTTGAAGATGGAGGCGCTGCAGCCGTGCGGGTCGTTCAAGATTCGCGGGCTCGGGCGGGTGTGTGCGACGCGGGTGGCCGGGGGCGCGACGCACCTGTGGTGCTCGTCGGGGGGCAACGCGGGGCTGGCGGTGGCGTACGCGGGCAGGCGGTTGAACGCGCGGGTGACGGTGGTGGTGCCGTCGACGACGTCGGCGTGGGCGCGGGCGGCGATCGCGGCGCAGGGCGCGGAGGTGGTCGAGCACGGGGCGGCGTGGCACGCGGCCCATACGTATGCCCTCGAGCACATGTCCGAAGGGGCAGCTTACGTGCACCCGTTCGACGACCCGGAGGTGTGGGCCGGGCACGCGCCGATGATCGGCGAGGCGGCGCGGCAGGGGCCGAGGCCGGCGGCGGTGGTGGTGACGGTCGGCGGCGGGGGGCTGATGTGCGGGGTGCTGTCGGGCATGCACGCGGTCGGCTGGACCGACGTGCCGGTGTACGCGGTGGAGACGGCGGGGGCGGCCTCGCTGGCGGCGGCGATGGCGGCGGGCGAGGTGGTGGCGATCGAGCGGGTGACCTCGCTGGCGACGACGCTGGGGGCGCGCGCGGTCGCTACGGAGGCGCTGGCGTGGACGCGGCGGCATCCCGTGCGCTCGCTGGTGGTGTCGGACCGCGCGGCGGTGCAGGCGTGCATGCGCTTCGCCGACGATCACCGGGTGCTGGTCGAGCCCGCGTGCGGAGCTGGTCTTTCGGTCATCTACGATCGTGCTCCAGAGCTGAGGGATCTCGGCGGGCCCGTGCTCGTGATCGTGTGCGGCGGCGCGGGGGTCAGCCTGGCGCTGCTGCGCGCGTGGGACGAGCGCACGCGCGAGGACGCGGCTTGACGTGGGTTCGGTGGCTCGCCACCATGGCCGCTCGTGCCTCGGGTCGTCGCGCCCGAGGCCGCGGGTCGTGGGGGGCGGGCGCCGGGGATGGAGATTCACGCGCAGAGGTTCGTGGCGCTGTCGGCGAAGCTGGCCGGGTTGTGCGAGGATGCGGCGGTGAGCGACCCGTCGAGGCCCGTGCAAGCCGCCGCGCCGTGGGCCGAGGCCTGGCGGACGATCGGCGTGACGGGCACCAACGGCAAGACGTCGACCACGGCGCTGGCGGCCTCGGCGGTGCGGGCGAGCGGGCGGCACGTGTTCTGGTCGTCGACGCTGGGCTACTGCGTCGACGGGGTGGACGTCGGGCTGCCGCGCAGCTGGGGCAGCTTCCTCGACGCGGCCGAGCAGTGCGGGAGCATGGGCGGACGGCACGCGGTGGTCGAGGTGACGAGCCAGGCGCTGGCGCGGGGGTACGCGAAGCGCTGGCGCTACGACGTCGGGGTGTTCACCAACCTGTCGCCGGATCATTTTAAAACGCACGGGTCGTGGGAGCACTACCTGGCGAGCAAGGCCCAGCTGTTCGTGCACCTGCCGGAGGACGGCTGCGCGGTGCTCAACGCCAGGGATCCGTCGGCGCGGCTGATCGACGCGGTCACGCCGCCCGAGGTGCCGCGGCTGTGGTTCGGGGTGCCGTCGCGGGGCGCGGCGCTGCGGGCCGAGGACCTGACGGCCACGCGGGTGCGGGTCACGCGGAGCGGGACGGAGATCCGGCTCGGCGGCTCGGCGCTGGCGGAGGCGCTCGGCGGGGTGCTGCGTATCGCCCTGGTCGGCGAGGTGTTCGCCGAGAACGCGCTGGCGGCGGCCTGTGCGGCCCACGCGGCGGGCATCGAGCCCAAGGCGATCACGGTCGGGCTGGCGGTCTGCGGGGCGGTGCCGGGGCGCTTCGAGGTGCTGTCCGGAGAGACAGGTCCGGTGGTCGCGGTGGACTACGCGCACACGCCCGACGCGCTGGCCCGCACGTGCGACACGGCGCGGGCGCTGGCCGGGGGCGGGCGGGTGATCGTGGTGTTCGGCGCGGGCGGGGACACCGACGCGGGCAAGCGCGGGCCGATGGGCGAGGCCGTCGGCATGCGGGCCGACGTCGCGGTGATCACGACCGACAACCCGCGGCACGAGCCGGCGGAGGACATCGCGCGGCAGCTCGCGGAGGGCGTGACGCGCGGGGGGCGGGCCAGCGTGCGCGAGGAGGCCGACCGGCGCTCGGCGATCGCGCTGGCGGTCGCGACGGCGCGGCCGGGTGATGTGGTGGTGATCGCGGGCAAGGGGCACGAGACCGGGCAGACGATCGGCGAGCAGACGCTGCCGTTCTCCGACCGCGACGAGGTGCGGGCGCTGCTCGGGCGCGCGACGGAGGCGGCGTGACGGGGGCGGACGAGGTCGCGCGCATCGTCGAGCGCCGGCGGGCCCTGCTGGCGGCGGAGTTCGGGTGGACGCACGTGGCCGTGCGCGGCGAGTGGGACGCGGCGGCGCGGGCGCTGCGGCTGAGCGGCTGCGTGGCGGTGCCGCGGGTCGGCGCGGCGCTGCGGGCCGACCTGGCGCCGCTGCTGCCGGCGGGCTGGCGGGTCGACGGCGGCGGGGTGACGGCGCTGGTCGGGCGCGGGTGGCGGGCGCTGCCGCCGGGGGTCACGCGGCTGTGGCGGACGCCGGGCGTGGCCGATGGGACAGGTGCTTACGGACATGGCCCGAGGGACAGCGAGCTGACCAGCGAGCTGCTGGCGAGCGACGGGCCGGTCGAGCTGCTGCACGCGCTGCCGGGGGCGGCGCTGGTGCGGGGGGTCGACGGGGCGGTCGGCTGGGTGCGCGGTCGGCTGGGGCCGGCGGCGGCGCGGCCGCTCGAGGTCGCGTGGGAGCGGCGGCCGTTCGCGGCTGGCGAGGCGCTGCGGCGGCTGGCGGCCAGTCTGCGCTCGTACCGCGGGGTGGCGTATCGCCTGGGCGGGACGACGCGGCGGCACGTGGACTGCTCGGGGCTGGTGCAGCGCTGCGTGCGGGAGGCGCTGGGGCGGGTGTTGCCGCGGCACTCGAGCGAGCAGGCGCCGGTCGGGGTCTCGGGGCGGGCGCTGGGGGAGCCGGGAGATCTCGTGTTCATGGCCGGCGTCGGCGCGGCGGACGGGCACGTGGGCGTGGTCCTGCGGGGCGCGCGGCCGGGGCAGCGCACGCTGGTGCACGCGTCGACGAGCCGCGGGCGGGTGGTCGAGGAGCCGCTGGATCGCTGCCTGCGGCGGGCGACCGGCGGGGTGCGGCACGTCGAGCTGGCGCAGGTGATCGAGGGCCGGGTGTTCTAGGCGGGCGAGGCTCGGGTCGAGGCGCGCGGCGCTCGTGGTCGGGGTGGGTCGGCGATCGGCGTGTGTTATAGGACGCGGGTGCGGGCCCTCCTCTCCGTCCTCGCGGTGCTGACGCTCGGCTGCCGGCCGGCGGCGCCGGCGAACACGCCGGTGGTGCGCGCGTCGTCGGTGACCGAGGCGCCGACGTCGGGCATGGGCACGCCGTCGGGGCGGCCGACCGCGGTGCACGAGGGGCCGGTGCTGCCGACGCGCGAGCCGAAGCTCGGGCTGGTGCCGACGGCCGCGGACTTCCCGGCGGAGCTGCGGGCGGCGGCCGACAAGCTGTCGGCGGCGGCGCTGACCCGGCGCCGCGGCTACGAGCGGCTGGTGACCCTGTCGGACCGCTTCGGGCACCGCCTCAGCGGGTCGCAGGCGCTCGAGCGGGCGATCGACTGGACGCTCGCGGTGATGAAGGAGGACGGGCTCGTCAACGTGCGCCGCGAGAAGGTGATGGTGCCGCGCTGGGTGCGAGGGGCGGAGCGGGCGAGGATCACCGCGCCGATCCAGCGCGACCTGGTGGTGCTCGGGCTCGGCGGGACGGTCGGGACCAACGGGGTGCTGCGCGGGGAGATCGCGGTGGTCTCGTCGCTGGCGGAGATCGCGACGAAGGGGGCGAGTCTCAAGGGCAAGATCGTGGTCATCAACCAGGCCATGCCGGCGTACGACTTCGAGGCGCGGCAGACCGGCTACGGCGAGACCGTGCAGATCCGGACCAAGGGGGCGATCGAGGCGGCGAAGGTCGGGGCCAGGGCGGTCTTGATAAGGTCGGTGACGGCGTCGAGCCTGCGCACGCCGCACACCGGGGCGATGCGCTACGAGGACAAGGTCGCCAGGATCCCCGCGGCCGCGCTGACGCTCGAGGACGCGGAGCTGCTGACGCGGCTGGCGGCCCAGGGCAAGACGACGGTCGAGCTGTCGCTGGGGGCGCGCACGCTGCCGGACAGTGAGAGCGGCAACGCGATCGGGGAGATCCGCGGGCGCGAGCTGCCCGACGAGGTCGTGGTGATCGGCGGGCACATCGACTCGTGGGACGTCGGCGACGGCAGCAGCGACGACGGCGCCGGCTGCGTGATGGCGATGGACGCGGCGGCGCTGCTGCTCGAGCTCGGGCTGGTGCCGCGGCGGACCATCCGCGTGGTCCTGTTCACCAACGAGGAGAACGGGCTGCGCGGCGGCAAGGCCTACTACGAGGCCCACGGCAAGGAGAAGCACGCGGCGGCGATCGAGTCGGACTCGGGCGCGGGCGCGCCGCAGGGCTTCGGCGTCGGCGGCACGGTCGAGCAGGGCGTGGCGGTGCAGCGCTACGGGCCGCTGTTCACGGCGCTCGGGGCCGACAAGCTGACGCTCGGCGGGGGCGGGGCGGACATCGAGCCGCTGGCCAGGGACGGGGTGCTGACGCTCGGGCTGCACCCGGACAACAGCATGTACTTCGACCTGCACCACAGCCCGGCGGACACTGTCGACAAGATCGACCCGGTGAACGTCGCCCGCAACACCGCGGCGATGGCGTTGATGGCGTACATCCTGGCCGAGCGCTGAGCGGGCCGAGCAGGGGGGCTACTTGCTCAGCTCGCCGATGGTGCGGGCGAGGGTCTCGCGCAGGCAGCCGAGGCAGTCGCCCTCTTCACAGCCCTTGCGCGGGGTCTTGCTGAGGAGGTCGAGGGCCGGGAGGGCGCGGGGGTCGCCGTCGGCCGAGATCTTCTCGACGACGGCGAGCTTGCCGGGGCAGGTGGTCTGGCGCTCGAGGGTGGCGATGTTGCGGGCGAACAGCGGGACCTCGGCGGCGGGCTTGAACTCGGCGACTGCGTCGGCGGCGGACTTGCGGGCCTTCTTGTCGGCGCTGGTCAGCAGGGTCTGGACGTGGCCGGCGAGGGCGGCGGGGACCTCGAGGGCGGCGGTGGTGCCGGGGGCGGGCTCGGTCTTGGCGGCGGCCGGGACGTCGCCTGGCGCGTTCGAAGGCTTGCCGGCGTCGCCGCCGGACAGCTGCGAGACGAGCACGGCGGCGAGCACGAGGATGCCGAAGCCGGCGAGCGCGGGCACGATCCACTTGGGGGAGGAGGCCGCGGGGCGGACGATCACCGGGGCCTGCTGGCCGACGGCGATGGTGCCGTGGGTGAGCCGGCGCAGCGCCTCGCGCACGTGGCGGGCCGACTCGGGGCGGCGCTTGGGGTTGCGATCGAGGAGCATCTCGATCATCGCGGTGAGCTCGGGCGGGACCTCGGGGACCTCCTTGGAGATCGGCGGCGGGACCTTCGAGAGCTGGTTGGTGAACATGTCGCTGATGGTGTCGCCGGTCCACAGCGTGCGGCCGGTGAGGCACTCCCACATGATCACGCCGAGGGCGTAGAGGTCGACCTTCTCGCTGACCTGCTCGCCCATGGCCTGCTCGGGGGCCATGTAGCCGGGCGTGCCGATCACGGTGCCCATGCGCGTCAGCTCGCTCTTCGGCAGGGCGGCGGTCTCGGTCACGCGGGCGACGCCGAAGTCGAGGACTTTGACCAAGAACAGGCCGTTGTCGCGGGGCTCGAGCAGGATGTTGTCGGGCTTCAGGTCGCGGTGGACCACGTGGATCGCGTGGGCGGCCGAGAGCGCGTCGGCGATCTGGGCGCCGACGTGGGCCACGGTCTTCCACGGCATCTTGCCGACGTTGTCGCGCTCGTGGCTGAGGCTGTGGCCGCGGACCAGCTGGGTGACGAGGTAGGCGCCGCCGTCGGGCAGGGTGCCGTAGTCGAGGGCGCTGGCGACGTTGGGGTGCTCGATCTGGGCGGTCGCCATGGCCTCGCGGGTGAAGCGGGCGGCGATCTCCTCGTTGCCGGCGAACTCGGCGAGGATGACCTTGAGCGCGACCTGTTTTTTCAGCGTGAGGTGCTCGGCGATGTAGACGGCACCCATGCCGCCGACGCCGAGCAGGTCGAGGATCTTGTAGCGGCCGTCGATGACGAGGCCGACCACGCCGGGAGGTGCTTCGCTGGAGGTGGACGTGGGGTCGGCCATCGCGCGAGGCGGAGAGTATACGCGAGCTTTCGCGCGCTAGGTTGGGCCGAAAGACGGGCCTGGCGGGGGCTTTGGGCGCTGTCTGGGGGCGGGGACCTTGCCGAAGATGGCGGCGGCCGAGCGGTTCCGGACCTGGCCGGCGACGAGCTTGCGGCGCCAGCGGAGCACCCAGGGGGTCAGGGCCAGGCCGAACAGGAAGCCGCCGAGGTGGGAGAACCACGCGAACTCGATGGCCTCGGAGAAGACCGCCATGACGGCCTGGAATGCGATCCAGATGCCGAGGTAGACCCACGCGGGGATCTTCAGCTGGACGTACACGAACGGCACGGTCTGCAGCAGGCGGGCCCTGGGGAAGATCCACAGGTAGGCCGCGGTGACCCCGGCGATCGCCCCCGAGGCGCCGATCACCGGGGTCGCCGTCGACTTGGTGAGCAGGACCTGCAGGCCCGCGCCGATCAGCAGGGCGCCGACGTAGAGGAGGAGGAAGCGCAGGCGGCCGAACAGGTGCTCGACGTTGTCGCCGAACACATAGAAGAAGTAGAGGTTGCCGAGCAGGTGGAACCAGTCGGCGTGGAAGAACGCGTGGGTGAAGACGGTGTACGCGAGCGTCGGGTCGAACACGAGGTCGCGGACGATGAGCGCGTGGTCGCGGGCGATCACCCAGCCCCACACCGAGCACACGTAGCAGACCACGAGGATCGCCGAGGTGACGTAGACGGCCCAGGGGGTGCCGCGCGCGGGGTTCTCGACCTCGACGGGCAGGTGGGTGAGGATCTGCGCGGCCCAGATGAGGCCGCGCTTGGCCATCGCCACCGCCTTGTCCTCCTGGCCCTCGTGGGTCGACGAGCGGGCCAGCGCGCGGCGCTCGTCGCCGTCGAGCCACAGGCCCTTGCAGCGCACGCAGCGGTCGATCGGCGTGCTCAGCAGGCCGGGCAGCAGGTGCTCGTTCATGAAGCCGTGGCCGCGCGGGCACATGCGGTTGGCCGAGCGTCCGACCAGAGTTTTCAGGAAGGCGGGGTCGATCTCGGCGTCGCCGAGGGCGTCGATCTCGCCGGCGTCGAGCCACACGCCGAAGCACACCGGGCAGGTGTCGAGGGTCATGCCGCCGGCGACCGGCTCCTCGAGCTGCTTCCACCTGTGCGGGCCGAGCTGCTGCAGGTGCACCGGCACCAGCGCGTGCAGGCTGCAGGCCGGACACTGCGCCGACATCGGCTCGGCGTCGACGGCGGGGGCGGGCACGTCGGCGAGGATAAACCACCGCGGGGCGGAGGTGTGGCGCGCGGCGGGCGGGCGCGCTCAGGCGTGCAGGCGCAGCCAGGCCAGGACCTGGCCCTCGAGACCTGGCGTTTGGGGCAGGTCGAGGTCGAGGCGGACGGCGCGGGGGAAGGCGACGTGGCCGCCGCGGTCGGTCCAGCGGTGGAGGACGTGGGCGGGCAGGCGGGCGACGTGGGGGGCGATGACGCTGGCGGCGGGGACCATCGGGTCGGCGGGCGCGGACACGACGAGGGCGGGCAGGGCGAGCCGGCCGAGGCGGGGGCCGACGCTGACGCGGGCGTAGTAGTCGTCGACGCTGCAGAACCCGTGGCGCGGGACCACGGCGTGGCGGTCCCAGGCGCGGATGGTGGTGAGCCGGCGGACGGTCGCCCACGGGGTCGGGACTGCGCGGCGGGCGGCCACGGCGGCGTAGATCTGCTTCAAGCCGGCGAGCACGTGGTCGCGGTAGACGGCCACGCCGGGGCCGTCGATCGCGCTGCAGCCGGCGGCGAGGTCGAGCGGGGCGCACACGCTGGCGACGGCCTTGACCCGCGGGTCGCTCGGGGTGAGCGCCCAGCGCAGGGTCAGGTGTCCGCCGACGGAGTAGCCGAGCGCGTAGATCGTGCGATAGGCGGCGAGGGCGGGGCTCTGCAGGGCGGCGTCGAGGTCGGCGACGAGGCCGGCGTGATAGAAGTCCTCGCCGCGTCGATCGCTGCCGCGCAGCCCGAGGCGCAGGCAGTCGAGGCCGGCGGCGGTCACGGCGACGGCGGCGCGCACGACGTAGTGGCTGTCGACGCCGCCGCCGAGGCCGTGGACGACGACGCAGAGGACGTCGGAGCCGACGCGGTGGAGCGCGCCGGTCAGGCGCACGGGGCCGTGCTGCGGGTCGGCGAGGGTGTGCTCCCACGGCTCGTGCGCGGGCGGACGGTGGGGCGCGAGGCGATGGCGCAGGTTGGCGGCGAGCGTCCAGACGTGGCCGGCGAGCGACACGCCCGGCGAATTAGCATGCGGGTCCGGCGCGAGGGACCCGGAGGTTACGCACGGAAGTGCGACGCAGGGTCGCCAGGATTGACCCTTTAATTGGCGCGGGCTAGCTTCCTGCCCGGTGTCGACCAAGCCGAAGCGGCCGCCCAAGGACTGGAACGGCCCGAGCCTGCGCGCCGTGTTCATCGGTCTGGCAGTCCTGTCGGTGGTGATGGGCGTGCTCGCCTACTACCGCTACTCGCAGTCGGAGCGGTCGATCATGCAGGGCATGCCGCGGCTCGAGGCCGGGGGCGTCACGCGCTCCGCCGAGCAGTGCATCGACGAGGTGCTGGCCTGGCACAAGGGCTGCGAGGGCCTGAGCTTCATGTGCAACGACGCGGTCACGCAGGCCATGTTCCACTGCCTGAAGGTGCGCGACCGGTCGGAGGAGTGCGCCGCGCTCGACCCCGACGAGGTCTCGCGCGGGCAGTGGGTCTACTACAAGTGCAAGGACCGCGGATCGATGTGCAAGCGGACCAAGCAGTGCCCGTGCGCCGACGCGTACCGGGCGTTCGACAGCTTCTGCAGGACGGATCAAAAGGCCGTGCAGGTGGCGCTGTGAAGAAGACGCTGCGGGACCTGTGGACGCTGACCAAGCCGGGCGTGACCCGCATGTGCGCGCTGACGTCGGCGGGCGCGGCCTGGCTGGCGCTGGCGGGCCCGAACAGCCCGTTCGACGCCGAGACGCCGGCCGACGGCTGGTGCTCGCCGGGCTTCGCCGCCGCGTTCGCGGGGGTGGTCGGGGCGACGCTGGCGGTCGCGGGGGCCAGCGCGTTCAACATGTGGCTCGAGCGGCGCCGAGACCCGCTGATGGCCCGCACGCGCAACCGGCCGCTGGCCGCGCGGCGCCTGTCGGATCGGCTCGGGCTCGGGTTCTCGCTCGCGCTGATGCTGGCCTCGCTGGCGGTGCTCGGGGTCTACACCAACACGCTGACGGTGCTGCTCACCGCGTGGGCGATCGTCGGCTACACGCTGGTCTACACCCCGCTGAAGTACCGCACGCCGCTCGCGCTGGTGATCGGCGCGGTGCCGGGGGCGGCCCCGCCGCTGCTCGGCTGGACCGCGGTGACCGGCAGCCTCGACGCCGGAGGGATCTCGCTGTTCGCGATCCTGCTGGTCTGGCAGATGCCTCACTTCCTCGCGATCACCCTGTTTCGCCGGGCGGACTTCGAGCGCGCGGGCATCCGCTGCGTGCCGGTGGTCCGCGGCGAGCTCGTGACCCGCCTGCAGTCCGTGGCGTGGTCGATGCTGCTGGTACCGATCTCCCTCATGCCCACCGTGATCGGCCTCACCGGTCTGCTGTACGGCGCGACGGCCCTCGTGCTCGGGCTCGGTTTCTTCGGCCTGGCCTGCTCCGGACTCGGGCTGCCGGAGGGTGACATCAAGTGGGCGAGGCGCTTCTTCTTCGCTTCCCTGCTTTATTTGCCGGCCCTCATCGCGGCCCTCGTGGCCGACGTCCTCCTTCAGTAACTGACCGAACGGCCCTCCGGGGCCTGACCCGACTCCGGCCCTCCGGGCCTGATGGGACCTGCCGATGCGCCCTGACTCGCCGATGCCGCCGCCCGAGGCGCGGGGCGGATGGTTGTACCGCGCCTTCATCCGTCGTCCGTGGCACTTCGCGGCGATCGCCCTGCTGCTCGTGATCACGGGCCTGCGGCCGTTCATGCGCCGGGTGCCGGATCCGCCGCCGGTGATGCTGCAGCTGCCCGAATTCTCGCTCGTCGACCAGGACGGCCAGGCGTTCACGAACGCGAGCCTGAAGGGCAAGGTCACGGTCGCGGGCTTCATCTTCACCAGCTGTCCGAGCACCTGTCCGAAGATCTCCCGGGCGATGCTCGAGCTGCAGCAGCGCTACGTCCGCAACGGCGTCGACGTCGAGCTCGTGAGCTTCACCGTCGACCCCGAGAACGACACGCCCGCGGTGCTGCAGCGCTACGCCGACAACCTCGGCGCCGACCAGACCCGCTGGCGCTTCGTGACCGGGCCGCTGGCGGACGTGGAGAAGCTGATCGTCGGCGGCTTCAAGACGGCCATCGAACGCGGCCGCAAGCCGCCGCCCGGCAGCGATCCCGTGACGATGTATGACATCGCGCACTCCGAGCAGCTCGTGCTGATCGACGAGCACGGCGGCGTCCGCGGCTTCTACGCCGTGCGCCGCAACCCCGACGTCCCGCGAGAACCGCTGCCGATGGGCGTCCACGCGTCCCCCGAGGCCGAGGCCCTCGGCCTCGACGTGCTGTCCCTCGACGAGCTGTACCACCGCTCCACCCACGTCCTCCGCGAGCAGCGCCAGCCCGGCGGCTGCGCCCGCTGAATTTCATGTTCAATGTCGCTGTCAGTCTCTGAACCGGGTACGAATCTGCCAGTCACTCAAATGAATGTCATTTTCACTGCGCTCGGGCTGACCGCCCTGCTGGCCTTCGGGCCAGGTTGCGAGCCCGCCGGGCCGCCGCCGTTCACGGCTCCGGTGACCCTCACGCGGGCGGGGGGCGAGCCGGAGGTCGTCGCCGCCGAGACGCTCAACCACGGGCAGAAGCTGTTCAACCGCTACTGCGCGACGTGCCACGGCTACGAGGGCCGCGGCGACGGCGGTGGCGCGCGGAACCTCGACCCGAAGCCCCGCGACTTCCAGGCCGCGGAGTTCCTGTACGCGTCGGCGGGCCCGGGTGAGCTGCCGACCGACAGCGATCTGCGGCGGACCATCCGCAACGGGGTCTCCGGGCGCGGGATGCCGGCGTGGGGCGGACTGCGTGAAGAGGATATCGGGGCACTGGTGAGTTACATCAAGACTTTCTCCCCGCGCTGGCGACCCGCCGCCGCTGCCGCCCCGAAGCCTCAGCCCTGAACGAACGGCCCGTTGCGCATGCACCCGCGCGGACCGGGTCTACGCGGGTGCGGCGGGACCGGGGCGACAAGCTGTCGCGCACCTGGCCGGCGCGGGGGGCTGCGCGGTAGGTTCGACGCACTCGGGTACGGCACTTGGGCGGCGACCAGGACGGGCGCCGCGCCGCGCTCGCCACTGTTGCACACCCGCCCGGAGAACTGTTAGGGTGCGCGCCGAAACAAGGGTCCTGGTCGTATTTCGCCGCTTTTGAACCAGCTATCGAGAGACGCCACCGTGCGGGGGCTTTGGCCGCTGCCGGATCCTTTAATTCACGACGAAGTAAAACCGCCGAGGTCGCCGCGATCTTCCCCGCGAAGTGAGCCCCCGACCCGACGACAGAAGAGGGTGAACTGACGTGCCGGCCATCTTCCCACGCTGGACCAACATGATCCCGCTCGCCGCAGGCGTGCTCGGACCGCTGGCGCTCGCCGGCGCCGTCGGCGGGGTCTGGTACTACTTCTCGCCCGAGTTTACCGACGTCGGCTATCGCCCGCAGCAGCCCGTGCCTTTCAGCCACAAGCTGCACGCGGGCGACATGGGCATGGACTGCCGGTACTGCCACAACACGATCGAGCGGGCCGCCCACGCGGCGATCCCGGCGACGCAGACGTGCATGAACTGCCACTCGCTGGTGAAGACCGACAGCCCGCGCCTGAAGCTCGTGCGCGACTCCTACGAGACCGGCGAGCCGATCCCGTGGGTGCGCGTGCATCAGCTGCCGGACTACGCGTTCTTCGACCACCGCCCGCACCTGGCCGCCGGGGTGGGTTGCTCGTCGTGCCACGGCCGCATCGACCAGATGCCGATCGTCGAGATGGCCAAGCCGCTGTCGATGGGCTGGTGCCTCGACTGTCACCGCGACCCGGAGCCGGAGCTGCGCCCGAAGGACCAGATCACCAACATGGCCTGGGACTTCGAGACCGACGGCAAGAAGTACGACGCCTTCAAGGACCCCGCCCGCACGCGGCCGGTCCGCCCGCCGGAGCACTGCTCGGGGTGCCACCGCTAAGCCTGAAGGGTTTCACGCATGTCCAAGCCCAACGAATCCCTGAAGCAGTACTGGCGCAGCCTCGAAGACGCGGACGGCGCTCACCACCCGCCGGTCGACGAGTTCCCCGGTCAGGCGGAGACGCAGGACCCCGCGCTGATCTCCGCGACCCGCCTCGGTCGCCGCAAGTTCAACGGCCTGCTCGGCGCGTCGACGGCCCTCGCGGGCCTGACGACCACCGGGTGTCTGCGCAAGCCGGTCGAGCACATCCTCCCGTTCGCCAAGCGCCCCGAGGACCTGATCCCGGGCATGCCCGTCTACTACGCGACCGCGTACCAGGTCGGGCACAGCGTGCTCGGGCTCCTGGTTGAATCGCAGGACGGCCGCCCGACCAAGGTCGAGGGCAACCCGCGGCACAGCGGCTCCAACGGCGCGACCGACACCTGGGCCCAGGCCTCGGTGCTCTCGCTCTACGACCCCGACCGCTGCCGTCGGCCGCACCAGCACAAGGACGGCCGGCACGTCGCCAGCGACTGGGACACCGCCCAGGCCGAGCTCGGCGCGGCGCTGAAGGAGCTGAAGGGCAAGCAGGGCGAGGGCCTCGCGCTCGTCATCCCGACCGTCACCTCGCCGACCTTCCGCGACACGCTGAAGCAGTTCCGCGAGAAGTTCAGCAAGGCCCGCGTCTTCGTCGACGACCCGGCCGCCGCGAGCAACACGATCGCCGGCGCCGAGCTGCTGGCCGGCGAGAACACCCGCGCCACCTACCACCTCTCGGGCGCGCGGGTCATCGCCAGCTTCGACGCCGACCTGTTCCAGACCGAGCAGGACCACACCCGCCTGCAGCGCGAGTTCAGCGAGGGCCGGCAGATCAACAGCCCCGCCGACGCGGCCAACATGAGCCGCCTCTACGCGGTCGAGCCGCACTTCACGACCACCGGCGCCCAGGCCGACCACCGCCTGCGCATCAAGGGCTCGCTGGTCGGGGCGGTGCTCGCCGCGCTGCTGCGCGAGCTGACCGAGAAGCACAACATCAAGGTCCCGGGCGGCGGCGACGGCCTGGCCTCGGCGCTGCCGAAGGCCGAGCTCGCCGACGACGCCAGGAAGTTCGTCGAGGTGCTCGCCAAGGACCTCGCGGCGGCCCGCACCGCCCGCGCGGTGTCGGCGGTGATCGTCGGCGAGCGCCAGCCCGCGTGGGTCCACGCGGTCGGCCTGATGATCAACGCGCTGCTCGGCAACTCGGGCAACAGCGTGCGCCTGCGCTACGACGACACCGCGCAGAAGACCGAGGACGTGGCGGCGCTGGCCAAGGGCCTGGCCGACGGCAAGATCTCCCAGGTCATCTGCCTCGAGACCAACCCGGCCTACGACACGCCCGGCGAGCTCGGCCTGGCCGCGGCCCTGAAGGGCAAGGTGCTCGCGCACCTCGGCTCGCACATGGACGAGACCGGCAAGCTGGCCACGTGGTGCCTGCCCGCGACCCACTACCTCGAGTCGTGGGGCGACGTGGAGGCGGCGGACTCGACGATCTCGCTGATCCAGCCGCTCATCGCCCCGCTGCACGACTCGCCGGAGGCGGGCCGCCCGCGCAGCAGCCTCGAGCTGCTGGCGTGGATGGTCAGCGACGCCGACGTCGACGGCTACAGCCTCGTCAAGGGCTACTGGCGCACGGCGACCGGCCAGATGTGGTCGGAGAAGCTGTGGCGCCGCTGGCTGCACGACGGCGTGGTCCAGGGCGTCCAGCGCGCCGGCGGGACCCCGGCCGCGCGCGACGTGACCCCGCTGGTCAACGCGCTGAAGGGCGCGAGCGTCGACGCCGGCGCCGGCTACGAGATCAACTTCCACCTCGACCCGAAGCTGGCCGACGGCCGCAGCAGCAACAACGGCTGGCTCGCCGAGGCCCCGCACCCGATGACCAAGCTGTCGTGGGACAACGCGGCCTACGTCAGCGTGGAGACCGCGCGCAAGCTCGGGGTCAACAACTGCGACATGGTCCGCATCACCGTCGCCGGCCGCTCGATCGACGCGCCGGTGTGGATCGCCCCGGGCCAGGCCGACGACACCGTCTCGCTCAGCCTCGGCTGGGGCCGCGTCGGCCTCGGCGCCGTGGCCGAGGGCGCGGGCGTCGACGCCTACCCGCTGCAGGGCGGCCCGAACCCGTGGATCGTCACCGGCGGCGACGTGGCCAAGACCGGCTCCCGCCGCCTGATCTACTCGACGCAGGACCACGGCTCGCTGAGCCCCGGCGTCGACCCGGCCAGCACCCGCGACGAGCGGACCGGCACCTACCTCGGCCCCGACCGCGTGGCCCCCGAGGGCGAGAAGCGCAAGGGCGACTACGTCGGCGAGGGCTACCCCGACCGCCCGATCGTCCGCGTCGCCGAGAGCGTCGAGGCCTTCAAGGCCGACCCGGGCTTCTCGCAGAAGGGCGACCTCATCAAGAAGGAGGACCTGAAGTCGCTGTGGGACCACAACACCCACCCCGACTTCACGGCCCCGGCGATGACCGGCCTGCAGCAGTGGGGCATGGCGATCGACCTCAACCGCTGCGTCGGCTGCGGCACCTGCACCGTCGCCTGCGTCGCCGAGAACAACATCCCGGTGGTCGGCCGCAAGGAAGTCGGCAACGGCCGCGAGATGCACTGGATCCGCATCGACCGCTACTACACCGGCCCCAAGGAGGCCCCGGACGCGGTCGTCCAGCCGATGCTGTGCCAGCACTGCGAGACGGCCCCGTGCGAGAACGTGTGCCCGGTCCAGGCGACCGCGCACAGCCCCGAGGGCCTCAACGACATGGCCTACAACCGCTGCATCGGCACGCGGTACTGCGCCAACAACTGCCCGTACAAGGTCCGGCGCTTCAACTTCTTCAACTACAACAAGGACGCCGTCAACGACCACGAGCTCGTCCGCATGGTCAAGAACCCGGACGTCACGGTCCGCTTCCGCGGCGTGATCGAGAAGTGCTCGTTCTGCGTGCAGCGCATCCAGGAGGCCAAGATCACGGCCCACACCGCGGGCGAGGAGCTCGTCAAGGACGGGGCGCTCGTCACCGCCTGCCAGCAGGCGTGCCCCAGCCAGGCCATCACCTTCGGCGACATCAAGGACCCCGGCAGCAAGGTCCACAAGCTGAAGTCCGAGGACAACCCGCGCAACTACGGCGTCCTGACCGACCTCAACACCCGCCCCCGCGTCACGTATCTCGGCCGGGTCCGCAACCCCAACCCGGAGCTCGCGTAACCCATGGCACTCGCGACCCACTACGCCTACGACGAACTCGACCCGATCAGCGGCCGCAAGGTCCTGGTCGAGGGTAACCCGACCTTCCACGAAGTCACCGAGGCGGTCTGTACGCCGATCGAGGTCCCCAACAGCCGCTGGTGGATCGCGTTCCTCATCTCGCTGTCGATGCTCGGGGTGCTCGGCATCTCGCTGGCCTGGCTGCTGTGGATGGGCACCGGCATCTGGGGCCTCAACAACCCGGTCGCGTGGGGTTGGGCGATCGTCAACTTCGTGTTCTGGGTCGGTATCGGCCACGCCGGTACGCTGATCTCCGCGGTGTTGTTCCTGTTCCGCCAGAAGTGGCGCACCAGCATCAACCGCGCGTCGGAGGCGATGACGCTGTTCGCCGTCATCTGCGCCCTGCTGTTCCCGACCGTCCACGCCGGCCGCCCCTGGGTGCTGTACTGGGCCCTGCCCATCCCCAACCAGATGGACATGTGGCCCAACTTCCGCAGCCCGCTGCTGTGGGACGTGTTCGCGGTCTCGACCTACTTCACGGTCTCGCTGCTGTTCTGGTACGTCGGCCTGATCCCGGACCTCGCGACCATGCGCGACCGGGCCAAGACGCCGGGCCGACGCTTCGCCTACGGCCTGTTCGCGCTCGGCTGGCGCGGCTCGACCCGCCACTGGGTCAACTACGAGAAGGCCTACATGATCCTCGCGGGCCTGGCGACGCCGCTGGTGCTGTCCGTGCACACGATCGTGTCGTTCGACTTCGCGGTGTCCCAGCTGCCCGGCTGGCACACCACGATCTTCCCGCCGTACTTCGTGGCCGGCGCCATCTTCTCCGGCTTCGCCATGGTGCTGACGCTGCTCCTGCCGCTGCGCGCCTGGTTCAAGCTCGAGCACATGATCACGATCAAGCACCTCGAGAACATGGCCAAGATCATCCTGCTGACCGGCACGATGGTCGGCTACGCGTACGGGATGGAGTTCTTCATCGCCTGGTACTCGGGCAACCCGTACGAGAGCTTCGCCTTCGCCAACCGCGCGTTCGGCGACTACTGGTGGGCCTACTGGATCATGGTCAGCTGCAACGTCATCACGCCGCAGCTCATCTGGTTCAAGAACATCCGCCGCTCGGTGGTCTGGCTGTTCATCATCAGCATCTTCGTGAACATCGGCATGTGGTTCGAGCGGTTCGTCATCACCGTGACCTCGCTGCACCACGACTTCCTGCCGTCGAGCTGGGACTACTACTCGCCGACGGTGTGGGACATGACGACCCTGCTCGGCAGCTTCGGCCTGTTCTTTACCCTGTTCTGCATCTTTGTCCGCTACCTGCCCTCGATCGCCATCGCCGAGGTCAAGAGCGTCATGCCCATCGCGGACCCGCACTACCACGGCGAGGGCCACGGGAAGGAGCACCACTGAGCCATGAGCAAGCCGACCAAAAAGAAGGTCTACGGGCTCCTCGCCGAGTACGACACGGCCGCCGCGGTCTTCCACGCCTGCGAGCAGGTGCGCGACGCCGGCTACACGGCCTGGGACTCGCACACCCCGTTCGCGGTGCACAACCTCGACAAGGCCATGGGCCTGAAGCCCTCGGTGCTGCCGTGGATCGTGTTCGTCATGGGCATGACCGGCGCGAGCTGTGCGCTGCTGCTGCAGTGGTGGACCGCGACCGTCGACTACCCGATCATCATCGCCGGCAAGCCCTACTTCAGCTACCAGGCCTTCGTGCCGGTGACGTTCGAGCTCGGCGTGCTGTTCTCGGCGTTCGGCGCGGTGTTCGGCATGCTGGGGCTCAACAAGCTGCCGATGTGGTACCACTCGCTGTTCAACAGCGACCGCTTCCACAAGTTCAGCGACGACCGCTTCTTCATCGCCATCGAGGCGCGTGACCCCAAGTACGACGCGGAACGCACCCGCAAGCTGCTCGAGGGATCGGGCGCGCTGCACGTCGAGGAGGTCGAGGACTAGTCATGGCACTCCGAACCCAGAAGCTCTCGTCCGCCGCGCTCACCGCCGTCCTCGGCCTGACGGTCGCGGCCTGCCACGGCAACCGCTCCGAGCAGCCGCCGGTCCACCTCATCCAGAACATGGACTTCCAGGCGCGCTACGACGCCCAGGAGCAGAACGACTTCTTCCGCGAGCGCGACTGCCGGGTCCGCACCAACGAGGCCGGCGAGGTCGTGCGCGGCGAGCACGGCGAGAAGCTGTTCGTCAACCCGGACTGCCACGGCCGCGCCCAGCGCATGCCGGTCCAGGGCACCGTCGCCGTCGGTCAGCTGAAGGACGACGACGAGTACCACCGCGGGCGCGGCGCCGACGGGCGCCTGTTCGACCGCCTGCCCGCCGGCGTCAAGCTGAGCGAGCAGCTGCTGGCCCGCGGCGAGCAGCGCTACAACATCTACTGCCAGCCCTGCCACGACTACGCGGGCGAGGGCAAGGGCGTGGCCACCCGCCGCGGCGGCGGCTTCAAGGTCGCGCCGGCGAGCTTCCACGACCCGCGCATCCGGGCCATGCCGCTGGCCTACTTCGTCGACGTGATCAACAACGGCAAGGGCACCATGCTGCCGTACGCCGCCCAGATCCCGATCGAGGATCGCTGGGCCATCGCCGCGTGGGTCCGCACCCTGCAGGTCGCCCGCACTCCGGAGGGCAAGTAGCCATGAGCTCCAACCATGACCAAGTCCACCTCGAGCCGGCCCAGGTCGAGCTCGCGCGCGGGTCGATGTGGCGCAAGCTGCCGATCCTCGGGCTCTTGCTGGCCGCGGGCGGCCTCGGCGGCGCCTTCGCGCTGAAGGCCGGGCACAGCCAGCACTTCTGGTACAGCTACCTGGTCGCCTGGTACGGCTTCCTGGCCATCGGCCTCGGCGGCCTGTTCTTCGTGATCGTGCAGTACCTCGTGCGCGCCGGCTGGTCGATCGCGGTGCGCCGCCTGGCCGAGAACGCCATGCTCACGCTGCCGTTCATGTGCCTGCTCGGCCTGCCGATCGTGCTGATGGGCTCGCACGACCTGTTCCACTGGACGCACCACGAGGTCGTCGAGGCCGACCCGATGCTGCTCGCCAAGTCGAGCTACCTCAACGAGGGGTTCTTCAAGATCCGCGTCGGCGTCTACTTCCTGGTCTGGACCGCCCTCGCGCTGATCTTCTACCGCTCGTCGACGCAGGGCGACCGCGACGCCGCGATCGCCGAGCGCAACGCCGCCCGCATGCGCACGTTCGCCGCGCCGGCGCTGTTCCTGTTCGCCCTCTCGCTGACCTTCGGGGCGTTCGACTTCCTGATGTCGCTCGACCCGCACTGGTTCTCGACGATGTTCGGCGTCTACTACTTCGCCGGCACGGCGCTGTCGATCCACGCGTTCCTGACGCTGATGGCGATCTTCCTGCGCAAGTCGGGCTACCTGAAGGGCATCGTCACCGACGAGCACTACCACGACCTCGGCAAGTACCTGTTCGGCTTCACGGTGTTCTACACGTACATCGCGTTCAGCCAGTACTTCCTGATCTGGTACGCGAACATCCCGGAGGAGACCTTCTGGTTCCGCTACCGCATCGCCGACGACTTCCTGCCGCTGACGATCCTGCTGTGCATCGGCCGGTTCCCGCTGCCCTTCTTCTTCCTGCTGCCCCGCGGGGTCAAGCGCCTGTCCGGCACCCTGTTCGTGGCGGCGACGTGGATCCTCTTCATGGAGTTCGTGGACATGTACTGGATCATCCAGCCGGTCCTCGCCCATCACCACGCCCTCGAGTCCGGCGACCACCACATGACCATGCACCTCGGCAGCCTCGACGCGCTGACCTGGGTCGGCATGTTCGGGGTGTTCCTCGGCGTGTTCACCTGGGCCCTGGGCCGCAGCGCCCTCGTCCCCGTCAAGGACCCGCGCATCGCCGAGTCCGTCAAGTTCGAGAACTTCTGACCGGAGCCGTACAGCCATGAGCGACGAACACCATCAGGACACGTCCCACTCGTCCTCACGGCCCTCCGGGCCTGAGAAGGTGACCCACGGCGCCGGCCACGAGGTCGACGCGCCGCCCACCCGGGAGCTCTTCAACATCATCTGGGGCCTCGGCGGCCTGACCCTGCTGTCGATCGCCACCTGCGCCCAGCTGTTCTACCGCCAGGGCCGCGAGCTCGAGGAGGAGCGCGGCAAGGTGGTCTCGTACCAGCTCGCCGAGTACCGCAAGGAGATGAGCGACCGCGTCAACGGCAGCGGCGTGGTCGAGTTCAAGGACGGGACCGGCGCGACCGTGCGCCAGAAGTTCAAGCCGCTCGAGCTGGCCCGCGTCGACGTGCTGCAGAAGCCCGACCTCCTGAAGGCCTCGGCGCCGCCGGCCGGTTGGGTCCACCCCGACGACATCGCCGCCGGCGGCCAGGGCGGCGCAGCCCCGGCGGACCAGGCCGTCGGCGCAGCCGCGGCCCCGAACCCGGGCGGCGTGGTGCCGCCGGGCACCGCCGACCCCGCCGCTGGCGTGGCCCCGAGCCCGGGCGCCCCGAGCGGCAGCGGGGCGGACCACCCGCTCGGCGAGCCCGCGGTGCTGCCCGCCGGCACCGGCCCGGCCGACCCGACGTCGGCCGAGCCCATCCGCCAGCCGCCGGTCCAGCCGCCGCCGGCGACCCCGTCGATCCCGCCGGTCAACCCGGCGCCCGCCCCGGCCCCGCCCACCAAGTAAGCCCCCATGTCCCGCCCCGTCCTCGCCGCCGCCCTCGCCATGTCCTTCGGGACAGGCATGGTCGCGCGCGCCGAGGCCCCGATGCGGGCGCCGTCCCCGGGCGAGGTCGCCTCCAACATCAACCTGGCGCCGGCCAGCTACAGCATCGACGTCGAGGAGCACCTCGGCAACATGCTCGACCCCGGCATCCCGTTCGTCGACCACACCGGCAAGGCGGTGAAGCTCGGCGACTACTTCGACGGCAAGCGCCCGGTCCTGCTGACCCTGAACTACTTCCGCTGCCCGGTGATGTGCAACGTCCAGCTCAACAACCTCACGGACACGTTCCGCGAGTTCGACTGGACGCCGGGCGACGAGCACTTCCGGGTGGTGACCGTGAGCATCGACCCGCGCGAGGACGCGGCGCTGGCCGGGGCCAAGCGCAAGGCCCACCTCGACGCGCTCGGCCGCGGCGACGACGTCGACTGGGCGTTCCTGACGGCCGCCGACGGCGACGCGCTCGGCATCCGCCTGCTGGCCGCCCAGCTCGGCATCTCGTACGCCTACGACCCGGAGCAGGACCAGTACGCCCACCCCGGGGTGGTCACGTTCGTCTCGCCCGAGGGCAAGATCGCCCGCTACGTCTACGGGCTCAGCTATGTCGGCAATGACTTGAAGTTCGGCCTCCTCGAGGCCGCCGAGGGCCGGGTCGGGACGACGCTCGACCGGTTCATCCTGAGCTGTTTCCACTACGACGCCTCGCTCGGGCGTTACGGGCTGTTCGCGTTCGGTCTGCTGCGGCTGGCCGGCGCGCTGTCCGTGTTGTTGATCGGCACCGCCTTGCTCATCTTCTGGCGGCGCGAACGGCGGGTAGCCCGCCGGGAGGAAAGATCGTGATCTTCTTCGCACCTGAAGAAACCAATCCTGGCACGCCCCCGATGTCGGACTCGCCGTTTAGCCTGCTGCCGGCGGCCTCGGCCAACGCCGAGGCGCTGGACACGCTGTACGTGTTCTTCTGGGTGCTCGCCGGCCTCTCGCTGGTCATCGCGATCGGGGCGCAGATCTACCTGATGATCAAGTACAAGAAGCCCGAGGGCGGCCACCGCAAGACCTCGCCGTTGACCCACAACGGCGCGCTCGAGTTCTGGTGGAGCGCCATCCCGACGGTCGGCTTCCTTGTGCTCTTCTTCTGGGGCGAGATCGGCTACATCAAGCAGGTCGCGCCGCCGACCGACGCGATCGACGTGCGGGTCACCGGCCAGAAGTGGTTCTGGACCGTCGACTACCCGGCGATCCCGGGGGCGCAGCTCAACAACGAGCTGATCGTCCCGGTCGGCGTGCCGATGCGCCTGACGATGACCTCGGCCGACGTCATCCACTCGTTCTTCATCCCGGTGTTCCGCCTGAAGAAGGACGTGGTGCCCGGACGCTACACGGTCATGTGGTTCGAGGCGACCAAGGTCGGCGAGTACCCGCTGTTCTGCACCGAGTACTGCGGCGACCAGCACTCGAGCATGATCGGCAAGGTCCGCGTGGTCGAGCTCGCCGACTACGAGCGCGAGCTGAAGAAGGCCGCCGAGCTGAAGTTCGACCCGACCAAGGGCGACGTGTCGCAGGCCGACTTCGGGCGCCGCATCTACGACCGCAAGGGCTGCAACAGCTGCCACAGCCTCGACGGCTCCAACAAGACCGGGCCGACCTGGAAGGGCATCTACGGCCGCTCCGAGGCCACCAACGCCGGCACCGTCACCGTCGACGACAACTACATCCGCGAGTCGATCCTCGAGCCGAACAAGAAGGTCGTCCAGGGGTACGCCCCGCAGATGCCCAGCTTCGCCGGTCAGCTCGACGACACTCAGATCACCGCGCTCATCGAGTTCATGAAGGAGCAGAAGTAGGTCATGGCCACTTCACACGCACACGATCACGAGCACGCCCACGGCGAGGAGCCCAGCTACCTCGTCGCCAAGCGGGGACTCATGTCCTGGCTGGTCACCGTCGACCACAAGCGCCTCGGCGTGATGTACGGGGTGGCGGTCCTGTTCTTCTTCCTCGTCGCGGGCATCCTGGCCATCCTCCTGCGCACCGAGCTGTTCACGCCGGGCCAGGACTTCATGAGCGCGCAGACCTACAACCAGGTCTTCACCCTGCACGGCGCGATCATGGTGTTCCTGTTCATCATCCCGTCGGTGCCGGCGGCGCTGGGGAACTTCCTGCTGCCGCTGATGCTCGGGGCCAAGGACGTCGCGTTCCCCAAGCTCAACCTGCTGTCGTTCTACGTCTACAGCGTCGCGTCGGTGTTCTTCATCGCCGCGCTGCTCAACGGCGGCCTCGACACCGGCTGGACGTTCTACACCCCGTACTCGACCTCGACGGGCACCGCGGTGGTGACGGCGACGGCCGGCGCGTTCATCGCCGGTTTCTCGTCGATCCTCACCGGCCTCAACTTCGTGGTCACCGTGCACAAGATGCGGGCGCCGGGCATGTCCTGGAACCGCATGCCGCTGTTCGTGTGGGCCATCTACGCGACGGCGGTCATCCAGGTGCTGGCGACCCCGGTGCTGGCGATCACGCTGCTGCTCATCATCATCGAGCGCACGCTGGGCATCGGCATCTTCGACCCGGCGATGGGCGGCGACCCGGTGCTGTTCCAGCACTTCTTCTGGTTCTACAGCCACCCGGCCGTCTACATCATGATCCTCCCGGGCTTCGGGATCATCTCGGAGCTCATCACGGTCCACAGCCGCAAGCACATCTTCGGCTACAAGGCCATCGCGCTGTCCTCGGTGGCGATCGCGATCATCTCGTTCCTGGTCTGGGGCCACCACCTGTTCGTGTCGGGCCAGTCGGAGCTGATCGGCGTGATCTTCAGCTTCCTGACCTTCGCGGTCGGCGTGCCGACCGCCATCAAGGTGTTCTCCTGGATCGCCACGCTGTACGGCGGCAGCATCCAGTACAACACGGCCATGTGGTACGCGATGGCGTTCCTGTGGACCTTCACGGTCGGCGGCCTGACCGGCCTGCCGCTCTCGACCCTGGCGATCGACGTGCACCTCCACGACACCTACTTCGTGGTCGCTCACTTCCACTACGTCATGGTCGGCGGCACGGTGATCGCGTTCATCGGCGGCATCCACCACTGGTGGCCGAAGATCACCGGCCGGATGTTCAACGAGACGGCCGGCAAGCTCGGCGCGCTGCTCGTGTTCATCGGCTTCAACGTCACGTTCCTGACCCAGTTCTTCCTCGGTCACCAGGGCATGCCGCGGCGCTACTACGCCTACCTGCCCGAGTACCAGACGATGCACCAGGTCTCGACCGTCGGCTCGTGGATCCTCGCGGTCGGCCTGCTGTGGACGCTGGGCTACCTGGTGGCCTCGCTGTTCAACGGCGCCAAGGCGCCCGCCAACCCGTGGGGCGGCGTCTCGCTCGAGTGGCAGACCCAGAGCCCGCCGATCGAGCACAACTTCCACGACACGCCGCACGTCCACACCAGCCCGTACGACTTCCCGGAGATCGACAAGTCGGCTGGCAACTTCCACCCGCCCGTCTGACCCCACGGCCTCAGCCTGAGATAACGCGAAAGGTACTCATGAGCACGGCACACACTCACGCGCACGGGGGCGACGAACACAACCCCTTCCTGGCCCATCACTTCGACACGATGGGCCAGCAGGCGGGGGCGGCGAAGCTCGGGATGTGGCTGTTCCTGGCCACCGAGATCCTGATGTTCAGCGGTCTCTTCCTCGCCTACTTCATCACCCGGATGTTCTATCCGGACATGGTGCTCGGCGCCCACGAGCACCTCAGCAAGACCGCCGGCGGCATCAACACGCTCGTGCTGCTGACGTCGTCGTACACGATGGCGATGGCGGTCCGCTCGGCCCAGACCAGCAACACCGCGGGCATCAAGCGCTTCCTGCTGATGACCATGGCGTGCGGCGCGATCTTCATGGTCGTGAAGTACTTCGAGTACAGCGCCAAGTTCGAGCACGGCATGCTGCCGGGCAAGTTCTACTCGGCGCACCTGCACGGCTACGAGATCGAGGGCCTGCCGCACATCTTCTTCGGCGTGTACTTCATGATGACCGGCCTGCACGGCATCCACGTGATGGTCGGCCTCGGGGTGATGATCTGGATCTACATCCGCGCCAGCCGCGGCGACTTCAGCGAGCGCAACTACGCCGCGGTCGAGAACACGGGCCTGTACTGGCACCTCGTCGACCTGGTGTGGATCTTCCTGTTCCCGCTGCTCTACCTGGTGAAGTGACCCGACGGAGGTGATGCCATGAGCAAGATCTATCAAAACGGACAGCCCCTCGAGCACTTCGACGAGGTCCACGAGCACGTCTCGCCGGTCAGCATGTACAACAAGGTCATCTTCGCGCTGTTCGTGCTGACGGCGCTGACCTACGCGGTGTCGTTCGCCGACCTCGGCCCGGCCAGTCTCACGGTCGCCATGTTCGTGGCGACGATCAAGGCGTCCCTCGTCGTCGGCTACTTCATGCACCTGAAGTACGACGACCGGTACCACCTGTTCGTGTTCCTCGGCACGATCATCTTCGTCGCCATCTTCTTCGGCTTCTCGATGGTCGACATGAACGCCCGCAACGCCCTCAACGACGAGCAGGAGACGTTCGTGCGCATGCGTGAGCTGGAGAACGCCGGCAACGGCCCCAAGATCGGCGTCGACAACGTGCCCGAGCGCGCTGACGCCATCCGCAAGGAGATCGCGGCGCACGGCGGCGGGCACGGCGGCGGTCACGGGGCCGCGGCCGACCACGGGGCCGCGGCCGACCACGGCGCCGCGGGCCACGGCGACGCCAAGGCCGACACCAAGGACGCCGGACACGCGCCGGCCAAGGCGGCCCACTGAGTCGCTGACGGGCGTCGTCTTCACGGAGGGGCCGCGGCGAACGTCCGCGGCCTTCTTCGTTCGTCAGTCGGAGGCCTCGGGCGCGCCGCAGGCGAACGTCCGCGGCCTTCTTCGTTCGTCAGTCGGAGGCCTCGGGCGCGCCGCAGGCCAGCCACTCGCCGAGGCGGGTGCGTTCGTCCTGCGGCGGTCCGCCGAGCGGGGGCATGGTCATGTTCTGGTCGGCGGCGCGGGCCCAGATCCGTGCGGCGTGCTTGCGGACGTCGCCGAGCTTGTCGAAGTCGATGCCGGTCGGGGCGCCGGCGCGTTCGGCGGCGGGCAGGCTCGAGTGGTGGCAGCCGGTGCAGTGGCTGAGCATGAACGGGCCGCCGAAGTTCTCGGCGGTGAGCGGGCTGTCCTCGGGGCAGGGGCGCTCGTCGAGGCTCATCCACTCGCCGCCGGTCGGGACGTCGCCGCTGTCGGTGGCGGCGTCGGTGGCGGCGTCGGTGGCGGCGTCGGTGGCGGCGCCGGTGTCGGCGCCGTCGTCGGGGTCGCCGGCGCAGCCTGCGAGCAGCAGCACGGCCAGCAGGGCGGCCAGGCGGTCTCGGGTCGCGCGGCGGTGAACTGTCCCCGGGGACAGGTCGTGACGCGACGGCGGCTGGAGAGGCTCGGCCCCGGGCTCAGGCCGAGAGGGCATGCAGGGGCTCCGCGTCGGTGATGTGCTCCGACGGATCGACGCCGGCGAGCTCGAGCACGCCGGCCGCGAAGTTGGAGTAGAGGATCGGCTTGCCGTTCTTGTCGGGTTCGCCGGTCGAGAGGTCGACGAGCTCACCGGCCAGCTCGTCGCTCGACGCGCCGACCACGCGGCCTTTCACGCCGCTGCCGACGAGTAGGGCGGAGGTCACGGGCCAGTGGTCCTTGCCCTGGTCGGCGTTGAGGCGCGGCGTGCGGCCGAGCTCGGACACGACGACGATGGTGGTCTCGTCGAGCAGCTTGGAGCCCTGGGTGCTGCCCTCGCGGGCGGCGAGGGCGTCGACGAGCTTGGTGAGAGAGCCGAAGAAATCGTCGTGCAGCGGGCCCTGCTCGGCGTTCCCGGTGTGCGTGTCCCAGTCGCCGGTCTCGATCTGCACCGAGTGGCACAGCCCGCGGGCGAGCGCCTCGACGGAGAGGTCGATCTGGGCGTCGAAGCTGCGCGAGAACTCGAGCTCGCCGATCTCGCCGATGTCGCGCAGCAGGTCGCCGCGGCCGAGCGAGCTGATGAAGTCCTGGACGCGCTGGTTGGCGCCGGAGGCGGTGAGCTCGCGCTCGGCGCGGGCGAGCACGTGGGCGCGCACGAGCTCCTCCTCGGCGTCGGTCGGGATGTGGGGGATGCCCTGGCCGCCGATCGGCGGCAGCGAGAACGTCGGATCCAACAGGGTGACGATCTGGTTGACCGAGCCGGTGCGCGCGGAGAGCGAGGCGTAGGGGCCGGAGAAGGCGGTGCGGCCGAGGATGAGGTAGGGGGCCGGCATGTCGGCGCCGTGCACGGCGGAGGTGATCGCGGCGATGTCGGGGGCGCCGACGCCGGCCACGCCGGTGAGGACCCGCTGGGCGCCGTCGGGGTGGGCCACGGTGTTGATCTGCAGGCCGCGAACGATGGTGGAGATGCCGGCGTGGGCGGTGAAGAACTTCTCGACGTTGGGGCGCGACGCGTCGGTGAGGATGTCGAGCGCGCCGAAAGTCTTGACCGCGCCGGCGGGGGCGTCGACGCCGGAAACGCCGGTCTTCGGGTCGATCGCGTAGGTCGTGTCCCAGCCGCCGCTGTTGAACAGCAGGACGAGGCGGCGGGGCTTGGCGCGGGGGGCCGCGCGCAGGGTGCCGTGCGCGGTCAGCAGCGACGCGGCGCCGAGGGCGAGGCTGGCGCGGAGCCAGGTTCTGCGGGATGCGTGGAGCATGGTGGTCGGCTCAGTAGAAGGCGATGCGGACGTCCTGCAGGAGGGCCATGAGCGTGGTCTTCCAGGCGCGGGGGATCTGGCCGGGCGAGGCCTTCAGCGCGGCCTTGAACAGGGCCACGGACTCGTCGATCTCGGGGCTGTCGGGGGCGAGGGCCACGCCGTAGAAGCGGCGGTGGAGGGCGACCAGCTGGGGGCGGAGCTTGGCCTCGCCGCTGTCGACCTTGCTCACCAGTTTTAATAGGCGGCGCTTGCTGGCGTCGGTCTGGGCGAAGTCCGCCTCGACGACGCTGTGGGCGGCCTGGCGCGCGAGGGCGCGGAGCGCCAGGCTGGTGGTCGCGTTGTAGGTGTACGAGGGGCGCTGGACGAACACCGAGTCGATGCCGCCGGCGAGCACGTGGTAGCCGATCAGCGAGTCGTCGAAGAGGTCGACCTTGCCGCCGTCGAAGGCGGTCAGGTCGGTGCGCCAGCGGAAGCCGGTGAGGTCGTGGATGGCGCTGGCGAGCTGGCCGGGGCGGCTGCGCTTGCGGCCGTGCGGGCCGGTCGATGCGTGGAAGTCGTCGGCGAGCACGATGTCGCGGACCATGGCGCGCCAGTCCATCTTGTCGGTGAGCAGCAGCGCCTGCAGGTCGCTGGCGCGGTCGAAGGGCACGTCCTCGAGGTCGACCTGGTGGAAGTAGGCGTAGGCGCGGCGGGCGGCGCAGAGGGTGAAGCGCGGGTCGCTGGCGATCATGGCCCCGAGGTCGCCGAGGCTGCCGCCGGGGGTGCCGAAGTAGTGCGGCTCGCGCATGTCGACCTTGAGGATGCCGGTGAAGAAGCCCTTGGCGTAGAGGTCGATCGGGTAGCTGAGCAGCAGCGGCGGGATGTCGAGCTTGTAGCCCTCGAAGAAGCTGGCCAGCGGGTCGAGCTGCTGGTGGCAGGCGACGCAGGTGGGGTTCTGCTGCACGGCCTCGGCGACCTCGTTGGGGTCGGCGAGGTTGACGCTGGCGTCGATCTCGATGTCGCGGTCGAGGAAGTCGTGGCACAGCAGGGCGCGCGAGACGGCGTTGGCGCGGCCGCGGGCGGCGTTGCTGATGGTCGTGCCGTGGATCGAGAAGAACCACGAGTCGGCGAGGATGCCGGCGTTGCCGAGGTCGCTCGGCGGGTCGACGACCTGCCAGCCCTCGCCGCTGTGGTCGAGCCCCCAGGCGCCGGCGACGGCGGGGTCGGCGAGGGTGTAGTCGGCGGTGACGACCTCGCGGTAGGGCCGGTCGTTCATCACCACGTGCTCGATGAGGCGGAGCGGGGCCTCCATGATCGCGCGGTTGGCCTCGTAGAGCTCCATGCCCGCGAGCGTGTCTTTCATCATGAAGCCCGCGGGGGGCACGGCGAAGTCGGTGAGCACGAGCAGGGCGTCGTTGTGGAGGTCGCGGACGATCGCGCCGAAGCGGTCGTCGTGCAGGAAGTTGTCGACGGCCTCGCCGAGGCGGTCCGGGTCCGCCTCGATGGCGGCGAGCTCGGCGTCGCTGGGACGGACCCCGCGCAGGGCCATGCTGATGCGGGTCAGGCGCTCGGCGGGGGCGAGGTGGGGGCCGTCGGTCGGTGACTCGGTGTCGCCGGTGTCGCCGGTGTCGCCGGTGTCGCCGGCGCTGCTCGTGGGGACCGCGGCGGTCGTCGCATCGGCCGCGCTGGTGGTCGCGGCGGTGTCGTCGCCGGTGGCCGGGTCGCCGGGGCAGGCGGCGAGGACGAGGAGGGTGGTGAGCGAGAGGCGGTGCACGGGGCGTCCGGTGGGGATGCAAGCGGCAGTTCACCGCGAGACGCCTGGAATGTCACGCGGGTTCGTCGGGCTGTGGTGGTTTGCGACGTGGCGTCGTGCGACGGCCCGCGGGGCGAGGGTGAGGTCGGGCGGCGACGGTGAGGCGCGGGCGGCGGCCATGCGGACGGCGTCGAACGGGGCGGCCTGTTGAAGGTCGGGCGGCGACGGTGAGGCGCGGGCGGCGGCCTTGCGGACGGCGTCGAACGGGGCGGCCTTGCGGACGGCGCCGAACAGGGTCAGCGGGCGGCGGCCTTGCGGACGGCGTCGAACGGGGCGGCCTGTTGAAGGTCAGGCGGCGACGGTCCGCGGGCGGCCATGCGGACGGCGTCGAACGGGGCGGCCTTGCGGACGGCGCCGAACAGGGTCAGCGGGCGGCGGCCTTGCGGACGGCGTCGAACAGGGCGGCCTGTTGTTTGCCGTAGGCGGCGGTCGCGTCGTGGCTGGTGACGTGGGCGCGGAGGGCGGCGACCAGGCGGCTGGGGTTGTTTTCGCTGAGGGCGACGGCGTCGGCGAGCTCTTCGCGGTTGTCGAGCAGCCAGTGGGCGAACAGCCAGAACATGGCCGCGGGGTGGCTGGTGGCCACGGCGGGGCGTTCGGCGAGCCACTGGGCCTCGCTCGGGAGGCTCGGCAGGTGGACGTCGCGGCCGCGCAGGGTCAGGAGCAGCGCGGCGATCTGCTCGAAGCGGGTGTTGACCGCGGTCGCGCGGGCGGACCACGCCTCGGCGAGCGGCGCGGGCAGCGGGGCGGCCGCGGGCGGGCGGCGGCGCGGGTCGACCGGGGCGAGGCCGAAGGTGTCGCGGAGGTCGGGCTCGTCGTCGTCGCCGTCGTACGCCTTCCACAGCTCCTCGAGCTCGTGGCGGAAGAACCCGGTGATGCTGCCGGGGAAGTAGCCGCCCATCTCGCGGCCGTCGAAGTAGAACACGCCGCCGGTGTCGAGCTCGCCGTAGCGCTCGAGGCCGGCGAACACCCACAGGAAGTCGCCGCGCTCGAGCTTGACGCCGAGCGGCCAGGCGCCGACGAACTGGTGGATGGCCTGATGCACGCCGTCGAGCGGCCGCGCGAGCTGGGCGAGCCAGGCGGGGACGTCGGGCAGGGCGCCGGCGAAGGAGGGGTCGCTCAGGTCGGGGTGGTCGGCGTCGGGGTGGTCGAAGTCGAGGGCGCGGGCGAACCACCGCCGCAGCTCGCCGGGCACGGCGGCGCCGAGCTGCCGCTCGAGGTCCTCGAGGTCTCGCGAGTCGCGCGGAGGGCCGGCGCCGATGAGGTCGAGGATGCGGTCGAGCTCGCTTCCGTCGACCGCGATCGTCGCGGCGCCGTCGAGCTTTTTGGCGGGGAGCTTCTTGGCGGTCTTCTTCGCGGAGGTCTTCTTGGCGGAGGTCTTCTTGGCGGAGGTCTTCTTGGCGGAGGATTGCGTTTTTTTGGGGGAGGACTTCTTGGGGGAGGACTTCTTCGTGGTCTTCTTGGCGGTGGACCTCGTGGGGGCAGTCTTCTTGGCGGAGGATTTTTTGGCGGCAGTCTTCCTGGCGGAGGATTTTTTGGCGGTGGGGTTCGTGGTCGCCGCTTGCTCGGCGGAGGGTCTTTTGGCGGCCTTCTCCTCAACGACCGTCTTCTTGGGGATCATGGTGCCTCCAGGGTGATGGCGAAGAGGGCGCCGTTGTTCGCGCCGGCGAGGACGCGGAGGGGGGAGGTGAAGCTGAAGACCGTGAGCTCGTCGGCGCCGGGGAAGGCGGCGCGGGAGATGTGGACGAGGAGGTCGCCGGTGGCCGCGTCGAACACGGCGAGGCCGCTGTGGGAGACGGCGACGATGCGGCCGTCGGGGGAGAAGTCGCAATCATTAAACAGGCCGGTGGGGGTCATGAGGCGCAGGGTGCGGCGGGGGCCGGCGCGGTCGAACACGCGGAGGGTGTCGTCGTTGGCGGCGGCGACGAACCGGCCGGCGTGGGCGGCGACGCCGACGACGGTGCGGTGGGGCGACCCGTAGGGGTCCTTGTCGACGAGGTCGCGGCCGAACTCGGCGCGCGACCAGTCGATCTCGCCGCGGACGTCGATCTCGAGCAGGTGGCCGCGCTCGCTGCCGACGATGAGGGTGTTGTCGGCCGTGAGCGCGAGGGCCGTGGGGTCGTCGCCGATCTCGACGCGCGCGCGCTCGCGGAGGTCGGCGGTGCTGAAGGTGTGGACGTGGCCGTCGGTGGCGGCGACGTGGAGGTCGTCGCCGGCGAGCGCGAGGTCCTCGACGCGGGCCTCGCCGAGGTCGACGCTGCGGGCGGCGCCGGCGGCGAGGTCGACGGCGAACAGGCGGCCGTCGCTGCCGGCGTAGGCGGTGGCGCCGGAGGGGTCAGCGACGACGGCGGTGAGGCGGCTGTCGTGGGCGAGCACGAGGGCGGCGGCCCCGAACTCGGGGGGCCAGCGCAGCAGGCGGCCGTCCCACGCGGTGGTGAGGGTGGTGCCGTCGGGCAGCGCGGCGATGCCGGAGACCTGCTCGCTGTGGACCTCGCCGGTGCGGGCGGGCAGGGGGGCGCCGTCGGCGGTGAAGCGGTGGACGACGCCGCCGCTGCCGGCGGTGAAGATCGTGCCGTCGGGGGCGACGGCGAGGGCCCACAGGTTGTGATCCGCCTTGATGATGGTCTGCGCCTCGCCGCTGGCGAGGTCCCAGCGCTGGAGGAGGCCGGTCTGCGAGACCGCGAGCAGGGCGCCGTCGGGGGCGGCGGCGAGGCGCACGACCCCGGCCTGCTCGAGGCCGCCGGTGCGCGCGGGGGCGAGGGTCTTCGGGTTGAGGGGGCGGAGCCTTTTGGCCGCGCCGCCGGCGTACCAGCGGCCGTCGACGGGGGCGATCGCCCAGACCGAGGCGGGCGAGTCGATGGTGTCGGCGGCGCCGGTGGTGAGGTCGAGGCGCACGAGGTAGTTGCGTTCGCCGCCTCGCGTCTTGACATGGCTGAAGAGACAGGTGGTGCCGTCGCGGGAGAACGCGATGGCCTCGAACGAGCCGTCGCGGGGGGCGGTGCTCCACACCAGCTCGTCGCTGCGCCAGCGGAGCAGGCGGGCGCCGCCGTCGCTGCCGCAGAAGGCCAGCAGCTCGCCGTCGGGGGAGAAGGCCAGGCGCTTGCTCGCGTCGGGCACGCCGCCGTGGCCGTCGATGCGGCGCAGGCGGGCGCCGGTGGCGGGGGCGAACAGCACGACGTGGCAGCCGTGGTAGGCGACGGCGAGCAGCGAGCCGTCGGGGGAGAAGGCGCAGTCGTGGGCCCACGCGTACTCGAGGTCGAGCGCGGCGAGCAGGTCGCCGGTCACGGCGTCGACGATCCGCCCGAGGCGGTCGCCGACCACCGCGAGGCGCTTGCCGGCGGCGTCGACGGCGAGCGCGTTGATCTGGGCGCCGAACACGAAGGGGGCGCGGTCGAGGCGGGTCACGCTGGCGCGCCACGGGCCGGTGAGCGGCGGCGGAGGGGCCGGTGCGGGCTTGTCGTCGAACAGCTTGCGGCGCACCCACACGCTGGCGCTGGCGGCGATGCGCTCGCGGCGGTCGGGGTGATCTTTTAATGACTTGAGGAGGTCGAGGGCGGCGGCGTTGTCGTCGCCGATGTCGCTGCGCTCGAGGTAGCTGGCGGGGTGGTTGTGCGTGCGCTCGAGCAGGTCGAGGGCCCAGTCGACGGCGCGGACGTCGCCGCGGGACGCGAGCTCGCTCGCGGCGTGGTGGGCGAACACGGCGTGGGGGTCGACGAGGGCGGCGGCGAGGGCGTCGTCGGTCAACGTCTTGCAGCGGGGCTCGTCGAGCCAGCGCAGGGGCGGGGGCGGGCGGCCGAGGCGGGCGAGGGCGGCGGCGGCGGCCTGGCGGACCACGCGGTAGGTGCTGTGGACGCCGCGGGCGACCTGCTCGAGGTCGTCCGGTGTGCCGCGCAGGGTGAGGGCCTCGAGCGCGAGCTGGCGGATGAACAGCACGTCGTCGAGCTTGGGGTAGCCGTAGCGCACGGGGTGGACGGCGGCGAGGGCCGCGCGGGCGGTGGTGACGGGCTGGGGCTCGTCGAGGGCGGACAGGCAGTTCTCGGCGGCGAGGCGGTAGGCCCACACGCGCGTCGGCTGGTTGCCGCCGACCTCGCGGAGGATCCCGCGGGCGTGCTCGCGGGCCCTGGCGACCCCGAGCTTGCCGAGGCCACGCAGGGCGCGGGCGACCAGCGGGGTGGCGAGCGCGGCGATCAGCAGCGGGGTGGCCTCGAGCACGCGGGCCTCGACGATCGCGTCGACGAGCGCGAACGGGGCCGCCCACGCGTCGGAGGTGGTGCGGCCGCCCTTGATCCACTCGTTGAGGAAGTGGCGCAGGGCGCTGGTGAGGGCGGCGTGGGCGGCGGGGTGGCCGTGGCGGGCGAGCTGGGCGGCGAGGGGGATGTAGCCGGCGAGGTGGGTGGCGGCGATCTCGCGGGCGGCGTCGTCGCCCCAGGCGGCGGCGAGGGTGGCGAGGCGCACGCGCAGGTGGTCGTCGGCGCAGGCGGCGGCGAGCTCGAGGGCGAGGGGGGCGACGCGGGGGTCGCCGAGCTCGACGAGCAGCTCGGCGGCCTGACGCGGGTTAGCGGCGAACAGCTCGGAGGCGAGGCGCGGGGCGACGAGGCTGCGCTGCTCCTCGATGAGGGCGCGCAGCGACGAGGGGCCGCGGTCGGCGAGGCGGGCGAGGGCGAGGGCGGTGTCCGGGTCGCGGCGGGCGCGGGCGTCGTAGAGGCGGGCGAGGTAGACGGGGTCGCGGACGTGCCGCCAGGCGTCGGCGAGGAAGGCGTCGAGGCCGCCGTGTCCGGTGGTGGCCCGGTCGGCGAGCTCGGTCTTTGCGCGGGTCTCGGCGGCGAGCCGGCGCTGGATCTCGAAGAGGCCCATGGTCGCGTCTCCTGGGGCGAGTCACCAGGGTACCGCGTGAGGTGGTTCTCGCGGACGTTCGCCGTTGCGCGCGGGTGTGGCGGTTCGGCGCAGGCGCGCGCACTGGACGTTTGATAAGCTCGGACCTCCGTGTCGAACCTCGTTCAGCTGCGCCGGAGGAGCGCACCACCGACCGCGTCGCCCGTCGGCGGGCCGCTCGTCGACCCGCAGATGCGACGCGTCCGCTACCTGCGGGTGTCGCTGACCGATCGTTGCAACTACCGCTGCACGTACTGCATGCCGGCCGAGGGCGTGCCGCACGCGAGCCGCGAGGACGTGCTGAGCTTCGAGGAGATCGCGGAGACCGTGCGCGCCTTCGCTCGGTGGGGCGTCGAGCGCGTGCGCTTGACCGGCGGCGAGCCGACGGTGCGGCGCGGGCTGCCGGAGCTGGTCGGCATGCTGTCGGACATCGCCGTCGCCGAGGACCCGGCGCGCCGCGTGGCGGTCGTGATGACGACCAACGGCTCGCGGCTGACCGCGCTGGCCGAGCCGCTGCGGGCGGCGGGGCTGGCGGGCATGACCGTCAGCGTCGACAGCCTGCGGGCCGACCGCTTCGCGGAGATCACCCGCAGCGGCGAGCTGTCGCAGGTGCTCGCGGGCGTCGAGGCGGCGAGCGTCGCGGGCTTTCGCGGAATTAAAATCAACACGGTGGCGATCCGCGGGTTCAACGACGACGAGCTGGGGGAGCTGGCGCGCTGGGCCTGGGACCGCGGGCACGTGCCGCGCTTCATCGAGGTCATGCCGATGTCGGGGGGCCGGCTGTACGTGCCGGGCGAGCTGCTGCCGGCGGCGGAGATCCGCGCTCTGGTGGCGGAGGCGGCCGGGGCGGAGCTGGTGGCCGACGCGGGCGAGGGGGTCGCGGGGCTCGGGCCGGCGAGGTACTGGCGGGTCGCGGGCGGGCCGTACGCGGGTCAGCGGGTCGGGGTGATCGCGGCGATGACCGAGAACTTCTGCGCCGGATGCAACCGCCTGCGCGTCTCGGCGGGCGGGCAGCTCCACAATTGTCTCGCGCGCGACGACACGGGCGATCTACGCTCCGTGCTCCGCGCGTCGGGGGGCCAAGGCCCCAACCTGCTCGAGGCCCGGGTGCGGCAGATCCTCGGGCATAAACAGGACGGTCACGGGTTCACGCGTGACGGCCGGGGCGGCCCGGACAAGGCGATGATCGGCATCGGAGGGTAGGAAGACACCATGGCGCTCCCGTTCACAACCCAGCTTGGTCTCGGACTCGTGCTCGCGGGCGCAGCCGTCTTCGTGTTCAGCAGCGGCAGCACCGAGGGGGTGCTCGAGTACGTGTACGTCGACAAGGTCGTCGACAACGAGGCGTACTACGGCGGCCGCACGATCAAGGTCCACGGCACGGTGGTCCACGGCACGGTCCGGCAGAAGGTCGGGGCGGCCGGCGACTACACCTTCGAGATCGAGAAGGAGGGCCGGCGCATGCCGGTCCACTTCACCAACATGGTGCCCGACACCTTCGCCGAGGGCGGCGAGGTGGTGCTGACCGGCGAGCTCGTCGGCGGCAAGTTCGAGTCGGAGGAGATGGCGGCCAAGTGCCCCTCGAAGTACGAGGAGCAGCCCTCGGCCGACCCCAACCGCAAGCCGGGGATGCGCTGAACATGTCGATAGCTACCCTCGGTACGGCGACGATTCTTCTTCTGTTTTTGCAGTCGCTGACGACGGTCGGGCTGGCCGTGGTCGGGGCGCACCGCCGGTCGGAGCGGCTGATCGAGGCGAGCGTGCAGAGCACGTACGCGGGCTTCGGGCTGGCGGCGTTCGCCTCGGCGCTGATCATCTACGCGTTCCTGGCGGGCGACTACTCGATCCAGTACGTGCAGCACACCAGCGACTCGGCGATGCCGCTGTTCTATAAAATTACGGCGTTCTGGGGCGGGCTCGACGGCAGCCTGCTGTTCTGGGTGCTGCTGCACACGCTGTTCGGCTCGCTGGCGGTCAAGGCCAACCGCGAGCGCCACCGCGAGCTGATCGCGCACGTGGTCGCGGTGCTGGCGACGATCACGGCGTTCTTCGTCGGGCTGCTGCTCTTCATCAAGAACCCGTTCTCGGAGTTCCTGCTCGACGTGCCGCTGAAGGGGCGGGGCCTCAACCCGCTGCTGCAGAACCTGTACATGATCATCCACCCGCCGAGCCTGTACCTCGGGTACGTGTCGCTGGCGGTGCCGTACGCGTTCGGCATGGCGGCGATGTTCACCGGGCAGGTCGACGCCTCGTGGCAGCGCAGCGTGCGGCGCTGGGTGCTGTTCTCGTGGATGTTCCTGACGTTCGGGCTGATCCTCGGCGGGCTCTGGGCCTACGAGGAGCTCGGCTGGGGCGGCTACTGGGCGTGGGACCCGGTCGAGAACGCGGGCCTCCTGCCGTGGTTCACGACCACCGCGTTCCTGCACTCGGTGATGATCCAGGAGCGCCGCGGCATGATGAAGGCGTGGAACCTGACGCTGATCGTGCTGAGCTTCCTGCTGACGATCGTCGGCACGTTCATGACGCGCTCGGGCGTGGTCCAGAGCGTGCACGCGTTCGGGGCCGACCCGGTGCTGGCGTGGACGTTCGGCGGGTTCATGGCGGTGATCGTGATCGTCAGCTTCGGGCTGCTGCTGTGGCGCCTGCCGCTGCTGCGGGCCCGCGGCGAGCTCGAGAGCGTGATGAGCCGGGAGTTCGCGTTCCTGGTCAACAACTGGCTGTTCCTGGTGTGCGCGCTGTTCGTGCTCGGGGCGACCATGTGGCCGACCTTCACCGAGTGGCGGATGATCCTGGCCGAGAAGTTCCCGGCCGCGCTCGGCTGGCAGGACCCGGGCGAGCGCGTGGTCATCGGGCCGGCGTTCTTCAATCAATACATGCGGCCGATCGGGCTGGCGCTGCTGCTGCTGACGGGCATCGGTCCGCTGCTGGCGTGGCGCAAGACGACGCCGCAGAACCTGGTGCGGCAGTTCCGCTGGCCGCTGCTGGTCGGGGCGGTCGCGGCGGTCGTGCCGTGGCGGCTCGGCGTCGACTCGCCGTGGGGGCTGGCCTGCTTCGGGCTGTGCGGCTTCACCGGCTGGACGATCGTGCAGGAGTTTTACAACGGGGTCGCGCTGCGGCGCAGGCAGCGGTCGCAGGGCGTGATCGAGGCGATGATCTCGCTGGTGCTGCGGGCGCGTCGGCGCTACGGCGGGTACATCGTGCACCTCGGGATCGTGCTGATGTTCTTCGGCTGGGCCGGCAACGCCTACAAGGTCGAGCGCAAGACCACGCTGAAGCCGGGCGAGACGTTCGCGCTCGGGGCCTACGAGATCCGCCACGACGGGCTGCGGGCCACCGAGGACTGGCAAAAGGAGATGATCACCGCGGACATCTCGGTGCTGAAGGACGGCGTCCTCAAGGACACGCTGCACCCGGCGCGCTGGTGGTACTACCAGCTGCCCGAGCAGCCGACGACCGAGGTCTCGCGCTACATGACCCCGGGCGAGGACGTGTACGTGTCGATGCAAGAGGTCGACATGACGACCGGCTGGACGCAGCTGAGCCTGTTCATCAACCCGCTGGTCAACTGGATCTGGGCGGGGTTCGCGGTCATGCTGGCGGGCTCGCTGGTGTGCGTGGGGACCCGCAAGTCGGAGGCGGGCGAGGATGCCTGAGCAGGCCAACGAGGCAGGGACGCCGACGGCCGCGGCGTCGAGCGGGCGGCGCTGGCTGGCGCTGCTGGCGGGCACGCTCGGCGGGGCGGCCATGGTGCTGCTGCTGCTGGTGACGGTGTACGGGGCGCGGCTCGACGCGGCGACGGTGGCGCTGGCGGCGGCGGCGGCGGCGTTGATCCACGCGCTCGGCCGGCTGTACGCGGTGGCGCGGGCGCTGGCGGCTCCGGACCGCATGGCGGCGGTCGGGCGCGGGGCGGGCAGCTTCACCCAGGCCGAGCTGCGCGACGAGAAGCGGCGGCTGCTGCGGGCGATCAAGGAGCTGGAGTTCGACCGCGGCATGGACAAGCTCTCGCAGCAGGACTTCGACGCCGTGATCTCGACGTACCGCCTGCGGGCGATCGAGGTGATGCGCGCGCTCGAGGGCGGGACCGAGGTCCACCCCGAGCTGGCGCGGCTGCTGAAGGAGCGCGAGGGCGGGGCGGCGTCGGCCGAGGTCAGGGTCGAGGTCAAGGTGAAGGAGGTCGAGCCCGTGCTCGGGCCGCTCGACGTGACCACGCGCATCTGCGTGCAGTGCAGCGGGGGCAACGACACCGACGCCAAGTTCTGCAAGCACTGCGGGGCGCCGATGCGGCGCGAGCGGTCGGCCCCGCAGGGGATGGCCCAGGCGGCGGTGTCGGGCGAGATCGGAGGCACCAAGTGAAGCGTCGGGGTGCTGGGTTCCTGGCTGTCCTTTTGGCCAGCTCGATGTTCGGCGCGGCGGCGGAGGTCGCGGCGCAGATGCCGGACCCGCGGCAGATGTCGGGGATCCCGCGGGTCGACCCGCAGACCGAGCCGGGCACGATCGTCGCGCGCGTGCTGCGGGGGTCGTTCGCCAACCCGGGGGTCGGGCTGACGGTGACGCTCGAGCTGAAGGGCGCCGACGGGACCAGCGAGATCAAAACCGCGGTCAGCGACGCGCAGGGCCGCGCGAGCTTCGACGTGAACGGGCTCGCGGGCCGCACGGCGGTCGCGAAGGTGAAGTTCGAGGGCGAGGAGGCGGTGTCGCAGGACATCACCGTCGACCCGAACGTCGGCGTACGCGTGCTGCTGGTCCAGGGGGCGACGAGCGGGGCCGCAGCGGCCGCCGAGCCGGCCGAGCCGGCGCTGCCGACCGCGCCGGTGAAGCCGAGCGCGGAGGGCGGGCCGCGGCCGGGCTGGCCGTTCCCGAACGCGGGCCAGCCGAAGGGCACGATCATCGTCGGGGCGCTCGACCTGGCGAGCAATCAGCCGTTCGCCGGGGTCGAGGTGCGGCTGGCGGTGACGCGGCCGGGGGCCGAGGCGGAGACGCGGCGCATCGTCACCGATGCGCGCGGGGCGGCCAACTTCACCGGGCTCGGCGAGCTGCCGGCGGGCACCGTGTACGCGGCCGAGGTGGAGCTCGGCGGGTCGTCGCGGAGGAGCGTGCCGTTCACGCTCGACGAGCTGGGCAGCGGGGTCACGGTGGTGCTGGCGGGCCGCGGCGGCGGTGCCGCGGCGGCGCCGGAGCTGGGGCCGCAGCGCCGGCCGGTGCAGCCGCCGCGGGCGGTGCCGACGTTGCCGGCGGGCACGGTGCGGGCGACGGTGATCGGGCCCGACGATCGGCCGATCGCGGGGCTGACGGTCGAGGTGGTGCGCCAGGACATCGCCGGCACGACCGAGCGGTTCGCGGGCGAGACGGCGGACAACGGGCAGGCGCGCGTCGACGAGGTGCGGGTCGCGGAGGACAGCCTGTACCGCGTGGACGTGACCTACAAGGGCGCGCCGTTCCGTTCGCGGCTGTTCCAGATGACGGACCGCATGGGCGTGATCCTCGAGGTGCGGGTGTTCCCGACCACGAGCGACCCGTCGCGCGTGCGCAGCGGGGTGCAGTTCGGCATCGAGGCGGTGGAGAACGACCTGGCGCGGGTGGTGCAGATCCAGCAGATGGTGGTCGAGGGCGACGAGGCGTTCTGGCCGGCGACGCCGCTGAAGGTCGGCGGGCCCGAGGGGTCGCACGGGATGGTGCTGCTCGACGAGCGCGTCAACGTCGAGCTCGAGCACAAGGAGGGCGCGCCGTTCGCCACGCTGCGCGAGCCGCTGCCGCCGGGCGAGGTGGTCGACATGTCGATCGCGTACCTCATGGACCACCGCGGCGAGTTCACGCTCGCGTGGACCGCGCCGTTCCCGGTGGCGACGGCGCGGGCGCTGGTGGTCCCGCCGGTGAAGGTGAAGGGGGCGATCAGCGGGCCGGTCAAGCCGCCGCACAAGGAGGGCCAGGAGGAGGTCGTGGTCGAGATGTACGACCTCGGCGAGAAGGGCCGCGGCGCGACCTACGAGATCACGGTCGAGGGGCTGATCACGACGTCGGCGATGCCGCGGGCGCTCGGGCTCGGGCTCGGGCTGGCGATCTTGCTGGCGACCGGGCTCGGCCTGCTGCTGGCGCCGCGGACCTCGCTCGCGCAGCGGCTGCAGCGGCGCCGCGACGCGCTGCTGCGGGCGCTCGACCGGGCCGAGGCGGCGATCCAGGCCGGCGCGCCGGGGGCGTCCGACGAGCGGGCGCGGATCATCGGCTCGCTCGACCAGGTGTACCGCCAGCTCGACGTCGTCGGCGGCGCGGCCAGCAAGCACGCCGACCCGGGCGCGGCGTGGGCCAAGGGATGACGCCGGTCGCCGAGCTGCGCGGGGTCGGCCAGCGGTTCGGCCGCAACGTGGTGCTGCGCGGCATGAACCTGGCCCTCGGGTCAGGTTCGATCGTCGGCCTGGTCGGGGCCAACGGGGCCGGCAAGACCACGCTGTTCGCCATCCTGGCCGGGCTGCTGCAGCCGGACGCGGGCGAGCGCTGGCTGTTCGGGGCGCGCGCCGACGAGGTGGAGATCGGGCTGCGCGGGCGCATGGCCTACGTGGCCCACGCGACCCAGCTGTACCCGGGGCTCAGCGGGCGCGAGAACCTGCGGCTGTACGCGGACCTGCGGCGGGTCAGCGGGCTGCAGTCGCGGGCGGAGGACGAGGTGCTGGCCGAGCTGGGGCTGTCGGCGGAGGCGCAGGCGCGGCCGGTGTCGACGTACTCGCGGGGCATGGCCCAGCGGGTGGCGCTGGCGCGGGCGCTGGCGGGGCGGCCGGAGCTGCTGCTGCTCGACGAGCCGTTCACGGCGCTCGACGCGGCGGGGCGCGGGCAGCTGGCGGAGGTGCTGGTCAAGGAGCGCGGGCGCGGGGCGGCGATCCTGCTGAGCTCGCACGACTTCGAGGTGCTCGTGCAGATCTGCGACCGCGTGGTGGTGCTCGAGCGCGGCAACCTGGCGCGCACGGCCGAGCTCGGAGCCGACGGCGACCGCGCGGCGTTCCGCCGGCAGGCCTCGGCGGTGTGGCACGGCGTGGCGGCGGACGGGGCGAGCTGAGCCCGCGGTCAGTCGGCGTGGAGGATGACGCGCTCCCACGCGGGGTCGCTGTTGAGGCCGACGGCCTCGCCGCAGCGGTAGCCGCCGTTCATGAGGCCGGCGTCGGAGTGCCAGCACAGGCGCAGGCCGGGGTTGGTGCCCTCGGTGTCGCAGCTGTTGCGGGCGATGGGGTCGCCCTGGTTGGCGAAGCCGAGCGAGTAGGAGTCGCTGTAGTACCAGCCGACGCCGTTGGCGACGGTGGGCTCGTTGCTGGTGCCGGTGTCGGCGAGCACGGACTCGCGGGGCGCGTGGGCGAGGAGGGTGAAGTTGGGCGAGCCGACCGGGCGGCAGGCGAGCATGAGGTTGGCCTTGGTGCAGCCGGCGAACGCCTCGGCGACGGTGGGGCTGAAGAGGTCGTAGGTCTGGCTGAAGCACACGGTCCAGCCGGTCAGGCTGGCCTCGGGGAAGTTGATCTGGGGGCCCAGGGCGGTGAACTTCTGGGGGATCGTGCAGTCGGCCTGGCAGCCGTCGCCGTCGATCGCGTTGCCGTCGTCGCACTCGTCGACGCCGGCCTGGACGATGCCGTCGCCGCACACGGCGTCGAGGCACATGGCCGTGCAGGCGTCGGTGTTGTCGGCGTTGGCGTCGTCGCACTGCTCGGGCGGGGTGGTCACGCCGTCGCCGCAGCCGGGCACGGTGCACTGCGAGGTGCAGGCGTCGTCGTCGATCATGTTGCCGTCGTCGCAGGCCTCGACGCCGGGCTGGACGATGCCGTCGCCGCACGCGGCGGCGGCGCAGGCGTTGGTGCAGTCGTCCTCGTCCATGCCGTTGGCGTCGTCGCACTGCTCGACGCCGGCCTGGACCAGCCCGTCGCCGCAGACGGGGCTCTTGCAGCTGTTGGTGCAGGCGTCGGTGTTGTCGATGTTGCCGTCGTCGCACTCCTCGCCCTCGTCGACCATGCCGTTGCCGCAGGCGACCTCCATGGTGAGGATGCTGGAGGTGTCCTCGGTGTCGTCGGCGTCGCCGGTCGAGCCCGTGGTGGTCGAGGGGTCGACCGGCGCTGTGGTCTCGGGCCCGGTCGTCATGCCGCCGCTGCCGAGCGACACGCCCGAGGACAGCACCTCCTTGCCGTCGGCACAGCCCGCGATCGTTGCCAGCGCGCACGCCAGCGCCCCTCCGCCCACCCGCCCGAAACGCATCGGGGCACCTAACCACGAAAGCCGAGTGGTGACAACCCGGTGCGACTTCGTCGTCGCCGCGGTGTACGATGAGCCGTGCGCCGTTCGTTCGACTTCGCCCTGGCGACCGTGATGATGTTCGTGCCGCTTTCCTGCGATCGCGGCGCGCCGAGCAAGCCGCCCGCGGGCGCGCAGCCGGAGGTGAGCGAGCGGGCCTCGCCGCCGCCGCCGATCGGCGACAGCCTGGCGACCACGCGGCGCGAGGACGTGGCGGACACGCTGCACGGCGTGCGTGTGGCGGACCCGTACAGGTGGCTGGAGAGGGCCGAGGACCCGGCGGTGCAGGCGTGGATGAAGGCTCGCGACGACGAGGCGCGCGAGACGCTGGCGGCCCTGCCGCTGCGCGAGGATCTCGCGCGACGGTTCAAGGAGCTCTACTACATCGACGCCATCTCGCCGCCGTATCGCGAGGGCAAGCGCTACTTCTACTCGCGCTCGCACGCGGACAAGGAGAAGACGGTCTACTACTACCGCGAGGGGGTGAAGGGCGCCGAGCAGGTGCTGCTCGACCCCAACATGATGAGCACCGACGGCAGCGTGTCGGTGTCGACGATCTCCCCGAGCAAGGACGGCCGCTACCTGGCCTACGGGCTCTCGCTCAACAACGCCGACGACGCCACGCTGCACGTCCGCGACCTCGACACCGGCGAGGAGCGCAAGGTCGACACCATCCCCGGGGCCCGCTACGCCTACCCCTCGTGGCTGCCCGACTCGTCGGGCTTTTATTACGTGGGCCTGCCGGTCGACCCCGCGATCCCCGCGTCCGAGCTGCCGGGCAAGGCGGAGGTCCGGTTCCACAAGCTCGGCACCGACTTCAAGACGGACGAGGTCGTGCACCCGGCGCTCGGCGACCCGAGCAAATTTTTGATCACCACGCTGTCGCTCGACGGCCGCTGGCAGG
Source organism: Myxococcales bacterium (assembly GCA_016793465.1). The sequence goes on from JAEUJW010000047.1 coordinate 60,208, forward strand.
TCCTCTACGTGCAGCACGGGTCGATGCGCACCGACGTGTTCTTCCGCGACCTGAGGGCCAGGCCGAACAAGGTCGCGGGCGCGTCGGTGGCCGAGGCGCACGGGTTCACGCCGCTGATCGTCGGCAAGGACGCGCTCTACTCGCTGTCGATCTTCAAAGACAAGTTCTACGTGACGACCAACGAGGGCGCGCCGAACAGCCGGGTCTTCGTGGTCGACCCGCGGAGGCCGGCGCGCGAGCAGTGGCAGGAGATCGTGCCGGAGCGCAAGGACGCGGTGCTCGAGTACGCGACGGTGGTCGGCGGGCACCTCAGCCTGGCCTATTTGAAGGACGTCGTGTCGCGCATCGAGGTGCGGCGGCTCGACGGCTCGCTGCTGCGCGAGGTCAAGCTGCCGGGGCTGGGCTCGGCGAGCGCGCCGAGCGGCCGGGCCGACGAGGACGAGGCGTACTACTACTACGCCTCGTACACCGAGATGCCGCAGATCTTCCGCACGTCGATCAAGACCGGCAAGACCGAGCTGTGGGAGACGATCGAGTACCCGGCCGACACCAGCGACATGGTCGTCGACCTCGTCAAGTACAGGTCGAAGGATGGCACGCAGGTGCCGATGTTCATCATCCACCGCAAGGACATGCGGCGCGACGGCGACAACCCGACGCTGCTCACCGGCTACGGCGGGTTCGGGGCCAGCCTGTCGCCGTCGTTCTCGACCAGCGCCGTGGTCTGGCTCGAGCACGGCGGGGTGCTGGCGATGCCGGGGCTGCGCGGCGGGGCCGAGTACGGCGAGCAGTGGCACCGGGCCGGCACGCTGGGCAACAAGCCGCGGGTGTTCGAGGACTTCATCGGCGCGGCGGAGTATCTGATCGCCGAGAAGATCACGCGGCCCGGACGTCTGGGGATCTCCGGCGGATCGAACGGGGGCCTCCTGGTCGGCGCGGCGATGGTCCAGCGGCCCGAATTGTTCAAGGCGGTGGTCTGCGCGGTGCCGCTGCTCGACATGGTCCGCTACCACAAGTTCGGCGCGGGCAAGACGTGGACCGAGGAGTACGGGTCGGCCGACGACCCGGCGCAGTTCGAGTTCCTGCACGCGTACTCGCCGTACCACCGCGTGCAGGAGGGCGCGAAGTACCCGGCCATGCTGATGATGTCGGCCGACAGCGACGACCGCGTCGACCCCATGCACGCGCGCAAGTTCGCGGCGGCGGTGGCGTGGGCCAGCCGCAGCGGCGAGCCGGTGCTGCTGCGAGTCGAGCGCAACGCGGGCCACGGCGGGGCCGACCTCGTCAAGTCGGCGGTCGAGTACTCGGCGGACCAGTACGCGTTCCTCGCGGCCCGGCTCGGGGCGAGCGCCCGCCGCGGCGCGGGGGCCGGGGCCGCGAAGGCCGAGCCGCAGCCCGTGAAGGCCCAACCGGGGGCGAAGTAGTGCTATAAGCCGCGGCGTGCGGCGCCTCCGCCAGGCCTACCTGCTCCTCCGCAGCGACTTGCGGCAGGAGCTCCGCGACTTCGAGCTGGTGCTGACGGCGGGGTTCTTCACGGTCGTGCTGCTGGCGATGTTCTACCTGTCGTTCGCGGCGCTGCAGGCCAGGGCCCACCTCGCGGCGATCCCCGGGCTGCTGTGGCTGACGGTCGCGTTCGTCGGCGTGCTGACGCTGACGCGGGTGTTCGACCGCGAGCGCGAGGCCGACACGCTGCGGGCCCTGCTCGCGGCGCCGGTCGACCGCCTGGCGATCTACCTGGCGAAGGCGGGAATGACGCTGGTGGTCCTGCTGTTGTGCTGCTCCGTGCTGGTGCCCGGGCTGTGGCTGATGTTCCCGGCGGCGTCCGCGTTCGGCGGGCAGCCGGGGGCGACCGCGCTGCTGGTGCTGCTCGGCTGCGCCGGCTACGTGGCCATCGGCACCCTGTTCGCGGCCGGGCTGGCCACCGGCGCGGGCAAGAACACCCTGCTGTTCGTGGTGCTCTACCCGCTGACCACGCCGCTGTTGATGTACTCGCTGGTGACCACGCGGGCGCTGCTCGCGGGGGACCCGGCGCTCACCGGCTATCTGCAGCAGATGGCCGCGCTGGACTTAATCCTGTTCGCGCTGGCGGCGCTGCTGTTCGAGAGCGTGCTCGTCGGCGCAGCCAAGCGAACCCCTGCGAGGAGCGACCGCCGTGCGCCGCCTGTTGCCTGACCTGTGCTTCGTCGCCGCCGCGCCGCTGGTGGTCTACAGCGTGCAGCGGATCTTCCTGCAGACGCCGATCGAACGCACGATGGGCACCGCGTTCAAGATCTTCTTCTTTCACGTGCCGATGGGCTGGTTGTGCATGCTCATGGCCGTGGTCGCCGGCGTCGCCGCGGGCGTGCAGCTGCGGCGGCCGGGCGGGCACGCCGGGGCGGTCGCGCTGGCGGCGGCGGAGGTCGGCTTCGTGACCGGGCTCGGCGTGCTGCTGACCGGGCCGATCTGGGGGCACGCGACCTGGGGCACCCCGTGGACGGGCGACGCGCGCCAGGTCTCCACGGCGATGCTGTGGCTGATCCTCGTGGCCTACCTGCTGCTGCGGCACTACGGCCCGCGCAACTCGGACCGGCTGGCGGCGGCGCTGGCGATCTTCGGCGCGGTCAACGTGCCCATCATTTATTACGCGGTGAAGGTGTGGAAGACGATGCACCCGTCGACGGGGGTGGTCGCCAAGCTGCCGCCGGAGATGTGGGCGACGTTCTGGCCGGGGCTCATCGCGCTGCTGCTGGTCTCGCTGGGGCTGTTCGGGCTGCGCGTCCGCCAGCTCGTGATCGCCGAGCAGCTCGACGAGGCGTGGGTCCGCAGCGAGGACCCGGCGTAATAATTTAATTAATTTTAATTTTCGAGACGAGTTCGCGGAGGACGACAGGCCATGGAAGAGATCAACCAGCCAGCTCCGAAGGTCGACACCACCAGGACCGCGGCGGCGACGCCCGACGGCTACGCGCCGGTGACCGGGCGCAGCCTCGAGGACGTCGAGAAGCTGCGCGTGCTCGAGGGTCAGGCGGCCGAGAAGGCGGCCCGGGACTACGAGCACATCGTCTGGGCGTACGGGGTGCTGTGGGCCCTGTTCGCGGCGTACGGCATCTTCCTGTGGCGGCGCTCGGCGCGGCTTCGCGCGGACATGGATTCGCTGCGGCGGAGCTTGGAGAGCCGCGGTCGGGCATGATGCGGCGCATGCGGGGGCTCTCGTGACGCTCGGCCACTTCCTCTACATCCCGGGTGTGCTGTGTCTCGGGCTCTTGATCGGCTACGTGCTGGGCAGTCGCGCGGCCGAGGTGGCGCGGGCGGACCGCGAGGCCGACGCGCGCCGGCGTGCGGACCGGCAACGGGCGCGGGCCGCCGAGGGCGCTGACAATCCGCCGCCCCCGTGATACGGACGAGGCCGCCCATGTTTGACCCGACCTACACCGAAGAGCAGACGGCCCTCGTCGACACGGCCCGCAAGTTCACGCGCGAGACGATCATCCCGAAGGCGCACGACTACGACGAGAAGGAGGAGTTCCCCACGCCGATCTTCCAGGCGGCGTTCGACCTCGGGCTGATGAACGTGGAGATCCCCGAGGCCTACGGCGGGCTCGGGCTGCACACGCTCGACGGCTGCCTGGTCGCCGAGGAGCTGGCGTTCGGCTGCCCGGCGGTGGCCACCAGCGTGCTCTGCAACCACCTCGGGGCCCTGCCGCTGCTGATCGCCGGCACCGAGGCGCAGAAGGAGAAGTATTTAAACTGGCTGACGCGCGAGCTGGTGTTCGTGTCGTACTGCTGCAGCGAGCCCGAGGCCGGCAGCGACGTCTCGGCCATGAAGACCCGGTTGACGCGCGACGGCAAGGGCTGGCGGCTCAGCGGGCAGAAGCGCTGGATCACCAACGGCGGGCACGCCGGCTTCTACACCGGGTTCGCGACCATCGACCCCAAGCTCGGGCACAAGGGCATCACCGGCTTCGTGGTCGAGCGCGACCGGCCGGGCGTGAGCGTGGGCAAGAAGGAGAAGAAGCTCGGGCAGCGCGCCTCGGAGACGTCGGACGTGATCTTCGAGGACGTGTTCCTCAGCGACGACGACCTGCTCGGCGAGCCGGGCAAGGGCTTTTATGTGGCGATGGAGACGTTCGACAAGTCGCGGCCGATGATCGCGGCCCAGTGCGCGGGGCTGATCCGCCGCTGCCTCGAGGAGTCGTCGCGCTACGCCAAGGAGCGGAGGACCTTCGGCAAGCCGATCGCCGAGCACCAGGCCATCCAGATCATCCTCGCCGACATGGCGATCGCCTACGAGACGACCAAGATGCTGTACAGCAAGGCGGCGTGGGAGGTCGACCAGGGCATCAAGCGCACGATCACCAGCTCGGTCGCCAAGTGCATGGGCGCCGACCTGGCCGTCAAGTGCGCGACCGATGCCGTCCAGGTGTTCGGCGGCTACGGCTACACGCGCGAGTACCCGGTCGAGAAGCTGTACCGCGACAGCAAGCTCATGCAGATCTACGAGGGCACCTCGCAGGTCCAGCGCATGGTGATCGCCCGCCAGGTGTTGATGCGGACATGACGGGCGGCGTGGATCTCGCGGCGCCGATCGGCGTGTTCGACTCGGGGGTCGGCGGGCTCACGGTGCTGCGGGCGCTGCGGGCCGCCCTGCCGCACGAGTCGCTGCTGTACCTGGGCGACACCGCGCGGCTGCCGTACGGGACCAAGAGCCCGGAGACGGTGGTCCGCTACGCCGAGCAGGCGGCGCGGGTGCTGACGCGGCGAGGGGTCAAGCTGCTGGTGATCGCCTGCAACACGGCCTCGGCGGTGGCGCTGGATCACCTCGCCGAGGTGTTCCGGCCGCTGCCGGTGGTGGGGGTGGTCGAGCCCGGGGCGTCGGCCGCGTGCCGGGCCTCGAAGAGCGGGCGAATCGTCGTGCTCGCGACCGAGGGCACGGTCCGCGGCGGGGCCTACGAGCGGGCGATCCGCGCCCGCCGGCCCGACGCCGTGGTCCTGCAGGTGCCGTGCTCGCTGTTCGTGGCGCTGGCCGAGGAGGGCTGGGTGGCCGGGCCGATCGCGGAGGCGATCGCCCGGCGCTACCTCGGCGCCCCGCTGGCCGAGCTGCCGGGGGCCGACTGCCTCGTCCTCGGCTGCACCCACTTCCCGGTGCTGCGCGCGGCGATCTCCGCGGCCGCGGGTCCGCAGGTCGAGCTCATCGACTCGGCCGAGACCACCGCGCAGGCCGTCGCCGCGGTGCTGGCCAGCCGCGGCATCGCCCGGCCGCCGCCGGAGGCGGCAAGCGCCCTGGCCTGGACCCGCTTCCTCGCCACCGACGCGCCGGCCCGCTTTGCCCGGGTCGGCGCCGTATTCTTCGGCGCCGCGCCCGAGAGTCACGAAGAGGGCCACCACGGGGTCGAGCTCGTCGACCTCTGACGGGGCGTGAACCCGGGTTCTCACCGCGGGCGTGCGGTTCGGCGTCCGGGCACCCGCGAGGGGGACGTCGACGTCGGAGCGGCCTCGCGGCGACGCGGACCGCGGTGCGGCGCAGCGGTCCCGTGGACGGTCGGTGAAGACAATTTTCGTTGACGCGGGTGTGCGGCCCGCGGCAGCATGCGAGGCGGCGTGCAGTGCGACATGCGCTGTGGCCTTCGGGTCCTCGCTTTACGGCCTGTTCGGCACGTGCAGCGACGATCGAGAGGACCAGGGATCCTGCGCTTGCAGGGCCGATCGGACGTCCGATCGCGGGTGGGTGAGGGGAAGCCGCGTTCGCGGCAGGATGAAGCAGTTTCGCGTATTCAGCCGCCGATTCGTTATGTTATACCCCGCTGGTATCCGGCCGGTGTCTTCGGCCCCCGCCGACACACAGACCTGAATTCGGCCTCGGCCCCGCGGTCCTGCCCTACGGTCCTGTAAGGAGCACCCTCCAGTGAACCTCAAGCGCTCTCTGCTCAACTACTCGCTGGCCGCGCCGCTGGCGACGATCCCCGCGGCCGTCGTGGCGATGGCTCCGAACTTCGCGGCAGCGGCCTCGGACGTGACGATCAGCGGCGTCGTGACCGACACGAAGACGGGCGAGAAGATCAACGGCGCCCTCGTCATCCTCCAGTGCACCTGTCTTCAGGGCCAGCGGGAGATGCAGACCAACGCGGAGGGCCTGTACTCGTTCCGCAACCTGCCTCAGGGCAAGTACACGGTGCAGGTGCTGTTCGGTCAGGCCAACGTCAACAAGTCGATGGACGTGCCGCCGGGCGCCAAGTTCCGCGCCAACTTCTCGATCGACCCGAACAACAAGTTCCGCATCGACGTCGACGTGGTCTCGAAGATCCGCGCCGACACGTCCACCGTCACCAAGGTGAAGATGGACGAGATCCGCAGCGTGCCGGTCGGCGGCACCAGCCGCGACTTCACGGCGGTGGTCGACCTGGCGCCGACGGCGAGCCGCGACCAGGCGGGCATCCGCCTCGCCGGCACCACCGGCGCCGAGTCGAAGTACGTGGTCGACGGCGCCAACACGACCAGCCCGGCGTTCGGCACGGTCTCGACGACGATCGTCCAGGAGTTCATCGAGGACGTCGAGGTCATCGAGGCCGGCTACGACGCCGAGTTCTCGGGCGCGGCCGGCGGCATCGTGCGGGCGCGCCGCGTCGGCGGCACCAACAAGTTCCGCGGTCAGGTGCTGCTGCGCTTCTCGCCGCGCGTGGCCCTGCCGCGCTTCATCGCCGACACCGACGAGGCGCTGCGCGTCGCCGAGGTCATGGACTACGAGGGCCAGGGCGTGTTCACGCTGTCGGGCCCCATCGTCAAGGACAAGCTGTTCTTCTCGATCGGCGTGTCGCCGGGCGGGCAGAAGAACTCGATGATCCAGTCGTTTTACCGCCGGCGCGACAAGGACCGCTCGGGCGGCTACGAGGACTGCCCCTACGAGAACGGCACCAACGACTGCGCGGCCAACGGCAACTACATCGACTCGGTGCGGTTCGCCCAGCAGCGCTTCCGCACCGGCCGCTTCGACATGGGCTGGCAGGCGGTCCTCGACTGGCAGATCAACCCCAAGCACCGCCTGCGCCTCGGCGGCGGCGGCGGCCCGTCGTTCGTGCGCTCGTCGTTCCGCCTGCCCCCGGGCGCCGAGCCCAACTCGTTCGGCACCAACCCGACGCGCACCATCGGCGGCGTGTCGCGCGTGGCCCAGGGCGTCGTCAACGAGTCGTTCGGCACCAACCTCGGCAACGGCTCGACCGTCAACCTCGACTACGAGGGCCGCGTCGCCGACGACAAGCTCGAGATCGACGCCAGCATCTTCTACTTCCGGGCCCGCTCGGCCGACGCGTGGAAGCTCGACGACCCCAACCTGAAGAACATCCCGCTGACGCAGGAGCGCGACACCCAGGGTCGCAACCTCTACGACCTGCTCGACCGCGACGGCGCGGTCCGCCTGGTCGACGGCGTCGACGACGCGTGTAACAACTCGAACCTGCCGGGCCTCACCTGTCCGACCCGCAACTGGCTGTCGGGCGGCGTCGGCAGCTACTCGAACTCGTGGCAGGACCGCGTCGGCGGCCAGCTGGCGCTGACCCACTTCGTGAGCAGCAAGCGGGCCGGCTCGCACCAGATCAAGTACGGCACCGAGATCGACAGCGTCCGCTCGCACACCGACTCGCGCTACTCGGGCTCGAACACGGCGGACTTCTACCAGAACTGCGCGTCGGGCCTGTCCGGCGGCGGCGAGTACTGCTTCGACCCGTCCGGCATGGGCGGCCGCGGCGAGTACATCATCAACACCGCCAACCGCGTCAACAACAACCGCGCCATCATCGTCGACGCCGACAACCCCGACCAGCGCACCTCGATCGGGTACGGCCGCGCCCGCCTCGAGCAGGACGACCTCCGCGCGATCGCCACGTCGATCGGCGCCGGCATCCGCGCGCCGGCCTACCAGGCCACGCTGTCGACCCAGAACTACGGCGTCTTCCTGCAGGACAAGTGGGCCATCCTCTCCAACCTGTACCTCAACGCCGGCGTGCGCTGGGACATGCAGGACATGAAGGACGTGATGGGCAACCGCCAGATCTTCATCTGGGACAACGTCGCCCCGCGCATCGGCATGGTCTACGACTGGACGGACGAGGGTAAGAGCCGCCTCTACGCCTCGTACGGGTGGTTCTACCAGCAGATCCCCGCGATCCTGAACTCCCGCGCGTTCGGCGGCCTCGTCAACGTCAACCGCACCTACCGCGCGTCCGACTGCGCGACGCCCGTCCTGATCGGCGGCGAGTCGCGCGACCGGACCATCAACGGCGCGCCGACCGAGTACTGCACCGACTTCAACTCGTTCACCACGAGCCTCACCGAGAACGCGATCGTCCCGCGCCTGAAGGGCCAGTACAACCAGCAGTTCCAGGTCGGCTACGAGCAGGAGGTCATCGAGGACCTCGTGCTCGGGGTCAACTGGATCCACAACTCGCTCGGCCGCGCGGTCGAGGACGTGTCGACCAACGGCGGCCTCAACTTCATCATCGCCAACCCCGGCGAGTCGGTGTCCGCCAAGGACATCCAGGCCCAGAACGACGCCTGCACCGACCTGCAGAACAAGTTCGACTCGGCCGACCCGAACAGCGAGGACCGCGACATCCTCGCCCGCGAGATCAACCGCTGCAACTTCCTGGCCGACGCGTTCACCAAGGTCGGCACGCTGTTCAACAGGCCGGTCCGCAACTACGATGCGTGGACCTTCCAGGTCAAGAAGCGCTTCGCCAAGAACTGGCTGCTCACCGGCAGCTACACCTACTCGCGCCTCATCGGTAACTACGACGGGTTCGTCGCCCGCAACACCGGCGCCATCAACATCGGCTCGTCGACGCAGTTCGACATCCCCGAGCTGGTCCGTAACTCCTACGGCCCGCTGTTCGACAACCGCCCCCACACGGTCAAGCTCAACGGCTTCTACCAGTTCGACCTGCGCAAGGCCGGTCGCTTCACCATCGGCGGCTCGTTCAACTACATCTCGGGCACGCCCATCAGCATCTACGCCGACAACAACCGCTACCCCGGCCAGTCGCTGGTCTACGTGCTCCCCCGCGGCGCCGGCGGCCGCATCGAGCCCAGCTACTACGCCAACATCCAGCTGAGCTACGCCTACCCGCTGCCCGGCGAGCTCGAGCTCGAGTTCACCGCCCGCCTCGTCAACATCACCAACAACAAGGCCGTGCTCCGCGTCGACGAGACGTACTCGTACTCGTTCGGCCGCGCCATCGCCGGCGGTGACCTCGAGGACCTGAAGCACTCGAAGGTCCAGAACCCCAACGCCCCCACGTCGTTCTTCCAGCGCGGCGTGCTCCCCAAGCAGGGCAACTTCGGCGTCCAGACCGTGTTCCAGCAGCCCCTCCAGGCCCAGTTCGAGCTGCGCCTCCGGTTCTAGCTTCAGCGGCCCCTCCGGGGCCGCGGTCCTCGCTCGCCTGAACGCGCTCGACCCACCCACTCGGTGGGTCTTGGCGTTGGTGGCGCAGGGGATTGGACGGGCTCGCTCTGGACCTGCTTCAGCGGCCCCTCCGGGGCCGCGGTCCTCGCTCGCCTGAACGCGCTCGACCCACCAACTCGGTGGGTCTTGGCGTTTGTGGCGGAGGGGATTGGACGGGCTCGCTCTGGACCTGCTTCGGCGGCCGCCTCGCTCGCCTGAACGCGCTCGACCCACCCACTCGGTGGGTCTTGGCGTTGGTGGCGCAGGGGATCGGACGGGCTCGCTCTGGACCTGCTTCGGCGGCCGCCTCGCTCGCCTGAACGCTCTCGACCCACCCAATCGGTGGGTCTTGGCGTTGGTGGCGGAGGGGATCGGACGGGCTCGCTCTGGACGTCCGCGCGCGGGCGCCTGGTGGATCCTTGACACCGCATGCACTCATCGCGGTAAATCGGCTCGTATGCGCCGATCTATCGCCATGTTGCTGGTGCCGCTCGCGTGCGTCCCGACCGACCCGCCGATCGTGGGGAACGACGACACCACGGCCGAGCCGCCCGGGCTGGACACCGGGGACCCGATGGTCGGGACGACGACGTCGGAGACGGGTGAGCCGACCACCACGGGGACCGAGACCGGCACGTCGACGACCGACGAGAGCACCTCGACGCCGATGCCGCCGCCGGTGTGCGGCAACGGGTTCCCCGAGGGCGATGAGCCGTGCGACGACGGCAACGACGACCCCGACGACGGCTGCAACGCGGTCTGCGAGCGTACGGGCGTGCCGATCTGGACGCAGTCGTACGACAGCGGGGCCAAGCAGGACGACATCGCCACGTCGATCGCGGTCGACGCGGACGGTAACTATTACGTCGGCGGGACCATCGAGGGCGCCGATAACTTCTCCGACGGGGTGGCCCGCAAGCTCGCGCCGGACGGGACGGAGCTGCTGCAGTTCGTGTACGCGGGGGCGATGGGGTTCGACGACGGCGCGGCGGCGATCGCGGTGGGCGACGACGGCCGCGTCTACCTCGGCGGTTACGAGGAGCTGACGGCGGAGGGCCAGTTCAGGGCGTACCTGGCGAAGTTCTCGACGGGCGGCGAGATCGAGTGGACGTACACGCGCGAGTCGCCGTACCTGGACGGGTCGAGCAACATCCTGGCGGTCGCGGTGCGCGGCGACACGATCTACTCGGTGGGCTCGGAGGAGGTCACGGACGAGGCCTACGAGGTCCACATCCACCGCCACGACCCGTCCGGCGGGTCGATCGTCTGGACGGTCACGGTGCCCGACGCGGCGGGGTTCAACCGCCACGGGGCGGCGATCGAGCCCGGCGGCGACCTCATCGTCGCCACGGCGCTGCGGCTCGGGCCCGACGACACGCCTGTGCCGGTGGTCGCGCGCTACTCGATCGTCGACGGGGCGGAGATCTGGCAGAAGACCTACGGCGGCGGGGCCCTCGGAGCGGCGCGCGGGCTGGCGATCAACGCGGCCGGCGAGCTGGCGATCAACGGCTATTTGCAGACGCAGGCCGGACACTTCGACATCTGGACGGCCCGCCTCGACCCCGACGGGGCGACGGTGTGGGAGGCGTCGTACGACCGCAACCTGGCCGACGACTACGGGTACGCGGTCGGGTGGTCGTCCTCGGGGCAGATCTACTCGGCGGGCCTGGTGTTCGACGGAGCGCAGCAGAGCAACGCGTGGGTCCGCCGCTACGAGGCCGACGGCGCGCCGTACTGGACGAGCCTGTACAACGACCCGGTCGACCTCTACGACGAGGTGCAGGGCGTCGCCGTGACGGACTCGCAGGTGGTGGTCGCGGGCAACGAGAACGTGCTGCAGATGGGGATCAACCAGTGGATCCGCGCCTACGAGCCGTGAACACCCGCAGATTTGTCGCGCCGCGGCGGGCGGTCGTCGCGGGCGACCTGGTTTAACTTTCCCGGCATGTCGGACTTCACGATCACGCTCGTCAATCGCTGCGACGACGACCACACGGCGAAGGTCCTCGTCTACCAGAGCCGCGACAGCCGCGACGGCGGCGAGGCCGGACCGGCGTGGCAGGAGTACGAGGTGCCGGCCGGCGCCTCGCGCGAGCTGACGGTGCCCGACGGACCGCGCTACTTCGTCGGCGTCGAGGACATCGGACCCGGCGGGATCAACCCCGGCAAGCGCGACACCATCGAGGTCGGCGGCGGCGACTCGACGGTCGAGGTCCGCGGGTCGCTGGCGAGCGGGCTGCGGGTCGGGCTGGCCTGATCAGCCGCAGGTGGCCGCGGGCGGGCCGGTCCAGCCCTCGACGACGAGGTCGCTGAAGACGGCGCCGATCGGCATGCCGGCGGTCCCGACCTCGAGCGGGCGCGGGTTGCCGAGCGAGATGTAGAGCTCATCGGGGCCGAAGCCGAGCCCGCTGGCGGTCCAGTCGACGCTGAGCACCTCCTGGCCGTTGCGCAGGTAGCGGGTGAGGCCGTCCTTCCACTCGATGCGCAGGACCTGGGGGCTGCCGTCCCAGGTGCCGTCGCCGCCGAAGGGCTCCTCGAAGAACCCCGCGGGGTCGCTGCACGGGCAGCCGCCGTCGTGGTAGCCCGGCGCGCCGAACGGGCACATGCCCCACATGATCTTCTGCTGGCCCTCGCGCCCGAGCTCGGCGGCGCCGTAGATGCGGATCATGCTCTTGAAGGCGTTGTTGCGGAACTCGGGGTTGTAGCCGATCGGGTGCTCGATGCCGTGGCCGCCCTCGTACATGGCGAACACCTCGTGGTCGTTGAGCGGGAGGTTGCCGAGGGTGACGTTGCGCAGCGTGAACTCGACGGAGCCCTCGACGAGCCGCGGGACGGGCCAGTAGACGCGATCGGCCGCCGCGGTGACGGTCCAGCCGTCGTCGCCGAAGCTGCCGCCGACGGCCGTGCCCATGGTCCCGCCGATCAGCGGGTCGATCATCATGAAGTGCTCGGAGGGCGCGCCGGTCGAGCTGCTGTCGGCGCCGCCGCTGCTGCCCGAGACGTCGCCGGTGTCGGTCGCCGCGCTCGTCGGGCCGACGCCGGTGGTGCCGTCGACGCCGCCGCTGGTCTGCGGCGGCGCGGTGGTGGTGGTGGTGCCGTCGTCGCCGGCGGTGGTGGTCGCGCTGCTGCCGGCGGTCACGCTGGTGGCGCTGGTGATCGACGTCTGCCCGGTGGTGGAACCGGCGGGGTCGGGCTCGCCGCAGGCGATGGCGGCGCACAGCGCGAGGAGCCCGTGGCAGCGTCCGTGTGCTCGGGTGGGGGTGGACATGCGCGGGGTTATACGGAGCCCGGCGCGCGGAAACAAGCGCGTCGCCGGCTGGTACGATGGCCGGGATGTGCTGCTTCTCGGGGCGGTCGGCGGCGGTCGAGGTGGCGAACACCCGCATCTACGCGAGGCGTCGCGGCGATCGTCAGCTACTGGTCTACGACATGCGCGTGCGGGCGTCCGAGCCGGTGGCGATGGTGCTGCCGCTGCACGTGGTGCCGGGCAGCGGCGCGGACGCGCTGCGGTTCGTCGATCTGTCGGGCATGCCGGGGCTGTTCGACGACCTCGAGCGGACGTTCGCGCCGCAGACCCTCGCCCGCGGGCCGGCGCCGCGGCCGGCGGCGCCGCTGAAGGTCGAGCGGGTCGGGGCGTTCGAGGCGTCGTACGTGCCCACGCTGGCGGACTTCGGGCGGCTCGACCCGCGCTTTCGCGTCGACGAGGCGCTGTGGCGGCGCCTGCCGGGGTACGCGGCGGCCGGGTTCGCGGTGTTCAAGCTGCGGGCCGGCGAGCAGCGCGTGCACCCGATGGCGTTCGAGTACGCGGCGCGCTGGCCGACGTGGCTGTTCTTCCCGACGGTGCACATCCACGACGGCACGCTCGCGGAGCAGGCGGACTTCGACCACTCGCTGTACTTCCAGGGCTACGACTTCGCGGTGATCGACGGCGAGTTCTTCAGCGTGGACCGGCGGCTGGGCGACGCGCGCGGGGTCGCGGGCGAGTGCAGCGGGGCGCTGGTCGGCACGGCGGTGCGGGGGCCGCTGGCGGCGCAGCTGTTCGAGCTGAAGCGGCCGATCTTCCGCCTGCGGGCGCGCGAGCGGCTGAGCAACGACGATATGTGGGTGGCCCCGGCGGACGACGACGCGCTGACCGGGTGCGCGGGGTACGGCGTGTCGGCCTGGACGCCGCGTCCGGGATGAGTCGCGGAGGGCGGGGTCGTCGACGCGGCTGTCGCGGTGGGATCGAGCCGGCGGGACGCGGGGCGCGGCGGGGTTGTCGACGAGGACGTCGCGGGGGGACGGCGGAGCCGTGATCGAGGCGAGGGGATGCGGCGCGCGGCGGGGTTGTTGACGTGGACGTCGCGGGGGGATCGCGGAGCCGTGATCGAGGCGGGGGGATGCGGCGCGCGGGGCGGGGTTGTTGACGTGGACGTCGCGGTGAATTGGCGCGGGCGTGGGCGGGTCGAGACGTCGCGGGGATAGGGTCGCGGCGATGACGTCGAAGACCCGGGAGAGTCAGCGGTTCGTGTGCTCTGGTTTGATGCTGTGCCTGATGGCGGCGCCTGCGTGCGGCGACGACGAGGTGGCGACGGCGGGGCAGGACGGTGAGAACGGGCAGGACGGCCAGGACGGAAAGGACGGCGCGCCGGGGCTGCCGGGACAGGACGGCAACGACGGACAGGACGGCGCGCCGGGGCAGGACGGGCAGGACGGCGAGCCCGGCAACGACGGGCAGGACGGCAACGACGGGCAGGACGGCAACGACGGCGACGACGGGCTGGACTTCGAGCGGGCGCCGAGGTCGGCGGTGGTGGCGGCGAGCTTCGTCGACGACCTCGGGACCGGGGCGGCGACGCTGCCGGACTTCGTCAAGATCCTCGCCGAGGGCTACGCGATGGACACGCTGGCGCCGGGGGTGCAGTTCCCGCTGGCGCCGGCGTCGACCGACGGCGTGCGCATGGTGGCGGGGCTGCGGGCCAACGTGCTGGTGCGCTGGCTCGACCCGCTGACCTACGAGGAGGGCGTCGAGGCGCCGCGCTTCGGGGCCAACAACGACTACATCGCCTACTTCGGCGACGGCTGGGACGCGCAGGCCGGCGACGCGCCGCAGTGGCACGGCAGCGGCAGCTCGGCGTGGATGTGGGTGAACCACGAGTATGTCTCGGGGGACAGCCCGACCAGCACGACGGCGCCGACCGGGCAGCACCGCACGTTCGCGGCGTTCTTGAAGCGGCTCGGGGCGCTGATCAACGACGTGACGGCGGACGCGTGGGACGACGCGGCGCTGACGGCCTACGGGGCGCAGTACAAGCGCGAGGTCGGCGGCTCGTGGCTGCACGTGGTGCAGGACCCGGCGAGCGGCGCGTGGGAGGTCGACCGCGGGCGCGCCGGGGTGCGCTACGACGCGTCGTCGACGACGCTGGCGAAGATCACGGGGCTCGCGGGGGCGAGCGCGGACCACGACGACCTCGGCGAGGCGCTGCCGGCGTCGGTGGTGGCGGGCATCATGGCCGACTGCTCGGGCGGGGTGACGCCGTGGGGCACGGTGATCTCGGCCGAGGAGAACGTGCAGGACTACTACGGCGACCTCGAGACGTGCTGGAGCGGGCAGCAGTTCGTCGCCGGGGCCGGCTGCGACGCGGGGCAGGTGATCGCGCTGGACCCGACGCCGGGCGACGACGGCGAGTTCGGGGCCTCGCCCGACGCGAACGCCAGCCACGCGCGCGACCTCTACGGTTTCCTGGTCGAGGTCGATCCGGGCGCGCCGGCCGACGAGTGGTACGGCAAGAACGCGGCGGGGGTCGGGCACCAGAAGCTCGGG
This sequence comes from Myxococcales bacterium, assembly GCA_016793465.1. The sequence goes on from JAEUJW010000047.1 coordinate 75,420, forward strand.
TCGCTCGGGCGGGCCCGCTGGGAGAACGCGACGTTCGTGGTCGACGCGGCCTGGAAGCAGCCGGTCGGCAAGCCCGTCGTGATGTACGCGGCGGACGACCGCCGCGGCGGTCGCATTTATAAATGGGTGTCGAAGCAGAGCGTGACGAACGCGATGACGCGGGCGCAGCGGCGCGACCTGCTGGCCGACGGGACGCTGTACGTCGCGCACTTCGAGGGCCTCGACAATACGACCGGGACGACGCTGGTCGGCGGCGACGAGGCGACGGAGGAGGCGCCGGGCAGCGGGAGGTGGATCTCGCTGTCGCTGGCCAACGACGTCGACGTGGCGCCGAACGCGGGCACGGCGGCGGGCGCGGCGGGGACCACGGTCGGGGCGGCGCTGGCCGACCTCGAGTGGAACGCGATGGGCGGGTTCGACAGCGACGACGCGGTGCGGCGGGCGCTGTTCACGGCGAGCAACAAGCTCGGGGTGATGGAGCTGAACCGGCCCGAGGACATCGAGTGGAACCCGCTGGACCCGTCGGGCACGCCGCGGCTGTACGTGGCGTTCACCAAGCACGGGGGCCAAACGGCGCTCGACCAGGATGGCGTGAAGTTCGCGCCGGACGCGTGGATGACCGACGCGCCGAAGCGCGGCGACGCGGTCGGGACGATCTTCGCGCTGGCCGAGGCGGACCCGGCGGACCCGGCCGAGTCGAAGACTTTTGGCTACTTCAAGGTGTTCCAGGGCAGCGAGGGCGAGGACGTGCTCGCGGCGGCCGACCCCGACAACCTGCTGATCGACGGCGACGGCGGGGTGTGGTTCGGCACCGACGGCAACTTCGGGGTCAACGCGACGGCCGACGCGTTCTATTATCTGGACCTCGATCCCACGCACAAGGCCGGGCAGCCGGGCGTGGTCAAGCCGACGTGGGGGCGCGGGCTGCGGGTGCTCTCGGGGCCGAGCGACAGCGAGGCGACCGGGCCGGCGCTCAGCAGCGACATGCGCGCGCTGTTCGTGTCGATCCAGCACCCGGGCGAGTCGGTGTTCTCGAGCTGGCCGGGGACGCCGTGATGCACGGGTGTCCCGGAGGACAGGTGATGCCGGCGCCGCCGCGCGACCTGCGGTGGGCGCGGCTGCTCGGGTACGGGCTGCTCGCGGCGGTGACCGGGCAGCTGGCGCGCTCGGCGGGGGCGGCGGAGGACCAGGGACGTGCGACGGCGCGAGAGCGCGGAGTCGCGGCGGGGGCGACGACGCGGGAGCCCACGAGCGAGGGCGTGACGGCGCGTGTGCAGCGGAGAGAGCGCGGGGACGCGGCGGGGGCGACGCGGGGGCTCGTGCTCGCGGGGGCGACGGTGGCGTCGCAGTGGTCGGTCGCGGGGGAGGCGTACGACCCGTTCGCGGCGGCGCGGGTGAGCACGGAGGTCGGCAACCTCGAGGCCGCGATCCCGCCGCAGTGCTACACGCAGACCGGGCCGCGTTCGAACCCCTGCTACGCGTGCCACACGGCGTCGCACGGGCCGAACGCGATGCACGACTGGTCGCTGCAGCAGACCTACGAGTTCTCGGACGCCGGGAGGATCAATCACTGGACCAACCTGTTCGTCGACCGGCGCCCGGCGATCGCGGAGATCGGCGACGACGAAATTTTAAAATACGTGCGCGAGGACAACTTCGAGCCGCTGCGGGTCGCGCTGCAGGGGGCCGAGGGATTTAATTATGTGCCGGAGCTGGGGCGGGGGTTCGACGACGAGGGCTTCGCGCGCGACGGCAGCGGGTGGCGGGCCTATATCTTTAAACCGTTCGTGGGGGCGTTCTGGGCGACCAACGGGAGCGTGGGGGACGCGTTCATTCGCCTGCCGGCGGGGTTTCGCCGGACGGCGGCGGGGACCGAGTCGCGGGCGGTGTACCGCGTGAACCTGGCGATCGTGGCGGCGGCGGTGGCGAGCGACCCGCTGCGGGCGGAGGTGCGGTGGGTCGGCGAGCCGCTCGACGAGACGGCGGTGGGGTACGACCTCGACGGGGACGGGAGGATCGCCGAGGCGCGGGCGATCGTCGGGCTGCCGCCGCGCTACTTCGGCGGGGCGGCGGACGAGGCGGTGCGAAGGATGGTGTATCCGGAGGGCACCGGGTTCCTGCACAGCGTGCGCTACCTCGATCCGGACGCGCCGGGGCTGTTCGCGGCGCGCATGAAGGAGCTGCGGTACGCGCGCAAGGTCGAGGCGCTCGACCGCTGGGCCACGCAGCGGGCCTACGAGGAGGAGCACGAGGCGCGGCAGGAGGGACGCACGCCGCGCTACACGGGCTCGCCGGCGGTCGGGCTGCGCGGCGACTTCGGCTGGCACCTGCAGGGGTTCATCGAGGACGAGGCGGGGCGGTTGCGGCTGCAGACTGCGGAGGAGCAGCGCTTCTGCATGGGCTGTCACAACGGGATCGGCGTGACGGTCGACCAGACGTTCTCGTTCCCGCGGCAGCTGCCGGGGGCGCGCGGGTGGGGCGTGCAGACGCTGGCGGGCATGCAGGACGCGCCGCTCGCGGGGCACGCGGAGCCGGAGTATCTGACGTACATGCGGCGGGTCGGCGGCGGCGACGAGCTGCGGGCCAACGCCGAGATGCTGGGGCGGTTCTTCCCGGGCGGGGCGCTCGACGAGCGCGAGGTGCGGCGGGCGGCGATCGGCGGAGATCGGGACCTCGCGTGGCTGCTGGCGCCGTCGCGGGCGCGGGCGCTGGCGCTGAACAAGGCGTACCGGCTGGTCGTGCGCGAGCAGTCGTTCGTGCGCGGGCGCGACGCGGTGCTGGCCCCGGCCGCGCGCGTGCATCGGCGGATCGACGGCGACGACACGGAGCTGGCGGCGGCGGGGGTGCTGTACATGGACGGGCGCCTGCAGCTCGCGTGGCCGTGAAGCGACGACACGGAGCTGGCGGCGGCGGCGGTGCTGTACATGGACGGGCGCTTGCAGCTCGCGTGGCCGTGAAGCGACGACACGGAGCTGGCGGCGGCGGGGGTGCTGCACATGGACGGGCGCCTGCGGCTCGCGTGGCCGTGAGGCGACGCCACGGAGCCGGCGGAGGGGCGCTGTACATGGACGGGCGCCTGCGGCTCGCGTGGCCGTGAGGCGACGCTGAGCACGGCTCGCCGGGAGGGCGGCTCATGGTTCGAGGCGGGGCACGACGGGCATGCCGGGGAAGACCTCGTGGCCGGTGCCGTCGTACAGCGAGGCGGCCGCGCCGACGCGGACGAGGCGCTTGTTGAGGCGCGGGTAGTCGGCGATCTCCATGGCGTGGCGCTCGCCGCCCGACAGGTAGACGAGGTCCTCGGCGAACGGGTTGCGCAGGTGGTGGCCGACGGACGGCGCGGGGAAGCCGAGGAAGTCGCCGGGGCCGACCTCGTGCTGCTCGTCGGCGATCTCGGCGACGCCGCGGCCGGACAGGATGTAGATGAACTCTTCTTCACCGTGGTGGGCGTGGTAGACGAACGACTCCTTGCCGGGCGGGACGCGCAGCAGGTGGACGCCGATGCGGGACAGCCCGCAAGGGTCGCCGAGCGAGTGGCCGCGGACCTCGGAGGCGGGGTTCAAGGGGTGTGAGAAGGCCTCCTCGACGGCGGGGACGAGCTCGGCGGCGCGGACGAGGTGCGAGGGCTTTCGGGCGGTCTGCGGGTCCATGCGCGATATTTAGCGGATTTGCCGGGGCGGTGATGGACCCAGCCCGGGCGGGCGGCGGAGGGGTGGCAGGCGGGGGAATTTGTGGTTTCATCGCCGGTCGAGGGGCCCTATGAGGTTTGAACTTATGCGCATGCGCCGGTTGTCCGTATTCGTGGTGCTGTCCGTGGTCGGTTGCGGAGATTCGAAGGGGATGTTGAGCGACACGCTCAACCCCACCAACCAGTCGTTGCCGAGCGGGTTCGACGACGGGGGTGACGACGGCGACGACGAGGAGGGGCCGGGGCAGACGGACACGTCGGCGGGCACGGAGACGAGCCCGACGTCGGGGGTGGCCACCTTGCCGGAGACGACCTCGGTCACCACGAACTCGTCGGTGTCGACGTCGGGGCCGGACGAGACCACGGCGTCGGGGCCGACGAGCGACCCGAGCAGCGACCCGTCGTCGGACCCGAGCGGCGACCCCTCGTCGAACCCGTCGTCGGACCCGAGCAGCGACTCGTCGTCGGACCCGAGCAACGGCACGTTCATCCCCGGGGAGGACGTGCCGCTCGGCGAGTGCGACGTGTGGGCGGAGAACTGTCCTGCCGGGCAGAAGTGCATGCCGTACGCGACCGACGGGAGCTCCTGGGACGCGCTGAAGTGCGTGCCGGTGATGGGCACGGACAAGCCGGGCGAGTCGTGCACGGTCGAGGACAGCGCGACGAGCGGGCTCGACAGCTGCGTGAAGCACGCGATGTGCTTCGGGGTCGACCAGGACACGCTCGTGGGCACCTGCGTGCAGATGTGCAACGGCACCATGAACAACCCGTCGTGCCCGCAGGACACGGCCTGCTCGATCACCAACGACGACGTGCTGATCCTGTGCCTCGCCGGCTGCGACCCGCTGACCGACAGCTGCGAGTCGGACGAGGTGTGCGTGCTCAACGACGGCGCGTTCGTGTGCGTGATCGACGCCAGCGGCAACGAGGGCCAGCAGAACGACGGCTGCCAGTTCCTCAACGGCTGCGACCCGGGGCTCGCCTGCCTCGACCCGGCGGCGGTCCCGACCTGCCAGCAGAACCTGGTCGGGTGCTGCACCGAGTGGTGCGACGTGACCGTCAACCCAGGCACCTGCCCGAACGGGCTGTCGTGCGTGGCGGCGTTCGAACAGGGCATGGCGCCGGTCGGCTACGAGAACATCGGGTTCTGTGGCGGCTGACGCGCGACTCGAGTCGACCCCCGACGACGAGGAAGCGTCCCGCGAGCGGATCGCCGCGCTCGACCGGTTGGTGGAGCACACGCAAGAACACGGGCCGCCGGAGCGCGCGCTCGCGGCCGCGGAGGAGAGCGCGCTGCTCCGGCGCGCTGCGCTCGCGCGCGCGCCCGACGATCCGGAGCGGCTGCGCGATCTGGCCGCGATCCTGCGCACGGTCGGCGACCTGCACCGCGAGCACAAGGCGCCCGCCAGGGCGCTGCCGGTCTACGAGGAGGCGCTGCGGTGCTCGCGTCGGATCGTGGAGATCGATCCGGACGCGCCCGAGGGGCCGTGGCAGGTCTCGCTGAGCTTGAACCGCTTCGGCCTGGCCCTCGACGAGCTCGACCAGGGCGACGCCGCGTTCGCGGCCCACAGCGAGAGCGTGGCGATCGCCCGGCGTTGCGCGGCGCTCGATCCCGGCGGCAGCCGGTGGCAAAGCGGGCTCGCCTCGGACCTGCACAACCTCGGCTGGATGCTGGAGTCGCGCGGGCGGCCGGAAGAGGCCCGCGAGACGCTCGGAGAGGGCGTGCAGATCCGGCGCGACCTCGCGGCGCGCGAGCCCGACGACCCCGACCTGCTGCGTGAACTGGTGCTGGCCCTCGACGACCTCGGCGATCGCCATGGCCTGCGCGGGGAGCTGGACGCCGCGCTGGCGGCCCATCAGGAGGCCATGCAGTGCGCGCGCCGACTGGCCGCCGCGGCCCCGAGACAGCGGAGCGATCTGGCGGTGAGCGCGAGCAAGCTCGCCCGCGTGTTCCTGAGGCGCAAGGAGCTGGACGGAGTGCTCACGGCCTGTGAGGAGGGGATCCTGTGCGCGCACGGCCTCGTCGATCCGCCGACGGATCGACCCAGATTCCTGGCCAGCTTCTGTCGGTTGCTCCACCTCGCGTCCGAGGACCTTGGCGACCGCCCGTCGTTCGACGCCGACGACGACGACGCCCCGCCCGCGCCCGTCGACCCCGCGCTGTACCGCCTCGAAGCGATGCTGACGGCGCTGGCCGCCGACCTCGACGCGTGCGAGCGGACGAACGACGCGGACACGGCCCGTAGCTCGGCCGAGTGGGTCCGACGCGTCATCTCGCGGCTGTGACGGAGCCCCGCGTGGAGGGCTGTGGCCCGTACGACCCGTGCGGCGCGGGCGGTGGTGGGGTCAGCGGCGGTACGGGCTGGTGTTGTGGCCGAGCAGCGTGACCTCGAAGGTGCGAAGGTCGTGCATGGTGCGGCGGAGCTCGGCGAACACGTGCGCGAGGTCGGGGGCGGCGGGCAGGAGGGTGTCCTCCCAGAGGTCGTCGCTGCGGTCGAACACGCCGGGTTTAAAGAGGGCGGAATAGAACGGCGTGAGCGAGAGGCCGAGGCCGAGGAGGATCTGCCGGTCGGGCTCGCGGAGGTGGCGGAACAGCAGCAGCCACTCCCACAGGGCGCGGCGGGCGTCGCTGATCGCCAGGTCGTACTGGTCGCAGGCGGCGCGGCGGCCCCACGGGGTGTCGTGGAGCAGGCCGACGCGGTAGCGGTCGAACGGGGTGGCGAGCAGGAGGCGGACCACCCGGGCCTGGCGCGCGAGGTGGGCCAGCGACGGGCTGAGGTGGGCGGTGCTGCCGCCCTGGTCGTCGCTGAGGCGCTCCAGCTCCTGGGCGCGGTGCTTGCGGCGGCGCTCGTGCACGGCCCAGCGCGCCACCGCGGTGGTCATCAGGGCTCCCGAGGCGGCGAGCGTCCAGGACAACCAGCCCAGCATGCGCCAGGCGAACGGGCGACGCCAGCGCTCCGCGGGTGGGGCGGGGCGCCGGCGCGGCGTGCATGTCTTCGGGGACAGGTCGGGGTCGCGCGACCCCGCGGGAGGCGTCAGGACGCCGACTTGTGGCTGATGGCGGCGACGGCCTGCTTGACGGCGTCGTAGTCGGGCTCGACGCCGGGGTTGGGGCCGACCCACGCGTACTGGATGGTGCCTGCGGGGTCGACGACGAACACGGCGCGCTTGGCGGCGGTGTAGCCGGGCATGCCGGCGAAGTCGTCGAGGGCGATGTCGTAGGCGCGCACGGCCTCGCGCGCGTAGTCGCTGAGGATGGGGAAGTTGAGGTTGTTCTTGGTGGCGAAGGCGTTGTTGGAGAAGGGGGCGTCGACGCTGACGCCGAGCACGGTGGCGTTGAGGTCGTTGAGGCTGGCGAGGGAGTCGCGGAAGGAGCACAGCTCCTTCTCGCAGACGCCGGTGAAGGCCGCCGGGAAGAAGGCGAGCACGACGGTCTTGCCGCGCAGGTTCGCCAGCGAGACCTTCTCGCGGGTGTTGGAGAGCAGGGTGAAGTCGGGGGCCGTGGTGCCGGTCTGCAGCATGGCGGATCCGTACAGGAGGGCCCGCGGGGTCGCAAGGGGGGTGGGGCGCGGTCCGGGCGTGATACCGTCGGGGTTGGCGAGATGGTGGGGGATCGACGATCGCAGGGGGCGGGCGCCGCCGGTCCGTCGGGGCTCGAGCAGACGCGGGCGCCGGGGGCCGTGAGCGGCACGGACTCGACGGTGGGGGTGCGGGTGGCTCCGCCGGCGGCGCCGGGCGTGGCCGACTCGACGGTGGCGGTGCGGGTGAGCGAGGTGCGGGTCGCGGCGGCGCCGGGCGTGACCGACTCGACGGTGGCGGTGCGGGTGAGCGAGGTGCGGGGGGCGGCGGCGCCGGGCGTGACCGACTCGACGGTGGCGGTGCGGGTGAGCGAGGGGCGGCCGGGGGAGCCGCGGGCGGGCGTGACGGCCTCGGCCGACACCGTGGCGGCGGGGCGGCTGACCGGGAGCGCGATGGAGGAGACGCGGCTCGGCGGGGGGCGGTTCGGCGAGAGCGCGGTGGCGCGGCCGCGCGGGTGGGTGCACACGGGCACGCTCGAGACGCAGGCGCGCAGCTCGGTGCACTTCGACGAGCGGCAGGAGGTGGTCTCGGCGGCGCTCGAGGTGGTGCTGGCGAGCGGGCACATCGGGCGCTTCGTGGTGCTGCGCGAGCTGGGGCGCGGGGCCATGGGGGTGGTGTTCGCGGCCTACGACGAGGAGCTCGACCGCAAGGTGGCGATCAAGCTGCTACACGCGGTCCGCGGCGACGACACCTCGATGGGGCGGGCCATGCTGCTGCGCGAGGCGCAGGCGCTGGCGCGGCTGTCCCACCCCAACGTGGTCGCGGTGCACGAGGTCGGCACCATCGAGGGCGCGGTGTTCGTGGCCATGGAGTACGTCGCGGGCGTCGACCTGCAGGGCTGGCTGGGCGGGGCGCCGCGGCCGTGGCGCGACGTCGTGGCGATGTTCCGCCAGGCCGGCGAGGGGCTGGTGGCGGCCCATCGTCAGGGGCTCATCCACCGCGACTTCAAGCCGAGCAACGTGCTGGTCGGCGAGGACGGGCGCGTGCGGGTGGCGGACTTCGGGCTGGCGGCGCGGCGCGGCGCGGAGGAGGCGGGCGCCCCGCGGCCGCGCAAGGCGACCACGCTGACGGCGACGTTGACCGGCGAGGGCGCGCTGGTCGGGACGCCGGTGTACATGGCGCCGGAGCTGCTGCGCGGCGGGGCGGCGACGGCGGGCAGCGACCAGTACGCGTTCTGCGTGGCGCTGTACGAGGCGCTGTACGGCGCGCGGCCGTACGACGCGGACACGCTCGAGCGGCTGACGGACACCGTCGAGACCCGGCCGCTGCCGGCGGCGCCGCTGCGCCCGGGGGTGCCGGGGTGGCTGCACGCGGCGGTGTGTCGCGGGCTCTCGAAGAAGCCGGAGGGGCGCTTCGCCTCGCTGGCCGAGCTCGTCGAGCTGCTGGGGCGCGACCCGGAGGCCGAGCGCCAGCAGCGGCGGCGGCGGGTGCTGCAGATCGCGGGGGCGATCGCCGGGACGGCGGCGATCGTGGCGCTGCTGGTGTTCGGCTACGGGGCGCTGCGGCGCTACGCCAACGAGCGCCAGGCCGAGGGCCGGCTGGCGGTGCTGTTCGGGCAGCTGGCGGAGCTGCGCGCGCGCGGCGACGTCGACGAGGCGCGGCGGGTGCTGCGGACCTTCGTCGAGCTGGCGGAGAACCGCGGCACGCCGGTGGTCGCGCGGGCGTACCTCGAGTGGGCGGCGGCGCAGACCGACGACGCGGCGGGGGTCGACGCCTACGCGAGCGCGTACATCACGGCGCGCGCGCCCGAGGACGGGCACGCGGCGCTGCTCGGGCTGATCGGCCGGCTGAGCGCGCAGCGGCAGGCGAAGGCGGCCGCGGCGGCGCTGGCGGTGCTCGAGCGGACGGCGCCGGAGCGGGCGCGCGGGCCGGAGCTGCAGGAGGTGCGGATGGCGGCGGCGCTGGCCCGGCGCGACCTGGCGGCGGCGGCGGCGGTCGGCGGGGCGTGGGGCCCGGTGCTCGCGGACCTGTCCCATGTGACAGGTGTGCGGGAGGGCGTGTTCCGCCGCGTCGAGGAGGGCTTCCGGACGGCGGAGGTGGCGGACTTCGGGGCCGACCTCGGGCCGCTGCTGACGACCACGGACGAGGGCGGCACCGTGCGCATGTACCGGCCGGACCTGTCGTTCACGGCGGTGCGGGCGCTGACGGACGCGGGGGCGCGGCGGGTGGCGGTGGTGCCCGGGCTGGCGCCGGGCGAGCCGCTGATGCTGAGCAGCCACCCGACCGCGGAGCCGCGGCTGTTCGAGCTGCGGCTGCAGGCGGCGGGCGCGGACGGGGCGCTGCGGCGCATCGACGCCTGGCCGGACAGCGTGGTGTTCCACCCGCAGGTGGCGGACCTCGACGGCGACGGGCGGCGCGAGCTGTACGTGGGGACCGAGGCGTACGTGCGCAAGCTGTGGCGCATCGAGCGGGCGGCGGACGGGACGTGGACGCGGCGGAGCGCGCACGCGCCGACGGACGCGGTCGGCTCGGACCTGATGGGGCTGGTGGTGGCGGACCTCGAGGGTGACGGACGGCCGGAGCTGGTGGCGGAGGTCGGGCCGTGGAAGGCCTACGACGTGCGGGTGTTCAAGCCGGACGCGGCGGGCGAGCTCGACCAGGTGGCGCGGCGCTCGTTCGGCTCGTTCCGCGGCGAGATGCTGGTGTTGAAGGCGAAGGGGCGCGATCTGGTGGGGTTCACGAAGACGAGCGCGCAGGTCGGGCCGGGCCGGTTCCCGCCGGACAAGCCGCTCGGCGAGCCGGAGGGGCTGTACATCGTCGGCCTGCGCGACGAGGCGATCGTCGTCGAGGCGTTCCTGCCGGAGGAGGTGCAGACGCTGGGGCCGCGCTACGTCGGCGACCTCGACGGCGACGGGGCCGAGGAGATCGTGGCGCGCACGCGGTCCGGCGAGGCGATGGTGGTGCTGCGGGTCGAGCCGGGCCAGCCGCTGCAGCCGCTGGTGATCGAGGGGCTGACGCCGGTGCTGGTCCACGACCTCGACGGCGACGGCGAGGCGGAGATCGTGGCGATCCAGGCCGACGATCGGGTGGTGGTCCTGGGGGCGGGCGAGGGCCGGCTGGCGCCGCTGCCGGGCGAGGAGATCGACCCGCGCCCGGTGCCGCCGGGGATCGCCGACCCGGTGATCGCCGAGGCGTGGACGCGGGCCGAGCAGATGGTGGCGATCGGGGTGCCGCGGCGCACGGCCGAGGAGCTGTCGGCGATCGCCAGGCTCGCGGGACCTGTCGCTCCGGACATGTTGTTACGGACAGGCGAGCTGTACGCCGCGATCGGCGAGGACACGCTGGCGGCCGAGCACTACGCGGCGGCGGCGACGCGGGCGGACACGATCGACGCCGCGCTCGCGGGCGCGGCGGCGGCGCGGCGGCGGCGCGGGGAGTTCGCGGCGGCGGCCGAGCTGACGCGGCGGCGGCTCGCGCACGCCGACCCGCAGGCGCGGGCGGACGTCGAGGCCGAGCTGGCGGCGCTGACGGCGGCGACGGCGGAGCGGCCCGAGGTGGTGCTGACGTTCGAGCGGCCGCTCGACCCGCGCTGGACCGTCGTCGACCCGGTGGCGGTGCGGCGCGGGCTCGAGCGGCCGGTGCTGTCGCTGTGGGCGGAGTCGGGGCCGGTGCTGGCGGAGTACCCGCTGGTGTGGGACGGCGGGCGGGCGGGGCTCGCGGTCGAGCTTGACGTCGACCCGCTCGAGTGGGGCGCGCAGTTCACGTTCGAGGTCACGGGGGCGGGCGACCAGCCGTGGATGGCGGTGACGGTGGGCGGGTACGGGGTGACGGACGGGGCGACCACGCGGGTGTCGACGTCGCACGACCGGCAGTCCGACGAGCTGGCGCAGCCGCTGGTGGGGAGGTCGGTGCGCGCGCAGGTGACGGTGTATCCGGGGTTCGACACGGCGATCGACGAGCTCGAGATGGGCGGGGAGCTGACGCGGCGGGTGACGGCCGCGAGCCCGGAGAGCTCGGCGGCGCCGCGGCCCGGGCCGCTGCGCCTGCGCGTGCGCAGCTCGACGATCCAGGCGGGGTTCGTCGGCCACCTCGAGGTGCGGGAGATCCGGCTGACGGGGTTCACGCCCGGCCCGCCGCCAGCGGCGAGCGACGCGGCGGCGGCGCTGCTGGCCGAGGGCAGCTTCGCGGAGGCGCAGGCGGGGCTCGGCGAGGTGGCCGGCACGCCGCGGCAGCTGTGGAAGATCGAGGCGCTGCTCGGGCGCGGGGACGTCGCGGGGGCGAGCGCGGAGATGGCGGCGCTGCTGCGGGCGAGCGCGCCGGACGACCGGCGGGTCGCGGCGCTCTACCACCGGCTGCGCCGCGACGACGCGGTCGCGCGGCTGGCCGGGCGGGCGGCGTTCGGGCCGCGGTGGGTCGAGGTGCTGTTGCAGCCGGAGATCTCGCTGACGCTGCGGGACCAGGACGTCGCCGACGCGCTGGTCAGCCTGCCGGCGCCGGTGATGCCGCTGCCCGGGGATCCGGAGGCGCTGCGGCGGGCGGTGACGATCGAGTACGTGCGGGGGTCGGCGCTGCAGCACGTCGGTCGGCTGGCGGAGGCGCGGGCGGCCTACGCGGCGGCGTTCGCGGGGCTCGAGGGGCGCGCGTTCCCGGGGCGCGACGTGCTGCACGCGCGGCTGCTGCGGGTGCAGCTGTCGGCGGCGGCGGCGATGGGCGACCGCGCGGCGGCCGAGGCGTGGGTGCGGACGATCGTGATGGGCAGCCCGACGCCGTACCTGCAGCTCGAGCGCGTGCAGTCGGACCGCGAGGTCACGCGGCTGGTCGGGCCGGGGCTGTGGGACGAGCTGATGGCCGACCTCCGGGCCACGCGGGAGCGGCCGCGGCGGCCGTAGGGGTCAGGCGGCCGAGCGCCAGGTGGCGGAGCGGCCGAGGCGGGCGGCGAACAGGTCCTCGAGGAAGGCGGTGAAGGCGATGCCGGCGGCCGCGAGGGCCCGGCGGAACCCGGAGTCGGGGCCGATGTCGGGGTGGGGGTTGACGTCGAGCACGTGGATGCGGCCGTCGGCGCCCTGGCGCGCGTCGAAGCGGTAGTAGCCGGCGCCGCCGAGGGTCGCGACGGCGCGCGCGCAGGTCGACACGAGCTCCGCGTGGACGGCCGGGTCGAGCGCGGCGGCCACGTGCACGTCGAACGAGTTGTACTCCTGCGAGGCGCTGTCCCACTTGTGGCGGTAGCCGACCACGTGGCGGGCGGCGTCGACGTCGGGGTTGAACACCACGGCGCCGGGCGGGAGGTCGACGAGGCCGCGCGGGCCCTGGTAGAGGCCGAGGTTGTACTCGGGGCCGGTCACGTAGGCCTCGACGAGCGCGGGCTGGGCGAAGCGGGCCCACAGCGCGCGCACGCGGGCGCGGGCGGCGGGCAGGTCGGAGACCACGCTGTCGCAGTCGATGCCGAGGCCGCCGTCCTCGCGGGCGGGCTTGACGATGACGCGGCCGGCGTGGGCGAGCAGGCCGGCGAGCTCGCGATCCACCTGGTCTTGCGGACAGGTGGGGTCGAGGGAGAAGCCGGGCGGGGTGGGGATGCCGGCCTGACGCAGCAGGCGCTTGACGATGCCCTTGTCCTGGCACAGCGCCAGGGTGACGGCGTCGCAGCCGCACGAGGGCAGGCCGAGGAGGTCGAGGGCGTGGGCGAAGTGGGCCTCGCCGCGGGCGTGGCCGCGGACGGACTCGCAGAGGTTGACGACGAGGTCGGGGCAGGACTCGCGGACGGCCTGGAGGGCGGAGAGGGTGCAGTCGCCGACGGCGATGAGCTCGCAGTCGTGGGCGGGCTCGAGGGCGGCGAGCACGTCGCGGGCGGTGACGGCGACGTCGTCCTCGCAGAGGCGCTCGACGGGGTTCAGATGGGGTTTGAGGTGGGTGTCGGCGTTGTAGGTGATGGCGATGCGCATCGGGCTCCGGCGCGCGATGGGTGGTCCGGGGACGGCGGGGTGGGCCCGGGGGGCTCGGGCTCGGCGGGGCGGGATGGTTGCCAGCGGGCGACGGCGGCGGCGAGGATGCGGCGGACCAGCTCGTCGTGGGACCAGCCGCGGCGGCGGGCGCCGCGGGCGAGGTCGCCGGCGGGGCGGAGGTCGGGCAGCGGGTCGACCGACACGAACGCGGGCGCGCCGTCGTGGTCGCAGCGCAGCTCGACGCGCGAGACGTCGTGGCAGCCGAACACGCGGTGCACGGCGACCGCGAGCGCGCGCGCGTGGGCGAGGCGCTCGTCGGCGCGGGCGCGGACGGTGCGGAACACGCGGGCCGAGCGGGCGGCGGGGCGGCCGGGGCGGCACAGCACGCACAGCACGGCGGCGCGCTCGCCGTTGCCGAGCACGCCGATGCTGTACTCGTCGCCGAGCAGCGGCTCGTCGCCGTCGGCGACGGTGCGGATGCCGTGGGCGGCGGCGAAGCTGCGGGCGAGGCCGTCGTCGAGGGCGAGGGCGAGGGCGAGGGGCTCGGCGCCGGTGTGGGGGATCCCCAGAGTGTGGAGGAGCGCGGGGATCTGGGCCGCGCTGCGGCGGTCCCCGCGGCCGCCGGCGAGGTTGACGACGCCGTCGAGGCGGCGCGAGGGGTCGCGCGCGCGCAGGGCGTCGAACAGCTGCGGGCCGCCGCCGAGGCGCTCGACGTCGTGGCCGAGGCGGCGCAGCGCGGCCTCGACGGCGTCGGCGACGTGACCGTCATCGTGGCCGCAGTCGTGACTGAGGCCGAGTCGCAGTCCGCCGGTGCGGGACACGGAGCGTCGGGACGGAGGTTCGCTGGCAGCGGGCACGCGGGACCGTTGCGGCAGGATGGCAAACCCGGCGACGGGTTGGAAGTCCCTTTCGAAGCGGCGACGCGGATTGCCGGCGGCGGCGAGTCGTGCGAAACACGGCCGTGCCGCCGAGCCCCGATCTTCGCGTCTCCCGCTCACGTGTCCACGGCTACGGGCTGTTCGCCCGCAGGGCCTTCGCCGAGGGCGAGCCGGTGATCGAGGTCGACGGGGTGCTGCTGCGCAACGACGAGGTCGGCGACGCGACCCACTGCCTGTGGTTCGACGACGAGCATCAGCTCGACATGGTCGACCAGAGCCGGTGGATCAACCATTCGTGCCAACCCAACCTGCGGACCCGGCGCTCGCGGGAGGGCGGCGAGGCCCGCGCGGTGTTCGTGGCGCGGCGGGCGATCGAGGCCGGCGAGGAGCTGTCGTTCGACTACGCGTTCACGCGGGAGGAGGCCGAGCCGTGCAACTGCGGCGCGTCCGGCTGCTCCGGCTGGATCTTCGACCGCGACGACCCGCGCGGGCCGCCCGCCGGCGACGAGGCGCTGGCCCGGCGGGTCGCGCATCTGCAGCACCACCCCAACGTCGAGTGGCGGTTCGTGCCCGGCAAGGGCCGCGGCGTGTTCGCCCGGCGAGCGCTCGCGCGCGGCAGCGTGATCGAGGTGGCCCCGGTGACGTTCTTCCCCGAGAGCCATGTCCCGACGGCCAGCTACGACGACAACGCGATCCGGCCCTACATCTTCACGATGGAGGGCGGCCCGGGCCGCGAGAACGGGCTGTGCTGGGGGTTCCTGGCGCTCTACAACCACTCCAGGGATCCGAACATGCACATCGACGACGGCCCGGTGCCCGACACCTTCGCGGCGGTGGCGTTGCGGGACATCGCCGCGGGCGAGGAGATCTGCTTCGACTACGGCTGGACGTGGTTCGACGTGAAGTAGCGTCTGCAAGCGGTGCGCTGCGCGAGCATCTGTCCGGGGAGACAGCACTCCAGCGTCGTCCCTCTCGCGGCGCGGCCCTGCTAGGTTCGCCCGGGCTGTAACTTAACCGCGGCCGGCGACACCCAATGGTCATCGTGCACTCGCTCCGCCGTCCCGCCCGCCGCCTGCCCGCCGCCGTGGTCGCGCTCGCCTCGCTCGTCGCCTCCGCCGCGGGCGCGCAGGAGCCCGCGCTGCCCGCCGTCGACGAGCCCGCCGCCGCCGCGCCCGAGGAGCTCGCGGTCCCGCCGTCGCTGCCCGCCGAGCCCGCGGCCCCCGTCGCGGCGCCGGTGAACGACCCGGTCGAGCCTCCGCCCGCGACCTCGACCTCGCCGACCGAACCCGCGCCGCCGCCCGGGCCGCCGATCCAGCGGCCCACGCGGATCGCCCCGGTGACGCCGGCGCCTGCTCCGATCGCCGCGCCGACGCCCTCGCCGACGCCGACGCCGCCGCAGCCGGTGACACCGGCGCCCGCGAAGACCGCACCGACGCCGGCGCAGCCGCGACCCGCTCCCTCCGTCGCGGCCGAGCCCGCGAAGCCCGCCGAGCCCGCGAGACCGGCCGAGCCCACGAAGGAGAAAGATCGCCGCGACGAGGTCCGCAGCTGGCGCCACTCCGGATTGATCATCGATCTGCAGGCGGGCTTCGGCGGGTGCACGCGGGCGTTCTGCCGCACGGAGGCGGGCCACCACGCGGCGCCGGGGGCCCGCCTGGCGGCGTTCGCCGGCGGCAACATCTTCGGCGTCCTCGAGGTCGGTCTGGCGGTCGGGTGGAACACGCTGCGGCCGCGAGATGTCGCGGGGCGCAACGCGCTGTCGCTGTACGGGCTCGACCCCGCCAGAGTCTCCGAGGTGATCGCCGAGGAGATGGGGGTGCCGGCGCTGGCCGTCGACCTGTCGACCCTGAACGTCGAGAGCGCGACGTCGCGGGCGTTCGACGTCGGGCCGTCGCTGCGCGTGCACTTCATCCGCAAGGGCCGCGGGCTGGCGTACGTCGGCGCGGACATCCACTACCAGCTGTGGCGCAACCGCTACGCGACGACCGGCGGCGACATGCGCCTCGACTTCCACGGCTTCAGCGCGCCCCTGCGCGCGGGCGGCGGGGCGTATGTGCATCGCAACATCGCGGTCGTCGCGGAGTTTAATTATGTGATCTCGTACTTCGTGGTCGCAGCAATTAAACACCCCATGCTCGACGCGGCGGCGCCGCTGCGTGGGCTCGAGACGGCGGCGCCGGGGCTCGCCACCGGGCTCACCAGGAACATGCCGCACTTCTGGAACCTGATGGTCAACCTGCGCTTTCGCTTCTGAGTCGGTGATGACGGGCGCGAGCGGGCAGCGCGGGGCGGGGGAGGCTGTGGGCGGGCGACGGGAGGGCCGACGGCTGCGGGTCCCTCACGACGGCGGTCCCCCCTCATGGCACGTGCTCGCCGCTCGGTTCGCGTCGAGACCTCCACGGCTGTGAGCCACCTGCCGAGGGGCCCCCTGGGCCGACGTTGGTGCGCGTGCGGAGAAGATTGCCCAGGGGGACGGACTACGCAGATAATTCCCGGCGGCTGCGCGCGCGCCACGAGGACTCCCCCGCCTGTGTCCCCCGCCGTCGGCCCTCTCGTCGCCCGGGTGACATCGTCTGCGCCCCGCTGTCCGCGGCGAGGGCTTCGTCGCGTCAGAGCGGGAGCTCGTGGCCGAGGTCGGCCGAGTGCTCGATCGATCCGTCCGGACCGCGCAGGAGGAACACACAGGCCGTGGCGTAGGACGGGCCTTTAATTATACAGCGCAGCGCGCCGGGGACGTGGAACTCGAGGACGTGGCCGCTCGGGAGGGTGAACGCGGCGTACGGGCCGCCGCTGGACGGCGTGGCTGTCGAGGGGACCGCGTGGCCGCGGATGGTGTCGATGTCGGGCTCGTCGAGGTCATCGGGACAGGTCGAGTGCTTCATGAGGGGCACTCTACTCGGCCGTCTGCTTCAGTCGAGGAAGGGGTGGCAGTGCACTTTGCATTGGAGTTGCACTGTACGATTTTGGGAGACTACGGCCAGAGCCCGTGGGCCCGGAGCTTGCGCGCGAGGTAGGCGGCTGCCACGTCGGCGTGCGGGGGGAGTCCGTCCGGGCCGGCCAGAGTGTAGGAGCGATGAAGGCGTCGAATGTTCTGCGGGGAGTCGTCGCGCGAGAGTTGGGTCCGCAGGCGGTGGATCACGTCGGCACGGTTGCGCACGAGCGGGGCGCAGTTGAGGTTTAAAGTCCGGACATCGGCGGTGGCGAGCTTGCCGACTGGCTCGATCATGCCGGTGCGCGAGGTGCCGTCCGCGCTGCGGACGTGGCCGTGGTGGACCGGGAACAACTCGGCGGGGTCTTGCGTGTGCAACACCGGGTGGATGTTGAGTGGTTCGTTGCCTCGCGCCTGATCGCAGGTCTCGATCGTACGACCGGCGATCTCCCAGCGACCCGAGCAAACGCCGAGGAGGTTGTACCAGTCGAACATGCAACGGGGGTCCACCGAGCGGGCGATGAAGTGCTCGATCTTCATGTCCTCGAGGCGCTCGCGCCCGCGTTGCTCGGCGGGATCCTCGGGAGGGACGACGAGGCGGCGGCCGCAGTAGGCGCAGAGGCCGGCTTGATCGCGGACGAGGGCGGCGCGGACAGGGCTGCTGCAGGCGCCGAGGTTGTCCCAGTCCTTCGACGTGGGCGGCTTACCGGTGTCGCGCTCGTCGCGTTGGAGCTCGCGGCGGCAGGCGGCGAGGCACGCCGGCTCAGGACTCTTGCGGATCCTTCGCATCGTTGACCTGTATGTCGTTGAGCTCCCAGAGCAGTCCATGGACGATGGCGTCGTCGGGGCCCAGGTCGCGCTCCAGGATCCGAAGGGTGGCGCGTGCGTCGTCCAGCTTGCGCTGCGAGAGCAGGGCCTCGACCTCCTCGATCTTTCGCTCCGTCTCGATCGGGCGCTCGCTCGTGCCGAACACTTCGTTGAGCAGGCTGTTGCTGTCGCGGCCGTAGGTGTGGAGCGCGGTACCCACCTGCTGGTCCGCGGTCAACACGCGGATCCACTCGGGCTTGGCGGTCGAGACGACCTGCGGGGAGTGGGTGGTGGCGATGAACTGGATGTTCGGGAAGGTGCGGCGAAGGTCCCCGATCACGCGCCGCTGCCAGGCCGGGTGGAGGTGGAGGTCGAGCTCGTCGATGAGCACGACGCCGGTCGAATTCTTGGCGGCCCCGGTGCCGTGGTGCGGGTTGAGCCGGGCGGCGCGCCAGGCGATGTCGGCGACGAGAGACACGAGGTTGCGATAACCATCAGAGAGCAGGTCGAACGGGATCGTGCGACCGTCGACGAGCTCGAGGCGCAGGTCTTGATGGTGCATCGAATAGTAGAAGCGCCTCGTACCCTCGATGCAATTCTGTATCGCGCTGGACACCGCCTCCAGCAGGGGCTCGTGTACAGACTCGGTGGCAGCGCCGGTCTCGATCGCCCGGCTGATGTCCTGCAGGCGCACCGATTCGCGCCAGGACATCCAGGATTTGAGCAGCTCGTGGTTCGCCGTGGGCTCGAGGCATTGCGCGTAGCCGTCGAGGACGCTGGTCCCGAGGATCAGTTCACGAGCTCCAGTCTGGAAGAGGCGTGCAGTGCCAAAGTACGCGATGACCGGCAACTCGACAGGGTCTGCGCCGTGGAGCTTCGCCGTGAGAGTCTTTGCGACGGACCTTAAGTCCGCCTTGTCCACTTCCCGACCTGTTGTGGTCGTCCGCGTGGACCACGTGATGTCATGGCTTTGAATGTCTGCGCGGGCGGTGACGGACGTCGATGCGGCGGGCTCGCGGGTGGCGATGCCACCACGGGTGACCTCCAGCCGCCGGACGTCATCATCATGGATAGTGTAGATGCCGCGGCCTAGCGTGTTTGCCCACTCACCGAGGGCGACGGCGATACCCGCGAGCACGGAGGTCTTGCCCGCGCCGTTGGCTCCGACGAGCAGGTTGAACTCCGGGTGCAGCTCGAGGGTCAGGTCCTCGAAGCAGCGGAAGTCTTGGAGTCGGACCTGGCGGAGCCGCACGGGGTCTGCATACCACGGGCGGCTCCGTCGCGGGAACCAGCGCCGGCTCGCGTCGGCTCGACGGAGCTCGTGCGGGGACAAGCGGGGCGCCGACGATGTCACCCGGGCGACGAGAGGGCCGACGGCGGGGGACACAGGCGGGGGAGTCCTCGTGGCGCGCGCGCAGCCGCCGGGAATTATCTGCGTAGTCCGTCCCCCTGGGCAATCTTCTCCGCACGCGCGTCGGCGTCGGCCCAGGGGGCCCCTCGGCAGGTGGCTTGTAGCCGTGGAGGTCTCGACGCGAACCGGGCGGCGAGCACGTGCCATGAGGGGGGACCGCCGTCGTGAGGGACCCGCAGCCGTCGGCCCTCCCGTCGCCCGCCCACAGCCTCCCCCGCCCCGCGACGCCGCGCTATCGCGACGCAGCGCGTGTCAGCGCTGACGGACCTCGAAGCCGAGGGTCTTGCGAGCGGCGACGTAGGTCGGCCGGGTGGCGAACACGAGGAGGTCGCGGAGGTCGGCGTCGTGGGCGGCGCGGGCCTTCAGCGCCGCGGAGCGTTCGGCGGGGTCCGACGGCAGCCCGAGCACGTCGAGGGCGACGCCGAGGTTGCGCGCGAGGCACAGCCCCACGCGGTTGCCGCTGCGCGCCACCCACGTGCGCCAGTCGCGGGAGTCGAACGCCTCGGCCTCGTGGTCTTTGAAAAATTGGCTGAGCTGACGGGCGAGGCGGATCGGCAGCTTGCGCGCGAAGGTCTGGGCGAGGCGGGTCGCGAGGTCGGCGTCGTCGCGCACGCGGGTGCGGCGGGTGTGGCGGGGGTGGAAGGCCTGCAGGGCGGCGGCGAGCAGCGTGGCCGAGAGCTGGCGCGAGAGGCCGGCGACCGGCGCGGCGGCGGGGCGCGTGCCGAACAGCGCGCGGCCGAGGACGAACCGCAGCGGCGGGGCCATCTGCGTCTTGCGGGCGATCTCGCCGATCATGACGATCGGCGGGTGCGCGGCGCGAGGGTCGGCCCACTGCTGCACGGTGACGCCGGGGATGAGGCCGGCGTCGGCGAGGCGCACGCCGGTGGTCGAGATCTGGGTGCCGAGCTCGGTCCAGACCTTCCAGAGCAGGGTGTCCTTGTCGCTGTCGGCCTCGATCCAGGCGGCGGCGGAGATCTCGAGGCGCGGGAGCTCCTCGCAGATCAGCTCGGCGGCGCCCTCCCACAGCTGCGTCATGGCAGCGACCACGCCGCCGCCGGCGGGCGGCTTGTCGATCACGGTGTTGGGGTCGAGCTTGCCGTTGCTGACGTGCGAGAGGTCGTTCTTGCCGAGGAACGCGGTCGCGTCGGGGTGCGCGGGCTGGACGACGCGGAGCACCTGGTAGAGCGCGTGGGCGCGGTCGCGGTCGTTGTTGTCGGCGCAGTGCCTGGCCAGGCTGGCGAGGTTGCGCTCGTCGAGCGGGTCGAGCACGAGCAGGGCCTCGTCGTTGGTGCGGACCTGCGGGCCCTCGGTGGCGGCGGCGAAGTAGAGGTGGGCGAGCTGGCGGCGGGCGTCGAGGCTGAGCGTGTCGGGGTCGAGGGCCGCGGCGCGCTCGAGCAGGCGGATCGCTCGGTCGGGGTGGTCGGCCTCGCGGGCGGCCAGGCGGGCGAGCAGGCGCTGGCGGTCCTGGACCTCGCGGGCGTCGGCGGGCTTGTCGCGGCCGACGCGGTTGAAGAAGGACAGCACCGCGGTCTCGATCTGCGGCAAACGGTCGTCGGGCGTGGCGACGTGGGCGTCGAACACGGCGTGCACGCCGCTGGCGACCAGCGGCAGGGCCACGGTCGCGGCGGTCGCGAGCTCGAGGGCGCGCTCGAGGTCGCCGTCCTTGCGGCGGGCGAGGGCGATGCGGGCGCCCTCGAGCAGGATCGCGTGGCGGTGCTCGGGGGTGAGGTCGGGGTGGCCGAGCAGGCGCCCCAGGCAGGTCAGGGCGATGCCGGCGTGGCGCGGGGCGGCGGTCCAGAACGCGGCCTCGAGCTGGCGGCGGTCGAGCGAGGCGGCGGGCTCGTCGGCGATGAGGGCGAGGCCGAGGTCGACGCACTCGAAGGCGGCGGTGCGCAGGGCGACGGCCGGGCCGCTCGACGTCTCCTCGTTGTTCTCGGGGGTCGCGCCGGCGGCCTCGTGGAACAGCATGCCGGCGCGCATGAGGGCGCGGCCGCGGTCGATGCGGGACGGTTCGAACTCGGCGAGGGCGCGCGTGTGCTCGGCGGCCTCGGCGAGGCGGCCGCTGTCCTCGCACAGCTGGGCGAGGGCGGCGCGGGCCTTGCGGCTGCGCGGGTGGAGGGCGGCGGCGCGTTCGAAGCGGGCGACGAGGCGGTCGGTCTGCTTCAGCTGCTGGTCGCACTCGGCGGCGAGCAGCAGGAGGTCGCTGACGAGCTCGGCCTGGGCGCCGTGGACCGCCAGGCCGGCGTCGAGGCGCTGCTCGATGGGCTCGATGGCCGCGAGGGTGTCGCGCCAGCGGCCGGCCTGGTAGCGGTTGCGGGCCATGGCGGCGCGGATCTCGAGGTTGTCGGGGTCGTGGCGGAGGGCCATCGACAGCCGGCGGTAGGCCTCGGCGGAGCGGTCGGTGTGCTCGAACAGGCGGCCGAGCAGGCAGAGGCCCTGCACGAGGTTCTCCTGGTCGCGGACCAGGCCGAAGGCCTCGACGGCCGACTCGAGCACGGGCTCGGCCTCGGCGAGCAGGCCGAGGTCATATAAAACTGTCCCGAGGGACAGGCGGGCGGGCGCGTGGTCGGGGTCGGCGGCGAGGGCGGCCTCGAAGCGGCGGCGGGCGGCCTGCAGGGTGGTGGTGCGGCGGTCGCCGGTCGGCGCCGGGGCGGCGACGGGGCGCGGGCGCGGGGCCTGGGCGGTCGCCGCGGCGACGACCGCGGCGGGGCGCGGCGGGGTCGGCGAGGCCGCGGGCTTGCGCGGGGGCGGGGCGCGCGAGACGTCGAGCGTCGCGGGCTCGTCGTCGTCGAGCGCCTCGAGCTCCTCGACCTCCTCGGCGGCGTCGACCTCCTCGACGTCCTCGAGCTCGGCCGGCTCGGCGAGCGCGGGGGGCTCGTCGGCGCGCCGCTGGGTGAGCATGAGCTCGTCGTCGGCGTCGTCGTCGTCGCTCGGGACGGTCGGCGCGCGGGTGACGGAGAAAGTGCCGGTGGCGTCGAGCTCGCCGCTGAGCTCGCGGGCGATCGAGAAGGCGGCGGTCGGCTCGGGGTCGGGCTCGCCGGGCGCCGCGGCGGGCGCGGGCTCGGGCAGCGACAGGCTGGCCAGCAGCGTGCGACCGATCTCGGTGAGGATGCGGGCGCGCAGCTCGGCGTCGGCGAGCTCGGCCAGCTGGGCGTCCATCAACGCGTCGGCGCCCTCGATGTCGCCGGCCTCGATGCGCAGGCGGACCAGGCCCTCGATCGCCGCGGACAGGCGCTTCTGCTGCGCGGGGTCGCCGGGCACGCGGGTGGCCAGCACGCGGGTGTAGAGCTGCGTGGCCAGCTCGCGGTCGCCGACGACGTCGCGGGCGAGGGTCGCGGCCTCGAGCAGGCCGTCGGGCTGGGCGAGGGCGGTGAGGCCGTCGATCAGCGCCGCGGCGTCGCCCATGGCGCGGGCGAGGGTCACCTTGCGGGCGACCAGGGCCGCGCGCGCGGGCGCCGGCTCGCTGTCCTCGGGGACAGGTACGGCCGCGAGCGCGGCGTCGATGGCGGCGAGCGCGGCCCTGGGGTCGCGGGCCTCGGTCTCGAGCGCGTCGGCGAGGGCGCCCGACAGTTTCAGGATGCGGGCGGCGGTCTGGCTGCCGTCGGGGTCGCTGTCGGGCACGGGGTTGTCGCGGGCCTCGACGAGGCGCCGCTCGAGCAGGGCGAGGCCCTCGTCGAGGCGGCCGCGCTTGCGCACCAGGCGGCTGAGGCCGAGCAGCACGTCGTCGTTCTCGGGGGCCTCGGCGGCGAGCGTCTCGAGCGTCTCGAGCGCGGCGGCCTCGTTGCCCAGGCCTTCTTGCAGGGCGCGGGCCTTGGCGACGAGCAGGGTGATGCGGCCCTCGCGGTCGCCGAGCGGCAGCAGGGCCAGGCGGCGGTCGACGATCGGCAGCAGCGGGCCGTACTGCTCGGTCTGCAGGTAGAGGCGCTGGAGCTGGGCGAGCGCCTCGGAGTCGTCGGGGCGGCGCTGCTGGATCTCCGACCAGGCCGCGATCGCCTGGGGCACGTTCTGCAGCTGCTCCTCGCACAGGGCGGCGACGCGGGCGGTCGCGCGGAGGGCGAACTCGGGGTCGGGCACGGCGGTGACGGCCACGCGCAGGGCCTCGACGGCGCGGGTCCACAGGCCCTGGCGGACCAGCAGGTCGGCCAGGCGCTCGTGCGCCTGCGGGTACCTGGGGTAGTCGCGGGCGAGGGCCTCGAGGCGGCGGGTGGCGTCGACCAGGCGGTCGACGCGGACCACGAGGTCGTGGGCGAGCGCGAGGGTGCGGGCCACGCGGGCGTCGGCGTCGAGCTCGGGGAGCTCGAGGTCGAGCAGGCGGGTGCTGGCGTCGACGTACTCGCGGTCGCGGCCCGAGCGCTCGTGGATGCGGGCGAGCGCGCGCAGGGCGGCGCGCTCGCGCGGGGCCACGCCGACGACCGCCTGGTACTGCTCCTCGGCGCGGTCGAGCTGGCCTGTCCTTTCGTACAGGTCGGCCAGGCGCAGGCCGTAGCCGACGATGTGCTCGGGCACGGTGAGCTCGCCGAGCAGGCGGCTGTAGGCGTCGATGACGCGCTGGGGTTGACCGCCCGAGTCAGGCCCGGAGGGCCGCGAAGACACGTCGGCCAGGCGCTCGAGCACGTCGCGGATCGCGGTGTCCTCGGGGGTGAGCACCAGGGCCTCCTCGAGGTGGGTGAAGGCGTGGTCGGGCTGGCCGGCGCCCTCGTTCCACAGGCGGGCGAGCGCGAGGGCCACGCCGGCGCGCTCGGCCTTGGTGGTCGCGGGGGTGGTCGCGTAGGCGGCGGCGAGTTCGTCCCACGCCGAGGCGGCGCGCGGGCGGCTGGCGAGCACGGGGGCCTGCAGCTCCGGCAGCGGCGGCAGGCCGACGGTGACCGCGGCGACGCGGGCCTTGTGGGCGGCCAGGGCCTCGGCGGACGGGCCCTTGTCGGGCGGCGGGGCGGCGGGCTTGACCGCGGGCTTGTGCGCCGCGGGCTTGACGGCCGGCTTGACCGTCTTCGCGGCTGGCTTTTGGGACAGGGTCTTGACCGCCTTGACGGCGGGCACCGGCTGCTTCGGGGCGGCGGGGCGGGCGCTCGGCTTGCCGGGCTGGGGCCGCGGGAGCGCCGGCTTGCCGGGCTTGTGCGCCGGCACCTTGCCGGTCGCGCCGGCGATCAGCGAGTCGAGGTCGTCGAGGTCGTCGTCGGCCTCGTCCATGAGCTCGGCGATGTCGACGATGTTGGTCTGCTCGCGCTTCTTCGGCGCCTCGTCGACCTCCTCGAGGTCGCCGACGTCGACCACGCCGGTGTTCTCGCGCGGCGGGCGGAGGGCGGCCATCTCGGCGTCGGTCAGGAAGATCTCGCCGGTCAGGCGCGCCTCGAGCTCCTCGATGTCCTCGACGTCGTCGAGGGCGAGCTTGCCGGTCGGCTCGCGCACGCGCTTGTGGCCGAGCGCCTTCAGCTGCTCGTCGGACAGCAGGATCTCGCCGGTCAGGCGCGCCTCCTCGAGCTCCTCGACGTCGGACAGGTCGACCACGCCGGTGTTCTCGCGCGGGGGGCGGAGCGCGGCCTGCTCCTCGGGGGTCAGCACGAACTCGCCGGTCGGGCGCGCCTCGTCGACCTCCTCGACGTCGGAGATGTCGACGATCTTGGTCTTCTCGCGCGCGGGCAACAGGGCCGTCTCGCTGGCGTCGCCCGCGGCGGCGCCGGCGGACAGCGGGGCGAAGTTGTGCGGGTGGAGGCCGAGCTTGTGCCAGTGGCCGAGGTCGGCGAGCTCGGGCGGGCTGATGCGCGGCCACAGCAGCGGGTCCTTGGGCGCCGGCGGGGCGGTGAAGCTGCCGACCACCGCGGCGAGCTGCCACAGCTTCGCGTGGGTCTGGCTGAGCTCGCCGCGGACCGGGAGGTCGGCGACGCCGGCGGCGTTGAGCTTCCAGGCGGCGATGCGGGTGCGCAGGGCGTACTCGGGGCGGGCGAGCGGGCCCTCGTAGAGCTCGGCGATCTGACCCAGCAGACGGGTCTGCTGGGCCTTGCCTGGCTTTTGGGCCAGCTCCCAGGCGGGCACCAGGAGCATGACGCTCCACAGGTTGTCGCGGTCGGCCAGGCGCTCGAGCTCGAAGCGGGCCTCCTCGGAGGCGGCGTTGATCTGCAGCACGCGCATCCACTCGGCCATGGCGCCCTGGCCGTCGCCGAGCTGCTTCTCGCGGATCTCGGCGCGCTGCTTTAATAAATTGATCTTGGCGTTGGGGTCGACGGTCTGGCCGATCATCTGCTGGAGCACCGCCAGCAGGGCGAGCGCGCCGAGCCGCGGGCTGCCGGGCGAGGCGGCGGCGTCGAGCGCGGCCGACAGCTCGCGGACCTTGGGCAGCACGGTGTGCGCGGGGTCGTGGGCGACGGCCTGCTTCAGCGAGCGCAGGGCGGCGAGCGCGTCGCCCTGCTGCTCGTGCTCGATGCGGGCGGCCTCGCGGAGCGAGACCAGGGCGCCGCGGGCGTCGCCCTTCCTGGCCTTGGCGGCGGCGAGGGTGCGGTTGTGGTCGGCGAGCTGGGACCACAGGCCGTGGCGGCGGGCCAGCTGGGTCAGGAGGTCCATGATCTCCTCGGCGAGCGAGGGCTCCTTCAGCTGCACGTCCTCCCACGCGCGGCGCAGGTACGAGAAGGCCTTCTCGGGCGCGCCGAGCTGGCGCTCGTAGACCTTGGCGATCGCGTTGGCGGCCTCGAAGCGGGCCAGGCCGGTGGTCGCCTCGCGGGCCAGGCGCGACTCGTGGAGGTCGATGATCGCCTGCCACAGGCCGTGGGTCTCGGCGAGCGTCTCGATCTGGCGGGCGAGCTCGTCGTCCTCGGGGCGCAGCTTGTAGGCGCGGGTCAGGAAGCCGAGGCTGCGCGCGGGGTCGCGGAGGCGCTCGCGGGCGATCTCCGCCGCCGACATGAGCAGCGCGATGGTCCCGTAGTCGCCGTACGACGGCGACTTGCTCGACTCCTGCAGCGCGAGCTCCTGCTCGGTGACCTCGAGCATCTGCGGCCACAGGTTGTGGCCCCGGGCCAGGCCCTCGAGGCGGTCGAGCACCGGGCCGGCGTCCATGCCGGCGCGCAGGGCCACGAAGTAGGCCTTCTTGGCCCACATGAACGCGAGGTCGACGTCGCCGATGCGCTGCTCGGCGGCCGCCGAGGCGCTGACGCACAGGTCGATCTGCGAGCGGCTCTCGCCGCGGGTGTTCATGTTGGTGAACAGCTCGGCGTAGACGACCAGCAGGTCCTTCCACATGCGGTGGCGGTCGGCGAACGCCTCGATCTTCTGCTTCAGCTCGCGCGAGCCGGGGGCGATGCCGAGGGCGCGTCCCAGCAGTTGCAGCGCGCGCTTGGTGTGGCCGAGGCCCTGCTCGCAGACCTCGGCCATCTGCTCGAGGGTGACGACCTGCTCGGCGGGGTTGTCGGCGAGCTCGAGGCTGCGCTCGAGCGTGGCGAGCGTGCCGGCGTGGTCGCCGGTCAGGCCCTGGAGCTCGCCCATGATCTGCAGGCCCTCGGAGTCGTCCTCGGCCTCGGCCATGAAGCGTTTGAACGACGCGAGCGCCTTGTCCTGGTTCTGGAAGTGGATCAGCCAGGTGCGGGCGATGCGCTCGAACAGCTCGCGGCGGGCGTCGATCTCGAGGGTCGAGAGCAGCATCAGCTCGGCGTGGCGGATCAGCTTGTCGAACTGGCCGGCGCGCTCGTAGAGCTCGAGCAGCTTGAGGGCGATGTCGCGGTGGCCGACGGCGACGGTGTTGGCGAGCTGCTCGAGCACGCGGACGGCGGCGGCGGGGTTGTCGAGGTGGTCGGCGAGCACGTCGGCGCGCTCCCACCCGCAGGCGATCGCGTCCTCGTCGGTGTCGGACATCTCCTGCAGGGTGCCGAGGGTGGCGGCGAGGCCGTGCCACGAGCCGAGCGCGCGGTAGAGGCGGGTGAGGGCCTCGACGGCGCCGCGGTGGTCGCGGTGGATGCGGAGCACCCGCTCGAACGCCGAGCAGGCGAGGTCGTGGTCGGCGAGGGTGGTCTCGGCGAGGTTGCCGAGGCGCATGAGGTAGTCGAGCTGGCGGATCGGCGGGGTCTTGGCCGAGGCCGCCGCCTTGCCGAGCAGCGAGGCGAGCTCCTCGTGGCGGCCGACGGCCTCGTAGACGCCGATCATCTTGTCGAGGACCTCCATGTTGTGGGGGTCGGCGGCGAGCAGCTGCGAGCAGGCCTGGGCGGTGCGCTGGGGGTCGCGGAGCTTGCGCTCGGACACGTCGACCATGCGGCGGAGGATGCGGCTGCGGGCCGCGGGCTCGCCGACGAGCTGCAATTCGCGCTGCAACGCGTCGAACTCGCCGGCGGCTTCGGTGAGCTCGGCGCACAGCGCCTGCATGCGGCGCAGGGCGTCGCTGTCGCCCTGCGAGTAGCCGAGGATCTGCTCGCAGGCCCACAGCGCCTCGCGCGGCTGGCGGAGCTCGTTGTGCCAGATCTCGGCCATGCGGCGCAGCAGCACCACGCGCTGCGAGACCGAGCGGGTGACGTCGTGCTGGCGGCGCAGCAGGTCGATGACCTGGTCGTAGGCGCCGGTCCGCTCGTACATCTCGCCGAGCGCCTTCAGCGTGTTGGCGTCGCCGGGGGCGAGGCTCAGCATCTCGTGGTAGAGGGTGATCGTGCGCTGCGGGTCGGTCATGCGCTCGCGCTGGGCCTGGGTCAGGCGGCGCAGCACCTCGAAGCGGCGGGCCGGCTCCGCGGTGCGCACGAGCTCGTTCTCCTGGGCGGTGACCATGTTGTCGAGCATGCGGGCGCGCTTGTCGATGCGGCCGATCTGCTCGCGCGGGCGCCAGTCGCCGGGGTAGGCGGCGGCCAGGCGGTTCCAGGCGCCGAGGGCGGCGTCGAGGTCGCCGAGGCGGCGCTCGTAGATGTCGGCGAGCTCGACGAAGTTCTCGGCGAACTCGCTGCGGGCCAGCGGGCTGTGCGGGCCGGTGATCTGCTGGGCCTGGTCGATCTGGTAGAGCAGCAGGTCGGCGAGGTGCGACCAGTTGGCCTTGCGGCGCCAGTGCTCCTTGTAGCCCTCGAACGCCTCGGCGTTGAACGGCTCGCGCTCCAGCACTTTAAAAAAGAACACGGCGGCGCGCTCCTCGTCGGCGAGCTCCTCGCGGGCGATGCGGGCGGCGCGTAAGAGGCGGTCGCTCGGCAGGCTGCCGGGGTCCTGCTCCGACCAGCGCTCGATCAGGCCGACGAGGCCGTGGTGGTCGCTCAGCTCGACCAGCAGGTTCTCGAGGCGCTGCCAGGCGTCGCCGCCGGGCGGCTCGAAGCGGGTGGCGTTCTCGTAGCAGGCGCGGGCCTCCTCGCGGCGGGCGAGGTGGTGCTCGAGCAGCTCGCCGCGCTGCAGCCACAGGCCGTAGCTGTCGGCGTCGCTGACGTAGCCGAGCCAGGCGGCGTAGAGGTCGTCGAGCTCCATCCAGCGCTCGCGCTGGGCCAGCAATTCGGCGAGGGCGTTGCCGGCCTCGAAGTGGTCGGGCTTCAGGGCGAGGGTGCGGCGCAAGAGGCCGAGGGCCTGCTTGTCGTCGCCCTGGCCGCGGGCCAGCTTGGCGGCGCGGAAGAACACGTCGGCGGCCTTGGCGAGGCCGTCGTCGGTGGCCTTGCCGGAGCCGAGGTAGAGCACGCCGAACGCGCGCAGGGCCGCGATGTTGTCGGGGCCGGCCTTCAGCGCCGACTGCAGGTGGAGGGCGGCGCCGGGGATGTTGTCGAGCTGCTGGGCCTCGATCTTGGCCAGGCGCAGGTGGAGCTCGGCGAAGCGGGCCTTGTCGCCGGCGCCGCGGGCCGGGTCGGTGCGCGCGAGCTCGGCGTTCATGAGGTCGATGGCGGGCAGCCAGGCGCCGGCGGCCATGTGCAGGCGGATGAGCTGCTCGCTGGCGTTGCGGTCGCCGGGCGCGAGCTCGAGGGCCTTGCGGTAGAGCGCGCAGGCCTCGGGGATGTCGAGGATCTGCTGCTCGTAGAGCAGGCCGAGCTCGACCAGCGCGGCGGGCACGGCGTTGCGGTCGCTGCGCTTCAGGGCGTCGATGCGCCAGCGCAGCAGGGTCGCCAGCTCGCGGTGGGCGCCGAGCTGCTCGTACAGGCGGCGCAGCAGGTCGAACGGGCGCACGTTGTCGGGCTGGGCCTGGAGCGCGCGCACCAGCGCGTGCGCGGCCTGGGCCTTGTCCTTGGCGCGGTCGTTCCACAGCTCGTAGGCCTGGAACGACAGCTCGGCGACCTTGGCGGGGTCGCGCAGCGAGGCGGCGTGCAGCACCAGCAGGGTCGCCAGCGCCGACCAGTTCTCGGTCTCGCGCAGGCTCCGGCGCAGGCGCAGGAATTGGTCGTCGCTGCCGGGCTGCTTGCGGAAATACGCGAGCTCGGCCGGCTCGCCGTTGCCGGCGGGCGGCAAGGGGCACGGGAGGTCCTTGAGCGAGGAAGGATGCGGGGCCGCGGCGAGGTCCATAAGAGCGTCCGGGGAGCGCGAGCGCACACCGTAACACGGGCGGCCCCGGCCGCGGAACCTGCGCGAGCAACGTCAAGCGCATGATGACGACGCGACACCCGAGGGTGTGAGTCGGCTCGCGGGTTCCTTAAGGGTCCACGAAGCCCCAACGCGTGTCGCCGACGGCCTCGTGGGAATGGTCGTCGACAGGATGGTGTTCGGGCCGCGGTCACTCGCCGCGGAGCCGGGCCAGCTCGGCACGCAGGCGCTCCAGCTCCGCCTCTGCTGCGTCGGCGCGGGTGGCCTCGGCCTCGGCGCGGGTGGCCTCGGCCTCGGCGCGTTCGGCCTCGGCGGCGGCCTGCTCTTCCTTGGTCGGCCACAGGGCGGAGCCGTCGGGGCCCATGCCGAGGCGGAGGCTGAGGTCCGGCTGCTTCACCAGCCAGAAGTCATAGCTGACGCAGCGGACCCGGTCCTTCGCGGTCGGGTGGGGTACGAGCCGACCCTCGAGGTTGCGGACGTAGTGGGTGAGGAGTCGGCGGCGCGGCCCGACGTGCATGGGGTCGTAGCGGACCAGCTCGCGGACGCCGAGCTGCTGGTAGCGGCTGAGCAGGAGCTCGTCGTCGTAGTCCTTCCTGGAGTCGTCCGACACGACCTCGACGGCGAGGGTCGGCGCCTTGCCGCCGTGCTCCCACACCTTCCAGCTCTTGATCGACGACAGCGGCTCGGTCTCGTCGTCGATCACGTAGACGTCGGGCGCCACGACCGCGGACGCGTCGCCGCGTTTGTAATAGAAGAACTGGTCGATGCCCGTGAGCACCGGGCGCCCCAACTTTTTAAAATAGTCGCGGAGCAGCAGCCAGAGGGTGACGTTGATGGTGATCTGCAGGCCGCTGTCGCCCATGTTGTCGCTCACCGGGTAGTGGACCCCGCGGTCGTCGAAGGCGGCGCCGTCGTGCGACGACGAGTCGTGGTGCGCGCCGGGAGCCGGGGAGGGTTCGAGCGCCATGCGGCCTTCATAGCACGTTCACCCGGCGCCGGGTCGCTCCGGCGCGGGACGTGGTAACGTCGCGGGTCTGGAACCGGCGTCTCAGGGGTTCGACACGGCGCCGCGGGTGCGGGCCATCGTGCGGGCCATCCGCGAGGAGGAGCGGCGCCTGCGGGCGGAGCACCGCTGGCTCGCGCACCAGGACGCCATCGGCGCGGCGTGCTTCCTCGGGAGCCTGGCGGCGATGGCGGGGCTGGCGTGGGGCTGGTCCGCGGGCTCGCTGCCGTGGTGGATCGTCGTGCCGGCGATGGCCCTGCCGATCTCGATCCTCCACGAGCTCGAGCACGACCTCATCCACGACCTCTACTTCAAGAGCGGCGGCAAGCGGCGCAGCCCGGTCCAGGCCGCGATGTTCTCCGCGATCTCGTGGGCCAAGCTCAACGCCGACCCGTGGTACCGCAAGCGGCTGCACCTGCACCACCACAAGCGCAGCGGGCAGGTCGACGACGCCGAGGAGCGGCTCATCGGCATCGGCATCCCGGCGGGGTTTTATCGCCTGCTGATCGCCGTGCACCCGATCTTCGCGGGCCCGGTGGCGCGGCGGCTGGGGCGCGTGTGGCCGGGGTTCCGCGCGCACGAGGGCGTGCGCACCGGGCTCGCGCAGTTCGTGGTGTTCGGCGCGGTGCTGCTGGGTTGGCCGCTGGCGCTGCTGGCCGAGCTGGTCGCGCCGGGCGCGGTGCCGGCGGGCCTGCTGGCCACGCTGGGCGCGCTGATGGTGCTGCTGGTCGCCCCCAACGTGCTGCGCCAGACGGCGCTCGCGCTGGTCTCGTCGTACTCCCACTACTACGCGGACATCCCCGAGAACGACCTCTTCTATCAGAACCAGATCCTCGACCACCCGCTGCTGTGGCCGCTGCAGGCGCTGTGCTGGAACTTCGGGGCGACCCACGTCATCCACCACTACTGGCCGGCGCAGCCGTTCTACCTGCGGCAGCTGGTGGCCCGGGCGGCCCACGCGGAGATGCTGCGCCAGGGCGTGCGCCGCAACGACGTCGGCGTCGTGCGCCGAGCCAACCGCTGGGGCACGGTTCAATAATTTTCAAAGTATGGGGATTCGGGAGGCAGGGCTCGAACCTGCAACCTCCGCGTTCAAAGCGCGTGGCTCTACCGTTGAGCTACTCCCGGCGAGGGCGGTGCGGGGTGAAAATTCGGGAGGTCCGGTTCGAACGGACGACCTGCAGGGTCAGAACCTGCTGCTCTTCCGGCTGAGCTACTCCCGAGCGATCGCAATTGGCGACGGGAGGCGCGCATCGACGAATCGCGGTAAAACGGCAGCTACGCGGTAACTGCTGGCGTTCTACAACTCTCCAATGAGCTGCTCCCGAGGGCGTGATGTTCACGTGCCGCTCGAGAGGCTGGACACCCCCGAGCGGCTAGCGCTGGTGTTGTCGTTGGAGTCGCATGAGGCCGAGAAACTATCGCATCACGATATGCTCGTCAAGCACGCGACGCGGAGCGCTGTGAAGATTTCTTCGAACGCGTGTTCGAACGATCATACGCCGGTGCGCGGCGGGCTCGCGGTCGGTGCGGCGGCCGGCGTGGCGCCGAGCTGGCGGGCGAGGGTGACCGCGTCGCGGACGATGCCGTGCAGGCCGCCGAGCTGCTCGGGGTCGCGGTGCACGCGCTCGACCACGCTCTCGCTGCCGTGGAGCAACAGGCCGGCCTCGGACTCGACGCGGATGGTGAAGCCGGCGCGGCGCAGGCGGGCGTAGAGCTCGGCGATCGCCGGCGACATCTCGCTCGAGCCGGGCCGCAGCAACGGCAGGCGCGCGGGCCAGTGGGTGGCCACGTAGAAGTCGACGCGCGGGCGGTAGTCGACGCTGCCGGCGCTGGTGCGCTCGAGCTGGACGTCGAGCAGGACCGGGAAGCCGTCGGGGTCGCTGGCCACGGCGATGTGGCGGTGGCTGGTCCAGATGTCCTCGGGGCGCAGGTTGCCGGGCCAGAACGCGTTGAGCCAGGCGAGCACCTCGTCGGCGTCGCGCAGGACCCGGCCGTGCAGCGGGACCGCGAAGCCGCGGGCGAGGCGGGCCAGCCGCTCGTTCTGCTCGCGCCGCCACAGGTGCACGCACAGCAGCGCGATCGGCGGGAGCGTGGCGAGCGGCCACACGTCGAAGTAGATGCACAGGCCGACGAGCAGCAGCGTGACGACGAAGCTGCCGAGGCCGGGGCCCGCGGGGTCGGGGACTTGACGAGCCGCGGCCAGCTCGAGCAGGCGGCCGCGTCGGCCGGCGTCGAAGTCGGTGCGGGTGAGGCGGGCCTCGAGGGCGGCGAGGCGGGCCCGCCGGCGCTCCTCCTCGTCGTTGGCCACGCCGTCGATGCGGTCGAGGTCGATCGGCGCGGTGCGTACGCCGGAGGCCGCGACCGCGAGCAGACCCGCGGGCTGCAGCGGCAGGTCGGCGAGCTGCGGGGCGGGCGAGCCCTCGTCGCTGACGAGCTCGGACAGCGCGGCGAGCGAGGACGGGACCTTCTTCGCGGGCGCGGTCGGCTCGGCGGACGCGGCGCTGCTCGCGGGCTCGGCGAGGGCGAGGTTCGGCGACGGGTCGTCGCCGACGACGCTCGCTGCGGCCGGCTCGACGGAGACGCTCGCGGGGGCCGGCTCGCTTCGGTTCGTCGGTTCGGCGCCGCTGCTCGCGAGGGCCGGCTCGGCTCCGATCGCCGGCTCGGCGTCGACGCGCGCGGCGGTCGGCTCGGCCCGGCTCGTCGGCTCAGCGGCGACGCTCGCGGCGGTCGGCTCGGCGAGGGCGGACATGCTCAGCGGCGGCGGGCCCGCGGGGCCGCTCGACCCGATCTCGCCCGACACGGCCGAGGCGAGGCTCGAGGTGCGCGGCGCCAGCGCGGGCGCCGGAGCTGGCCCGGGGGACAGGTGGGAGGATCCACGTACGGCCGCCCGCAGGGCCTCCAGCTCGCCGCGGGCCGCCGCCGCCGCCGACATGGCCGCCTCGGCGAGCCCGCGGGCGGCCGCGAGGTCGCGGCGGAGGGCGGCGAGCTCGACCTCGAGTTCGGCGGGTGTCACCGGCGCATGGTACACCCGCGGCCGGGCGGCGGGCTCGTGGCCGCGGCCACCCGGTGATCGACGCGACTGCGCGGATACGCTAGAACCCCACGCCATGCGATCCCCACGCCCCGAGCGGGCCACCCGCGAGCTCGTCGACCTGCGCCTGACCAGCGGCGCGCGGGTGATCGTACAACCCCTCGACGCGCGCGGCGCGGGCTCCGGCGCGGCCGCGGTGCAGCTGTGGATCGGCGCCGGGACCTCGGCCGAGCGCGCGGACGAGCACGGCTGCGCCCACCTGCTCGAGCACATGCTGTTCAAGCCGGTGCGTGGCGCTTCGGCCATGTCCGCACGGACAGGTACGAAGGGACAGGGCGCGAAGGCCAGCTCGTTCGACCTCGCCAGCGCGCTCGAGCGCCTCGGCGGCGACGTCAACGCGTTCACCAGCCACGACGAGACGGTGATCCACGCGACCGTGCCGGCCGCGGGGGCCGTCGCGGCGATCGGGGTGATCGGCGCCGCGGTGCTGCGCCCGACGCTCGACGCCGCGGCGCTGGCCCAGGAGCGCGAGGTGGTCGTCGAGGAGATCAAGCAGTACGACGACGAGCCGGGGCAGCGGGCCTTCCACGGCATCCAGCGCCGGCTGTACGCGCGCCACAGCTACGGCCGGCCGGTGCTCGGGCTGGCCAAGGAGGTCCGCTCGCACACGGCGGCGCGCCTGCGCGGCTACCACCGGCGCAACTACGCGGGCGCCCGCGTGACGCTGGTGGTCGTCGGCGCGGTCGACGTCGCCGCGGTCGTGCGCGCGGCGAAGAAGGCGCTGAAGGACCTGCCGCGGGCGCGGGCCCTGGCCGCCGAGGACCCGCCGCGCCCGGCGAGCAAGCCGCGCGTGCACGTGCGCCGCGGCGACGTGCAGGAGGTGACGCTGATGCTCGGCTGGCTGACGGTGCCGGCGGGCACGCCCGAGGCCTGCGCGTTCGACGTCGCGGCGGTGGTGCTCGGCCACGGCGAGGCCTCGCGGCTGACCCGCGAGACCCGGCGCGGCGCCCAGGTCGTGTCCGAGGTGCAGTGCTCGAACGAGTCGCTGCGGCGCGCCGGGGCGCTCATGCTGTCAGCGCACACCACCGGGCCGCAGGTCGAGGAGGCGACCGCGGCGATCCTCGCCCAGGTCGAGCGCCTGCGCCACGAGCCGATCGCCGCCGAGGAGCTCGCGCGGGCCCGGGCGATCCTCGAGAGCGACCAGGTCTACCGCCAGGAGACCGTGCAGGGCCGGGCCCACGCGCTCGGCTACTTCGCCAACGCGTTCGGCGACCTCGCGCGCGAGCGGGCCTACTACGCGGCGCTCGCCCAGGTCACGCCGGAGCAGGTGCGGGCGGCCTGCCACGGGGCGCTGGCGGCCCACCGCGTCAGCGCGGCGTTCGAGCTGCCGGCCGCGACCACCCGCCCCGGCGTGGTCGCCAGGCTCGAGAAGTTGTTCGCCGCCAGGGCCGCGCCGGCCCGCGCGAAGGCCTCGCGGCTGCCCGCGCCGGATCGCCACGGCGTGATCAGCGTCGACCTCCCGAGCGGGCTGCGGGTGCGCGCGCGGGTCGACCCCAGCGTGCCGATGGCCGCCGGCTGGCTGGTGTGGGCGGGCGGGCAGGGGGCCGAGCCGACCGAGCTGGCCGGCGCCGCGGCCGCGACCGCGGCGCTGCTGACCCGCGGCAACGCGCGCTTCACCGGCGATCAGATCGGTCGGCTCGTCGACGGGCTGGCCGCGGGCCTCGACGGCTTCGCCGGGCGCAACAGCCTCGGCCTGCACTGGGAGTGCCTGGCCCGCGACGTGCCCCAGCTCCTCGACCTCGCGCTCGAGTGCGGGCGCACCCCGCAGTTCTCGGCGCGCGAGCTGACCGAGGAGCGCCGCGTCGCCGTGCAAGAGCTGGCCGCCGAGGCCGACGACCTCGGGCAGCAGGCGATCCGCGCCATGACCGCGGCCCTCCACGGCGACCACCCGCTGCGCCGCCCCATGCGCGGGACCCCGGCCGGCCTGCGCGCCCTCACCCCCGAGCGCCTGGCCGCGCTGTGGCGCGGCGACTACCCGCTCGCCCGCGCGGTGCTCGGGCTGGTCGGCGACTTCGACCTCGAGGCCGTGCTCGACCGCCTCGCCGCGCTCGAAATTAAAGTGGCCCGCGGGACAGGTCGCAAGGGCCATGTCGCAAAGGCCAGGTCGGCCCCGAAGGGCCCGCGCGAGCGCGTCATTATCAAAGATCGCGAGCAGGCCCACATCGCCGTCGGCTACCCGGGCCTCGCGCTCGGCGACCCGCGCGAGCCGGTGCTCGACGCGCTGAGCGCGATCCTCGGCGGCCAGAGCGGGCGCCTGTTCACGGCCCTGCGCGAGGCCGAGGGCCTGGTCTACGAGGTGTCGATGAGCGCCGCGGCCGCGCGTGACGCCGGCCACGTGGTGATCCACGCGTCGACCGGGCAGGACAAGCTGCCGCGGGCCCGCGCGGCGATCGCGGAGCAGCTGGCGCGGGCGGTCGCCGCCCCGCCGACGGCGGAGGAGCTGGCGCGGGCCCAGGCGTGGCTGATCGGCCAGCACGAGATCGGCCAGCAGCGGCGCAGCCGGGTGGCCTCGCAGATCGCCTTCTCCGCCGCCTACGGCCACCCGCACGCCCGGCACTTCGAGTATCCGGCGCGCGTCGCGGCGATCACCGCGGCCGAGGTGTGGGCCCTCGCCAAACAACTGCTGGACCCCGCCCGCCAGGTCGTCGGCCTGGTCCGGGCGCGCTGAGCCCGGGCCACGCGCCGGGCGCGGAAACGCCGGACCCGCGGCGTGCACCGCGACAGCGATGTCGCGGTGCATGCCGTCCGCTGCGCTGGCTCCGTGTTCGGACGCCGATCCGACGCCGACCCCCGAAATGGGCCGCGGACTGGTTGTGGTTTGCGCGCCTTGATAGGCTACCGCGGTGCCACGCTCCGCTCGCACGCCCGTCGGGGCGCTCGCCCTCCTCTGTCTGGCCCTGGCCCCGACCGCGGCGGCGGCCCCGGCCAAGCCGGCCAGGCCCGCCAAAGCGAGCAAGGCCAGCGGCGACACCAAGGCGGACGCCAGGGCCGAGGCGCCCCCGCCGGTGGCCGACCCGCTCGCCGCCAAGAAGCCGAGCCAGCCGACCCCCACGGCGCCCCCGAACGCCGCGGCCCTGACCGGCCAGGCCGGCGGCAACGCCCGCGAGAGCGAGATCTACGGCGACCGCCTCGACGGCATCGAGGCCGAGGTCGCCGCCCTCAAGGACAAGGTGTTCCGCAGCAAGGCCCGCCTGGCGGTGCTCCGCGACACCGTGCTCAGCGGGGTGATGGCCGGCGGCCGGGTGATCGTCGCCCACCGCAACCTGATGGGCGTGGGCTTCCGCCTGATCCGCGTGGTGGTGATCCTCGACGGCGCGCAGATCTTCGCCCGCAGCGACGAGACCGGGGCGCTCGACGCCGAGGACGAGCTGCCGATCTACGACGGCAACCTCCCGCCCGGCCCGCACGAGATCACCATCGAGCTGACCTACCAGGGCCAGGGCTTCGGCGCCTTCGACTACTTGAAGGGCTACACCTTCCGCTCGTCGTCGAACCACGGCTTCGCGGTCGGCGACAGCGGCCAGTTTAAATTGGTCTCGAAGGGCTACGAGAAGGGCAACCTGACCACCGAGATGAAGGACCGTCCCGCCGTCGAGTGGCAGACCGTCGCCGTCGACGCCAGCGGCGCCCCGACCGCGAGCGGGACCACCGGGAAGTAGCCGCACCCGTGCGCCGTCGCCTCGCCATCGCCGTCTGCCTCGCCGCGTCGCAGCTCGCGCCGACGCCGGGCCTGGCCGCGGGCGGCGACCTGGCCCTTCGGACAGGTGCATTCTTCGTGCTCGCGCCGGCCCCCGCGGCCCCCGCATCGTCTCCGGCGACGATCCCCGCCGCCGAGCCCGAGCTCCCGCCCGAGCTCGCCTCGGTGCTCGCTGCGATCAAAGCCGCCGAGGAGGCCGCCGCCGACGCGACCCGGGCCGCCGCCGCCGACACCAGGCGCAGCGACAGCGAGCTGGCCAAGCGCCTGGTCGCCGGCCAGATCATGCTGCGCCAGGGCGACAGCGAGCGCGCTGCGGTCGTGTTCCTCGATCTGCTGGAGAGCGCACCCGACTCGCCCGCCGCGCCCGAGGCCCGCTTCTCGCTCGGCGAGGCGCTGGTCGTGCTCGGCATGCGCCGCTGGGCCGCGGAGTGCTTCTCGCGCACGCTCGCCGATCCGGGCCCCGGCGCCCGCAGGCTGCATCAGCGCGCCGTCGCCAGGCTGCTGGGGCTGGCCAGCCCGGCCCAGCGACCCGGGCACGCGCGCCGACCTGGCCTCGGGGCCATGCCGGAGCTGCGCGCCCGCATGCAGGCGCTGGGCCTGCTGCCGACCGCCCCGCAGGCGCCGATGGACGCGCCGCTCGGCGACCTCGGCCCGCCCGACATCAGCCGCCTGCGCGGCTGGGTCCTGGCGATCGCCCCCGATCAGCGCATCGCCGAGCTGCGCTACGCCTACGGCCGCCACCTGTTCCTCAGCAAGGAGTACAGCGCCGCCTTCGCCGAGCTCGACGCGCTGATGCCCGCGCTGCCGCCGTTCAACCTCAAGAGCCCCGACATCCGCTGGCACGTGCGCGCCACCTACGTCGCCGGCGCGGCCGCGGCGGCGCTCGGCCAGCTCGACGTGGCGATCGCCCGCTTCGACAAGATCATCGGCACCCGCCGCGACGAGGACCGCGAGATCCGTGACCTCGCGTGGATGGCCCGCGCCCGCCTGCACCTCGACCAGAACGAGCCCGTCCTGGCCCTCCGCGCCTACCGCAACATCGGCCGCGACTCGCCCATGTTCGCCGAGGCCATGTACGAGACCGCCTGGGCCCTGCTCCGCGCCGGCCGCCACGAGGTCGCCCTGTCCGCCCTCGACGTCGTGCTGGCCCACGACCCCGACGGCCCCGTCGCCCCCGAGGCCCTGCAGCTGCGCGGCAAGCTCCACGTCCAGCAGCGCGCCTGGAAGGACGCCGAGAAGGAGTTCACCGGCCTGCGTCGCACGTTCGAGGGCCGGGCCAAGTCGCTCGCCGCCGCCCTCACCGTCGAGGCCGACGCCGCCGCCTACTACACCTCCGTGGCCCGCGGCGAGGGCCCGGAGTTCAAGCTCGAGGCCCTGCTGCCCCGCGGCGCCGGCGTGTTCGCCGACACCATGCGCCGCGCCACCCAGGCCGAGCACCTGGCCCGTGAGACAGGCGCCCTGGAGCGCACCCTCCGCGAGACCCGCGACCTGCTCGCCCGCATGGAGGTCGCCGCCCAGGCCAGCGAGCGCCCGCGCGTGTTCACCGACCTCGGCGCCCACTGGACCGCCCTCGACGGCGCCGCCTTCCAGCTGGCCGAGGCCTGCGAACAGCTGCTCGCGCGCGCCGGCCAGAAGCTCGAGCCGACCGGCTACCGCAAGCTCGAGAGCCAGCGCGCCGCCTCGCGCGGCCTGCTCGACGCCGTGCGCGGCGGCAACTCCAAGAAAGAGAAAGTGCTGGCGAAGGCCGCCGCGGCCCTGCGCGAGGTCGACGGCGACGTCGCCGGCCTGCGCGCCCAGCTGCTCGCGCTCGAGCGCAGCCAGCTCACCTCCGGCCGCCCGCGCACCCCCGCGTTCTTCGCCGAGGCCACCGCCCTGCGCGCCGCGCTCGCCGACAGCGAGGCCGAGGCCGCGGCCCTGCGCGCCCGCATCGCCCACGCGCGCACCACCCTGCGCTTCACCGACCCGCTGTTCGCCGCCCGCCGGGCCGCGCTGGCCCAGCACCGTGCCTTCCTCGACGCCGCCCTGCAAGCCGCGGCGAAGGCCGCCGGCGACCCCGCGATCGCCCGCGCGATCGCCCGCATCACCCGCGCCGACAGGGCCGTCGCCGCCGCCCGCGTCAAGGTCGAGGTCGCCGCGGCCCGCCGCCTGGCCGCGGCGATCGTCGTGCTCCGCGAGGAGCGCGACAACCTCGATCGTTACGCCGCCGAGTTCGCCGAGCTGCGCGAGCGCTCGCTCGCCAGCGTCGGCGAGACCACGGCCGCCGCCGTCCGCGACGTCCGCGGCGAGCTCAAGTACTGGACCCTGCGCAGCGAGGTCGGCCTGCTCGACGTCGCCTGGGCCCTCCAGGCCGGCGAACAGGACGAGGCCGAACGCCTCGAGCGCACCCGCGACCAGGCCATGAAGGACCTCGACCGCGCCCTCGACCAGGTGCTGGAGGACGCCCCATGAAGCGCCTCCTCCTGCTCGCGCTCCTCCTGTCCTCCGGGACAGCCAGCGCCGCCCCCAGG
This sequence comes from Myxococcales bacterium, assembly GCA_016793465.1. Next base: position 115,332 of record JAEUJW010000047.1, read on the forward strand.
GACGCCCTGCCGAAGGGCAGCCTGCCGAAGGCCAGCGACGCCTGGCAGGGCTTCGCCGGCGAGCCCGGCTCCGGCGCCCCGCGCGAGCCCACCGGTCGCGGCGACCCGCGCCGCCTCGGCACCCCCGAGCCCCGCAAGGCCCGCAGCCCCGAAGAAGAGGCCGGCCTGGCGACGATGGAGACGATCCTCGCCCGCTACCGCAACGCCGCCCGCCGGGCCAACGACACGCTCGCGCACGTGCTCGCCGTCGAGGCCGAGCAGGGCCGCGGCGCCCTGCAGAAGCGCTACGGCGCCTACATCGACCGGCGCCGCGACAGCGCCCGCAAGCTGCGCACCGACGCGATCGCCCGCTACGAAAAATTCCTGAGCGAGCACCCCGACGACCCGTCGTGGACCCCGGAGATCCTGTTCCGCCTGGCCGAGCTCACCCTGTCCGCCGACAGCGACCGCTTCACCCGCGAAGAAGAGGCCTACGAGAAGGCCCTGCTCGAGTTCGAAGCCCGCACCGACAAGAAGCCGAGCGACGTCCCGCCCGCCGCGCCGAAGGTCGAGTACCTGCGCTCGATCGGCCTGTTTTATGATCTGCTGACCCGCTTCCCCGCCTACGTGCACGCCGACGCGGCGCTCTACATGATCGCCCTGCTGCGCTTCGAGGAGGAGCGCTTCGACGAGGCCCGCCAGTCGCTGCTCGCGCTGGCCTGCGCCGACCGCTACCCGATCCCCGCGCCCGACGGCAGCGACGTGATCCCCGCCTCGAAGTGGCGCCGCGGCGACTACGACGCTTGCACCCCGCGCCGCGCCGACTCGAAGTACGTCAGCGAGGCCTGGCTGCGCGTCGGCGAGATCCACTACGACCTCGACGAGCTGAGCCCCGCCTACGCCGCCTACACCGCGGCCGCGCGCGACACCGCCGGCCAGTTCTACGACGAGGCCCTGATCCGCATCGCCTGGACGCTCTACCTCCAGCGCAAGTTCCCCGACGCCGCCCAGAAGCTCGACGAGTTCGTGCGCTTCGCCGACGGCATCCGCCAGACCGACCCCGACAACACCGCGCTGGCCGTCCGCGACGACGCGATCCGCTACATCGCCAAGTGCTACATCGAGGACGACTGGGACCTCGACGGCAACCCCGACCCGGTGTGGGGCCTCGGCCGCCTCGACCGCGACTACCGCGATCGCGGCAAGGAGCCCCACGTCCCCGAGGTCTACGCCGCCCTCGGCGACCTGTTCGCGTTCCAGACCGACTACCGCCTCGCAATTAAAATCTACGACACGGCGCTGCAGCGCTGGCCCACCGCCGCCGCCGCGCCGTCACTGCAGAAGAAGGTCCTCGACGCCTACGTGGCCCTCGGCGACCAGGCCGCCGCCCGCAAGGCCCGCGACCTGCTGGCCACCAACTACCTGCGCGGCACCCCGTGGTTCTTCGCCAACGAGTCCGACACCGACACGCTCGAGTCGGCCATGAAGCTCGTCGAGGACGCGCTGGTCGCCTCCGCGGTCGAGCGCCACGCCTACGCCCAGTCGCTGCGCGCCGCCGGCAAGCCCGAGGCCGTCGCCGAGTACAAGGCCGCCGCGCTCGCCTACGAGGCCTACCTCGCGCGCTACCCCGACACCCCGAGCTCCTACCAGTACCGCTACGACTACGCCGAGTGCCTCTATTACAGCGGCCAGTACCTGGCGGCCTCGCAGGCCTACACGGCCGTGCGCGACTCGAACCTCGGCGCCAGGCGCCAGGTCGAGGCCGCCGAGGGCGTGGTCCTCTCGCTCGAGTCGCTGGTCGAGGAGGAGCAGAAGGCCACGCGCCTGACCCTGCCCGACATGCCCAAGCAGGGCCAAGCCAAGGGCCCGTTCGACCCCAAGGAGATGCCCCCCCTCGTCTCCCAGCTGCAGGCCGCCTACGACCGGTTCGTCGCCATCAAGCCCGACGCCAAGGAGGCCGGCGCGCTGATGTTCAAGGCCGGCGCGCTGTCGCAGCGCTACTACCGCTTCGACGACGCCGAGGAGCGGTTCGTGGCGGTGGTCGACAGCTACTGCGCCGACAACGTCGCGATCAACGCCGGCTTCGCGATCGTCGACGGCCGCGTCGTCCGCGAGGACCTGAAGGGCGCCCAGGAGTGGACCGACAAGCTCCTCGAGAAGGCCTGCGGCAGCGGCGAAGACAGCGCCAAGTTCGCCGGCGACCTGAAAACCCTCGGCAACGCGGTGCGCTTCCAGGAGGCCAACCAGCTGTTCGAGGCCGGCGAGTTCGAGGCCGCCGCCGACCGCTACGTCGCGCTCGTGACCGGCGCCCCCAAGGACCCCAACGCCGACCGCGCGCTCAACAACGCCGCCGTCGCTTATGAAAAGATCGGCCGCTTCGGCTCGGCCTCCAAGACCTACGAGCGCATCTACAAGGACTACCCCGACAGCGAGTTCGCCGATGACGCGCTGCTGCGCTCCGGCCTCAACCACGTGCGCTTCTTCGAGTTCGACGACGCCGTGCAGAGCTACCTCGTGCTCGCCAACGACGCCCGCTACAAGGACTCCGAGCACCGCCTGCTCGCCCTGAAGAACGCCGCCGACCTGCTCGACAACCTCCAGCAGTACTCCAAGTCCTCGAGCCTGTTCGTGCGCTACGCCGCCGAGACCCGCGACCCCAAGGAGGCCGTCGAGGCCGACTTCCGCGCCGCCCAGGTGCTGCGCAAGACCGACGACCACCGCGCCGCCGAGGCCGCCTTCGCCGCCTTCCTCGCCAAGTACGGCAAGAACCCCATCGAGTCGGCCCGCGCGGTCGAGGCCCACCTGCGCATCGGCCAGATGCGCGCCGCCATGGGCGACCGCCGCGGGGCCGAGACCGCCTACCGCGACTGCATCGCCCTGTTCAACACCCGCGGCCTGCAGGTCAGCACCGACGCCGCCGACTACCCGGCCGAGGCCCAGTTCCTGCTGTCCGAGTACTCCCTCGCCGACCTGCTCGAGTTCAAGATCCAGGGCACCGGCAAGAAGCTCGAGGCCCAGTCCAAGGTCCTGCTCGACCGCGTGGTGCTCGCCTCGAAGTCCTACGACGGCGTGCTCCCGTACCGCCGCATCGACTGGGTGCTGATGGCGATGTTCCGCCGCGGCTACGCGTTCGAGACCACCGCGATCAAGCTGCGCGAGGCCCCGGTCCCGCGCGAGCTGAAGCAGTACAGCGAGCCATGGTTCGCCTACAAGGACCTCATCGAGGGCGCCGCCTCCAAGTTCGAGTCGATGGCGATCCCGCTCTACGAAGAAACAATCAAACGCGCCAGGGAGTACGGCGTCGCCAACGAGTGGACGCGCAAGGCGCTCGAGCGCATGAACATCTACAAGCCGGACCAGTACCCGCTCCTGCACGACCCGGCCGTCGAGCTGCAGGTGGAGGACCGGCGATGAACCTGTCCCATAGGTCAGCCCTCCCGCTGGTCCTGCTGCTGGCCGCGTGCCCGCCCAAGCAGGAGTCCGCGACCCCCGAGCCGCAAGCCGCCGCCGACGAGCCCGTCGGCGAGCAGCCGTCCGCCGACGTCCCGCCGCCCGAGCCGAGCAAGACGGACGGTAAGCTCGCCAAGAAGAACCGCGACCGCGACCCAGCCGAGGAGCGCCGCAAGATGGCCGCCTCGCGCCAGCAGAGCGCCACGGCCCGCATGTCGCTGCGCCAGGGCCAGATCCAGCAGGCGATCGACCAGTCGCGCGAGGCCCTGCGGATCCACGAGCAGAACGTCGACGCCATGCTCGTCATGGCCGAGGCATTTTTGAAGCAGGGCAAACACGAGCTGACCCAGACGGTCACCGGCTCGGCCCTCGCCGTCGACCCCAAGCTGCTCACCCCCGAGGAGTCCGGCCGCGCCCACAACCTCAAGGGCTTCGCCTACCTCGCCGCCGACAAGCAGAACCTCGCCACCCAGTCGTTCCGCCGCGCCGCCGAGGCCGACGCCAAGAACGCGACCGCGTGGAACAACCTCGGCGCGCAGTACCTCCGCATCGGCAACTTTAAGACCGCGAGCGAGTGCTTCGCCTACGCGACGCGCCTCGACTCGTCGTTCTACAAGGCGCACCTCAACCTCGGCAGCGCGAAGCGGGCCCAGGGCGACCTCGTCGGCGCCGAGAAGTCGTACCAGATCGCCCTGCAGCTCCGCCCCGACTACCCGGAGGCGTTCTTCACCCTCGGCGTGCTCTACCTCGACGGCGTGGCGTACCCCGGCATCGACAACACGACGCGCCTCAACCGGGCGCTGGCCTACTTCATGAAGTACCGCGAGCGTGCCGTGGCCCTCGGCGGCAGCGAGGGAGATCGCCCCGGCGACGACGTGGCCCGCGTGAAGAAGGGTTCGGACCCCAGGTCCCGCACCGCCAGGGCGCAGGGCAAAGAGACGGTGTCGGTGGCCCAGGCAGATCTCTACATCGAGCAGGTCCGCAAGAGCCTCGACCGCGAGAAGAAGCGCGGCGAACGCAACCAGAAGCGGACGCAAGAGCCCGACCCGACGACGCCGACCGACGCCGAGCCCACGACGCCCGACGCGAGCAAGCCCGGCGCCTCACCGGCGTCCGCAACGCCGCCGGCCGACCCGGACAAGCCAGCCACGCCCAGCAAGCCCGGCACCCCCGGCGCACCCCCGGCGAGCACGTCGCCCGCCCCGGCCAAACCCGGCACACCGCCCGCGGCCGAGGCGACGCCAGCGGCCAGGCCCGGCACGCCGACCGCCAAACCCGGCGGCGCCGCGAGCACGCCGCCCGCGAGCCCCGTCACCAAACCCGGCAGCGCCGCGACGCCGCCGGCCACCCAGGCCCCCGCCGCCAAACCCGGCGCCCCGAACTCGCCGCCCGCGAGTCCACCGGCCGCCAAACCCGGCGGCGCCCCGAGCTCGCCGCCCGCGAGCCCACCGCCGGCCACCCAGGCCCCGGTCGCCAAACCCGGCGGCGCCCCGAGCTCGCCCACAGCCCCGCAGAAGCCCGGCGCCACCCAGAAGCCTGGCGCCACGCCGCCGCCCGCGGCCAAACCAGGCGCGCCTTCGGCCGGCTCCGGCAACCCGCCGCCGCCGGCCAAGCCGACCAGCCCGGCGCCCAGGGGACCCTGAGCCCCCGCCGGGCCCGGATTCAATCCCGCGTCGAAACCGCCGCCAGACCCCTCCAGCGCCGTGTTTCCGGGTCTGCCGACAATTTCTTGAGCCCGCGTAGATCTTTTGTGTGAGTCCTCGCGTTCATCCAGCCCACGTCATGGGGACGAATTTCGCTCCAGGTCTGCCCTCTGCTCGCCCCATGCGGTCTTTGTCGCTGTTTTTGAGCAATTCGAGGAACGCGGTGAACGATGGAACTTCGGGCTCGCAAGGCTGTATAACGGCGACGGTGCTCCGCGTGCACTCTCTGACCGTCGCCCTCGGGTTCGCTGCCGGCCTTCTGCTGGCGGCGCCCGTGTCCGCTGCCCCACCGGCAGCTGCGGCGCCGGCCGGGGGATCTCCCCCGACTTCTTCCGCGTCCGCGGCCACCAAACCCGCAACCACCTCGACGCCTCCCAAGCCGGGCGGCAAGAAGGTGATCTCACTCGACGACGAGTTTTTGGTCGAGGGCCGGCTGGAGAAGCCCAGCGCCTTCTACGTGCTGCGTCGCTCCAAGACCGACTACGACTGGGCCCGCCTGGACGCGGTGTTCACTCCGTTGGTGCTTGAATCTGTCCAAGATCCATTGTTCTAATCGCTGTTAACCCTGGGGGCGGGCGCTCTCAACGCGCGAAAGCTCCCACCCCTGCAACGTCGAGGACCAACCAACCATCCGGGACCGCTTGTTCCCGGCACCACGTGAGAGACAAACAGACGGGCCCTTCACACGACCCGTCTCCGAGGAGGATCAACGGCCATGGATGATTTTGCACAGTTCTACCAGGAAGGCGGCTTCTTCATGCACCCCATCGCCCTCTGCGCGGTGCTCGGGGCGGGCGTGATGGTCGAGCGCTTCATTTTCCTGTTCTTCCGCTTCAACATCAACGGCGGACAGTTCTTCAACCAGGTTCAGAAGCTCGTGATGGCGAACAACATCGACCGCGCCATCAAGCTCTGCAACGCCGCCGACAAGGCCGCGCTCGCCCGCGTCATGAAGGCCGGTCTGACCCGCGCCAACAAGGGCGAGGCGGACATCGCCTCGGCCATCGAGGAGGCGATGCTGGAGGTCTCTCCGGCGATCACCAAGCGCATCGCGATGATCGCGGCCATCGCCAACATCGCCACCCTGCTCGGTCTGCTCGGCACCATCTTCGGCATGATCGAGGCGTTCAACGCCGTCGCCACCGTCGCCGCCGACCAGCGCTCGCAGGCCCTCGCGAAGGGCATCTCGATCGCCATCAACACGACCGGCCTCGGTCTGATGGTCGCGATCCCGCTGCTCGCCTCGCAGGTGTTCATCCAGAACCTGGCCAAGAAGATCTCCGACGAGGTCGATCTGTACGCGGTCAAGCTGGAAAACCTCCTTGCCGCGCGGGTGCGCCAGGGCTGAGCTGATCTGTCCGCAAGGACATGTCTGCTCCGACCTGAAGCCCCACTGAAGGAAAGGAGGTAAAGCGATGGCCAGGAAGAAGTTCGAAGAGGAAGAGGTTCAGGCGAACCTGCTCCCCGTCATGAACATCATGTTCCTCCTCATCCCGGCGCTGCTGATGGCGATGGAGTTCGCCAGCATGGCCGCGATCAACGTGTCTCCGCCGAAGTTCGCCGTGAGCGCCGAACAGAAGGAGCCGGAGGAGAAGAAGGAGAAGCCGCTCAACCTCAAGGTGTTCGTCATGGAGGACGGCTACCGGGTGTCGGCGGACGGTCAGCAAGAGGGAGCCGAGGCCGGCAAGGCCACCGACTCCAAGGCGCCGACCATCCCGCTGGCGAAGGCCGGCGCTCCGCTCAACGACTACGAGCGCTACGACTACAACGCGCTCGAGGCCGCCGCGAAGAAGTACAAGAGCCTGTTCCCCAACGAGGTCGTCGTCACGGTCAGCGCCGAGGCGAAGATCCCGATGCAATCGATGATCTACACCATGGACGCGCTCGCCGGCCGCACTTGCAAGATCGGCAAGGCCCTGAAGGGCGAGAAGGTCCCGGACGACTGCTACTTCTGGCAGCCGATCGTCGAAGGGGGTGCCGGTTAAATGGCAATGACGCCTGAACAAGAAGCCTTCCTCGCCAAGAAGAAGGAGAAGGCCGCGGCCCGCCGCGCGCGGCCCGAAGACAAGGCCGAGCTCGGCATGACCTCGCTGATGGACATCGTGTCCATCATCGTGGTCTACCTGCTGAAGTCGTACGCCTCGGACCCGGTCGTCATCAACCCGACCGCGGGCCAGAAGATCCCGCTGTCGGCCGCTGACGCGCCGATCCAGGACGGTATCCCGATCTTCGTCACGCAGCGCGGCATCACCTTCGACAACAAGAAGCTGGTGAACATGACCCCCGAGGGAGACATCGACCCCTCCGTGGTCAACGCCCACCTCGTCGGCCCCCTCTACGACGTGCTCGCAGAGGAGGTCGACAAGGCCAAGCAGCTCGCCGAGAACACCGGCAAGCCGTGGGCCGGTCGCGCCATCATCGTCGGCGACCAGGACCTGAAGTTCAGCGTCCTCGTCGACGTGATGTACACCGCCGGTCGCGCCGAGTTCACCGACTACTCGTTCTGCGTCATTCGCAAGAGCTGACGCAGTCGCCCCGAGAGAACGCAGGGTCAGTCCGCTGGCCCGCGTTCTTTTTTGTTTTAACGTCCACGACGCGCCGCGCTCGCTGGGTACATTGAGGCGTTCAGCGCGTCCCTCCTGTTTCCTACCATTGCTGGCGTGGGGGCCTGCGACCCGCTATAACCCGAGTCTGCGTCCGTGGCCCGTTCGAAGCCAAAGGTGCTGCGCATCCTCTCCGTCACGGACGACCTCGTCTGCGACGAGCTGCATCAATCCGGCCCCGAGTCGGTCACCGCCGGCGTCGACGTCGACAACGAGCTGCTGGTGTTCGGCCGCGGCCTGCCGAAGCGCCACACGCTGTTCGAACTCGGCCAGGACGGCGCGTACACCCTCGTCATCCCGCCGCACGTCCACGGCGTGCTGTCGCTGCGCGGCAAGGCCTCGAAGATCGCCGACCTCTGGCGTCGCCAGGCCCGCCGCGACCCCAAGCTGACCGCCGTCCGCCTGCGCCTCGACCCCAGCGCGAAGGGCAAGCTGCTGCTCGGCGAGACGGCGCTGCTGTTTCAGTTCACCCCGCCCGCGCCGCCGGCCCCGAAGGACCCGTTCCCGCTCGAGTACAGGGCCCGCATGTTCGCGGGCCTCACCCGCTTCGACCTGGCCACGCTGCTCTCGGGCCTGATGATCCTCGGCCCGTACTTCATCTACTCGGCCACCCGCGAGCTCGACCCGCACTTCGAGCCGGACATCGACGAACGCTTCCTCCGCATCATGGGCGTGCCGACGAAGAAGAAGGAGGAGCCCCCGCCCGAGAAGATCGAAGAGGAGGAGCAGCTGCTCGCCCAGGAGGACGACAAGAAAATTAAAGACAAGGTCGACGACAAGCAGGTCCTCGAGCCCAGCAAGCAGTTCTCCAAGCAGGCCCTCGACAAGGCCCGCGGCGTCGGCGTGGCCCGCGTGCTCGGCACCTACGGCGGCCCCGGCGAGGGCACCGTCTTCGATGTCATTCAGTCGACCGAGAACAACCTCGGCGAGCTGTTCGCCGCCGGCATGACCCGGGTCGTCGACGCCGACGGCAACGAGGTCAGCGGGTTCGTGCCCGGCGGCGAGGGCATCAGCGCGCTCGGAGCCGTGGCCGGCACCAAGGGCTTCGACGTGACCGCTTCCGGCCCCGAGGTCGCCGCGCTCGACAAGAAAGAGCGCAAGATCAACCTCAAATCCTCGGGCGCCGACATCGACGGCGACGCCGACAAGAAGGCCATCAACGCGACCATCCGCAACCGCATGAGCGCGCTCCAGAGCTGCTACGAGAAGGCCTTGCGCGCCAACGCCGGCATCTCCGGCAAGATCGCCTACACCATCACGATCTCGGTGATGGGCACCGTCACCGCCGTCGTCGTGCTCGACGACTCGCTCCAGGACGAAGGCGTGAAGACCTGTACAGTGGCCAAGATCAAGGGGTGGCGGTTCCCCACCACCCCGGGCGCCGAGGCCTCCTCGGACGTGACCTTTTCTGTGGTATTTTCGGGCACATGACGCCGCCCACGCTCCGCCTCGCATCCGCCTGGATCTTCGGTGCGCTGCTCGTCTCGGGCTCGGCCTCCGGCGTCGCCGCCCCCGCCACCACCCAGCGTCCGACCACGGTGCTCGCCGCGCCGGTTGCCGCTGCAACGAACCCCGCGCCCGCCGCCGCCGTCGCCAAGCCGACCATGAGCGTGGGCGACGCCCGCAACGCGCTCGAGCGCGGCATGACCGAGTTGGGTGAGCTCGCCATGCGCGCCCGACAGTCCGGCGACACGATCCGCATCGCCTGTGTGCAGTCCAAGCAGGACCGAGCCGAGGCCGTGATGGAGGTCGCGACCGGCGATCTGTTGACTGCGCAAGATCCCGCCGCCGACGCGCAGACGCGCGCCTTCGCCGGCGAGAAGCTCAGCGAGAGCGCCCTCCAATTAAAAGACCTCGTCGCCCAGGCCCGCGCCTGCACCGGCCGCGAAGAGGCCAACGCCGACGACGGCGGCAACAACGACGTCCGCCAGCCGCAGCAGGTCATGCCGCAGGACCCGACCGGCGCCCTCCCGCCGGCCAACCGCGGCTTCCCGCCGATCGACCCGCGCCCCCCCGTCGCCAGCCCCGTGATTTAGCTTCCTTCACGGCCCTGACGGGCCTGGGTCGCCTGCGGCGATCGGGCCTGAAGGCCCACGTCTCGCGTGCGAGCGGGGTTCCCTTCGCGCTCGTTTGCTGTCTCTGATCGTCGTCGTCGCGGCGGTTCGTTGCCGGTGGGGCAGGGCGGCGATATGTCTCGCTGGATCCTCGGAGTGCCGCGATCGGACGTCGCTCGGACATCACGGCGCGCCGGGTTGCCACGCTGGCACGAACGGCGCTCGCCGCGGCCCACGGTGGCCGAGCACGCGCCACGCGATCGCTGAACAACTGTCCCGGCGGATCCGACCTCACGCACCATGATCGCGATGTCGTGCGCCACGTTGTCTCCACGGCCTCGACCGTGAGAACGGCCGCGTCACTTTCCTCGCTCCGTCGCCGAGTTTCGGTAGGCTGTAGGCCCCCGTCCCTGTGCGCCGGTCCCTCCAACTCGCCCCGCGCTCTCGCGGCAGCCCGCTGGCGTTCGCCGCTGCGATCGCTGTCGCCTCGGTCGCGGGGGTGGTGCACGCCGCCCCCGGCACGCTCTCGACCGCGGGCACCGGCATCCCACGCACGGAGGACGGCGCCGGCATCAAGATCGGCCCGCGTTCATTCTTCCACCCCGGCTTCGCCCTGCTGGTCGGCGCCGACAACAACGTGTTTTGGAACCGCAAGCAGGACGAGGGCGGCATCCGCCCCGCGGGCCTCGTGTTGCCCGTGGGCTGGCTCGGCATCGGCAACCGCGAGGTCCGCGGCGACACCCTGCAGTCGCCGCCCGAGGCCACCGACCGCAAGCTCGACTACAACGTGCGCCTGACCGCGGGCTACCGCGCCTACCTCTCGGGCGCCGAGGACATCCGCAAGATCCCCCGCTTCAGCTTCGACGCCAACGCATTCTTCATGCTGCTGCCCGGGCGCCGCTTCAGCGTCACGCTCACCGAGTTCTTCTCGCGCGTCGCCGACCCGCGCAATTACGACGCCGGCATCGGCTTCAACTACAACCGCATCGACCACCGCGGCGCGCTCGGGGTGGTCGTCCGCCCCGGCGGCGGCCGCCTCAGCCTGTCCGCCGCCTACCTCAACGAGATCCTCTACTACGAGGCCAAGGACATCTACAGCGGCGACCGCCTGGTCCAGGGCGCCGCGACCGAGGTCAAGTGGCGCATCCTCCCGCGCTCGTCGCTCGTCGCCGCCTACAGCTTCAACCACAGCTACTACACCAGCTGCAACGCCAACGTCGACCTCGACTGCAAGGAGGACAACAACGCCCACCGCGTGCTCGTCGGCTACCGCGGGCAGATCGGCAAGCGCCTCACCCTCGACGCGCTCGCCGGCTACGGCGCCGGCATCTACTACGACGACGAGACCGGCCCCAACTTTAAAAATTTCATCGGCACGGCCCGCCTGTCGTGGTTCCCGACCCTGCGCAGCCAGGTGTTCGCCCAGCTCGACCGCCTGTTTAGCGACTCACTGTTCGGCAACTACTTCGTCGACGCCGGCGGCCGCATCGGCGCCCTGCACAACTGGCGCTGGAAGATGTTCACCGAGGTCGGCTTCTCGGTCTACGGCCGCCGCTACGCCGGCCTGCCGATCCCCGGACGCGAGTCGCGGGTCCAGGAGTACATCAACGCCCCCGGGTTCGTCCGCAAGGACACCATCATCAGCCTGAGCGCCCGCGTCGAGCAGCCGCTCGGCAAGTTCTTCGTGGTCGGCGCCCGCTACGACATGATCCTCGACCGCACCAACTTCGCCGCCAAGTACTCGGGCGGCCGCTTCGACGTCGGCGGGTTCACCAAGCACATCTTCTTCGTGGTCGGCGCCGTGAGGTTCTGACATGCGCGCCGCCTGTCTCTTCGCACCTGTCCTCATGGCCCTGGCCCTCGGGTCCTGTCGGCCCGAGCCCGCCAACGTGCGGCTGCCCGAGGCCGCCCGCAAGAAGACCGGGGCCGGGCTGGCCGCCGGCGACAGCCTCGAGATCCGCGTGTTCGACGAGGACCGCTTCGACGGCGAGTACCAGGTCGCCGACGACGGCACGATCAAGTTCCCGATGGTCGGCAGCCTCGCGGTCCGCGGCCTCGACAAGGACGCCGTCGCCAGCCTGATCGAGGACAAGCTGGCCGACGGCTACCTCATCGACCCCCACGTCACCGTCCAGGTCAAGCAGCGCGAGAACCGCGAGGTCAGCGTGCTCGGCCAGGTCAACAAGGCCGGCTCGCTCGACTTCCGCGACGGCCTGACCATCGTCCAGGCGGTCTCGCTGGCCGGCGGCCTGACCACCTTCGCCGCGCCGAGGCGCGTCAAGCTGACCCGCCGCACCGGCAACGGCGACGAGACCGTCACCTTCGAGGTCTCGCTGTCCGCGATCATCGACGGCCGCTCCGAGGACCTGGTCTTGAAGCCAGGTGACATCGTGTTCGTGCCCGAGTCACGGATCTGACCGCACGCCGATCGGGCGATCGGGCGCGGAGGCCCGCGCCGGCGAGACCTCGACCCAGTCGCGCCTCTCGCCGCCGTCGCCGTCGACGGTGTCCATCGCCGCGAACAGCCGCTCGACCGGCGCCCACGCGGGCGGGTACAGGTGCGCGTCGACGTCGAGGATCAGCACGCGGTCGCCGGCCGCGTCGTAGGCCGACACCGGCGAGTGGTGGCCGAGCCCCTCCTGGCCGAGCCCGTCGCGCCGCCAGTTGACGATCAGGTAGTCCCCCGGCGTGGCCAGGTTGCGCCGCAGCGCCGCGCGGAAGGCCGCCAGCCCCTCGTCCGCGTGGTGCGCCGCGGCCTCCACACCGTGCGCCCGCAGCAGCCCCGCGAGGTCCGCCAGCGGCATGCCCGTGAACGTCACCACCCAGCGCGAGCGCACCGCCTCCGCCTCCGCCGTGAACAGCTCCGCCTGTCGCATCGACATCCCGCGCAGCGCCGCCAGCGTCGTCACCGCCGACGCCACCCCGCACCACGCCCGCTGCTCCTGCGCCTGCCAGGCCGCCGCGAGCGCCGCGTGGTCGGCCCGCGCCGCGCCGGCCAGCAGCGCCTGCCCCTCCGGCGAGTCGAGCGCGAGCAGCCCCGCCGGCAGCGGCTTCACGTCCGCCGTCGGATGCGTCAGCCACCACCACAGCCCGCCGAGCGCCGCCGCGGCCAGCACGGCCAGCGCGGCCGCGGTCCACAGCAGGCGTCGCAGCCACTTCATCACTGCGGCTCGGACATGGTGGTCTTCTTGGTGCCGACGACCTCGGTCGGCGTGTAGGCCCCGCTGGCCACGCAGTCGCCCTTCTCACCGGCGGCGGCGCAGGCCCTCAGCAGCGCCTCGTCGCAGGCCTCCTGCTTGCTCATCTTCAGCTCGGCCTTGCCCTCGATCTTCGCGACCACCGGCACGAGCGACACGCGGTGGGTGGTCTTGCCGTCGATCACGGTCGCGGTGTCCTCGGCCTTGAAGCGCTCGACGTCGTGACAGTCGGGGCGGCCTGCCTCGGGCAGGTTGGCGCACGCGGCCACCCACGCGGCCTCCTTGGCCTTGACCGGGTCGACGTCGACGGCCTCGCCGACGATCGGCTCGGCCTTGCGCGCGAGGGAGATCGTGCAGTGGTAGGTGTCGACTTGCTGCGAGACGGGCTCGACTCGCTGCTTCGGGGCCTGCTCGGCGTCGCCGCCGCAGCCCGCGAGCACGGCCAGACCGACGAGGAGGGGCAGGGTGGGGCACCGCATGCCCGGCCTCTACCACAGTTCGGACCGGTCTACCGCCTCTGTCTGGCCGGGTGTTCAGTCAAATGCGACGCATTCTTCGCACATGCGGTCCTGCTATAACCCGGCCGCACCATGTCCTCCGCGCCGCCGCCGAAGAGCCCCTCTGCCGACGACCCTCGCCTCGCCCTCGAGCGCCGGGAGCACCTCGCCCGGGCCTACGCCGGCCCCGCGCAGCTGGCCGGCGGCGACCAGGCGATCGCCGCCGCCGAGAAGAAGGCCGAGGCCGCCGAGGCCAAGCTGCACGAGAGCGGCCGCAAGACCGCGCACGAGCGCATCGACCTGCTGCTCGACCCCGGCAGCTTCGTCGAGCTCGACTCCTTCGTGACCGCGCAGTGCCCCGACTTCGGCATGCCCGACAAGAAGGTCTACGGCGACGGCGTGGTCACCGGCCACGGCACCGTCGACGGCCGCCCGGTCGTCGTGTTCGCCCAGCAGGCCCCGGTGTTCGGCGGCAGCCTCGGCTGGGCCCACGCCCAGAAGATCTGCAAGGTCATGGACATGGCCATGACCATCGGCGCCCCGGTGATCGGCCTCAACGACAGCGGCGGCGCGCGCATCCAGGAGGGCGTCGCCTCGCTCGCCGGCTACGCCGAAATTTTCAAGCGCAACGTGCTCGCCTCCGGCGTGGTGCCGCAGCTGTCGGTGATCCTCGGCCCGTGCGCCGGCGGTGCCGTCTACTCGCCCGCGCTGACCGACCTCGTGCTGATGGTCGAGCACAGCTCGTACATGTTCATCACCGGCCCCGACGTCATCAAAACCGTGACCCACGAGGAGGTCACCAAGGAGGCCCTCGGCGGCGCCGGCACCCACAACGAGCGCAGCGGCGTGGCCCACTTCGCCTGCCCGTCCGAGGCCGCGGCGATGGCCATGACCCGCGAGCTGCTGTCGTTCCTGCCCTCGAACAACGCCGAGGACCCGCCGCGCCGGGCCACCGCCGACGACCCGCGCCGCCTCACCCCCGAGCTCGCCGACTTCGTGCCCGTCGACTCGAGCAAGCCCTACGACATCCGCGCGATCATCGGGGCCGTGGCCGACGACGGCCACTTCTTCGAGGTCCAGGAGCACTTCGCCCGCAACATCGTCATCGGCTTCGTGCGCATCGACGGCCAGCCCGTCGGCGTGGTCGCCAACCAGCCGCTCGTGCTCGCCGGCTGCCTCGACATCAACGCCTCGGTCAAGGCCGCCCGCTTCGTGCGCATGTGCGACGCCTTCAACGTGCCGCTGTGGACCCTCGTCGACGTGCCCGGCTTCCTGCCCGGCACCGACCAGGAGTTCTCCGGCATCATCCGCCACGGCGCCAAGCTGCTCTACGCGTTCGTCGAGGCCACCGTCCCCAAGGTCACGCTCGTCACCCGCAAGGCCTACGGCGGCGCCTACGACGTCATGGCCAGCAAGCACATCCGCGCCGACGTGAACCTCGCCTACCCGACCGCCGAGATCGCCGTGATGGGCGCCGAGGGGGCGGTGAACATCATCTACCGCCGCGAGCTCGCCGAGGCCGCCGACCCCGCGGCCACCCGCTCCGAGCTGCTCGCCGACTACCGCGGCCTGTTCGCCAACCCCTACAAGGCCGCCGAGCTCGGCTTCATCGACCAGGTCATCCGCCCCGAGGAGACCCGCCGCCACATCGCGCGCAGCTTCTCGCTGCTGCGCAACAAGCGGCAGGACAACCCGCGCAAGAAACATGGCAATATCCCGCTGTGACCCCCGCCGCGCGCCAGGGCCGTGACCGCCGCGCCGCCTGGTGCCTGCTCGGCGTGCTGCTGGCCGCCTGCCGGCACGGCGGCCCCAACCCGCGGACGCTGCACTACGTCGGCGACACCCTGGTCGCGACCTCGCCGCCCGACCACCGCGCCTACACCGCCTATTTGCAGGCGCAACTGGCCCTCGCCAGCGAGCCCCCCGACCTCGCCCGCGCGCTCGAGCAGATCTCCCTCGCCATCGAGTACGACGGCGACGACGCCCACCTGTGGACGGTCCGCGGCGAGGTCGAGCTGCGCCGCGGCGACGTCGAGGCCGCCCGCCGCTCGAGCCAGCAGGCCCTCGCGCTGCGCCCCGGCTACCCGCCGGCCGAGCGCCTCGCGGCCCGCCTCCACGGCGGCGGCCACGTCGTCGACCTCCCGCCGCCGTCCGCCGGCCCCGTCGCGCACTGAGGCGCTACAGGAACGTCGCCAGGTAGACCACCAGGCAGTACCACGGCGTGCCCGCGAGGATCAGCGCCCGCCGCGTGCGCGCCAGGTCCCGCCGCGTCCCGCCGAGGATCAGCGCCCCGGCGCACACGCACCACGACACCGCCGCGACCGCGACCGCCAGCGCGAACGCCCGCAGGATGAAGGGCGTCAGCTCGGGCACGAACAGCCCCGCCGCCGCCACCAGGGTCAGCAGCACCGGCACGTAGGCCAGCACCAGCGCCGTCCGCGACAGCCACCGCCGCGACCGATCCCCCGGCCGCCGCAGGTGCGACAGCACCCAGGTCAGCAGGAACACCAGCCCGCCGAGCAGCGCCAGCGCCACGCCCCCCAGGGTGATGAACTCGACGATCCTGCGCCAGATCTCCTTGATCCGGTCGAGGTCGGCGATCACCCCCATCACCGCCGGCAGTTGAATGAGCAGGGTCGTGTACACGAGCGCGGGCAGACAGCGCATGACGGCGAGTATATCACCGTCCTCGCGGCCGCCCCCCGCACCTCTTGCCAGCGCCCCCCGACTTCGGGTACACCCCGAGACCCCACGCGGGTGTAGCTCAGCTGGATAGAGCGTTGGCCTCCGAAGCCAAAGGTCGCAGGTTCGAACCCCGCCACTCGCGCTAGTTTGTGTTCACGGCTCCTTCGGGGGCCGTGCGGCCGTCCGGGCCAGGCCTCCGGGCGCTCGCCGCACCGCACAGGCCCTCGCGGGCACTCGTCTCCGCCGCGCGGCCCTGCGGGCCCTGCGGGCGCTCGTGGACCGGCACCTCCGCCGCAGGCCCGTATGACCCTGCGGAGCGGCACCTCCGCCGCGCAGCCACACCTCGCGGACCGGCGAGTTCGCCGGATGGTCGCCGCGTCCTCGGCCTGCGCCGTCTCCGCGCGAAAATAACGCGTCCGACCGCGGACCGAGCCCGCGGCATCACCGCGGGGTGTTCGGCCCGACGCTCACCGCGAGCCCGCGGCCGCGCTCACTGCTTGTGTTCTTGCTTGGCCCACGAGTCGCGCAGGCCGATCGTGCGGTTGACGACCAGCAGCTCCGGCGTCGAGTCCTGGTCGACGCAGAAGTACCCGATCCGCTCGAACTGCACGCGCGTCCCGGCCGCCGCCCCGCGCATGCTCGGCTCGACGAGCCCGCGGACATCGACCCGCGCCTCGGGGTTGATGTTGGCCTTGTAGTCGCCGCCCTCCGACGGGTCCTCGGTCTTGAACAGCCGGTCGTACAGCCGCGCCTCGATGGGGATCGCGTGGGCCGCCGACAGCCAGCCGATCGTCGCCTTCACCTTGAGCGCCTTGGCCTCCGGCGACGAGTCCTGTGCGATCAGCGTGCAGCGCAGCTCCGTCACGTTGCCGGCCGCATCTTTAATGACTTCGTCGCAGCGGATCACCGACCCGACGTGGCGCAGCCGCACCGCCAGCCCCGGGCTGAGCCGCCACCAGCCCTTGACCGGCACCTCCTTGAAGTCGTCCTGCTCGATGTACAGCTCGCGGGAGAACGGCAGCGCCCGCGTCCCGCGCCCCGGCTCGTCCTTGAAGTACTCGGCGTCGAGCTCGCGGACCTCGCCCTCCGGCACGTTGGTCAGCACCACCTTGAGCGGCGCGAGGATCCCCAGCACCCGCGGGCTCGTCGCGTTGAGGTGCTCGCGCACGTGGTGCTCGAGCAGCGTCACGTCGATCACCCCGTCGCGCTTCGACACCCCGACCCGCTCGCACAGGTCGCGCAGCGCCTCCGGCGTGTAGCCGCGGCGCCGCATGCCGCGCAGCGTGGGCATGCGCGGGTCGTCCCAGCCGGTCACGACGCCCGACTGCACCAGCTCGAGCAGCCGCCGCTTGCTCAGCAGCGTGTACGTGAACTGCAGCTTGGCGAACTCGATCTGCTCCGGGGTGCCGACGGCCTCGGGCCGCAGCGCCCGCACCTGCTCGACGCACCACTCGTACAGCGGGCGGTGGTCCTCGAACTCGAGCGTGCACAGCGAGTGGGTGATGCGCTCGAGCGCGTCCGACAGGCTGTGCGCGTAGTCGTACATCGGGTAGATGCACCACGCGTCGCCGGTGCGGTGGTGGTGCGCGCGCTTGATGCGGAAGATCGGCGGGTCCCGCATGTTCACGTTCTTCGACGCCATGTCGATCTTGGCCCGCAGCACGTGCTCGCCGTCGGCGAACTCGCCCGCGCGCATCCTCGCGAACAGGTCGAGGTTCTCCTCGACCGTGCGCGCGCGGTACGGGCTGTCGGTCCCCGGCTTGTAAAAGTTCCCGCGGTACTCCTTGATCTGCTCGGGCGTCAGGCTGTCGACGTAGGCCCTCCCGGCTTTAATTAAGTCGACCGCGAACCCGTAGAGCCGCTCGAAGTAGTCGCTGGCGAAGTACAGGTGCTCGCCCCAGTCGAAGCCGAGCCACTGCACGTCGGCCTTGATCGCCTCGACGTACTCGAGCTCCTCCTTGGCCGGGTTGGTGTCGTCGAAGCGCAGGTGGCAGCGCCCGCCGAACTCGCGGGCCATGCCGAAGTTCAGGCAGATCGACTTGGCGTGCCCGATGTGCAGGTACCCGTTCGGCTCGGGGGGAAACCGCGTGATCACCTGACCGCCGTGCTTGCCCGACGCGTTGTCGGCGACGATGCGCTCCCGGATGAAGTTCGGCGGCTGACCCTCGGCGTGCTCGGTCGTCATTTTGCGCCCTCTCGTAGCCCACGCCGCCTCCCCGGTCAATTCACGCCCGCCCCGCCGACGGCCGAAATTTTGCCCGCACCGCCCGCCCGTGCCAGCGTCGCCGCGTGACCCTCCCAGGCAGACTGCGGGCGTGGCTCGGCGAGCATGCCTACCTCATCGTCGCCGCCGGCGCCGTCCTCGTGCTCACGCGCACGGTCGACTTCTCGCCGCCCGCGCAGGTCCGCGTCGACCCGCTCGCGCACGGCGGCGTGGTCGGCGAGCACCCCGTCCAGGACTTCTCGACCGAGCTGCGCAGCCCGCGGGTCGTGCAGATCAAGGCCTCCCTGCGCCGCTACGACGACCCCGGCCTGCAGGTCGCCGCCGGCAGCCACGACCTCGACGACCGCGGCGAGCTGCTCTCGCAGCCGGTCGTCACCACCCCGCTCGGCACCGGCGCGGCCATCGACCAGAAGGTCCGCCTCGAGGGCGGCGCCCTCGAGCTCGACCTCCAGCTGTTCGCCACCCCGCGCGTCGTCGGCGGCGACACCGCGACCCGGCTCGAGCACGAGCTCTCCATCCACAGCCGCCGCCCCGGCCGCGCGGACGAGCGCCGCCGCGTCCACCTCGACACCCGCGGCGTGCTCGAGGACATCGAGGCCCACGGCCACCGCGTCGTCTTCTCGGTCGACGAGCACCTCTTCAGCCTCGACCTCGAGCTGCACCGCCCGCTCGGCGCGCTATAGTGGCCGCCATGGCCGCAGGTCCCCTCGCGCTGGTCGTCGCCCTCGTCGCGGCCCCCGGCTACTCCCAGCCCGCCGCCCCGCCGAACGACGCGGGTACCGGCAATGCGGGTACAGGCAACGCGGGTGCCAACAATTCAGGTGCCGACAATCCAGTTGCTAACAATGCGGGCGCCAACAGTCCAGGTGCCAACAATCCAGTTGCCAACAATCCAGTTGCCAACAATCCAGGCGCCAACAACGCGGGCACCAACAACGCGCCGACGAACGCCGGCGCGTCCACGCCCGCGCCGAATCGCAGCACCGTGATCCCTGCGACCGCGCCGAGCCACCCGCCGGATCCCCCGCGGGCCTCGCCGTACCCCACCACGCCGAGCGGCAGCCTCGACTTCACCCGCGCGCCGCCGCAGCCGGTCGTCCCGCCGCCGGTGCTCACCGGCCCGCCGCAGCCGCCCGCGCCCGCGCCGGTGTTCCCGCCGGTCCCGCTCGACCTGCGCCCGCCGCCGCCCTACGGCGACGGCACCGGTCTGATCGTCGGCGCCGCGATCGCCGGCGCCGCGACCCTCGGTGTGTCCGCGGCCCGCTTCGGCCTCTCGCTCGGCGAGGTCACCAACCGCAAGGAGGACACCAGCTTCTACCTCGCCGCCGTCGCCACCCCGATCGCGGTGGCCGCCGGCGTCGGCCTGGCCGCGGGCGCCGGCCACCTGCGCGGCCGCTGGGACGGCTACCGCAGCGCCTTCAACGGCGAGCCCAAGGTCCGCGCCAGCGCCTTCATCCAGTCGGGCGCCGTCGTGCTCGGCATGGGCGCGGTCGGCTACATCATGGCCTGGATCCCCTGGCAGGGCGACGGCTCGCTCGACAGCCGCGGCGGCGGCACCCTGCTCGTCGAGTCGGTGTCGAGCCTCGTGCTCATGACCGGCGTCGGCCTCGTCGCCTACGGCGTCTCGTGGCGCAAGCACGCCACCAAATACGGCTACTACCGCCGCCTCGGCCTGCGCCCCGCCGCCTCGCCGACGTTCGCCGGCCTGACCCTGAGCGGCCGCTTCTGACGTCGTCGCGTTATCTGCACACTCGGGTGATATGCCCGCCCGGGCCTCGCGCCCCGCCATTCGCCTGCGGTCCGCTCGGGGTCTCCCGCCCACAAAGCGCGCCAGTCGATTTCGCTGGCGCCGCGCCGGCGCTCTGTGGCATGTGCGAGACGATGTCGCCCCGCCTGCTCTCCTCATCCCTGTCGCTGGCATTCGCGTGGACCCTCGGCGCCTGCGGCGACAGCCCGTCCGGCTCGTCGAGCGACGACCCGAGCTCGAGCGGCGCCGCCGAGTCGTCGAGCGGCGGGAGCTCGGCCGGCAGCAGCACCGACGACCCGACCGGCGAGACCCCGACCGGCGGCACCGTCGCGGGCACCGACACCGGCGGCGACCCGACCGGCTCGACCCTGCCGCCCGGCGAGAGCAGCGAGTCCGGCGGCGACCCGACCGGCCCGCCCCCGACCGGCGTGCGCTGCGGCGACGAACCTCCGCCCGGCGCCACCCTGGCCCCGGAGATCCCCGGCTACGGCGGCGTCTGCCCACCCATCGTCACCGGCTACGCCCCCGACGTGTGGAACTACCTGCCGCAGCAGGTCGGCGACGCCTCGTACGAGCGCCGCTACCTCGTCATCGTGCCCGAGGACCTCGGCGACGACGAGCGCCTGCCGGTGATGTTCATGTGGCACTGGCTCGGCGGCGACGCCCAGGACTTCTACGAGCGGGCCGCCGCCCAGGACGCGGTCAACCGCATGCGCTTCATCGCCGTCATCCCCCAGGGCGGCGACCAGGGCACCCAATTCCAGTGGCCGTACACCATCCTCGACAGCGACGAGGCGCTCGAGGCCGAGTTCCAGTTCTTCGACGACATGCTGTCGTGCGTCAACGAGCAGTTCAACGTCGACAAGGACTGCGTCAGCAGCGTCGGCGTCAGCGCCGGCGCGCTCATGACCAGCCAGCTCGCCGGCGGCCGCGGCACCCGCCTGGCCTCGTTCCTCTCGCTGTCCGGCGGCACCGGCGGCACCTTCGTCAAGCCGTGGATCGCGCCGGAGCACAAGCTGCCCGGCCTGGTGCTGTGGGGCGGCGAGAACGACACCTGCATCGTCATCAACTTCCAGGACACCTCGCACGACCTCGAGATGCACCTCGTCGAGGGCGGCCACTTCGTGGTCGAGTGCATCCACAACTGCAACCATTCGACCCCGCCGTTCATGGTCCCCGACGACATGACCGCGTTCGCCCCGCTGTGGGACTTCATGTTCGCCCACCCGTACTGGCTGAAGCCGGGCGAGTCGCCGTACACCGCGGAGGGCCTGCCGCCGAGCATGCCCACGTGGTGCGCCGTCGGGGTCGGCAACGCCGTGCCGCCGCCCGAGAAGTGCGACATGAACGAGTGCAGCTAGGCCCTGGACGCGCGTCGGCTAGATCCGCGACCATGGCGACCATGGCGATCGAGTCCGCCCTCCGTCCCCTCGCGCTGCTCGCGGCCTGCACGCCGCTCGCGTGCTCGCCCGACCCCAGCGGCGAGGCGACCGGCGACGCCGGCTCGTCGTCGTCGTCGTCGTCGTCGTCGAGCGACGCGGCCCCGACCACCGGTGTCCCCGAGCCCGCGAGCACCGGCAGCACAGGCAGCACCGGCAGCACCACCGACCCCGGCTTCGACCCGCCGGTGCCGACGTGCGGCAACGGCTACGTCGAGGCCGGCGAGGAGTGCGACGACGCCAACGCCGTCGAGGACGACGGCTGCACCAGCGCCTGCGTGGTGCCATGCGGCCTCGCGCGCGAGCACGTCGAGCTGGCGCCCTCGGCCCTCTCGGAGATCGGCGGAGTCCGCGTGGCCGCGGCCGCCGACGGCGGGATCGTCGTGTTCGGCAACGTCCGCAAGATCTCCCTCGACATGGAGGGCAACCAGGACCAGGACCCGCGCCAGGGCCTCGTCGTCGCCTACGACGCCGCCGGCGACAAACGCTGGGAGCGCGCGCTCGGCCCCGTCGACGGCGACCTCGAGCTCGCGGGCGGCGCCGTCGACGGCGCCGGCGACGTGTTCATCGCCGGCTCGATCGACGGCGACGACGGCGTCGACATCTGGGTCGCCCGCCTCGCCGCCGCCGACGGCGCGACGCTGTGGACGACCACCGCGGACGGCCTGCTCGCGGACAGCGACGACCTCGCCGGCGGCCTCGCCCTCACCGCCGGCGGCGACCCCATCGTCAGCGGCCAGGTCTACGACGCCGACCAGGACAGCGACGTCTGGCTGCGCAAGCTCGGCGGCGCCGACGGTGCGACGATATGGACGACCACCTGGTCGGGCCAAATGGACAACGGCTTCTCCGTCGACGCCGGCGGCCCCGTCGCCGTCGCCCCCGACGACAGCGTCTTCGTGCTGGCCCGCGAATACGTCGATTACACCACCTCCGACGCCACACTCTTAAAGTTCGCGGCCGACGGCGGCGGGCCGCTGTGGCTCGCCTCGCCGCGGGCCGGCGGCGGCGCCCACCGCCACCTCCCCGGCGCCCTCGCCGTCGACCCCGCCGGCGGCCCGCTGTTCTCGATCGACCGCACCGGCCCCGCCGCGACCTTCTGGCTGTTCAAATACGAGGCCGACGGCGCGCCGACGTGGGACCTCGGCCTCGCCGACTTCCAGACCGGCGACGCCGACACCACCCTCGCCGGCCTCGGCGTCTCGAGCGACGGCGACCTGCTGGTCGGCGGCACCTGGGAGAACGAGGACCCCGTCGGCGAAGCGGCGTGGACCGAGATCTGGCTGCACCGCCTCGACGCCGCCGGCGTGCCGCGCTGCCGGGTCAGCGCGCGCGGCGTCGGCGACGACCTCGTCCCGCCCAGCCTCGCCGCCGCCGACCTCGCCGGCGGCCCCGGCGGCGTCGCCCTCGCCACCGGCAACCGCTCCGAGAACGACGAGCCGTCGCTGTGGACCGGCCTGTTCCGCCCGCTGTGATCCCGCCCCGCCCGCGCCGCCCACCGCCCCGTCGAACGCCGTTCAGACCCCTATGCGCGCGCTCGCGCTTCGGTTAACCATGGCCCCGCGATGGTCCGCACGAACGCCGCATCGATCCCGGCCCCGACCAGCCCGCAGGCGCTCGAGGAGCACCGCGTGGCCCTCACCGGCCACTGCTACCGCATGCTCGGCTCGTCCGCCGAGGCCGACGACGCCGTGCAGGAGGCGATGATCCGCGCCTGGAGGGCCCTCGACCGCTTCGAGGGCCGCTCCTCGCTGCGCACCTGGCTGTACCGCATCGCCACCCGCGTGTGCCTCGACATGCTCGACCACCGCTCGAAGCGCGAGCGCCCGATGGAGCTCGGCCCGGCCGGCACCGTCGAGGACGAGCTGCTGCTGCTGCCCGGCGACCGCTGGATCGAGCCCATCCCCGACGCCCACGCCATCCCCGCCGACGCCGACCCGGCCGAGCGCATCGTCCTGCGCCAGAGCATCCGCCTGGCCTTCATCGCCGCCCTGCAGCACCTGCCGCCCAGGCAGCGCGCCGCCCTGCTGCTCACCGAGGTGCTCGGCCTGCCGGTCGCCGAGGTCGCCGAGGGCCTCGACACCAGCGTCGCCGCCGTCAACAGCGCGCTCCAGCGGGCCCGGGCCACCCTCGCCGCCCGCGACCTCGGCGAGGCCCACGGCGTCCTGTCCGCCAGCCAGTCGCTGCTGCTCGAGCGCTACGTCGACGCGTTCGAGCGCTACGACCTGCCCGCCCTCACCAGGCTGCTCCACCAGGACGCGACGCTGTCGATGCCGCCGTTCTCGCTGTGGCTCCGCGGCCACGAGCCGATCGCCGCGTGGATGCTCGGCCGCGGCGCCGGCTGCCGCGGCTCCCGCCTGGTCCCGACCGCGGCCTGCGGCTCGCCCGCGTTCGGCCAGTACAAGCCCGACCCCGCCGGCGGCCGCGCCCCCTGGGCCCTCGTCGTGCTCGAGATGGCCGGCGAGCGCCTCTCCGCCATGAACTTCTTCCTCGACACCGGGGCCCTGTTCCCCCGCTTCGGCCTGCCCATGCACATGGACCCGTAGCCCGCGACCCGGCCGCTTTCCCCGGAAATATTAAAAATCTCCGCACGACCGATGAGTCCGGCCGGCGCCCCCGGTCCATGTCCACGAGACCCCGAAAGGACCCCGAGACCATGACCGCCCAGTCCCCCCGCAAGCTGTTCGTCAACATCCCCGTCACCGACCTGAAGCGCTCGATCGCCTTCTTCACTCGGCTGGGCTTTCGCTTCAACCAGCAGTTCACCGACGACAGCGCGACCTGCATGATCGTCGGCGAGGACGCCTACTTCATGCTGCTGGTGACCGATCGCTTCAAGGACTTCACCCGCAAGCCGCTGTGCGACAACAAGACCCACGCCGGGGGCATCTACGCGATCTCGCTGGGCAGCCGCGCCGAGGTCGACGAGATCGTCAAGCTCGCCGTCGAGTCCGGCGGGTCCCGGGCCCTCCCGCCCCAGGACCACGGCTTCATGTACTCGTGGAGCTTCTACGACCCCGACGACCACCACTTCGAGGTCTTCTACATGGACCCGGCCCACGTGCAGCCCCAGCAGTGAGCGCCGCGGGCGGGGCCGCGGCGCCGGCGGCCGCGGTCAGTCCTTCCATTCGGCCAGGAAGATGTTGGTGTCGCCCTCCTTCGCGGCGCCGCGGTTCGACGCGAACACCAGCGTCTTGCCGTCGCGCGTGAACATCGGGAAGCCGTCGAACGACGGGTTGAAGGTCACCTGCTCCTGGCCGCTGCCGTCGTCATTGATCAAATAGAGGTCGAAGTCGCGGCCCTTGGGGTCGCTCTGGTTCGAGCTGAAGATGATGCGCTTGTTGTCGGGGTGGAAGAACGGGGCGAAGTTGGCCTTGCCGTTCTTCGTCACCTGCTTCGACTCGCTGCCGTCGGCGTTCATCACGAACAGCTCGAGGCGGGTCGGGCGGACCAGGTGCTCCTTGATGATCTCGTCGTACTTGGCCAGCTCCTCGGCGCCCTCGGGGTGGTTGGCGCGGTAGACCAGGCGCTTGCCGTCGGGCGAGAAGAACGCGCCGCCGTCGTAGCCTTTGATATTTGTCAGGCGCTTGACGCCCTTGCCGTCGATCTTCATCGAGTAGAGCTCGGGGTCGCCGTCGCGGGTCGAGGTGAACACGATCTGGTCGCCGAGCGGCGAGACCGTGGCCTCGGCGTCGTAGCCCGGCCCGACCGCCAGCGGCTGCACGTCGCTGCCGTCGGCCCTGGCGGTGTAGATGTCGAACTCCGGGTACAGCTTCCACACGTAGCCCTTGCTGCGGTCGGGCTGCGGCAGGCAGTCGTCGGCGGCCGCGTGCGTCGAGGCGTAGAGGATCCGCTCGTCCTTCGGCAGGAAGTAGGCGCAGGTCGTCCGCCCCTTGCCCGTGCTCGCCAGCGCGGCCTTACCGTCGGCCAGGTTCATGGTGTAGATCTGATCGCAGCCGGCGCCGTCGCGGGTCGACTGGAACACCAGGCGCTGCTCGTCGAAGCTGAAGTACGCCTCCGCGTTCTCCCCGCCGTCGCTGAGCTGGCGCAGCTTGTTATTAAAATGGCGCTCGCCGGATCGCGGCACCGTGGGGTCGGCCGGCTCCGCCGCGGGCGGCGCGGCCTTGCCGTCGTCCGCGGTCTTCGCGTCTTTCGCGTCGGCGACCTTCGCCGGCACCTTCAGGTCGATCTTCTTCTCGGCCTTCGGCGCGGCGGGCGAGCCCCCGCACGCGGTCAGGACGAGGAGGCAGGGGAGGGCGGCGATCCGGCGGGCAGGCATGGCGGCGGATGATACCAGCCGCGCGTTTCCGTGCGAGCGGAACTCGGCCGCCCGCGGCCCGCCGCGTCGACGCCGGCAAGAGCCGCCGCCGGCGCCCGCGGGCTGCTACGTTCGCGGCCCGCATGATCGAGATCCACCTCCGCGGCCCCGGCAAGAACGCGATGAGCTCCGCCGTCATGCGGGGCCTGCAGGACCAGCTCGCCGCGGCGGGCGGCGCCCCGGTGCTGCTCACCGGCGACGGCGACGCCTTCTCGGCCGGCCTCGACCTCGTCGAGGTCTCGCGCCTCGACGCCCCCGCGATGCTCGCCTTCCTCGAGCTGCTCGAGGCCACGATCGCCGCGCTCTACCACTACCCCGGTCCGCTCGTCGGCTACATCAACGGCCACGCGATCGCCGGCGGCTGCGTGGTCGCGCTGTGCTGCGACCTGCGCGTGGTCGCGGCCGCGCCGGCGATCAAGTTCGGCCTCAACGAGGTCGCCCTCGGCCTGCAGTTCCCGCGCGGGATCCTCGGCCTCGCCCGCCGCCGCGTCGCCCCCCAGTTCCTCGAGGAGGTCATCCTCGCCGGCCGCCTCTACGCCCCGCACGACGCGGTCCGCGTCGGACTCGCCGACGAGCTCGGCGACCTCGCCGTCGCCCGCGCCCGCCTCGCTGAGCTCGCGGCCCACCCCGCGGGGACCTACGCGAGCAACAAGGCCGGGCTGCGCGCCGGCCTGCTCGACGAGGCCCCCGAGGCCCGCCGCGCCTACCTCGAGCAGGCCCTGCCCGCGTGGACCGCCCCGGCCCTGCACGCGCGCCTGCAGGCGTTCCTGGCCTCGCGCAAGGCCAAGTGACGCGCGCCCGCGCCGCCGAACCCACGCAGCCGAACCCACGCCGCCCGCGCCGCCGATCCTCGCCGACCCCGCCCGCGTACCCGCGATCATGCGACGCGGCGCCGCGCGACCTGTCGGTCCCTCCCTCGTGCACCGCCGCGCGCTCTGCCTCGCGTTCGTCTGTGCCTGCGGATCGCCGCCGATCGCCGGCACGCCCGGCCCCGCGAGCCCGACCCCGAGCCCGCCGAGCGCGGCCCAGGCGAGCCCCACCGCGGCCGCTCGGGCGCACTTCGCGATCCGCGGCGCCGAGGTGATCGGGCGCGGCGTGGTCGACCTCGAGATCGATCACGGCATCGTCACCGCGATCGGCGATGTCGACCCGGCGATCCCCGGCGTCGACGCCCGCGGCCGCTTCATCGCCCCCGCGTTCATCGACAGCCACGTGCACCTCGCCTACTGGCCGGTCGGCGAGGACCTGCTCGACCGCGGCGTCGTCGCCGTCGTCGACCTCGCCGCCCCGCTGGCGTGGCTGGCCGCCCCGGTCGCGCCGCGCGAGCTCCGCGTGGTCGCCAGCGGCCCGATGATCACGGCCCGCCGCGGCTACCCCACCCGCGACTGGGGCGCGGACGGCTACGGCCTCGAGGTCGGCGGCCCGCGCGAGGCCGAGGCCGCCGTCGACGAGCTGCACGGCCGCGGCGCCCGCGTGATCAAGCTGCCGATCACCGACGCCCCCGTGCTCGACGAGCGCGCCCTGCGGGCCGCCGTCGCCCGCGCGCACCACCACGGCCTCAAGGTCGCGAGCCACGCGCTGTCCGACGCCGAGGCCCGCACCGCCGCCGCGGTCGGCGTCGACGCGCTGGCCCACACCCCGGTCGAGCCGCTGGCCGACGTCGCCGCCTGGTCGGGCCGCGCCGTGGTCTCCACGCTCGCGGCCTTCGGCGGCGCCCCCTCGGCCGTCGACAACCTGCGCCGCCTGCGGGCCGCCGGCGCGCAGGTCCTCTACGGCACCGACCTCGGCAACACCCGCGACGCCGGCATCTCCGCCGAGGAGATCACGCTCCTGCAGGCCGCCGGCCTCGACGGCCAGGCCATCCTCGACGCCGGCACCCGTTTGCCCGCCGCCTACTGGGGCCTGCTCGACGCCGAAGGCCGCGGCCCGGGCGCGCTCGCGGTCGGCGGCCCCGCCGACCTCCTCGTCCTCGCCGCCGACCCGCGCGTCACCCCGACCACGCTCGCCGCGCCCGAGGCCGTGTACGTCGCCGGCGTCCGCCGCGGGCCGCTCAGCGACCCATGAGGCGCCGCCAGTCCTCGCG
Source organism: Myxococcales bacterium (assembly GCA_016793465.1). The sequence goes on from JAEUJW010000047.1 coordinate 143,311, forward strand.
CGAGCGAATCTTCAAATAGCGGTTGGTCTTGCGCTGCTCGCCGAGCGGGCTCTGCGGCGTCGGCCCGTAGTCGTGGCCCGGGTAGAGCACCACGTCGTCGGTCAGCCGCGCCAGCGGCCCGGTCAGGCTCTCGTACATCTGCTGCGGGTCGCTGCCCGGCAGGTCGACGCGGCCGCAGCCGTCGACGAACAGCGTGTCGCCGGAGACCAGCCGCTCGCGCACCAGGAAGCACTGGCTGCCCGGCGTGTGCCCCGGCGTGTGGATGAACGTGACCTCGACGTCGCCCAGCGCGAGCTTGTCGCCGCCCTCGCGCCGCACCAGGTCGCGCTGGCCGACCCCGGTCACCTTGATTAATCCGTCGGCCTCGAGCTTGTGCACGTGGATCTTCGCGTCGACGCGGCCGAGCAATTCGGCGACCCCGCCCGGCACATGAAAGCCCATCATGCCGCCGCCGCAGTGGTCCGGGTGGTAGTGGGTGACGAGCGCCCCGACGATCTTCATGTCGTCGGCGGCCGCCTGACGAACGATCGCGTCGGTGTCCCACGCCGGGTCGACCACCACGCACGTGCGCGTGGTCCGGCTGCCGATGAAGTACACGAAGTTCGCCATGGGCCCGAGCGGCACCTGGCGGAAGTACAGATCCGAGTCCATGTCGATCACCCCAGACTGGCGCTCATCACCGGCGGGGCCGGCTTCGTCGGCGTCACGCGCCGCCCGAGCGCCGCCCGCACGCGCACCACCAGGTCCTGCACGCGGAACGGCTTGATGACGTAGTCGTCGACGCCCGCGGCGTAGCCGGCCCGCACGTCGTCGGCCTCGGCGCGGGCGGTCATCATGATCACCGGCAGCTGCCGCGTGCGCTCGCGGGCCCGCAGGCGTCGACAGATCTCGGTGCCCTGCAGATCCGGCAGCATGAAATCGAGGAGCACGAGGTCGATCCCCCCGGCCTCGACCAGCGCCAGCGCCGACTGCCCCGAGGCCACCGCGACGGTCCGGAAGCCCTCCCGCCGGAACGCGTACTCGAGCGCGGGCACCAGGTCCGCCTCGTCCTCCACGATCAGGATGGTCGCAGGCATGTGTCGCCGACGTTACTCGATCGCCCCTCGGCCGCGCGCCCTGGCGCGCCGGTCGGCCGCCCGTCCGCGTGAGTTCCATTCCGTCCGAACGCCGTTCAGCGGGCGGACAGACGACCGTACGCGGAGATCGCCGGCCCCGGGGGCCGCCCGTGCGCGGCTCGTCGCGAACGCTTCGGGGTTCGGTAACGCACCTGTCACCCGCGCCCGTTAGCGTCCGCCCGTGCGCCGCCTCGCCCTCCTCGCCCTCCTCGCCGCCGCCTGCGACGCCCCCGAGGACGGCCGCGCCGCGTGGCTGCAGACCACGCTGGTGCTCGACAACCAGGTCTTCCTCGACACCACCCCCGAGCAGGGCGCCGCGAAGTTCGCCCGCATGAGCCTCAGCCGGTACGCCTACTTCCGCGGCACGCTCGGGCAGTACGCCCGCGACACCACGCAGGCCGGCGGCGCCGGCTACGTCCCGACCGCGTACGCCTCCGCCGAGACCGCCGACATCGCCCTGCTCGGCGACCCGCACCCCGAGAACATCGGCAGCTTCCGCGGCGCCGACGGCGTGCTGGTGGTCGACTACAACGACTACGACGCGGCCACCTACGGCCCGTTCCACTTCGACGTCCGCCGCCTCGCGCTCGGCCTCCACCTCGCGGGCGTCGAGCTCGACGTCGAAGATCCGCAGCGCCTGGCCGCGGCCGCGGTCGCCGGCTACGTCGACGAGATCGCCGCGCTGGCCGGCGGCTCGTCCGGCACGGTGATCGCCGCCGGCGACGACCACGGCGAAATTTTGAACCATCTGCTGCGCAAGGCCGCCGAGGACGGCCTCGCCCGCGAGGAGCTCAGCGACTACACCCGCCTCGCCGACGGCGTGCGCGGCATGTACTTCGGGGCCGTCGAACCACCTGTCCCCTGGGCCATGTCGGAGTACGCCATGACCCTCGCCACCGACGAGGTGGTGCCCGCGAGCGCCGAGGAGGCCGAGCTCGTGGCCCGCATCCTGACCGCCTGGCCGACGACCCTGCACGACCCCGCCGTCATGCCGGCCCCGGCCGCAGTAATTAAAGGCGTGTCGCGGCGGCTCGGCGCCGGCGTGGCCAGCTTCGCCGCGCCGCGTTATTACGCCCTGCTCGAGGGCCCCAGCGCCGCCCTGGAGGACGACGTGCTGCTCGAGCTGAAGCGGGTCTACGACCCGCCGAGCCTGCCCGGCGCGGTCCGTCTGCCGGGCTGGGCCTTCGCCGACAACGGCGCCCGCGTGGTCGCCCAGCAGCGGGCCCTGCAGTCCGACGCCGCCTGCGACCCGCTGCTCGGCCACGCCAGCCTCGGCGGCGTCAGCTACCGCGTGCGCGACCGCAGCAAGTACCAGCGCGGCGTCGATTTGATCAAGATCGCCGAGAAGCGGGCCGAGGGAGATTTCGACGACCTCGACCTCGAGGTGCTGGCCGACCGCGCCGGCCATCTCCTGGCCCACGCCCACGCCCGGGCCCCGCGCCAGACCGGCGGCCCCGGCCTGCCCGGCATCGCCGCCGCCCTCGCGCAGGATCCGGCCGGCTTCATCGCCGAGACGGAGGCGTTCGTCGCCGTCTACGCGCCGGTGGTCGAGGCCGACTACCAGCGCTTCCTCGACATCCTCGCCGCCGACGGCCCGTCGCTCGGCTACACGCCCGCCTCGCCGTGACGCCCACGATGCCGCCCGCCTCGCTGCTGCTCGCGCTCCTGCAGGCCCCGGCCGCCCCCGCGCCGCCCCCGGAGTCCACGCCCGTCGCCGCGCCCGAGCCCGCGAACGAACCGCCCGCGCAGCCCGACCCGCCGCCCGCGCGGCCCGAACCACCGCCACCACCAGCGTCGGCGGCACCGCCCGCACCGCCCGCTGCATCCACGACGCTGACCACCGGTGAGCGCGCCGCCCTGCGTCGGGCCGCGCGCCGCGAGCTCCTGCTCGACCCGCAGGAGGTCCTGCAGAATCAGTGGCCGAGCGCGCCGTACTGCAACCTCGACCCCGCCGGCAAGGACGCCTGCCTGACCCTCGACGGCGAGCTGTTCACCGGCTATCGCCGCAGCGCGCTGGCCGGCGGGCGCAAGTTCAACGAGTTCGCGCTCGACCGCGCCGAGCTCGGCACGCAGATGTGGTGGCGCCCGCACCGCCGCGTCGACCTCGGCCTCGCCGTGCGCGTCGAGGCGGTGCGCTCGGCGGGCCCGCAGAGCGTGATCGGCGTCGACGGCAACTCGCTGATCGTGCGCATGCACTCGGCCTACGGCCACGGCGCGGTCCACGTCGGCCCGATCGACGTCGGCGTGCGCGTCGGCCAGATCCCCGAGCGCTGGCTCGAGCAGCTCGAGAAGGGCTACGACACCCGCGGCGTCGACGCGCTGCCGTCCGACCGCGTGGTGTTCTTCGACCGCGCCGACCTCGGCGGCTCGCTCACCGTCAGCGGCTGGCAGGGCCGCTTCGACCTCGACGTGGCCCTCACGAACGGCGAGGGCCGCAGCCAGGTCGAGCTCAACCGCGGCAAGAACACCACCATCATCGCCACCGTCCGCCCGCTGCGCGCGCGCCACGCCCGCGGGCCGATCGGCCTGGCCATCCACGGCCTCTACCGCGACGGCTCGCTGGGCCTCGCCCCCGAGGGCGGCGCCGGCCGCAACCACCGCGCCGGCGCGGCGATCACCTTCCAGAGCCCGTGGGCGTTCGCCGGCGCCGAATACGTGCGCGCGTTCGGCTACGCCGCCCGCCCCGACCTGACCGCCGACACCGTCGGCGGCTGGGTCAGCGCATACGCCTGGCAGCCGTACGTCGGCGTCATGGCCAAGTACGATCATATCCGCCAGAACGTCGACGCCGAGGACAGCCAGGTCCACGTCGCCACCGCCGCGCTGATGAGCGACGTGTTCGGCTACCTCTACCGCAACCGCCGCCGCGTCCGCGTCCACGTCGGCTACCAGTACGAGGGCTACGGCCCCAACGCCGGGCCCGTGCCCGGCACGCCCGAAGCGGCCAACACCCACCGCTTCCTGCTGCAGCTGACCGCGCAGGGGCTGTTCCGGGTGCTGTGAAAGTCCGAGGAGCCCCACCATGTGCATTCGTCCGCTCGCAACGCTCGCCTCGCTCGTGCTCGGCTGCAGCATGGCCGCCGACCCCGGCCGCGACGACTCCGGCGGGGCGACCCCGGCCGGCGCGTCCGACGCGTCCGGCGACGCCCCGACCACCGGCGGCCCGGGTGACGGCACGGACGCCGAGGCCTCCGCGGGCACCGACGCGGGCGCCTGCGGCGACGGGCAGATCGGCGGCGACGAGCTGTGCGACGGCGCCGAGCTCGGCGGCAAGCGCTGCACCGACCTCGACGCCGCGTTCGTCGGCGGCGAGCTGGCGTGCGCCGCCGACTGCGGCTCGTTCGACGCCTCCGGCTGCGAGCTCGACCCCGGGGCCGCGCTCGTCGCCCTCAACGAGGTCACCTCGAAGGGCGTGAGCGACGGCCCGTACCTCGGCGACGCGGTCGAGCTCGTCAACGTCGGCGGCGCCGCGGCCGACCTGTCGGGCTGGCAGCTGTCCGACGACCCCGCGCTCCCGCCCGAGAAGACCTACGTGTTCCCCGCCGGCACCAGCCTCGCGCCCGGCGAGTTCCTCGTGCTCGTCACCGTCGACGACGTCACCATGGTCGGCGACTTCCCGTTCGGCCTCAGCGACTCCAAGGACGAGACGCTGACCCTCGCCGACCCCGACGGCAACACGCTCGACGTCATCAGCTTCGCCGGCGCCGACGCCGTCGAGTCGTACTGCCGCCTGCCCGACGGCACCGGCGCGTGGCAGGCGTGCGACCCCACGTTCGGGGCCAGCAACGCGGTCGCCAGCTCGGTCTGCGGCGACGGCGTGCTCGGCGAGGGCGAGCAGTGCGACGGCGCGGAGCTCGGCGGCGTCGACTGCGTCGGCCTCGACCTCGGCTTCTCCGGCGGCACCCTGGCCTGCGGCGAGACCTGCAGCTTCGACGCCTCGATGTGCACGTCCGGCAGCGCGCTGGCGATCAACGAGCTCGAGTCGACCGACGATCGGGTCGAGCTCTACAACGCCGGCAACCAGCCGCTCGACCTCTCGGGGTGGATCTTGACCGACGACATCGTCGACCAGGCCTACGACCCCGACGCCGACCCCGAGAAGCTGGTCTTCCCGGCCCAGACCTCGCTCGCCGCGAAACAGTTCCTCGTCGTCGACAAGGGCGCCCGCCCCGGCCAGCACCCGTTCGGCCTCGGCGCCGACGGCGACACCGTCACCCTCCTCCAGCCCAACCTCACCGTCGTCGACCAGGTGTCCTATGGCGAGGGCGAGGCCGCGCTGTCGTACTGCCGCCTGCCCGACGGCCCCGGCGGCGCCTGGACCTCGGGCTGCACGCCCACGCTCGGAGCCGCCAACGCCGGGCCCTGAGCGGCCTCGCGGCCCTCGCTGGGCTCAGGCCGCCCGGATCTCGGCGAGGGCCTCGCAGGTGCACGCGACGACCATGCTCAGCTCGCGGGCCAGGCCGGCGAGCGTGGCCATGTCGGCGCCCCGCGAGCAGGCGCGGACGATGCGCTCGGCGCCGCGGCCGACGTCGGCCAGCCCGGACGTGCCGGCGATGCCGTGCAGCTTGTAGATATGGAGGTAGATGCGCGGGCGGTCCGCGTGCGCGATCGCGTCCTCGAGCTCGACGACGCGGCGCCGCATGCAGACGATCAGCAGGTCACGGCACTCGAGGAACGTCTGGGGCCGTCCGTCCGCCAGCCACTCGAGGAGGCTGCGGGCGGACGCGATATCGTCGGTCGCGCCCCCCTCGGGGCCTGCGAATGCGCCGTTCGGTTCTTCGGAAGAGGGTTGACATTGTTCCATTGCAGTCCTGCCCGCCGAGGAGCCGTGCCTGTCACACGCCTCGCCATGAAGTCAACAACGTCTGATGAGATACCAAAATTCACTGTTTGGTGCCAGCCCCCGGAAGACCCTCGCCACAGCCGTCAGTCCATCTATAACGGCGTTCAGGGAGGTCTGTCACACGAACCCGCCGGTCCGCACCGCTTGCAGGATGTCGCTGCAAAATGCGGACGGTGAAATCGAGAATGACCACAAGTGGTCGCGGGTAGGTACGCCGAATTTCGTGACGGAAACGCCGACGAATGACACTACCCACTGCGGCGACGTGGATTCGCCGCCCGCGGCTCGCATGTGAGCCGGATCCGCGCGGACGCGAACCCCTGGCTGTGATCGGTGCATCATCGGCGAGTCGATCACGCGCCGCACGACCCGAGCGCAACCCGTTGCGAGGCCCTCCGGGCAAACCCTCGACATCGGTGTCGCGGCGCACCCCCGGCAGGGACCGGATCCGGCGCGTTCACGGCGACCCCGCGGCGCCGCTGTCCAAGCTTCGGTGCACGTCATGGAAGACGCGACCCCCACGCCGTCGATCCGCGAACGCGCTGCGTCACGGTGTCACTCCTGCATTCGTCGGTCTCGCATGCCATTGCCACTCCGGTGCTCTCGTCCGTTCGACATCGACGAACGTTGCCCTTCGATTCCCACGTGTGCACAAACCGTGGACGGTCGGCGCGGTCGCTTTGTCGTGGGACCGCGGGCCCTGCCGCGGTTCCAGAGCCCCGGCGAAGAAACTCCACCGATTGCTCGGAGCGCCGTGAAGTGAACGGGTTTCATGGTGGGGCCCGGGCCGACATCCGGCGACCGCGGCCCGCGGCGGTGACGATATACCCGCAGGACGAATGTTAGTACGATCGCCGCGACCCCACGGGGCGAGGTCAGCGTGCCGCCGGCAGCGTGAGCACGAAGCACGCCCCGTCGCCGCCGTCGGCCAGCTGGACCTCGCCGCCGTGGGCCCTGGCGATCTCCCGCGCGATGGTCAGGCCGAGGCCGGCCCCGCTGCCGCCGCGCTCTTGGGGGCCGCGGTGGAACGGTTCGAAGATCTTCTCGCGGTCGGCCGCGTCGACGCCGGGCCCCGCGTCACGCACCGACAGGCGCACCTGCTCGCCGTCCACGCGCCAGCGCACGCTCACGCGGGTGGCCGGCGGCGCGTGGCGCACGGCGTTCTCGAGCAGGTTGCGGAGCAGGCGCACGAGGTCGTCCGGGCGCCCGAGCACCGCCAGCGCCGGCCCCTCGCGCACGACGGCGACCCCGCGGCCCTCGGCCTCGTAGGCGACCAGGTCGGCCGCCTCCTGGCAGATCTGCGCCACCGCGGTCGCCACCGGCGGGGCGCCCGTCTCGCCGATCTGCACCGCCGCCAGCAGGTCCTCGGTCAGGCGCCGCAGCCGCTGCGACGACTCGAGCGCCGTGCGGATCACCCGCTCGTACTCGACCTCGCTCCGCGGCCGGCGCAGCGCCAGCGACAGCTCGCCGTAGAGGGCCGTCAGCGGCGAGCGCAGCTCGTGCGCCGCGTTGGCGATGAAGCGCTGCTGCGAGCCGATCAGCAGGCCGAGGCGGTCGATCATCGCGTCGATGTCGCGCGCGAGCTGCAGCACCTCGGCGTCGCCCGCGGCGAGGGCGATGCGCGCGTCGAGGTCGCCGTCGGCGACGCGCCGCGCCACCGCGGCGATCAGGCGGTGCCCGCGGGTCAGGCGTCGCACCACCGCGGCCGCGACCAGCACCGTCCACAGCAGCGCCAGCCCGAACACCGCGGCCATCGCCCGGGCCAGGAAGCGCTTGTCGCCGTCGAGGTCGGTGCGCGGCGCAGCCAGCAGCAGGCTGGTGCCCGGGTGCGCGGGCAGCTCGACGTGGGTCGCGCGCAGGTGCTCGTCGCCCGCCCACAGGTCGAACGCGGGGGCGCCCGGCGGCGGCAGCTCGGCCAGCGCGGGCGGTCGGCCCTGCCACGACGGCGTGTGCGCCAGCAGCTCGCCGGCGCGGTCGTAGATCGCCCCGTACTTGGTCAGCGGGCCGACGTCGTTGGCGGCCGGCCCGGGGCGGTCGCTGATCGCCAGCTCGTCGCCGCCGAGCGACGCGGCCTCGGCGGCCTCTTCGATCGCCTCGCGCGCGAGCGTCAGGTCGAGCTGCTCCTGCTGGCTGGCGTTGACCGACACCGACACCGCGACGAACGCCCCGCCGAGCGTGACCAGGGTGATCGCCGAGGTGGCGAGGACGTAGCGGACGCGCAGGCTCACGGCGGGGTCCGGCGCAGACGGTAGCCCTTCCCGCGCACGGTGTCGATCAGCCACGCGTGCGCGCCGAGCTTGTCGCGCAGGCGGCTCACGTGCACCTCGACGAGGTTGGAGCCGGGGTCGAAGCGCGTCGACCACACCTGGCTGAGCAGGTCGGAGCGGGTCACCACGCGGTCGGGGCGGTTGGCCAGGAACAGCAGCAACGCGTACTCGCGGGTCGTGAGATCGAGGGGCTTGCCGTCGACCGCCGCCTGCCGCTGCATGCGATCGATCTCGAGGGGCCCGACGGCCATGCGCCCGTAGGCCCGCGTGCGCCGCAGCAGCGCCTGCAGGCGCGCCAGCAGCTCGTCGATCTCGAACGGCTTGACGACGTAGTCGTCGGCGCCGGACTCGAGGCCGAGGACCCGCTCACGGACCTGGCCGCGGGCCGTCAACATGATGATCGGCGTGACCGCGCCGGCCCCGCGCAGCTCGCGGCAGACCGTCAGGCCGTCGCGGTCGGGCAGCATCCAGTCGAGCAGGATGGCGTCGTACTCGACCGCCGCGGCCTGGCGCAGCGCGTCGGCCGCGTTGGCGCAGCGGTCGGGCACGTAGCCCTCCTCGGCGAGCATGCGCGAAAGGAAGCTCGCGACCTTCTCGTCGTCCTCGACGATGAGCACCTTCATGGGCGGGGCCCGGAGCATACACGCGGCGGCCGCCCGCGCCTCGCGGGGGCGGCGCGGCCGCCGATCCTGACGAACACGTAATGTTTCGTTCATGCACGGCGGGGCCGCGTGCCGGCATGGTCGCGCGCGGTGCTCGGCGCGCTGATCGACCTGTCCATCCGGCTCCGCTACCTGATGCTGTGCCTGCTGGCGCTGCTGCTGGTCGGCGGCGTGATGGCGGCGCGGCGCCTGCCGATCGACGCCATCCCCGACATCTCCGGCGTGCAGGTCAGCGTGCTGACCGAGGCGCCCGGGCTGTCGGCCCTCGAGGTCGAGCGCAACGTCACCTTCCCCATGGAGAACGCGCTCAACGGCGTGCCGGGCATGACGGAGCTGCGCAGCGTGTCGCGGGCCGACCTCTCGGCGGTCACCGTGGTGTTCACCGACGGCACCGACCCGTGGTTCGCCCGCCAGCTGGTGTTCGAGCGCATGTCGCAGGCCCGCGGCGACCTCCCGGCCGACATCCCGCCGCCGCAGCTGGCCCCGCTCAGCACCGGCCTCGGCGAGATCTACTGGTTCGTGCTCCGCTCCGACGTGCACTCGCGCAAGCGCCTGCGCACGATCCTCGACTGGGAGGTCGTGCCGCGCCTGCGCGGCGTGCCCGGCGTCATCGAGGTCAACACCCAGGGCGGCGACCTGAAGCAGTACCAGATCGTCGTCCAGCCGCAGAAGCTGGCCGCCCACGGGCTCACGCTGCACCGCGTCACCGAGATGCTGCGGCTGTCGAACGCGATCGTCTCGGGCGGCTACCTCGACCGCGCGGCCGAGTCGTTCACCCTGCGCGCCGTCGGCACCTTCAAGAGCCTCGACGACATCGGCAACGTGGTCTTGAAGCAGAACCCCGAGGGCCAGGTGGTGCTCGTGCGCCACGTCGCCGACGTCGTCGACGGCGCCGCCCTGCGCCAGGGCGTCGTCACCTACCGCGGCGAGGACGAGGCGGTCGCCGGCATCATCATGATGCTGCTCGGCGCCAACAGCCGCGACGTCATCTACGCCGTGCAGCAGCGCATCGCCGAGATCCAGGCCGACCTGCCGCCGGGCGTCGTCATTGAGGCCGTGTACGACCGCGCCGACTTCGTCGAGCGCACCCTCACGACCGTGCTCACCAACCTCGTCGAGGGCGCGATCGTGGTGCTGCTCGTGCTCGTGGTCCTGCTCGGCAGCCTGCGCGGCGCGCTGGTCTGCGTGGTCGGCATCCCGGCGTCGATGGCGGTGTCGCTGTTCGGCATGATGCTGACCGGCACCCCGGGCGACCTCATGTCGCTCGGCGCCATCGACTTCGGGTTCCTGGTCGACGGCCCGATCGTCGTGCTCGAGACTGTGCTGGCCGCGTTCATCGGCCGGCGCCTGACCGGCGAGGAGCGGGCCGAGGCCTACACGCGCGGGGTCCAGCGGGTCGCGCGCCCGGTCGCCTTCGCGGTCGCCATCATCATGCTGGTGTACATCCCGCTGCTGTCGCTCGAGGGCATCGAGGGCAAGATGTTCCAGCCGATGGCCACGACCATGGCGTTCGCGCTGCTGGGCGCGCTGGTCTACTCGATCTTCTTCCTGCCGGCGATGCTCGCGCTGTTCGTGCCGCCGCTGCGCCGCGACGGCGCGGCCTGGCTGCGGCCGGTCGCCCGCGGCTACGGGCGGCTGGTCCCGCTGGCGCTGCGCCACCGCTGGCCGCTGCTGCTGGCCGCCACCGCGGCGCTGCTGCTGGCGGCCCGGGTGTTCGCGGCCAGGGGCGCCGACTTCGTGCCGCGCATCGAGGAGGGCGACATGATCGTCAGCGTGCGGCGCCCGCCGTCGATCAACCTGCAGGAGGCCAAGCGCCTCGACCTCGCGGCCCAGAAGGTGCTGCTGCGCTACCCCGAGGTCGAGAACACCCTGACCTTCACCGGCCGCGCCGAGGTCGCGGTCGACCCGGTCGGCAAGGACAAGACCGACATCCTCGTCCCGCTGGCGCCGAAGCACACCTGGACGACCGCGCGCAGCCTCGACGAGCTCAGCGTCGTCATCAAGAACGCCATCGAGTCGGAGGTCCCGAGCACGTTCGTCTCGATCTCCCAGCCGATCGAGGACCGCAACAACGAGATCATCAGCGGCTCGCGCGCGGACATCCAGGTGCTGGTCTACGGCCCCGACCTGCTGACCATCAAGGAGCTCGCCGACGACATCGCCGCGGCGATCCGGCCGATCCCCGGGACCGGCGACCTGCGCGTCGAGCAGGTGCTCGGCATGCCCGAGCTGACCATCGAGCCCGACCGCATGCGCCTGGCCCGCTACGGCGTGGCCATGGCCGACGCGCTCGCGGCCATCGAGGCGACCCGCGTGGGCCGCCTGGTCGGCCACGTCTACGAGGGCGCGCGCCGCTTCGAGGCGCGCCTGATCGTGCCGCCGCGCGCGCCGGTGCCCGAGGCGCTCGGCGACCTCATCGTCGAGACCCTCGACGGCCACCGCGTGCCGCTCGCCGAGGTTGCGACCATCACCGAGGCCGAGGGCCCGGCGGCGATCCGCCGGCAGAACCGCACCCGCGTGGCCCGCGTCGAGGTCAACCTGCGCGGCCGCGACCTGCTGTCGTGGATCTCCGACGCCAAGGCCGCGGTCGCCGAGCAGGTCGAGGTGCGCACGCCCTACGCGCTCGAGTGGTCGGGCCAGTTCGAGAACTTCGAGCGGGCCGCCGAGCGCCTGATGATCGTGGTGCCGCTGAGCCTCGCGCTCATCTTCGGCATGCTGCTGTGGAACTTCCGCGACATCCGCTACGCGGTCGCGGTGTTCGCGATCGTGCCGTTCGCGCTGACCGGCGGCATGGTCGGGCTGATCCTCCGCGACATGTCGTTCTCGATCCCGGCGGCGGTCGGCTTCATCGCCCTCGCCGGGGTCGCGGTGCTCAACGGCGTGGTGCTCGCCACCGACGTGCGCCACGCGCTCGAGGAGGGCGGACGCTTCGACGTCGCGGTCACCGCCGGGGCGGTGCACACCATGCGCGCGGTGCTGACGACCGGGGCCGTCGCCGCCCTCGGCTTCCTGCCGATGGCCCTGGCCACCGGCGCCGGCTCCGAGGTCCAGCGCCCGCTGGCGACCGCGGTGGTGTTCGGCATCGGCGCCTCGACCCTGATGACGATGTTCCTGCTGCCGGCGGTGCTGAAGCTGGTGCTGCGTCGCGAGCAGCGCGACCCGGGCCCGGCGTGAGCCGGCCAGGCACAGGCGAGATCAAGAGGGCATCAAGAATTCGCCGCGCGCCGCTCCGCCGCCGCGACCCGGCGCAAGCAGAGGCCGCGAACGCGGCCGCGTACCGCGTGGTATATCGGCCGAGGTCCGCGCGCGCGACCGAGGATGCGAGCCCCAGCGAACGCCATGACGCGGCCGAGCCCCGGCCCGATCCGGACGCGCTGCTGGCGGTCGCCGCCCGCGAGGACGACCGCCGCGGCAAGCTGAAGATCTTCTTCGCCGGGCACGCGCCACCCCAAGCGCTGGCAGGACGTGCTCGAGCTGCTCGACGCCGGCGTGCACGTGCACACCACGCTCAACGTGCAGCACCTCGAGAGCCTCAACGACGTGGTCGCGCAGATCACCTGGGTGCGGGTGCGGGAGACCGTGCCGGACGCGGTGTTCGAGCGGGCGGCGGAGGTCGAGCTCGTCGACCTGCCGCCCGAGGCGCTGCTCGGGCGCCTGCGCGAGGGCAAGGTCTACGTGCCCGACCAGGCGGCCCACGCGGCCGCGTCGTTCTTCCGCAAGGGCAACCTGCTGGCGCTGCGCGAGCTGGCGCTGCGCCGCATGGCCCAGCGGGTCGACCGCGACGTGCTAGGGCGCGGCGCTGCTGCTCGAGGTCGCCGACCACGGCCCGGGCATCCCGGCCGGCAGCGAGCAGCGCATCTTCGAGAAGTTCTACCGCGCGGCCCACGGCGCGCGCGCAGGCAGCGGGCTCGGGCTGGCGATCTGCCGGGCGATCGCCGCGGCCCACGGCGGCGGCATCGAGGCGGCCAACGCCCCCGGCGGCGGTGCGGTGTTCCGCGTGACGCTGCCGGCCGAGGGCACCCCGCCGCCGCTGCCGGCGGAGGACAGCGAGCCCGCGGAGGAGGCGACGTCATGACCGGCACCGGCGGACCCCTGATTTTAATTATTGAAGACGAGCCGCTTCCTGCGGCCGACCCTGCGCGCCGCGGGCTACCGCCTGATCGAGGCCGAGACCGCGGCCGAGGGCGTCATGCAGGCCCAGACCCACAGCCCCGACGTCGTGCTGCTCGACCTCGGCCTGCCCGACGGCGACGGCGTCGAGGTCACCCGCAAGCTGCGCACGTGGACGCAGGCGCCGATCGTCGTGATCTCCGCCCGCGGCCGCGAGACCGGCAAGGTCGAGGCCCTCGACGCCGGCGCCGACGACTATTTAATTAAACCGTTCGGGGTGAACGAGCTGCTGGCGCGCCTGCGGGTCGCGCTGCGTCACGCCAATCGGGTGGCGAGCGAGGCGGCGGAGCCGGTGCTGCAGTTCGGCGACATCCGCCTCGACATGGCCGCCGGCGTACACCAGCCAGACCCACTACCTGCGGGTGTACATGGCCCAGCTGCGGCACAAGCTCGAGGTCGATCACACGCGCCCGCGCTGGCTGATCACCGAGGCGGGCGTGGGCTATCGGCTGCGCGACGAGTGATCACTGCGGGACCGGCACGACGATCTCGTTGATGTCGGCGATCGAGCTGCCCGCGGGGTAGCCGTACGAGGCGTAGCGGTCGGTGCCCCACACGACGATGCCGAACGGGCCGTCGCTCTCGGCCAGGTGGCGGCTCGTGCCGCACATGGCGACGGGGTTGCCGCCGCGCTCGAGGTCGACGTGGGCGACCTCGTAGAGGCCCTCGCCGCCGACCGGCTGCCAGCCGCCGACCATGCCGAGGCACTCGATGCTCACGTCGGCGAACACGCCGTCCTTCTTGGCCCGCACGACCACCAGGTTGGTGGTCCCGTAGGTCGGGTCGGTGAAGAAGATGTAGCGGTTCTGGAACTGCTTGGGCGACAGCAGGCTGACCCACTCCTCGTCGCCGAGGCCGCAGGCGACGCCCTGGATCTGCGTGGCGCAGTCGGGCCGCGTGCCGCTCGCGGTGCCCGACATGTACTGCGAGAACAGGAACGGGTGGTCGGGGTCCTGCGAGCGCACGGTGAAGTACTGGGTGGTCTCGAACTGCGCGCTCTGGCCGACGCCGAGCATGGCCGGGGCCCCGGGCGGCGGCGCGGGGTCGTAGCTGAGCTGGGTGCCGTCGACCGCGCCGACGATGCGGTACGGCACGCTCTCGGGCCCGAGGTTGGCGAGGCGGGTGACGACGCCGGCGCCGACGTACTCGTCGCCGAGCGCCTTGACCGGGGCGAGCTGCTGGTGCGCCGCCTCGCCGCCGCCGGGCCCGAGGGTCTGGCTGGCCATGTTCAAATAGGTCGCGCCGGTCCACAGGCCGATCTGCTTGTCGCTGACGAACACGGCGCCGCTCGGGTCGAACCCGTCTCCGGGCTGGTACCACTGCAGCATCTGGCCGGCGTTCAACATGTACGCGGTCGTCACGCCGGCGGGCGCGGGCGCCACGCCGTTGCCGCCGGGGAACGCCTGGGCCGGCCCGACCTCGACCTTGGTGTTGTCCTCGCGCGCGACCACCAGCGCGAAGCGGGCGCTGCCCTGCGGGGCGATCGCCACGTGGTTGACGCCCCACGAGGTCGCCGGGAACAGCAGCGAGGCGCTCGGCAGGAAGCTGGTGGCGCCGCCGTAGGGGTTGATGTCGTAGGCGCTGACCGGCACGTCGCTGACCACGTGGAAGGCCTGCCCGAGGCCGCTGCCCGCCACCGCGGTGTCCATCAGCACGGCCGGCTGCGACGGGCACTCCATCGAGAAGCCGAGCGGGTGCTTGATGCCCGGGCGGTGCGACAAGAACAGGATCGCGACCTCGTCGGGCGGCAGCCCGCCCGGCGGGATCGGCTCGTAGGTGATGTTGTTGCCGTTGGCCTTGGGGATGCGAGCGAGCGCGTTGACGTCGAACTGCTGGCCGCCGCGCGCGACCGTGATGCTGGCCGGCGAGTCCCAGGTGTTGGCGAGGAACACCGCGAAGCACGGACCGGCGAAGTCGGGGCTCTGCGCGTTGAGGTAGAACGGCGGCGTCGGGGCCCAGAAGTCGCAGCCCGAGGTCCCGCCGACGGCCTCGACGGCCTGGCACGCGGGCACGCACGTGCCGGCGTAGCAGCCCTCGCCGGGCCCGCACTGCTCGACCGGGTTGCCCTGCTCGTCGACCACGCTGTGCAGGTCCTCGGCGCACGCCAGCGGGCCGGGCTCGCCGGTGCTGCTCGTGAGCGTGGGGTCGCCGGTGACGGTGCCGCTCGGCGCGGACGGGTCGGTGACGGTCGGCTCGCCGCTCGCCGCGGTCGACTGCGCCTCGCTGTCGCTGGTCGGCGGGGTCGTCGCGGAGGCGCCGCCGGTGGCGGTGTCGGTGGCCGTTCCGCTGGCGTCGCCGGTCGGGCTGTCGCTGTCGCTGGCGAGCGTCGGCATGGTCGGCGCGGTCGGCATGGTGATCGTCGGGGCGCTGTTCGAGGCCGCGGTGGCGGACTCGCGAGCGTCGTCGTCGCCGCACGCGGTGACGAGCAGCGGCAGGCACAGGGCGGCGGGGCGGGTGAGGCGTGTCGTCGGCATCGGGGCTCCGAAAAAAGCGACTATAGGGCATCCCCGGCGCTGCCACGCGGGCGCGGGCCGCACACGCCCGCGTCGCCCGTGATCGGTGGCGGGGGCCGGCGAGGACGCTCGAGCCCGCCCGGGCGCAAATATCTTCGGCGCCGACTGATCGGCGCGAGCTGGCCGGGTCACGTACGCGTTCGCCGTGCACATGCACGCGCGAACAGGAGGAAGACCCCATGAGCAACATCGGAGATCGCTTCAAGACCGGCCAGACCTGCGACACCAGCGGCGTGTACGCCTTCGACGGTTATACGGACGGGGCCGCGGGCCCGCAGCCGACCCAGGAGGAACGCGTCATCACCCTGCGCGGCGGGCAGACCTTCCCGCCGATCCGCTCGACCAACCGCGGCGCGTACTGGAAGCTGATGCGCACGGCCTGACGACCCCAGCCGTACGCGGCCGGCCCCCGGCCGCGTACGCACCGAAGGCGGCGAGCGCCGCGGTTGGCACGGGTCCGCGTATCGACGTACCTTCGCGGCCATGACGACCCCCCACGACATGCCCCTCGGAAACTTTTCGGTCAGCCTCGCGGTGAAGGACCTCGCGGCGTCGCGGAGCTTCTACGAGAAGCTCGGGTTCACCTATCGCCTCGGCGGCGAGCGCCACGCGATCCTGCAGAACGGCCCGGCGATCGTGGGGCTGTTCCAGGGCATGTTCGAGCGCAACATGCTGACGTTCAACCCCGGGTGGGACAGCGCGTGCAACACGCTGCCGGATTACGTCGACGTGCGCGAGCTGCAGCGCCGCCTGCGGGCCGCCGGCATCGAGCCGGTGCAGGCCGCCGACGAGTCGACGGTCGGGCCGGGCAGCCTCGTGGTCGTCGATCCCGACGGCAACCCGATCCTGCTCGACCAGCACGTGTGAGCCGCGCTCAGCGGTCCTGGGTGGTGAACTCGCCGGCGAACCTGGTGAACAGGGCGAAGGCGGCGACGGCGAGCAGGGTGTGGCCGCCCATGACGTACCAGATGTACTCGGCGTGGCCGGCGTCGGCGAAGTGGCCGGACAGCGGGGTGTAGGTGACGCCGGACAGCAGGGCGCCGATGCAGGTGGCGAGGAAGTTGGTGCCCATGTAGAGGCCGGCCTTCTCCTTCGGGGCGATCCACGTGATGTACTCCTGGATGCGCGGCGAGGCGAACATCTCGCCGACGGCGAACAGGGCGATGCCGACGAACACGAGGAAGGGCGAGGCGACGCGGGCGTAGCCGAGCACGGCGAAGCCGAGGGCGGCGACCGTCAGGCCGAACATGAACGTGGGCATGGCCCGATATTTCTCCGAGACGCGCGAGACGAACAGCTGGAAGATCATGATGATCCAGCCGGTGTGCGAGATGGTCTCGCCGAGCACGCGGCGCACCCCGTCGGGGCCCTCCTGCGAGAACAGGCCGGCGAAGCCGGTGCCGAAGGTGCCGGCGAGGCCCTGGTAGAGCGCGACGGTGTCGATGTTCTTGTCGACGTAGAGCGCGCACAGGTTGAAGAACGCCCAGAACGGCAGCCAGAAGAACACGCCGAGCAGGACCAGGAAGCCGGTGAACTTGAGGTCGCCGAGCACGACGCCGATCTCGCGGAACTTGTCGGCGAGCGGCTGCCTGTCGAGCTCGCGCTCGGGCTCCTTGTAGAAGATCAGGGTGATCAGCAGCATCACGGCGATGGTGATCGCGCCGGCGCCGAACACGTAGTTCCAGCCGAACTCGCCGCGCAGCTTGCCGGCTACGATCGGGCCGAACGAGCCGCCGACGTTGACGATCGCGTAGAAGATGCCGAAGCCGAGGGTCTTGTTGGTGATGTCGGTGGTCGTGCGGACGGTGCCGGAGATCAGCGGCTTAAAAATGCCGGCGGCCAGGCCGATGCTGAGCATCGTCAGGGCGATGCCCGCGAACGACTTATTGAAGATCAGCAGGAGGATCGAGGGCAGGTAGGCCAGGTAGGCGACGATCAGCATGCGCTTGAAGCCGAAGCGGTCGGCCAGCGTGCCGGAGATGACCGGGACCACGTACGACAGGGTCAGGAAGATGCTCTGCACGATCCCGAGCTGCCCGCGCGTGTAGCCCAGGTGCTCCATGTAGATCCCGAAGCCGAAGTAGATGCCGTAGTAGGCGAAGCGCTCGAGCAGCTCGATGAAGTTGGCGACCCAGAACACCGGGGGGAACGCGCTGCGGCTTGGCATCCCACGCATTTTTGCCGGGGCGCGCCGCCGACAGCAAGCCGCCTCGACCTGTCTGAAGGGACATTTAATTGTTTTATCTTTTGTTTTTGAGACCGGGGCCGGCCGGACAGGGCGGGGTCGCGGTGCCAGGGTCGCCGAGGGGCGGCGGCTGTGCTGGCTCAGGAGGCGGCGCGGGCGCGCCGTCGCGGGCGTGCCGGGTCGCGGCCTCGGACGGGCGCGAGGCGATGCGCTGCGCGTGGAGCTCGACCGCGGCGGGGTCGTCGGCGGGCCGGCGTCGACGCGATCGGCCGCCGACAGGGCGATGATGGACGGGGCGATCGGCTCGTTGCGGTGGATCCGGGCGACGCGCGCCGGACCGCGGGTGGGCGCGGCGGCGTCGGGCCCGGGAGTGGGGTCCCCGTGAGTCGGCGGCGTGTCTCGGCACGCCGGAAAAAAAACCGACGGGACGCGCGCAACGCTCGCGCACGCGGGGGCGCGGCCTCGTTGCCGGGTTCGGAGGCGGTGATAGCTTTGCCGGCATGGGAACCACGCGGATGATCCTGGTGTTCGTGAACCTGGCCGCCTGCGGGGCGACTGCGGCGGCGCCGGCGACGTCCGCGGATCCGCCCGCTGGTGCGCCGGACGACCCCTCGGCGCCGCCGGCGGCCACGCCTGGTTCGCCCGACGACGTGACGCCGGCGATGGCGGCCCGGTCCGCGCCCGAGGCGGCGGTCAAGGCCTACCTCGACGCGGCGCTTGCGGGCGATCACGACGCCATGTTCGCGCTCATGACCCCCGAGTGCCGCGACAAGGAGAAGGCGTGGGACAGGGGCTTCAGCAAGGGCCTCGTCGACGGCAAGCTCAAGCTGAAGACATATGAGCTCGGCGAGCCCGAGATCGACGCGGACACCGCGAAGATCGCGGTCAAGGCGGTGTTCGTGGCCGACGGCGCCGACGACGACGAGGGCATGCGCTTCGCGCTGCGCCAGGAGGCCGACGGCTGGTCGATCTCCGAGATCCGCTGAGCAGTCGGGGTTCGCGTCGAGCGGAGAGGGGCCGCGCGGCGCCGGCGAGGGCCGTCGCGTCGACGGTGACGAGGAGCCTCCGCGTGGAGGCGGTCACGACGACGAGGTGCGGAGGGCTCACAGGCGGACGCGGCGCAGGCGCAGGGCGTTGGTGATCACCGACAGCGAGCTGAGGCTCATGGCGGCGCTGGCGAACATCGGGCTCAGCAGGGTGCCGGTGAGCGGGTAGAGCGCGCCGGCGGCCAGCGGCACGCCGAGCAGGTTGTAGACGAACGCGAAGGCGAGGTTCTGGCGGATGTTGGCGAGGGTGCGGCGGCTCAGGTTGCGCGCCCGGACCACGCCGGCGATGTCGCCGTGCAGCAGGGTGAGGCCGGCGCTGGCGAGCGCGACGTCGGCGCCGCTGCCCATGGCGAGGCCGACGTCGGCCTGGGCCAGCGCGGGCGCGTCGTTGACGCCGTCGCCGGCCATGGCGACGCGGCGGCCGGCGGACTGCAGGCGGCGGATGGTCGCGGCCTTGTCGGCGGGCTGGCGCTCGGCCTCGACGTCGGTGATGCCGAGGGCGCGGGCGACGGCGGCGGCGGTGGTCGGGTGGTCGCCGGTGAGCATGACGAGGTGGAGGCCGTCGTCGCGGAGCCTCTGGATGGTGTCGGCGGCGCCGGGGCGGATCGGGTCGGCGACGGCGAGCAGGGCGGCGAGGCGGCCGTCGACCACCAGGAACATCACGGTCTCGCCGGACTGACGGCGGACCTCGGCGCGCGCGAGGGCGTCGCCGACGTCGACCTCGAGGGCCTTTAATAGCGCGGCGTTGCCGAGGGCGAGGCCGCGGCCGTCGACGCGGGCGAGCACGCCGAGGCCGGGGCGGGCCGCGAAGTCGGCGGCTGTCGCGAGGGACAGGTCGCGCTCGCGGGCGGCGTCGACGATCGCGGCGGCGAGCGGGTGCTCGCTGGCCTGCTCGAGGCTGGCGGCGAGGCGCAGCAGCTGGTTTTCATCGAGGTCGGTGAGGGGCTCGACGGCGACGAGGCGGGGCTTGCCCTCGGTGAGGGTGCCGGTCTTGTCGAACACCAGGGTGTCGACGCGGGCGAGGGTCTCGAGGGCCTCGGCGCTGCGCACGAGCACGCCCGCGGAGGCGCCGCGGCCGGTCGCGACCATGATCGACATGGGGGTGGCGAGGCCGAGGGCGCAGGGGCAGGCGATGATGAGCACGGCGACGGCGTTCATCACCGCGGTCGGGAGGTCGGGGCCGAGGATCGTCCACAGGGTGAAGGTGAGCAGCGAGACGGCCATGACGATGGGCACGAACACGGCGGCGACGGCGTCGGCGATGCGCTGGATCGGCGCGCGGCTGCGCTGGGCCTCGGCGACCAGCCCGACGATGCGGGCGAGCACGGTGTCGCTGCCGACCCGCTCGGCGCGCATGACGAAGCTGCCGCGGCCGTTGAGGGTGCCGCCGACGACGGGGTCGCCGGGCTGTTTCTCGACGGGCAGCGGCTCGCCGGTGACCATCGACTCGTCGACCGCGCCGCTGCCGGAGAGCACGACGCCGTCGACGGGCACGCGCTCGCCGGGGCGCACGCGCAGGCGCTCGCCGGCGTGCACGTCGGCGAGCGGCACGTCGCGCTCGTGGTCGTGCTCGTCGACGCGGCGGGCCGACCGCGGCGAGAGGTCGAGCAGGGCGCGCAGGGCGTCGCCGGCCCGCCGGCGGGCGCGCAGCTCCCACACCTGGCCGAGCAGCACGAGGCTGACGATCACGGCGGCGGCCTCGTAGTACACGGCCGGGGCGCCGCCGTGGCCGCCGGCGTGGGGGAAGGCCGCGGGGGCGAGGGTGACGGCGAGGCTGTAGAAGAACGCCGCGAGCACGCCGAGGGCGATCAGCGTGAACATGTTGAGGCGGCGGCGCAGCGAGGCGACGCCGCGGTGGAGCAGCGGCCAGCCCGCCCACCACACGACCGGGGCGGCGAGGCCGAGCTCGAGCCACGCGAGCGCGGGGCCGAGGGCGCGCTGCACCGGCTGCCCGGGGATCAGGTCGGACATGCCGAGCACCAGCACGGCGAGGCTCAGCGGGGCGGTGTAGACCAGGCGACGCGTGAAGTCGGCGAGCTCGCCGCCGTCGTCGTCGCCGGCGCCGGGCAGCGTGGGCTCGAGGGCCATGCCGCACAGCGGGCACGCGCCGGGGCCGCGCTGCACGACCTCGGGGTCCATGGGGCAGGTGTACTCGCGCGTGTCGTCGGAGCGAGGTTCAGGCTGCTTTGGTGTCGAGGTTAAAAACGACTCGGGGTCGGCGGCGAACCTGTCGCGGCACCTGGGGTTGCAGAAGTAGTAGGTGCGGTTCGCATGATCAAACGTGCCGCCGCGGGGGGCGGCGTGGTCGACGAACATGCCGCAGACGGGGTCGCGGGGGCGCGCGTCGGCGGTGTCGGTGCTGTCGTGGTGGTGGGCGTGCATGGGGTCGAGAGCGCCGACGCAGGTGGTGGGGAGGGATTACACCGGCGTGGGTGGCGGGGTCACGTACGCTCGCACGACGCGGCGGCCGCGTCGATCCCGCGGCGATGTTTGCGTGGTGCAGGGCGCCACGCGTACGAGGTCGGCGACGGCGCCGGTGTGGCCGGCGGAGCTGCGCGCCGGAGCTGTCGACGGCGCGGCCGGCGGGAGCCGAGCGGCCCGTGCGGGTGACGCACCTGCGGTGAGCGTGCGCGAGCGCGCGTGCGAGGGGCGATGACCGCGGGCCGCGGTTGGCCGACAATCGCGGCATGTCGTTTCGCTGGCTGGTCGCGCTGGTCGCCGTGGGGTGCGTGGGCTGTTCGGGGTCGAACGCGGAGGGCGGGTCGTCGGGCGCGGCGACCGGGATGGCCGACGCGGGCACGGCGGGCACCGCGGACGACGGCGCCGAGGCGTCGACGCTCGCGCCGACCGACGGCGGGCCGACCGGCGGCGCCGACCCGACGTCGGCGACCACGAACACGAGCAACACGTCGGCCACGACGAATACGACGAACACGACGAACACCACCAACACCACGGCGACGTCGAACACGACGGACCCGGGGACGAGCACGGGCCCCGGCGGCACGGACACCGGCGATCCCGACACCACCTCGCCGGGCACCACGGCGGACACCGGCGACGTCCCGCCGCCGCTCGACGACACCGCGTGCGAGGGCTACGCGACCCGCTACTGGGACTGCTGCAAGGCCCACTGCGGCTGGCAGGGCAACGTCAACCCGGCGACCACGCCGATGGAGAGCTGTAATAAAGCCGACCAGAGCCTCGGGGCGGTCTACGACGTGCCGAGCTCGTGCGGCGGCCCGACCGACGACAACGCGTACACCTGCTACAGCGGGGTCCCGTGGGCGGTCAGCGACGAGCTGGCGTACGGCTTCGCCGCGGTGCCGGCCCAGGGCGACATCTGCGGGCGCTGCTACCAGCTCGAGTTCGACGGCACCGGCCACTACAACGCCCAGGACCCCGGCTCGCAGGCGCTGGCCGACAAGACGATGATCGTGCAGGCGACCAACATCGGCTTCGACGTCGGCGGCGGGCAGTTCGACATTTTGACGCCGGGCGGCGGGGTCGGGGCGTTCAACGCCTGCTCGTACCAGTGGGGCGTCGACACCGCGGAGCTCGGGGCGCAGTACGGCGGGTTCATGACGTTCTGCCAGCAGCAGCACCCCGGCGACCACGCGCAGCAGAAGCAGTGCGTGCTCGGCCGCTGCGCCGCGGTGTTCGACGACCCGGGCCTCGCCGAGCTGAAGGCCGGCTGCGAGTGGTACGTGGGCTGGTACAACGCGGCCGACAACCCCAACCTGCGCTTCCAGGAGGTCGCCTGCCCGGCGGCGCTGGTCGCCATCTCGGGCATCGACCGCGCGCCCTTGAACGACGTGGGGTCGTGCGGCGGGGGCGGCGGGTCGTGCACGCAGGAGGAGATGGACAATTGCGACTGCAGCTGGACCAACGGGGGGCAGAACTGCGGCGACGACGACGGGTCGTGCTGCTGGGAGGCCTGCTGCGGGTGAGCGCCCGCGGCCGTCAGGGGCAGTTCATGGACACGACGTCCTGGCCGGTGACGGGCACGCCGGCCTCGGCGAACTCGAGCGGGATCGACTGGCACTTGGGCGCGCCGCAGTTGTCCTGGCGCATGATGTGGGCGTGCGGGCCGGTCGAGTAGCCGGTGGTGCCGGACAGCCCGAGCTGGGCCATGCGCGCGACCTCCTGGCCGACGACGACGTGGATCTCGTTGAGGTGCTTGTAGTAGGTGGAGGTGTCGTCGCCGTGGAGCACGACCACGAGGTTGCCGTGGGCGCTGCACTCGGGGCCGCCGCCGTCGTAGCAGGGGTCGCCGGGCTTGGTCAGGTCGTAGACGTGCTGGACCACGCCGTCGGCCATGGCGAGCAGCGGCGTGTCGAGGCCGACGGCGAAGTCGAAGGCGTAGAGGTCCTTGCCCTGGTGGCTGACGTCGCCGTCGTTGCCCTGCGACACGTGGACCTGCTTGCCGCAGGCGAACGGCAGGAAGTAGCCCATGGGCGGCGGCGGGTGCTCGTCGAGGGTGCAGGCGACGAACCCGGAGAACACGAAGCCGTCGAGGCCGGGGCTCGACATCTGGTACCACAGGCCGTTGCCGTCGATGACCTCGCCCTGCACGGCGGCGACGGCGTCGACGAGCGCGCCGTCGGCGAGCTCGCCGATCGGCGCCATCGCCGTCGAGGGGTCCGGTCGCACGTTCAACACCTCGCCGGCGGGCACGTCGATGCGCAGGCGCGGGCAGTCCGCCAGCGGGTCGTCGCCGCCGGTGGTCGTGTCGTCGCCGCCGGTCGTGTCGCCGCCGGTGCCGCCCATCCACGGCTCGCTGATCGCCCCGGTGAGCGCGCCGCCGTCGCTGCTGGCGGCGGGGTCGGGCTCGTCGGGGCCGGTGGTCGGCGCGGGCAGGTCGGCGCCCGTGCCGGTGTCGGTCATCGGCGGGGCGGCGTCGGCGCCCTCGTCGTCGAACGAGGCTCCGGTGCCGCAGGCGGCGAGCAGGGCGAGGGCGGCGACGCGGCGCATAGTGCCCTGGTAACGAAAACCGCGGGCGGATTCAAGCGGGGTCGCACCCGGGCCCGCGGCGGGGGGCGGCGGCCCCGGGCGGAGCGTCCGCCCGGGCCTCGCGGGCTCAGTTGAGGATGAGGACCAGCTTGGCCGCGTCGAGCACGCCGGTGTCGTTGCCGCCGGAGTCGCCGACGCACAGCTTCCAGGTGCCGACGGCGTTGGTCCCGGCGAACGCGGCGAAGGTGGCGAGGCCGGCGGCGGTGTCCTTGTTGGGCTTGTAGTCGCACTTCATGTCGTTCTTGCAGACCACGTCGTTGTTGTTGACGAGCGACATGCCCATGGTCTCGGCGTCGGTGACGCCGGCGTCGCGGAAGGTCAGGGGGAAGGCCTTCTCGAGGTTGGCGCTGTCGCCGACGGGGGTGTCGACGCCGGTGTCGGCGGCGTTCGAGCCCGGGCGGTTGAGCATGGCGAGGAACGTGGCGGGGTTGGGGGCGAACAGCTTGATGGTCAGGTCGCCGGCCCAGGTGTGGTTGATGGCGGCGGTCACGTTGGCGGTCTGGACGGTGCCGGCCTTGTTGCAGGCGAGGTCGACGCAGACCATCGAGCCGATCGCGCCGGTGTACATGTTGTCGGGGATCGCCTTGTTCTGGTTGGAGACCTCGACGATGCACGCGTTCTCGAGCGTGCAGGTCGGGCTGCAGCCGTCCTGGGCGACCATGTTGCCGTCGTCGCAGGCCTCGACGCCCATGTTGACGAAGCCGTCGCCGCACTTGTTGAGCTTGCAGCCCGTCACGCAGGCGTCGGTGTTGGCCATGTTGGCGTCGTCGCACTCCTCGACGCCGGCCAGGACCAGGCCGTCGCCGCACACCGCGTTCTTGCAGGACAGCGTGCACACGCCGTCGTCGGCGTTGGTGTCCATGAGGTCGCACTCCTCGCCCGGCTGGACGAACCCGTCGCCGCAGGCGGCGTTCTTGCACACGTCGGTGCAGGCGTCGTCGTTGACGTCGTTGGCGTCGTCGCACTCCTCGACGCCGCCCAGCACCGCCCCGTCGCCGCACACGTTGTCGGTGCAGTCGGCCTTGCAGGCCTTGTCGTCGGCGTTGTCGGGCCCGGCGTCGCACTGCTCGACGCCCTCGTGGACGAACTGGTCGCCGCAGATCGGGGCCTTGCAGGTCGACGTGCAGTCGCCGGTGTCCTTGTTGTCGGGCCCGAGGTCGCACTCCTCGCCGAGGCTGGCCTGGGTGAACGCGTCGCCGCACGCCGGCGCCTGGCACAGGTCGGTGCAGCCGTCGTCGTTGTCGCCGTTGGCGGCGTCGTCGCAGGCCTCCAGCGGGTCGACGACGCCGTTGCCGCACTCCTCGAGCTGGCAGTCGGCGGAGCAGCCGTCGCCCCCGTCGACGTTGCCGTCGTCGCACGGCTCGCCCTGGCTCTTGTCGCCGTCGCCGCAGGTGTTGAGCGTGCAGTCGGCCTTGCAGGCCTGGCCGGGGCCGTTGTTGTCCTTGCCGTTGTCGCAGGTCTCGACGCCGTCCTGCACGTACGAGTCGCCGCACACCGCGACGGTGCAGTCGGGGGTGCAGGCCCCACCGGGGGCGTTGTCGACGCCCTCGTCGCACTCCTCGTTGATGCCGGGCTGGACGTAGGTGTCGCCGCAGATCGCGTTGGTGCAGGCGTCGGTGCAGGCGTCGGTGTTGTCGGCGTTGCCGTCGTCGCACTCCTCCGTGACCGAGGCCATGCCGTCGCCGCAGCCGACCGGGGCGCAGGCGTTCGAGCACTCGTCGTCGTCGACCTGGTTGCCGTCGTCGCAGGCCTCGCCGGGGCCCTTGGCCCCGTCGCCGCACACGTTCTCGCTGCAGTCGGCCTTGCAGGCCTTGTCGTCGCCGTTGTCGGCCCCGTTGTCGCAGGCCTCGCCGTCGTCGACGGTGCCGTCGCCGCACACGCCGCCCGCCGCGGTGGTCGACGACGTCGGGGTCGTCGAGGTCGGCGGCGGCTCGCCGGTGGTCTCGGCCGCCTCCGTCGTGCCCGTCGCCTCCGTCTCCGAGCCCCCGGTGGTCTCGTCGCTCCCGCCGGGGCAACCGCTCAGCACCGGGCCGCCCGCAACCAATAACCACAGCCCACGCCCAACTACGCTGTTCAACCGCATCGACTGACGCTATGCCGGCGGCGCCGCACTGACAAGGGGTCGCTGCATGCGGATGCGGCGCGCAGCGAGCTTCGCGTCGCGCGACAGAACCTGCCGCGACGAGATTGATGGTCCGCGTGGCGCCATCGGAGCGCCGCGCGCATCGGCCTGCAGGTCGCACGAGGCGGCGGTTCGCGTTCGCGCCCGCGAGGGCCTGGTGCGGCGGACCGGTCCGACCGCGTCGGCGGCGTGCGGCGGCGTGCGGCGGTCTGCCAGCGCCGCGGCGGCGCGTCGATCGCCGGCCGACCGGCGTGACCCGCGCGTGCGGGCCTGCGGTAGGTTTCGCCCATGCGAAGGAATCTGCGTCCTGTATCTGTCCTGGGTCTCGCGCTGGCGTGCGCGTGCACAGGCAACGACCCCACCTCCGGCGCGGCGGACGGCCCGCACGGCGCGCCCGCGTCGACGACGAGCGCGGCGGGCCCCGGCTCAACCGGCGAGGCGAGCACGACCGGCGCGGAGGCGACGGGCGCGGGCGCGACGAGCGGCGAGGCGGCGGCGAGCGCGGGCGAGGCGAGCGCGGGCGACACGAGCACGGGCGAGCCGGGCGCGACGCCGACGCTGACGCGGGTCGGGCCGACGTTCGAGATCCCCACGCTGGCGGAGACCATGCCGAAGCGCTTCGCCGACGCGGCGCACGACCCGGTGCACGACGTCTACCTCGTGGTCAACGGCAACGCGGCGATCAGCGGGACGTTCGTCGACGCCGCCGGCGCGGCGCTGGGGACGCCGCTGGCGCTGGCCGAGACCGCGGCGTGGACGCAGGGCGTGCGGGTGGCGTTCGGCGCGACGATGTTCCTGGCGGCGTGGCACGACAACCGCGACGCGCCGGACGTCGCCAAGCTGCGCGGGCGGATCGTCGGCTGGGACGGCGAGCCGCTGCTGGCCGGGCCGGACTTCGTGATCGGCGGCGACGGCACCTACTCCGAGATGCCGCCGGCGATCGCCTGGTCGAGCGCGTCGCAGGCGTTCCTGGTCGTCTGGCACACCGGGGCGGACCACGACATCCACGCCCAGCGGGTCGCCGGCGACGGCGCGCTGGTCGGCGGGCCGATCGCGGTGACGCAGGACGCCGACTGGCAGAGCGACGCCGGCGTGGCCTGGCACCCGCAGCGCGACGAGTGGCTGGTCGTGTACAGCCACGCCGGCGCGACCACCGAGGTGCGCGCGCGCCGGGTCGCCGGCGACGGCGCTCTGGCCGCGCCCGCGACCACGCTGACGCTCGCGCCCGCCACGTGGCTGGCGCAGGTGGCCTACCGGGCCGAGACCGGCGACTACCTGGCCGCGTGGTACGAGGGCAAGATGATGGCGATGCGCGTCTCGGCCGACGGCGAGCCGCTCGGCGAGCCGTTCGTGCTGGCCCCCAACTACGGCACCTACGACGGCTTCGCGGTCGCCCGCAGCCCGGTCGGCGGCGGCTTCGCGGCGGTGTTCCACGGCGACAGCGACGAGGACTTCGCGGCCGCGTTCACCGCCGACGGCGCGCAGGGCCCGGTGATCGTGGCGACCGACTCGCCCGGGGCCGACGGCCACTTCAACCCGCGCATCGCGGCGCACTCGACCAGGCGCGAGTGGCTGGTCGTCACCTCGCTCGGGTTCTCCCGCGTGGTCGGGCAGGTGCTCGCCGAGTGAACGGGCCTCGCGCGCGCGGACCGATCTCGACGTCGGGGGTCACGATCGAGCCGCCGCGCACCAGCACGCGGACGCGGACGCGGACATGTCCGCCTGCGGGCGCGCGCCCCCGTTGACACCCCGGCGGGGCTGGCCTACGCATGGCTGCATGCCTGCCATTCGTTGGATCTCCGCATCGTTGCTCGCACCCCTGCTCGCCTGCGGCGACGACGGGACCGGCGCCACCGCGATGACCGACCCGGTCACCACCCAGCCGCCGCTGACCTCGAACGACACGTCGAACGGCGACGACAGCCAGGGCACCTCGCCGACCGACACCTCGGCGACCACCGCGGGCTCCAACGACGCCACGGCCATGCCGGCGACCACGCAGATCGGCGAGACGTCCTCGACCGACACCGACCCGACCACGCTCACGACCTCGCCCGTCACCCTGACCGAGGCGTCCGAGACCACGCTCATGACGACCGACGCCTCGACGGGGTCGACCGGCGGCTCGACCACCACCGGCGGCGAGGAGTCGAGCTCGACCGGCACCACCGACCCGCCGTGCGCGCCGAACGTGTGCTCCGAGGACCTGCAGTCGATCGAGTGCGGCGGTCAGACCGTGCAGAACTGCGCGGCGGGCTCGTACTGCATCGACGCGGTGTGCACCCCGCTGAGCCCGTGCGAGGCGGCCGAGCTGCTCGAGGGCTCCGAGGGCTGTCGCTTCTGGGCGGTCAAGCAGGACCTCATCAACTCGGGCGCGTGCTTCGCGGCGTTCATCGCCAACACCTGGGACACGCCGGTCAAGATCCAGGTCGAGTACAACGGCATGGCCCTGCCGGTCGAGAACTTCGCGCGCATCCCCAGCGGTCAGGGCAACAACATCGTCTACGAGCCCTACAACGCCAACGTGGGCCTGCCGGTCGGCGAGGTGGCGGTGCTGTCGCTGTCGCGCAACCCCGGCGGCGGCCTGCCGGCGTGTCCGTCGCCGGTCGGCGTGAGCGCGGAGACCCACGTGTCGGGCACGGGCCTCGGCAAGGCGTTCCTCATCACCACCGATGTGCCGGTCTCGGCCTACCAGATGCACCCGTACGGCGGCGGCTCGGTGGCGCTGACGTCGGCCACGCTGATGCTGCCGACGAGCGTGTGGGACACCAATTACATCGGCGCCAACGCCTACGCGCAGGGCCAGGCGGGCCAGCCGCTGATGATCTTCGTCGCCGACGAGGACGGCACGACGGTCACGCTCGACCCGAAGGTCGCGGTCAACGGCGGCAACGGGGTGCAGGGCGGGCCGGCGGGCGTGCCGATCATGTACAACCTGAGCCGCGGGCAGACCCTGCAGATCGAGCAGACGGCCGAGCTGACCGGCTCGCCGATCGCCTCGAACAAGCCGATCGGGGTGTTCGGCGGGGCGAGCTGCATGAACGTGCCGACCAACGCGCTGTACTGCGAGGGCGCGCACCAGCAGCTCCCGCCGATCAAGGCGCTCGGCAGCGAGTACGCGGCGGTCCGCTACCGCAACCGCATCCAGGGCCAGGAGGAGTCGCCGCCGTGGCGGCTGATCGGCGCGGTCAACGGCACCAACCTGACCTGGATCCCCGGGCCGCCGCCGGGCGCGCCCAACGTGATCAACCTCGGCCAGGTCGCCGAGTTCAACGCGGCCGGCCCGTTCATCGTCACCAGCCAGGACGCCGACCACCCGTTCTACCTCGCGGGCTACATGACCGGCGGCCAGGCCTTCCAGGGCCGCGGCGACCCCGAGTGGGTCAACGTGGTGCCGCCGGCCCAGTACCTCGACAAGTACGTGTTCTTCACCGACCCCACGTACCCCGAGACGTCGCTGGTGGTCGTGCGCAACAAGGTCGACGGCGCGTTCGCCGACGTGACGCTCGGCTGCGCCGGGGTGCTCGGCGGCTGGACGGCGATCGGCGCCGACCACGAGTACACGCGCGTCGACCTCGTGACCGGCAACTTCCAGAACGTCGGCGGCTGCTCCAACGGCCGCCACGAGATGTCGAGCGACAACCCGTTCGGCGTGACCGTGTGGGGCTGGGGCTCGATGGCGACCGGCAACAGCCCGTTCAGCCAGCACGTCTCGTACGCCTACCCGGGCGGCGCGGCGATCCGCTCGATCAACGACGTCGAGGTGCTGCCGCAGTAGGCGGGCCGCGGGTCCGCGACGACGAGCTCAGGCCGCGCCGGGCTGGTCGCCGCGGGCCGCGCGCGACGACTCGAGCACCGGCTGGCCGACGGCGCCGGGCTTGTCGGCGCCGGGCGCGTCGGCGCGGCTGGCCGCGAGGGCGCGCTGGACCGCCTGCAGCACGCGGCTCTGGACCAGGCAGCTGCGCTGACCGCCGCGGTCGGACCACCAGCGCAGGCGGACCTTCACCGACGAGTCGCCGAGCGTGTCGATGATGATGTCGGGCGCGGGGTCGGCGAGCACGCCGTCGATCTCGCGCACGGCCGCGACCACGGCGTTGCGGACGGCCTCGAGGTCGTCGCTCCTGGTCAGGGTGAGGTCGACGGAGGTGCGCAGCTTGCTGGCCGGGGCGGTGACGACCACGGCCTCGGTGAACAGGGTGGTGTTGGGGATGACGACGCGCTTGCCGTCGAAGCTGCGGA
Source organism: Myxococcales bacterium (assembly GCA_016793465.1). Next base: position 173,486 of record JAEUJW010000047.1, read on the forward strand.
TGGTGGTCGCGCGGGTCTCGATGGTCTGGACGGTGCCCTCGAAGTCGCGGACGCGGATGTCGTCGCCGATCTCGAACGGCTCGGTGACGAGGATGAGGATGCCGGCGAAGAAGTTCTGCAGGATGTCGCGGAAGGCGAAGCCGACGGCCACGGTGCCGATGCCGAGCAGCTCGATCAGGTTGCGCGCCTCGAACGAGGGGATGATGACCGAGAGGGCGATCAGCAGGCCGATCAGGATCAGCACCCAGCGGAACAGGTTGCCGAGGATGAGGCCGAGGTTGCCGTGCCGGCGCAGGCGTTTGGCCAGGCGGATCCCCCCGCGGTAGGCGGCGCGTCCGGCCAGCACGAACGCGGCGAACACCAGCCCGCCGATGATCAAGTTCGGCAGGAGCGCGAGGAAGCCGTCGAGCATGGCCTGGGTCTTCTTCCACAGGGCGTCGAGGTCGAAGTGCATCGAGCGTCCACGTAGCGCCGACGGGCGGGGCGTGCGTGCGACCGCGAGGATTCGCGGCGCGACGCGGGCGCGGGCGGGCTCCGGGGCGGTCCGCCCGGTTCGCTGCGCAGACCGCGAGCGCGACGCGGGGACGCGGGGCGCCGCAAGCTTGTCGCGACGGCGCGGCGAAGTTCGCCTTGAACGCCGTCCGCCGGCCTTCTACGCCGGCGCCGAGGGCGCAGCCGCGCCCGCGGATCGCGTACGATGGCGGACCCGGGAGGTTGAACATGCAGCGACGATGGTGGGCAGCGGCGGTGTTGGTGGCGGCGTGTGGTGCCTCGGAGGGGCGTGACACCAACGAGACCGGCGCCGTGACGATGACGCCGCCGCCGACGGTGCCGGACATCACGTCGACGGGGGTCGACGCGCCGACGAGCGACGGCACGGCCGCGGTCGACACCACGGCGGCGCCGCTCACCAGCGGCACGAGCGGGGGCGACGGCACGAGCACGGGCGACGTCTCGGCCGGCAGCAGCAGCACGGGGGACATCAAGGTCGACGTGGGCGGCGGGCCGGACATGCCGGGGCCGGTGCTGCCGAAGCCGCAGCTATGGTACTCGGTCGAGGACACGCTGGTGTACATCGAGCTGAGCCCGCTCGACGGCTCGGTGGTCCAGCTGGTGACCAGCACGCTCAACAACAACCCGTCGCTGGCCGGCGGGATCAACTCGTGCAGCCTGACCATGCTCGCGGACGGCTCGCTGCTCGGCGGGCGCGGCATCGACAGCGGCACGCGGCTGTTCCACATCCCGAACCCGCCGACGGTGGCGAGCGCCATCGACGTCGACATCCTCGGCCAGATCCCCGGGGCGATCTACGTCGAGGCGCTGCACACCGACTGCGACGGCCGGGTGTACCTGATGGACACCGGCTCGGACAACGTGAGCAACGACGGCAACCGCCTGCTGCGCTTCAACGGCGACTACCTCGGCGGCCAGTTCACCTACGACGTGATCACCGACCTGGCCATGGCCGTCTCGGTCGACATCGACGACATGGCCCCCGGCATCTCGCCGAACAACAACGTGATCGACAACCCGGGCTACGGCATCGACTCGGCCATGGTCTACGCGCTCGACTACACCACCGGCACCGGCAACCTGCTCGGCGAGGCCGGGACCTACGGGATCCACGCGCTCGGCCGCCAGCTGTTCGACGACGACCTGTCGCGCCTCTACGTGCTCGACATCGACGCCAACCTCTACGAGGCCCACCCGACCACGCTGGCGCTCTCGCCGGTGCTGGCGACCGGGCCCGCGCTGATGAGCGGCAACCCGCCCGGCAACACCGGGCTCGCCGGGCCGCTGACCGACTGCGTCACCGGCTTCCCGCCGGGCTGAAGAAGGCCGACGACCTGCGGGCCGCGGCGAGGCGAACACCTGTCCCTCGCCGCCTCGAGGCTATATCAGGCGATGGGGCTTGCAGCAAGGCCCGGGGTCTGCCCCAAAGTCCGTGGCCATGACGAACACGAGGCGTTCTGAGGCGGTCTGGGTGCTCGATCTCGGCGAGGTCGACGCCACGCGAATTGCGGCGGTCGGAGGCAAGGGCGCGAACCTCGGCGAGCTCGCCGGGCTCCCGGGGGTCCGCGTGCCCGCGGGGTTCTGCGTGACGACGGCGGCGTTCCGGCGGTTCCTGAGCGGGGTGCCGGACGTCGCGGCGCGGCTCGCCCGGCTGGCGGCGCTGGACGACCCGGCGGCGATCCGCGAGCACAGCGGCGAGCTGCGCCGCAGCCTCGAGGCGACGGCGGTGCCGGCGGAGGTGCAGGCGGCGATCGTGCTGGCGCTGGCCGGGTCCGCCGCGGACGCGACGTGGGCCGTGCGCTCGAGCGCGACGGCCGAGGACCTGCCGGGCGCGTCGTTCGCCGGCCAGCAGGACACGTTTTTAAATGTGCGGGGCGAGGCGGTGGTGGAGCACGTGCGCCGCTGCTGGGCGTCGCTGCTGGGCGAGCGGGCGGTGGCCTACCGCGCGCAGCGCGGCTTCGATCACGGCGACGTGCACATGGGGGTCGTGGTCCAGCGCATGGTCGCCGCGCGGGCGGCGGGCGTGCTGTTCACGGCCGACCCGCTGACGGGCAACCGCGAGGTGGCGGTGATCGAGGCGGTGCACGGCCTCGGTGAGGCGCTGGTGTCGGGTGCGGCGCGCGCCGACCGCTACTCGCTGCGCGACGGGCGGATCCTCGAGCGCACGATCTCCGGCGAGGCGCCGGCGCTGACCGACGCGCAGGCGATCGAGCTCGCGCGCATCGGCCGGCGGATCGAGGCCCACTTCGGCCGGCCGCAGGACATCGAGTGGTGCCTCGACGGCGACGATCCCGGCGTTTTTAATATCGTGCAGAGTCGGGCGATCACGGCGCTGTTCCCGGCGCCGGAGGCGGCCGACGGCGGCAACCACGTCTACGTGTCGGTCGGCCACCAGCAGATGATGACCGACGCCATGAGGCCGCTCGGGCTGTCGTTCTTCCAGGCCACCGCGGCGGGGCGGATGTTCGCGGCGGGGGGGCGGTTGTTCGTCGACGTCAGCCAGGACCTGGCCGCGCCGGAGCGGCGGGACATGATCTTGAATGTGCTCGGGCGCAACGACCCGTGGGTCAAGGAGGCGCTGGCCAGCGTGGTCGCGCGGGGGTTCATCGCGGCCTCGACCGCGGCGCCGGCGGCCCCGAGCACGGGGATGAAGGCGGCGACCCCGTTCGCCTTCTCGCAGGTCGGCGACGACCCGTCGATCGTGCCAGCGCTGATCGCCGAGGCCGAGGCCGAGCTCGACCGGCTGCGCCGCGAGATCGCGGGCAAGACCGGCGTCGAGCTGCTGGACTTCATCGTCGAGGACCTGCAGCGCTCGCGCGAGTCGCTGGTCGCGCCGCGGAGCATGGGCGTGGTCATGGCCGGCATGGACGCCGCGGCGTGGCTCAACGAGCGCATGCTGGCGTGGCTCGGCGAGCGGAACGCCGCGGACACGCTGTCACAGTCGGTCGACCACAACGTCACCTCGGAGATGGGGCTGGCGCTGCTCGATGTGGCCGACGCGGTCCGCCCGCACCCCGCGGTGGTCGAATTCTTTAATCGTGGGGAGCTCGGCGACGACTTTTTTCGGGCGCTGGAGGGGCTCGCGGGCGGGCCGGAGGCGAGGGACGCGATCCAGAGCTTCCTCGCCAGGTACGGCATGCGCTGCGCGGGGGAGATCGACATCACGCGCGAGCGCTGGGGCGAGCGGCCGACGCTGCTGGTGCCGCTGATCCTCGGCAATGTTGAGAATTTCGGTCCGGGCGAGGCCGCGCGGAGGTTCGCGCGCGGGCGGCAGGAGGCGCTGGGCCACGCGGAGGCGCTGCTGGACCGCCTGCGTGCGCTGCCGGACGGCGAGCAGAAGGCGGCGGAGACGCGGCGGATGATCGACCGGCTGCGCAGCTTCATCGGCTATCGCGAGTATCCGAAGTACGGCAAGATGAACGCCTACGCCGTGTACAGGCAGGCGCTGCTGCGGGAGGCCGAGCAGCTCGTGCAGGCCGGCGTGGTCGGCGAGCTCGAGGATCTCTATTATCTGCGCTTCGAGGAGCTGCGCGAGGTCGTGCGCACGCGCGTGATCGATGAGCATTTGGTGCGCCGGCGCCGGGCCGAGCACGAAATTTTCATGCGGCTGACGCCGCCGCGGGTGATCACGTCGGAGGGGGAGGTGGTGCGCGCGCCGTACAGCCGGGCCGACCTGCCGGCGGGGGCGCTCGTCGGGCTGGCGGTCTCGGCGGGGGTCGTCGAGGGCCGCGCCCGCGTGCTGCACGACATGGCCGACGCGTCGCTCACGGCGGGCGACATCCTCGTCACCACGTTCACCGACCCGAGCTGGACGCCGCTGTTCGTAATTATTGACGGGCTGGTGACCGAGGTCGGGGGGGTGATGACGCACGGGGCGGTGGTCGCCCGCGAGTACGGCCTGCCGGCGGTCGTGGGCGTGGAGCAGGCGACGCGGAGGATCCGCGACGGGCAGCGGATCCGCGTGCACGGGACCGACGGTTACGTCGAGCTGCTCGACTGATCTTTTAATTATGGAGCGGCCGGCGCGAGGCCGACGACGAGGCCGATGCCGTCCGCGCCCATGGTCCAGACGGCCTCGCCGCAGCGCCGCAGGGCGGCGAAGCCGTGCACGTGGAGCGGGAGCTCGCGCAGCAGGGCGCCGTCGTCGGCGCGGCGGACCTCGAGCACGCCGTCGCTGGCGCCGACGAACAGCAGGGCGCCGTCGCGGCTGAAGGCCAGGCGCGGCGAGGCGTGGCCGCCGCGCCTGGCCAGGGTCCGCGTGCGCTCGGGGCGGCCGGGCGTGCGGATGTGCAGCTGGTCGGGGCGCAGCACGCAGGCGCTGAAGCCTCGCGGGCCGAGGGCGACGGCGCCGGCGCCCGCGTTCCAGGTGAAGATCGGCTTGGGCTTTTTGGTGATGTCGTAGACGATCGTCGCCGACTCCCAGGCGACGATCAGCTCGTCGCCGTCGTGGCCGACGGCGATGCGCCAGGGGCACTCCTTGCCGTTTACGATCTTGGCGAGCGCGCGCGACGTGCCGGCCTGGTGGAGGCCGACGTGGCCGCTGCCGCGCAGGGTGTAGGTGGCGATCGCGTAGGCCGCGTCGCCGTAGGCGACGATCTCGCGGGCGCACGACTTGATCGGGTGCGAGGCCGTCGACTCGGGGCTGCCGAACTCGCCGACGTGCACGGTGCGCGCGCGCAGGATGCTGCCGACGGGCGCGACGACCCTGTCGCCGTCGCCGGTGATCGCGCAGTTGGTGATGTCGTCGTGGTGGGCGCGGAGCTCGTGCAGGCGGCCGGCGTCGAGGTCGACGCACTCGAGGCGGCCGTGGCCCCACTCGCGGAACACGCCGACGCGGCGGCCGCCGCGGCCGAGGCTCAGCTCCTCGGCGCCGCCGGTCCAGTCGTGCGACTCGACGGTGGCGCCGCCGATGGTGGTGACGCGCAGCACGCCCTGGGTGATCGCGTAGGAGGCGACGCGGGTGGCGGACAGCGCGGCGCACACGGTGCCGGAGCAGCGCCCGCTGCCGGTCACGTACGAGGCGAGCTCGGCGACGCGGGTCCACGAGGCGATGTCGTAGAGGCTGAAGCCGCCGCGGGGGTCGGCCGCGAGCAGGCGCTCGCCGCGGACGACCGCGTCCTCGAGGTGCTCGTCGGGCGGCAGGCGGGTGAACTGGCCGCCCTCGATGGTGTGCGTCGAGCCCGAGCCGTCGAGGTGGAGGATGCGGCCGTCGGCGAGCAGGGCGGTGGCATCGGTGTGATCGGCGGCCCGCAGGACCGCGCCGGTGGCGGCGTCCCAGACGACGATGTAGTGGCCGTGGTCGGCGGCGACGCCGATGTAGCGCCCGTCGTCGGACAGCAGCGCGCGGTCGGGGGGGCGCTTCGACCACACGGTGGCGAGCCAGGCCGGGTCGACGAGGTACTCGCGGGCGGAGCCGTCGGCGGCGTCGAGCAGGGTGACGCCGCGGTCGTGGGGCACGGCGAGGCGGGTGCCTGCGGCGATCGAGCGGTGATTAAAGGTCTGGGCGATGGCGGCGAGCGGGGCGGCGAGCGGCTCGCCGAACGCGGCCAGGAAGATCGCGTCGCCGGTGATGACCCACAGGCGCTCGCCGCACGGGTGAACGGCGTGGATGTCGCGATCGGGCAGCCAGCGGCCGGTCTCGGCCGTGGTCGCGGGGTCGAGGCGGAGCACGCCGCGGCCGGCGAGCGCGAGCAGGTCCCCGCGGTGGTCGAAGTGCAGCTGGCGGATCTCGCCGCGGAACAGCGTGCCGATCGCGCCGAGCTCGTCGACCCGCGCGGGCTGCATGGGCGCCGATTCGGTCGTACCGACGAAGTGGACGGGGCGGGGCGCGGTCAGCTCGAACATCGACGACGCGATCTTGTACCCGCGTCCGCGCCGAGATCAAGGCGGGGTCGTGGTCGTGGTCGTGGTAGTCGCGGCGGGCGTGGGGGCCGCGCTCTGGCGCTGGCGCCAGCCGCCGCCGAGGGCCTGGTAGATGGTGACCACGGCCTGCATCTGGTTCTTCTTGGCCTCGACGAGCTCCATCTCGGCCTCGAGCGAGTCGCGCACGGTCATGAGCACCTCGTAGTAGTCGACGTGGGCCGACTGGTAGAGCAGCTTGGCGACCTCGATGGCCTCCTTCAGGCGGGCGACCTGCTCGGCCAGCTGCTCGTAGCGCTGGCGGAGGTTGGAGATCGCGTTGAGCTGGTTGTACACGTCGGTGTAGGCCTGCAGGATCGAGCGCTCGTAGTCGAAGATGGCCTGGATCTGGCGGGCGTTGGCCGAGCGGTAGTCGGCCTTGATGGCGGCGCGGTTGAGCAGCGGGGCCATGAGGTTGCCGGCGAGGTTGAAGGCCAGCGACTGCGGGGTGTCGATGAGGTGCCTGGGGTTGAAGGTCTCGTAGCCGACGCCGGCGTCGAGGCGGAGCGAGGGGTAGAAGCGGGCCTTGGCGCTGCGGGTGTCGAACTTGGCGGCCTCGAGGCGGAGCTCGGCGGCCTTCACGTCGGGGCGGTTCTCGAGCAGGTCGGAGGGCAGGCCGGTGGCGACCACCTCGGGCCTGGCGGCCATGAAGGTCGAGGCGTTGCGCTGGACCTTCTGGGGGAAGCGGCCGACGAGGAAGTTGATGCGGCTCTCGATGACGATGCGCTGCTGGTCGAGGGAGAAGCGGCGGCCCTGGTTCTTCAGCACCTCGGCCTGGAAGCGCTGCACGCCGAGCTCGGTGTCGCGGGCGGCGAGCTTCTTCATCTTGACGACCTCGAGCGCGTTCTTCTGCAGCTCGATGTTGCGGTCGAGGATCTCGATCTGGTTGTCGAGCGCGACGAGGTCGTAGTACGAGTTGGCGATCTCGGCGATGATCTCGGTGAGCAGGAAGTTGCGCTCCTGGATCGAGGCCTCATAGCGGTAGTTCGCGGCCTTGCGGGCGCTGCGCAGGCGGCCGGCCATGTCGGTCTCCCACGAGGCGGCGAAGCCGAAGCGCAGGTCGGGGCGCACCGCGGGCACGCCGTGGGCCCGGTCGCTGACGCCCTCGCTGGTGTACTCGCCCGGTTTGACTACGCCGCCGCCGACGAACGCGTCGAGCCGCGGGATGTACTCGCCGCGGATGCCCGCGACGGTGTTCTGGTTGATGATGATCTCCTGCAGCTGAATGTTTAATTGCTGGTTGTTGGCCAGCGCCTGCTCGATCAGGGCGCGCAGGTCGGGGTCGGCGAAGAACGTGTCCCACTGCTTCTGGGTGGCCACGCTCGGGCCGGAGCTGCCGGTCGGCGCGGTGAACGTGTCCGGGGTGCTCTGCCTGGCCTCGCGGGCCGGGTTGTCGCCGAGCACGCCGGCGCAGCCGACCGTCAGCGCGAGGGCGCAGGCGGCCGTCAGGGCGGCGGCGGTGGTTCGCCACGGGCTACGCACGGGGGTCCTCCTTGTTCGTCGACGGCGCGGGGGCGGCTGCTGGGGCGGTGGTGGTCGCGGTCGCGGCCGGCGCTTCGGTGGCGGGCGTCGCGGGCAGCGGCGCCGGCTCGCGCACCGGCGGGGCGACGGGGGTCGTGTCGATCGCGGGCGACGCGGCGACGGAGGCCGCGTCGATCGCGGGCGGCGGGACGACGTGGGCCGCGTCGATCGCGGGCGGCGGGACGGGCGGGGTGTGGACCGGGGCCGTGTCGATCGCGGGCGACGGGGCGACCGGGGCCGTGTCGATCACGGGCGGGGTGTAGATCGGGGCGACGACGATCGCGGGCGACGGGGCGACCGGGGCCGTGTCGATCGCGGGCGGGGTGTGGACCGGGGCGGCGACGATCGCGGGCGGGGTGTGAACCGGGGGCACGGGCGGTGCGACGGGCAGGGGCTCGCGCGCGGGCAGGGTGGCGATCGGGTGGTGGGCGTGGGCGTGGGCGTGGGCGGTCGGCGCGGCGGTCGCGGGGAACGGGGCGTTCTCCTCGGACAGGGGCATCGGGCGCCTGGACGAGCCGATGCGCAGGAAGCCCTCGAAGCGGGCGATGTGGCCGAAGATGAAGTAGAGGCCGGGGATGATGATGACGCCGAACACGGTGCCCATGACCATGCCGCCGAGGGCGGACGAGCCGATGGTGTTGTTGCCGACGGCGCCGGCGCCCTTGGCGACGACGAGCGGGTAGAGGCCGGCGATGAAGGCGAACGAGGTCATGAGGATCGCGCGGAAGCGGGCGCGGGCGCCGGCGACGGCGGCTTCGAACACGGTGGCGCCCTCGCGGCGGGTCTGGACCGCGAACTCGACGATCAGCACCGCGTTCTTGCCGAGCAGGCCGACCAGCATGACGAGGCCGACCTGGGCGTAGATGTCGTTGGCGAGGCCCATCCACTTCAGCATCACGAACGAGCCGAAGGCGCCGGCGGGCAGCGAGGTGATGACGGCGAGCGGGAGCACGAAGCTCTCGTACTGGGCGGCGAGCACGAGGTAGACGAACACGAGCACGACGGCGAAGATGGCGATCGCCTCGTTGCCGCGGCGGGCCTCGTCGTACGACAGGCCCTCCCAGGCGATGTCGTAGCCGCGGGGCAGGACCTCGGCGGCGACCTCCTTGATGGCGTTGACGGCGTCGCCGGTGGTGTAGCCCGGGGCGTTGTTGCCGCGGATCGCCGACGAGTTGTACATGTTGTAGCGGGTGATCTCGTTGGGGCCCTGGCGCTTCTTCAGGGTCATGAAGGCCGAGTAGGGGACCATCTCGCCCTTGTCGTTCTTGACCCACATTTTTAGAACGTCGGTGGGGAGGGCGCGGTACTCGGGCAGGGCCTGGACGTAGACGCGGTAGAAGAACCCGAAGCGGGTGAAGCCCTGCTCGAAGTTGGAGCCGATCATCAGGTCGAGGTTCTCCATGGCCTTGCCGATGGAGACGCCCTTCTGCATGGCCTTGTTGTTGTCGATGACGAGCTCGTACTGGGGGTAGTTGGCGGCGTAGAAGGTGAACAGGCCGGTGAGCTCGGGGCGCTCGCGCAGGGCGGCCATGAACTCCTGGTTGATGCGGTCGAACTCGTAGTAGTCGGTGTCGCCGGTCTTCTCGAGCATGCGGAACGACACGCCGCCGGCGGCGCCGTAGCCGGGCACGGCGGGGGGCTCGAAGAACTCGACGACGGCGCCGATGTCCCTGGCCCGCTCCTCGAGCTCCTCGATGACCTGGTTGACCGACTTGTCGCGCTCGGACCAGTCCTTCAGGTTGATGAGGCAGGTGCCGGCGTTGGAGGCGCGGCCCTCGGTGAGGATCTCGTAGCCGGCGAGGGCGGACACCGAGGCGACCTCGGGCAGCTCCTTGGCGATGTTCTGCAGCTCGCGGGAGACCGCGTTGGTGCGCTCGATGGTGGTCCCGGGCGGGGTCTGGATGATGGCGTAGATGATGCCCTGGTCCTCGTTGGGCACGAACCCGGCGGGCAGCACCTTGTTGACCTGGACGATGCCGAACACGAACAGGCCGAGCATCAGGACGGTCAGGTAGAAGCGCTTCAGGATGGCGCGCATGAGCCAGACGTAGCGGTCGGTGACCCAGTTGAACACGCGGTTGAAGCCGTTGATGAACAGCGTGATCGGGTTGCGGGTGCGGCCGTGGCCGTGGCCGTGCACGGGCTTCAGGATCAGCACCGACAGGACCGGCGTGAGCGTGAGGGCGATGAAGCCGGACAGCACGATCGACGCGGCCATGGTGACCGAGAACTGGCGGTAGAACACGCCGACGGGCCCGGGCATGAAGGCGACCGGCACGAACACCGAGGTCATGACGAGGGTGATGGCGATGATGGCGCCGCTGATCTCCCCGAGCACCTGCTTCATGGCCTCGTAGGTGCCGAGGCCGGTGGTCTCCATCTTGGCGTGCACGGCCTCGACGATGACGATGGCGTCGTCGACGACGATGCCGATGGCGAGCACGAGGGCGAACAGGGTGATCAGGTTGATGCTGATGTCGAGCCCGGCCATGAAGATGAAGGCGCCGACGAGCGAGACCGGCACGGCCAGGGTGGGGATCAGGGTCGAGCGCCAGTCGCCGAGGAACACGAACACGACGAGCGCGACCAGCACGAACGCCTCGACGAGGGTGTGCGCGACCTGGTCGATCGAGGCGTCGACGAACCGCGACACGTCGTAGCTGATGGCGAAGTCCATGCCCGGCGGGAAGGTGGTCTCCTTGATCTGCTCGAGCGTCTGCTTGACGTTCTCGATGACCTCCTGGGCGTTGCTGCCGAGCGTCTGCTTGAGCACGATGGCGGCCGAGGGGTGGCCGTCGAGGTTGGAGTAGATGTTGAAGAACTCGCTGCCGAGCTCGACCTTGGCGATGTCCTTCAGGCGCAGGATGTGGCCGTCCGGGGTGGCGCGGACGATGATGTCCTCGTACTTCTCGGGCGTGTTGTAGCGGCCCTCCCACACCAGGGTGTACTCGAGCGACTGGGCGGTCTTGCCGGTGGCCTGGCCGATGCGGCCGGGGCGGCCGATGATGCTCTGCTCGGCCATCGCGGCCTCGACCTCGTCGGGCGAGACGTTGTAGGCGCGCATGCGGTCGGGGTTGAGCCAGATGCGCATGGCGAACTGGCGGCTGCCGAGGATGCGGGCCTGGCCGATGCCGTTGACGCGCATGAGCTCGGGGAGGACGTTGACGTTGGCGAAGTTGAACAGGAACTTCTCGTCGGCGCCCTCGGCGGTGCTGTACACGTTGACGTACATCAACATGCTGGGCATCACGCGCATGAGGATGACGCCCTCGAGCTGGACCAGCTTGGGCAGCTGGGGCATCACCTGGTCGATGCGGGTCTTGACGTTGATGATCGCCTGGTCGGGGTTGGTGCCGAGGTCGAAGATGACCTGGATGGTGGCCTCGCCGGCGCTCGTCGCGTCGGAGATCATGTAGCGCATGCCGGGCACGCCGTTGATGGCGCGCTCGAGCGGGATGAGCGTCGACTGGATCAGCACGTCGGCGCTGGCGCCGGGGTAGGCGACGGTGATCTGGACCTGCGGCGGCGCGATCTCGGGGAACTGGGAGATCGGGCGGGTGCGGACCGCGAGCAGGCCGAGGAGGACGATCACGATCGAGATGACGATCGCGAGGACCGGGCGGTGGAGAATCTTGGCGAACATGGCGACGGCCTCATTCCGCGTGGTACTTGAGCTCGGCGAACACGGCGGCGGGCTCCTCGAACTTGACCTCGATGTGCTTGCCGTCCTGGACCTTGCGCAGGCCCTCGAGCAGCACGCGGTCGGTGTCCGCGAGGCCCTCCTCGACGACGAACACGTGGGGGAGCTCGGCCGCGACCTTGATCGGGCGCGACTTGACGGTGCCCTCGGCGTCGACCACGAACACGTAGCGGCGGTCGAGGATCTCGAAGGTGGCCTTCTGCGGGATCAGCTGGGCGCCGGGCAGCTTGGTGGTGACCAGGATGTTGCCGGTCTCGCCGTGGCGCAGCAGCCCCGTGGGGTTGGGGAAGGTCGCGCGGAAGGCGATGTTGCCGGTGGTGTTGTCGAAGTCGGCCTCGATGGTCTCGACCGTGCCCTCCTGGTCGTAGAGCTTGTCGTTGGCCATCTTGAACTTGACGTCGAGCTTCTGGTCGGGGGTCGACTTGTAGTCGAGGTACTCGGCCTCGGGCACGTTGAAGTAGATCCACAGCTTGCGGTTGTCCGACAGGGTCGTCAGCAGGTCGCCCTCCTCGACGAGGCTGCCGAGCCGGACCACGAAGCGGTCCATCAGGCCGGCGAACGGGGCGCGGATCTCGGTCAGGCGCATGTGCGTCTTGGCCAGCGAGACCTCGGCCTTGGCCCGGTTCAGCTTGGCCGCGGCCAGCTGCAGCTCGGCCGGCGAGACGATGTTCTTGTCGGACAGCAGCTTGGTGTTCTTGTATTCGATCGAGGCCATGTCGGCCTCCGCCTCGGCCTTGGCCAGGTCGGCCTGGTAGATGAGCGGCATGATCTGGAACATCTTCTTGCCTTCCTCGACGAGCTGGCCCTCGTCGACGAAGATGCCGGTCAGGTAGCCGCGCTCCTGGGCGCGCACCTCGATGTGCTGGATGGCCCGCACCTGGGCGACGTACTCGCGGGTCAGCTCGACGTCCTTGCGCAGCGGGGTGGTGACCGCGAACACCCCCGCCTCCTCGTGCTTGTGCGGGTGAGGCTGGCAGGCGAACAGGCAGATGAGCGCGAGGCAGAGGGCGAAGAGGCCTGGCGCTGGCGAGATGGTTCGAAGCATGGGTGGCTCAACCGGGGTTGTATCGACGGGCCGCGTGAGCAAGGGGCATGCCAGGGCTGAGCCGAATCCGACAACGTCGACGCGGCGCGGGCGCGGCGGTGCGGCTGGGAATTCTTCCCAGGGGGCCGGGCGAAACGCCCGTGGTTGGGCGCGCGCGGGGGCCTTCGCGGCGGCGTAAAAGCGTCGTGGACGGGTGTTCGGCTCGCAGCGCTTGCGGCCGGGGGAGACACCTGTCCGGGGTTGCCGCCGAGCTCGTTCGGTGGCGGCGATCACACCGCGCGGTGGTTCGTCACGATCCGCGGGCGGAGATCAGGGCGCGAGGGCGAGGAGGGGCGTCTCGAGCTCCTCGGATCCGAGGCCGCCGTGGTGGCCGTGCTTGTCGAGGATGAAGCGGCTGGCGCTGCGCCAGAACACCATCTCGTGGGCGTGGGGGAGCACGACGAGGTCGCCGGCGCGGTCGACGAGGCGGGGGCCGGGGTCGGGGCCGAAGACGCCGGCGTCGAGCAGCGCGCGGGTGCGGTGGACGTCGGCGCGGCCGGCGAGGGCGGCGGAGAGTTTGGCCTCGGCCTCGTCGAGGTGTTCGTCGCGGACGTAGAGGAACAGGTCGCGGGGGCCGCCGGCGGGCAGCAGGGGGCGGCCGTCGCGGGTGGTCCGCTGCCAGCGCGGGGACTCGGGCACGAGGTCGTCGAGGTAGAGCGCGCGGGCGGGGTCGACGGCGGTCTGGCCGTGGTCGGCGGCGAGCAGCACGAGCGGAGGGCGGCGCGCGCCGGCGACGCCGGGCAGGAAGAACGTCTCGAGCAGGTGGAAGAGGCTGCGGATCTCGGCGGCGAGCTGGGGGGCGGCCGGGCCGTGGGCGTGCGAGATGTGGTCGACGACGTCGATGTACACGCAGTGGTAGGTCGGGGCGTCGGTGGTGCGCACGGCCTCGGCGAGGTCGACCATCAGCTCGGGCAGGGTGCGGTAGGGGCAAGGCTCGGCGCCGCGGGTGACGATCTTCGAGTAGGGCGAGTGGGCGTAGTGGGCGCTCTGGTACAGGCGGCAGCGCACGCCGGCGGCGGCGAGCTCGTCGTAGAGCGTGGTCGCCGGGTAGAGCGGGGCGAGGCGGTCGGCGGTCACGGGGAACGAGCGCTCGGCGCCGAGGGTCATCGCCAGCAAGGGGGCGAAGATCTGGCCGAGCAGGGGCTCGTGGTAGAACCACTCGAACACGCCGCTGCGGGCGACCGGCACGCCGGTGTGCAGCGTCGTCATGTGCGCGGCGGTGGTGGCCGGGAACTGGCTGGTGAGCTGCGAGGCGACGCCGTCGGCGAGGCAGCGCGCGAGGAACGGGAGCCCGGCGAAGCGCTCGAAGAACGACCAGCCGAAGCCGTCGACGAGCAGCAGCACGAGGTTGTCGCTGCGGCGCGGGAGCTCGCCGAGGGCCGCGGCGGGGACCCCCGTGTCGGCGGCGCCGGTGAGCACGGCGCGGAGCAGGCGCGGCAGGCTGGCGAAGCCGTAGCCGTCGTACAGCGGGACCGCGAAGTTGTCGTCGCGGCGCGCGGCGGCGACGGCGGCGAGCGAGTCGTGGTTGAGCACGGGCGCATTGTCGCCGCAAACCGCGGGGTCCGCGACGCCGGCCGCGGCGGCGAGCGGTCGGGCGGGCCGCGTGGCGCATGGCGTCCGGACGATCCGGCCGCGGTCGTCGCCGCGCGCGTGCGGGGCGGTCCGGCGTTTCGCGGGCGGGGTACGATGCGACGTGGACGAAACCATCGCAGCTACTCAGTTCGCGCAGACCGTGCTCGGCGGCGCGGGGCTCGCCGCCGACGCGGGGCGGGCGGACGACCTGGCGGTCGGTCCGCGGCGCTTCCGGGTCGGACGCACGGTCGGCGAGGGCGGCATGGGCCGGGTCAGCGAGGCCGAGGACCAGCAGTTCGGGCGGGTCGTCGCGTTCAAGGAGCGGCGCGGCGAGCCGGGCGACGTCGAGGCCGACCGGCGCTTCGGCCTCGAGGCGATCGTCACCGCCAACCTCGAGCACCCCGGGATCCCGGCGGTCTACGAGCGCGGCCGGGGCGCCGACGGGCGGCCGTTCTACGCCATGCGGTTCGTCCGCGGGCGCAGCTTCGCCGACGTCATCCGCGAGGCCGACGGGCTGGCGGCCCGCCTGCGGCTGCTGCCGATCGTCCTCGACGTCGCGCAGACGATCGGCTTCGCCCACCAGCGCGGCGTGATCCACCGCGACATCAAGCCGGACAACGTGATGGTCGGCGACCACGGCGACAACGTGGTCGTCGACTGGGGCCTGGCGAAGGTGCGCGGGGTGGAGCTGCCCGAGGCGGGCCGCGGCGTCGGCCTGGTCAGCGGCTCGGGCTCGGGCGGCGAGGGCACGCGGCACGGGTCGGTGCTCGGCACCCCGGCCTACATGGCGCCGGAGCAGGCCGACGGGCGCGTCGGGGAGATCGACGAGCGCACCGATGTGTTCGCGCTCGGCGCCATCATGTACCACCTCTTCACCGGGCGCCCGCCGTACACCGGCACCGCGGTCGAGCGGCTGACGCAGGCGAGCCTGGCCCGGCCCGAGCGCGTGCCGCGGCTGGCCGCCGACACGCCGCCGGCGATCGTCGCGGTCATCGAGCGGGCGATGGCCAAGCGGCCCGCGGATCGCTACGCCAGCGCCCGCGAGCTGGCCGCGGCCCTGCAGGACGTGATCGCCGAGGGCCTGCGCGGCCGGGAGTCGCGGACGATCCGCGTGTTCGTCGACACGGTCGGTGTCTTGTTGGTGGCGACCATGATCGTGCTGGCGCTCGGCATGCTGGCCTCGATCGAGCTCGCCGAGCTCGGCCCGGCGGCGCTGATCCTGTTCCCCACGTTCGTGCTCGGCGTGGTGCTGACGGTGATCGAGTGGCGCACCGCGGGCCGCTACGCGCTCTCGGGTGTGATGCTCGGGCTGGCGATGATCACCCTGATCGAGGCGCTGGTGGCCGCGGCGATCGGCGGCATCGAGGTGCTGAGCGTGATCCTCATGGCCCAGGGCGCGGACCCGGAGGCGCTCGCGGTGACCCTGATGGGCGGGGTGCCGCGCGGCGCGGTCATCGTGCTCACCGGCCTCGCGGTCGCGCTGCAGCTCGCGGCCACCCAGGTCGCGCTGTGGGCCGTGGTCCGCCGCAGCGTGCGGCGCAGCGCGGCCGGGCGGGCGTAGGCGGCCCGCGCGTCGGCGCGCCGCCGGGCCCGTCGACGCGCGGGCGTCGACTGTGGCCGCGGTGGAAACACTGCCTGTCCGCGCGGGCGGCTAGTGGGCGGCGGGGCGCGGCCGCATGTTCGGGGCATGCAACGACTCCTCCCCGGCATCTTTGTCTACGGCCTCCTCGTCGCCGGCTGCGGCGAGCCCGCGGCGACCCAGAGCTTTCGCGCGTGCGATCAGGCCTACACCTTGGTCGAGGCCGACCCGAGCTACCCGTGGACGCCGAACGCGATCCGGCTGGTCTCGCAGGAGCTCGGGCCCGGCGTGTTCGCCATCCTCGACGACAAGGCCGACGAGTACGCGCCCGCGGGCCGACCGCTGGCGACCAGCGGCGGCTTCGTGGTCGGCGAGCACGGCGTGCTGATGGTCGAGAGCATGATCAACCGCCAGCTGTTCTGTCAGGCGGTCGCGCTGGTGCAGGCCGAGACCGACCTGCCGATCCGCTGGGTGGTCAACACCAGCAGCCACGGCGACCACAACTTCGGCAACACCTTCCTGCCCGACGACGTGCTGGTGGTGCAGCACGAGAACACGGCCGACTACATCGACGCCCACTTCGAAGAAGATGTCGCGTTCATGGAGGCCAACTTCGGGGTCGACCAGGGCATCGACGAGATCGAGCCGCGGGCGGCGGACGTGCGCGTCGGCGACGACGGGTGGTCGGTCGACCTCGGGGGGCTCTCCGTCGAGGCGCGGCACTACGGGTTCGCGCAGACGCCGGGCGACCTGTTCGTCTACGTGCCGGAGCGCAAGGTGCTGTGGACCGGCAACGCCTTCCTCGCCGAGGCGCCGGGGGTGCCGTGGCTGCTCGCCGGCAACGCGCGCGCGGCCGAGACCACGCTGGCGGCGGTGCAGGACTCGCTGCCGGGCGACGCGATCGTGGTGCCCGGGCACGGCCGGCCGCGCCCGCCGGCCGCCATGGACTTTCACATCGACTACCTGCGCGCGCTGATCGGCGGGGTCGAGGCGGCCATCGCCGACGGGCTCGACGTCGCGGAGACGGTCGAGCGCGTGCAGCTGCCGGAGTTCCAGGGCTACGCGCTGTGGGGGTGGATCCACGACCAGGTCAACGTGCCGAACACGTACGCCGAGCTTTAGGCGGTGAGGCCGGCCCACGGCGGCTCGCGCAGGCGCTCGACCAGGAAGTCGACGAGCACGCGGGTCTTGGCGGGGACCCGCGGCGTCGGCGGGTAGACCGCGAACACGCCCATGGGCCAGCGCCAGGCCGGCAGCACGCGGCGCAGCCGGCCGGCGCGCAGCTCGGCGGCCGCCAGCAGGACCGGCACGTACACCACGCCGAGCCCGTGGACGGCGGCCTCGACGAGCATCGAGCCGTGGTTGGCGACGATGCTGCCGGACACGTCGACGGCGACGTCGCCCCGGGGCCCGCGCATGTGCCAGCGGCCGGGCACGGCGTGGTGGGCGTAGGTGAGGCACTGGTGCGCGGCCAGCTCCTCCGGCTCGGCGGGCGCGCCGGCGCGGGCGAGGTAGTCGGGGCTGGCGAGCACGATGCGATCGATGCCGGCGAGCCGCCGCGCGATCAGCCGCTCGTCGGCGAGCTCGCCGATGCGCAGGCCGACGTCGAAGCCCTCATTGATCAGGTCGACCTGGCGGTCGAGGAACACCAGCTCGAGCGTGAGGGCGGGGTGGCGGGTCTTGAACTCGGCGATCACGCCCATGATGAACAGCACGCCGAAGGCGTTCGGCAGGGTCACGCGCAGGGTGCCGCGCGGCTGCTGCTGGTCGGAGGCGAGCTGCTCGGCCTGCTCGAGGCTGTGGATCGCCTCGTTGCAGCGCTCGAAGTAGCCGCGGCCGGTCTCGGTCAGGGTCAGCTTGCGCGTGGTGCGGATCAGCAGCTGCGCGCCGAGGCGCTGCTCGAGGCGGGAGATCAGCTTGCTCGCGTACGAGGTCGTCATGCCGAGGCGCCGCGCCGCCGCGGTCAGGCTGCCGTCCTCGACCGCGCGCACGAACACCTCGGCCTCCAGCAGGCGGTTCATGCCGCCACCATACCAGCCGGCGCGGCCCGCGGCGCAATGCTTGCCGCTGGCCCCGCGGGCGCCGCGTGTCACGTTGAACGGTGCACCCTCATGTCTCGAAGGACAGGTGGCCGCCATGGACCCGCACGAAACGCCCGACCCCGACCGCCTCGACCCGCTCGCGCCGCGGCCCGACGACCCGCGGATCGGCCGCTGGTGGGGCCGCCTCTACGACCCGGCCCGCGGCCGCCGCGGCGCCCCGCTGGCGATCCTCGGCATGATGACGATCGCGGTGGTCGCGGCGGGCGTGTACGTGCTGGCGCACGTGCAGTGCGGGTGAGTCAGTCGGCGCCGCCGGCGATCCAGCGGTAGACCGCGCAGACCTGCGAGGCGCCGAGCGGCTTGGCGATCGGCATGCGGCTGCCGCGTCCGCCCGCGACGCTGCCCTGCTGGTTTAATAGTTTGAAGATCAGGTAGCTCGCGTCGGGGTCGCCGGCGGAGACGAGCGGCAGCTCGGCGCTGGTCGGGTAGACGCCGAGCATGCTCGCGCGGAAGGTCGCGGCGTCGCTGAACTTCAGGTTGCCGGCGCCGTTGCCGTGGCAGTTGCAGGCGCCCTGCACGGCGGCCCAGGCCTGCTGAAGCGAGACGTCGGCGGGCTCGCAGTCGGGCGGGTCGAGGGGGACCGGCGGGACGCACTCGCCCTGCTCGCAGATGCCGCCGCTGCAGTCGAGGTTGCCGCCGCACCGGCCGCCGAGCGGGCAGCCGTCGCAGTAGACGCCGCCGCAGTCGATGTCGCTCTCGAAGCCGTTGTCCCGGCCGTCGTCGCAGGTCGGGGCGACGCACGCGGTCGTGCAGGTGTCGTCGTCGCTGGCGTTGGCGTCGTCGCAGTCCTCGACGCCGGCGTGCACGTGGCCGTCGCCGCAGGTCGCGGGCTGGCAGGTGACGAGGCAGGCGTCGGTGTTGTCGAGGTTGCCGTCGTCGCAGGCCTCGCCGATCACCAGCACGCCGTCGCCGCAGTCGCCGGCGCTGCAGTCGTTGGGGCACTCGTCGTCGTCGACGCCGTTGCCGTCGTCGCAGCCCTCGCCGGGGCCGCGGTGGCCGTCGCCGCAGCGCGGCAGCTTGCAGTCGACGAGGCAGCCGTCGGTGTTGTAGGGGTTGCCGTCGTCGCACTCCTCGGCGCCGAAGCGCACGAGGCCGTCGCCGCACACGCCCCAGCGGCAGTAGGTGGTGCAGGCGCCGCTGTCGGCGTTGGCGGGGCCGTCGTCGCAGGCCTCGTCGAGGTCGACGACGCCGTCGCCGCAGGCGCCGACGCTGGCGGTCGTGGTGGTGGGTGCGTCGCCGGTGGACGGCGCGTCGCCGGTGGACGGCGCGGCGCCGGTGTCGGCGTCGGCGTCGGCGGGCTCGTCGGCGCCGCCGCAGGCGAGCGCGAGGGCCAGCGCGGCGCTACTCAGGGCACAGTTCGCCGGCGAGTTCGCAGATCTCGGCATGCTCGAGCACCCTGTTAAAAATCATGACCTGGTCGATCCATCCGCTGTACTTGGTGGAGTCGTCGCCGGCGAGGCGGCCGATCGTGAGCTCGGCGCCGGGCTTGTCGATCAGCTTCCCGGTGAGGCCGACGGACACCGGCGAGGGGTTGAACTCGAGGCCGTGGCCGTGGAGCGTCATCTTGTCGCCGTCGTAGGTGCAGGCGAAGTGGTACCAGCGCTCCTCGTCGATGTCGACCGCCTGCTCGAGGTTGCCGCCCTCGGTGTCGATGCGGCACTTGATGGTGCCGTCGCCGAGCGACAGGCTGTAGGCGCCGTCGCGGTGGACCAGGCCCTTGCCGATCTGGCCCTGCTTGACGAACACGACGAGCGCCACGGTCAGCTGCGGCGGCACGAAGTCGGGGTCGGTGCTGACGTGCACGTCGCTGCCGCCGAGCAGGTCGCCGGCCTTGCCGAAGCCGGTGAAGCTGGCGACCGAGTTGGTGCCCGCGCGCGTGCCGTGGTGGGCGTACATCGAGCCGTCGATCAGGGCGCCGTTCGGCGGGTCCTCCTCGAAGCGGTAGCAGGCGATCAGGGCGGGGTCGGCGACGTCGCACGCGCCGGGGGTGAGGCCGCCGGTCGCGTCGCCGCTGCTGCTGCCGGTGTCGAGCGCGTCGGTGGTGCCGGTGGCGGTGCTGCTGGTGGTGCCGGTGGTGCCGGTCGACGAGGTCGTGGTGCTCGTCGAGGTGTCGCCGCCGCCGTCGAGGCCGTCGGTGGGGTCGCCCGCGGAGGTCGTGGGAGCGGGCGGAGCGCCGGTCGTCGCGCTCGTGGAGGCGATCGGCGGGGTGCCGGTGGTGGCGCCGCTGGTGCTCGCCGGGCGGTCGTCGTAGGCCGGGTTGATCCCGCACGCGGCGACCCACCCGACGACTACGGCCGCCCACGCGCGCATGCCGGCACCATGCCGCAGGCGCTGCGGGCCGTCAATCGCGGGCGGCGTCGGCGAGGTCGCGCGGGAGGTAGTAGCGCTCGGGGTCCTGCAGGCGACTCGCGAGCTGATAGCGGCGGGCCTGCGCGTCCCGGATGGCCGCGAGCGTGGGCTCGACGTGCGCGAGCAGGGCGGGGTAGCCGGTCAGCGCGGGCTCGGCGACCAGGTCGTCGAGCAGGCCCGCCTCGCTCCACGCGGCCCAGCGCTCGACCGTCACGCGCTCGCCGGTGTCGCGCACGCGCGCGTGGCGGAGCATCGGCAGGACCAGGGCGGCGGCCTGCGCGGCGGGCAGCCCGAGCAGCTCGCCGAGAGTGCGGCCGAGGTGGTCGGCGACGTGGACCGCGCCGAAGATTTTTAATAAGTCGTGGGGGTCGACCTCGCCGTCGGTGAGGCGGTCGCCGGCGGCCACGCGGTCGCCGTCGCGGACCCGCAGCGGGCGGCCGGCGACGACGAACACGACCTCGAGCTCGGGGTAGTCGTGGTGGCGGACGGTGATGCGGTCGCCGCGCAGCGCGACGGTGCCGTCGAATTCGGCGAGGCTGGCCGGCGACCCGGGGCGCGCGGCGGAGAGGATGCGCGCGACCGCGGCGGGGTCGCGGGCGGCGGTCGCGGCGGCGACGAGCGCCTCGATGTCCGCGGGCGGCGTGCCGCAGGCGCGCAGGAGCGGCCCCAGCATCGCGGGGGCGAACGGGGGCGCGGGAGGTTCGCGCGGGGGCTCGTGGTAGGCGCGCCAGTCGTCCTGGGCGGCGATGTCGGCGAGCAGCCAGCGGTCCAGCAGGCGGCGGAGGATCGGGTCGCGGGCGTGGGCCTCGCGGGCGAAGCGGTCGAAGTCCTCGTCGTAGTGGCGCCAGCCGTCGTCGATGCCGACCGGCGCGAGGCCGCCGTGGCGAGCGGCCCACTGCTGCACGCGCGCCAGGCGGACGAGCGCGGCGGCGGTCGCGGGCGGCGGCGGGGCGAAGTCGTCGAGCAGCGGCAGGCGGACCGGCGGTGCGGCGGCGAGGTCCGGGTCGGCGGCGATCTCGTCGGCCACGTCCTCGCGGTAGAGGCACGGGCGCGCGTGGATGTCGCCGAGCCACACGCGGTAGCCGCCGTGCACGCTCGCGGCGACGTGGGCGAGGTACGGGCCCGGGCCGCCGCCGAACTCGCCGCGGGCGATCGACCGCGCGAGCGCGTCGGGCCGCTCGGAGCGCAGCGCGCCGGCCTGCCACAGCAGCTCGAGCACCACGGCGATCCACGCGGCGTTGGCGGCGGCCTCGGCGTCGTCGCCCCACAGCTCGACGCGGCCGTAGCCGTCGTAGTGGGCGCCGACCGGGGGCAGCAGGGGGACGAGTCGGCCGTCGACCTCGCCGACCAGCAGCGCCGCGACGCGCGAGTCGGGCGGGCCGGACAGCGAGAGGCCGCTGAGGGCGCAGCGCAGGTCGTAGAGGCCCATGGCCGGGCGAGCATATCGCGAGGAGGTCAGTCTTCGAAGGCGCGGCGCGCCGTGAGTTTCACAGCTGGTCGAGCGGCAGGTCGGTGGCGAGGCCGAACAACAGCAGGCACATCTCGTCGAGGCTCTCCTCGCCGAGCTCGACGGTGCGGGGCTCGCTGAGGCCCTGCTCGGCGAGGGCCTGCACGAGGAACGGGTTGTTCAGGGTGTTGTCGTAGGTGCAGCGCACGCGCACGATGTCGCCGCCCTGCACGGTCGGCATCTCGCCGTAGGGCGCGTCGACGGCGTAGTTGCGCTGCCAGTTGAAGTCCCAGCGCGGGGTCTGGATCAGGCAGTGCTCCTGGCCGTCGCGCTCGATCCAGGCCCGCATGTCGACGCCGACGTAGTGCATGTGGGTGCCGAGGCTGAAGATCTGGGTCGGGGGCACGAGCGCGGGGATCTCGATGCTCATCGTCTCGGTGTGGCCGGAGACGCCGGCGGGGATGCGGAACTCGGGGCCGCCGACGTCGCCCGGGCCCGGCTCGAGGCCGTCGCCGTTGCCGAACAGGCCCATGATCGCGTTGACGGTCGGGGGCTGCTCGGTCCAGCGCAGGGCCACCGAGCTCTGGTCGACGACGTCGCCGGCGCCGGTCGGGTGGTAGTGGTAGGCGAGCACCACGCGCGAGCCGACGGGCATGGGGAAGCCGATGTCCGGCGGGGTCTCGGTCGGCACGGCGCCGGGCACCCAGGTGCCGATCTGCTGCGCGCCGTCGAAGCTGACGAAGCCCTCGCAGGGGAAGGTGCCGTCGGCGTCGACGAGCGCGTCGGAGGCGGCCTCGGTGTCGACGTAGAGCAGCACGTGGTGCACGACCTCGGTCCTGTCGGGCACCATCTGCACGCCGGTGATCCACACGTCGCGGTCGAGCGCGGGGTCGATGGCCACGCACACGAAGCTGTCGTGGGCCCCGCCGACCACGAACGGCGCGGGGTTCTGCAGGATCGCGGTCGGGTCGGCGAGCTCGAGGCTCGGCGCCTCGGGCAGCGGCGCGGCCCTGGCCGGGTCGCCCTCGGGCGCGCCGGCGGCGAGCCAGTCGGCGAACAGCTGCCTGTCGGCGGGCGACAGGCGCGCGTCGTCCTGCCAGGTGTGCGCGGGCTGGCACTCCTCGGTCTCGAGCGCGCCCCACGGCGGCATGTCGCCGGCCATGACCGAGTCGTGCATGAGCGGGGCGAACGGGGCGGCCTGCGCGTAGGTCTCGAGCGCGAACGGGGCGATGCCGCCGTCGCGGTGGCAGCCGGCGCAGCGCCCGTGGACCAGCGGGGCGAGGTCCTCGTGCCAGTTGGGGCGCAGCAGCGCGTCGCCGGTGTCGGCCTCGGAGGTCGCGCTGGTCGGCGGTTCGCCGCTGGTCGGGGGTTCGCCGGTGTCGTCGTCGGCGGCGGTGGTGGAGGTGCTGCCGCCGCCGTCGTCGCCGGCGGGGTCGCTGTTGCAGGCCGTCGCGGCCGCGACGAGCGCCGCGGCGAGCCCACGAGTCCAGACCAATGTCATGGCGGGCAGTAGACCCGAGGGCGCGGCCGCGGTCCACGCTGACGTCGCTGCACGCGAGGCGGCGTTCACGAATGCACCGGCGCCGCGGGCGACGCCCGGGCCGGCTCCGTGCGAACCTCGGAGCCGGGATGATCGGCCGGTTCTTCGCCCTCGCGTTCGCCATCACCTGGCTGGTCCAGCTGCCCGCGGTGCTGGCCCGCCTCGTCGTGATCGCCGGTCCGGTCGAGGCCTACATGAACCCGGCCGGCTTCGGGCTGTTCGGGCCGATGATCGCGGCGCTGATCGTCACGCGCAGGCAGCCGGGCACGCGGGCGTTCCTGCGGTCGCTCGCGCCTGCCGGCGTGCGCTGGTGGTGGTACGTCGCGGCGCTGGTGCTGCCGGCGCTCGGCTATGTGGTGGTGCGCGGGGTCTATGGGGTGTTCGCGGGCGACGCGGGCCCGAGGTTGTACCCGCCCGGCGACGCTCAGCGGGTGGCGGCCATGATCATCGCGCCGATCGGCGAGGAGATCGGCTGGCGAGGCTTCGCCCTGCCGCGGCTGCAGCAGCGCATGTCGCGACTCAACGCGGCGCTGCTGCTCGGGTCGTCGTGGGGCCTGTGGCACCTGATGATGTACCTGCTGGCCGGGCTGCCGGCGCACGCGCTGGTGCTGGCGATCGTGTTCCTGGTGCCCGGGAGCATCTGCATGTCGTGGCTGTACAACCGCGCCGGCGGCAGCGCCCTGGTGGCGATCGCGGCGCACATGGGCGTGCACCTCAACAACCCCAACCAGGCGCTGCCCGCCGACCTGACGCCGTTTTATTTAAATATCGCGGTCTACGGCCTGTTCGCCGCGCTCGCGCTGGGCGACCGCCAGGCCTGGCGCTCGTCGTACGACAGGGCGTAGGTGCGGCGAGGACCTCGACGGCAACGATTGCTGCCCGGGCGCCTGCGAATAGCCGCGCGGTGGTTGGAGCGCGGCGGCGAGGTGCGGTATAGGCGGGCGGCCATGTCGCTCACGCTGTATTTTCACCCCCTGTCGTCGTATTGCCACAAGGCGCTGATCGCGTTGTACGAGAACGACACGCCGTTCGCGCCGCACTACCTCGATCTGCAGGATCCGGAGGTGCGGGCGGCGTTTCGGCGGATCTGGCCGATCGGCAAGATGCCGGTGCTGCGCGACGAGGCCCGCGGGCGCACGGTGCCCGAGGCGAGCTTGATCATCGAGTATTTGCAGGAGCATCACCCCGGCGCGACGCGGCTGCTGCCCGACGACCCCGAGCTGCGCTTCGCGGTCCGCGAGCGCGACCGCCTGTTCGACCTCTACGTGCACGCGCCGATGCAGAAGATCGTCGGCGAGTACCTGCGACCGGAGGGCAAGGGAGATCCGTACGGCGTCGAGGAGGCCAAGGCGACCATGCGTACGGCCTACACGCTGCTCGACCGCGACATGGCGACGCGGACCTGGGCCGTCGGCGAGTCGTTCACGCTGGCCGACTGCGCGGCCGCGCCGGCGCTGTTCTACGGCGACCGCGTGCTGCCGTTCCAGGACAGCCACAGGCACCTCGCGGCCTACTTCGGGCGCCTGCGCGAGCGGCCGTCGTACGCGCGGGCGCTCCGCGAGGCCGAGCCGTATCTGAAGTTCTTCCCGGGCTGACGTCGGCCTTCCCGGGCGCGGGCGGTTTGTGGCAAACATACGCCTCCCGTGATCATCGACCTCGATCGAGCGCTCACCGCCGCGGCCGCGGCCGCCCGCGTGCAGGACCAGGGCTTCGCCGTGCTGACGCCGCAGGCGCTGGCTGGCGTGGCCGGCCACCCGCTGGCGGAGCTCGCGGCGCTGGTGCCGTTCTGGGACGACCTGCCGCCCGACGAGTACCTGCGCGACCTCGGGCGCTATCGTTCGCGGCGACACGGCTGCGGGGTGGTCGACGTGCGCGGCGGGGCGGCGGAGTACACGGCGGCGCCGCACCGGCCGCACTGGCAGTCGACCGACTACAACGCGCTGCACGGCGGCATCGAGCGGTGGTTCGCGGCGATCGACCCGCGCATGGCCGGGGCGGCGGTGTGGCGCGACCTGATCGCGCGGCTCGGCGCGTGCGTGGCGACGGTGCGGCCGCCGGCGGGCGGGCGGTGGTTCGTCGAGGCCCACCCGTTCCGCATCGACACCAGCGAGGGCATCGGCCGGCCGACGCCGGAGGGCGCGCACCGCGACGGCGTCGACTTCGTGGCGGTGATCTTCGTCGGCCGGCGGGGCGTGCACGGCGGCGAGACCCGCGTGTTCGAGGCGACCGGGCCGCGCGGCGTCCGCTTCACGCTCGAGGTGCCGTGGACCACCCTGCTGCTCGACGACACCCGGGTGATCCACGAGAGCACGCCGATCGTGCCGGTCGCCGCGGGCGGGCGCCGCGACACCCTGGTGCTGACCTACCGCGCGGGCGGGTTTCAGGCGCCGTCCGACGGGTGAGCGGCGGGCTCGTCGGCGGACGGGCGCCGCAGGAACACCTCGTGGCGGCTGTAGGGGATCTCGAGGCCGGCGGCGGCGAGGCCCTTGTAGACGCGGCGGTGCAGGGCGTCGAGGGCCTGCTCCTTGAACGCGGGGTGGATCCACGCGCACAGCGCGAACTCGGGGCCGCGGGCGCCGAAGCCCAGGAGCAGGGTGATGGGCGCCGGCTCGTCGCAGACGTCGTCGACGCCGCGGGCGCACGCGAGCAGCGTCGCGTGCACGGCGTCGATGTCGGCGCCGTAGGGGACCGCGACCTTGACCTGCACGCGCTCCTTCTCGCTCGGGCCGCCGGTCTCGTTGACCACGCGGGAGTTGCCGATCAGCTGGTTGGGGATGTTGATCTCGATCTCGTCGCGGGTGAGGATCCGGGTGGCGCGCAGGCCGATGTCGGTGACCCGGCCGCGCAGGCCGTCGTCGAACATGATGAAGTCGCCGATCTTGTAGGGGGCGTCGGCGATGATGGCGATGCCGGCGAACAGGTTGGCGAGGGTGTCCTTGGCGGCGAAGCCGACGGCGATGCCGACGATGCCGGCGGACGCGAGCCAGCCGGTGACGTCGAGCTGCCACGACAGCAGCACGAGGTAGACGGCGGAGCCGGCCAGCACGACCTTCATCAGCATGTCGAACAGCGGCATGGTGCGCGGCTGCAGGACCGCGTTGGCGCGGGCGCCCTGCGACCAGCTGCGCAGGAACGCGGTGCTGATGCGGATGAGCGCGCCGGTCCACAGCAGGATGGCGAGGCTGATGAGGCCGGCGTG
The DNA here is from genome assembly GCA_016793465.1 of Myxococcales bacterium. Next base: position 199,990 of record JAEUJW010000047.1, read on the forward strand.
GAGCGCGTACACCAGCCAGGTCGAGGGGTGGAGCACGTCGACGGCGCTGGCGACCCCGAAGAACAGCACGCTGACGAACAGCGGGCGGCGGACCGCGGCGACGACGATGTCGTCGAGTTCGGTCTTGGTGTTCTGCACGAAGATGGTCAGCACGCTGCGGAACAGCACCTCGGTCAGCCAGGCGAGGACGACCGCGCCGAGCAGGACGATCGCGGCCTGCAGCTTGGGGTCGTCGGTCCACGCGGCGAGCCAGGGCGTGAGCATGGCAGGCGAGCATGCCCGCAACCGGGCGCGCGCGAAAGGTGCCGAGGACGGCGTTCGCGGCCGAACTTCGGGGCGCGTGAAACCGCCGGGGGTCGCGCCGGGTCGAGGCCGCGTGCGCGTCGCCGGCCTCGTCCTCTGTGCATGTGCAGTCCTCGGGTGCGAGCGGCGCGAGCGGGCGCCCGTCGGGCCGCCGGCCCGGGCCCCCGCCGCGGCGGACGACGAGGTGACCGGCGAGCTGCTGGTCGCCAGCTTCACCGGCGACGCGGTGCTGCGCTTCGACGCCCGCACCGGCGCGCCGCTCGGCGCCTTCGCGGCGACGCCCGAGCTCGACGGAGCGCTCGGCATGGACCGCGGAGCCGACGGGATGGTCTACGTCGCCAGCGAGGAGGCGAACCGCGTGCTGCGCTTCGACCCGCGCACCGGGGCGCTCGTCGGCCGCTTCGTGTGGGACGACCCGACCACCGAGGCCGACGAGACCGGCGGGCTGAAGGGCCCCGGGGCGGTGCTGTTCGGGCCGGACGGCGGGCTCTACGTGTCGAGCTTCGACGGCGACGCGGTGCTGCGCTACGACGGGCGCACCGGCGCGTTCGACCGCGAGTTCGTGGTCGCGGGCGCGGGCGGGCTCGACGGGCCGGACGCGGGCATGACCTTCGGGCCAGGCGGCGACCTGTTCGTGCCGGGCTTCTACAGCGACGCGGTGCACCGCTACGACGGCGAGACCGGCGAGTTCGTCGAGCGCTTCACGCCGGCCGACGGCGCGCTGAGGGGCCCGCGCACGCTGGTGTTCCGCGGGCCCCACCTCATCGTCAGCAGCGAGCGCACCGGCGCGGTGGTCCGCTTCGACGCGGCCACCGGGGCCTACGTCGACGCCCCGTGGTCGGGCCTCGGCGGGCCGGCGGGGCTGGTGTTCCTGCCCGACGGCGCGCTGGTGGTCGCCAGCGTCGACGCCGAGGCGCTGGTCCGCGTGGCCGCCGACGGCCAGGCGACGCTGCTGGTGCGGCCGGGCGCGGGGCTGTCGACGCCGACCCACGTGCTGTGGCTGCCCGGCTGAGGCGGGCGCGGGGCGTCGACCCCGGCGCCGGTCGCCGCGGCGAGCGGACCGCGTGCCCGCGGGGCGGGCGGCCGCGGCCCCGTGATATCGTGCGCCGCGATGGCGGACGATCGCGTCGGAGACGCTCACGACACCCAGGCGCCGCGGCGGTTCGTGGTCTCGCGCCTCGGCTGGCCCGACGAGGTGCGCTACTTCCGGGCCATGCTGCGCAACTACGCCGAGGGCGCGCTCGACCTGTTCCGCGCGCGCGGCGACGTCATCGTCACGCGGATCCCCGATCGCGTGCTCGGGCTGGTGCACCCGCGGCACGTCCGCCACGTGCTGCGGGTCAACGCCGTCAACTACCCCAAGAGCGACGACTACGAGGCGCTGCGGCCGCTGCTCGGCGAGGGGATCTTCGTCAGCGAGGGCGAGACGTGGACGCGCCAGCGCCGGCTGCTCGCGCCCGAGTTCCGGGCCGCGGCGGCGCCGCGCTACCTGCCGGTGATCGTGCGCGACGTCGAGGCGTTCCTGGCCGAGCTGTGGGAGCCGGCGGTCGGCGGCCCGCCCCGCGACATCGGCCACGACATGATGAGCTTGACCCTGCGGGTGATCGGCGACGCGATCTTCGCCGAGGACTTCTCCCGGCAGGCCGACGCGATCGGGCGGGACCTCGAGACCTCGCTGGCGCAGGCGACCTTGCGGGCGATCTTCGGCAACCTGCTGTACGGGCGCCTGCCCACGCCCGGCAACCTGCGCGCGCGCCGGGCCGAGCGGGCCATCGACGCCGCGGTGCTGGACCTCATCGCCCGCGCGCGGGCCTCGAACAACCCGTCGGAGCACGACGTGCTCAGCCGGCTGCTGCGCGCGCGCGACGCCGAGGGGCGGCCGGCCATCGACGACGCCGGCCTGCTCGACCAGGTCAAGTCGCTGCTGCTCGCCGGCCACGAGACGACCAGCCTCGTGCTCACCTGGACGTTCTATCTATTGGCGTCGCACCCGGCGGTGCTCGCGCGGCTGGTCGACGAGGTGACGACCGTGCTCGGCGCGCGCGCGCCGGAGGCCGACGACATCCCGCGGCTGGTGTACACGCGCATGGTGCTGGCGGAGACGATGCGGCTGTACCCGCCGGTGCCGGTGGTCACGCGGGTCGCCCGCGCCGACGACGAGTTCGACGGCATAATTATTAAAGCGGGGGAGAAGGTCTCGCTGCTGCCGTTCGTGACCCACCGCCACCAGGAGTTCTGGCCGCGGCCCGACGACTTCGACCCCGAGCGCTGGGCCCCGGGGGCGACGCACGAGCCGTACGCGTACATGCCGTTCCTGCTCGGGCGGCGCGAGTGCCTCGGCGAGCACTTCGCGATCCTCGAGGGCGTGGTGGCGCTGGCGATGATGGTGGCCCGCTACAGGCTGACCCGCGTCGACGCCGGGCCGATCGGGTCGCGGCCGATCATGACGCTGCGGCTCGGGCGGCCGCTCGTGATGCGGATCGAACGGCGGTAATTGTTGCAGCGGCAAGCGAGGCCCGCGAGGCCCGCGGGGCGCGTCTGGAAAAAATTTTCGCGCGGCCTCGAGCGCTCCGCCGCTGGCCACGGGCGGGACTCGGGGCCACCTCTACGGCATGCGAGAAGACACCATCTACGACATCCTGAAGCGCGAGCACGAGGAGACCCAGGAGCTCCTCGACAAGATGGACGAGACCCACGGCCCGGTCGCCCGCGGGCGCCTGCTCGCGCGCCTGAAGGCCGCCCTGGTGCCGCACATGGTCGCCGAGGAGCTGACGTTCTATAAGCCGCTGCGCGAGCACGGCGACAGCAAGGACACCGCCCTCGACGCCACCGAGGAGCACCGCGCCGCCAAGCACACGCTGCACGAGCTGGAGCGCCTCAGCCCCGAGAGCGAGCTGTGGGCGGCCCGCTTCCACGTGCTGAAGGAGAGCATCGAGCACCACGTGGAGGAGGAGGAGGGCGAGGTGTTTAAACGGGCCAGGCAGGTGTTCGACCGCGACGAGGCGGTGGAGCTCGGCAAGCGCTACCTGGCCGCCAAGCAGGAGCACGCCGAGAGCATGAAGCTGAAGGCGACCGGCTGATGCGCGTGCGCAGAGGACGAGCTCGACGGGGGCGCTTCGCCGTCGAGCTCGGCCCGCCGCTCAGGGCTTGGGGACGCGCAGGGTCTTGCTGATCATCAGCGAGCCGGACAGCGCGAACAGCAGGACCAGGGGGTGGAGCTGCCAGCCGAGGTCGACGGCGCCGAACCACAGCCTGTCGCCGATGCGGCCGTTCCAGGTCGCGAGCGCGAGCACGACCACGAGCGCGAGGCTGGTGGGGATCGGCGTGCCCTCGAAGTGGCGGACCTTGCCGCTGTCGTCGGCGAGGTGCTCGGCGGTGACGTTGTAGCGGGCCAGGCGGCTGACCCCGCAGCACACGAAGTACGACAGCACGAGCCAGTCCCAGCCGCCCTGCATGCCGCAGGCGTAGGCCAGCGCGGCCGGGGCGACGCCGAAGGAGATCACGTCGGCGAGCGAGTCGAGCTCGCGGCCGAGCGGCGAGCTCTTGTGGCGCCAGCGGGCGATGCGGCCGTCGAGCGCGTCGAACAGGAAGGCCAGCGGGAGCAGGGCCATGCCGCGCAGGAGGTCGTGGGTGTGGCCGTCCTGCAGGAAGCGCATGGCCGCGAAGATCGCCCCGACGCCGCAGAAGGCGTTGGCCAGGGTGAACCAGTCGGCCAGGTGGAAGTCGCGGAGCATCGAGAAGTGGCGCTGCATCGCCTGCCAGGGTGCCCGATCTCGCGGCGGATGCAGAGCGTTCTGCGCGCGAAGCGAGTGCGCGGCCGCTCGGGCGTCGCGCCGGGGGCTCAGGCGAAGGCCCGCGCCAGCCACTCGAGCGTGGCCTCGACGATGCCGCAGTCGGTCGAGCCGACCTCGGGCTCGTCGTACGCGGCCTGCGTGCTGGTGTGGGTGTAGAGCAGGTGGCTGGCGCCGGGCAGGTCGACGAGGCGGGCGCGGCCGCAGCCGCGGGTGTTGACGATCTCGACGATGCGGGCGGCCTCCTCGCGGGTGCACACGTAGTCGTGCTCGGCCTGGAAGATCGCCACCTCGGCGTCGAGGCTGGCCCAGGCCGCGGCGATCGGGGCCGCGTCGAGCTCGCGCGAGTAGGTCAGCGTGCGGCCGAACAGGCGCCCGCCGGGCAGCAGCCGGGGCGCCGCGGTGGCCAGGTCGGGGCGGCGCCCCAGGGCCTCGGCGAGCGAGAGGCCCTCGCGCACCAGCAGGCGCTGCAGCGCCTCCATGGCGTCGAGGCCGGCGAGCGGGGCGCGGGCGAGCGTGAACTGGCGGCGGCGCGAGGCCGAGGCGCACTCGTCGAAGCGGTCGGCCGAGGTGCCGAGCGTGCCGACGCCGGCGACCCTGGTCTCGGCGGCGAGCAGCGGGGCGACCATGCCGCCGGAGCTGTGGCCGAACACGGCGATGCGGTCGGGGTCGACGAACGGGCTGCGGCGCAGGTGCTCGAGGCCCGCGCGGGCGCCCGCGAGCTCGGCGGAGAAGTCGTTGTCCGGGCAGGGCGGGCCCTCGCTGTCGCCGACGCCGGGCTTCTCGACGCGGAAGGTGCAGTAGCCGGCGCGGGCCCAGGCGGCCACGAGCAGGCGCAGGGGCGCGCGCGGGGCGAACGGGAACTCGCACGAGCGGCAGCTGAAGCCGCGCAGCAGCACGACCGCGGGGCGGGGGCCGGGCGAGCGGGGGTGGGTGAGGAACACGCGCTGGCGCCGGCCGGGCGCGCCGACGTGGTCGAGGATCAGCGCGCTGCCGGGGAAGCGCTCGGTCGGCCACGGGCGGGTCGTGCCGCGCACGTGCAGGCGGGCGGGGCCGCGGGCCAGCTCGAGCTCGAGCGGCTGGTCGGGGGCCAGGCGCTTGACGACGCGCTGGCAGGCGGCGGCGGCGTCGACGGGCTCGCCGGCGATCGTCAGGATGCGGTCGCCGATCGCCAGGCCGACGCTCGCGGCCGACGAGTCGGGCTGGACCTCGACGACCTGCACGCCGCGCAGGTCGTCGTCCTCGTCGGCCAGGCGGGCGCCGAAGAACACCCGCCGGCGCAGGCCGGGGCGGACTTCGACCGGGGCTTCGGGGTCGCTCAGATCCACGTCGGCTCGGGCATCGGCGCGCCGTAGGGGAGGATCACCTGGCACTCGCCGCCGATGCAGAACTCGCCCTCGTTCGGGTTGCAGACGATGTTGCAGCCGCCGCAGTTCTCGCTGTCGTTGAGGGTGTCGACGCAGACGCCGTCGCACAGCTCCTGGCCCTCCTCCATGCACTCGCCGCCGGTCGACATCTGGGTGGTGCCGCCGCTCGACGAGTCGCCGCTCGACGAGCCCTCGCCGCCGGTCGAGCTCGACGAGCTGTCCGAGCCCGAGGTGCTCGCGAAGGTCTCGGCGGCCGACTCGCCCGAGTCGTCGGTGCTCGAGCTGCTGGTCGACGTCGAGGTGCCTGTCGCCGTCGCGGAGGTGTCGGAGCTCGTCGGCGCGGCGCTGTCGGTCGCGGTGTCGGCCGAGGTCGCCGACTGGCCCATGGTGCTGGACACCGAGTCGGTGCCGCTGGGGGCGCTGTTGCTGGTGTCGGTCATCGACGCCGCGGTGGTCTCGCCGTCGCCGTCGCCGCCGCAGGCGAACAGGGTCAGGCCGACGAGCACGGACAGTACGCCCGGCGCCGCCGGCTGGACGGAGCGCAGGGAAGTCGCGCAGAAGGGGCAGCGGGACTCGGTCTCCCACACATGACGCGAGCACTTGGGGCAGGTCTGCACGGGGCCACCCTACCACGGACGCGGGCCGCGGGGTCAGGGCCGGCGCTGCATTCGCTGCGGCGGACCGGAGGGGGCGGACCCGCGTGGCCCCGTCCGGACGTGGCCGAAGGGACAGGTCAGATCCACATCGGCTCGGGCATCGGCGCGCCGTAGGGCGGGATGAGGATCTCGCACTCGCCCTGATTGCATTGCTCGAACTGGTCCTGGTTGCACACGGTCTCGCAGTCGCCGCAGTGCTGGTCGTCCTCGAGGGTGTTGACGCAGACGCCGTCGCAGATCTGCTCGCCGGGGCCGGTGCAGTCGCCGCCGGTGGTCATCTGCGTGGTGCCGCCGTCGCTCGACTCCGAGGCGCCGGACGACGAGCCGTCGCTCGACGAGGTCGAGGTGTCGGACGACGAGGTGCCGGTCGACGTGTCCGGGACGTCGGTGGTGGCGACCGTGGTCGGGTCCTCGCTGGTCGGCGTGGCTGTGGTGTCCGACGTCGGCGGCGAGGTCGACGTCGCCGAGCCGGTCATGTCGGTCGACGACGACGTCTGGCCGTTGGTGCTCGACATCGAGTCGGTGCCGCTCGGCGAGCTGCTGGTGTCGCCGGGCGTGGCGGCGGTGGTCTCGTCGTCGGGGTCGCCGCCGCAGGCGAACAGGGCCAGGCCGGCGAGGGCGGCCAGCATGGTCGGCGCCGTGCCCACCACGGAGCGCAGCGACGCCGAACAGAAGGGGCAGCGGGACTCCGTTTCCCACACGTGGCGCGAACACTTGGGGCAGGTCTGCACGGGGCCACGCTATCACGAACCCGCGGCGGGGGGTTCACGGATGAGCCGGGCGCTTGCCGGGGCGGCGGGTCTCGTGCGTAACTCGGGGGCGATGCCGGAGCACCCGTACCCCGCCGAGCAGCGGAGCTTTCGCGACCGCCTGGTCGCGCGCCTGTTTCGCACCCGGGCCAGCGGGATCCGCGTCTGCAACCTCGCGTTCGGGCCGCCGGCCAGCGCGGAGCAGATCGCGCGGGTCGAGCGCGACCACCTGGGGTTCGCCATGCCGCCGGTGATGCGCTCGTGGTTCGCGGCCCACGACGGAGCCTCGCTGTTTTATCACCGCGTCGACGACCTCGCGGCCGAGATCGACGACGACGGCGTGCCGCTGGTCGTCGAGGACGACGCGCTGCTGCGCTGGAGCGACGCCATGCACGACGGCGGGGCGCTGTGGCGGGAGATCGAGGCGGTCGACTTCGGCCGCGGCGAGTACGGGTTCTTCTTCGTCGGCCTGTTCTGCGTGCCGAGCCTGCGCGAGATGTTCGAGACCGACTGGCGGGCGATCTTCGGCTGGCCCGCGGGCATGGTCCTGCTCGACGCCTACCACCCGTTCCGCGCCAGCGCGCTGGTCCACGACGCGGCGACCCGGACGCTGCACGTGCAGCCGACCGCGGATCACGGGGCCGACCGCGACGCCGCCCCGCTCGCGCTCGCCGACTATTTTGATAATTTGGTCGAGCACGCCGGGGCCGACCGCGAGATCGGCGGTCGGCTGCAGGCGGTGCGCTCGCACGGCTGAGCGGCGCGCCGCTCACTGCGGCGAGGCGCAGATGTCCTGCGGGCGCACCCAGTCGAACATGTTGACCCAGAAGTCCTCGACGTCGACGTAGCCCTGCCAGACCGCGTCGAAGGTGATCCACTCGTCGCCCCACACGATCACGCGGCCGCCGTTCATCGCGGTCTGGTGGGCGAGGCCGGCGGTCTGGTTCTGGATGGTCGAGAACACCGCCGAGACGCCCTGGTTGCCCATGTCGACCGGCTCGATGCCGCCCTGGAAGTTGACGTCGACGATGCCCATGCCGATCGGGTGGTTCTGGTCGAACACGGGGATGACGTTGTTGCCGAAGTAGGGGCCGACGTAGGCCAGGCCGAACGGCGCGAGCACGGTGTTGGCCCGGTCGCGCTCGGGCGCGGGGTTGTTGTTGTCGAAGTTGTAGCCGATGAGCGTGATGATGCCGCGGCCGTCCTTCTTGACGAAGTCGGCCAGGGCCATCGCCTCCTCGGGGCTGAGGCCGCGCTGGATGCGGTCGATGAGCACGACGTCGTAGTTGGCGAGCAGGGCCGGGGTGACGACCCCGGGGTTGCCGTTGGTCACCAGCGTGCGCGTGACCGCGGTGCCCTGGTCCTCGAGCCAGGCCTCGAAGTTCGAGGTCGGCGCGAAGCCCTGGGCGCCGAGGATGCCGATGTTGAGGCAGTCGCAGATGCCGTCGCCGCCCATGTCGATGTTGTCGACGTTGCCGTCGCAGTCGTTGTCGAGGTTGTCGCAGGTGACCTCGTTCTGCTCGCTCGGCACGCAGCCGTTGGTGTCGTCGGTCGTGCTCGACTCGTCGCCGGTGCTGGTCGACTCGCCGCCGGTGCTCGAGGAGCCGTCGGTCGAGGTGTCGCCGCCGGTCGAGGTGTCGCCGGGGCCGGTGCTGGGGTCGCTGTCCGAGGCGTCGACGCTCTGGGTCTCGCTGTCGGAGGCGCTGGTGTCGCTGCTGCTGGTCGACAGGCCGGGGCCGGCGCTGGTGTCGGTGGCGAGCGTGGTCTCGCCGGTGTCGGTGCCGGAGGCCGAGACGCCCGAGGTCGTCGGCGGGCCGGCGCTGGTGTCGGTGCCGGCGCTGGTGCCGTCGGTCGCGCCGCTCGAGGTGTCGCTGGTGGACGCGCCGGCGCTGTCGCTCGTCGAGCCGCCGCTCGAGTTGCAGGCGGTCAGCGTGCCGACCGCGGTCAGACACAGGAAAAGGCCCCGAAAGGTACGTTCAACCATGGGGCCGAGGTTACTGACGCGAGGTCGTGCGTGCCACCGCGGGTCCGTGGACGGGCCGGGGGCGCAACGGCGGCCACGCGGGGCGTGGCGGCGGTCGGTCGAATGTCCGGGCGTCGGCTCACACGGCGAAGCTCGTCGGCGGCCCGGCCTCGGCCTGGAGCCGCGAGCGGCGAGGAGGGACGCGCGCGCGATCGGGCGCTTCGGAGGGCGGAGCGTGGGCTGTCTCGAGAGACAGGTGCGAGCGGCGCGACGCGAGCGCGTCGCGTCCCGAAGGTCGCTCGCCAGGGGGCTTGCCTTCCGCGCTCGGTTTTGAGCCAATACACCGGAGACCGGCCCATGTCCCCGAATCTTCGCGGTTATTTCGCGCTTCCGCTCGTCGCCTCGCTCGGCTGCCAGGCGCCCTGGGACCCGCTCGTCGGCTGCGCCGAGTTCGACGCGTGCGGCGCCTCGACGTCGGGCGGCGCTGGCGAGGAGCCGCCGACCACGGGCGACGGAGTGCACACCGTCACCGGCGACGGCGCCGGCAGCACCGAGCCCTATGACGAAAGCGCCACGAGCGGCGGGTCGACGGGCGACGACGCAGAGGGCAGCACGACCGACGAGGCCCTGCCTCCGCCGTCGATCGGGCCCCACGCGATCACGCCGGACTACACGACGGTCAACGCTCTGCTCGCGGTCACGGCCACGGCGGACGCGGAGGGCGTGCGCATGCAGATCGACGGCGGGGCGCCCGTCGAGCTCGAGCAGGTCGCGCCGGGCGAGTTCGCCGGCGCGATCGAGGCGTTCACGGCGCTGCCGCCGAGCAACGGCAAGCACACCGCGACGCTCACGCCCTGGCGCGGCGTGATCGAGGGCGAGGCGGTGGAGGCCCCGTACGTGATCGCCTTGCCGCCGCCCGGCTTCGAGCGCCACTGGTCCGTCAGCGGACAAGCGGGGTACGTCGCCGCGGTCGACGTGCTGCCCGACGGCCGCCCGGTCGAGTTCGGCACCGTCTTCGAGAACGACGAGCCGCGCTGCTACCTCAAGCTTCGCGGCCTCGACGGGACGCTGGTGGAGTCGCTGACGGTGCTGCCGGACATCTACTGCCGCGCGACCGACCTGACGATCGACCGCGAGACGGGGCGGCTCGACCTGCTCGTCGACCGCAAGGGCGGGGACGGGGTCGTCTGGTGGGTCGGGCAGATCTCCGCGTGGGGGAAGGCGCCCCTCAACATCGGCACGGGCGCGCTCGGCGACACGGCGCTGGCGCTGGCGCGTCACCCGGACATGCTCGCGGTCTGCGGCTCGCGGACGAACGACTTGAGCGACGGGCTCGACGCGCTCGCGGTGCTGCTCCGGCCCGGCGAGCAGGCCGAGCCGCGGACGCTCGACTATCAACCCACCATGGAGGCCCACAAGTTCGCGGAGACCGCCCGCGACTGCAAGTTCGCGGGCGACACGCTCGTGCTCGTCGGCGAGGCATACGGGTTGTACAGCATGGTCGACGAGGTTAAGCGCGACCGCCTGGCGGTGATCGAGGCCGACGTCATGACCGACGACGAGCCGGAGTGGACGATCGCCGGCCCGGGGCCGAACGTCCAGAGTCGGGCGCTCGCGCTCGACGTGGACGACGAGGGCCAATTTCACATCGCCTTGTACACGTGCGACGACGACTGCGTGCCCGACGGCGAGGTCCGGGTGTACGAGCCCGGCGGAATACTCGTGTCGCAGGTGCAGCTCGGACCGCTGGGCTCGCTGTGGCTCGGGCCGCACGACATCGCGTGGAGCCCCGCGGGTTACGCCGTGGTCGCGTTCGGCGAGCTGCAAGGCCAAGACTACGTGTTCAAGGCGCAGGCCGTCGCCCCGAACAAGCCCGCGCCGCTGTGGACGTTCACCCCGAAGGACCAGCAGGGTGGGCAGGTCGGGCTCGCGGCCACGATCGGCCCGTACGGCGAGGTCTACGTCGGGGGCGTCAGCGACGACCATCCGGCGTTCGCGGTCGTCGGCGGGTAACCGCTGCGGCTCAGCCCGGCGGCGGGACGAACGCCTCACAGGCGACGTCGACGAGGTTCGCTGTCTCCGCGAATCCGGGTCCGTAGTCGGACTCCGTCACCCAGATGCTGTGCTGGTACGGCCACATCTTCGTGAACTCGCAGATGGCGTCGCCATTGCACTCGGGGAAGCCGATGTGGAAGACGACGACGGACTGCTCATCGCCGTGCTTGGCATCGAGCACAGCTTGCTTCCACTCGACCGGTGTCCCCTCCGAGGCGAGCGGTGGCCCGCCACCGCTGTCGCCGGTGTTGTGGATGAACGTCACCATCAGCAGCGCGTCAGGCCGGAGAAAGCCGTTGTTGCAGCCGCCGTTGATCTGAGGGTCGACCGCGGCGGTGAGAGCCTGCCCGAGATAGCCATCGCCGCTCACGCCGACGGTGGCGATGCAGGCGAACGTCCCGGGGAGGTCCGTCTGCCCCTTGGCGAGGAAGCGGCGGCCGCCGTCGATCGGACAGGGTTTGTTCGCCGTGCCCGGGCCCGCAGGGAAGACCGTACCGGCGCCCCAGGCGGTGTCGCACCACGTCAGCGTGTCGAGGGCCTCGCACGGGTAGTTCGGCTCCTGGCAGCACGGTTCGTCCTCATAGTCAGGGTCGTACCAGCCGCAGCAACCATGGCCGACCTTGCAGGCGAGGTCGTCCGGACAGAGTTCGTTGCAAGTCCGGCTGCCCCACCCGCTCGCCGGCCCCCCATCCCCGTCCACGACCATGATGCGGTAGTCGAAGTCGGCGAATTTCGACTCGATCGTCTCGATGAACTTCGGGAACGCGGCGGTGAGATTGGTCTGATGGGCCTTCATCAGTCCGTAGCGAGACACGAGGAAGAGGAAGTCGATCTTCCCCTTGCAGCCGGCCGGCGAGGGCTCGAAGTCCGGCTGCACGCCGGCGTCGAACTGGCCGGTCGACCCGGGCGCCGCGCCGGTGGACACGTCGCCTTGGACCCCGGAGTCGGAGCCGCCAGACGACGCGTTCGTGCCGGTGCTGCCCTCGCTCTCGTGGCCGCCGGTGCCGGGGCCCGGCCCGCCCGAGAACGAGGACGAGGCGCCCCCGCTGCGCGTGCACGCCGATACCGTCAGCAACGCGGCGATGAGGCGGAGAGGCGGACCTGCGCGCATAATCGCCCCGAAGGTATCGCAGGCCGCGCGGCGCGACCAGCCGGGGCTACGGGGGGCCGCGGGCGTCAGCGGGCGGGTTCGGGGCGCGCGGGCGGGTCGGCGAGGGCGTCGGCGAGGAAGCGGGCGGTGCGGACCAGCAGCTCCTTCTGGTTGTGGCGCTTCTCGACCGAGTGGCCCTCGTCGGCGGCGACCATGTACTCGACGGGCACGCCGCGCGCGCGCAGGGCCTGGACGATCGTGTCGGACTCGACGCGGGGCACGCGCGGGTCGTGCTGGCCGGCGTACACGAACAGCGGCGCGCGGATCTTGTCGGCGTCGTGGATCGGGCTGAGGTCGACCATGAGGGCGGGGTCGCGGTCGGGGTCACCCCACTCGGTCGACATGCTGAGGTCGACGCCGGCGTGGTGCGTGCGGAGCAGGCGGGCGATGTCGGCGGGGCCGAACAGGTCGACCCCGGCGCGCCAGGCGTCGGGCTGGCGGCTGAGGGCCATGAGGGTGGTGTAGCCGCCGTAGCTGGCGCCCCACACGACCACGCGGTCCGGGTCGCACCACGGCTGGGCCCGGGTCCAGGCGTTGACGGTGGCGAGGTCGTTGAGCCAGTCGCGGCGCTTCTCGCCGTTGTCGGCGCGCTCGTAGGCGCGGCCGAAGCCGGTCGAGCCGCGCACGTTGGGCTCGACGACGGCGTAGCCGAGGGCGAGGTAGAAGCGGATGAAGGGGTCCCAGTGCACGGGGGCGCTCATCATCGGGCCGCCGTGGAACATGACGATGGTCGGGCGCCTGCGCGGCTCGGGCGCGGCGGGCAGGTAGACGTTGAGGGGGATCTTCAGGCCGTCGAAGGCGGGCGTCTCGGCGGTGGTGGCGGTGATCGGCGGCAGGCTGTCGAGGCCCGGGCGCGGGTCCTGGCGCAGCGGGCGGACCGCGCCGGTCGCGGGGTCGGCGGCGAAGATGTCGGGCGGGTGGTCGGGCCGCGAGATCATCAGCGAGAACTCGCGGCCGTCGGCGCGGAAGGCCCCGAGCTTCAGCTCGGCGAGCGGCACGTCGATCGCGCGGCGCGGCGCGAGCGTGCGGGCGTCGAGCACGCGCAGCTCGCCGTGGTGGCCGGCGTCGACGAGCACGACGAGGTGGTCGCCGGTCGGCGCGGGCAGCACGGCCAGCCCGGCGCCGCGCGGCCCGGGGCTGGTGTAGCGCGCGAGCTGCTCGCCGGTGAGGTCGAGGTTGACGATCACGTCGTCCTCGCCGCCCTCGTCGGTCGCGAGGTGCACGCCGGCGCCGTCGTGGGTGTAGGCGACGCCGTGCAGGCCGGCGGCGCGGCCCTCCGCGGGGTAGAGCCGGCGCAGCGCGCCGCTCGCGAGGTCGAGCTCGTGCAGCACCGCCTCGGAGATGGTGAGGATGTCGACGAACAGGGCGCGGGCGCCGTCGGTGGTGACGTCGGCGACGAACCCGGGGCGCGGGTGGAGCAGCACGCGGCGCGGCGGCCCGTCGGCGATGCTCTGCACGAACACCGGGGTGGTCGGCTCGCGGTAGTTCGAGGCCGAGTAGACCATGAGGTCGGGGCGCTCGCGCGGGAGGTGGAGCTCGTGGCGCGCGAGCGCCTCGCCGGGGGTGCGGTCGACCGCGCCGGAGCCGTCGGGCTCGGCGCGCCAGACGTGCAGGTCCTCGTCGGCGTCGGTGTCGCGGAGGAACAGCACGTACTTGCCGTCGGCGCTGAAGTCGGCCCAGGTGGCGCGCTCGGGGCCGCGGGTCAGGGCGGTCGGCGGGAGGTCGGGGCGCGTGGGCTCGGCGGCGTAGATCTGCGGCGAGCCGTCGCGGCCAGAGCCGTACAGGATGTGCCCCGAGGGCGACCAGTGGGCGACGAGCGGGGTGTACCAGCCGTGATGGTTGGGGTAGGCGTCGACGATGGTGGTCGCCAGCGGCATGAACGCCTCGTCGCGGCGGAGCTGCTCGGCGGAGCGCTCGCTCGGCGGCACGACCGGCGGCGGCTGGGTGGTCGCGACCGGCGGCGGCTCGCGGTCGACGATCGGCGCGGCCGGCGGATCGCCGCAGGCGATCAGCGCGACGCACGCGAGCGACCAGGGGCGGAGCATGCGGAGATCCGACCTCAGACCGTGGCGGCGACCCGCGGGTTGCAGCGCTCGTGGGGGTCGCGGGCGAGGGGGTCGGGCGGCGGCTGCATCCGATCCAGTAGAACGCCGGAGTCCGCACGCGTGTCAAGCACCGCGGCCGTGGTGACCCGACGTCGCGGGCGCGGGCGCCCGCCCGCGCGTCACCGCGGGGTCGCGCAGACGCGCAGGCCGAGCGAGCCGTCGCGGAAGTCGGGGCTGAACACGGCGCGGTTGGCCGCGGCGCCGGTCAGCGCGGCGAAGAAGAAGCCGCCGCCGCGGGCGACGCGCTCGTCCGGCGAGAAGGCCGAGGCGGTCCATTCGAACACGTTGCCGACCATGTCGTCGAGGCCGAACGGGCTGCGCGAGGCGGGGAAGCTGCCGACGGCGTCGGGGCCCATGGCGGGGAAGTCGCGGGCGTAGGTCTCGTCGTAGTTGGCGTCGCTGGGGATGAGCTCGTCGCCGTGGGGGAAGCTGCGGTCGTCGGCGCCGCGGGCGGCGCGCTCCCACTCGAGCTCGCTGCAGAAGCGGGCGCCGGGGACGCGGCCGGAGGCGTCGAGCCACGCGAGGTAGGCGGCGGCGTCGTCCCAGTCGATGCCGCTGACGGGCAGCTGCGACCAGTCCTGGGCGGCGCGCACGCTGCGGGCGGGGTAGACGAGCGGGTGATTTTGCCTGGCGGTGACGCGGGCGTCGCCGCGGGGGAAGCGCAGCTCCCAGGTGCCGTCGGCGAGCTTGGCGACGGCGGGGGCCTGCTGGATGCCGACGGCGCCGCGGTGCAGGCGGGCCTTCTGCTCGGCGGGCGGGAGGGAGTCGAGGAAGGCGAGCCACTCGCCCCAGGTGGTCTCGTGGCGGGCGATGAGGAAGGCGTCGGTGCGGGCCGCGTGCAGCGGCACGGTCATGAGGAAGCCCTTGCGCAGGTCCTCGTCGGCGGCGGTGCCGAACAGGAAGCGCCCGGCGGGCACGTGCACGAAGTCGGGGGGCACGTGCTCGGCGGGCGGGAGCCGGACGGCCAGGGCGTGGGACTCGGCGCGGGCGAGCAGGACCGGCGCGCGCACCTCGGCGCGGCCGTCGGCGGCGAGCGTGAGCAGGTGCGAGCCGGCGGGCAGCTCGAGCGCGGCGATCGGGGCGACGCCGAGGTCGCGCGGCGGGCCGAGCAGGCGGCGGCCGGCGGGGTCGCGGGCGTAGGTCTGGACGACCACGCGCGCGCCGGGCGGGTCGCTGGTGATGTCGAGGTGCGCGGGCGCCTGCCAGCGGGCGAGGCGCTCGCCGCTGGGGTCGTGCACGGCCACGCGGGCGATCAGCGCCGCGGCCTCGCCGCCGTGGTGCAGCGCGTCGGCCAGAGTGGCGCGCTCGTAGAGAACGTCGGCGAAGGCGGCGCGCAGGTCCTGGCGGGTGCCGTCCTCGCCGAGGGCGCTCTCGAGGGCGCGGGCGGCGGCCTCGTAGGCCTGCTCGGCGACCGGCCTGGCGGCGAGCGCCTGCTTCCACCGCGACTCGCCGCGCTCGCGCTCGCCGGCGTCGAAGGCGGCGAAGGCGGCGGCGCCGTGGGCGGCCAGGTCGCCGCGGGCGCTGCGGGCGGCGGCGAGGGACTCGTCGGCGGCGGCGCGGTGGACGTCGATGCGGCGCGCGAGCTCGGAGCGCTGGGCGAGGCGCACGCCGAGGGCCACGGCGACGAGCGCGAGCGGGACGGCGAGCACGGCGAAGCGCTGCAGGGCGCGGCGGCGGCGGACGCGGGCCCGGGCCGCGCCGATGAAGGCCTGGTCGCGCTGGCCGAGGCTGGTGAGGTCGAGGGCGGCGGCCTCGGCGAGCTGGCGGTCGTGCCACAGCAGCTCGAGCGGGCGGCCGAGGCGGTCCCACTCGGCGGCGGCGAGGTCGAGGCGGTGGCGGACCACGCGGGCCTCGCGGTCCTCGTCGAGCCAGATCTGCAGGGTCAGCCAGCCGCGGATCAGGGCCTCGTGGGCGATCTCGTGGACGTTGCCGTGGGCGACGTCGCGGACGACGATCAGGCGGGCGGCGACGAGGGCGTCGAGGGCGGCGCGCGACTCGGGGCTGGTGACCAGCTCGTCGGTCGTCAGGCTGGCGCGGGTGTCGTCGACGGTGACGAGGCGGACCAGCAGGGCGCGGGCGGCCCGGCGCTGGCCGGCGTCGAGGCGGGCGAGCACGCTGTCGGCGTGGCGGGCGAGCGCGCCGCTGACGCCGCCGATGCGGTCGAGCGCGGCCGCGGTGATGCGCGCGAGGCCGGGGTCGCGGGCCTCCCACAATTCGGCGAGCGCGAACTGCAGCAGCGGCAGGCTGCCCTCGACGCCGGCGGTGACGAGGCGCTCGACCAGCTCCTCCGACTCGAAGCGCACGCCGCGGGCCTGGGCGGGCCCGACGATCGCGGCGCGCACGGCCTCGGCGGTCAGCGGCAGCAGGAAGTACAGGTTGCGCGCGAGCTCGCGGCCGAGGCCGGGCAGCTGGGCGATGCGGGTGAGGAAGTCGCCGCGGGCGGTGGCCAGCAGGCGCACGCCGGGCAGGTCGGCGACGAGGCGGGCGAGCAGCCGCGCGGCGGCGGCGGCCTCGTCGGCGGCGGCGACGGTGACGAGCTCCTCGAGCTGGTCGACGAACAGGGCGAAGCCGCCGCGCTGGCCCTGGCTGCGCCGGATCTCGCGCTCGAGCAGGTCGCCGGGGTCGCGCACGGCCTCGGCGACGGCGGCGGGGGCGAGGCCGAGGCCGTCGCTGAGGGCGGCGATCAGCGACAGCAGCGGGCGGCGGCCGGGCGTGACGGCGACGGTGCGCCACAGGCGGTGGGGGTCGAGGGCGCCGTCGTGCAGCAGCGGCAGCACGCCGGCGCGGCACAGCGAGGACTTGCCGACGCCCGAGTCGCCGGCGACCAGCACGAACGACTGGGCGCGCAGGCGGTCGACCACGGCGGCGATCTCTCCGCTGCGGCCGAAGAAGCTGTCGCGGTGCTCGGCCTCGAAGGCGTGCAGGCCGCGGTAGGGGTTGCCGGTGCCGCCGGCGGGCGCGCGGGCGACGACCACGAGGTCCTCGAGCGCGGCGCGCAGCTCGTCGGCGCTGGCGTAGCGCTCGCTCGGGCGCCGGCGCAGGCAGCGGTCGACGACGGCGGCGAAGCGCGGGTCGATGTCGCCGCCGCGGGTGCGCAGCGGCGGGGGCTCGTGCTGCTGCACGCGCTCGGCGAGTTCGAACGCGGTCGCGGCCTCGGTCGGCGGGCGGCCGCCGGCCAGCATGTAGAGCACGACGCCGAGGGCGTAGATGTCGGAGGCGCGGGTCGAGGGCTCGGCGCGCCACAGCTCGGGGGCCATGTAGTGCGGCGTGCCGACCAGGGTGCCGTTCATGGTGTCGTCGCCGGCGAGTTCGAAGTCGGGCTCGGCGGGGCGGCCGGGCTCGGCGGGGTCGTCGGCGGCGCGGGTGTCGAGCAGCTTGGCGAGGCTGAAGTCGAGGAGCTTGACCTCGCCTTGCTCGTCGAGGATCGCGTTGGCCAGCTTGATGTCGCGGTGGACCACGCCCTGGCGGTGGGCCGCGGCCAGGCCGCGGGCCAGGCCGATGCCGAGCTCGAGCGCGCGGGTCCACGGCAGCGGCAAGTGCAGCTCGTCGAGGGTCTGGCCGCGGACGTACTCGCTGACGATGTACGGGCGACCCGCGAGCTCGCCGACGCGGTACACGGCGGTGACGTTGGGGTGCTGGATGCGGGCGGCGGCGCGGGCCTCGACGAGGTAGCGCTCGCGCTCGCCGATGCCGCCGACGTGCACGAACTTGATGGCGACGGCGCGGTCGAGCACGTGGTCGTGGGCGAGGTAGACCTCGCCCATGGCGCCCTGACCGACCTGGCGAACGATGTGGTAGTCGTCGAAGTCGGGGGGGAGCGGGCTCGCCGGGGCGGGCACGGGTTCGGGGCCGCCGACCCTGGCCGTCTGCTCGTGGGCAGCGGTGCGTTCAGGTCGAGGTGCCTGACGTTGGATTGCCGCGTGCGCCACTCCTACGATCTAATGCACCCTGGCGGCGACGCCGCCGCGCAGGCGTTGCAATCTGTTCGCGGTCTGCGAGCAAGGCTTGCGCGCTCGAGGCGGATGCGCCGCTGAAACCCGGTCGACGCGGGGCTGACGTGGGGGCTGCGAGCGGCGGCGACGCGCGTGCCGTGTGCGCAGCATTCCTTGCATGGGGCGGGGCACCGGGGGAACGTGCACAGTGAGCTCGAAGGCGATGGGGGCGGACATGAGGAACAACGGCGTATGCGGGGTGGTGGTGGGTCTCGGTCTGTGCGTCGGCGCGTGCGACGTGGCCGACGATCCGGGCGCGTCCTTCGACCCGGCGCTCGTCGACGAGGGCCCGCGCGGCCAGGTGGACAACGCGCAGGTGCTGAACTCGGCGGTGCTCAACGGGGAGCGGCTCAACGGGATCCAGCTCAACGGGATCCAGTTCAACGGGATCCAGTTCAACGGGATCCAGTTCAACGGCATCCAGTTCAACGGGGTCCACCTCGAGGAGTCGGTGCTGGCCGGCACGATCGACCTCGGCGACGGCCCGGAGCCGCGGATCGGGCCCGACTTCGTCGGCGCGACCATGTCGCTGGTGGCCGGCTCGACCGAGTACACCCTGCGATTCGACGAGATCTACGAGAACCCCGGCCAGCCGGGCTCGGGCGTGTGGTTCCACAAGGTGTACATCCGCGAGGGCGAGGACGGCGACTGGCAGAGCCTGTGCTACGACAACCTCGGCCAGCCGACCGACTCGGTGCTGCTGAAGAACGCCTGGGACTACACGACCGGCGCGCGCATCGACAACCCCTCGGCGATGACGATCGCGTGTCGCCACGCGGTCCTCGCCAAGTGCGTCGAGTGGGGCTACATCCCCTGGCAGACCGCGACCATGTGCGACGAGAACGGGCAGAACTGCGCCCCCACGTCGCTGGCGGACCACCACCAGGCCTGCACCCGCATGGCCCGCGCCGACTACTGCGGCAACGGCCACTCGTACACCTTCAACGGCACGCCGATCGACGTCTACGACGCGCTCACGCCGCGGCTGCAGACGAGCAGCAGCACCGGCCTGACCGGCTGGGGCGTCGAGGCCGAGTGGGGCCCCGACGGCGCCAACTGCGTGGGCGACGAGCTGCGCATGACGATGTACGACGAGCACGGCGTGCCCTACGAGACGCCGGAGTGCCTGTCCGAGCTCAGCGCGGTGCCGAACTGCGGCAGCATGCCGGCGACCCGCCCGACCTCGAAGATCAGCAACGCCTACTGCAACCAGTGGGAGACCGACGCGAGCGCCTGCGAGGCGCACAACGACGACCCATGACCTGCGGCCCGCGGCCCGCGGCGTCACAGCCCGCGCAGCAGCAGGAAGCCGCCGATCAGCAGCAGCGTGCCGGCGATCGTCACCAAATTGAAATACTTGTCGATCAGCTGCTTGGCCGTGGGGCCGGCCGTGCGGATGACGAGGGCGACGAGGAAGAACCGCCCGCCGCGGCCGACGATGCTGGCGCCGACGAACCCGAGCAGGTTCAGCTTGGCGACCCCGGCGGCCACGGTGAAGACCTTGTAGGGGATCGGCGTGAACGCGGCGATGAACACGGCGAGCTCGCCGTACTCGTTGTACTTGGCGGTCACATACGCGAACTTCTCGGCGCTGAAGACCCGCGGGATGAGGTAGGGCTGGAAGGTGGCCCACAGCGCGTAGCCGATGAAGTAGCCGAACAGGCCGCCGAGCACCGAGCCGAGCGTGCACCAGGCGGCGAAGCGGAAGGCCCGCGTCGGCACCGACAGCGCGAGGGCGATCAGCAGGACGTCGGGAGGGATCGGGAAGAAGCTCGACTCGATGAACGCCAGCACGAACAGCGCGGGCACGCCGTAGGGGGTCTCGGCCCAGCGCAGCACCCACTCGTAGACCCGGCGGATGGGGTTACGGGGCGTGGACGGGGGGGGCGTGGACGGTGCAGGGGGCGCCGGATTCGTGGGGTCGTGGGCGCCGGGGGCGTCGTTCACGGGCGGGACGCTAGCACGCGCGCGGCGTCCTCCGCCACCGCCTCGTCGTACTCCGCGCGCGTGTTGCAGGTGCGCAGGACCCGGCGATCGGGGAGGACCGAGGCGTCGAGCCAGCGCGCGCCGATGCGGTCGAACACGAACAGCGGGCGCGAGCCGCCCCTGGCCAGGACCTCGCGGGCCGCGGCGTGGGCCTGGGCCACGCGCACGGCGCCGGCGAGCGGGTGGGGGAAGTGGCGGTCGGTGGCCTCGCCCGAGGCGGGGGTGTCGACCGGCAAGATGCCTCCGAGGTCAGGTTCCTCGAGCAGGCTGGCGAACAGCAGCCTCAAATAGTCGGCGGTGAGGAACAGGTTGTCGCACGCGCCGACGAACGCGATCGACGTCTCGTGGGCCGCGAGCACGCCGAGGCCGGCGAACAGGCCGACGAGCGGGCCGGCGTGGTCGAACTCCGGCGGGTCGTCGACGCGGACCGAGCTCGGGTGCAGCGGCGGCAGATCCTGGCCGGCCTGGGCGACCACGACGATCGGGTGGTTGCACGCCGACGCGACCACGTCGACGACGTGGCTGAGCAGCGGTCGGCCGCGCCACGGCAGCCACGGCTTGGGCGAGCCCATGCGCGACGACCGGCCGCCGGCGAGGATCACGGCGCCGAACGTCGGCACGGGGCGCGCGGGGGTCACCGCGCGAGGATCGCAGCGCTCGCGGGGGCGCGCAAGACGAGCCCGGCCGCGCCGGCAACGATTACCGCGTTTACGCCGACGTCGCGGGGCTTTGGCGCGTGGCGGCGGCCGCATTCGCGGGCCATGTTGGCGACATGCTGAAGGCGCTCCTGACCCTGATGTTGTCGTCGGTGCCCACCGCGGCCGACGCGTCCGATTCCCCCGACACGGCCGCCGTGAACGCGGTCGACCAGGCCCCGCCGGGCCCGCCGTCGCCGGCCCCGCTGCCGCCGAACCCGGACCCGAGCCCCAAGCCCGACCCGAACCCCAAGCCGCCGACGCCGCCGCCGGGCCCGACCCCGCCGAACCCGGGCCCGAAGCCCTCGCCGACGCCCAAGCCGCCCGGACCGCCGCCGCCGACCCCCGCGCCGCAGCCGAACCCGCCGCCCATGTGATTGCGCGTCACGCCGCGCCGGCCCGTGACGTCCAGGAGGACGTGACGGGTCGGCGTATTCGCGACCGACAGCACGCCGGACGTCCCGGCGTGCTGCTGCTTCTTCTTCGGGTCGCGCTCGCGACCTGTCGCGGTTCGAACCGCGAGCGCAAAGCCCTCGCGGTCCGGCCGCCGGTGCGCCAGGATTTGCGGCCGGCGCGGAATGGTCGACGCACACAGCGGTGCTATTCATCGGACATACCCACGAAGCGGAGCACCTCCACGATGTCGACCATGCCCTCCCGTCACTCCCTCCTGTTCCTCGTGTTCACCGTCGCCGCCACCGTCGACTGCGCGGCCGCCCAGGCCGATCGATCGCAGCGCCAGGAGGACCGCAACGACCGCCACGAGGACCGCCTCGACGAGCGTCAGCGCAAGATCGAGGACAAGCAGAACAGCACCGACAACGAGGTGAAGCAGGACCGCCTCGAGCGCAAGCAGGACCGCCTCGAGGAGCGCGAGGAGAACCTCGACGCCCACGACGGCCGCAACGACCCCGACCGTCCGTGAGCGCGGCGCGCCCGGCGATCAGCCCGCGGGTGGGGGCTCGCCGCCGGACTGCGCGTCATCTTCTTCGCCGAAGGCGGCCGGGCAGTCGGCGACCACCACGTCGCAGCTCGGCGGGTACGGGTCGTCCTGGAAGTCGCCGTACTTGTCCTGCAGCGCGGCCGCCCTGGCGGGGTCGAGCACGTCGCAGGTGAAGTCGGCGAACAGACCCGCGAGCAGGTCGGTCGTGTCCTCCATGCACGCCTCGATCTGGCCGACGGTCACCGAGCACGAGCCCCACGCCTCGGACTGCGAGCACTCGAACGGGTCCTCGAGCGCGTCCTCGGGCGCGGTCTCGGCGATGCACTGGTCGCGGATCGTCTTGCAGGCCGCGATCTGCCCGGCGGTGTCCTGGGCCGCCTCGGCGCCGCCGCCGAGGCCCTCCTGCGTGCAGAAGAACCGCGCCCAGTCGGACCCGCTGAGGCGCCCGTTGACGTAGTCGGCCGAGGCCTCGCACAGCGAGGTCTGCTCGCTCGGCGTCAGCGCGCCGCCCTGCTTGTCCGGCGGCAGGCCCGAGTCGATGCCGGTGTCCTTGTCGCCGCACGCCCCGAACGCCAGCCCCAGCGCGAAGATGAGAGTCGCACGCATCATCATCCCGCGATGCTCGCACGACCGCCGCGGACCGGCAACGACGCGACGGACCGAGGCGGCTGTGGACGTACACCCCCACGTCGCGGCCTCTCATGCGACAGCGGTCGGAGCGTCGGCGAGGTCCACGGCAAGGATTGCCCGTGCACGCGCAACATGGGCACGCGTCGGCGCGGGCGGCTCGTCGCTCGTCCGGTTGCGCGGGCCGGAGATGCCTCGCATACCTCGGCGAGTGCACACCGCCACATCGGCGGGTGCCCGACCGGAGTCATCACCATGCCAGCTCGCGTCTCCTTCGTGTCCGCCGTGATCCTGTCGCTCTCACTCGCCGCGCCGCTCGGCTGCGCGAAGAACCAGGCCGACACCGCCCAGCCCGGGGCCGAGCGCGGCGGGGCCGGGGCCGACGGCAACAACAGCGCGCCCGAGAGCCTGTCGGACGGCGGCGCCGACCCCAGGACCACGCCGATGACCGAGCCCAGCACGCCCGCCGCGGCCCCGGACCCCAACCCGGCGGTCCCGTACATCGCCGCCCCGGGGGCGGGCACCGACCCCGCGGTCCCGGGTCCGACCGCTCCGAGCCCGCCGAAGTGAGCGCTCCACCTCGCCCGGCCTTCGCGGCGGATGAGGCTCGACCGGGGCCGCGGACCGCACGACCGGCGGTCACGCCCGCGGGGGCGACGTCTCCGCGGCGGCCCGCTCGCGGTTGAGGGCGACCAGCCGGGCGATCACTACGTCGTCGTCGGGGTCGTCCGGCCAGCCGTAGGCGGCCAGCGCGAGCGCGTCGATCTCCGCGTGCAGCTCGCGCAGCGCGTCGGCCTGCGACCACGCGCGCACGCGCTGCTCGGCGGCGACGAGCGCACGGCCGGCGCGCAGCTTGGCGAGCACGTTGTAGGTCGCCGTGAGGGTCAGCGCCGGGTGCTCGGCCTGGCGGGCCCGGCGGTGCTCGTCGAGGCGCTCGCCGGCCCGCCGCATTGCCATGGTTTGGGCGGCGTCGAGGCGCGGGAGCGGGAACGCCTCGAAGCAGTGGCGATGGTTGTAGGTCGGGTCGTTGCCGACGCCGAGGCGGCCGCCGACGCGCAGCGCCCACGCGAGGTGCACGCGGCTCGACAGCAGCGCGAGCAGCGAGAAGTCCTCGCGGGCGATCGCCACGACCTTGGTGTCGGGCAGCGTGGTCGCCGGCACCCGCGTGAACACGCGGTGGCGGGCGGTCCGGGCGGTGGCGATGTACCAGTCGAGCCCGGCGAGCGCGGCCCGCAGGTCGGCGCCGCTGCGCCCGAACTGCCACCACTGCTCGCGGCGCTGGCGGTCGTTCTGGGCCTCGCGCTGGGGCTTGACCGTGCGCGTCAGGTGCTCGACGAGCCGCGGGTGGCGGGCGTCGGCCTCGGCGAGCGAGAGGCCGTGGAGGTCGATGACCCAGCGCGCCGCGGGTCGGCGCACGAGGTCGCGGCCGATCAGGTAGGGCCGCACGACCGCCGCGTCGGGGCTCACGCCGAGGCGCTCGAGGTCGGCGGCGGCCAGGCGAAAGCCCGCGCCGACCAGGGTGATGCCCTGGAAGCACACGCCGGCGTTGGCGCGCAGCGGGCGGGCCTGCTGCAGGTCGGGGCCGGCGCGCAGGTCGGCGTGGATCTCGGCGACGCGCGTGTCCTCGACGCGGGGCGCGAGCGGGTCGGACTCGTCGATCACGCGGCCGAGCTCGGCGGGGGCGTCGTCGCGGGCCGCGACGGTCATGGCGATGCGCACGGCGGCGCCGGCGTCGAACCACGGGTGGTCGGCGATCGCGTAGACGAGGCGCACGCCGGCCGCCAGGGCGCGCGCGATCACCGGGCGGTTGAGCGGCTGGTGGACGCTGCTCGTGGTCACCAGGCCGAAGCGGCGCAGGCCGGCGCCGCGCTGCAGCAGCTCGGCGCAGCGCTGCCACCACAGCATGACGAGGTCGGCCGAGGCGGGGACCGCGGGGTAGGCCGCGCGCAGGGCGGCGACGTAGCCGGCGCCGAGCACGTCGCACATGCGCTTGTTGCCGACGAACGGCGGGTTGCCGACGATGAAGTCGGCCTCGGGCCAGGCCGGCACGTGCGCGCCCTGCAGGCGCTGCTCGGCGCGCAGGTGGCGGGTCGCGCGCTTGTCGCTGACGCCGCGGGCGCGCAGCAGCGGGCGGCCGTCGGGGTGCTCGGCGGGGGCGACGGCGGCGTGGGCGAGCAGGGCGTCGGCGACGCGGATGGCGGGCGGCGGGGCGGCGCGGGGGCTGCGGCCGGTCGCGACCTGGCGCTGCAGCCAGGCGATCCACACGGTCAGGCCGGCGATGCGGGCGGCGCACGGGTCGAGCTCGAGGCCGTGGAGCTGGCCCGGGTGCACGCGCTCGTCGAGGTCCGCGGCGGGGCCGAGCTCGTCCTCGAGGCGCATCAGCGCGAGCAGGGCGACGACCAGGAAGTTGCCGCTGCCGCACGCCGGGTCGAGCACGCGGACCGCGGCCAGGCGGCGGCGGAACTCGGCGGGCGAGCAGGCGGCCCGCTCGGCGCGCAGGGGGGCGACGATGGTGCGCTCGACCAGGCGCCGGATGTGGGCCTCGGGCGTGTAGTGGGCGCCGAGGGCCCGGCGCCGCGACGGCGAGAGGGCGCGCTCGAGCACGGTGCCGAGCAGCACCGGCGAGACGGCGCGCCAGTCGTGGCCGTCGAGGCGGGCGAGGGCGTCGCGTTCGTCGGCGGTCAGGTCGGGCGGGTCGCGCTCCAGCGCGGCGGGCGGGTCGACGCCGAGGGCCGCGGCGAAGCGCCGGCACAGGTGGGCGATCAGGAGGTCGCGGGCGGCGGCGGGCGAGCGGCGCCGCTCGAGCCGCGCGGCGGCTTCACCGACGTGGGCACCGACCGCGGCCGTCGCATCGGCGTGCATGCCTCACCACGGCGCGAGGTCGAGGTTGCTGGTGAGGTCGACCGGGCGGCGCAGCGGGCCGCGCGAGGTGATCGGTCGGCCGTCGCGGCCGATCACCTCGACGATCAGGCGGTGGTTCGCGCGGTCGACGGTGAGGCGGCAGAAGTTGTCGTCCTGCGTGAAGTTCCAGGCGCGGTAGTCCATCGTCACCGCGTCGGACACGGCGAAGCTGTCGCGGGTGCGCGGGTCGGTCGAGTCGTGGACGAAGTCGGCGGGGTCGCCGTCGGCGAACGGGAACGGCCAGTAGAACGCCGAGGAGACCACGCAGTAGGCCCGCAGGTGGCCGACGTCCGGGCCGGTGAACCACATCTGGGCGACCGCGGCGCAGTGCACGTCGCCGGCCAGGAACACCACGTTCTGCACGCCGTGGTCGACGATGGTGCGCAGCAGGCGGCGGCGGGTGGCCGGGAACGCCGGCCACGAGTCGCTGCGGGCGCGGGCCCTGTCGTGCTTGATCGACGCGACGTGGCTGGGGGCGAACACGCTGGCGGTGACGATGAACTTGGGGGCGTCGCCGCGGTCGCGCTGCTGGTCGCGCAGCCAGTCGCACAGGATGTCGAGCTGGTTGGGCTCGTCGGGGCTGAGCGAGGGGCGGCCGAGCAGGTGGTTGTCCTCGAGGTCGTCCGAGTCCTCGTCGACGGCGCGCTGGGTGCGGGTGTCGAGCACGAAGAACGGGTAGCCGGCGCTGGCGAACTGGTAGTAGAGCCGGCGGCCGAAGCTGCGCGGGCCGTGCGACCACTGGTAGCTGAGGTAGGCGCCGATCGCGAGGTTGAACAGGATCTTCTTGCCGGGGCCGGTGATGCGGCCCTGCGACCAGTTGTCCTCGATCTCGTGGTCGTCGAGGATCATATAGGTCGGCACGCTGCGCAGCAGCCGGCGCATGTTGGCCGAGCCGAACGCGGCCTGGTAGCGCGCGGTGAACTCCTCGTGGGTGTCGGCCAGGCCGACGGGCACGAGGCGGTGGTAGGTGTCGGCGTAGATCTGGTCGCCGGCCATGATCACGAGGCGCGGGCGGGCGCCGTGGCGGGCGGTCTGGACCTCGGCGGCCATGGGCCCGAAGATCGCGTCGGACTCCTTGACCTTCCACAGCAGGCCGGGGTAGCGGCACGAGCCGAGCAGGAAGGCCAGGCTGTCGCCGACCGCGCCGAGCGGCGGATCGGTGCGGAACGTGGCCTCGCACTGCTCGGCCGGGAGGCTGTCGATCGCGGCGGCCCACACGCTCGGCGCCGGCAGGCGCTCGGCCAGCAGATCGCTCGCCACGCAGACGTCGTTGTCCCAGGCGTCGTCGACCGCGAGCGAGGCGACGCGCACGCGGTACTCGGTGTCGGGCGTCAAGGGGTAGGGCTGGCCGCGGCCGCCGAGGCTCGCCTCTTCGCCGAGCACGAAGGTGCCGGTGCGGTCGAACTCGCGGCGCAGGCGGAAGTAGAACAGCGGCCGCTCCGCCGGCGGGATGGCGACGCCGGCGCGGGCGGTGACGGCGAGCACGCCGAAGGTGCGGCGGTCCTCCTCGGCGGCGTGCTTGCCGTCCTCGGGGGCGGGGGCCTGGATCCACAGGCGGCAGGTGCGGTCGGTGGTGTGGCCGACGATCGGGCCGAGTCCGGGGGCGCGCAGGCTGCTCATGGGAGCAGCAGATTAACCCGTCGCGCAAAATTTTTCCGTCGCAAAATCGCGGCGAAGGGGTGCTATGTCAGGACCCCCGATGCCTTCCTCGCAGTTCCTGCTCGACGAGTTGATGGAGTTCATCCACTTCACGCCGGCGCACGCGACCCTCATGCGGGAGCTCGGCCCGGTGCTGCGCCCGCGCTTCGACGCCATCATCCAGCGCTTCTACGAGGCGATCGACGCCAACCCGGGCGCGACGGCGGTGTTCACCGGCGGGCAGCCGCAGCGCGACCGCCAGCGCACGCAGCTGCGCGGCTGGCTCGACGGGCTGGTCCGCGGGATCTACGACGAGGTGTACTACGAGCGGCGCGCCCGCATCGGCCGCACGCACGTCGGCGTGGCCCTCGACCAGCGCTACATGCTCGGGGCCATGAACCTCGTGCGCGAGGAGCTGCACCTGGCGCTCGACGCCGCCGAGGAGTGGCCGGCCGAGCGCCGACAGGCCGCCCACCGCGCCATCGACAAGGTCTGCGACATGGAGCTGGCGATCATGCTCGAGACCTACCGCGAGTCGCTGATCACGCGGGCGACCGACGCGGAGCGGCTGGCGACGATCGGCCAGGTCGCGGCCTCGATCGGCCACGAGCTGCGCAACCCGCTGGCGGTCATGCAGACGTCGGTGCACATGCTCGGGCGCCGGCTGCCGGGCGACGACCACACCAACAAGCACCTCGGGCGCCTGCGCGACCAGATCGCGCTGTGCAACGGGATCATCTCCGACCTGCTCGACCTGGTCCGCGACCGCCCGCCGGATCGCCAGCCGACCGAAGTCGGCCAGGTCAGCCGCGACGCCGCGGTGTCGGTGCCCCACCCCGACGGCGTCGAGATCGCGGTCCACGTCGGCGAGGAGCTGCCGCACGTGGCCGTCGACGCCGGCCAGTTCCGCCAGCTCGTCGTCAACCTCGTGCTCAACGCGGTCCAGGCCCAGGGCCAGAACGGGCGCGTCGACGTGCGCGTGGTCGTGACCGGCGACACCCTCGTGCTCGGAGTCGAGGACCAGGGCCCGGGCATGACGCCGGCGGTGCTCGAGAAGCTGTTCGTGCCGCTGTTCACCACCCGCGTGACCGGCACCGGGCTCGGGCTGGCGCTGTGTCGGCGCATCGTCGAGAAGCACAACGGCAGCATCTCGGCCAGCAACCGCGCCGAGGGCGGGGCGGTGTTCGTGGTCCGCCTGCCGGTCGCGCCGCCGGCCAAGGAGGACATGACATGAGCCGCCGCGTGCTGATCGTCGAGGACAACCGGCCGCTCGCCGAGAACATCGCCGACCTGTTCGAGGAGGAGGGCATCACCGCCGAGGTGTGCGGCTCCGGGGCGCAGGCGCTGGCGGCGATCAAGCACGAGCCGCCGGACCTGGCGATCGTCGACGTGCGCCTGCCCGACGTCACCGGCGTGGTCCTGGTCCCGCAGCTGCGCCAGCAGGTGCCCGGCAGCGAGGTGATCCTGATGACCGGCGACGCCTCGCTCGACACCGCGATCGCCGCGGTCCGCGAGGGCGTGTTCGCCTACGTGCAGAAGCCGTTCCACGCCATGGACCTGCTGGCCCTGGCGATGCGCGCGCTCGAGCAGGTCCAGCTCCGCCGCGAGCGCGAGGACCTGGCCAACCAGCTGGCGGCCTCGGAGCGGCTGTACCGCGGCATCGTCGAGACCGTCGAGTCGATGATCGTCGGGCTCGACAGCGGCGGGGTCATCCGCATGTGGAACCGCTGCGCCGCCAGCGTGACCGGGCGCGACCGCGACGACGCGATCGGCCGCCCGCTCGCCGAGTTCGTGGCCCCCGACCTGCAGTCGACCTACAAGGAGATGATCGCCGAGGCCTGGCGGCGCCGCCGGCTCTACGAGGTCGAGTGCGCCGTCAGCGACCGCAACGGCGGGCGCCGCGAGGTCCGCTGGAACGTGGTGTCGTTCAGCCCGTCGGGCGACGCGCTCGAGATGCTGCTGCTGGTCGGCACCGACGTGACCGACCGCCTGGCCCTCGAGAAGCGGGCCGCCGACGCCGAGGCGATGGCCTCGCTGGCGACCCTGACGGCCAGCCTGGCCCACGAGATCCGCAACCCGCTCAACGCGGCGATCCTGCAGCTCGAGCTGCTCGGGCGCCACACCGGGCGCCTGCCCGAGGGCGCCGCGCGCGACAAGATCGGCCAGTGCAGCAAGCTGGTGACGTCGGAGATCCAGCGGCTGTCGAAGCTGCTCGAGGAGTTCCTCGGGCTGGCCCGCCCGCGCAGCTTCGAGCGCTACCCGGTCGACGTGCCGGCCCTCCTCGACTACGTGGCCAGCATGCAGCGCCCGCAGGCCGAGGCGCTCGGCGTGACGATCACGGTCACGACCCCGCCCGAGCTCCCGCGCGTGCTCGGCGACCAGGCCAAGCTGACGCAGGTGCTGGTCAACCTGGTCGTCAACGCGATCGACGCCATGCGCGGCATGGAGGAGCCGCCGCCCGAGGCGGTCATCGAGGTCGAGGCGGCGGCGGTCGAGGGCCGGGTCCGCATCACCGTGGCCGACCGCGGGCCGGGCATCGACGCCAAGGTCGCGAGCAAGATGTTCACGCCGTTCTTCAGCACCAAGGAGTCGGGCACCGGGCTCGGGCTGGCGATCGTCAAGCGCATCATCGACCTGCACAACGGGACCATCGACCTGCGCCCGCGGCCCGGCGGCGGGGCGCTGGCCAGCGTGACGCTGCAGCCGGTCGGCGTGATGCCGGAGTAGCCCGCGTCAGCGGAACATCTGCCGGGCCGCGGCGCCGAAGCGGACCGTCGTGCCGAGGATCGTGGCGTCGCCGCGGCGCCAGGCCACGCCCGGCGGCCAGGCCGCGTTGGGCCCGCGGGCGGCGTACCAGCGGTCCTCGTCGACGGCGGTGAAGGGGTGGCCGTCGGGGTGGGTGAGCGCGAAGCCCATGGCCGCGTAGGCGGCGCGCTCGTCCTTGCCGCGCGGCTCGAAGCTCAGCCGCGCGGCCGCGCCGAGGTCGACGTCGACGGCGGTCTCGAGGGCGTAGACGCGGGCGACGTCGAGGAGCCGGTGCAGCCGCGGCAGGAAGCTCGAGCGGGTGTAGACGCCGTCCATCAGCGTCGGCACGCTCTGGTGGATCACGCTGTACTCGACGTGCTTGCCGCCGAAACCGACGGCGCCCCACTCGTCGGTCTCGTCGCCGAACACCCCGGGCTCGCGGTGGACCGCGCCGTCGACGTCGAGCTCGGCCTTCGGCGCGCCGGTGAAGTCGACGCGCAGCTCGAGCCGCAGCTGGCCGCGCGCGCCCCCGTGGCTGAGCCCGACGCGCACGCGCCTGGCCGGCCTCCTGGCGGTGACGCGCGGCGCGCCGGCGGCGAGCACGGCCGCGAGGTCGCCCCCGCAGCCGGCGAGCGCGGCGCCCCAGGCGTGCCACAGCTTCACGGCGCGCAGCGCCTTGACGGCCTCGTGCATGGCCCCGAGGGTGGCAAGCGCGATCGCGGGTGTCAACGCGTCAGGCCGAGCGGCGGGCCGCGGCGAGGCCGGCGAGCGCGGCCGCGAGGGCGGCGCGCAGGGCCGCGACGTCGCCGGGCGGCACGGTGATCACGCCGGGCAGGTCGCCGAGGCCGCAGGCGCTCGAGGCGATGACCGGGATGCCGCGGGCCAGCGCGGCCAGCAGGGCGCGCGGCTGGTGCTCGACGTGGGCCGGCAGGACCACGACGTCGGGGCGCGCGGGCGCGGCTGTCCCTTCGGACACGTCGAGGCCGCGCCAGAACTCGCCGCCCTCGAGCGGGCGGCCGGCGACCCACAGGCGGGCGGCGACGGGCAGCCCGCGCAGCGCCTCGCGCAGCTCCCACGCGCCCTTGCGGCCGACGGTGCTGGCGGGGAAGGCGATCGTCGGCGGCTGCGAGCTGTCCCGCGGGACAGGTTCGTCGCGGGCCGACGGCACGGCCCAGGGCAGGCGCTCGGCGCGTCCGGGGAACAGCGCGGCGAGCTCGGCGTGCGGGGTCAGCACGCGCTCGGCGGCGGCCAGGGCGGCGGACTCGGCGGCCACGCGCCACGGCTCGCCGCGGAAGTCGGCCAGCGTCGGGCTGCGCGGGTGCGCGGCCGCGGCGCGGTCGAGGCGGGCGTGCAGCTCGGCGAGCGGGAGGCGGGTCAGCAGCACCTCGAAGCGGCGCCCGCCGAGCGCGCCGCGGCGCCACAGCGCGGGCAGCAGGTTCTGGGCGACGACCACGCGGCGGACCGACGGCGGCAGGCTGCGGGCCATGGCCTCGGCCAGGCGGTCGTCGCCGGCGAGCAGCACGCGCTGGCGGGCGGCGCCCTGGTCGGCGAGGCGGCGGCTGTGCAGCGCGCGCAGCAGGGCGGCGCGCGGGTGCTGGGTGGTGACGAGGCCGGCGGTCGACCAGGCGTAGCGGGGGCGCCGCAGGCGGGCGCCGTCGAGGGGCACGAGCAGCAGGTCGCCGGGCGCGCGGGTGGCCTGGACGTGGCGGTCGAACTCGGGCCAGCGCTCGTCGACGAGATAGGCGGTGCGCGCGCGGGCCGAGCGCTGGGCGGCGGTCGGGGCCTCGTGGCGGAAGCAGGCGTCCTGGCCGCAGGTGTGGCAGTCGTGCTCGAGGCGCGCGCGCTGGCTGTCCTGAAGGACAGTCAGGTGGCGGCGCCGGGGCGCGCCGCCGCGGAGGCGGACCACCAGCTCGTCGGCGTCGAGCGCGACCTCGAGGCGGAGCGGCTGGTCGCTGCGCAGGCGCAGGTCGACGTAGTTCCAGAAGACCGTCGCGTCGGCGCCGAGCGCCGCCTGCGAGCCGGGCACCACGCGCGAGTGCGGGTGACGCTCGACGATCTCGAGGCCGGCGGCGAGGGCCGCCTCGTAGAGCGCGTTCGAGAGCTGGCAGATCCCGCCGGCGACCGCGGGCACGATGCAGCCCTCGCGGATCTCGCGGCCGTCGACGAACCCCTGGCGGCGCGTCGGTCGCCCGATCTGCGCCCAGAAGCTGAACGTCGCGCCCGCGGGGTACTCGAGCCCGTCGAGCTTGCGCGCGGCGACCCGCAGGTTCTCGACCTTGCCCTCCTCGAGCGGCCACTCGCCGGGGTCGGTCGCCGTCCACAGGGCGCTGCGTCGCTCGGCCAGCAGCGGGGCGCGCAGCAGCGTGTCGCCCGCCGCGGCGACGTGGACGGCCCGCTCGGGCCGTCGCACGACGTCGACGCGGTCGCGGGCGCCCCGGACGACCTGATGGACGAGCACCTTGGCGCGGTGGACGAGCGCGCCGAGCCGCGTGGGGACGGGCTCGGGCTCGCGACGCGCGTGCGGGGCGGACATCGAAGGGCGTAGTACGCGGGAGGCCGGCGCTGTCGTCGCGTTCCCGGCGTGTGGATCCCCTCGCCTCCGCGGGGCGTTTTCGGCCGAGGGCCGCGGATGCAGGTAGCGCGCCCGGAGATGCTGCCGTGCCGTCCCGTCCGCTTCACGCTTGCATCCCCGGCGCGCCTTTGGTGACGTTGCTTGCGATGACCCACGACCCGTCCATCGAGGCTTTCATCCGCGGCATCCCGAAGGCCGAGCTGCACCTCCACATCGAGGGCACGCTGGAGCCCGAGCTGATGTTCGCGATAGCGCGGCGCAACGGCATCGCGCTGCCGTGGGACAGCGTCGAGGCGCTGCGAGAGGCCTACGACTTCCACGACCTGCAGTCGTTCCTCGACATCTATTACCGCGGCACGGACGTGCTGCACCACGTGCAGGACTTCTACGACCTGACGTACGCGTACTTCGAGCGGGCGGCGCGGGACAACGTGCGACACGTCGAGCTGTTCTTCGACCCGCAGACGCACACGCGCCGCGACGTGCCGTTCGAGACGGTCA
>JAEUJW010000057.1 GCA_016793465.1 Myxococcales bacterium
TCGACGATCGCGCCCGCGGCGCGGCCGACCGCGGTCATGGTGCTCGCGCCCACGATGCACGGGAGCAGCGCGCCGAAGAGCAGGCCCAGCAGGATGGGCGCGCGGGTGATGTCGAGGCTCATCGCCGCGGCGCCGTCGCGCAGGCGCACCGCGTTGACCTCCATGTTGAAGGCCGCGAAGAGCGCGATCACGGTGAGCACCGCCGAGCCGATGGCGAAGCCCTTGCCCACGGCGGCGGTCGTGTTGCCCACGGCGTCGAGCTCGTCGGTGATGTCGCGCACCTCCTTGCCGAGGCCCGACATCTCCGAGATGCCGCCGCCGTTGTCGGCGATGGGGCCGTAGGCGTCGAC
This sequence comes from Myxococcales bacterium, assembly GCA_016793465.1. Next base: position 351 of record JAEUJW010000057.1, read on the forward strand.
GGTCATCACGATCGCGGTGCCGGCGAGCATGCCGACGGCGCTCATGGCGATGCCGTAGAGGCCCATGCCGTCGGGCATGACGGCGTTCGCGATGAAGCCGACGACGGCGATGATGAGGAGCGACACGACCGTGCTCTCCATGCCGACGGCGAGACCCGAGATCACGCCGGTGCCGGCGCCGGTCTTCGAGGCCTCGGCGACGCGCTCGATCGGGGACCAGGCGGTGTAGAACTCGGTGATCAGACCGATCAGGGCGCCACCGATGGCGCCGGCCGCGAGCGCGCCGGTCACCGACTGGCTGACGCCGAGCATCGGCATCAGCACCCAGGCGACGATGCAGATGATGACCGACGGGATCACCAGCGCCGCGCGCAGCACCATGGCCGGCGCGCTGCCGCGCAGGGCGCGGGCGATGAAGATGCAGACGATCGAGACGAGCAGCCCGACGCCCGCGAGGAAGACCGGCAGCGTCACCGCCAGGAACTTCGCCTCGCTCTCGGTGGGCGAGTTCGTGAAGAGGCTCGCGACGTACTCGGGCCGCGCGGTCAGCGCGATCGCCATGGCGGCGACGATCGCCGCGACGAGGGACTCGTAGATGTCGGCGCCCATGCCGGCCACGTCGCCGACGTTGTCGCCGACGTTGTCGGCGATCGTCGCCGGGTTGAGGTAGTGGTCCTCGGGGATGCCCGCCTCGACCTTGCCGACCAGGTCGGCGCCGACGTCGGCCGCCTTGGTGTAGATGCCGCCGCCCACGCGGGCGAACAGCGCGATCGACGAGGCGCCCATCGAGAAGCCCGCGAGCATGTTGATCACGCGGTTGAACTCGAGGGCCGCGCCGTCGACGTCGGCCAGCGCGTTGAACTGCGAGACGTAGGCGATGAACAGGCCGCCGAAGCCGATGAGCCCGAGGCCGACCACGCACATGCCCATGACCGCGCCGCCGCGGAACGCGACCGCCAGCGCCGGCGGCAGGCCGGTGCGGGCCGCCGCCGCGGTGCGGACGTTGGCGCGGGTCGCCACGCGCATGCCGAAGAACCCGGCCAGGCCGCTGCACAGCGCGCCGGCGAGGAACGACACGCCGATCAGCGGCGACGAGATCGCCGGGTCGGCGGTCAGCGCCAGCAGGCCGGCGATCACCAGCACGAAGACCGCCAGCACCTTGTACTCGGCGGCCAGGAAGGCCATCGCGCCGCGGAAGATCTGCGTGGCGATGTTCTGCATGCGCTCGTTGCCCGGGTCCTGCTTGGAGATCCAGGCCGTGGTGGCGAACGCGTAGATCAGCGCCAGGGCCCCGCAGGCCGGCACCGCATAGAGAAGATTTTGGATGGGAAGGTCCACGGGAGGCTTTCTCGCAATCAGGGCCGCGAAGACTGAACGGGCCCGGAGGGCCGTGAGGAGGTGTCGGGGCCCGGAGGGCAGTTTTGGGTGGCCCGGTTGTACCGAGGCCCCCGCGGGCTGTACAGCCCGATCAGGCCCCGGGGGGCCGGGAGCCGGGGAGCCGGGTCAACTGTTGTTGTACTTGTTCATGGCCATGACGACCCCGTCGGTCATCATGCAGGTCAGGGCGTCGACCGCCCGCGCCACCACGTCGTCCGCGGCGTCCTGTTCGGCCGCGGTGAACTCGGACAGCACGTAGTCGGCGACCTCGCCGTGCACCGGTCTGCCGACCCCCACGCGGATGCGCAGGAAGTCGGCCGAACCGAGCTGCGAAACGATGTCACGCAGGCCGTTGTGGCCCCCGTGGCCCCCGCCCTTCTTGATCGCCAGGCGACCGAGCGGGAAGTCGATCTCGTCGTGCACCGCCACGATCTGCGGCGGCGGCACGCGATGGAACCCGGCGGCGGGCACCACGCTCTCGCCGCTCCGGTTCATATACGTCTGCGGCCGTAGAACCACGCAGCGCCGGCCCCCGCAGCTCACCGTGGTCGTGAGCCCCTTCCACTTGTCCTGCCAGCGCACCCCCGCGGGGCCGGCCTGGGCCTCGGCCCAGCGCTCGACCGCCATGAACCCGACGTTGTGCCGGGTCCGGGCGTAGCGGGTCCCGGGGTTGCCGAGACCCACGATCAGCCACGGTGCAGCGTCCGACATCGGGGCGGGGAGATCCTTGGCTCACGCGCCGCCGATCACTTCTTCGGCTTGGCGGCCGCGGCCGGCTTGGCCGCCGCTGCCGCGGCCGGCTTGGCCGCCGCTGCCGGCTTGGCCGCGCCCTTGGCGTCCTTCTTCTTGCCGTCGTCGGCCTCTTCCTTCTTCGCCTTCGGCGGGTCGATGAAGGCCAGGTTCTGGTTCGGGTTCTCGAGGATCCGCCCGCCCGCGAGCGTCATGTCCTTGACCTTCAAGGACTGACCGGCGGCCAGCGGGGTCACGTCGACGACCAGGCTGGTCGGGATGTCACGCGGGCGCACCGACACGTGCACGTAGCGCAGGAAGGTCTTCAGCGTGCCGCCGGCGACCACGCCCGCCGCGCGACCGGTCACCTCGACCGGCAGGCGGACCTGCAGCTCCTTCTCCGGGTCCACGCGGAGGAAATCCACGTGCAGGAGCTGGTCGCGGGTCTTCTCCATCTGGTGGTCGATGATGATGCACGACTCCTCGGCCCCGCGCTCGACGCGGACCTTGAACCAGGTGTTGAGCTTGCGCACCGGGTCCATGGCCTTGCGCAGCGCCAGCGGGTCGATCGCCACCGATACATGCTTGCCGCCGCCGCCGTACACGATCGCCGGGATGAGGCCCTTGGCCCGCAGCTTGTGGGCCGAGCCCTTGCCGTGCTGGTCGCGGATCTGGGCGCTGATTTCACGTTGTTCGTTCGCCATTGTCTCTTTCCTCTCTGTTCGCCGCCGGGTGGGTGCCGCACCATTGGGCTCGCCGCCGGAAGGCCGAATCGTCGCTCGGGTGGGTAACTGCTCAGAAGAACAGGCTCGAGATGGAGTCTCCGTGGTGGATGCGCTTGACCGCCTCGGCCAGCAGGTGCCCCAGGCTGACGACCTTCAGGCGGTCGCAGCGGGCCAGGCGGTCCTCCTGCGGGATGCTGTTGGTCACCCAGATCTTGCGGATGACCGAGCCGTTGATGCGCTCGATCGCCGGCCCCGAGAACACCCCGTGGGTGGCGACCGCGTAGACCTCGGTCGCGCCGCGCTCGAGCACCGCCGCGGCCGCGTTGCACAGCGTTCCGGCGGTGTCGATGATGTCGTCGACGAGGATCGCCTTCTTGCCGGCGACGTCGCCGATCAGGTGCAGCACCTGCGACACGTTGGGCGACTCGCGGCGCTTGTCGATGATGGCCAGCGAGCACTCCAGCGCCTTGGAGTAGATGCGGGCCCGCTCGACCCCGCCGGCGTCCGGCGACACGATCACGACATCCGACCCGCGCAGCCCCTCGAGCTTGAGGATGTCGCGGAACACCGGGGTCGCGTACAGGTGGTCGAACGGAATGTTAAAAAAGCCCTGGATCTGCCCGGCGTGCAGGTCGACGGCCAGCACGCGGTCGGCCCCCGCGGCGGTCAGCAGGTCGGCCACCAGCTTGGCCGAGATCGGCGTGCGCGGCTTGACCTTGCGGTCCTGGCGGGCGTACCCGAAGTACGGCATCAAGGCGACGATGCTGCCCGCGCTGGCCCGCTTCAGCGCGTCGATCATGATGAGCAGCTCCATCAGGTTGCGGTTCGGCGGGCTGCAGGTCGACTGCATGATGAAGCAGTTGACCCCGCGCACGTTCTCGCCGATCTCGACGAAGATCTCGCCGTCCGAGAAGCGCTCGACCCGCGAGCGCCCCGGCATGATGCCGAGGTGCTCGCACAGCTCCCCCATCAGGGGAACATTCGAATTGCCGCCGAAGATGGTCAGCGTCTTGTTCACGGGGATCCTCAGGGGGTCGGGGGTCCTGGCGGGGGAACGGCGGCTCGGAGGATTGGGGCGGTAGGATTCGAACCTACGGTAGGCGGAATCAAAACCCGCTGGCTTACCACTTGCCGACGCCCCAGGACGCGAATCCCGGCCCGGAGCGGACCCCGGAGCCGTGACGCCGGAAGCCCGAAGTCTTCGCAGACCCGGGCCAGGCGCGCGGATTTATAGGGTTTGGCCGGCGCCGCTGTCAACACGGCGGCACGCCCCGCGCGGCCCGACCCGGGCCCGCGCCGGGCCCCATGCGGGCGCGCGAGGCCCGGCGACCACGCCCGCCGCCACGCCGTCCGGACGGTCCGCCGCGCCGCGACGGGCCGTTCACCCCGAGGCCCCGGCGACGGCGCTGTACCCCCGTTCCCCCGATCCTGCGTCACGTCGCGGGGAGTCCGCCGGACCGTGAGATCTCGCGGACGCCTGTCCCCCGCTCCCGCGCCTTGTGCTAGGGTCGCCGCCGGCCAATACCCCTGGTCCAACTTCTCGAGGAGACGCTGTCGATGTCGATGCAACCACTTCATGGACGAATGCGCGGGCGTGCTGCCGCCTTCGCCCTCAGCCTGCTCGCGGTCCCGGCCCTCGTCGGTTCGGCCGCCGCGGCGCCGGCTCCCGCGCCCGCCGCCCCCGCACCCGCGGCCGCCAAGACCGCCGCCCCCGCCGGCGCCAAGCCCCCGGTGGTCAAGAAGGGCAAGAAGTCCGACCCCGGCTTCGACCTCCCCATCCAGAGCTTCGAGCTGGCCAACGGCCTGCGCGTGTTCGTGGTCGAGGACCACTCGACGCCCTCCTTCAACATGACCCTCATCTACGACGTCGGCTCGCGCGACGAGGTGGAGGGCCGCACCGGCTTCGCCCACCTGTTCGAGCACATGATGTTCGAGGGCAGCAAGAACGTCCCGCCCATGGGCCACCTGACGTTCGTCCAGCGCGTCGGCGGCAACAACAACGCCAGCACCTCGTACGACCTGACGATCTACTACAACAACCTGCCGAGCCAGTACCTCGACCTCGGCCTGTGGCTCGAGTCCGACCGCCTGCGCTCGCTCGAGATCACCGACAAGAACTTCGAAAACCAGCGCGCCGCCGTCAAGGAAGAGAAGGGCATGCGCATGGACAACGTGCCCTACTCCGCGGCCATCCAGAACTGGCTGTCCGACGCGTGGAAGGGCACCGGCTACGGCCACCCTGTGATCGGCAGCCTCGAGGACCTCAACGCCGCCAAGACCGCCGACGTGCAGGCGTTCTTCGACAAGTACTACGCGCCCAACAACGCCGTGCTGGTGTTCGTCGGCGACGTCGAGGTGGGCGACCTGAAGGGCCGCGTCGACAAGTACTTCGGCGACATCAAGCGCGGCCCCGACCGCGTGCCGACCCCGCCCGGCGCCGTCGACAAGTCGAAGCCGTTCGAGCGCAGCGTCGACGACCCGCTGGCCCAGCAGGCGCTCTACCTGCTCGGCTGGCACACCGTCGGCCAGAACAACCCCGACCGCTACGCCCTCGATCTGCTCGGCAACATCCTGCTGGTCGGCGAGTCGGCCCGCATCCCCAAGATCCTGCAGGACGACAAGAAGCTGGTCGCGTTCGCCGGCGGGGCCCACTTCTCCCAGCGCGACGCCGGCCTGGTGTTCGTGCAGGCCATGCCGCTGCCGACCACCGACTTCGCCGCCATCAAGCAGGTCATCCGCGACGAGGTCACCAAGATCCAGAAGTCCGGCATCTCCGCCCGCGAGCTGCAGAAGGCCATCAACAACGAGGTCGTCGGCACCGTCAACACGCTCGCCACCAACCAGGGCCGGGCCTTCTCGATCGCCCAGGGCGCCCTCTTCTACAACGACCCCAAGCGCGTGCTCACCGACCTGCAGAAGTACCAGGAAGTCACCCCCGCCGACATCAAGCGCGTCGCCAACGAGTACCTCGGCGCCAACTGGCTGACCCTCGAGATCAAGCCCGCCGCCGGCAAACTCCCGATGGGCCCCGGCTGACCAGGAAGGACGACCACCATGCACATCCGTAACCTCTCCATCGTCCTCGCCGGCACCGTCGCCCTCGCCGCCTGCGGCAAGAAGGTCGACACCAAGCCGCCCGAGAAGCCCGCCGAGCCGGTCCAGACCCCGCCCCCGGTCGTCGAGGCGCCCAAGCGCGTCTACCAGGACCCGCCCCCGCCGAGCGAGCCGCGCCCGGTCCAGTTCCCCGACCTGCAGAAGTTCACCACCCGCAACGGCATCGACGTCTACGTGGTCGAGAACCACGAGGTCCCGCTGGTCAACGCCCAGCTGGTGATCCGCGCCGGCACCATGGACGACGAGCAGCTGGCCCAGATGACCGCGTCGATCCTCGGCGAGGGCACCAAGACGCGCAGCAAGGCCAAGATCGACGAGGAGATCGAGCTCGTCGGCGGCAGCCTCGGCGCCGCCGCCGGCACCCACGACACCAGCGTCTACGTCGAGGTCCTGAAGAAGGACCTGAAGCTCGGGCTCACCCTGATGGCCGACGAGGTCATCAACCCCGCGTTCCCGGCCGACGCCCTGAAGAAGCTGCAGGACAAGTCCAAGGCCGGCCTGAAGGCCGCGAAGTCCAACCCCGACGTGCTCGCCGACACCCTGTTCGGCATGGCCGCCTACCCCGAGGGCCACCCCTACGGCCGCCCGCTCGAGACCGACGCGCAGATCGACGGCGTCACCATCGACGCCCTGAAGAAGTTCCACAACGACTTCTACCGCTCGAACAACAGCTACCTGATCCTCTCCGGCGACATCACCCCGGCCGAGGCCCAGCCGCTGGTCGAGTCGGTGTTCGGCAAGTGGAAGCCGATCTCGGGCACCGCGCCCGTCAACCCGCTCAACAACTTCCGCGACTACAAGCTGCCGCAGAAGCTCGTCGTCCACCTGGTCGACCGCCCCGGCTCGGCCCAGTCCGAGGTCCGCATCGGCAACCTCGCCCTGGCCCGCAAGCACCAGGATTGGATCAAGTTCCAGATCGCCTCCGACATCCTCGGCGGCGGCTCCACCGGCCGCCTGTTCCTCGACGTGCGCGAGGAGAAGTCGCTGACCTACGGCGTCTACGCCCGCATGCAGCCCGGCCAGGCCCCCGGCACCTGGTCGATCTGGACCAAGACCAAGACCAGCACCACCGACCAGATGCTCACCGCCCTGTTCGGTCACATCAAGGCGATGCGCACCACGGACCCGTCCCAGAAGGAGTTCGACGAGGCCATCACCGAGACCATCGGCAGCTTCCCCCTCGGCATCGAGACCGCCGAGCAGGTCGCCGGCCGCGTGCGCACCGTGCTCACCTTCGGCCTCGCCCCCGACTACTGGAAGACCTACCGCGACGAAGTCCGCAAGGTCCAGCTCCCCGACGTCAAGGCGATGTCCGCCAAGTACATGCACGCCGTGCCCGTCGTCGTGATCGTCGGCCGCGCCGACAAGGTCGAGCCGCAGATCAAGTCCGCCCTGCCCGACGCCACCATCGTCAAGTACAACACCGATCTCGAGTGCCTCGAGAAGGGCAACCCGCTGTGCGCCGCCAACCAGCCGAAGGCCGGTCCGCCCGCAGCCGCCGCTCCGGCCGCCCCCGCCGCCGAGCCCGCCGCCAAGAAGCCCGCCGCCAAGAAGCCCGCCGAGCCCGCCCCGGCGAAGTGACGCCCGCGCCTCCGGCGTGCTACCAACCAGGGGCTCCCGCGGAAGCGCGGGGGCCCTTCGCGCGTACAGGTGACCCATGTGCGGCATCATCGGCTACACCGGCCCTCGCCAGGCCGTCCCCATCCTCCTCGACGGCCTGCGCAAGCTCGAGTACCGCGGCTATGACTCCGCCGGCGTGGCGATCCTCGGCAACGCCGACCTCGGCAGCGGCGCCCACCGCCTCGACCTCGTGCGCTGCAAGGGCAAGATCGCCGCCCTCGCCGACCAGCTCGGCGCCACCCCGCTCGCCGGCCACTGCGGCATCGGCCACACCCGCTGGGCCACCCACGGCCGCCCGTCCGAGGTCAACGCCCACCCGCACCGCGTCGGCCACGTCGCCGTCGTGCACAACGGCATCATCGAGAACCACGCCGAGCTGCGCGCCCGCCTGGCCGCCCGCGGCAGCAGCTTCGCCAGCGAGACCGACACCGAAGTCATCGCTCACCTCATCGAGCAGGAGCTGCAACAAGGCGGCGACCTGCTGCAGGCCGTCGTCCGCGCCGCCGCGCAGATGCACGGCACCTGGGGCATCGCCGCGGTCCACGACAGGGACCCCGAGACCCTGGTGATCGCCCGCCACAGCTCTCCGCTGCTCATCGGCCTCGGCGGCCCCGGCGTCAGCCACGACTGCCCCGGCCCCGAGAACTTCATCGCCTCCGACGTCGCCGCCGTGCTGGCCTACACCCGCCACGTGATCGACCTCGACGACGGCGACGTCGCCCGCGTCACCCGCACGTCGTTCGAGATCGTCGACGCCGCCGGCAAGCCCGTCACCCGCCCGCGCCGCCGCGTCGACTGGAGCCCGCAGGCCGCCGAGAAGCAGGGCTTCAAGCACTACATGCTGAAGGAGATCCACGAGCAGCCGCGGGCGATCCACGCCACCCTGCTCGGCGCCGGCCTGACCGACGACGACGTCCGCCTCGAGGGCCTCGACCTCGATTTAAAGGGCGTCACCCGCATCGTCATGCTCGCCTGCGGGACCTCGTGGCACGCCGCGCTGACCGGCCGCTACCTGATCGAGAGCCTGGCCCGCATCCCCGTCGAGGTCGACATCGCCAGCGAGTTCCGCTACCGCGACCCGATCGTCCGCCCCGGCGACCTAGCAATCGCCATCAGCCAGTCCGGCGAGACCGCCGACACCCTCGCCGCCCTCAAAGAGGCCGGCCAGCGCGGCGCCAGGACGCTGGCGATCTGCAACGTGCTCGGCGCCAGCCTCAGCCGCGTCGCCGAGCAGACGCTCTACACCCACGCCGGCCCCGAGATCAGCGTCGCCTCGACCAAGGCCTTCACCACCCAGCTCACCATCCTCACCGCGATCGCGATCCACCTCGGCCGCCGCACCGGCACGCTCTCGCAGGAGCGCGCCCGCGACCTGATCGTCGGCCTGCAGAACCTCCCGCTCCACGTCGACAACCTGCTGGCCCACAGCGCGGCCATCAAGATCATCGCCCGCCGCCACGCCGGCGCCCGCGACTGCCTGTTCCTCGGCCGCGGCCTCTGCTACCCCGTGGCCCTCGAGGGCGCGCTCAAACTGAAGGAGATCAGCTACATCCACGCCGAGGGCTACGCCAGCGGCGAGATGAAGCACGGCCCGATCGCCCTGATCGACGAGCACGTCCCGGTCGTCGTGCTCGCCCTGCGCGGCCCCGGCTACGGCAAGGTGCTGTCGAACCTCGAGGAGGTCCGCGCCCGCAGCGGCAAGATCATCGCGCTCGCCACCGTCGGCGACCAGGCCCTCGGCGACCTCGCCGACGACCTCATCCTCGTGCCCGACGTCGCCCCCGAGCTCCAGCCGATCCTCGCCAGCGTGCCGCTGCAGCTGCTCGCCTACCACTTCGCCGACATCAAGGGCACCGACGTCGACCAGCCGCGCAACCTCGCCAAGTCTGTCACCGTCGAGTAGCCCACGCGCGGACGCGCGTGACCCCGCTCACCCCTCACGCGTCCACTGCCCGGACTTGCCGCCCGACTTCTCGAGCAGCTCGACGGCCTCGACGACCATGCCGCGGTCCATGGCCTTGCACATGTCGTAGACGGTCAGGGCCGCGGTCGCGGCCGCGGTCATCGCCTCCATCTCGGGCCCGGTGCGGTCGACGGCGGTGACCCGCACGGACACCTCGACGCCCGGGAGATCGTCCCGCAGCTCGAAGCCCACGTCGATGCCGGTGACGCGCACCGGATGGCACAGGGGGATGAGGGCCGGCGTCTGCTTGGCCCCGGCGATCGCCGCCAGGCGCGCCACCCCGAGCACGTCGCCCTTCGCAGCCGTGCCGCCGCGGATGCGCTCGAGCGTCGCCGGGGCCATGCGGATGCGGGCCCGCGCCGTGGCGGCGCGCGGCGTCTCGGGCTTGTCGGTCACCGCCACCATGCGCGCGGCGCCGGCAGGGTCGAAGTGGCTGAGCGGGTCTGCCATGCCCCGCAACCTACGCCAGCGCCAAACATCACGTCCACGCCGGTTTCGCCCCGGCGGGCCCTCGTGATATCCATCCGTGGCCCCAGGACCGTGGGGCCGTGCGCCCAGGCACCCCCATGAAGATCGGCATTCCGAAGGAGATCCACCCGGGCGAGCGCCGGGTGGCGGCCACCCCCGACACCGCGAAGCGCCTGAAGAGCTTCGGATTCGACGTGCTCGTCGAGTCCGGGGCCGGCGCCGCCGCCGAATTCGCCGACGCCGCGTACGTCGCCGTCGGCTGCGAGATCGCGCCCGACGCGTTCCACACCTGGCAGGGCGCCGACGTCGTCCTCAAGGTGCGCCCGCCGACGAGCGACGAGGTCACCCTCCTGCGCCACGGCGGCACGCTCATCAGCTTCATCTACCCCGCGCAGAACAAGGCCCTGCTCGACCAGCTGGCCGCGCGCCAGGCCACCGTGCTCGCCATGGACGCGGTGCCCCGCATCTCGCGGGCGCAGAAGCTCGACGCGCTGTCGTCGATGGCCAACATCTCCGGCTACCGGGCCATCGTCGAGGCCGCCAACAACTTCGGCCGGTTCTTCACCGGCCAGATCACCGCCGCCGGCAAGGTCCCGCCGGCCAAGGTCCTGGTGATCGGCGCCGGCGTGGCCGGCCTCGCCGCCATCGGAGTCGCCAAGGGACTGGGCGCGATCGTCCGCTCGTTCGACACCCGCCCGGTCGTCAAGGAGCAGGTCGAGAGCATGGGCGCCGAGTTCCTGCTGCTCGACTTCAAGGAGGACGGCACCGGCGAGGGCGGCTACGCCAAGCCGATGTCGGAGGAGTTCATCGCCGCCGAGATGGCGCTGTTCGCCAAGCAGGCCCTCGAGGTCGACATCATCGTCACCACCGCGCTGATCCCCGGGCGCCCCGCGCCCAAATTGATCACCCGCGCGATGGTCGAGTCGATGCGGCCCGGCTCGGTGATCGTCGACCTCGCCGCCGAGGCCGGCGGCAACTGCGAGGTCACCGTCCCCCACGAGAAGGTCGTCCACCACGGCGTGACCATCGTCGGCTACACCGACTTCCCCAGCCGCATGGCGGCCCAGTCGAGCCAGCTCTACGGCAGCAACCTCTGCCACCTGCTCGACGACATGGGGAAGAACGAGAAGTACCGCGTCGACGAGAACGACGAGGTCGTGCGCGGCGCGCTCGTGCTGCGCGACGGCCAGCTGAAGTGGCCCCCGCCCAAGCCCGCCGCCGCGCCCGCGCCCGCCCCGAAGCCCGCAGAAGCGCCGAAGCCCGTCGTCGCCGCCGCCGAGCCGCCCAAGCCCGCCGCCTCCAAGCCCAAGGGCCACGGCGGCCACCACGGCCCGCCCGCCGGCAAGTCGAGCCCGATCCCGCTGCTGCTCGCCGGGGTCGCGCTGATCGGCGTCGGCCTCAAGGCCCCGCCCGCGTTCCTCAGCCACTTCACGGTGTTCGTGCTGGCCTGCTTCATCGGCTACCAGGTCGTGTGGAACGTGACGCCCGCGCTGCACACCCCGCTCATGAGCGTGACCAACGCGATCAGCGGCATCATCGTCGTCGGCGGCCTCCTGCAGGTCTCGGGCGCCCCGAGCGCGCCGGCCACCATCCTCGGCGCAGTGGCGATCCTGCTGGCGACGATCAACATCGCCGGCGGCTTCCTCGTCACCCAGCGCATGCTGAAGATGTTCCACAAGTAGCCTCCGCGAGAGTCCACGTGTCCTACAGCCTGCTCACCGTCACGTACATCGCCGCCAGCGCCCTCTTCATCATGAGCCTGGGCGGCCTCTCGCGTCAGGAGACGGCCCGCCGCGGCAACCTGTACGGCATCATCGGCATGCTGCTCGCCGTGATCGTCACGGCCTTCGGCATGAACGCCGCCGGCGCGATGAACGTCAGCGGCAGCGGCTTCGGCATGCTCGCCGCCTCGATGATCCCCGGCGCGATCATCGGCGCCGCGCTCGCGGCCCGCGTCGCCATGACGTCGATGCCCGAGCTCGTCGCCGTGCTGCACAGCTTCGTCGGCCTCGCGGCTGTGCTCGTCGGGATCGCCAGCTTCCTCGCCCCCGGCCACCACGCGAGCCCCACCGAGGCTGCCATCCACGCCGTCGAGATCTTCGTCGGCGTGTTCATCGGCGCGATCACCTTCACCGGCTCGATCATCGCGTTCTTCAAGCTGCGCGGCACCATCGGCGGCAAGCCCCTGACCCTGCCCGCCCGCCACTTCCTCAACCTGGCGATGGTCCTCGGCTGCTGCTTCCTCGGCTACCAGTTCCTGACCTTCGGCCACGACGCCGCCCTCGTCCCGCTGCTCATCATGACCGGCATCGCCTGCGTGCTCGGGGTGCACATGGTCATGGCCATCGGCGGCGCCGACATGCCGGTCGTGGTCTCGATGCTCAACAGCTACTCCGGCTGGGCCGCCGCCGCCGCCGGCTTCATGCTCTCGAACGACCTCCTCATCGTCACCGGCGCGCTCGTCGGCAGCAGCGGCGCGATCCTCTCGTACATCATGTGCCGGGCGATGAACCGCTCGTTCATCAGCGTGATCGCCGGCGGCTTCGGCAGCGACGGCGGCGCGCCGGCCCCGGCGGCCGGCAACCAGCCCGCCGGCGAGACCCGCGAGATCAGCCTCGACGGCGTGGTCGAGCAGCTGCGCGAGGCCAGGAGCGTGGTCGTCGTGCCCGGCTACGGCATGGCCGTCGCCCAGGCCCAGCACCCCGTCGCCGAGATCTCGAAGATCCTGCGCGCCCGCGGCTGCGAGTTCCGCTTCGCCATCCACCCGGTCGCCGGCCGCCTGCCCGGCCACATGAACGTGCTCCTGGCCGAGGCCAACGTGCCCTACGACATCGTCCTCGAGATGGACGAGATCAACCACGACTTCCCGGGCACCGACGTGGTGCTCGTCATCGGCGCCAACGACATCGTCAACCCCGGCGCCCAGGACGACCCGTCGAGCCCGATCGCCGGCATGCCCGTGCTCGAGGTCTGGAAGTCGAAGCTGGTGGTCGTCATGAAGCGCGGCAAGGGCGTCGGCTACGCCGGCGTCGACAACCCGCTCTTCTACAAGAGCTGCACGCAGATGCTCTACGGCGACGCCAAGAAGAACGTCGACGCCCTGCTCGGCAAGCTCCGCGAGTAGCCCCCTCGCCCCCTCGGGCGCTCACGCGTCGGTCGGCAGCCCGCGCCGCAGGTCGCGGATCTGCCGGCCGCTGCTGTCGTACTCGGCCCAGCCGATGACCTCGCGGTACTCGTGGCGCGCCGCCTCGGCGTAGTACTCGACCCGCGAGGGGTCGTCCTTGCCGAGGTACAGCACGCACCAGCACACCCGGTCGAACTCGACGATGCCCGCCAGCGTGCCGAGGGCGGCGCGCACCCGCCGGCCCGCCTCGCCGATGAACCGGACCTCGATCGTTCGTTCAACCTGCGCAGGCAGCCGCGCCATCGAACCAGGCTATCGCGGCCCGCCACGGTCCCGCAACGCGCGAACCCGACGACCGTGGCGGCCCCGCACGCCGCCGCTACCGCAGCCGCGCCGTCACCCGCAGCACGCCCGGGTGCTCCGGCGGCACCCGCACCGCCAGCGACGCCAGCGAGAACCCGCCCGCCCGCAGCCCCGCCGTGCGCCCGCGCAGCAGCCCGTCGACGTCCATGCTCGGCAGTCGACCTGTCCCCGGGGCCAGGGCTTCATCGAGCCTCCGCTCGACCTCGCCGAGCTCGAGCAGCGCGCCGAAGCACGGGGCCAGCAGCGTGCCGTCGACGCAGGTGATGCGCAGACGGTCGACGTCCCCGCCGAGCTCGAGCACCCCCGTCTCCGCGTGATACGTGGGCCGGATGAACCCGCGACCGGCCGCGAGCACCGCCCCCGCCGCCTCCGCTCCGCCCGCGCCCGTCGCCCGTCCGCGCAGGTCGAGCCGCAGCCCCGAGAAGCTCAGCGCCCACCGCTCGCCGGCCGGCATCACCACCGGGGCGCGGGCGACCGACACCCCCGCGAGCCCGAGCAGCGTCCACTCGGCCAGTTGTGCGTCGACCCGCGGGACCCAGCCGGCCGCCCTGACGCGCTCCGCCAGCAGCCCGCTGCGCGTCCACGCGTCGACCACGGCGTTGACGGCGTCGATCGAGAGGTCGACCCGCACGTCGTCGTCCGCGGCCATGGCCTCGCGCTCCGGCAGCGTCACCCCCTGGACGACCGGCCCCGGGCTGGCCCCGGGCAACCACGCGTCGCCGACCTCGCCCGCGATCGCGACCACGCGCGGCCGCTCCTCCGCGCTCGCGAGCGGGCGCAGCGAGAAGCCGGCGGAGATCCCCCCGGGCTCGATCACCAGCGGCCCGCAGAACGCCGGCGCAGCCGCCGAGCGCGGCTCGCCGATCAGCAGCTCGACCGCCTCCGGGAGCAGCGGCACCCCCGAGACCCGCGCCAGCCCCACGCGGATCTGATCCTCGACCTCCCGGCGCGCGCGGCGGTCGACGAACCTGTCCATGAGGACATATCCGCCGAGCGCCCCGAGCGGCGCCAGCGGCCCGGCCAGCGCCGCGCCGATCGCCACCCCGCCGACCGCCGCCCCGCCCACGGTCGCCCCCGTGCGCAGCGCGCCGCCGAACTCCACCGGCCCGAGCTCGACCAGCGCCAGGTCGAGCCCGCGCTCGCCCGCCGGCGCCGCCACGAACACCGCCTCCACGCCCACGCGATGCGCCCCGGCCAGCGCGAGCCGCACCCGCACCGCGCCCGCGGCGAGGCTCACCTCGCCGCGCTCGACGATCGTCTCGGGCCCCAGCAATTCGACAGTCCGCGCCGCCGCCAGCAGCTGCTCGCGGACCACCGGCATGATCAGCCGCTCGATCGCCGCCGCCGCCACCGTCAACCGCAGCGCGCACGGCGGCGCCCCATCGGCGGCGAACGGCCCCGCCAGCACCGCGTCGGTGATCGTCTGCGTGCGCCCGCCCTGCTGCGCGAGCGTCAGCTCGACCAGGTGGTGCCCGGGCCCCGCCCCGCCGAGGTCGACGCGCAGCAGATCTCCCGCGACCTCGGGCGTCACCTCGGCCCCGTCGACCCGCGCCGTCAGCCGCCCCGCCAGCGCCGCCGGCTGGACCCGCCCGCTCCACCGCAGGTGCTCGCTGCTCGCCGCCACCGCCAGCGGCGGGGCCACCGCGACCCGCAGCGGCTCGAATCGCGCGCTGTCCCGAAGGACCTGTCCCGAAGTTCCAAACAGGAGGGCGGCCAGCCCGAGCCCCGCCGCCGCCCAGCCGAGCTCAGCCGCGCGCGCCATACACCACCACCAGCGACACCAGCTCGACCGCCACGACCCACAGCGTACAGGCCATCACGCTGCGGACCATCGCCGCCGTGACCGACTCGGCGCTCGGCTTGTCGCGCCCGCCCTTGGCGACCGCGTCGCTCGCGACCCCGACCGCGTAGATCAGCACCAGCACCGCGGCCCGCGCGCGAAACACCGCCCGATCGGCCGTCGGGTCGAACAGGTCGGCCGTCACCAGCGCCCACGCGTCGCCAGCCTGCGGCACGCGCAATTTCAAATAAGCCACCCCGCCGGCGATCATCCCGACCGTGAAAACCGCCGCCAACATCACGTACGCCAGCGCCAGCCCGAGCCACGCCGGCAGCCACAGGTAGCGCGCCTCGGCGATGCCCAGCCCGCGCAGCGCCGCGGTCTGGCGGGTCAACGACATGCCGCCGAGCCACGCCGTGATCGCGCTGCCCGACGTCGCCGCGAACAGGATCGCCGACAGCGGCGGCGCCAGAGCCAGCACGTGCATCGACCCGATCAGCGAGAACACCCGGTCGGGCCGCACCGGCAGCCCGCCCCCGCCGAGCGCCCGGTGGAAGATGTACAGCAGCGTCGCCCCGATCAGCAGCGACACGATCACGAAGAACGGCCCCGGACGCACCAGCGCCTGCATCAGCGTCACCCGCAGCACCTCGACGAGGTCCCGCGGACGACGCAGCGCCGCCGGCAGCGCCGCCAGCACCCGCGCCCCGGCCACGAACGGCGCCGCCCACTCCGCCGCCAGCCCGCGCAGCCGCGCCGCCAGCCCCGGCCGCGCCGCGCCCGCGTCGACGCGCCGCTCGCTCGCCAGCCGCTCGCGCACCGCCGCCGCCAGCGCCCGCTCGGTCGCCTCGCCGCGGCCCGCGGTCACCGCCAGCTCGACCAGCCCGCGCGCCTGCGGGTCCATGTACAGGAACCGATCGGCGAACGCCGCCGCGAACCCGAGGTCGTGCGTGACCACCAGCGCCGCCGCCTCGCCGCCGTCGATCTGCCCGCGCAGCGTCGCCGCCAGCAGCGAGACCCGGTGCGGGTCGAGCCCCACCGACGGCTCGTCGAGCAGCAGCACCCGCCGTCCGCCCGCCAGCGTGCGCGCGACCGCCAACCTCTGGGCCTCCCCGCCGCTCACGTGCGCGACGGCGTGCCCCGGGGCGCTCCACGCCGCCGGCAGGTCGACCTTCTTGAACCACTCGCGCACCGCGTCACCGCCGGCCGGCGCGGGCGGCTCGGCGTTGCGCAGGGCCAGGGCGATGTTGTCGGCCGCGCTCAGGTGATCGAACAGGGCCCCGCGCTGCGGCACGATGCCGACCGCGCTGGCGCGCACGACCTCCGCCGTGCGCACCGCGAACCCGCGCGCGCGCAGGCTGTCCGGCTCGTGCAGCGCCGTCGTCAGCGTCGACTTGCCCGCCCCGCTCGCCCCGAACACGGCGACCACCTCGCGCGCGCGCAGCTCGAGCGTCACGTCCGCGAGCAGCGGCGACCCGTCGGGCCGATCGACGCAGAGCCCGCGCACCGCCAGCAGCAACGAACGCGCGCGCTCGTCCGCCGCCCCGCCCGCGTCGCCGTCACGACGGCCCGCCGCCACCGCGCCACGCGAATCCTCCGCATCACTGCCACGCTCCGCCGCTGCGCCCTCGCTCGCGCGAACGCCCGCGTCGCCCTCACGACGCGCCGACTCCGCGGCACCACGCGAACCGTCCGCATCGCTGCCACGCTCGCTCGCGCGATCGCCCGCGTCGCCCTCACGACGCGCCGCCTCCGCGGTCCCGGCGGGCCCGCTCGACTCGCGCTCGCCCGTCATGCCGCCCGCGACACTCCGAGCCACGCGCACAGCCGGCCCGCGTGCGGCTCCGGCAGCTCGATCACCGGCCGCGTCACCTCGGGCATCGACTCGCCGTGGAAGTCCGACCCGCCGGTGACCACCAGCCCCTGCGCCTCGGCCATGCGCAGCCACTGCTCGCGCTCGGCCTGGGGGTAGCGCCCGTAGTACGCCTCGATGCCCTCGAGCCCCTCGGGCTTGTGCCGGCGCATCACCTCGCCGACCAGCGCCTGGCTGCGCATGGTGTGCGGGTGGGCCAGCGACATGCGGGCCCCGGCCGCGCGCCCCAGCGCCAGCCCCTCCGACAGGGTCACCCGCGCGAACGCCACGTCCGCCGGCCCGTTGTCGTGGAGGTAGCGGTCGAACGCCTCGCGCGCCGAGCGGACCGCGCCCGCCGCCACCAGCGCGCGCGCCACGTCGGGTCGCCCCGGCGTGCGCCCGACCGTCTCGCGCAAGATCTCCTCCGCGTCGAGGCGGACACCGAGCCGCGCCAGCCGCTCCACGATCGCCCGCAGGCGCGTCTGTCGGTCCTCCTGCACCTCCGCCAGCCGGCCCTCGAGCGCCGCCAGCCCCGACCCCTCCTCGACCCCGTACATCAGCAGGTGCACCGTGCGCCCCTCCGCCTTGCAGCTCAGCTCGACCGCCCGCAGCACCGCCACGCTGTCCGGCAGCGTCGCCCGCGTCGCCGCGTAGCCCGCGAGCGTGTCGTGGTCGGTCAGTGCGAACAGCGTCACCCCGCCGGCGCCCGCGCGCGCGGCCACCTCGCTGGCCGGCAGGCTGCCGTCGGAGTGGGTCGAGTGGCAGTGGAGGTCGACGCGCATCGCCCTCTCACGCGAGCGCGTAGCGCAGCCCGCGGTCGCGCACGATCAACGTCTCGGCCCCGCAGTGCTCGAGCGCCGCCACCAGGATCGTCAGCCCCGCGACCACCACGTCGGCCCGCTTGGGCTCGAGGCTCGGCCGCCGGCAGCGCTGCGCCTGCGTCTCCGACGCCAGCGCGTCGCGCAGCTCCGTCACCTGCGCCACCGAGAAGCTGCTGCCGTCGACCTTCAAGCGGTCGTACTCCGTCAGCCCCAGCATCAACGCCGCCGCCGTCGTCACGGTGCCCGCCAACCCGTGCAGCACCGGGTGCGGCGAGATCGGCATGTGTTGCTCGAAGACCGCGAGCGCGTGGGCGTGGATCGCTGCGACCATCGCGGGCGTCGGCGGATCCGCCGACACGAACTGCTCGGTCAGGCGCACCGCGCCGATCGGATGCGACACCGCCGCGACCAGCTCCTCGCCCTCGCCGACCACCAGCTCGGTCGACGCCCCGCCGATGTCGATCACCCGCAGCGGCCCGCCGCCGGGCGTCTCGCGCGCGACCGACAGGTAGCTGAGCTCCGCCTCCTCGGCCCCGCTCAGCAGCCGCACCGGCGTGCCGAGCACCGCCTCCGCCGGATCGAGGAACGCGTGGCGGTTCCTCGCCAGCCGCACGCCCTCGGTCGTCACCGGCACGATCGTCGCCCCGCGCTCCGCCGCGGTCTTGCGATAGCCCTCGAGGCAAGCGATCGTGCGGTCGATCGCCTCGGCCTTCAGCACCCCGCTGGCGGCCACGCCCTCGCCGAGCCGCGTGATCGTGCTCTGGTCGAGCGCGACCTCCAGAGCGCCATCTCGCCCCCGCCGCGCGATCAACAGCAGCACGCTGTTGGTGCCGATGTCGATGACTGCGCGCCAGGGGCTCGTGGTCATGAAAGCCCTCTTATGGGCCGGGAGGCGTCCGCCTCAGTTGGGCTTCGGGCCCCAGTCCGGGGTGGTCCCTGCCTTGGCGATCGACTGGGCGTTGTTGCCCTGCTCGTTGGCCACGACGATGCCGTTCGAGGTCGACTGGTAGGCGATCATGCGGCCGTCGGGCGACCAGGTCGGGTCGAGGTTGCGGCCCGGGGTCTGGGTCAGGCGGGTCAGCTTGCCGCTGCCCACGTCGACCGCGAAGATGTCGTAGCGGTTGCTGTTGTCGCGGCCGGCGTAGGCGACCAGGTTGCCGCGCGGGCCGGCGCCGGGGTTCCAGTCGGGCGTCTGGTTGTAGCTGCCCTGCTTGCTCAGGCGGGCCGCGCCGGACCCGTTGGAGGCCATGCGGAACACCTGCGGGCCGCCGTTGCGGCTCGACACGAACGCGAGCTGGTTGCCGCCCGGGCTCCACGACGGCGAGCCGTCGATCGCCGCGTTGTTGGTCAGGCGGGCCTTGATGCCGCCGCCGGAGTCGACGGTGTAGATCTCCGAGTTGCCGTCCTTCGACAGCGTGAGCGCGATGGTCGAGCCGTCGGGGCTCATCACGCCGCCGAGGTTGAGGCCCGGCTGCTGCGAGACCCGCGACAGCGAGCCGCCGGCCGACATCCACAGGTCGGGGTTGCGCTTGGCGTAGCTGGTGAACAGCACCTGCCCGCCCGGGCCGATCGACGGCAGCACGTTGAGCGAGCGGTTGTTTGTCACCGAGTTGGTGGCCTCGCCGTTCATCTCGACGGTGAACACGTTCTTCGTGACGGTCGGGTTGCGGTTGGTCCGCACGAACGCGATGCGCGAGCCGAACACCCCGGGCTGCTTGGTGTAGTGCTCGATGACGTCGTTCATGAAGCGGTTGGCGGCCTTCAGCGGGTCGTTGGACGCGTAGCCGCGCGACAGCACCGGCTTGTCGCCCGAGCCGAGGTCGAACAGGCGGAACTTGAACTGACCGCCGACCTCGTCGGCGAGGATGACCGACTCGGCGCCGATGTCCTGCCAGCCCTTCTTGTCGAAGTTGGACGCCTTGATCAGCGCGGCCGGGATGCTGCGCCGGTCCATCACCTCGAAGCCGCCCGAGATCGTCGAGTTCTTGCGCAGGATGTCACCCACGCGGCCATCCGCCGGGACCGCCAGGCGCAGCAAGCGGAAGCCCGTGCCGCCGAGCTCGACGCCCTGGTCGGCGGGCGCGGCGTTGGCGACGGCGGGGTCCTGCCCGGCGTAGAACGAACCGGTCAGGAGGGTGGCAAGGAGGGAGGTTCCGAGCAGCGTGCGCATCATGGGCGTCGTGGTCCTCTGCGGGGGTCAACCATACAGGTCGCCCGCGGGCAAAGAAACCCCCCGACGCGCAAAAACCGCCCGGGTGGGCACACGGAGGCCATCCTCGGCACCTTCGGGGCATGCGGACCCCGCCCGCCGGACCTCGCGGACAGGCCATGACGCCTCCCCTGGCGCCGAACCGCGTCGCGGGCGGCGAACGGACGCGGCCCGCGGTCGCCGGGAGATCCCCGACGACGTCGCGAGCCGCCGCTGTCAGCCGACCGAGGCCGCGATCACTTGACCTTGCCGGCCTGGCCCTTCCCGCTCCAGGTGAAGACATACGGGATCTTCTTGCACTTGCCGCCGAGCTGCTTGGCGATCTCCGGCGGCGCCTTCGGCAGCTTCAGCGACTCGACCGCATTCTTGATCGCGCCCGCCAGCTTCTCGTCGGCGTCGCCGCCCTTCTTGTTGATGCGTTCGACCGAGCCGTCGGCGCAGATCACCATCTGGAACTGGAAGGTCGCGGCGGAGCCCTGGCCGGCGTAGGCGCCGACCTTCATGCCGTTGAGCGCCGCCAGCACCGCCGTCGCCCACGGGTCGCCGTCCTTCGCCATGTCGGCCCAGCCGTCGGTCGAGCCGAACGGGTCGCCCGGCAGGTCCTTCACCGTCGGGATGTCGTCCTTGTACTGCTTGTTGCCGTCGCGGTTCTTGTCCGACTCCTTGGCGCCCTTCTTGTTGGGGTCGGGCGCCTCGGTGGCCGGCTTGTCGGGCTTCTTGTCGGGGGTCTTGTCGGGCTTGACCTCGGGCTTGGCCGTCTCGTCCTTGGTCACCTTGGTCTCGGTCGGCGCCGCGGCGGCGACCGTCTCCTCGACGATGATCTTCTCCGGGATGTCCTGCGGGTCGATCTTCTCGCCCTTGCGGACCAGCGCGCCCGGCATGAACTCCATCTCGAGCTCGTCGTCCTCCTCGGCCTCGACCTTCGGCAGCGCGTCGAGCCCGTAGACGGCGACAGCGAACCCGCCGGCCAGGAACGCCCCCGAGCCCACCAGCCCGCCGACCACCGCCGTCGGGTTGCGCAGGATGTCGACGAACTCGCGCGTGACCGCCGTGAACGGGGTCAAGAGCGCGGGGACGGTGCGGACTTTGATCGGGTCGGCCATGGCGGTGTCTCCCTCGACTGAAACGGAACGCAGCGGGCCGCGCTGGGCTTACAGCGGCGATTTTGGGCCCTAGGGCGCGGGCTTTCGCTCCGGCGCCGGGTCGGTCAGGAACCCGACCTTCGAGATGCCCGCGGTCCGCAGCGCGACCAGGACATCAACGATCCGGTCGAAGGAAATGTTCTCGTCCCCCTGCAGGAAGGCCAGCCCGTCCTCCTTCAGCTTCGCGTTCGAGCTGAGCTCGTTGGCCATGGTCGCGGGGTCGCCCGAGAGCCCGACGGTGCCGAGGAACACGTTGCCCTTGGAGTCGATCGAGATCGTCGCCAGCAGGAATTGCTCCTCGGCGATCTTCTGCCCGACCGCGTTCGGCAGGTTGATCTGCATCGGCGACTCGGGCGCCATCGCCGGCGCCGCCACCATGAAGATGATGAGCAGGCACAGCATGACGTCGACCATCGGCGTCACGTTGATGCCGGCGACCGGACCGTCGCCCTGAAACCCGTCCTCGAGAAACTTCGACATGCGCTGAGTTCGGAAAAGGTGTGCGAGGCGGAGGAGAGACTCGTGTGGCCGAGGAGGTCGAGGCCCGAAGGCGAAGCCCGCCCGCAGGGCGGCCCAGGCCCCGGAGGGGCCGTGAAACTAGAAGAAATGGCGCTTGACGATGTTGAGGTAGTCCGAGCCGAAGGTCGTCATCTCGGCGCTCAGCACCTTGATGCGGCGGTTGAAGTAGTTGTACGCGACGACCGCGGGGATGGCGGCGGCGAGCGAGACCGCGGTGGCGATCAGCGCCTCGGCGATCGGGCCCGACACCGTCGCCAGGTCGGCCTTGCCGGACGCGGCGATCTTGGTGAACGCGTCCATGATGCCCCACACCGTGCCGAACAGGCCGACGAACGGGGCGGCCGAGCCGACGGTGGCGAGGAACGGCAGCAGGTTCTCGAGCTTGGTCGTCTCGCTGACCTTGGCGCGGGTCAGCGCGCGCTCGATGTTCTCGATGCCGTCCATCTTCTCGTGCATCGACCCGGTGTCGGAGGCCTGGCCCTTCTTCACCTTCGACAGCTCGATGTAGCCGGCGCGGAACATGGCCGCGAGCGGGCTGTACTTCAGGCCCTCGGCCACGCGGAAGATGTCGTCGAGGCGCTTGCTCTCCCAGAACTTGTCGAGGAACGAGATCGACTGCGACTGCGCCTGGCTGATCGCCACCAGCTTATAAAAAATCACGAACAGCGACAGGAGGAACGCCGCCGTGAGGATGTAGGCCACCACCAGCACGGCCCCGTAACCGCCGAACATCAGGTGCAGCACATCGATCTCGGCGAGCAGGGACGGGGTCAGGGCAGGGACCAGCACGCGGGCAGGCTACACGCCCGGGCCACCCCCCGTCAAACGCGCACCCCGCTGGCCACCGCGAGCCCGTACGCGCTACCCTGCCGTCCGTGCGGATCTCCACCCCCCCTCCGGCCCGCCTGGCATTCTCGCGCGCGGCCGTGCTGGTCGCCCTCGCGGGCCCGGCCGCGTGCCAGGGCGACCGCGGCGAGGTGGAGATCGACTGGACCCTCGTCGACCGCGCCGGCACCCAGGTGTTCCCCTCCGGGTCGCTCGACGACACCTGCTCGTTCTTCGGCCTGGTCCCCGGCGCCGGCGACGAGCGCGTCGACTACTCCGTGCACGTCGAGGTCCGCCTGTGCGAGCCCGACTGCGAGGCCGGCTGCAGCGACCCCGCCTGCCTGCACACCCGCCTCGACTTCGACTGCACCGCCGCCCGCGGCTACGCCACCGTCGAGGCCCGCCCCGACGAGCCCTACGAGTTCGACGTCCGCCTGGTCGCCGCGCCCGCCGACGGCTCCTGCGCCTGCGACCTCACGGCCCCCTGCGCCCTCGTCCCCGGCCCGCGCCGCCGCACCGTCGAGCCCGGCCTCATCACCGACCTCCAGGTGTATCTCATGGTCCTCGGCGTCGACGCCGTCGGCGCCGCCAAGGACGGCGCCGGCCGGGTCGTCCTCGACCTCGCCCCCGCCGACGAGGCCGCCTGCTGCGTCCCCGACCCCTCCTGCGCCCCGTGAGCTCGCCCTTGCCAACCCGGGCGGCCCCGGCTAGACACGCACGGATGCCCAAGGGCGCCCGCCTGCTCCCCGCGCTGCTGCTGCTGTCCTCCGCCTGCGCCGAGGACTCGAGCTTCGTCCTGCGCTGGCGGGTCGGCCGCACCGAGGCCGAGGCCGAGGACAGCCCGCTAACCTCGGTCCGCCAGTGCAGCGACCTCGGCCTCGGCCGCGTGCGCGTCACCACCACCCGCGCCGACGACAACCGCGAGGAGGACGTGCGCGAGTTCCCCTGCTTCCCCGACGCCTTCGCCGAGCCCGACGGCGTCGCCCCCGGCCCCGAGCTCGCCGCCGGCACCTACTACGTCTACGTCACCGGCCTGACCCGCCGCGGCCTGACCCGCCCCGACCCGGACGCCCCGGACGACGACGACAAGATCCTCGCCCGCGACGCCGCCCGCGTGGTCGTCAACGAGCGCGGCGAGGGCCAGGTCGTCGACTCGTTCCGCCTGTTCGGCGTCGACGAGTGCCACGACGGCATCGACAACGACCTCGACGGCGCCGTCGACCAGTCCGACGCCCCCTGTCGCCGCGGCCTCGCCTTCGAGAACCTCGACAACGCCGGCGCGCAGTTCACCTTCACCCACGCCCTGCTGCCGAGCGAGCTCGACCCCGACGGCAACCCCAACGCGACCTGCGAGCGCCTCTCGATCGACGCGTTCCGCCTGACCCTCGACGGCGACCCCGAGCAGACCCGCGACATCGCCTGCTCGACCATCACCCAGGGCTTCCAGGTCGACCTGAAGCCCGGCGAGCACGACTGGCGCATCGTCGCGCTGTTCCGCGGGGTGGACCGCACCGCACCGCTGCCGCTCGACGGCCCGCAGCGCTTCACCGTGGTCGACGACACCTACGTGACCGTGCCGATCGACCTCGACCTCGGCATCGACACCTTCCTGCTCGAGCGCCCGGGCCAGCCCTCCGAGCCCGAGCCGACCTACTGGTTCGACGGCACCATGAAGTTCGGCTTCGACCTCCTGCCCTTCGAGGGCGCCGAGCTCGAGCGCCAGTGCGCGCCGAACGACGGCGGCCTCGTGATCGACCGCGTGACCGTCCGCGTCACCGACGACGCGGGCGACGACGTCGCCCTCGACCTCGACGACATGCAGGCCCTGCCGCTGACCGACGGCGTGTGCGAGGACTTCCAGCAGCCGCGCACCACCTCCGAGCTGCAGTGGCGCGACGAACCGGGCCGGCGCGCCTATCGCCTCGTCGTCGAGGCGTTCGCCGCCGGCGACCCGGACGGCGAGCCCTGCTTCTCCAACGCCGCCGCGCCCGAGCCGCTCGCGCCCCACTACTCCCCCAACATCACCCTCCCCCGGGTCCGCAGCGACGGCGCCTGCTCCGACTGCCCGCAGGGCAACGAGTGCGCCGGCACCTGCGACAACGGCGTGTGCAAGCCCTGAGCGACCGATGGACAACTCCGACCCGAAACCGTCCGACAACGCCGCCCCCGGCGAGACCCCGACCTCCCGCCGCAAGCGCCGCGGCACCGGGTCGATCAGCACGCTCGAGGAGCGCCTGCTGGCCACCGCCAAGCCCCCGCCGAAGCCGATCTCCCGCGAGGACGAGCGCCCCGCGGTCGTCACCCCCCGCTTCGGCCGCTACGAGCGCCCCGACTTCGAGCGCGTCGAGGGCATGCTCGCCGCCTTCGCCAACCGCCGGCTCGGCCCGCTCATGCAGCAGGTCGCCAACGGGTTCTTCGGGGCCGCCACCCCCGAGGAGAAGAACAACCCCGAGCTGCGCACCGCCTTCTACAGCTTCTTCCTCTACGGCTACAGCGACCCCAAGGGCATCCGCGTGGTCGACCTGTTCCGCGAGGCCGGCCTCCCGCTCGAGGGCCGCCTGAAGGCCGCCTACGAGGCCTGCCTGCAGGCCCGCCTCGTGCTCATGACGGTCGACGACGTGCACGCCGGCAAGCAGCGCGTGCGCGGCCGCGACATGCTGCTCGACGAGCCCGTCACCGTGTTCGAGCGCAACCTCGTGCAGGTGCTGAAGCCCGGCGAGCGCGTCCTCAGCTGGCAGATCCCCTGGGGCACCTCGTGGAAGCCGATCGGCGTGGCCTCGCACATCCAGGCCCGCAAGGCCGTGGCCCTCGACCGCGCGATCGAGACGCTCTGCAACTCGCTGCGCGTGGTCCGGCGCGAGCTGCCCGGGCGCCACGCCGGCAACCTGTGGTGGCTGGTCCACCGCGTCGCCAACATGTGAAGCCGCGGGCTGTCCCGAGAGACAGCCCGAAGCCCGCGATCGTCAGCCCTTGTCCTCCGGCAGCAGCCGCGCCGCCGCGTCCGCGCTCACCGGGCGCATCGACACCGCGTACACGTCCTCGCGCCCGTGCTGCCCGACCAGCAGCTCGCGCACCTGCCAGTAGCGGTCCATACGGTAGCCGAGCACCGAGTCGACGGCCAGGCGCCGCTCCCGCGGCAGCGGCGGCAGCTCGGCCAGCACCACGTGGTACCAGGCCCCGCGGATCCGCTGCAGCTGGCTGCCGTCGGCCAGCAGCACGCGGTGCCCCGCCGGCAGCCCATGCACGCGCGGCCGCGCCGGCGTGCGCCGCAGCAGGCCCGTCTTCGGGCACACATAGACGATCCACCGCCACGCGTTGGCGGCCGCCCAGATCTCCCGGCCGGTCACCGCCGACCGCGGCGTGCGTCCGTCCATCACCACCTCCAGCACGACCATGTCCCGCAGGTGCTGCAGCACGTGCCGCTGGACCGTGCTCGACAGCTTGAGGTTGGCGCAGATCTCCGCGTAAACCCTGTCCCACGGCCGCCCGACCTGCGACAGCAGGTAGCGCTTCAGCGGCGCGAGGTTCTCGTTGAACCCCTTGGTCCGCCGGCCCTTGCCGATCGACTCGCGCACCGGCGCGTCCTCGGGGTTGCCCCGCTCGCGCATGTTCACCCGCCCGCGCCGTCGCTCCCGCGACCCGCCCCACCGCGGACGCTCCACGATCACCTTGCTCATGTCGCCACGCATGACTCGTCGCCCTCACCGGACCGGCGAGAAAAAGCCGGCCCTCGAAGTTCCACTCGACACGTTCCCCTCGCACGAAGAGGGGCAGGAGTATGACGATCAGCGTCGCATCATTAAAAGACCCGCCTGCAGCGAGTGGAGCCGTTAATACGGGCGCTCGCCGGGGCTGTCAACTCGCGAGATCACGCGCGGCTCACTGGCCCGGCGGCGGCTCCCACAGCTCGATGCGGTTGCCGTCCGGGTCCATGCACCACCCGAACTTGCCGAACTCCGACTCCTCGACCTTGGCGTCGACCTCGACGCCGCCGGCCCGCAGCTGGTCGAGCATGCGATGCAGGTCGCGCACCCGGTAGTTGATCATGAACGGCGCCCGGCTCGGCTCGAAGTACCTGGTCTCATGATTAAACGGGCTCCAGACCGTGCCGCCCGGCCCCTCCCATTTAAAAATTGTCCCGTGCTCCCACCCGGGCGACACGCCGAGGTGCCGCTCGTACCAGGCCGTCAGGGCCCTGGGGTCGGGCGACTTGAAGAAGATGCCACCGATGCCGGTCACGCGTTCCATGCGGATGCTCCTGGCGCGTACACTCGCAGACCGACGTGCCCGTCCGCAAGTACCACGGCCCCACGGCCACGCTGTGCTGGGGCGACGTGAACGACGTCCTCGCCGACGTACCCGCCGGCAGCGTCGACCTTGCGATCGCCGACCCGCCCTACAACATCGGCAAGCGGTTCGGCGCGCGGCGTGACCGCTGGCCCGACGACGCCGCCTACCTCGAGTGGTGCGCCGGCTGGCTCGACCTCTGCGTCCGCGCCCTCGCGCCGCACGGCACGCTCTACCTGATGGCGAGCACCCAGAGCATGCCGCTGCTCGACCTCCACCTGCGCGCCCGCCTGCACGTGCTCTCGCGCATCGTCTGGGCCTACGACAGCTCGGGCGTGCAGGCGCGGCGCAAGTTCGGCTCGCTCTACGAGCCGATCCTCCACTGCGTGGTCGACCCTTCGAACTACACCTTCGACGCCGAGGCCATCCGCGTCGAGGCCCCGACCGGCGCGCGCCGCCGCCTCGTCGACCACCGCAAGCCGGTGCCCGCGCCCTACAGCAGCCACAAGGTGCCCGGCAACGTGTGGAGCTTCCCCCGCGTCCGCTACCGCATGCCCGAGTACGAGGAGCACCCCACGCAGAAGCCCGAGGCCCTGCTCGCCCGCATGGTCGCCGCCAGCTCGCGCCCCGGCGACCTCGTGCTCGACCTGTTCGCCGGCAGCCACACCGCCAGCGCCGTGGCCCGGCGCCTCGGCCGGCGCAGCCTCGCCGTCGAGGCCGAGCCCGACTACGTCGCGATCGGCCTGCGCCGCCTCGGCATCACCGACCGCTTCCGCGGCGAGCGCCTGCGCCCGCCGGCCAAGACCTTCACGCCCCGCGCCGACTGACCGCCGTCAGTCCAGCGCGTACTTGGCGTGCACGATGGTGATGATGTCCTTCTCGAGCGCGCTGGTGTCGTTGTTGCCGTCCCACGAGCCCTGCGTCGAGTTGGCCGGGTTGATGTTGATGACGCCCATGTCGGCGCTCTTCAGCTCGCCGATGGTCGCGCCGCCGGCCGAGTTGACCATGTTCTCGGCCCGCGTGCGCGCGTCCTTCGAGGCCTCGGCGAGCATCTCGATCTTCACCTCGCCGAGCTTGGTGTAGTAGTAGAGCGGCGCCGACGAGGTGATGGTCACGCCCTGCTCGAGCAGCTCGGTGATCTCGCGGCTCATCTTCTCGACGAGGGCCACCTCGTTGGAGCGCACCACCACCGACTGCCGGGCCACGAAGCCGCGCGGCACCTGCTTGCTGATGCGGTCCTCGCCGCTGCCCTCGTAGACCGTCTCGAACACCTGCTCGACGTCGACCGCCGTCGGGAACACCTCGGCCGCCTTGACCCCGCGCTGCTCGAGGAACTGCTGGGCCTTGATCGTGCCGGCCTGCAGCGACTTGTAGGCGGTCACGCGGTCGTCGCCGGTCGCCTGGATCGTCGCCGTCCACTCGATCAGGTCCGACACGATGCGCCGCTTGGCCGACCCGGTGATCTCGATCGTCCGCACCTCCGGCCGCACCCGCACCCGCTCCCACGTGCTCGCGGCGATGAAGGTGGCGATGACCACCGCCATGGCGATGGCGATCGACCCGACCGGGCGCAGATCATGCTGTAACAACGACTTCGAGGGTGAATTGAGTGATTCCATGGTGTCGCCCCCCGCGAACGCGCCGGGCGCCCGAAAGATTCCGGGCGCCCGCGACCTCGCCCGCGTGGGGCCGCTCGCCCCCCGGCGACGCCCCCTACAGCGCCGACACCGTCAGCACCGCCAGGCACATCTCGTCGCCGGTGCCCTCGCCCCAGTACACGTTCTTGGCCGGCATCGGCTCGCCGTCGACGATCGGCTGGTTCTCCGCGGTGTTATCCCACTCGCAGGTCAGGCTCAGCTGGTCCCCCGGGTTCACCGTGATCGGCTCCACCAGCTTGTAGCCGCCCTGCCAGTTGAAGTCCCAGCGCGGGATGTACAGCCCGCACTCGCTGCCGCCGTCCTCGCGCTCGACCGTCAGCGAGGCCCGCGTCCCGCGCGTGTGCATGTGCAGGCTGACGGTGTGCACGAGGAACGGCTCGCCCGCGGTCAGCGGCGCGTCGGGGAAGAACTGGCCGATGAACGGGATGAGGTCGATGTCGAAGCGATGGACCACCGACTTCTCGCCCGCGGGGATCATCATCCCGCCGCCGCCGACCCAGCTGGGGTCGGTGAACGGGAGCACGTACTGCTGGTAGCGGACCTCGTCCGCCAGCGTCACGCGGATCTTCGAGCGGTCGGCCGGCGGCTCGGGCGTGGGGTGGTAGTGCATCTGCAGGATCACCGCGCTGCCCGGCTCGACCAGGATGCCGCGGTCCGGGTCCGCCGACGGCCGCGAGCCCGGCGCCCACGCGCCCAGCCACTGCTGCGAGAACCCGCCGCCCGGCCCGCCGAAGCAGGTGTAGCCCGGGCCGTCCTCGCCGTCGTCCATGGCCCGGTAGGTCTGCACCTGGTCCGGCGGGATCACGAACGCGATCACGTGGTGCACGATCGACGGCTGGTCCGGCACCGCCTCGAAGCCGGTCACATACTGCGGCACGTCGAGCGGCCAGTCGAGCACGAAGCAGCGGTAGTCGTCGGTCGCCTCCGGCGAGACCTGGTAGGCCTCCGGCATCACCAGCTCGGCGTCCCACGCGATCTCGTCGGCCTTCGGCGGCGCCGGCGGTTCGTCGGCCGGATCGCCGAGCGGCGCGCCGTCGTCGATCCACGCCAGCACCACGTCGCGCTGGTCCTCGGGCAGCGACTGGTCGTGCGCGTAGGTGTTGCACTGCCCGCTCGGCGGCCACGGCGGCATCGTGCCCAGCTCGAGCGCCGCCCGCAGCGCCGGCGCCAGCGTCACCACCTCGTCGGCGGTCTGCAGCGAGAACGGCGCGATCGTGCCCGGCTTGTGGCAGCTCGCGCAGCGCGCGTCGACGATCGGCTTCACGTCGCGCCAGTAGGTGTACCGCGCGTCGTCGACGGGCGCGGTGCTCGCGGCCTCGCCGCCCTCGCTGCTGCCCGCCGCGCCGCTCTCCTCGCCGCCGCCGCCGTCGTCGTCGGCGATCGGCGGGTCCGAGGGTTGACAGGCGAGCACACCCGCGAGGACGGGCACGACGAAGCCGAGACGGGTCACGGCGCCATGCTAGCCCCCGCGCCCGCCAGCCCCGCGCGGCGCGTGCATGAGAAAGCTCAGCCCCACCGCGCGCCGGTGGAGCGTGGGCCTCAGCAGATCAGGCACACGCACTGGATCGCGTCGTCGCCGACGTCGTTGCAGGCCGGGAACTCGTCGCTGCACGCCAGGTCCCCCGCGCATGCGCAGTCGGCCTGGCCCCCGCAGCCCGGCGGGATCGGCTTGCACTCGAGCGGCAGCGGCCCCTCGCCGAAGTTCTGCACGCACACCTGCTCGTCGCCGCAGTCGCCGCAGTCCGGCACCACGTCGCACAGAGACGACGGCACGCAGCGGCCGGTCCAGCACGCCGGGCTCGTCTCCGGCAGCGTGCCCGGCGGGCACACCGGCGGCGGGGCGTCGCACGCCACCTTGTTCTGGTCGCAGCTCAGCCGCTCGGTCTCGCACACCCCGAACGTGCACACCGCATCGTCGATGTCGAGCTCGCTGCAGCGGTCCTCGCGGCACGGCTCGTCGCACACCGCCACGTCCTCGCCGAGCGGCGCCGCCGTGCACAGGCAGCAGTCGGACGCCAGCTTGCAGTCCGCGTCCTGCTCGCACTCCGCCGGCCCCGGCCCCGCCGTCGTCTCGCCGCCCGACTCGCCCGGCTCGCTCGTCATCGCCTCGCCGGTGCCCGAGGTGCCCGGCTCGCTCGTCACCGGGTCCGAGGTCACCGGCTCCGAGGTCACCGGCTCCGAGGTCACCGGCTCGCTCGTCGCCGGGCTCGACGTGCCCGGGCCGGCCGTCGTCTCCGGCCCGCTCGTCGGCGCCGTCGCGCCCGACGTGCCGGTCGGATCGCCGGCCGCGCTCGTCTCGGTCTGGCCCACGCTCGACGAGCTCGAGCCCGCCTGCGTCGTGCCGCCGCTCGTGTCGCTCGCGCCTCCGCCGGGCGAGCAGGCGATCACGAGGGCGGACAGGAGAATTTTAATTTGGTTAATGTTGCGCACGCCCGACACCTATCACGCCGCCGCGGGCCCGCGCGGAGCTCCGCCCGTCCCGCGTTTCACCGCCGAGGAACGCCGTACCACCGGCGCGCCGCAGCGCCCCCGCGATCCCGGTAGAGTCGGACACGTGCGCCGCTCCCCGCGATCGCTGTGGTCCCTCGGCCTCGCCGCCGCGCTCGCCGGCTGCGCCCACGACCGCGTCGTCGTCACCGCCGCCGACGGCCCCGCCCCGCCCCGCGTCGAGCGCCCCGGCCTGCTGCGCGCCCACCTGCGGGCCCGCGCGCGCGCCCGCCGGCACGCGCCGAGCTCCAGGCCCCAACTCCTCCCCCACGGCACCCCTGCGATCCAGCAGCCGCACCCCGAGTGGTCCGCCCCCGACCACGCCCACGAGCTGCCCGCCACCATCAAACGCCGCGGCGAGCAGCTGTTGCTGCTGCACGGCTCGCGCCTGCTCGTCGTCTCGCTCGCCGACCTCCGCCTGCTCGCCAGCGTCGACGTGGGTCACCTGTTCCGCCCGACCCTGCTCGTGCACGGCGATCAGGTGCTCGTGCTCGGCAGCACCCTCCACCGCCGCGTCTACCAGCTCCACAGCGTCCAGCGCTTCCGCGTCGCCGCCGACGGCGCGCTGGCCCGCCTGCGTCCGCTGCGCCTGCGCAGCCGCCTCGGCGGGCTCACCAGCCACGCCCGCCTCGTCGGCGACGCGCTCGTGCTGCAGATCCAGGGCCTGATCGGCGCCCGCACGCCCGACCTGCTCGAACTGCCGCAGATCCTCCGCCGCGGCGCCTGGCACCCGCTCGTCCGCGCGGCCGACCTCCAGCGGCCGATCGTCGCCGCCGACGGCGTGCACGTGCGCGTGCGCTGCGGCCTCGACGACCTCGAGTGCGACGCCATCGGCATCGTCGCGCCGCCCGCGGTGTTCCTCACCAGCGACGCCGACGCCAGCTTCGTGTGGACCCGCCGCGAGGTCTACCGCTTCCCCTTCGCCGACGCGCCGGTCACCGCCGTGCGCGTGCCCGGGCGGCCGCTCGACCTCCTGGCCTGGCGCCTCCGCGACGGCGACCTCGAGGCCGCGCTCGTCACCGACGACGGCGACGCCCTCGTGCGCCTGCCCGCCCCGCTGCTGCGCGCCGGCCTGGCCAGCAGCGGCCCCGCACACCTGCGTCCGCTCGCCCCCCGCGCGCACGAGGACGCCCCGGCGCGGTTCGTCGGCGATCGCCTCCTGCGAGCCGACGCCCCCGACTGGGCCTGCCGCGGCGGCAGCCGCCTGCGGATCCACACGCTCGCCGCGCCCGCCGTGGTCGACCTCGCGGTCCCCCACTGCATCAGCCGCATCGAGCCGGTCGGCGCCGCCGTCGCGCTCGTCGCCGCCGCCGAGCACGACCCCACCGACGTCGTCAGCCTCACGACCCTCGACCCGGCCGCCGCGACGCTCGGCGAGACCCGCACGTACACCGACGTCGAGCCCTCCCGCCTGCGCGCCGACGGCCCCTACCGCCTGTCCGCCGACGCCTCCAGCGTGGCCCTGCCGCCGCGAGGCGACGCCCCGCTGCGCCTGCTCCGCTTCGACGGCCCGCGGATCGACGAGCGCTCGGCCCCCGGCGGCGGCGACCCCGAGCTCGCCTTCAGCGTCGACGGCCGCCTGTTCGTGGTCCGCGGCGACCACCTCCGCGAGCTCGCCGAGGCCGACCTCCGCGAGCTGCGTCGCCTCGACCTCGGGCCGCGCTGACTTGCGCGCCCATCACCACGGGCGCCTCCGCCCCCGCTTCACCCGCTATCCTCGGGCCACGTGACGGCGCAGGACGACAGCCAGCCGACGCGCGCCGACACCGACGCCGACACCGACGCGAGCCCCGCGCCCTCCGAGGCCCAGCCGTTTCGCATCGGCCGCTACACGGTGCTGCGCCAGCTCGGCCGCGGCGGCATGGGCGTGGTCTACGCCGCCTACGACGACGAGCTCGACCGCCGCATCGCGTTGAAGGTCCTGACGTCGGGCGCCACCGAGGGCTCGCTCGGCAAGGCCCGCATGCTGCGCGAGGCCCAGGCGCTCGCCCGCCTCTCGCACCCCAACGTGGTCCAGGTCTACGAGGTCGGCGGCGCCGCCGACCGCCTCCACCTCGCCATGGAGTTCGTCGAGGGCCGCGACCTGAAGGGCTGGCTGACGGCCGCCCCGCGGACCTGGCGGCAGATCCTCGACGTCTGCGTCCAGGCCGGCCACGGCCTCGCCGCCGCCCACGCCGCCGGCCTCGTGCACCGCGACTTTAAACCCGCCAACACCATCGTCGGCGAGGACGGCCGCGTGCGCGTCATCGACTTCGGCCTGGCCCGCGCCGACCTCGAGGCCGACCCCACGTTCACCCTCAGCGGGCGGCCGATCGTGCTGTCGACCAGCTCGCTCGTCGACAACCTCACCCAGGCCGGCACCCTGCTCGGCACGCCCGCGTACATGGCCCCCGAGCAGCTGTTCCGCCAGCCCGCCGACGCCCGCTCCGACCTCTACGCCTTCTGTGTCACCACCTGGGAGGCGCTCTACGGCGCACGCCCGTTCCAGGCCCTCACCGTCGACGAGCTGCGCAGCCAGGTCATCCACGGCCCGCCCCCGCCCCCGCCCGGCCGCCGCGTGCCCGCCGCGGTCCACCGCGCCCTCGCCCGCGGCCTCGCCTACGCCACCGGCGAGCGCCCGCCAGACATGCCCGCCCTGCTCGCCGAGCTCGCCCGTGCCGCCGACGCCCGGCGCCGCCGCTGGCTGGTCCTCGGGACAGGTGCCACCCTCGCCCTCACCCTCGGCGCCGGCTACCTCCTGGCCCGCGCCCCCGACCTCGACCTCGGCCGCTGCGCCGCCGCCGGCGACCTCACCGGCGTGTGGGACGAACCGACCCGCGACGCCGTCGAGGCCGCCGTACGCGCGACCGGCCTGGCCTACGCCGCCGACACCTGGACCGCCGTCGCCCCGCGCCTCGACGCCTACGCCGCCGACCTCACGGGTCGCCTGCAGCAGGCCTGCCTCGCCGCCCCGCCCGCCGTCGACCCCGCGCTCGGCGAGCGCGCGCTGTGCCTGGGGCGCCGGCGCCAGGGCCTCGTCGCGCTCGTCGGCGTGCTGCGCCGCGCCGACGCCGGCGCCGTCGCCGGCGCCGCCGACGCCGTCGCCGCGCTCGAGCCGCTGGCCGCCTGCGAGGGCCTGCCCGTGCGCCCCCGCGAGGACCCCGGCGCCCCCGTCGACCCCGCCCGCGCGCTCGCGACCGCGGCGGTGTGGCAGCAGCTCGCCGAGGCCCGCGCCGAGATGCACGCCGAGCACTACGAGCGCGGCCTCGAGATCGCCCGGGCCGCGCTCGCCGCCGCCGAGCCGCTCGGCGAGCGCCGCATGATCGCCGACGCCCTGCTGCGCGCCGCCCTGCTCGAGGAGGGCGCCGGCAACGCCCGGGCGGCCCGCGGCCTGGCCCACCGCGCCCACGTCGCCGCCGAGGCCGCCGCCGACGACGCCCTCGCGCTCGACGTCACCACCGCGCTGGTCCGCCTCGAGGGCGCCGAGCTGCGCGACCTGTCGGCCACGCGCGCCTGGACCGCGGTCGCCGAGGCCAAGCTCGAGCGGGCCGCCGCCACCGACATCCAGCGCATCCGCCTCCTGCTCGAGTCGGGCATCGGCCTCGTCGAGTCGGGCGCGCTGCCCGAGGGCGCCCCGCGCATCGCCGAGGCCGTGGCCGCCGCCGAGCAGGTCCGCGAGGCCTCGCCCCGCATCTACATCAGCGCCCTCAACATCCGCGCCAGCGGCGTGCTGAAGCGGACCGGCGACCTGCCCGGCGCCCTCGCCCTGACCCGCCGCGCCATCGAGCTGGCCGAGCGCCACTACGGCGTGGACCACCCCTACAACGGCATGCTGATCCACAACCTCGGGGTCATGCAGTACGAGGCCCGCGACCTCGAGGCGGCCCGCGTCAGCTTCGAACGCAGCATCCGCATCCGCGAGGCCGCCTACGGCGCGCACCACCCCGAGGTCGCGCAGGCCCTCAACGGCCTCGGCGCCGCGCTCGGCGACCTCGGCCGCTTCGACGCGGCGATCCCCGTGGTCCGCCGCGCGCTCGCCATCGAGGAGACCCGCCGCGGCGCCGACCACCCCGAGCTCGTCTACCCGCTCAACAACCTCGCCAGCGTGCTCCTCCAGGCCAAGCGCCCCGACGAGGCCGAGCCCCCGCTGCGCCGCGCCCGCGCCATCATCGAGGCCCGCGAGCTCGGCGACACCGCCCTCGCCGCCATGGTCGACGAGAGCCTCGCCAACCTCGCGCTGGCCCGCGGCCGCCGCGACGAGGCCGTCGCCATGCTCACCCGCGCCGCCGCCGCCCTCGCCCACGCCCTCGGCCCCGACAACCCCGGCGTCGCCCACCTCCACCTCGCGCTCGCCGAGGTCCTGCTCGACCTCGGCCAGCGCGACGCCGCCGCCACGCACTACAAGTCCGCCGCCCCCGTCCTCGCCGCCCACCCCGAATACGCCGAGGACGGCGAGCGCGGCCGCAAGCTGCACGAGCGCCTCGCCCTGCCCTGACGGCGCCGGCGCGACGCCACGGGTCGACGCGCCGACTCCTGAGCGTCACACCGCCCGCAGCGACGCCGTCGCCGTCCCGCGCTCCGCTTCGCTGCCGACCTGAAAGAAACCCACCGTGTTGCCGCAGCGCGTGCAGCTCGCGCTGAGGCCCGGCTCGACCACGCCGCAGTCGCTGCAGATCCAGAACGGCACCGCCGCGGTCGCCGCGACCGCGCGCGGATCCTCGCGCGGCTCCGGGCGACGCAGCGGCTCCTCCGCCAGCGCCGCGTCCATGCGCCCGTGCGCCCCGAACAGCGACCCGCCGCCGAGCCCGAGCAGCGCCAGCCCGACCACCCCGAGCGCCAGCCCGCCGCCGATCACCCCGGCCCCGGCCTGCGAGCGATACGCCCCCGCCGAGCCGAGCCCGAGCACCAGCCACGACGCGACCAGCACCAGCCCCGCCCCGAGCACGACCATGATCACCCCGCCGACGCGCCCGCGCCGGCCGAGCACCGCGAACAGCCCCGGCAGCTCCGACATCCCGCCACCGTATCACGCCCGACGACCCGTGGTGAGCCGCCGGCGCGGCTCGGGGACGACGTCTTCGGCGACGCGCTCGTGCCGGCGCGCACGCGGCTCGCGCTGCGCGAGCGCCCGAGCCGCGCTTCATCGCCGCGTCGCGCCTAGGTCGGCGGCGGCGGCCGATCGGGCCGCGGCTGCGGGCGCGGCTGCGGCTGCGGCTGCGGCTGCGGCTGCGGCGGCGGCGTGTACGTGCCCGGAGGAGGCGGCGGCGGCGGCGTGTACGAGCCTGTGCCCGCCGGCCCCGGCCCGCTCGGCAGGCGCGCCGGCCCGCCCGCGGACAGCGGCCCGTCGACGCGCCCGAGGTCGACGTACGCGCGGTCCTTCATGATCACGAACGGGTGCTCCTTGAACGCGAAGTGGCCCTTGCCGTCGTGCTCGATCGCCTGCAGCTTGCCCATGCCGTAGCCCATCGGCCCGCGGCTGTAGTAGTGGGCCTGCAGCACGTACGGGTAGGCCGACGCCGGCCCTGGGATGGTGAAGCACTCCGGCCCGTAGCCGGTCGTCACGTCGGCGTACAGCCACCCGCCGGTCGGCAGCGCCTTGCTGCTGTAGTACGCGTGCCCGCCCTTGCCGTCGTAGATGTGGAAGTCGACGTCGTTCGCGTCGGTCTCCCAGTTGAGCACGAAGCGCAGCGTCGGCTGGGTGTCCGCGGTCACGCCCGCGGCCGCCAGCGCCGCCAGCATCTCCTTGTCGTCGGGCCTGGCCGCCTGCCACGCCGCCGCGATCAGCCGCAGGTCCTCCTGAAGGATCTGCGACACCCCCGCGAAGCGGCCCCACGGGTAGCTCTGCCGCGAGCCCGCCAGCGCCGCCGCGAACGCCTCGGCGTGGCGCCCCGCCTTCAGCAGCGCGAACGCGTACAGGCGATGGCTCGCCGGATGATCCGGCCGCTGCGCCACCGCCTGCTTGTAGGTGTCGATCGCCAGCGCCAGCCCCGGCTCGCCGAGCGCCTCGAGCCGCTCGCCCGCCATGCGCCGGATGTCCGTGCGCCCCGGGAACAGGTCGATCAGCGACCCGTACGCCCGCGCCGCCAGCACCATGTCGCCCTTGGCCTCCGCCGCCTCGCCGAGGGCCAGCAGCGCCAGCTCGTCGCCCGGGCTCGCGTCGCGCCAGGCCTGCGCCTTGCTCATCGCCTCGACCGTGCGCCCGCCCCGGACCTCCGCCATCACCTCCGCGAACTTGCCCTCCCACGCGTCGGCCGGCTTCGGCTGCTCGAACGTCGGCGCCGGGCGATAGCCGCCGAACGGATCCTGGACCGGCGGCATCGTCGTGATCGGCCGCGGCGGCGCCACCGGCGGCGGACGCCGGGCGACGTTCGCCTCCTCGTCCTCGTTGAGCAGGTCCATCGGCTCCACCTGCGACGCCCCCTTCCTCTTCGCCGGCGACGGCTTGGGCATCGACTTGGCGTCCGTCGCGACCTCGGGCATGGGCGCCTCGACGCGCACCGGCTCCGGCACGTCCCCGCTCGTCGGCGGCGGCGCGGCGGCCGGCGTGCCCGGAGCCCCGCCCCCGCCGATGCCCGTCGCCTCCTCGACCGGCATCGGCTCGGCCGGCGCGTCCATCCGCGGCCCGGCCATGCTCCCGCTGTCGGCCGCCCTGCCGGCCTGCTTGTTGCGCGTCGGCGCCTCGGCCCGCTTCGCCTCGGCCCGGCTGTCGCCGTCGACGGCGTCGTCGGTCGGGGCCTCGCGCCTCGTCTCGGACGCGGGGGGTTCGATCGGCCGATCGATCGTCGGCATCGTGTTCTTGTCCGCCGGCCGGCTGCGGTCGACCACCGCGATGCCCTCGGGTCCGACCGTCAGGATGTCGGCCATCGCCGTGCGGGCGATGCCGAAGCGCTGGTAGTCCCACTCGGTCTCGAGCACCAGCAGCGCCGTGAAGTCCGACAGCACGCGGTACTTGGTCGACATCTCGATGATCTGCTGCTTGATCCCCGCCTTCGCCTCCGGGCTCGCGTTGGCCTCCTCGCCGAGCGCCGCCATCAGGCGCTCGATGCTC
The DNA here is from genome assembly GCA_016793465.1 of Myxococcales bacterium. The sequence continues at coordinate 38,441 of JAEUJW010000057.1, forward strand.
GCCCGGATCCACGCCCGCTCGAGCAGCGGCCGCGAGCTGGTGCCGAGCGGCACCTCGCGCACGTCCTCGCCCTTGTCGCCGAGCTCGACGCGCATCGGCTTGTCCGCCGGCAGGTCCGCGAACACCAGGAATTGATCGCCCGGCTGGACCGCGTCGAGCTTCTGCGGCCACACCCACGTCGCCCCCGGCACGCTCACCTTCACGTCGGCCAGCGTCGCCCGCGTCAGCCGCGACGCCACCAGCGGCAACGGCAGGCGCGCGTCGACCAGGATGCCCGCGTTCGCCAGCCCCGAGGTCGTCAGCGAGCGCAGCAGCGCCTCGTCGCGCAGGCCGCCGTCGACCACCGCGTCGATGCGCTGCACCCCCGCCCGCGCCAGCCCCGACGCCGCCTTGCGCAGCTCGCCGGCCTCCGCCTCGCCCGCGGTCGCCACGCCGTCGCTGACGACGATCACCCGCGGGTGCACCTTCGACTGCGCGACCCACTTCAGCGCCCCCGCCAGGTCCGACGCCCCCAGCGGCCCGCGCGCCAGGATCGCCTGCACCGCGTCCTCGCTGAAGCTGCTGGCCTGGCCCGCGAACACGATCTCCACCGTCTGGTCGAACGCCGCCACCGTCAGCGGGAAGTCGCCGCCGTTGGCCGCCTTCAGCTCGGTCACCAGCTTGACCAGCCGCGCCACCTGCCCGCGGAAGTCGAGCGCCCGCGACGCGCTGGTGTCGAACAGCAGCGTCACCCCGGTCAGCTGCTGCGCCGGCAGCTTGACGTCCGGCGCCACGCGGGCCACCGCCAGGCGATCGAAGCGCAGCCCCGCCTCCATGGCCCGCCGCGGCATCGTCAGCTCGAGGTCGTTCTGCGGCATCACGTTCTGCTTCTTGACCGCCGTCTTCTCGACCCCGCCGCCGATCTTCGGCACCACCACCTCGACGTCGAGGTCCTGTAGCACCGGCAGCCCGCGCAGGTACAGCCGGTACGGCGCCCCGCTCGTCGTCAGCTCCTCCGAGTACGAGACCACGATCTCCTTGACCCCGCGCGCCGGGATCGGGAACACCCGCGCCGAGAAGCGGTTGCCCGCCGCCTTCTCGAGCAGCGCCGGGTCGACCTTGCGGTGCAGCGCGTCCTCGTAGGCCGCGCGCGCCGCCTGCAGCTCGACCACCTCGGCCTCCTGCCAGCGCCCGTCGATCATCATGGCGAACCGCGAGATCGCCGAGTTCGGCGGCAGATTAATTTCAAACCGTCCCTCGATCACCCGGTCGTTGGGGTTGCGGAACGTCAGGTGCAGCTCGGTCAGCGCCAGCGGGTCCTCGACGAACGCCCGGCCCTTCACCGCCAGCAGCTCGAGCCCCGAGCCGTCCTGCGCCGTCAGCGAGAACGGGGCGATGCCCGCGTCCGGCTCGCTCTCCGGCGCCCGCCAGACCAGGGCGCACTCCCCCGTCGACGTCGACTCGTTGACCGCCCCCGCGGGCGCGGAAGGGCGTGATGTACAGGCGATCGTCCCGGTCAGGCCGAGACACAACACAGCGAGCGAAAGTGGACGCATGGACGTCTCCAGGGCCGCAAGGATACCGACTCCCCGCACGCCACGCGAACGATTCCTCGGCCCGCGTCGTCGGCGGCGCCGCCCGCGACGTCACCTCGGACCGCCACACCCGCGGCACGTCTCCCGCGTTCCCCCGCGATCTCGTCGCCGTCCGCCCCCACGCGAGGACCCGCGCGGTCGATCGCCGCGGCGTCCGTCGTCACGCGGTCCGCGATCGTGACAGCGCCGCGCGAGCGATCGCCCCGCACGCTCACCGGGCCTGTCGCGCCGCGCCCCCGGTGTCCAGATCGAGCGCCGCCGCGACCGGCTCCTCCGCCCCGCGCGCCGCCCCCGGCCCGCTGCGATACACCGCCCACGTCGACACCTTCTTGCGGCTGGTCTCGACCACCAGCCACACCTCCTCGCCGACCACCGCCACCGCCGCGAGGTCGACCCCCGGCCCCTCCAGCGGCGCCGCGATCGCCGTCCACCCGCCCTCGGGCGCGCGCCGCAGCAGCGCGTCGCTCGCCAGCCACAGCGACCCGTCCGGCCCCGTCGCCATGGCGTCGATCGACCCGCCCGCCGGCACCGCCTCCGCCGACCAGCCTTCCCCCGCGCGGCGCAGCAAGAAGGCCCCCGTCTGCCGCCCCAGCCCCGCCTCGACCGTCGCGCTGGTGTGCAGCGCCAGCACCGGCCCGCGCGGCTGACCCGCGGCCACCGCCTTCAGGCCCCACACGCTCGTCGTCGCCGGCGCCCCGCAGGCCCGCGGCACCGGCAACACCTCCACGCTCGCCGCCTCGCAGCCGGCGCAGCGATGCACCACCCGCACGTCCGGCGGATCTCCCTTCACATGATCGACCACGAACAGGTCGCCCGCCGCGGTCGCGAACAACACCTGCGGGCAGAAGCTCGTCGCACTCGCCCGCTCGAGCGGCGCCGGCGACGTCCCCCCGTGCGCCACGAACCCCAGCATCGGCCGCCCCGCGCACCTCAGCTCGAGCACCTGCCCCGGCGTCCACGCGTACACCTCCGGCACGCCGTCGCCGACCAGCGCCTCCCGCGTGCGCCGCCCCCAGCGCTCCGCCGACCAGCGCCACAGGTGAAACTTGTGCCCGCCGCGCGCGCGGGTCATCGCCCCCTCGAACGTCAGCGCCCACGCGTCGTCCGGCCAGCGCCCCAGCATCTGCACCACCGGCTTCTTGCCCAGCCCCGCCGCGCTCGCCACGCTCGCCACCAGCGGCTCGCCCGGCCCCGCCTCGTACAGCCGCGTGCGCGCCGACACGAACACCCGCGTCCCCATCCCGTGCAAGTACGGCCGCTCGCGGCTGGTCCCGACCCGCTGCCACACCCGCGGCGTGGCCTCGACCTCGGCCGCCGTCGGCCCCACGCAGTCGTCCGCGATCGCCTCCGACAGATCCTCCTCGATCACCGCCGGCGTCGGCGCCTCGACGACCTCCACCACCTCCACGACCTCCGGCGGCGCGTGCACCGGCGGATCGACGGCAGGCGAGCACGTGAGCAGCGCCCCCCACCCGATCCTCACCGTCCACGACCCCACCATCCCCAACGCCCGAGCGTACACCCACCCCCCAGTCCCAGGAACCCTCGTGGTAGGTTCGCCGCCCTCGCTCGCTCCCGCACCGCCATGCCGACCAAGCCCTCCCACACGACCTCCCGCACGACCACAACCTCGGCCGGCAAAACATCCGCCAAGCAAGCAGCCGCCAGGAAGACCACGGTCGAACAAGCAGCGGCCCAAAAGGTCACCAGGAACGCCGCCGCGAACAAGTCCTCCGCGAACAAGCCCGCCACGAAGAAGACCGCGAAGAAGACCGCCAAGAAGGCCGCCGCGAACACGACCGCCAAGAAGGCCGCCGCGAACACGACCGCCAAGAAGACGACAGCCAAAAAAACCGCCGCGAAGAAAACCGCCGCGAAGAAAACCTCCAAGAAAACCTCCGCGAACAAGACCGCCAAGAACGCCCCCGCGAACAAGGCCGCTGCCAAGAAGACCGCCAAGAACGCCGCCGCGAACAAGACCCCCGCGAACAAGGCCGCTGCCAAGAAGGCCGCCAAGCACGCCGCCGCGAACAAGCCCCCCGCGAACAAGGCGACCAAGAAGGTCGCGACCCGGACGACAGCGACCGCCGCAAAAACCCCGCCCCGCAGACGCGCCGCGCGCGGCACGGCCGTGCCCGCCGCCCCGCCGCCCCTGCCCGCCGACGTGCGCGCCCGCCTGCACGCCACGCTGCGCGCGGCGGACCCCACCCTGATCCTCGCCGACGAGCAGGCGGCCCGCGCGGGCGGCGACGGGCAGCGCGCGCGCTACGCCGACAACACCTGGGACATGGGCACCCTGTGGACCGACGTGCTGTGGGCCGCCTGCCGCGAGCGCAGCCTCCGCTTCGAGCAGCTCGCCGAGACCCTGCCGCGGCGCACGGGCGACTTCGCCGGCGTCACCGTCGCCTCGGCGTTCTTCGTCGACGTCGAGCGCCCCGACGTCCTCTACTTCGCGCCGAACCCCGACATGCCCGCCGCGCTGTTCGTCGAGATCCCCGCCGACGAGGCCAGCGTGCGCACCGTGCTCGCCGAGTACGCCGGCGACCGCGAGCGCACGCGCAAGCAACGCGCGTGGATGGGCTTCGGCAGCCAGCTGCAGATCCCCAACGTCTACTCCGGCGAGCTCGTCGAGGTCGACGACCACGAGCTCGACCGGTTCTTCTGCTTCAGCCCGGTCGCGACCACGCTCTCGCGCCGCACCTACTTCTCGGGCAGCCGCTTCGCCTACGAGATCCACGCCGACGACCTGTTCGTGTGGGACCTCGCCTGGCCGCCCTGCACCACCAGCGCCCGCACCCTCGAGAGCTTCAAAAAGCTCGCGCCGTACGACCTCCCGGCCGACATGCCGCTCGACCTCGTCAGCGCGATCCACGGCTTCGAATACGAGACCTACGACGCGCTCGCGGCCCGCATCCCCGACGAGCCCGATCAGACCGCCGGCATCCTCACCGTGCTCGCTGCCATCGGCTTCCGCGAGCTCGCCGTCGCCGCCGACCTGCGCCGCCACCTCCCCGGCGACATCCGCGTCCACGCCGCGCTCGCCAACGTCGCCTTCCGCTACGGCTGGGAGCGTTTAATTTGGGACCTCACCCGCATCATCGACGACCCGCCGATGAAGTCGCAGATCGCCGAGGCCCTCGCCGGCCTCGACCTCTCGGCGCTCCCGCCGGACGGCGGCCGCCGCCTCGTGCTCCCGCCCGGCGCCGCCCAGGCCAGCCTGCGCGAGCTCGCCGCGGCCCACGGCTGGCGCGCGCAGGCCACCCCCGAGGACGACCCCACGCTGCGCCTCGAGTACCACCTCGAGGGCCACACCGACGCCACCCCGCGCCGGATCCGCTGGCGCGACGTGCTCAGCCTCGAGCTTTCTACTCTCGTGCTCGACAACGCCGACGACGCCCTCCCAATCCTCGAGTCCGCCTTCCCGACCACCACGACCACCGCCCCGACCGACCGCTGGCGCGCCGCCGCCAGCCACGCCGCGCTCGGCGAGCACGACGCCCTGCTGAAAATTATTGAACCCGCGCTCGCGGCCGACGCCTGGCCCGACCGCCTCGCCGCCGCCCGCCTCGTCGGCACCGTCCGCCTCCGCGCCGCCGAGGCCCTGGTCCGCGCCGCCCTCGCCAGCGAGCCCCACGCCCCCACCAGGCAGGCCCTGACCGCCGCCCTCGAGGCGCTCACGCACGTCCACTGAGCCCATGCCCAGTCACAAGACCGGCCGCAAGCTCACCCGCAGCCACACGACGATCACCGACAAGGCCAGGGAGGTGGTGAACCTGCTCGAGCCGCTGCCCGAGGTCACGAAGATCTCGCTCGGCATAATTAAACAGATCGGCCTCGGCAAGCCGGCGATCAAATTCCACCCGATCACCGGCGGCTTTCGCTGCGCTATCCGCGGCAACACCTCGATCCAGGAGATCTGGGTCTACGTCGGGGACGCCGCGCAGATCGAGGCCGTGCAGGCCAGGGCCGCCGCGCTGTTCGCCTGACGCGGCGGCCTGGCCGAACGGTCAGGCTACTCGCAGATCACCTCGATCGTCTGCGACGGCCCGTTGCAGGTCGCGCTGTTGATCCCGCCCCAGTTCGGGTTGCCCTGGCCGATGCACGGGCGGACCACGTAGTTGTTCTCGCACTGGCAGATCGCGCTCGCCGTGCCGATCTCGATGCCGGCGCCGCAGGTGCCGATGCGCCAGGTGAACCCGTCGCACGCCAGCTGGATCGCCGTCCCGTTCTTCAGGTTCTGGCACAGCGTGTTCGCGTTGACCCCGTTGCACACCCGGCCGACGCCGTCGTTGCTCCCGCGCATCGTGATCTTCGTATAACCGCCGCCGAGGATCGACGCCCGGAAGTTGTTCCACGGGGTGCAGCTCGCCTGCCCGTCCTGGTTCAGCGTGAACGCCCCCGAGAACGACTTCTTGATGCCGTTCTTGCACGCGTTGGTGCACGCGTCGTTGTCGACCTGGTTGCCGTCGTCGCACTCCTCGGCCCCGGCCAGCACCTTGCCGTCGCCGCACTTGGCCGCCTTGCAGGTGTTGATGCAGCTGTCGGTCTCGACCTGGTTGCCGTCGTCGCACTCCTCCACGCCCGCCTGCACGATCGTGTCGCCGCACACCGCCGTCTTGCAGGTCGCCGTGCACGCGTCCTCGTTGACCGCGTTGCCGTCGTCGCACTGCTCGCCCATCTGCACGATCGCGTCGCCGCAGGCCGGGTTCGTGCACGAGTTCGTGCACGCGTCGTCGTCAACCGCGTTGCCGTCGTCGCACTCCTCGCCCATCTGCACCGTCCCGTCGCCGCAGCTGGCCGCCTGGCACATGTTGTCGCAGGCGTCGTCGTCGACCGTGTTGCCGTCGTCGCAGTCCTCCACCCCCTCCTGCACGAACATGTCGCCGCAGACCGCCAGCAGGCACGCGCTCGTGCACGCGTCGTCGTCGGCGGCGTTGCCGTCGTCGCACTCCTCGCCGGCCTGCACCGCCCCGTCGCCGCACGACGCCGGCCCGCACGCGTTGGTGCACTCGTCGTCGTCGACCGTGTTGCCGTCGTCGCAGGTCTCGCCCGGCCCGACGATGCCGTCGCCGCAGACCGCCTCCTTGCACGCGTTGGTGCACGCGTCGGCGTCGTCCGTGTTGCCGTCGTCGCACTCCTCGCCGTCGTCGACCGCGCCGTCGCCGCAGACCCCTCCGCTCGTGGTCGGCTCGCTCGTCGGCCCGCTCGTCGAGCTGTCGCCCGTGTCCATCGGCTCGCTCGTCGGGCCGCTCGTCGGCCCGCTCGTCGGCTCCGTCGTCGGCGCGTCGGTCGTCGACGTCATCGGCCCGGTCGGCCCCGGCGGCATCGTGGTCGGCGTGTTCGAGGTGAACCCGGTGATCGACGAGTCGTCGCCCTCGCTGCAGCCCGCGCACGTCAGCAACCCCGTCACCCACAGCGAAATCCAGGACAAACGCATGACCCCAATTGACACGAGCCTCCGGCCCGGCACAAGCGGCCGCGGCGCCGGTCGACCGCGCCCACCATCGCCGTGCGCAACCATCCGCGCATCGGACCACGATCGAACCCGCGTCCCCGAACGACCGGGCTCGTGTCACCGTCAACGCATGGCCAAGCGACACCTCACCCACGCCCTCATGCTCCTCCCGCTCGCCTGCGGACCCGGCGGCGGCGCCAGCGAAGGCTCCGACGACGGCGACGGATCCGCCACCACCAGCGGCCTCGACGCGGGCGCCACCGACGCCCCGACCTCGAGCTCGAGCTCGGGCTCGAGCTCGACCGACGACGAGTCCACCACCAACACCACCAACACCGGACAGCCGAGCGACGGCGTCGGCCCGCAAGCGACCGCCTGGGAGGTCGTCGTCGACGACCTCCCGTTCCCCCTCGCCGACATCCACAGCCTGACGATCGGCCGCACGGAGTTCAACAACAACTTCGCCAACCGCGGCGACGTCGAGGTCCTGTTCGACAGGGACAGCGAGGTCATCACCGTCGAGATGCGCAAGTACGACTTCGCCGACCACGCGACCTCGTTCGGCGACCCCGCGATCGACCTCGTCGGCACCTTCGCCCGCCTCCGCCCGTGGGCCTACAACGCCAACATCGCCGCCCCCGAGAAGCCCAACCAGATGGACCCCGCCAGCGACTGCCTGCAGGGCGCCTGGAAGGACGGCTGCGCGCTGTATCTCTACTACGACGGCCAGGCCCAGCCCCTGCGCTCCGGCGCCGACTTCCGCGTGCACCTGCCGAAGGCCTACCGCGGCGAGCTCCACGTCGAGACCGAGGACAACCTCAACGAGAGCGCCTACCCCCGCCGCGGCGACGTCGTCGTCACCGGCGACGGCGACGCCGGCTGGTGCGGCGGCGGCAGCGTCGAGCTGTCGGCCGGCCGCGCCGGCGTCCGCATGTGCCGCGACCTCAGCCCCGCCCCGACCTGTCCCCCGGACCAGGTCGCCGCCTGCGCCGAGTTCGTCGACGAGATGGGCGAGCCCGCCGCCTGGTCGCCCGACTGCCCGTGCTCCGCCGCGCTGTTCGGCCAGGCCCGCGTCGAGTCGCGCGCGCCGTGGGGCGCGGACATCACCGTCGACGTGCCCGCCGGCACCTGGCTCAACGCCAGCGCGGCCAACACGTCCGACGACAAGCCCCACGACTGCCAGCCCGCGATCGAGAGCTGCGGCGGCGACTGCGAGATGACGGAGGACGCCGAGTTCAGCAAGTCCGCCGAGTTCAGCTACCCCGGCCCCGCGGCGATCTCCGGCGCCGGCTACAACCTCCTCGCGCGGTCCGCCGGCTGCGCGGAGGTCGACTTCTTCGCGGACGAGTACGCCCCCTGGGACCCCGCCGACCCGCCGACCAGCGAGCTGCGCGGCCACGTCACCGTCTGCACCGGCTGCCTGTGATCCGCCGCAAGGCCGCGCGGGGCCCACGAACGCTCGCGGATCACCCCGCGCGTGCACATGCACGCACCCGGTTGCGGCGGCCGCGGGCTTCACGTTAAAAAGGCCCATGATCCGGCGTCCCCTCGCCCTGCACCACGGCGCCGCGATCGGCCTGCTGCTCACCGCCTGCCCGCCGAGCACGACGGCCCCGCCCGCGGCGCCGATCGTCCGCAGCCAGCCCGTCGGCCTGACCGGCCCGCGATCGATCGAGCCGCGGTTCGTGCGCGTCAGCGGCGGCAGCGGCCACACCTGCACCGTCACCTCGGACGGCGGCGTGGTCTGCTGGGGCGACCGCCTGAAGCCCGCGGGCGGCGGCGGGGCCACCGGCACCACCCGCCGGGCCGTGCGCGTCGCCGGCATCCGCGACGTCGTCGCCCTCAACGGCGCCGCGCTCGGCACCTGCGCCCTGCGCCGCAGCGGCGAGGTCATGTGCTGGGGCGAGCAGGGCACCAACGCCCGCACCGTGCCCGGCATCCGCCGCGCCTCGTCGATCGCCGCCGCCGGCTTCGCCGCCTGCGCCCTGCAGGACGGCAACGTGCTGTGCTGGGACATGGCCCCGTTCGAGTCGGGCCAGAGCACCGCCGTGCCCGAGCCCAGGCTGGTGCGCCGCCTGACCAGCAACGCCGAGGAGATCTGCAAGGGCGAGGGCACCCTGTGCGCCCGCGAGAGCGGCCAGATCTCGTGCTGGCGCGACGAGTCGGAGCGCCAGCCCGGGCAGATCCGCGGCATCACCGACGCGACCATGCTCGACTGCGGCGACAACCTCGCCTGCGTCGTGCACGCCGACTCGACCGTGTCGTGCTGGGGCGGCGAGCCGACCGCGGGCGACTGGTGGCTCGCGCGCAAGGTCCCCGGCGCCGTCGACATCGTCGAGCTCGCCGTCGGCGACCACCACGCCTGCGCGCTGCAGGCCTCGGGCGCCGTGCTGTGCTGGGGCAGCAACGACGACGGCCAGCTCGGCTCCTACCGCCGCGGCTCGGCCCAGGCCGGCTGGGTCCCCGAGCTCCCGCGCGCCACGGCGATCGGCGCCGGCGGCCGCCACACCTGCGCCGCCCAGGCCGACGGCTCGCTGTCCTGCTGGGGCGCCAACGACGTCGGCCAGCTCGGCTTCGGCGAGGTCCCCGGCACCGTCACGCCCGAGAAGATCGCCGGCCTCGCCGAGGTCGACGCGCTCACCGCCGCCGCCGCGTACACCTGCGCGATCCGCCGCGGCGAGGCGCAGTGCTGGGGGATTTTAAAGTCGTTCGAGGCCGGCGGCACCGACCTCGAGCTCGCCGCGCCCACGGCGATCCCGCAGTTCGCCGGCATCACCGGCACCGTCGCCGGCCCGCGCGGCCAGTGCGGCTGGACCGCCGACGCCACCCTGCGCTGCTCCGCCGGCCTCAGCAGCTACATCCGCGGCGAGCGCCCGCACGTCGCCCAGATGCTGCTCGTCGACCCGCTCGCCTCGAGCTGGTGGCTCGCCGACGACGGCAGCGTGCGCAGCCTCGGCCGCGGCGTCACCGTCGACGCGGCCCGGCTGCGCCCCGAGTCGGCCGGCAACCCGCGCCTCGCGGCCGGCGCCAGGGTCGTCGAGATCGCCCCCGTGAAGTGGCTCGCCAACACGTTCTGCGCCCGCCACCGCGACGGCGCCGTCCGCTGCATCGAGCGCCCCGAGCAGCCCAAGCCGACGATCACCACCCCGACCCTCGCCCCCGCCCGCGGCGACGACAGGCCCGCCCGCCCGCTCGTCGGCGTCCAGAGCCTGCGCTCCAACGAGAACCAGGTGTGCGCCCTGCTCGCCGACGGCACCGTCGCCTGCGCCGACGCCTTCGCCGACGGCCTCACCGCCGAGCTCGTGCCGGGCCTGCGCGGCGTGGTCGAGCTCGCCCCCGGCGAGTCCCACTTCTGCGCCCGCACCCGCGGCGGCGAGGTCCACTGCTGGGGCGCCAACCGCAACGGTCAGCTCGGCGACGGCACCACCGAGGGCCGCGCCGCGCCCGCCCCCGTACCTGGCCTGAAGGACATCAAGGCGATCGCCTCCGGCGCCGCCCACACCTGCGCGCTCACCAGGTCGCGCGAGGTGCTGTGCTGGGGTCGCCACTACGGCAACGGGCAGATGACCCAGACCATCGCCACCGCCCGCAGCATGGTCCCCCGCGTGGTCCAGGGCTACGCCGAGCTCGGCGCCTCGCCGCCCGCGCGCGCCCCGGCCCGCTGAGCCTCACTCGCCGGCGAACACGAACAGCCGCTCATTCAGCAGCGCGAGCCCGCCGATGTACGCGCCCGGCGGCGCCCCGACCGCGGCGAACGGCGAGAACTGCCCCAGCTCCAAGCTGTACTGCATGGTGAAGCACAGCCCGGCGTCCTGGAAGTACAGCGCCGACGGGGTCGCCCACACGGCGTGGCGGGTCAGCGTATAGTCGGGCTCGTCACAGGCCGGCAGGCCGTCGGGGATCCACGGGAACGGCGCGTCGAGGTCGATGTACAGGTCGCGGACCGCCGCCGGCGACGGCGGCTGGACCGTCGGCGTGAACGAGTCGCAGCAATTGCCCTCCGTCAAGAACGACCCCGCGAGCGCCCCGGGATCGAAGGCGTACAACCACGCCGCCTGCTCGCCGGAGACGTACACCGTGTGCCCGCCGCCCGGCTCCGCGACCGCGAACGCCTGCAAGACCGGGAACGGCAGCCCCGGCAGCATGGCGGCGATCGGCCCCGACGCGTCCCACGTGCCCACGCCCGACAGCACGTGGAAGCTCTCGCTCGTCAGCGCGACGATCCGCCCGTCCGCCGGCAGGTCGAACGCCGCGATCACCGGCCCGGTCGGCGCGTGCTCCGGCGGCGGCAGCGGCAGCGCCACCCGCTGCCAGCCCACATTGCCGTCGGGGTCGAACGCCCAGTACACGCACGACGAGCGGTCCTCCGCGCACTCCTCGGGCCCCCACGCGCACGCCTCCGTGCAGCGCAGCAGCACCCGCCCGCACGGGTCGCACAGCGCCCCGGTCTGCATGACGTCGCCGGGCTTGCACGCCGCGTTGCTGGAGCACCCCTCGCTCGTCGAGCCCCCGTCGCTCGATCCCTCGCTCGTGCCGGTGTCCGCGCCGCCCGTCGAGCTGCTGCCGTCCCCGCCGGTGCTCGCGCCGCTGCTGCTCGTCGGCGCCGGCGCCCCGCCGCTCGTCGCTTCGCTCGTCGCGCCGGTCTCGCCGCTCGTCGCCGTGGTCGGGTTGGTCACGCCCGACCCCGGATCGCTGAAGCACCCCGCGAACCCCACGACCACCCCCCACACCCGACCGCGGATCGCCATGCCCGATGGTAGCCCACTTCGCCGCCCGTCCGCGCGGGCCACGAAGCGCTCACTGGCCCGCGAGCCAGGCCGCACACTCGTCACCGAGCTCGGCCCGCGCCTTCGCCTCGTAGGCCGCGCTGAGGGCCGGGTCCAGCGTATCGCGCCAGCGCCCGTTGACCCCTTTATAAATGAAGCTGCGCGCCCCGCCCTCCCAGAACGCCCCGCCGAGCGGCACCGTCTTGTCGCCGTGGTCGCGCATGTAGTTGATGTCGCAGTGCGCCAGGATCTGCGGCCACTTCGCCTCGTCGATCGGGATGTCGAGGAACGCGGCGACCCTGCGGATCGCGCCCTGGAGGTCGCGCTTCATGTCCGCGTAGTGCATCAGCATCACGTTCGGCAGGTGGCGGATGTCCCACCAGCTCTTGACGTGCTGGAAGAACGGCCACAGCGGGAACCCGTCCCGCTCGAGCCACTCGCGGAAGTACGCCTCCACCGTGTCCGCCGGCCGCCCCATCTTCGGGCCGACCAGCCCCGGCGTCTCGTTGATCGCCTCGTACCACGCGGCGTTGGCCGTCACGTGGTGGTTGTACAGGCTCCACACCACGTCGCGCCCGTCGCGGACCACGTAGATGTACTTGGCCTGCGGCGAGAACACCAGCGCGTCGACCGGCAGGTGCGTCTTCAGGAACCGACGGTGCGTCTGCGCCTCGACCAGCGCGAGCTTGACCTCCTTCGGCGGCACCCGCAGGTCCATCCACGGCGACATGTCCGCGATCGGCAGCCCCTCGGCCCCTTCGAACAGCAGCTGCCCCAGGATCTGCTGCAACCACGTCGTCCCGCACTTGCCGTAGGTCGCGACCACGATGTCGTCGTCGCGGAACTTCAGGTCGTTCCAGATCGTCGAGTCGTAGTGGTTGGTGTGGAGCTCGCGCTGCTTGGTCGGCCAAACGATCTCGTTCATCGCTGCTTCTCCTGCGGGTTCAAGGTGACGGCCGTCGCCACGCCCTGCTCCTCGACGACTCCGCCCTTAATTAAATATCCGAGCAGGGTCAGGTTCTGCTCGCGGCGCACGAACGGGATCCGCATGGCCAGCGCCTGCATGTCGAAGCGCGGGTCGAGCGAGCGCAGCGCCCGCGCCTGCGCCTGCGCCTCCGCCACCAGCCCCGCCGCCCCGAGGTTGGTGATCAGCGTGAACCTCAGGATCGCGTGGTCCGGGTAGCGCGCCACCGCCTGCCGCAGCACCGCGATCGCCTCGTGGAAGCGCCCGAGCCCGCGGTACGCCGCGCCCAGCATCTGCAGGTAGAACGGCGCCGCCGACGGCGAGTTGCGCAGCGCCCGGCTCAGCACCGCCAGCGCCTCGTCGTCGTGCCCCCAGATCACGAGGATCTCGCCGTAGTTGGCGAGCACGTCGGCCCCGTTGGGGCACAGCTCGGCCGAGCGCCGCGCCGCCTCCAGCGCCTCGTGGTGGCGCCCGTCGGTGATGTGCACGTGGGCCAGCACCGAGTGGGCGATCGCGCACTCGGGGTCGAGCGCCAGCGCCTTGTGCACCGCCTCGCGCGCGTGGGCCAGGTGCTCGTCGGGCCGGTCGACCCCGTCGAGCCAGGCCAGGAACCAGTGGCACTGCGACGCGTGCGCGTGGCCCAGCGGCGAGTCGGGCTCGACCTCGATGAGCCGGCGGAACGACGCCAGCGCGGCCTGCAGGTTGGCCCGCGCCAGCACCCTGTAGGCCGCGATCCCGCGGTAGAACGCCTCGCGCCCCCTCTGCGTGCGCAGCGATCGCCGCCACAGCCGGGCCTGCTCGCCCGCGTGCAGCTTCACGTCGAGCGCCGACACGATCTGCTCGGTCAGCTCGTCCTGCACGTCGAACACGTCCTCCATCATGCGGTCGAAGCGCTCGGTCCACAGCCCCTCGCCGGTGTGCACGTCGACCAGCGAGACCGTCAGCCGCACCCTCGGCCCGCTGCGCCGCACGCTCCCGCTGACGATGTAGCGCACCCCCAGCTCGCCGCCGATCTTCTTGGTCTCGAGCTGGCGGTCCTTGTACACGAACGACGAGCGGCTATCGATGACCACCAGCTCCGACAGCTTCGCCAGGTCGGTGATCACGTCCTCCGCCAGCCCCTCCGCGAACTCCTCGTCCTCCTCGCTGCGCGCGGTGAACGGCAGCACCGCGATCGTCGGCCGCCCGCCCGAGCCGGCGTCGACCGGCGCCGTCATCATCGCCGTGCTCCCCACCTTCATCGACGCCAGCGTCGGCGCCAGCCCGCCGCCCGGCGCCGGCGAGCGCGTCGTCGCCGGCTCGCCCGCCTCGAGCTCCGGCGCCGCCAGCGTCATCAGCTCGCCCAGCAGCGCCGCCCCGTCGACCGGTCGCTCCGCCGGGTCCTTGGCCAGCAGCCGCACCAGCAGCGCGTCGACCTCCGCCGGGATGTGCTCGCCGACCAGCCGGCGCAGCGGCTCGTGCGCCTCCGACATGTGCTTCAGCAGCAGCGCCACCGGCGTGTCGGCGACGAACGGCGGGCGCCCGCTCAGCATCTCGTACATCACCGCCCCCAGCGAGTAGAGGTCGCTGCGCGCGTCGTCCTGGCCGCGGGCCATGGCCTGCTCCGGCGCGAGGTAGGCCGGCGTGCCGATGACGATGCCGACCTCCGTCAGCCGCTCGGCGCCCTGCCGCACCTGCCGCGCCAGCCCGAAGTCGACGATCGTCACCCGCCCCTCGCTGATCATGATGTTGGCCGGCTTCAGGTCGCGGTGCATGATCCCCGCCGCGTGCACCTCGGCCAGCGCCGACGCCACCTGCACCGCGATCGCGTGCACCCGCGACCACGGCAGCGGCCCCTCGCGCTCGAGCAGCTCGCGCAGGTTCGAGCCGTGGATCAGCTCCATCGCGTAGAACAGGGTCCCGTCGACGTACGTGCCGAAGTCGAAGACCGTGGCGACCCCGCGGTGCTTGACCGCCGCCATCGTCCGCACCTCGCTGTGGAACCGCTGGCACAGCTCCGGCGTCTGGTTCTCGGCGCGGATGACCTTCAACGCCACCTCGCGCCCGAGCGGCTCCTGCACCGCCCGGTACACGTCGCCCATCCCGCCCGCGCCGAGCGGCGCGACGATGCGGTAGCGCCCGGCGACGATCACCCCGGGCTGGAACTGCTCGATCGCCTTGGCGTTCATTGCACGGCTCTCACGCGCGGCCGAGCGACGAGCCCGCCGCGAAAGGTCAACGCCGACAGTATCGCCGCGCCCACCCCCCCTCGTCGACGAGAATCTCCCCGCCAGTCCCCCGCCGCGCACCCGCGAGGCCCTCGCCAACGCACGCAACCTCGCCTGATCCACGCCGGCCCTCGCCGCCCCGGGCGACGAACCGCGGCCCCGCGCCGCCGCGCGGTAACGGCCCCCCGCCACGCGACCCGCACCTGCAGCCACGCCGACCCGGCACGACCCTCCGGGTCCCACCACCTCGGCCTTGGCACCGCCGCAGCGCTCCCCTACCGTGCCGCCGCGGCCTCGCCATGACCTACCTCGACCCCCGCACCGGGACGCTCAACGCCAAGATCGTGTACTACGGCCTACCCTCCGCCGGCAGGTCCACCAACCTCCTGCACATCTACGATCGCGTGCGACCGGAGGACAAGTCCAGGCTCATCCGCATCGCCACGTACGAGCACCACGAGCAGCTGTTCTTCGACTTCCTCGCGCGCTCCCTCTCGGCCGACCTCGGTCGCCCGCTGCGCCTCCACCTCTACGAGGTCACCTGCCGCAACGACCCCGTCGACGACATCTACAACCTGAAGGGCACCGACGCCGTGGTCGCCGTCGTCGACTCGTGCGCCCACACGCGGGGCGCCTCGGCCCACACGCTCGCGGTCCTGCGCCACCTGCTGTCCGCGCAGGACCGCGACCTCGACGACCTCCCGCTCGTGTTCCAGTACAACAAGCGCGACCTGCCCGACGCCCTCCCGATCGAAGAGCTCGAGGCTCACCTCAACCCGGCCCGCCGACCCCACGTCGAAGCCATCGCCAGCACCGGCGTCGGCGTGCTCGAGACCCTCCGCACCGTCGCGGCCCTGCTGCTCCCGCGACTCGCCCCGGCGACGCGCTGATCGCCCGAGCCGTACCAGGGCTGCCGGACGGCGCCGGTCCCGCTCACCCGCAGCACGCCTCGAGCTTCAGGCCCCGCGCCACCTCGTCCGCCTCGCACACGCCGTCGCTCGCGCAGCTCCCGGCCTCCACGTCGTTGATGAAGCACGTGCACGTGTCGCCCTCGCACTCCATGTCCGTGACGATGAGGTCCGACATCCCCACGCACTCGAACCCGAACAGACAGGCCCCCGCCGGCGGCTCGGGGCTCGGGACCTCGAAGAACTCCTCGCAGCCGTCCTCCCCGAGCTCACATTTAAAATAGGCGTACTGGATGAGGTCCCAGCACGGCCCCGCGAACGTCTGCAGCTCGCTGCACGACGTCTGGTCGAAGCAGCTCGTCACCTCGTACCACGTCTCCACGCAGTACTCCGGCAGCGGCGCCACGCACGGACAGCCCTCGAACCCCGGGTCGGCGCCGCACTCGTCGACCCGCTCGCACAGGTGCATGCACATCTCCGCCGGCGTCGCCTCGGGGTCGAGCGGCTCCCCCATGGTCGGGTCGACGAACCCGGACTCTTCGAGACCATCGACGCCGGTCGTCGGTGTCCCCGTCGTCGTCTCGCCCGTCGTCTCACCGCCCGAAGCCTCCGAGCCGGACACAGTCGGTTCATCGATCGGCGGGTCCTTCGGCGTACACCCGAGCACCACCAACCACGCGAGGGACACGAAGCTTCTGGTCATATCGCTCGACGGAGTTGCACGACCCCGGGGAAAAATTGCCCCGCCCCCAAAATTAAAGATCGACCCATCAAGCGCCCTGCAGCGCCCCGCGCTTCGCCCCGTAGATCGCCCCCAGCCAGATCTCCAGCAGCACCTCGACCACGCCGTCCTCGGCGATCGTCGGCGTCTCGCCCGCGAACGTCGTGTGCAGGACCCGCTCGTTCATCCAGTTCAGCGCCACCGCGAGGTCGCGCGCCGGCACGCCCTCGGGCGCGGCCCCCCTCGCCCGCTCCGCCGTGATCGCCGCCGCCGTCTCCTCGACGAGCCCCTGCATCACACGCGACCACAGCGCCCGCGCCTCCGGGTTGGTCACCCGCGCGTCGGCCCCCGCCAGCGACACCGCCCGGTGCTCCCTGAAAGTTTTAAAATAGGCCCCGATCGCCGCCCGCCACGCGCTCACGGGGTCGTTGACGGCCGCGACGACCCCCGACTCACGGCTCGTGCGCGCCTCCTCGACCATGCGGTCGAGCAGCGACAGCAGCACCGCGTCCTTCGACTCGTAATAAAAATAGAAGGTCGGCCGCGAGATCCCCGCGCCCCTGGCGATGTCGTCGATCGCGATCGCGTGCAGCGGCTTCTCCGCGAGCAACCGCTCGAACGCCGCGAGGATCGCCCGCTCGCGGTCGTCCCCCGACATCCGCCGGACCCGGCGCACCCGCGACGGCCGCTTGCCCGTCACGCCCGCACGCCCCGCGCCATCCGCTTGCCCAGCGCCACCACCGCGTGGGCATAAACCGACGGCAGCGCCCGCACCACCACGTCGATCAGGCGCGCGTCGTTGCCGACCAGCACCCGCGGCCTGTCGCTCGCCACCCCATTTAAAATGATCTCCGCCGCCCGGTCCGGGCTCATGCGCAGCAGCTTCTCGTTGTAGACCCGCGTGCGCGCCTCGTCGTCCGCCGAGACCGGCAGCCCCGCCTGCCGCGCCCGCTCGAGCGCCAGCGTGGCGATGTTGGTCTTGATCCCGCCCGGGTGCACGCACATCACCTGCACCGGGTGCCGGCCCTCGATCATCTCGATGCGCAGCGACTCGGTGAAGCCGCGCACCGCGAACTTCGCCGTGCAGTAGTGGCTGAGCGACCCCTGCGCCATGAACCCATTTAAGCTCGAGATGTTGATGATGTGCCCCGCGCCGCTGGCGATCACATGCGGCAGGAACGCCTTGGTCCCGTGGATCACCCCCCACAGGTTGACCGCCAGCACCCGCTCGTAGTCCGCGTAGTCCGACGCCAGCACCGTCCGCGAGAACCCGACGCCCGCGTTGTTGAAAATTTGGTGCGCCGCGCCGTAGTGACCGACCACGACCTGCGCGTACGCCTCCATCGCCGCGCGGTCGCTGACGTCGAGCCGCTGATGGATGACCTCGGCCCCGCGCGCGCGCAGCCCCTCGGCCGTCGCGGCCACCGTCGCCTCGTCGATGTCCGACAGCGCCAGCCGGGCCCCGCGGCGCGCCAGCCCGGCGGCCAGCGAGCGCCCGATCCCCGAGCCCGCCCCGGTCACCACCGCCACACGTCCGTGAAAAGTGCTCACCCACGCGAGTCTGCAGGGCTTTTTGCGCGTTGTCAACACAGTGTTGACAAACTCGACGGTGTGTTGAAGAGTCCCCCCTCGCATGGAACACCTCGACGTGCTCATCGTCGGCGCCGGCCTGTCCGGCATCGGGGCCGCCTACCACCTGCAGGACCGCTGCCCGGGCAAGACCTACGCCGTGCTCGAGGCGCGCCGCGACCTCGGCGGCACCTGGGACCTGTTCCGTTACCCCGGCATCCGCAGCGACTCGGACATGCACACCCTCGGCTTCGCCTTCCGCCCGTGGACGCAGTCGAGGTCGATCGTCGACGGCCCCGCGATCTTGCAGTACCTGCGGGACACCGCCCGCGAGTACGGCATCGACCGCAAGATCCGCTACGACACCCGCGTCGAGTCGGCCGCGTGGTCGTCGGCCGACGACCGCTGGACCGTCACCGTCCGCCGCGGCGACACCGGCGAGGCCGCCACGATCACCTGCGGCTTCCTGCTCGGCTGCACCGGCTACTACCGCTACGACGCCGGCTACGCCCCGCGCTTCCCCGATCAGGAGCGCTTCACCGGGCCGATCGTGCACCCCCAGCACTGGCCCGAGGACCTCGACTACGCCGGCAAGCGCGTGGTCGTGATCGGCAGCGGCGCCACCGCGATCACGCTCGTGCCGGCCATGGCCCACGAGGCCGCGCACGTGACGATGCTGCAGCGCTCGCCGAGCTACGTCGCCAGCCTGCCGAGCGTCGACCCGATCGACCGCCGCCTGCGCCGCGTGCTGCCCGACCGCCTGACCAGCGCGATCGTCCGCTGGAAGAACGTCGCCGTCAGCACACTGCTCTACCAGCTGAGCCGCCGCCGCCCCGAGCTCGTCAAGAAGCAGCTGCGCGGCTTCCTGGGGCGCGCCCTCCCGCCCGGCTTCGACATCGATCGCCACTTTAAGCCGAGCTACAACCCGTGGGACCAGCGCCTGTGCGTCGTGCCCGACGGCGACCTTTTTAAGGCGATCCGCAAGGGCAAGGTCGACGTCGTCACCGACCACATCGACCGCTTCACCGAGCGCGGCGTCCGCCTGCGCTCGGGCGACGAGCTCGCCGCCGACATCATCGTCACCGCCACCGGCCTCAACATGCTCATGCTCGGCGGCATCCGCCTCACCGTCGACGGCGCCGAGGTCCCCGTCCACCAGCGCAAGGCCTACAAGGCGATGATGCTCGAGGGCGTGCCCAACTTCGCGTTCGCCATCGGCTACACCAACGCCTCGTGGACCCTGAAGGCCGACCTCACCGGCGAGTACGTCGGCCGCCTGCTCAACCACATGGACGCCCACGGCCACACCCGCTGCGTGCCCGTCAACGACGACCCCGGCATCGTCGACCAGCCGCTGCTCGACTTCCAGGCCGGCTACGTGCTCCGCTCGCTCGCCCAGCTGCCGCGCCAGGGCTCGCGCACGCCGTGGCGGGTGCACATGAACTACTTCGCCGACCTGCTGATGTTCCGCCTCGGCTCGCTCACCGACCGGGCGATGAAGTTCTCCGGCGCCGCGCCGCCGCCGTGAGCGCCAGACCGACGAGCGCCAGCCAGCCGGGCCCGCCCGCCCCGCGCACGTCGCACCCGGACTTCGCCGGCTCGGCCTTCGCCGGCTCGGCCTTCGCCGGCTCGGCCTTCGCCGGCGCCTGCAGATCCGGCGGCGTGATCGGCTTGCGGTCGACCGCCCCCGGGTCGATCGGCTTGCCGCTCGCGTCGAGGTACTCGAGCCCGACCAGCCGGGCCGAGCACGCGTCGCCGGTGATCGTCGCGCGCACCGTCCAGCGCACCTCGCTCGCCGGCGACGTGTGGGGGATCGTTCGGATGCCCGGGAACGCCCCGCCGCAGGCCTTACCGGCGGCGACCACCGCCATGCTCTGCTCGCGCTCGCTGACCCCGACCCCGACCCTGTCGGCCTCGGCCGCGTCGACGAGGTAGAGCTGCATGTCGCCCGCCATCGGGTGCCAGTCGACCGCGGTGACCTGGCCCGGCCACACCTTGTCGGCGCCGCGGAACGTGTTGGCGAGGATCAACGCCTTGCCGGCCGGGACCTCGGCGTCGACGCGGATCGACAGCGCGACGCTCTTCTCGGCCGGTCCGAGCTCGTCCGCCCGCGCCGCCGTGGCGGTCGCCAGCACCCCTGCACACGCAAACACCCGCGACAGACGCATCATCGGCGCACGATAACAGCTCCCCTCCGGATTACAACGCGCCCCGACGCAGGTATACACTCGCGCCATGTCCTCCGAGCCGCGCGTGCGCGTGACCATCGAAGCCGGCGTCGCCGACGTGCGCCTCGTCCGCCCGGACAAGCGCAACGGCCTCGACCTGGCGATGATCGAGGCGCTCATCGCCGCCGGCGAGCGCATCCGGGGCGACCGCAGCGTGCGCGCCGCGGTCCTGTCCGGCGAGGGCAAGGCCTTCTGCGCCGGCCTCGACTGGGCCGCCGTCATGTCCGCGGGCGCCGGCGCGATCACCCGCCTGCTCGAGCGCCCCGCGGGCTCGCCCGCCAACCTCGCCCAGCGCTGCTGCTGGGTCTGGTCCGAGGTGCCCGTCCCGGTGATCGCCGCGGTCCACGGCCCGACCCTCGGCGGCGGCCTGCAGCTCGCGCTCGCCTGCGACATCCGCCTCGCCGCCGCCGACACCCAGCTGTCGGTCATGGAGATCCGCTACGGCCTCATCCCCGACATGAGCGTCTCGCAGACGCTGTTAAAATTGGTCCGCCCCGACGTCGCGCGCGAGCTGATCTACACCGGGCGCGTCGTCCAGGCCGCCGAGGCCGCCGCCCTCGGGCTCGTCACCCGCGTGGTCGACGACCCGCTCGCCGAGGCCCGCGCCCTCGCGGCCACGATCGCCGCCCAGTCGCCCGAGGCCGTGCGCGCGGCCAAGCGCCTGTGCGACGAGGCCCCGCGCATGGACCTCGCCGCCGCGCTCGCCCACGAGACCGCCCTCCAGCTCCCGCTGCTCGGCTCGACCAACCAGCTCGAGGCCCTGCAGGCCACGCTCGCCCGCCGCCCGCCGCAGTTTCGGGACCCGGAGTGACCGCCGATGGACCCGACCGGCAGCGGCGGCACGGAGGACGCCTGGCCCGACGACCAGGTCTCGCGCACCGACTCCGGTGACGGCGCGCCCGCGCCGGTCGAGGTGCCCGGCCATCTCGGCGAGTCGGCCCGCATCGGCCGCTTCGCGGTGCTGCGCCAGCTCGGCGCCGGCGGCATGGGCGTGGTCTACTCGGCCTACGACGAGGAGCTCGACCGCAAGATCGCGCTGAAGCTGCTGCGACCCGGGCGCGACAACAGCGACCGCAACCAGGCCCGCATGCAGCGCGAGGCGCGGGCCATGGCCACGCTCTCGCACCCCAACGTCGTCCAGGTCTACGAGGTCGGCCGGTTCGAGGACCAGGTCTACCTCGCCATGGAGTTCGTGCCGGGCAAGACGCTCGGCGCGTGGCTGAAGGCCCCGCGCCCCGAGGGCGCCCCGCCGCTCAGCTGGCAGCAGATCCTCGACGTCATGATCCAGGCCGGCCAGGGCCTGCACGCCGCCCACGAGGCCGGCGTCGTGCACGGCGACTTCAAGCCCGACAACGTGCTGATCGACGCCCAGGACCGGGCCCACGTGGTCGACTTCGGGCTCTCGCGCCGCGTCGACCCGGCCGAGAGCGCCGCCCGCCACCCGCGCCTGCCCGACGAGGCCGCGCTGTCGCTGATCACCACCCCGCAGCCCGGGCAGCCGCGGCGCCACGAGCCCGACCCCGAGGCCATGCGCAGCAGCGCCAGGATCGCCGGCACGCCGGCGTACATGGCCCCGGAGCAGCACCGCCACCGCCCCGCCGATCAGCGCGCCGATCAGTTCAGCTTCTGCGTCACCCTCTACATCGCGCTCTACGGCCGCCACCCGTTCGCCGGCGAGGGCCTGCTCGCGCTCGTCATGAACGTGTGCGACGGCAACGTCCACCCGCCCGACCCGGCGAGCCCGGTCCCGCCGGCGATCTTCCACCAGGTGATCGCCCGCGGCCTCGACACCGAGCCCGAGCGGCGCTTCGCGACCATGGCCGACCTGCTCGAGGCCCTGGGGCGCGCCTCCGGCCGCGCCCGCGACCCCGAGTTCGACCTCTCGGTCGCCCGCCGCCAGCGCATCGTGCTGTCGGCGGCGATCGCCCTCAGCGCGATCGGCATCACGGTCGTGTTCGTGCTGACCAGCCCGACCGACGACCGCATGCCGACCGCGAGCATGAGCGTGACCGCCGCGCTGGTCGTCAACCTCGTCATCCTCACCCTGCTGTTCGCCTTCCGCGGCGCCCTATTAAAAAACACGATCAACCGGCGCGTGATGGCCTGGCTGGTCGTCTCGAGCCTCTCGATCCTGGTGCACCGCGTCTCGGCCCTGGCGATCGACATCAGCGTCACCGCGACCCTCGTCAACGACCTGCTGCTGCTCAGCTTCATCGCCTTCATGGCCGCCGTCACGGTCGAGCGCTGGATCGCCGGCGCCGGCCTGCTGATGTTCGGCGCCTGCGTGACGATCGCGGCGGTGCCGGCGATCGCCCCGCTCGTGCTGGTCGGCGCCACCCTCGGCGTGTTCGGCCTGGCGACCTACTTCTGGCACCGCCGCTGAGAATTTTTTAATTTAAAAATTGATCAGCGGATCTCGACCTTGCCGCCGGCGGCCTGCAGCCGGTCCGCCAGGGCCTGGGCGTGGCTGCGGTAGTCGAACTCGCCGACCTCGACGGGCGCCGAGTCGATGAACAGCTTGGCCTCGACGATGCCGAGCGGCCGCACCTCGCGGATCGCCTTCATCATCTCGATGCGCCGGCTCTCGGTGTATCCGAGCAGGACCACCCGGTACACGTGTTCGTCCAGCATGCCCATGACCAGCGGGGCGCCCATCGCCACGCGCTCGACCGGCGGGACCGGCCGGAGCCCGAGCCGCCGCTGCAGCTCGTCGATCAGCTCGCCGAGCTCGTGCGTGCCGAGGCCCTCGAGGTAGGCCACGACCTCGGCGCGCGTCAGGCTCACGACGCCCCCCGCGCCGCCAGCGAGCGCAGCAGCGTGACCAGCCGAGCCTGCCGGGTCGTGCGCGTCACCACCTGGCCGGCGTCGTCGACCGTGTAGCGCACGCACAGCCGACCGCCCGGCGCGCGCGCGGCGATCAGCGCCTCGGCCTCGGCGCGCGTCAGCTGCGAGAGGTCGGTGACCCGCAGGTCGCACTGTGCGCAGTGGCGACTGCGCTGATCGCCGTCCATCGTCGCCCAGTCGGCGTGACACGGCTCGCGGATCCGCAGCGACTCGAGCGACACGACGAGAGAGGAGAGCCGGCCACGAAACTCCTGTCAAGCCGGCGCCCACGTGACGAGCTGGGCGAAGCCGAGCTCAGCCCTCGTCGCCGTTCGTGCCCCCCGTATCACCCTCGCCGCCGGTCTCACCGCCGTCGCCGGCCGTGTCGCCGATCGTGTCGCCCTCCCCCTTCGTGTCGCCGATCGTGTCGCCCGAGCCGCCCTCACCGGCCGTGTCGCCCGAGCCGCCCTCGCCCGCCGTGTCGCCCGAGCCGCCCTCACCCGCCGTGTCGCCCTCGCCCTTCGTGTCGCCGGCCGTGTCGCCCGAGCCGCCGCCCTCGTCCCCGCCGCCGCCCTCGCCCGTGTCGCCCGAGCCGCCGCCCTCGTCGCCGCCGCCCTCGGCCGTGTCGCCCGAGCCGCCGCCCTCGTCGCCGTTCGTGCCGCCCTCGTCGCCGCCGCCGCCCTCGGCCGTGTCGCCCTCGCCCTGGCCTTCGTCGCCGCCGTCGCCGTTCGAGTCGCCCTCGCCGTTGCTGTCGCCCTCGTCGCCGCCCTCCTGGCCGGGCCCGTCGCCCTCGCCCTGGCCCTCGTCGCCGCCCTGCGAGTCGCCCTCGTCGCCGCCGCCCTGGCCCTCGTCGCCGCCCTCGCCGTTCGAGTCGCCGCCCTCGCCGCCCTCTTCCATGCCCTGCTCGTCGCCGCCGCCGTCGTCGCCTCCGTTCTTCTCGGGGAAGTCACACCCGAACAAGCTGAGGACGAACGCCAGGGAAACGAAGCCAGGGACGTGGTTGCGCATGGTTGTCGGAATCTCCGGCCACCCTGTGCCCGATGCATCGCCGGAATTACCGCGCCGCCACAGATTCCTCGCGCGCGTTCACGGCCTGTAATTCCGGCCGCGGATCGGGCACTAAAGGCCGCATTGGGCCATGTCTTGCAGCTCCGTCCGGACTTGCCGGACGCCCCCGCGTCGCCGGGGGACGCCGACCCCGGCGCCCTCGAGGCCGCGCTGGTCGAGCGCGCCCGCGGCGGCGACGTCGAGGCCTGGTCGCGCCTCTACCAGGACAACTTCGATCGCCTGCACCGCCACGTCGCCTACCTCGTCGGCGAGGCCCACGCGACCGAGGACATCGTCCAGGAGACCTTCGCCCACGCCGTCGTCGGCCTGCGCGGCTACAAGGGCGACGCCACCCTGCTGACCTGGCTGAAGGGCATCGCCCACAACCTGGTGCGCCGCCACTGGCGCTCGCACGCCCGCAGCAGCCGCGCGCTCGACCGCCTGGAGCGCAGCGACCACGGCCTGCCCGTCGACCCCGAGAACGTCTACCTGCGCCAGCGCCACGCCGAGGTGCTGCTCGGCGTGCTCGACACCCTGCCCGCGCCGCTGCGCGAGGCGTTCGTCGCCTGCGACCTGCGCGAGCTCCCGCCCGCCGAGGCCGCCGCCGAGCTCGGCATCTCCCTCAACAACCTCCGCGTGCGCGCGACCCGGGCCCGCGCCCGCATCCGCGACGCCCTCGCCCGCCTCGGCTGGGTCCCCGCCGCGCCGGAGAAAGGAACCGGGCCATGACCCGAGAGCACGACGACGCGCTCACCCCGACGATCCGCCGCCTCCGCGCCGACGCCGAGGCCATCCACGCCGCGCGCATCCCCGACTTCGCGGCCATGATGGCCCGCGCCCGCGAGCTCGACGCCGCGGCCGTCAGCGCCGCCGACACCGCCGCGGCCGAGGCGCTCGCGCCGGTCATCCCGCTCCAGCGCCACCACCACGACCGCCGCGACGCCGAGGTGCTCGCCCCGTTCACCGCGGCGACCCGCGCCGAGCTGTCCCTTCGGCCAGGCTCGCCGCGCCCGCCGAGCGCCCCGCCGGCCCCCCGCCGCGCCCGCCTCGCCGCGCTCGCCGGCCTCGCCGCGGCCGCCGCGATCGTGCTGTTCACGCAGCTCCCGCAGCGCGTCGCCCACCTGCTCGCGCCGACCCGCAGCGACGTCGAGGCCCTCGCCGGCAGCGCCGACGAGGCGTCGCCGCGGGCGACCACAACGCCCCGCGAGCGCACCAGCGCCGCCGCGAAGCCCGCCCCCGACGCGGCACCGCCGCCACCCGGGACCTCGGGCGACGTCGCGTCGAGCGGGACATCGCGCGACGTCGGGTCGCCCGATGCATCGGGCGACGTCGCGTCGCGCGACGTCCCGCTCGACGCGACGTCGCCCAAGGCCTCGCGCGATGCGACGTCGCCCGACGCCCCGCTCGACGCGCGCGATGCCTCGCGCGATGCCTCGCGCGACGCCTCGCCGCTCGCTACCCCCACACCGCCCGAGCGCAGCAAGCCGCCGTCGCGCCGCGCGACCGCGTCGTCCCCCGCCTCGACCCCGTCGACGCCGCCTCCTCCGGCCGCCTCGCTCGAGGACGAGGCCCAGGCCCTGTGGCAGCGCGGCGAGCTCGCGGCCGCCGAGCACAAGCTGCGCGAGGTCGTGCGCGTCGCCGGCGAGTCCGCCCGCGCCGAGCTGGCCTACGGCGACCTGTTCGCGCTCGCCGGGCAGCTCCGCGGCGCCGACGGCCAGGTCGCGCTGGCCCGCGAGTACCTCGCCGCCTTCCCGCGCGGCCGCTTCGCCGAGGACATGCGCGCCGGCCTGTGCCAGCGCGCGGCGGTCGACGCCCGCCCGACCTGCTGGCGCGACTACCTCGAGCACCACCCGGGCGGCGCCCACCGCCGCGCCGCCGAGGCCGCCCTCGCCGACGGACCGCCCCCGTGATCCTCCGCCTCGCCGCCGCCCTGCTCGCCCTGCCCGCCTGCGTCGTCCACTACACCGTCGGCGAGAGCGGCGACGAGGGCGACGCCACGACCTGTCCCGAAGGCCAGATGCCGTGCGACGGCGCCTGCGCCCCCGCCTGCGACCCCTGCGAGGGCGACGCCTGCGAGACCCCGACGTCGACCGCCGGCGACGGCGACGAGCCGACCGGCGCGTCCGGCGACACCGCCGGCGCGTCCGGCGACACCGCCGGCGCGTCCGGCGACACCGCCGGCGCTTGCGGCGACGGCCTCGTCGCCTGCGGCGACGCCTGCGCCGCCCCCGAGAACTGCTGCACCCCCGCCTGCGACCCCGCGCTCGAGGTCTGCAGCGACGCCGCCTGCGCCTGCCGCCCGGGCCTGGTCCGCTGCGGCGAGGCCTGCGTCGACACCCGCAGCGACCCCGACCACTGCGGCGACTGCGACGAGCCCTGCGGCGGCGGCGTGTGCCAGAACGGCGGCTGCCGCGAGGGCTGCGCGCCCGACCTCGACGCCTGCGACGGCGCCTGCGTCGAGACCAGCACCGACTCGCTCCACTGCGGCGACTGTGCGACCCTGTGCGCCCCCGATGAAGTCTGCCTCGCCGGCACCTGCCGCCCGTACGCCGCCGCCGACGGCTGCGACGCCTGCCCGTGCCCCGCGTGCGGCGACGGCCACCCGACCTGCTGCGCCGCGCCGTTCCTCGACGCCCCGGTCTGCGTCGCCGCCCCCTGCACCGGCGAGTGAGTCGTGCGCCTGCTCCTCGCGCTGAGCCTGCTCGCCCCCGCGGACCCGCCCACGCCGTCCGCCGAGCCCCCCGCGGCCTCGCGGCCCCGCCGCGCGCGCCTCGAGATCGCCGGCTTCGCCGACGAGCCGGTGCGCGCCGCCCTGCGCCTGCGCCTGCACGACCTCGACTTCACCGCCGAGCCCCCCGACCTCTACCTCCGCGTCACCCGCGACCCGGGCGGCGACGCCGGCACGCTCCACGTGATCACCGCCGACGGCCGCGCGTTCGAACGCGGCTTCGCCATCGAGGTCGGCCAGGAGGTCCGCGTGGTCGCCACGACCGCCGTCAACCTGCTGTTCGCCATCGAGGAGGGCTCGGTCGCGCCCGACCGCGAGGGCGTGGCGATCCCCCCGATCGACGCGACCGCCCCGCCGCCCGCACCACGACCCGAACCACCACCCGTCACGAGGCCCGCGCCGCCGCTCGTCGCCCCGCTCGCACCACCGGGCTGGGAGCTCGCGCTCACGGTCCACGCCGCCGCGCTCGTCGGCCTCGGCCCGCCCGGCAGCCAGCTCGCCGCGCTCGGCGGCGGCCTCGGCGGCGAGCTCCGCGGGCCCCGCGGCCTGCTCGCGGGCCTCGACCTGCGGGCCGGCGGCCTGCGCCGCGACGACCTCGGCCTCGCCCGCCTGCGCGTCGGCCTCGGCCTCGGCTACGGCCTGCGGCGCGGCCGCTTCGACTGCCCCGTCGTCGTCCTCCTCGCGCTCGAGCCGTGGTGGCCGGTGCACCGCGGCGACGCCACCCTCTACAAGGACGGCGTCGCCGCCCCGCGTCGCCTGCTCCTCGGCGGCGCAGTGCGCCTCGCCCCCGGCGTCCGCGTCCCGCTCGCGCGCGGCCCCCTGCGCGCCGTCCGCGTCGGCCCGCGCCTCGAGCTCGGCGGCGGCTTCGTCGTCGACGACGGCGCCAGAGTCGTCAGCCTCGCCACCGCCGACGCCGCGGCCCGCCTCGGCGGCCTCGAGCTCGCCCTCGGCCTCGAGCTCGCCCTGCAGTTCGCCGCGGCCCGCCGCTGAGCGCCCGCGTCGGTCGACGTACAGCCGGCGGAGCTCGACCCCGCCGCGTCGCTCCCCCTGTTCGCCGCCGAGCGCCCGCGTCAGTCGACGTACAGCCGGCGGATCTCGAGCCCGTCGCGCAGCGCCGCCGCGTCGGCGTAGCGGGCCGCGAGGTCGAGCACCACGTAGCGCTTGGCCGCCCGCGGCGCCCCGAACAGCACCGGGCACAGCACCTGCGAGCCGCTCGCCACGAAGTAGCCGGCCTCGTCGCGGTCGTGCCCGTGGATCACCAGCGACACCGGCACCGCGGTCGCCGACACCGTCGCCAGCAGCCGCTGCACCACCGCCTCCGACTGCCCGTAGCTGCGCGTGAACGTGTCGAGCAGGTGGCGCTGGTACACGTCGTTGTCGCCGCGCACCAGCCGGCACTCCTCGAGGTCGGCGAAGCGCACGAGGCGGTCGTCCGGGCAGCCGTGCGCCAGCAGCACCCCGCACGGGGCCACCATCGCCAGCAGCGCCCCCGAGAACAGCGCCCGCAGGCCCGCCCGCTCGTCGGGGCTGCAGCGGCGCTCGAGCGTCAGCACCTCGTCGGGGTAGAACTTGGCGGTGTGCGGCCCGCCGACGTGGCCGTGGTCGTGGTTGCCGAGCACGTAGTGGACCCGCCCCGGGTGGCGCGCCTGCAGCTCGAGGATCCCCAGCACGATCCTCGCCGACTCGTCCTCGTAGTCGTAGAGGTCCGGCCGGCGCCCGCGCGCCTCCGGGCTCGGCCCGTGCACCGCGTCGCCGAGGATCGCCCAGTGCGCGCCCGGATCGTCGGCCAGCAGGCGCAGGAACACCGCCCGCAGGCCCACGAAGTCCTCGGCGTTGCCGTGCATGTCGGTGCTCACCAGCAGCGCGCCCTGCCCGGGCAAGACGCGCGTGCGGCGGTGCGGAGGGGGTGCGAAGGTCTGCGCGCCCGCGAGCTCACGGGGGTTCACGTCGTCACCATAGCACCGCCGCGTCGGCCCCGGCGGTGACCCCGGGCGCGTGACAATCGCGGCGGCTTCTATACAATCCGCCGCGCCTTGCCCCCCGCGATCGATCGCCTGTCCGCAGTCTGGCACTTCTTCCTCAACGCCTTTCGCGACTGGGACCAGACCGCCTCGTTCATCCCCAGCTCGCGCTACCTCGTCGACGCCATGGTCGAGGGCGCCGCCCTGCGCGGCGCGACCGCCGTGGTCGAGCTCGGCACCGGCACCGGGGGCGTCACCCAGGCCCTGCTCGCGGCCATGCCGGCCGACGCGCGCCTCTACGGCGTCGAGATCGACGGCCCGCTGCTCGCCGCCACCGCCCGCCGCCTGCCCGACCCTCGCCTCGTCCCGATCCACGGCTCGGCCGCCGACCTGCACAGCCTGCTGCCCGCCGCCGGCCACCACGGCCCGGTCGACGCCGTCGTCTCGAGCCTCGGCATGAGCCTGCTGCCCGCCGACCTGCGCGAGGCCATCGTCCGCAGCGCGATCGCTGCCCTGCGCCCCGGCGGCGTGTTCGTGCAGTTCGGCTACCTCCACGCCAAGGTCGTCGTTTACAGCCCGATCCGCGGGTGGTCGCGCTTCGACCTCGCCGACTACCTCGAGCGTAACTTCGACGAGATCCGCCAGCGCCGCGTGCTCGCCAACTTCCCGCCCGCCGACGTGTTCGTGTGCCGCCGCGCCGCGTGATCGCCGGCCGCGCCGGGCGTGCAGCCGCGTGCACGCCCCTGCTACGCGGCTCGCACTGCACATCCATCTTCGTGGTTGTGTCACGACATTGCGCCAGCGCCCCCAGTCGGTGTATCGCTTGGCCGA
Source organism: Myxococcales bacterium (assembly GCA_016793465.1). The sequence goes on from JAEUJW010000057.1 coordinate 68,223, forward strand.
CCGTCGCCTCGCATCCGGAGACCCGCGTTGACCGTACCGAGCCCCGATCTCCTGTTTCAGACCACGTACGACCGCGTGGCCGCCACCTACGACGACCTGTGGAGCCGCCACGTCAAGACGCCGAACGACCGGCTGACCCGCGGCCTCCACCTGCGCCGCGGTGAACGTCTGGTCGACCTCGCCTGCGGCAGCGGCGCCGCCACCCTGCCGATGATGCGCCTCGTCGCCCCCGGCGAGACCGTCGCCGTCGACCCCTCCGAGGGCATGTTGAGCCTCGCCCGCGAGCGCGCCCTCGCCGAGGGCCTGTCGCTCACGGCCATCCAGGCCAAGGCCGAGGACTTCATCGCCGACGCGCAGGCCGCCTCGTTCGACGCCGTGTCGATGCGCTTCGCCCTCGCCTACCTCGACTGGACCGCCGTGCTCCCCGCCATGGGCCGCATCGTCCGCCCCGGCGGCCGCATAGGCATCCTCACCTCGCTGGCCACCAGCGCCCCGCAGGCCCAGACCATCTACCACCGCATCGCCGAGAGCATGGAGCTCGAGGTCGCCGAGGCGCCCACGCCCCGCACCATCGACCAGGTCACCGACCTCGTGGCCAGGGGCGGCGTGCACATCGAGGACGCCTGGCAGCACGGCTTTCGCCTGTGGTTCGGCTCCGGCGCGCTCGCCATCCGCTGGCTGCTCGACACCGGCTACATCACCCACCCCGCGCTCGAGGGCCTCGGCGGCGAGCTGCTCGAGGGCCTCATCGAGCTGTTCGGCACCCACCTCGACAACGACTTCCGCGAGGACGAGGGCGTGCCGCTCGACTTCTTCGTGGCCGGCGTCATCGCCCGCCGCTAGCCATTCATCGTCCGCATGACGGCGCGCTCCCCGGCCCCCGCCGACGAGCGCGCCGTTCGACGTCGTCCGGATCCCCCGCCCGGCGCGTGCTACCGTGTGCGTATGCACGTGCTCAACCGTGACGATTGTTCGGCCGCTCCGCGCAACAGCGAGGCCCCGGTTGCCGAATCAGGGAAGACGGCCCCGACCCCCCCCGAGGGGGGTTGGTCGGCCTGGTACCTGACCGACGAGGACGACGTGGGCGAGAGCACCGAACAGGGCATCATCGTGCGGCTACTCCTGGCCGCGCTGACCGAGCTGGCGCGCGAACGCGGCTGGGCGCGCAGCCTGGCCGCCGGCGATCAATTCTTCGCGTGGATCGAGCACGAGCCGCTCGTGCGCGTGTCCCCCGACGTCTACCTGCTCGACGACCCGCCCGCGCCGCCCTACCCCGCGAGCTGGCAGGTCTGGCGCCCCGGCCACCCGTCGCCGCGGTTCGCCGTCGAGGTCGTGTCCGCCGACTGGAGGAAGGACTACGACGACGGCCCCCACAAGTACGACCAGCTCGGCGCCCACGAGCTCGTCCTCTTCGACCCCGACATCGTCGCCACCCCGCACAGCCGCCGCGTCCCCCTGCAGGTGTTCCGCCGCGGCCCCGACGGCGCCCTGACCCTGGTCGCCGCCGGCCCCGGCCCGGTCCACAGCGCCGCCCTCGACGTGTGGCTGGTCATCCACCCCGACCCCGCCGGCCCTCGCCTCCGCCTCGCCCGCGACCCCGCCGGCGCCGACCTCGTGCACACCGCCGAGGAGAAGCTGCACACCCTCGAACGCGAGCACGTCTCCCTCCGCCGCGAGAACGCCGAGCTCCGCCGCCGGCTCGCCCGCGTCGAGCAAGACAACGCCGACCTCCGCCGCGAGAACGCCGACCTCCGCCGCGAGAACGCCGAGCTCCGCCGCGAGAACGCCGAGCTCCGCCGCGAGAACGCCGAGCTCAAACAGAGGTACGCCGCCCTCGAGACCAAATACGCCGCCCTCGAGACCAAACACGCCGACCTCGAGGCCAAGTTCACCGCCCTCGAGGCCGTGGTCGCCCGCCTGCTCGCCCGCCCCTGACCCGCCCGCTCAGCAGGCCTTCGCCCGCGGCCGCAGCGACGGGTCGTCGCGCCGAAAAATTACGCTCGCGAGCACGACGACCCCCCACATCGCCGCGAGGTGCAGCACCATGACCTCGCCCGAGTACCACTCGTTGATGCGGCTGCTGATCAGCGGCCCCGACACCGCGCCGAGGGCGAACGACGCGTTGAGCAGGCCGTTGGCCCGCCCGTAGTCGCGCGGGTCGGAGATGAGGCTCTGCAGGGCCAGCGACAGCGGCCACATCGGCGACAGCGCCCCGCCGGCGAGGATCACCGCCAGGGCGATGGTCACGAAGTTCGGCAGGTACACCACGCTGGCGGCGATCAGCCCGCCCGCCAGCGCCATCGTGCGGATCACCTTGAGGTGGCCGAAGCGGTCGCCGAGGTGGCCGATGTACATCACGAACAGCACCATCCCCAGCGAGAACAGCCCGACCAGCAGCTTGGTGTGCTCCTCCGGGACGCCGCGCTCCTGGGTCAGGAACAGCGGCAGGTACAGCACCAGCGAGCCCTGGAAGTAGCCGTAGGTGAACGGCGGCACGCAGGCGGTCTTGATGCGCCACAGCAGCGCCGCGGTGCTGAGCCCGGTCGGCGGCGGCGCGTCGCCGCTCGGCTCGGCCTGGATCTCGACCGCGTCGATGACCGGGTCGAGCCGCGTCAACGCGTACGCCGCCCCGGCCGCCGCCACGCAGCCCGCGGCCACGAACACCAGCGTCTCGGTGTCCTGCCACAGCAGCGCCACGCCCCACGCGATCAGCGAGCCGAGCACGTAGCCGAGCGCCAGCACGTTGCTGTAGAGCCCGGTCACGAACCCGCGGTTGAGGCTGGTCGTGCGCAGCAGCAGGATGGTCTCGAGGCTGATCCACGCGCCCACCGAGAACGCCCCGTCGAACGCGCGCGACAGCGCCAGCCCGAAGAACCCCGGCATGAACGGGAACACCAGCACCGCCACGCCGTAGCCCGCGAGCGCGATGCTCAGCACCACCCGCGGCGTCAGCTTGCGGACCATCAGCCCCATCGGCACCGCGAACGCGGCGATGCCGACCGAGAAGAACGTCGCCAGGTTGGCGATGGTCGTCTTGTCGAACTGGTGGACCCGCGTCAGATACAGCGAGATGATGGCCAGCACCATCCCGTAGGCCACACCCAGGGTCAGGCACAGCTTGTAGGCCGTGCGGATGTTGGGGTCTTTGAGGATCTCGCGCAATGTCGAAGGGGGGGCCGCCCAGTGTAACAGGACCCCCGGCGCGCGCGCTACGGGCGATGCGGGCCCGCCCCGCGGGTTTTTACCCGTCGGTGCGGGTGTCGCGAGCGCAGTTGATCGTCACGTCGGTCGGCAGCGCGTCGATGCCGTCGACCCGCACCGACGCGAACGTCGAGCCGTCGATGGTCGTCATCAGCGGCATCGTCACCATGCCCGTGACGTCGCCGCACACGAAGTCGGCGTCGACCACGGTGGCCGCCAGCTTCAGCGTGGCCACGATGTCCGAGCCGGTGATCGGGTTGGCCATGCCGGTGACCATCGTCTCGCCGGCGTCGACCACGTACTTGCCGTCGACCACCGGGATGTCCTTGAACGTCAGCGGCTCGCCGACCGGCTGGCGCGGCATGGTCACCATCTGCAAGCCGAGCGACAGCGGCTGCAGCGTGATGTCGACGGTGATGTTGCCCGCCCCGTCGTCCTTCTGGACCACCGTGCTCAGGAACTGCAGCGGCAGGTCCGGCTGCACGCTGGTGGAGATCGCCAGCAGCGCGGTGCCGCTGAGGTCGACCGGCTCCGGCGGGCTTGTCTCGCCGCCCGAGCTCTCCAGCGTCATCCCCGTCGTCGTCGGCTCGCCGGTCCCGCCGGTCCCGCCGGTCCCGCCGGTGTCCATGCCCGGCTTCGCCTCGTCGACGTAATCGTTGAACTTGCCCTCCGCGTCGGGCCCACACGCCGCCGCCAGCAGCACCAGCGACAGCGCCGTCGCTCCGCCCGGTCGGCGCCGCCGGACCGAATACCCGTCGTGGTGATGGCCTTGCATCGTCATGTCCAGCCTCTTCTTTATTGCACGCCGCGGCGCGCTTCCATAGTAAAGTGCACCGGCCCATCGGCAAAAGTACGACCGTCACGAAGGACCCCGGTATCCCCATGGCTCGTCCGCATCGCCCCCGCCTGCGTGCTCCGCTCCGCACCCTGTCCCTCGCGCTCGGCGTCTCCTGCGGCGCCTCCTTCGGCGTCTCTTTCGGCGTGCTGGCCACCGCCGGCACCGCCCACGCGTCCGGCATCGCGGTGGCCCGCTTCGGCGGCGAACACGGCCACCCCACCACCGATAACCCCACCGCGATCTACTACAACCCCGCGGGAATCGCGCTGAGGCCTGGAACCCGCATCTTCCTCGACGGCAGCCTCGCCGGTCGCTGGGCCAGCTACACCCGCCCGGAGTCCGCCATCAGCAAGGCCGGCACCGGCACCCCCGACGACGCCATCTCCGCCAACGCCGGCACCGCCAAGCTCGCCAACACGCTCTTTAGCCCGTTCTTCGGCGTCAGCTCCGACTTCGGCACCAAGATCTTCAGCGCCGGCGCGGCCGTCTACTTCCCGTTCGGCGGCCAGGCGGTGTGGAAGGACAACACCCAGTACGGCGACAGCAAGTACCCCGGCGCCAGCGACGGCGTGCAGCGCTGGCACACCATCGACGGCAAGATCCGCTCGATGTACATCTCCGGCGCGGTCGCCTTCAACATCCCGCAGATCGGCCTGTCGATCGGCGTCAACGGCAGCGCCATCCGCAGCGAGGTCGACACCCTCCGCGCCCGCAACACCGACGGCACCGACGACCTCGTCTACGGCAGCGGCGCCACCAAAGAGGGCCGCTCGTGGCTCAACGCCAAGGGCTGGCAGGGCAGCTTCGCCGTCGGCGCGATCTGGAACTGGCGCTCCAAGCTGTGGCTCGGCGGCTCCTACACCTCGCAGCCCAACGTCGTCGGCGGCATGACCCTGAAGGGCACCCTCCACAACCTGTTCCCCCCCAACTACGACCCCTCCGGCCAGGTCACCAACGTCGAGTTCACCCAGACCCTCCCAGACATCATCCGCCTCGGCATCCGCGGCCGCCCCACCGAACGCCTCGAGCTGCGCCTGTTCGCCGACTACACCCGCTGGTCCGTGTTCGACAAGCAGTGCGTCTTGAACGCCACCGTCGACTCCCGCAACTGCAACATCCCCAACGAGGCCGCCGCCCTCGACAAGCCCGAGGAGTACGGCGTCGACGACCCCGGCGACTCCTCGCTCGTGCAGCTGCTGCCGCGCTTCTGGAAGGACGCCGGCGGCGTGCGGGCCGGCGCCTCGTACTGGTTCATCCCCAACCTCGAGACCTACGTCGGCGTCGGCTTCGACAGCTCCGCCGTGCGCCGCCAGACCCTCGACGCCGCCCTGCTCGACACCAACAAGATGTCGTTTAGCCTCGGCGCCCGCTGGCAGATCGTCCGTCAGTTCGCGATCGCCCTGACCGTGACCGACATCGCCTACTTCAAGACCGACACCAAGGGCCAGAACGTGCTCGGCAAGTTCAAGAGCACCGCCGGCCAGCCCTCGGCCGACGGCGTCTACAAGCAGAACATCCTGCTCGGCCAGCTCTACCTCGACGCCCACTTCTAGGCGCCGCGCGGGCGGCCGCCCGCTCAGCCCTCGTCGAGGGACACGGTCGTCACGGCCGCTTCGCCAGCAGCACCGCCCCGAGCCCCAGCGCGGCCGGCAGCGCCTGCACGAACAGGATCGTCGTCTTCGCCGTCGCCCCGCCATAGAGCCCCGCGACGAGCACACACCCGAGGAAGAACAGCCGGATCGGCCGCTGCATGTCCTCGCGCGCGATCAGCCCCCAGAACAGCCCCGCCGCCAGGAACCCGTTATAAAGCCCCTGGTTGGCCGCCAGCGTCGCCGACGCCTGCGCGAACTCCGGGGTCGTGCCGAACGTCGCCATGCCCCGCGGCGTCGTCCACAGGAACATCTCGAGCACCAGGAAGTACACGTGCAAGGCGCCGATCAGCCCGACGAGGATCGCGGAGACTCGTTGCATGGCACGAGCGTGCCAGACCCGGCCCCGCGCGCCCAGCCCCGCGCCCGCCCCGAACCCAGCGCCCCGCGGCGACCCACCCGCCGGCGGCGAGCGAGCGACGCGCGCCCGGATCCGTCACCGAACCCGGAATTCGGGCCACTTCAGCCCTGAAGGGCCACGCCGCCCGAGTCGCCCCCTGTCAAGCGTGCAGGGCGATCGGCCGCGTCACCTCGCTCGGCACGCCGTCGCGATAGCGCAGCACGTGCCCACGCACCGCCGGCACCCGCGGCCCCGCGCTGACGATGCCCGCGAGGTTGAGCGGATCGGTGGTCGCAACCTCGACCTCCTCGACGGCCCCGCTCTGGCTCGCCCGCCGCACCGCCCGCAGCGCCTCGACGGCCTCCGGCAGCGCGAACTGCTCGCCCTGCAACCCGGCCACGAAGCGGCCCCCGCGGATCTCCCCGCGCGCCTCGAGCCGGCGATAGATGTCGAGCAGCACCCGCCACGACGGCGCACCTGTCTCTCGGGCCAGCAGCGCCCGCGCGACCACGCCGTAGCGCCGCAGCAGCGACCTGGCGAGGTCGACCGGGCTGCCGTCGCCGAACGGGTCCGGCGCCTCGCCGGCCGCCAGCTCGCGGGCGATCAGCGACCAGCGCCCGCGCGGCAGCCGGCGCCGCAGCGGCTCGCCCGACTCGCACAGCGCCCGCAGCCCCGCGAACCCGTCACTCGTGATCGCCCCGGCCCGCGCCAGCTCCCACAGCGCCTCCTCGATGTCCGTCGCCGACACGCCGAGCCCCGCCCGCAGGTCGGCCGCGAACGCCGCCCCGCGCTCGAGCGCCTCCGCCGCCCGCCGCGCCGTCGCCGACAGGTGCGGCCACTCGCGCGCCGGGCTGTCCCCGCGCCGCACCAGGAACCCCGCGTGCGCCCGCAGCAGCAGCGCCACCTTGCCCGCCCCGCGCGGCAGCTCGCCGGGCTCCAGCCCCTCCGCCGGCAGCGGCGACAGCCGCCCCCACGCGACCTCGCCGGCCAGGCACAGCTCGTCGAGCCACGCCGGATCGTAGTCGGCGATCCTCCGCGGCAGCACCTCCTGCTCCCACGCCTGCGCCGGCAGCTCGACCCCCTCGAGCTGCTCGATCACCCGCAGCAGCCCCTCCACTCCGTGCAGCTGCGTGCCCGGCTGCACGTGCTGCCAGCGCAGCAGGAACCGCACCAGCTCCGCCGGCGTCACCGGTTTGATGTCCTCGCGCAGCCGCCCCAGCGTCAGCCGGTGGATCCGCTGCAGCAGCCGCCGCTCGCACCACTCGACCTCCACGCACCCCGGCGTGAACTTGCCCTGCAGCACGATCCCGTCGAGCTCGATGCTCGCCAGCGCCGCCTCGACCTGCGACGGCGCCAGCCACAGCGCCTCCGCGATCGCCGCCACGGTCGCCGGCCCCGCGTGCTGCATGTGCGAGCGCACCAGCTTGAGCGCCGCATCGTCCGGATCCACCGCCCCCGCGAGGCTCGGCGGCAGCACGACCATCGGCTCGAGCCGCGCCTCCGGCCACAGCGCCCGCACCAGCGGCACCACCTCCGCCGCCGCCCATTTGATCTTTTCGTTCGCCGCCGGCGGCACCGTCACCCGCACCAGCGTCGCCCTCCCCGTGGCGACCAACCGATTGAAGAATTCGTCCCACTCGCCGCGCGGCGGCAGCAGCATCGGCGCCGCCAGCAGGTCGTGCAATTCGTCGGCGTCGCGCAGCCCCTCGCCGCCGATCTTCACCGACTCGACCACCGTCGAGATCGCCGCCCCGTCGAGCGTCAGCAGGTCCCCGCCGCGCAGCGCCAGCTCGCCCGGCCGGCTCGTGCGCACCTGCCGGGCCCAGCGCTCCTCGAGCGGCGCGTCGTCGAGGAACGCATACGGGTTCGCATTTAAGATCGCATGCGAGAACGGCGACGGCGCCACGGTCTCGCGCGCGACCGCCTGGATCTCCCCGGCGTGCAGCCGCCGCAGCATCGCCTTCAGCCCCTCCGCGTCCATCGCGTCCTGCAGACAATCGCGGGTCGTCTCGTTGACCAGCGGATGATCCGGCAGCTCGACCTTCTCGCCGCCGTGGTTGTCCTGGCAGCCCGCCTGCGCCGGGAACACCGCCGCCAGCAGGTCCGCCGCCCGCATCCTTAAAATCGGCGGCGGCGTGCGCTTGCCGCCGCGGTGGCGCAGCACGGCCAGCGAGCGCTGCGCGTTCCACCGCCAGCGCGTCTCCCACATCGGGCTCTGCAGGGCCGCCTGCGTCAGCGCCTCGTCGACGGCCTCCGCGTGTAAAAAGTCGAAGATCGCCGCGAGCGGGAACGAGTGCTGCGGACCCAGCGACAGCAGCACCGCGTCGTCCGTGGCCGCCGCCTGCAGCTCGAAGTCGAAGGTGCGGCAGAACTTCTTCCTCAGGCCCATCCCGAACGCCCGGTTGAGCCGCGCCCCGAACGGCGCGTGAATGATGAGCTGCATCCCCCCCGACTCGTCGAAGAACCGCTCCGCCACCACGCACGCCTGCGTCGGCACCACCCCCAGCGCCTCCGCCCCCTCGCGCACGTACGCCAGCGCCTGCGCGGCGCCCGGCTCGCACACCCCGCACTCGTCCATCAGCAGCGCCCGCGCCCCCGCCTCGTCGCCCGCCGCCAGCAGCCTCCACAGGTCGCTGCGCAGCTCGGCGACCTCGGCCGACAGCTCCGCCGTGCGCCCGAGCCCCTCGCCGTTCCAGAACGGGATGTTCGGCGGCTGCCCCTGCGCGTCGGTCACGCGCACGCGCCCGGCCTCGACCCGCTGGACCCGCCACGCGTGCGACCCCAACTTAAAGATGTCGCCGACCATGCTGTCGATCGCGAAGTCCTCGTCGACGGTGCCGACCATCGCCTCGGTGGCGTCCTCGATCACCTGATAGTCGGCCTTGTCGGGGATCGCCCCGCCCGAGGTCAGCGCCGCGAGCTGCGCCCCCCGGCGCCCGCGCGCCGCGTTGTGGATGCGGTCGAGGTGCAGCAGCGCCCCGGCCCGCCCGCGCCGCGTCGAGATCCCGTCGCCGAGCATCTCGATCACCTGGTCGAACTCCCGCCGCTCGAGCCTCGCGTACGGCGCCGCCCGCCGGGCCATCGACCACAGCGCCTCGACGTCCCACGCCTCGCCCGCGCAGGCCGCCACCACCTGCTGGGCCAGGATGTCGAGCGGCGCCTCGCGCTGGACCGGCCGGTCGATCCGCCCCGCCTTCATGGCCCGCACCGCCGCCGCGCACTCGAGCAGCCCGTCGCGGTCGAGCGCCAGGATCCTGCCCTTCGGCGTGCCCCCGACCGCGTGGCAGGCCCGCCCGATGCGCTGGCGCAGCACCGAGATCGAGCGCGGGCTGCCGACCTGGATGACGAGCTCGACGTCGCCGATGTCGATGCCGAGCTCGAGCGAGGCCGTCGCCACCACCGCCTTGATCTGCCCGGTCTGCAGCCGCTGCTCGACCGCCTGGCGCGTGCGCTTGGCCAGCGCCCCGTGGTGCGCCGCCACCACGCCCTCGCCGAGCCGCTGCTCGAGGTCGTGGGCCATGCGCTCCGACAGCCGCCGGCTGCCCACGAAGATCAGCGTGGTCCGGTGCTCTTTTAATAATTGTTCGATCCTCGCGTACAGGTCGGCCCAGGCCGCGCGCGAGGCCACCGCCGACAGCGTCTCCTCCGGCACGTCGATGCCGACGTCGAGCCGCGCCCGCCGCCCGGCGTCGACCAGCGCGCAGGCCCGGGCCACACCTGACCCTTGAGACAGGTCGTGCCCGACCAGGAACCGCGCCGCCTCGGCCGGCGGCTCGACCGTCGCCGACAGCCCGATGCGCTGCAGCGGCCGCCCGCACAGCGCGTCGAGCCGCTCGAGCGAGAGCGCCAGGTGAGCCCCGCGCTTGTTGCCGACGAGCGCGTGGATCTCGTCGACGATCACCTGCTCGCAGCCGGCGAGGATCGCCCGCCCCCGCGGCGACGTGAGCAGCAGGTACAGCGACTCCGGCGTGGTCACCAGCACGTGCGGCGGCTTCTTGATGATTCGCGTCCGCTCGGCCGCGGTCGAGTCGCCGGTGCGCATGGCCGTGCGGATCTCCGGCACCGCGTGCCCGAGCTCCGCCGCCGCCTCCGCGATCCCGCGCAGCGGCGCCTGCAGGTTGCGCTCGACGTCGGTCACGAGCGCCTTCAGCGGCGACACATAGACGATCTTCACCCCGTCCCCGAGCGCCTCGCTGCGCCGCACCAGCGCGTCGATGCCGGCGAGGAACGCCGCCAGCGTCTTGCCCGAGCCCGTCGGCGCCATGATCAGCGTGTCCCTGCCCTCCCCGATCGAGGCCCACCCCCCGCGCTGCGCCTCGGTCGGCCCCGCGAAGCGCTTATTAAACCAGCGAGCGACGGCGGGGCTGAAGGTCGGCGCGGAGGCGGTCATCGCGGGCGACGATACGCTTCGGCTGATTGGATGTACAGTGCCATCCGGCCGTACCATGGCCCGATGCGAAACCTGCTCCTGCGACGCGCGTGGTGGCTGTGCGCCGCGCTCTGTGCCTGCCCCGGCGACTCGAACGACAGCGGCGACGGCGGCACCTTCGTCACCGAAGACTCGGCCCCGACCACCGACGCGCCGACCGGCGGCGGCCTCGCCATCGGCGCCCCGTGCGAGCTCTCCGCGGTGATCGGCCCGTCGGTGATCGCCGACCCCGCCTGCGGCGGCGGCATCTGCGTGTTCCCCGACGACACGCCCCCGCCGCAGGGCGGCTGCGCCAGCGACGAGGAGTGCAACGCCGCCGACCCCTCGACCGCGCGGTTCGTCTGCAACAACGGCTTTTGTTACCTCGACGACAGCTACGTCGCCGAGCGCTCGACCTGCAGCGAGACCTGCGACATCGACAGCGACTGCGCCGACGTCGACCCGTCGTCGCCGTGCAGCAACGGGTTCATCTGCGCCGCCCCCGGCCCGTCACCGAGCTGTTGCCGGCGCATGTGCCTGTGCACCGACCACGTGTCCAACGCCTGGCTCAACACCGTCGCCTTCGAGTGCGAGCAGGACATGAGCACCATGTGCCCGCTGTGATCTTCACACGCGGTCGGTGAGCACGCGGTCGACGCCCCAGCCCTGCAGCGTCGCCTTGCGCTCGGGGTCGTTGACCGTCCACACCCCGACCGCCAGGCCCTGCTGCTTGTAGCGCTCGACCGTCCGCGGCGTGCACAGGCGGTGGTCGAGGTGCACCGTCGTGCAGCCGAACATCTGCGCCCCGCCGGCCCACAGGAACGACGGGCTCTCGGCCGCCAGCAGCAGCGCGTGCTCGTAGGCGCTGCCGGCCCCGCGGGCGGCCAGCAGCATGCGCGGGTCGAAGCTGCTGAAGATGATGCGCGGCCGCCCCCGCAGGACGCGCACCGCCTCGCGCGCGACCTGGGCCCCGCCCGCCTTCAGCTCGACGTTGAGCCAGCGATCCGCCGGCCACACGTCGAGCACGTCGACCAGCCGCGGGATCTTCTGGCCCCGCTGCAGCTGCACGTGCGACAGCTGCTCCCAGGTCAGGCCGTCGACCCGCTCGTGGCGCCCCGCGAGGCGCAGCAGGTCGGCGTCGTGGAACACGATCACCTCGCCGTCGCGGCTGAGCTGCACGTCGAGCTCGGCCCCGTCGGCCCCGCGCTCCACGGCGTGGGCGAACGCCGGCAGCGTGTTCTCGAGGCGGGCGTCGCTGGCCCCCCGGTGGGCGAAGATCAGCATGACCCGTTATCGCACAAAATCCTCAGCCCCGCGGGGCCACGCGCTCGACCCCGACCAGCGGCCGCAGCACGTCCGGCACCACCAGGCTGCCGTCGGCCTGCTGGTAGTTCTCGAAGATCGCGACCAGCGCCCGCGACGTCGCCACCGCCGTGCCGTTGAGCATGTGCACGTGCACCGGCTTGTGCTTGCTGCCGTCGGGCGCGGCCGGGCGGTAGCGGATCTTCAGCCGCCGCGCCTGATAATCGGTGCAGTTGCTGGTGCTCGTGATCTCGCCGTACGCGCCGCGCCCCGGCATCCACGCCTCGAGGTCGAACTTGCGGTACGCCGGCCCGCCGAGGTCGCCGCTGGCGATGTCCAGCACGCGGTACGGGATCCCCAGCCCCTGGAAGATCTCCTCCTCGATCGCCAGCAGCCGCTGGTGCATCTCGTCGCTCACCCCCGGCTCCGCCGACGTGAACGCGAACAGCTCGACCTTGGTGAACTGGTGCACGCGGTAGAGCCCGCGCGACTCCTGCCCGGCCGAGCCCGCCTCGGTGCGGAAGCAGTGCGACAGCCCGGCGAGCAGCAGCGGCAGCTTCTCCTCCTCGAGGATCGTGTCGGCCAGCATGCCGCCGAGCGTGATCTCGGCGGTCCCGACCAGGCACAGGTCGGTGTCGGCCACGCTGTAGATCTGCGTCGACTCGCCGCGCGGGTTGAACCCGAGCCCGCGCAGGATCTCCTCGCGCGCCAGGTCCGGCGTGGTGTGCACCGTGAACCCGTGCTTGCGGGCCATCCGCAGGGCGTAGTGCTGCAGCGCCAGGTCGAGCAGCACCGCCTCGTTCTTCAGGTAATAGAACTTCTGGCCCGCGACCTTGGCCCCGCTCTCGAAGTCGACGAGGTCCAGCGCCGTCGCCACCGCCAGGTGGTCCCGCGGCGCGAAGCCCTCGGCCGCGAAGTCGCGGATCGCCCCGACCTTGCGCAGCTCGCGGTGGTCCTCGTCGCGGTGGCCCCGCGGCGACTCGGGGTGCGTCAGGTTGGGCACCTGCACCCACGCCTCGTCGCGGGCCAGCAGCGCCGCCTCGGTGTCGAGGGCCAGTTGCCGCTCCTCCTCGCGCAGCCGCCGGCCCTCCTCGATCAGCCGGGTCCGCTCGCTCTGCTGCTGCTCCTTGGCCAGCCTGGCGACCGCCTTCATGGCCGCGCTGTTGTCGTTCTGGGCCCGCCGCAGCTCGTCCGACTGCTTTAATAAATCGAGGTACCGCCGGTCGAGCGCAACCAGCGCCGCGGTCGTGCGCGCCGCGTCGGGGTTCTCGAGCTGCGGGAGGGCCACCCGCGCGTGACGGTCGGCCAAATTTTGGGCAATTCGCCCGCTGTCCTCGCGTAGCAGCTTGATGTCGAGCATGGCGGCGGACATTAGCAAAAATCCGCCGCCCGCCCCGTGCAGACCCTCCCGCCGCGTACGACCCCCTTGACCGCCGCCCCCTCGCGGCTCCATGCTCCCGGCCCCCAACCCCTCAAAGAGAGAAGCGAAGACCATGGGATACGGAGACAACCGCCGCACGCCGAAGACCAATCAGCGCAAGCGCCAAGCCAAGCTCAAGCTCCGCATCAAGCGGCGCGCTGCCGAGGTCCGTGCCCAGCGGCAGTCGAAGAATCCGGCCCAGGCCGAGGCCCCCAAGGCCAAGTCCAAGGCCAAGAAGGACAAGACCAAGTCCTGAGCCTCACCCGGCGAACGTGCCCCCCACGCGGCTCCACGCGCCCGTCCATTGCACGGGCGCGGAGCCGCGCTAGACCGCGCGGGTGACGTCAACCCCGCACGACGCCCTCTTCAAGCTCACGTTCTCCTCGCCGCGACAAGACCAGCGAGGCGATCATGGAAACCAGAGAAGCCTATCTCCTCCGCAAAGGCCGCGAAGAAGGCCGTGAGCAGGGCAACCGCGACTTCTTCCTCAACCTGCTCCGCGGCAAGTTCGGCGCCGTCCCGTCCGCCGCGGCAGCCCGCGTCGAGTCCGCCGACGTCGACACCCTGACCCGCTGGAGCATCCGCCTGCTGTCCGCCGCCTCCCTCGCGGACGTGTTCGACGACTGAGCGCGCGCCCGCGATGGCCTGAACGGATGATCGGCGGGACACCCCCGCCGGTTTTTTTGTCGCCTCCGGGCGAGCGGGTAGATCGGTTGGCCTGCCCGTGGCTCGTCCGATCCCGCAGATCGCCAGCTTCCTCCTCGCCCTGATCGTCGCGCGCGCCGGGTTCGCCGGGGCCGGCACGCTCCCGGCCCCGCCCGCCGCGCCGACCGCCCCGGCCCCCGCCGAGCCGGTGTTCGTGTTCACCGAGGCGCCTGGCCTTTCGGACAGCGGCGAGATCGTCGACTGGCCGGCGCTGATCGCCGAGCGCCTCGCCGCCCTGCAGACCCGCCCGCGCGCCGGCGACCCCTCGGGGCCGAGCGCGCGCGACCGCCTGTCCCTGCGCCACCAGCTCGCCTCGGTCGTGCGCCGGGCCGGCGGCGCCAGGGTCGGCGTGCACGTGCGCGACCTCGACAGCGGCGAGCCGCTGTTTGACCACCACGGCGACCAACTATTAAACCCCGCCTCCAACCAGAAGCTCGTCACCGCCATCGCCGCGGTCGAGCTGCTGGGCCCCGGCTACCGCTTCGAGACCCGCGTCCTGCGCGTCGGCGACGACCTCGTGCTCGTCGGCGAGGGCGACCCCAGCCTGCAGCACCCCGACCTCCACGCGCTCGCCAGCGAGGTCGTGGCCGCCGGGGCCCACCGCGGGGTGCGGCGGATCCTCGTCGACGACACCGCCTTCAGCCCGGAGCGCTTCGGCCCCGGCTACTCGCCGCACGGCGACGGCGCCAGCTACACCGCGCCGAGCGGCGCCCTCTCGCTGAACTTCAACACCGCGGTCGTCACCATCCGCCCGAGCGAGCCCGGCCGCCCCGCGAGCGTCGCCCTCACCCCGCCCGGCGCCCACGTGGAGGTCCACGGCCAGGTCCGCACCGGCCGCGGCCGGCCGGTCGACGTCACCAGCCACGACGTCGGCGGCCGCACGATCTTCGAGATCGCCGGCAGCTTGCCGGGCGGCCACGCCTCGGTGACGGTCCGCCGCCGCGTCGCCGATCCCGGCATGTTCGCCGGCCACGCCTTCGCCGAGGTCCTGCGCGAGCTCACCGACGCCGCCGAGGCCCTGCCCGTCGACCGCGCCCCCGCCCCGCAGGGCGCCGTGGAGGTCGCCCGCCGCCAGTCCGCCCCGCTCGTCGAGGTCCTCGCCAGCTCGCTCAAGTACTCCAACAACTTCACCAGCGAGCAGGTGCTGCGCACGCTCGGCTGGCGCATGTCCGGAGAGCCAGGTTCGTGGGACCGCGGCCGCGACGCCGTGCTCGCGGTGTGGACCGGCCTCGGCCTCGACCCCGCCGACCTCCACGTCGAGAACGGCGCCGGCCTCAGCCGCAGCGGGCGCGTCAGCCCGCGGGCGCTGGTCGCCCTGCTGGCGCGCACCCGCGACGAGGGCTCGCCGGCCGCCGCCCTGCTGCCGGCTCTGGCCAGCGCCGGCGGCGAGGGCACCCTGCGCGGCCGGCTGACGGCCCAGGGCCCCCGCGTGCGCGGCAAGACCGGCACGATCTCCGGCGTCAGCGCGCTGTCCGGCGTGGCCGCCAGCGCCGACGGCCGCGACGCCCTCGGCTTCAGCATCCTGATCAACGGCGGCGATCGCCCCGCCCGCGCCCACCGGCGCCTGCAGGACCGCGTCGTGCTGGCCCTGCTCGGCCACCTCGACGCCCGCGCGCGGGAACATCGCCAGCGGCCCTGAGCGTTGGTACGTTCCTGCCACGCATGTCACGCCAACGCCTCCTGCTCGTCTTCGGCGGCCGCAGCTCTGAACACGAGATCTCGCTGCGCAGCGCCGCCGAGGTGCTCGCCGCCCTCGACCGCACGCGCTTCGACCCCGTGCTGCTCGGCGTCCGTCGCGACGGCGGGTGGCGGACCGGCCGCGTCGATCGACCGCTCGCCGAGATCGTCGGCGACGGCGAGCCCGTCGCCGACGTCCGCGCCCTGAAGCCCGACCTCGTGTTCCCCGTGCTGCACGGCCCCTACGGCGAGGACGGCACGTTCCAGGGCCTGCTCGAGGTGCTCGGCCTGCCGTACGTCGGCAGCGGCGTGCTGGCCTCGGCCATGTGCATGGACAAGGCGCTGTTCAAGCACCTGCTGCACACCCAGGACCCGCCGATCCCGGTGGTCCCCTGGCGCGAGTTCTCCGCCGGCATGCTCGAGACGATCCGCGACCGCACCAGCGTGTGCGACGCCGTCGACGAGGCCCTCGGCTACCCGTGCTTCATCAAGCCCGCCAACCAGGGCAGCTCGGTCGGCGTCAGCCGGGCGGTCGACGCCGACGAGCTGCTGCGCGCCCTCCAGCTGGCCGCCCGCTACGACGACAAGCTGCTGGTCGAGCGCGCCGTCGACGCCCGCGAGGTCGAGATCGCTGTGCTCGGCAACGGCGACGGCGAGACCGTGGTGACGGTCCCCGGCGAGATCGTGCTGCCCCCCGGCGAGTGGTACGACTACGACAACAAATATCTGAAGGACGTCGCCGGCCTGCAGATCCCCGCCGACCTGCCCGACGCGGTCGTCCGCAAGATCCGCCACGACGGCCTGCGCGCGTTCCGCCTGTCGGGCTGCAAGGGCCTGGCCCGCATCGACTTCCTGCTCGACCGCCGGACCGGCGTCGCCTACCTCAACGAGATCAACACCATGCCCGGCTTCACCACCATCAGCATGTACCCCAAGCTGCTGGAGCACGCCGGCGTGCCCTACCGCGAGACCCTGAGCCGCCTCTGCGACCTCGCCCTCGCCCACCACGCCGCCCGCCAGCGCCTGAGCGTCACCCGCTGACGTCACGGACATCCCACCTGTCCCGAAGGCCAGGCCACGGCGCCGGCGCGTGAGCCCGGCCGGGGGGCCTCGCCCCCGCCGCAGGCCCACGGCCGCCTTACGCCGAGAATCCCGTGCATCCCCAACGACCGCCGCGCCCGCCACTTGCGGCCCGCGTGCGTCGGCGCGATAAGCGGGGTGTGCTCCCCACCCGTATATCTGCTCTGGCCATGGCGTGTGTTCCCCTGCTCGCATGCGGTGACGCCGGAGGCGACTCCCGCGGAGACAGCGCGGCGACCGCGACCGCGACAGTCACGGCGACCAACGGGTCGCTGACGAACGTCACCAACATGACCGCGGCGCCGACCGGCGGCATGGACGCGGACGGCACCGCCAGCGCGACCGAGGGCAGCAACAGCAACAGCAACAGCAACAGCAACAGCGGGACCGAGACGACGGTCGACCCCAGCCTGCCCGCCGACGGCACCGCCGACAGCGGCGGCCCCCCCAAGTTCGACGTCGACAGCATCCCCGACGCCGGCGTGAACTGCGGCTCGGGCGGCATGGTCGACGAGAGCTACATCTGGATCCCGTCGACGAGCGACGGCTACGTGGCCAAGATCAACACGCGCACGATGACCGAGGAGGCCCGCTACCTCACCGGCCCGAGCGGCGGCGGCGAGGACGTCTCGCGCACCGCGGTCTCCATCGACGGCCGCTTCGTCATCGTCAACGCCCGCGGCACCGGCCGCAGCACCGTGGTCGCCGCCAACGTCGCCGACTGCAAGGACACCAACGCCGACGGCATGATCACCACCTCGACCAGCGCCGCCGACGTCAAGCCGTGGGGCACCGACGAGTGCGTGCTGTGGAACGTGGTCCACCCGGCCTTCGACGGCAACCAGACCCACGGCCCGCGCGGCGTCAGCTGGACCCCCGGCGACTACAACGCCGGG
This sequence comes from Myxococcales bacterium, assembly GCA_016793465.1. Next base: position 85,739 of record JAEUJW010000057.1, read on the forward strand.
ACCTGCACCTACTCCAACCAGAAGATCTGGCTCGGCTACCAGGGCGGCAACGACGCCCACCTCATCCGCCTCGACGGCCTCACCGGCGTGCAGGAGATCGACCTGCTCGCCGGCAGCTGGAACGGCAGCGGCTACGCCCCCTACGGCGGCGCCCTCGACCCGCAGCTCCGCCCCTGGTTCACCGGCCTGCGCGGCGAGCTCGCCCGCGTCGACACCAACGCCAACCCCCCGACCGTCACCCGCATCTCCCAGCCCGGCGAGATCCAGTCCTACGGCATGACCGTCGACCCCAACGGCAACCCGTGGATGGGCGGCTGCAGCGGCCCGGTCTCGACCTACGACGTCGCCACCAACCAGTGGATCTCCGTCGCCGGCACCGGCGCCTGCCACCGCGGCATGGCCGTCGACCACAACTTCCACGTGTGGGTCGCCTCCAACGGCCCGTGCGGGCTCGTCGAGGTCGACGGCCCCTCGCGCACGCTCGTCGCCATGCACAACCTCGCCCAGTGCTCGACGCCGATCGGCGTCAGCGTCGACGTCGACGGCTACGTCTGGCTCGTCGACCAGGAGGGCTGGGCCTGGAAGATCGACCCGGCCAACCCCGCCGGCATGCAGATGATGATCGTGCCCGGCTCTCACTACGTGTACAGCGACATGACCGGCGGCCAGCTGAAGAGCGTGGCCCCGCCCGCCGGCTGACCGGCGTCAGGCCGGCAGCAGCGCCTGCAGCTGCTCGATGCGGTCCGCCTGCGCCGCCGGCTTGTCGGTGCGCCAGCGCAGCATCCGCGGGAAGCGGACCGCCACCCCCGACTTGTGCCGGCCCGAGCGCGCGATGCCCTCGAAGCCGATCTCGAACACCAGCTCGGGCGCGACCACGCGGACCGGCCCGAACTTCTCGAGCGTGTGCCCGCGGACGAACCTGTCGACCTCGGCGATCTCCGCGTCGGTCAGCCCCGAGTAGGCCTTGCAGAACGGCACCAGCTCCTCGCCGCGCCAGACCGCGAACGTGTAGTCCGTATAAAGACTCGCGCGCCGGCCCGAGCCGCGCTGCGCGTAGACCAGCACCGCGTCGATGGTGTGCGGCTCGATCTTCCACTTCCACCAGTCGCCGCGCGGGCGGCCGACCCCGTAGGGCGAGCCGCGGCGCTTCAGCATCATGCCCTCGACCTGCTGCTCGCGGCTGCCCTCGCGCAGGCTGGCCAGCGCCGCCCACGAGTCGGCCGCGACCACCGGCGACGGCCGGATCGCCGGGCCCGCGCCTGCGAGCACCTGCTCGAGCAAGTTGCGGCGCTCGGCCAGCGGCCGCGACCGCAGGTCCGCGCCGCCGCGCTCGAGGATGTCGAACGCGAGCAGCACCGCCGGCACCTCCTCGAGGATCTTCTTCGTCAGCGTCTTGCGCCCGATCCGCCGCTGCAGCTCGGCGAACGGCAGCACCTTGCCGTCGCGCCACGGCAGGATCTCTCCGTCGATCACGGTCCCCTCGGGCAGCGTGCGCGCCGCCTGCGTCACCTCCGGGAAGCGCTCGCTGATCAGCTCCTCGCCGCGCGACCACACGAACACCTGGCCGGCGCGGCGGATCACCTGGGCCCGGATCCCGTCCCACTTCCACTCCGCCTGCCAGTCCGCCAGCGGACCCAGCGCGTCCGGCTCGCCCTCGTGCGCGTGCGCCAGCAGGAACGGGTACGGCCGCGACGCGTCGGCCGCCGCCGCGTCGGCCGCCAGCAGGCCGCGCATCCACGCCGCGCTCGGCTCCCACGCGCCCATCAGGCGGTGGGCCACGACCGCCGCCGGCAGGCCGCCGACCTCGGCCAGCGCGCGCACCACCAGGCTCTGGGCCACGCCCACGCGGAACGCCCCGGTGATCAGCTTGTTCCACACCAGCCGCTCGTTGGTCGTCAGCTCGGCCCAGGCCGCGCGCATCGCCTCGCCCTGCTGCTGCTCCGTCATGCCCGGCAGGGCCAACAGGCGCGCCTCGATCCACACGTGCAGCGGCGCCGGCTCGCCCGCCGCCGCCTCCTCCGGCAGCAGCAGCGCCACCGTCTCCGCCAGGTCGCCGACGACCTCGTGGCACTCGTCGAACAGCCACTCCGGCGCGCCCGCGGCCGCCGTCGCCCACGCCCGCAGGTTGCGCGTCGACACCACCTGCCGCGGCCGCCGGCCGATCAAGAAATACACCGCCCACGCCGCGTCCTCCGCCGGCGCCGCCGCGAAGTACGCGCGCATCGCCGCGACCTTGTCCGACGTCTTGTTGCTGGCGTCGATCGCCGCGTACAGCCCCGCGAAGCGCCTCACGGTGCCCCCCCGTCGCTCACAGACAGCCCGTCCTCCCCCTCGCCGGGCGAGTCGCGCTCCGAACCTGTCCCTGCGGACATCCCGTCCTCCTCCTCGCCGGCGAAGCGCGTCGCCAGCACCTCCGCCTGGCGGCCCTGCTCGCCGAGGTAGCGCGCCAGCGCCGTCGCCTGCCCGTGCGTCAGCAGCACCCGCTCCGCGCCGCTGGCGTCGATCGCCGCCAGCAGCCCGGGCCAGTCCGCGTGGTCCGACAGCGCGAACCCGCGGTCGAGCGCCCGGCGGCGCCGCTGCCCGCGGACCCGCATCCACCCCGACGCGAACCCGCTGCTCGCGCGCGTGTTGAACCGCCGCGCCCACGGCGAGCCGTACGCCGACGGCGGCGCCAGCACCAGCGCGCCGCGCCACTCGGCCGCGCGACCCGGCGCCCCGACGATCCGCGTCGGCGCCATCGCCACGCCCGCGGCGCGGTACACCGCGGTGATGCGCTCGACCGCCCCGTGCACGTACACCGGCGGGAACTCCGGGCCCAGCCCGGCCAGCACCCGCTGGGCCTTGCCGAGCGCGTAGCACAGCAGCAGCGAAGTCTTGCCGGCGTCGTGGTTGGCCGCCCACCACGCCCGGATCTCGGCGATGATGCGGTCCGGCGGCGCCCAGCGGTAGACCGGCAACCCGAACGTCGACTCGCTGAGGAACGTGTGGCAGCGGACCGGCTCGAACGGCGCGCAGGTCGGGTCCGCCGCCAGCTTGTAGTCCCCCGAGACCACCCACACCTCGCCGCCGCGCTCGATCCGCACCTGCGCCGACCCGAGGATATGCCCCGCCGGGTGTAGCGACAGCGACACCTCGCCCATCTTCAGCGTCTCCCCGTACGCCAGCGTCTGCACGCTCGCCGGCCCGACCCGCAGGTCGAGCAGCCCGCGCCCCGGCGTCGCCGTCAGGTAGTGCCCGCAGCCCGCGAGCGCGTGGTCCGCGTGGGCGTGGGTGACGACCGTGCGCTCGACCGGCTGCCACGCGTCGACGTAGAAGTCCCCCGCCGCGCAGTACAGCCCGCGTTCGGTCAGCGTCAGCAGCGGCGCGCGCTCCATCGCCCCTCTCATAGCACGCACCCCGCCGCCCCGCGCTCGCGCATTCTTCGCGGTCCTCCATCTGTCCCGCGGGACATCCGCCCGACCTGTCCCCCGGGACAGCCGAACGACCCGCCGCGATTCGTGGGCCTCCACGTGCCCGCCCGGCCTGTCCCCCTGGACAGCTACACGACCCGCCGATTCGCGGGCCGCCATCGTACCCGCCCGACCTGTCCCCCGGGACAGCCGCACGACCTGTCTCGAAGGCCAGCCGCACGCAGCCCCGCCTCAGCGCGCCGCCCCGCGGACCATCACCCGCCCGCGCGGCGCCGCCTGCCCGCGCTGGCACCGCGGACAGTAGTACGTCGACCGCCCCGCCGCTCCTTGCCGCCGCATGGCGATCGGCTCGCCGCAGCGCGCGCACGGCTCGTTGACCCGCCCGTACACCCACGTGTTGCCGGCGCCCGGCGTCCAGCGGGTCCGCCGCGGCCCGTCGCCGACGTTGCGGCGCATCCACGTGCGCCCGGCCACCAGCAGCCGCCGCAGCGTCGCCGCGTCGTACGACCCGACCGGCGCGAACGGGTCGAGCCGCTCGAGGAACAGCAGCTCGCTCTTGTAGACGTTGCCGAGCCCCGCCACCGCCCGCTGGTCGAGCACGGCCTCGCCGAGCGGCCGCCCGGGCTCGGCCCGCAGCCGCTCGACCGCCGCCTCGACGGTCGCGTCCGCGTCCTCGCTGCCGAGCAGGTCGGGCCCCAGCCGCGCCAGCACCGGGTGGTGCGTCACCTCCCACGCGGTCAGCCACTCGACCACCGGCGCGTGGAAGCAGATCGCCACCCACTCCGCGGTCTCGACCACCGCGCGGGCCCCGTGCGTGGGCCTCCGCCAGCCCTCGCCAGGTCGGTGCAGGTGCCAGCTCCCGCTCATGCGCAGGTGGGTGTACAGCGCGTGCGTCCCGTCGAACCACATCAACAGGTTCTTGCCGCGCGCCTCGACGTCGCTGATCGTGCGCCCGGTCGGGTCGACCGCGTCGAGCGACGGCGCGACGAACCGCGTGACGACCTGCCCGACCATCACCCGCAGCCGCGCCGCGGCCTTGAACAGGGTGTCGCCCTCGGGCACGGTCAGCGCCTCCGCGCGTGCAGCCGCGGCTCGTCGCGGCGCAGCAGCAGCCCCTCGTGGGTCGTGTGGAACCCCACCGCCTCCAGCCGCTCGACCAGCGGCGACGCGTTCGCCGGCTTGCCGTCGATCTGGTCGATCTGCACGAACCGCAGCCCGAGCCCGCTCGTCAGCAGCGCCAGCGCCTCCGCCAGCGCCTCCGCCGCCCGCCCGCGCTCCGGCTCGTCCTCCGGCAGGTTGGTGATCAGGGCCCTCCCCGCGCGCCCGAGGTAGCCGATCATCCGCCCCTCGCGCAGCACCACCCGCGCGCCGGCGGCCCGTTCGAACCTGGCCTCCGGGACATCCGGCCACTCGATCGCCGCGCCGTACGGGTTGGCCGGGTCGGTGGCCGCCAGCACCACCGTGAACGGCTCCTCGGCGTCGGCCTCCCGCGCGTCGCGCAGGCGGTCCTCCGCCCCCGGCCACGCGAACTGCGTCGCTCCGAGCCCGGCCACGAAGTAGCCCCGCCGCGCCCGGCCCGCCTCCTCCATCGCCTTCAGCACCGGGTACACCCCCGCGAACCCGCCCTCCTGCTCCTCCGCCGCCACCGCCTCGCGCGTGACCACCCCGTGCCGCACCAGCAGCTGCCGCGCCCGCGCGACCTGCCGCTCGCCCGCGTCTTCCGCCGCCTGCCGCACCAGCGACCAGCGACCCTCGCTGCCCGGCGGCCCGCCCCGCCGCGCCCCGCCCGCGAACGCCCGCGTGACCTGCCGCGGCCCCCCGCGCCCGCCCGTCAGCCGGCTGCGCACGCACGTCAGCGTGTCGTTGGTCGCCTCGCCGGCCCACACCAGGTCCCACAGCGCCTCGAGCAGTTCGTCCGCCGGCGCGCTGACCAGCGCCGCCAGGTCGGCGAAGAACAGCGCCCCGCGCTCCTGCAGCGCCCCCCGCACGCGGCCCGCCAGCGCGCCGTCGGCCGGCGTCGCGACCGGCGCGAGCAGGGCCGCCTCCTCCGCGAGGTACAGCGCGACGTAGCCGTCGCTCGGCCCGAGCGACCGCACCCCGCGCCACACGACCTCGCCGGCGCCGCACAGCACGTCGAGGTCGGTCGCCCGGTAGTTCGCGACCCGCGCCGGCAGGACCTCGCTCTCGAGCACCGACGCGGGGATCGGCGCGCCCTGCAGCTGCTCGATCGCCTGCAGGATCGCCGGCGGCCCCTCGCGCTCGCCGCCGACGCCCTGCCACGCCAGCAAGAACCGGCACAGCACCTCCGGCGCCGCCGGCTCGACCTCCGCGCGCAGCTTGGCCAGGCTCAGCCGTTTAATTCTCCGCAGCACCTCGGCGTCGCACCACTCGAGCCCCGAGCCGCGCGGGATGTACTCGCCCTCGATCAGCTTGCCGCGCGCCGCCAGCCGCTGCAGCGCCCCGAGGATCGGCGCCGTGCCCAGCGCGAACCGCTGGGCCGCCCACTCGACGCGGAACGGCCCGTGCGTGCGCGCGTGCCGGGCCAGCAGGTCCGCCAGCGGATCCTCGACCGGCTCGAGGAACACCGCCGGCAGCCCCGGCGGCGAGACCACCCCGAGCGCGTCGCGGTAGCGGCCCGCGTCCTCCGCCGCGATGTAGCGGGCCTCCCCGCCGATGCGCACCTTGACGACCCGCCGCGTGTGCACGAGCGTGGCCAGCCAGCCGTCGAGCGTCGCCTCGTCGACGTCCGCAAGCGCCGCGATCGCCTCGCGCGTGCGGTCGCCGAGCGCCAGCAGCAGGTCGTGCACCTCGTCGATGTGCCCGAGCTTCTTGCCCTGGCGCTGCAGCGCCGCCTCGACCTCCGCGATCGCCTCGGCGTCGAGCAGGTCGCGCAGCGCCGCCTCGCCGAGCAGCGCCTTCAGGCGCGTCGGGTCGACCGTCAGCGCCTGCGCCCGCCGCTCGGCCAGCGGCGCGTCCCCGGCGTACATGAAGTTGCCGATGTAGTCGTACAGCAGCGCCGCCGCGAACGGGCTCGGCCCCCGCGTCTCGACCTCGATCACCCGCACCGCCCGCTGCTCGACCGCCCGCAGCAGCCCCGCGCAGCCCGGCAGGTCAAACACGTCCTGCAGGCACTCGCGGTAGGTCTCGAGCACCACCGGGAAGTCGCGGTACCTCGCCGCCGCCGCCAGCAGCCCGGCCGCGCGCCGCCGCAGCGCCCACAGCGGGCTGCGCTGGCCCGGCCGCCGCTTCGGCAGCAGCAGCGCCCGCCCCGCGTTCTCGCGGAACCTCGCCGCGAACAGCGACGTCTCGGCCAGCCGCGCGACCACCCGCGCCTCGACCTCGTCGGCCCGCGGGAAGAACAGCGCGACGTCCGGCGGCTCCGCGCTCTCGGGCAGGCGGAACACCATGCCGTCGTCGGTCCACACCACGTCGAGCTCGCGGGCGAACCGCTCGAGCAGCGCCGCCCGCACCGCCATGGCCCACGGCGCGTGCACGGCCGCCCCGTGCGGCGACAGCACGCAGACCCGCCAGTCGCCGATCTCATCCTTGAAGCGCTCGACCACGATCGTGCGGTCGGTGGCCAGCGCGTCGGTCTCGTCCTGCTCGGCGCGCACGTACTCGATCAGGCTGCGGGCCGCGCCCGCGTCGAGTCGGTGCTGCTGCATCAACAGCGCCTCGGCCGCTTCGTCGGAGATCCCGCCGAGCTCGCGGACCAGCGCGCCGATCGCCCGTCCGAACGCGATCGGCCGCCCGGGCCCGTCCCCGCGCCAGAACGGCAGCTTGCCCGGCTCACCCGGCGCCGACGTCACCAGCACGCGGTCGTGCGAGATCTCGGCGATCCGCCACGACGACGCGCCGAGCACGAATACGTCGCCGACCCGCGACTCGAACACCATCTCCTCGTCGAGCTCGCCGACCCGCCGGCTGCCCGCCCCTCCGTCGGCCAGGAACACCCCGTAGAGCCCGCGGTCCGGGATGCTGCCCGCGTTGGCGATCGCCACCCGCTTGGCCCCCGCGCGCTCGCTGAGCGCCCCCGTCACCCGGTCGTAGGTGATGCGCGGGCGCAGCTCGGCGAACTCCTCGCTGGGGTAGCGACCGCTCAGCATGTCGAGCACCCCCTCGAACGCCTCGCGCGGCAGCTCCGTGTACGGCGCGGCCCGGCGCACGCGGTCGTACAGCGCCTCCGCCGACCACCCGTCCATCGCCACCATCGCCACCACCTGCTGGGCCAGCACGTCGAGCGGGTTGCGCGGGTAGCGGATCGGCTCGACCTCCCCCGCGAGCATGGCCCGCCCGGCCGCCGCGCAGGCCAGCAGGTCGCCGCGGAACTTCGGCACGATCACCCCGCTCGAGCGCCCGCCGACGTGATGGTTGGCGCGCCCGATCCGCTGCAGCCCCGAAGCGATCGACGGCGGCGCCGCCAGCTGCACCACCAGGTCGACCGCCCCCATGTCGATGCCCAGCTCGAGCGACGAGGTCGCCACGATCGCCGGCAGCGTGCCCCTCTTGAGCCGCTCCTCGACGGCCATGCGCGCGTCGCGGGCCATCGACCCGTGGTGCGCCAGCGCGATCGGCTCACCCGCGTGCTCGGTGATCGCCGCCGCCAGCCGCTCGGCCAGGCGCCGGCTGTTGACGAAGATCATCGTCGAGCGGTGCTCGCGGATCAGCCCGACCAGCCGCGGCACCACCGCCGCCCACGACGGGCGCGCCCCGGTCAGCGCCGTCGCCCCGGTGTCCTCGACCGGCGCCGTCTCGACCGGCAGCTCGATCGTCAAGTCGATCGACTTCACGCTGCCGGCGTCGATGATCGTCACCGGCCGCGGCGCCAGCGCGTCGCCGGCCACCTCGAACCCGCCGAGGAAGCGCGCCACCTCGTCGAGCGGCCGCTGCGTCGCCGACAGCCCGATCCGCTGCAGCGTGCGCCCCGCGGCCCAGGCCATGCGCTCGAGCGACAGCGCCAGGTGCGTGCCGCGCTTGCTGCCGACGAGGCTGTGGATCTCGTCGACGATCACCGTCTCCACCGACTTTAAGAGGCCGCGCGACTCGCTGGTCAGCAGCATGTACAGCGACTCGGGCGTGGTGATCAGGATGTCGGGCGGGTGGGTCTTCATGCGCGCCCGCTCGCGCTGCGGCGTGTCGCCGCTGCGGATGCCCACCGTCGGCACGTGCACGGCCGCGCCCATGCGCTCGGCCACCGCCGCGATGCCGGTCAGCGGCGCCCGCAGGTTGCGCTCGACGTCGACGCCCAGCGCCTTGATCGGCGACACGTACACCACCCGGCAGCGCTCCTCGGGCGCCGTCACCTCGGCGAACATCACCCGGTTGATCGCCGCCAGGAACGCCGCCAGCGTCTTGCCCGAGCCCGTCGGCGCCAGCAGCAGCGTCGACTGCCCCGCCGCGATCGCCGGCCAGCCCGCCACCTGCGCCCCCGTCGGCGCGTCGAAGCAGGCCGTGAACCACGCCTGGGCCGCCGGATGAAGGAACGCGAGCGGATCGGTCGCCACGCCCCTTTAATTGACCGATCCGCTGCACCTGCAACGAACCCGAGCGCGCGAGGACAGCGCCCCTCCCGCGCGAATCCTTCGCGCCGACCTCAGTGGGCCTGGTCGAACACCTCGTCGAGCCGGGTCGCTATCACCAGCCGCACGCTCCACCCGCTCAGGGCCTCGACATCCGCCGCCTCGACCCGCGCCACAGCCTCGGGCGGGACCTCTCCAAACTTGGCGCGCAGCATGTCGATGAACAGCCGCCGGCTGCCCTCTTTGCGGCCCTCCTGGCGGCCCTCCTGGCGCCCCTCCTGGCGCCCCTCGTCCCGGCCCGTACGGAGCAGATATTCCTCGTAGGTCTCCATGATCGCCTCGCTTTTTTTGCCGAGCCCGAGCCGCCGGATGTCGAGCCCGAGGAACTCGCTGGCCCCCCGGACGGCCACAACATAGCGGAAAAACCGCTCGATCACATCCACCGCGTCGGGCTCGTGCTCGAGCTGGTTGAGGACGATCGCCATGCCCCTCAGGAGCTCCTCCGCGGACCGGGCCAGGCGAGCCTCTTTCAGGGCGAGCAGGGTCATGCGCACCGCGGCGGAGCCCGGGCCGCGACGTAGGTCCTCGCTGTCGACGGTGTTCAGGTCGGCGAGGAGGAAGCGAAACTTCGGCGTCATCGCCAGCAGGTCGGCGAGGTCGCCGCAGTCGACGAACGCCGAGAACTCGGTGTCGACCTCCCAGGCCTGCTCGCCGTGGCGGATGACCACCGGGAGGATCGGCGGGAGCGCATCGAGGCCCGGGTTCGCCTCGATCTCGCCGACCCACACGTTGGTCATGTAGCGCAGCATTCTCAGGTGGATCCACCTGCCCGGTCCGCTCAGGTGTTCGAACAGCACGTGGACGCGGACGGCCCGCCCGTGCATGCGCGCCGCGAACAGCAGGTCGGTGTGCAGCGATCGCAGCGCCGGATCGACGAAGCTCCCCGGCAGCAGCTCGAGCGTGTCCCACTCGATCGCCGCGGCCAGCGCGGGCCGCAGCAGCGATCGCAGCAGCTCCGCGGCCCGGCCGGGCGAGGAGAACATCTTCTTGAACAGCGCGTCGTGGGGCGTGGTCGTCACGCGCCGCGTACTAGCGCGGAACTGAACGCAAGCAAGGACTCTCTTCCACGCCCGCGAAGACGGCGAGCTCGCTGCGTCTCACGGCTTCGTCGCATCGCGGCTCGCCGCCTCATGCGCACCGCAGCGCGGGTCCAGCGGCGTCGCCGGCTCGACCTGCGGGACCACCCACAGCCCGTCGAACGCGAGCGCCGGGCGCAGCGTCTCGCCGCCGATCCGCTGGGGCCGCACCCACAGCCCGGTCCGTCCGCGCAGGTCGATCCACCCGCCGTTCAGCCCCGCCAGCGCCGCCTCGAAGCTCCCCTCCTCGACCTCAATTAAAGTCACCGAGCAGCCCTCGCCGCGCACCTGCCCGCCCGTGTAGATCGCCCCGAACGCCCTGTAGTCGGCGCCCAGCCACTGCTTGATAAAATTTCCCATCGACGGCGCCGCGCCCGGGACCTCGGCCGCGACCTGACGATTGTCCGCCATGACGAGCAGCTTGCCGCCGTCGAGCTGGGCCAGCGCCCACTCCGCGTTGCGGGCCCGGGCGAACTCCCGCGCCTCGAACTCCCAGGTCTCCGCCATGCGCCGCGCCTGCGCCGTCACCTCGGCCTGTTGACGCGCGTCGACCCACGCCGCCGCATCCCCCTTCGCATACGCCTCGCGCCGGTCGTCGAGCCGCTGCAGCACCGCCTCGACCCCGAGCTGTACGCCCCCCGCGAGCAGCGACCTGGCCGTCGCCACATACGCCGGATCCACCCGATCGAAGTACGCGAGCACCACCGCCGCCGCCGCGTCGCCGTCGCGCGGATCGAGCCCGAACACCCGCACGCGGCGAACCACCGCCCCCTCGTTCGCGCTCGGCACGTAGCCCGGAGCCATCGGATGCGGCTGACCCTGCGGGTAGAACGGCTGCTGCAGGTTGTACGCGCGCATCCAGAGCAGCAGCGTGCGCATCTCCCGGGACGCCAGCCCCGGCTCGCCGAGCCCCGTCAACGCCGCGTCGACGTCGACCTCGGCCCCGTTCACAAAAGCGTCGAGCGCCCGCGCGGCGGTCGCGTCGACGTCGAGCGCCAGCCCCGAGAACCCGTGCTCCGTCACCAGCAGCTCGAGGCTGAGCCCCGGCGTCTGCGCCCCGGCGATCGGCGCTCCGAGCCCGAGCACCCGCCCCACCGCCAGGTCGATGCCGCCGCCCCCGGCTCGCCCCTCGTCGAGGCTCGCCCGCACCTCCGCGACCTCGCCCGCGCGCAGCTTCGGCGCGCACGCCAGCGGGCCCGCGACCGCGGCCCACACCATCACGCTCACGCCCGTCCGCACCCGCGCTGCATACCGCACCGGCGCGCCGTCTGGCAACCGCGCCGCCACCTGTCCCTCGGGTCAGACGGCCCCGCGCCGCTCACTTCTTGCGCGTGAAGAACCCGCCGAGCAAAAACCCGAGGATCAGCGGCGCCACTCCGAGCACCCCGACCGCCGTCGCATAGCCCACCGGCGTCAGCTCGGCCCGCTCCTTGCCGATCGGCGCGCGCTGCACCTGCATGATGCTGCACGTCGAGTCCTCGGTCCTCGTCTGCCCGGTGTCGAAGTCCTCCGTCGTCTCCTTGCAGGGGAAGATGTCGAAGTGGGAGTTGGCCGCGACGACGTACGCGCCGCCCGCGAGCACCAGACCGAGGATCAGCTTGACGAGCACGGGTCAGGGTCCCGTCCGCGGGCGAAACGGTCAAGCGCACGACCCCCTGCCGGTCCCACCCCGTGCCCGCCGTCACCTGTCGCCGCCGGTCCGCGGCCCGCGGTCCCCGCCCCCACGCCCCGCGGAAACGACGTGGGGCCGCCGCCGCCTCGCCCCGCTTGCGCCCGCCCCGCCCCGCCGTCGGCCGCGATACACTGCCGGCCCCCGCATGCGCACCGCCGGACAGATCCGCGACAAGCAGCACGCGCGCCGCTTCGCCGACTACCTGCTCACGCGCGGCATCTCCGTGCGCCTCACCACCTGCGCCGACGGCTTCACCGTGTGGGTCTACGACGAGGACCGGCTCGCCGCCGTGCGCGAGGAGCTCGCCCACTACCTCGCCGACCCCCAGAACCCGCGCTACGACGTCGCCCGCGAGGCCGACCACCTGCGCGCCGAGACCCGCGGCGCCGTGCAGCCGCCGCCGCGCGCGCTGGCGATCGGCGAGCCCACGCCCGTCCCGCTGATGGCCACCCCGCTGGCCTTCGCGCTGATCGCCTTCTGCCTGGCCGTCGCCGTCTACACCGGCTTCGCCGGCCCCGGCGCGCCGGTCGTCAACGACCTGACGATCGCCAGCATGAAGCCGATCGACGACGGCAAGCTGCGCTGGGAGGGCCTCGCCGAGCTGCGGCGCGGCGAGGTCTGGCGGCTCATCACCCCGATCTTCGTGCACTTCGGCGCCGTCCACCTGCTCGGCAACTGCATGTGGCTCGTCGATCTCGGGCGTCAGATCGAGGCGCGCCGCGGCACCCTCACCCTCCTCGTGCTCGTGCTCGTGCTCGGCGCCGCCACCACCTACGCCCAGTACGCCGTGCTCGGCCCCGACTTCGGCGGCATGTCCGGCGTCGTGTTCGGCCTGTTCGCCTACGCCGCGATCATGGCCCGCTTCGCCCCCGGCTGCGGCCTGGTCGTCGGCCCGCCCGTGCTCGCGTTCATGGGCCTGTGGATGATCCTGTGCTCGACCGGCCTGCTCGGCCCCAAGTCCGACGTCGCCCACGGCGTCGGCCTCGTGCTCGGCGCCGGCTTCGGCGGCGTCGGCGTGTGGCTGCACGAGCGCCGCCGGTGACCGCGCCCGCGTCGCTCCCGTCTGGCGCGTGCCCCCTGCTTGGAAGTGCCCGCGCGCCCGCGCGGTGATACGCTCGCGCCGCCGACATGGTCAAGCCAGCCGTTGCCAGCCTCGACAGCGTCGCCGACAAGCTCGGTCGCACCCACCCCGAAGGCCCCGCGCTGCTGCGGGCCGCGTACGCCGCCGTCCACGCCGTCGACCCCGCCGCTGCCGAGGCCGGCCTCGCCGCCTGCGACCTGCTCGCCGACCTGCGCCTCGACGCCCCCGCGCTCGCCGCCGCCATGGTCGCCGGCGTCGCCGAGGGCCGCAGCTTCGCCGACGAGCTCGGCAAGGACACCCAGGCGCTCGTCGACGGCGTGCGCCGGGTCGCGACCTTCCGCTGGGACCGCCTCGACGCCGACGTCGCCGAGAGCCTGCGCAAGATGTTCATGGCGGTCGCCGCCGACGTGCGCGTCGTCATCGTCGCCCTGGCCCTGCGCCTGCGCGACATGCGAGGCCTGCGCGAGCGCGCCGAAGAGGAGCGCCGCCGCCTCGCCCGCGAGACGCTCGAGATCTACGCCCCGCTCGCCAACCGCCTCGGCATCTTCCAGCTGAAGTGGGAGCTCGAGGACCTCGCGCTCCGCGAGCTCGAGCCCGAGATCTACAAGGAGATCGGCCAGGCCCTGGCCGCCCGCCGCGACGAGCGCACCGGCTACATCCACGAGGCCATCACCACCCTCGAGAAGGTGCTCGCCGAGGCCGGCATCGCCGCCAAGATCAGCGGCCGCCCCAAGCACATCTACAGCATCTACAAGAAGATGCAGCGCAAGCGCGTCGGCTTCGACGAGATCTACGACGTCAGCGCCGTGCGCGTGCTCGTCGACACGATCCCCAGCTGCTACGCCGTGCTCGGCGTGGTCCACAGCCTGTGGACGCCGATCAGCGGCGAGTTCGACGACTACATCGCCAAGCCCAAGTCGAACGGCTACCAGTCGCTGCACACCGCGATCGTCGGCCCCGGGCGCCGCCCGCTCGAGGTCCAGATCCGCACCCACGAGATGCACCAGTTCGGCGAGTACGGCGTGGCCGCCCACTGGGCCTACAAGGAGAACCGCCGCGCCGGCCGCCTCGCCGACGAGAAGTTCAACTGGCTGCGCCAGATCATGGACTGGGGGAAGGAGGTCACCGACCCGCGCGAGCTCGTCGAGTCGCTGAAGGTCGACATCTTCCACGACCAGGTCTACGTGTTCACCCCCGGCGGCGACGTCATCGACCTCCCGCTCGGCGCCACCCCGGTGGACTTCGCCTACAGGATCCACACCAACGTCGGCCACCGCACCCGCGGCGCGCTCGTCAACGGCCAGATCGTCCCGCTCGACCACAAGCTGGCGACCGGCGACCGCGTCGAGATCCTCACCCAGAAGGCGATGCAGCCCAGCCGCGACTGGCTGAGCCCGCAAGCCGGCTACGTCCACACCTCCGGCGCGCGCCAGAAGATCCGCCAGTGGTTCCGCCTGCAGGGCCGCGAGGCGGCGATCCAGCAGGGCCGCGAGTCGCTCGAGCGCGAGTTCCGGCGCATCGGCATCGACCGCCCCAAGCTCGAGGACTACCTCGCCTACTTCCCGCACATCGCCGGCGTCGACGACCTGCTGGCCGCCGTCGGCTTCGGCGACATCGCCACCTCCACCGTCGCCACCAAGGTGCTCGACCAGGAGCGCGCCGCCGCCGAGGCCGCCGCCGCCGAGGCCGCCCGCGCCGCCGCCCTCGCCGCCGCCCTCGCCAGCGAGCAACACAAGAAGCCCGCGCCCCGACCCGCCGCCGCCGGCGGCGTCAGCATCGACGGCACCGACGGCGTGCTGTCCCACCCCGCCCGCTGCTGCACACCCATCCCCGGCGACGCCGTCGTCGGCTACATCACCCGCGGCCGCGGCATCGCCATCCACCGCCGCGACTGCCCCAACATCATCAGCACCTCCGAGCCCGAGCGCCTCATCGACATCGCCTGGGGCGAGAACCGCTCGCGCTACCCCGCCACCATCGTCATCCAGGCCAACGACCGCGTCGGCCTGCTGCGCGACATCAGCGACGTGTTCGCCGACCTCGGCGTCAGCATGACCCAGACCCACGTCACCACCAGCAAGAAGGACCACACCGCCAGCGTCACCGTCACCCTCGAGGTCTCGAGCAACGAGCAGCTCGTCCGCATCCTCAACAAGGTCGAGCGCGTGCCCAGCGTGCTGAAGACCCGCCGCCAGCGCTGACCCCATGCTCGCGCTCACCGCCCTGCTCGGCCTCACCCTGAGCCTGTCCCCGGGGCCAGCTCCCGCGCCGGTCCCTTCGGACGAGCCGACGCCGCGCCAGCTCATGATCGCCGGCGGCATCAGCCTCGGGCTCGCCGGCGCCGGCCTCGGCGTGACGATCGCCCGCATCGTCGCCGCCTCCGCCGTGCGCCGCCGCGAGAACATCATCACCGACGCCGTCGCCGGCCGCGACCCCACCGCCGCCGAGCAGGACGCCCTCGCCAGCCTGCACGACCGCCGCACAAACATCCGCAACCAGGCGATCGGCGTCGGCCTCGCCAGCGCCGGCGTCGCCGCCGTCGGCATCGTCCTACTGGCGGCAGGTCGCCGCCTGGCGAGCACCCGGCGGCGCGTCGCCCTCGCCCCCTGGTGGCTGACCGGCGGGGCCGGCCTCACCGTCCACCTCGATTTCGGCGCGCGCTGAAGCTAGCGGATCTTCTTCATCCTGAAGTCGCCGTGCCCGCCGACATCGGTGAACACCCCCGCGACCCGCGCCTCGCCCTCGACGGTCCCCGAGTACACCGCCTGGTAGCCGTTCGGGTTGACCTGGCGAAGCACGAGCAGCGTGCCCTGGCTGGTCGTCGACAGCTCCCCGCGGAACTTGCTGCGGTCCTCCCCCGGGAACACGAAGCGCCCGACCAGCGCCCCGTCGTCGAGCGCCACCAGGATCAGCTCGTACGGCGGCGACGTCGGCACCACCTGCCCGTTGAGGTTTCGATCGAAGCTGAACTCCCAGCGTCCGCTCAGGTCCATGCGGCCAGACGACCACACGCGCGCGCCCGCGTCAACGGACGGGCCCGCGCGAGCGGGCGCGCGCGGGCCCGTCCGCGGCACACCCGCGCACCCGCGTTCAGGCGGGCGCGGGTGGAGGCGCCGCCGACGCTAGTTGTCCTCGTTCGGCTGCACGCTCTCGCGGTACTTGCCGAGCGGCACGTCGTCGTTGAACAGCTCGTCGACGTAGTCGCCGAGGTCCAGGCCGAGCTCCTCGATCTCGGTGTCGAGGTACGACACGATCGACACGCAGTGGCTGTCGTTGAGCGCGCGCCAGTACGGCAGGTAGTAGCCGAGGTTGTCGTGCTGGTCGTAGACGTCGACCAGCAGGTCGGTGTCGGCCTTCCAGTACGACATGATGTCCTCCTTCGCGTTCATCTCGTAGAAGTTCTCGTACGAGTAGCGCGAGTAGTTGTAGTCGCGCTGGAAGAAGATCGTGCTGAGGCGGTCGTCGGGGAAGATGTCCGCGAGGTGAGCGTTGAGCACCCCGAAGTCATCGGTGATCTGGTACTGCGGCGGCAGCAGCCCGAGCACCGAGTCGACGTTCCACGACGAGCGGATCATCGAGTGCAGCGGCGCGGAGAAGCCGGAGCTGGGGAAGATCGGCCCCGAGTCGTCCATCAGGTAGCCGCGCTTGGCCTCGAGGCCCATGCGGAAGAAGTAGTAGTTGATGATCGAGCCCGCCCCGCCCGCCGAGCAGCCGGTCACGAACAGGCGGTCGAGCGCCGGGAACTGCTTGCCCATCCACTCGGTCGCGGCCTGCACGTTGTTGTGGCCGTTGTGGTGGAACTCGAGCGGCGGCTCCTGGCCCTCGGGGTCCTCGTACACGATCACGTTGTTGCCGGTGTGCACGTCGCCGGTGCAGTACGGCAGGAACACCATGTTGAAGTCCTTGGTCGGGCCCTCGATCTCGCGGCGGATCAGCGGCGAGAGGTTGGCGTTCTGACCGACCGGGTTCATCAGGTCGTCGGGGATCCCGTCGGGGTGCGCGGCCCCGAGGTCGCTCTTGCCCGAGCAGCCGTTGAAGTCCCAGCACGCGCCGCCGGGCTCGAGCATGATCAAGAGGTCGTCGGCCCCCTCCTTGTAGTTGACGAAGAACTTGTACTGGCTGTTGTTGCCGCACACCGTGCCCGGGATCTCGACCTTCAGCCACTTCTCGTAGGCCTCCGGCGGCTCGACCGGCTCCTCCGTGGTCCCGCCGTCGCTGGACTCGCTCGCGCTCGTCTCGGCCGACGTCGCGCCCGTGCTCGTGCTCGCATCCGCCTCGCCGGTGGTGGGCGCGCTCGTCGTGCCGCCCGCCTCACCGGACGTATCGTCTCCGGACGACGACCCGCCGCTGCCGTTGTCGATGGGTTCTCCGCACCCCGCCGGGAGCCCGAGGCCAAGTCCCATCACCGTCACCGCGATGCATCGTCCAAGCGTCATGGTTTGCAAGGTACCAGGCGCATGCTCAGCGAAGCACGTTGGGAATGTCCTGTGACGTGAGTCAGCGCGCGGCCAACGAACCTTGCATTCCTACACAAACGGGTGCGATGGTCGCCGCCATGGTCTCCCTCCCCCGCGCCCTGATCACGAGTCTGTTCGCGCTGGCCATCGCACCGAATGCGCGGGCCGCCGGACCTGATGTCATCGCCGAACCGGGCAGCGACCCCGAACAGGTGGTCGGTGGTTTCCCCTCGGCGACGTGCGGTTGGCCGTCGACCGTGAGCATGCAGGGCATGTGCTCGGGCACGCTGGTCCACCCGCAGGTCGTCATCTACGCCCAGCACTGCGGCCAGGGCTACAGCTCGGTGCAGTTCGGCGAGAGCGGCGACCAGCCGGCGCGGAGCGTGCCGACCGAGTTCTGCATGACCTACCCCGGCGGCGGCCCGGGCTCGGGCCACGACTTCGCGTTCTGCAAGCTGGCGCAGCCGGTCACCGACGTGCCGATCGTCCCGATCCTCATGGGCTGCGAGACCGAGATGCTGGTCGGCGGCCAGAACGTCACCATCGTCGGCTTCGGCTTCGACGAGAACAACGGCTACGGGATCAAGCGCGAGGTCGTCGCGCCGATCAACAGCATCGACCAGAACCAGGAGATCTTCATCGGCGGCAACGGCAAGGACTCGTGCAACGGCGACTCCGGCGGCCCCGTGTTCATCCAGATGCCCGACCAGACCTGGCGCGTGTTCGGCATCACCTCCTACGGCGGCCAGTGCGGCACCGGCGGCTACTACTCGATGATGCACGTCGGCATGGAGTGGTTCGAGATGAACGCCGGCATCGACATCACCCCCTGCCACGACGCCCAGGGCAACTGGGCCCCTAACGGCGAGTGCCAGGGCTTCCCCATCGACCCCGGGACCGCCGGCGGCAACTGGCCGGCCTGTAACAAGGGACAGGTCGGCGGCGCGAGCATGACCTGCGGCTCGCAGGAGCCCGACACCACCCCGCCGACCGTCGTGATCACCGCGCCCGCCGACGGCACGATCTACGACGAGCCGATGGGCGCCGACATCACCGTCAGCGTCGACGCCCAGGACGTCGGCTGGGGCGTCAAGGAGGTCCACCTCACCATCAACGGCGCCGAGATCCCGGGCGGGATCGACGGCAGCGCGCCGTTCGAGTTCAACGCCACCTTCCCGACCGGGCAGTACGAGATCGGCGCGTTCGCCCTCGACCTCGCCAACAACCAGACCGTCGCCGACTCGATCGTCATCTACGTCAACACCGCCCCCGAGCCGCCCGAGCCCATGACCAGCAGCGGCGGCATCGACGGCTCCGGCGGCCTCGACGAGACCGGCATCGCCGAGGGCGGAACCGCGGGGGACGACGGCGCCCTCACCGAGCCGACCGGCGGCGACGACGGCAACGCCAGCAACCCCTCGAGCCCGACCGGCGCCACCAGCCTCACGGGCGCGAGCGACAGCGGCGGCCAGGACGAGGGCGAGGGCTGCGGCTGTCGCTCGGGACAGGACCCAAAGGCCAGCTTGCTCGCGCTCGCGGGCCTCGGCGTGCTCGTCCGGAGGCGCCGGCGGTGAGCGACACCCGCGGCCGACTCTGATAGAGTCGGCCCATGCGGCTCGCCTTCCGCGCCCAGGCGCTCGGCCCCCTGCGCAACGTCGACTGGACGATCCCCGAGGGCGTCTCGGTCATCGTCGGTCCCAACCGCGTCGGCAAGTCGACGCTGCTCCGCCTGCCGGAGTTCGTGCGCCTCGCGCTCGCCGAGGGCGTCGCCGCCGCCGTCAAGACGGTGTTCGAAGGCGGCGGCACCCTGCGCAACCTCGCCTCGGACCCCGCCGACCCGTGCAGCGTCGGCATCGGCTTCGACATCGCCGACTGGGACCTCGACCTCGCCGTCAGCAACGGCGCCATCCCCGAGTACTGCGGCGAGACCCTGCGCGTCGACGGCTCGGTCCAGCTGCTGCGCGAGCCGGGCACCCTGAAGGGCCGCAGCCTGCACACGCCCGTCACCCTGGGCCCGCGGCCGATCCCCGCGATCTGCATCGAGCGCGTGCGCCGGTTCCTCCCGCCGCCGACCAAGATGCCGCGCATCGAGAACCGCTCCGAGGCCGAGGAGGCGTTCCGCGCCCGCGCCAGCGCGCTCGCCCCGTTCGACCCGATCGGCGTCCTCTACGGCACGCTGATCGCCGCCGCGATCGACCACTGCCTGTGCTACCGCACCGGCCACTACCAGATCCCCCACATCTTAAAATACGGCTCGCCGCACTCGCCCGACATGGTGCTGCACCGCAGCGGCGAGAACGTGTTCCCTCTGCTCCGCAACTGGCGCGACCGCAGCGACACCAGGGAGCGCTACGACTTCGTGTTCTCGACCCTGCGCGAGGCCTTCCCCGACATCGAGAAGGTCTCGTTCGAACAGGCCGGGCAGACCGTCACCCTCGCCGTCCAGGACCGCCGCTGGGGCGGCAACCGCGTGCCTATCTCGCGCGAGTCGACCGGCCTCATCACCGCCCTGCTGCAGCTGTGCGCCGTCGCCTCCGGCGCCGCCGGCGGCCTCGTCACCATCGACGGCATCGAGGTCTCGCTCCACCCCCACGCGCTGCGCGTGCTCATCCAGGCGTTCCGCCAGTGGGCCGCCGCCCACGACCTCCGCATCGTGCTCGCCACCCAGTCGGAGACGGTGCTCCGCGCGTTCACCGACGACGTCGGCCAGCTGCACGTGCTCGACGCCTCGCCCGCGCCCGCGCCTCGCCCGCTGGCCTCGGTGCTCGAGCCCGACACGCTCGCGGGCCTGTCCCCCGCGGACCTGCTCGCCCGCATCGCCGGCCCGCACGAGTGACCGCCGCGGGCTGACGCGGCGTCCGGCCGCGAGACCGCCACGCACCGCGCCGCCGCTGTGGTTCGCGTCACGCGGACACCCGTTCGCAATGGTGGCCGCGGATGTCGCGCTGGCATGATGCCGCGTGGGGGGTGTGGCCATGATGCGGACCTTGTTAACGACGGCGGCGATCGCCGCGACGATGAGCAGCGGCCTCGCGGCGCGCGCGAGCGAGAGCTTCGGCGACGTGCGGGTGGTGGCGACGGTGCCGAGCCCGGGCTCGCCCGAGGGCGTGGCCGTCAGGAACGGCAAGGTCTATGTCAGCGGCCCGGCCAAGATCGGCACGATCCTCGGCAGCGCCTCGGCCGTGTGGGCCTTCGACGCCGTCAGCGGCGCCTTATTAAAAACGTACCCGACCCAGGGCGAGAACCTGCTCGCCGAGCACGCCAACTCGTGCATCGCCTTCGACGGCAGCGGCGACCTGTTCGTGCTCAACACCCAGCTCGGCATGTATCGCCTCGACACAGGCTCCGGCCAGCAGTCGGCCTACGCGGCGCCGCTCCCCAATTTAAAGGCCTGCGGCCTGTTCCCCAAGGCCCCGTGCTCGCCGACCCTCGTCGACCTGCCGCCGCTGCCCAACGACCTCGTGCTCGACGCCGCCGGCAACGCCTACGTCAGCGACTCGATGCAGGCCACGATCTGGAAGATCCCACCCGGCGGCGGCGCCCCGCAGATCTGGTTCCAGGACCAGCGCTTCGCCTCCCCGTACATCGGCGTCAACGGCCTGCGCCTCGACCCCGCGCGCCAGAGGCTCTACATCACCGTCAGCATCGACCTGCTGACCCGCGGGTTCGTCTACACCCTCCCGCTCGTCGACAGCCCCAAGGCCGCCGACCTCAAAGTTTTTAAGCAGTTCCCGGTCGGCGAGTCGCCCGACGGCCTCGCCTTCGCCGCCAACGGCGACCTCTACGTCGCCCTCGTGCTGCCCACCACCTCCGGGTTCGTCGTGCTCGGCCCCGACGGCCTCGAGAAGAAGCGCTCGGTCAACGCCCTGCTGAGCCCCACCGTGCCCTACGACGCCCCCGCCAACCTGGCCTTCGACGGCGTCGACTCGCTGTTCATCACCAACCACGCCGCCATCACCAACCTGCCGACGCACTTCACGCTGCTCGACGTCTACGTCGGCGACGTCGGCTCCCCGCTCGAGTACCCGACCCTCCCGTGAGTCAGGACGCCGCGGCCTTGCGCCCCTTGGGCTTGCGCGCCGCGCGTTGCGCCTCCGCGACGAGCTGACTCGCGTGCTCGCGGGCGCTGACGGTCACCCGCGACCCGCCGAGCATGCGCGCGATCTCCTCGACCCGCGCCTCCTCGGACAGCCGCACCACGCGGGTCGTCGTGCGCCCCGCGTGCGTGTGCTTCTCGACCCGGAAGTGGGCGTCGGCGAAGGCGGCGATCTGCGGCAGGTGGGTGATACACAGCACCTGACGCCGCTGCGCCGCCGCGTGCAGGCGCCGGCCGATCGCCTCGGCCACCGCGCCGCCGACGCCCGCGTCGACCTCGTCGAACACGTACGTCGTCACGTGGTCCCCCGTCGCCAGCACCCCTTTGAGCGCCAGCAGCACGCGCGACAGCTCGCCGCCCGAGGCCACCTTGTTGAGCGGCGCCAGCGGCTCGCCCGGGTTGGCCGAGAACAGGAACTCCACACGGTCCTGCCCGCGCGGCCCGAGCTGGCCCTCCGGCATCGCCTCGATCTTCGCCCCCAGCCGCGCCCGCGGGATGTGCAGCGCCGCCAGCTCGGCCTCGATCGCCCGCGCCAGCCCGGTCGCCGCCTCCTCGCGCTTCTTGTGCAGCGCCCCGGCCCGCCTGGCCGCCTGCGTGTACAGCTCGCGGGCCCGGTCGGACAGCGCCTCGAGGCGTTCGTCCGCGTGCTCGAGCTCCGTCAGCTCGGCGCGCATCGCCTCGGCGCGGGCCGCCAGCTCCTCGAGCTCTCCGCCGTGCTTCCTCCTCAGACTCTCGAGCTCGTGCAGGCGCTCCTCGGTCGCCTCGAGCTCGCGCGGGTCGAGCGACAGCTCGTTGGCGAAGCGCGACGCCGCCGACGCCGCCTCCTCGCAGGCCACCTGGGCCGCCGCCAGCTGCTCCTGCATCTCGCCGAGCAGCGTCGAGCTCCCGACCCCGCGCCTCGCTTCATCCAAGAGCGCCGCCAGCCGCCCGGCGATCGCGTCGTCCGCCTCGTACAGCGCGTCGTGGGCCTGGCGGGCGAACGCCGCCCAGCGGTGCGAGTCGCGCAGCAGGGTGATGCGCCCGCGCAGCGAC
The DNA here is from genome assembly GCA_016793465.1 of Myxococcales bacterium. Next base: position 108,142 of record JAEUJW010000057.1, read on the forward strand.
TCGAGCTCGCCCGGCTGCGGCGCCACCCGCTCGACCTCCTCGATCTGGTACCGCAGATAATCCGCCCGCGCCGCCCCCTCGGCCGCGCGTCGGCGCAGGTCCTGCTCCGCCTGCACCGCCGCCTGCCACTGCACATACACCCCGTGGTAGCCGGCGACCTCGGCCTCGAGCCCCGCGTACGCGTCGAGCAGGTCGAGGTGCCGCGCCACGTTGGTCAGCGAGTGGTGCTCGTGCTGCGAGCAGATGTCGACGAGCTGCTCGCCGACCCGCTCGAGCACGCCCTGGGTGGTGAGGATCGCCTGGACCACCGAGCGCCCGCGGCCGCTGCGGCCGACCATGCGCTCGAGCACCAGCGACTCGCGCTCGTCCTTCGGCACGTCGAGCTCGTCGAGCGCCTCGGCGATGCGCCCGCGCGTGCCGACGTCGAGCTCGAACTGCCCCTCCACCCGCGCCGACTCGGCCCCCTGGCGCACCAGGTCCGCGCGCCCGCGGGCGCCGCGGAGCAGGGCCAGCGCGTCGACGATGATCGACTTGCCGGCGCCCGTCTCGCCGGTGAGCACGTTCATGCCGCGCCCGAGCTCGAGCGCCACGTCGTCGAGGAGGGCCAGACCGCGGATGTGCAGGTAACTGAGCACGGCCGGGATGTAGCACAGTCGCGCGCCCGCGTTGACGCCGCCGCGCACGCGCGCGTGATCCGATCCAGAGCAAGCGAGCCTCGCGGAGCCGCCGCCGCGTCGCAAGTGCCGGCGTCGTGACACCTCCGGGGCGCCCCGATAAAGTGGCCGGATGCCGCGCATTCCTGCCCATGTGGCCGTTCTGGCCGCCACCGCCCTGCTCGCCGCCTGCGGCGACGCCGCGGGCGACCCCACCGGCGGCGCCGAGACCCGGGGCACCGACGCACCGATCTCGACCACCGACAGCGCCGGTCCGACCGCCCCGACCTCGACCTCCGGCGTCGACACCGGCGTCGACACCGGCGTCGTCCCGACCGAGGCCACCGGCGCCCCGCTCCCGCCCGACCTGCCCGCCGCCACCTGCATGCCCGAGGGCGGCACCTGGTGGGTCCTCGAGGGCGAGTCGATCGAGGTCCCGATCGCCTGCGCCAGCGGCGACGACCCCGGCCCCTACACCCTCGACCCGCAGCCTCCCGGCCTGCAATTAAACCCGACCGCGGTGAGCTGGACCCCCGGCCTCGATCAGGCCGCCACCTACGAGCTCACCCTCACCGTCGCCACCGGCGAGACCGCGAACATCACGATCGGGGTGATCGACGCCTTCGCCGACCCCGCCAACGTCCCGCTGGTCGAGCCCAAGAATTACACCCACGAGTACGGCCTGCCGGTGCTCCACCTGTGGACCACCCCGGGCATCAGCGACCAGGGCTACACCTCCGCCCTCGTCGTCTACAAGGGCAAGCCCTACGCCGCCGGCGCCAAGTACCGCGGCGCCGCCTCGCTCGGCTACCCCAAGAAGAGCTACACCCTCGAGTTCGACGCCGACGACTTCGACGACCCCGACGAGGGCTTCGAGGACAAGGACAAGATCGTCCTCATCTCGACCTTCGACGACAACACGTACATCCGCCAGCGCCTGGCCTACGAGATGTGGAACGACCTCGACCCCGGCCACGTCCGGATCGACACCTACTCGGCGGTGGTGTTCCTCGACGGCGCCTACTGGGGCCTCTACACCGTCAGCGACCACGTCGACAACGACCTGTTCAAGGCCCACGGCCTCGCCGACGACGGCAACCTCTACAAGGCCCGCACCCACGACGCCAACTTCCGCCTCACCGACGTCGACGACAACCCCAAGGACCCGCTCCACAAGGGCCTCACCAAGGAAGGCGGCGCCCCCGAGGACGGCCAGCCCGGCGCCTACGCCGACCTCGAGGCGCTGATCACGTTCGTCGCCACCTCCTCGCCCGCCGAGTTCACCGCGCAGCTCGACACGCTCATCGACCGCCGCGACTACGAGGACTGGTGGATCTTCGTCAGCCTGTGCATGGGCGACGACTCCGCCGGCAAGAACAGCTACCACTGGCGCGACCCTGACGGCGGCCCCTGGCGCTACGCCCCCTGGGACTTCAACGACAGCTTCGGCCAGACCTGGCAGACCGCGCGCAAGGGTTACGACGCCGACCCCGAGGGCTACACCTGGACCAACGAGCTGTTCACCCGCTTCCTCGCCGACCCCGCGATCGGCGACCCCCTGCGCGCCCGCTACGCCGCGGCACTGGACGACGTATACGCCGTCGACGGCATCCTCGACCGCGTCGACGAGCTCGCCCTCGAGGTCGTCGACAGCGCCCACCGCGACGAGCAGCTGTGGGCCCCGCAGTACCAGACCTACGGCGGCTGGAACTGGCGCACCGACTTCTTGGACCACGACGCCGAGATGGACTACCTGCGCCAGTGGATCGCCGACCGCTGGGCGTTCGTCGCCGCGATCTACCCGTAATTAATCCAGCATTAATCCGCCGCGCGTCCGGGCGGCGCTACACTCGCGGCGCCATGCGGCTCCTGCTCGTCGAGGACAACCCGCGTCTCGTCGCCACCCTCGAGCTCGGCCTGCGCGAGGAGGAGATCGACGTCGACGTCGCGCTCGGCGGCGCCGCCGCCCTCGCCCGCGCCGCCCAGCCCGGCCTCGACGCCGTGCTGCTCGACCTCGGCCTGCCCGACATGGACGGCCTCGAGGTGCTCCGCGCCCTGCGCGACGGCATCACCCCGCAGATCCCCGTGCTCGTGCTGACCGCCCGCGACGCCGTCGACGACCGCGTGCGCGCCCTCGACGCCGGCGCCGACGACTATTTAATCAAGCCGTTCGCGTTCGCCGAGCTGGTCGCCCGCCTGCGCGCGCTGACCCGCCGCGCCGCCGCCCCGCGCTGGGCCCCGCTGGTGTGCGAGGGCCTCGTGCTCGACGACGACCGCGGGGTCCGCTTCGCCGACCAGCGGGTGCTCCTCTCGCCCCGCGAGCACGCGCTGCTGGCCTACCTGCTGCGCCGCCGCGACGAGGTCGTGCCGCGCGTGGAGATCCTCCGCGACGTGTTCGGCTACGTCGGCGACCCCGGCACCAACGCGATCGACGTCCACCTCGTGCACCTGCGACGCAAGCTCGCCGGCGCCCCGCTGACCCTCGAGACCGTGCGCGGCACCGGCCTGCGCGCGCGCACGGAGCCCGCGTGAGCCGCCGACGCACGACCCTCGGCTCCTGGCTCGCCCGCTGGATCGCCCTCGCCACCGCCGCCTCGATCGCCGTCTACGCCGCCACCACCGCCCTCGTGTTCTGGGCCGACGAGGCCTACGAGGACAGCGCCGACGACGACGAACCGCAGGGCTTCGACGAGGAGGACGCCGCGGAGCTCGTCACCCAGCTCGTCACGGCCCTCGCCCTCGCCGCCCCCGTCGGCATCGCGCTCGCCGCCCTCGGCGCCCGCCTGCTCACCGCCCGCGCCACCCGCCGCATCGACGAGGTCATCACCACCGCCGCCCGCATGTCCGCCGCCGACCTCGCCGCCAGGCTGCCGGTGTCCGGTCAGGGCGACGAACTCGACGACCTCGCCCGCGCCCTCAACAGCCTGTTCGCCCGCATCGACGCCGGCATCGCCGCCCAGCGCCAGTTCGCCGCCGACGCCTCGCACGAGCTGCGCTCGCCGCTCACGGTGCTCGCCAGCACCCTCGAGGTCGCCCGCCGACGCCCGCGCACCGCCGCCGAGTGGGAGACCTTCGCCGACCGCGCCCAGGGCGAGGTCCGCCACCTCACCGCCCTCGTCGACGGCCTGCTGCAGTTCGCCCGCGCCGGCCAGCCCCGCCTGGCCCGCCACGACCTCGCGGGCCTCGCCGACGCCGCCGTGGCGCGCTGGTCGAGCGTCGCCGGCGACGCCGGCGTGCGCCTCGAGCTCGCGCCGGTGCCCGACCTCGCCGCCGACGTCGACGCCGACCTCCTCGGCGTCGCCCTCGGCAACCTGTTCGCCAACGCGATCGCCCACTCGCCCGCCGGCGCGTCCGTCCACCTCCGCGTCGAGCGGGACGGCGCCGCCGCGCTGCTGCACGTCGACGACGCCGGCCCCGGCGTCCCGCCCGAACAACGCGAGCGCATCCTCGAACCATTCGTCCGCCGCGCCGCGCCGGCCGCCGACCGCGTGCAGGGCCGCGCCGGCCTCGGACTCGGCCTGGCGATCGTCCGCCGCATCGCCGAGGCCCACGGCGGCGCCGTCACCGTCGCCGCCTCCCCCGCCGGCGGCGCCCGCGTCAGCCTGCGCCTGCCGCTCGCCTGACGAACTCCTCGCGTCCAGCCGGTCGCTTCGACCTGTCTCTCAGGACATGCACCGACCTTCATAAAACATTAAGTCGCCCCTCGAGACCACCAGGGCCAACTTCTGGCCGTGCCACTCGCCGCACTCGCCGTCGTCGCCCTCCTCGGGCCGCCCGACTACGGCTCCGAGGACATCCCCGCCGCCCCCGCGCAGCCGGACCCGTCCGCGCGGCCGACCGCGAGCTCCGACGCGTTCTACCCGCCCCGCCGCGAGGCCGAGCGCCTCGCCGCCGCCACCGTGGCCCGCCCCGGCGTGTCCTTCGCCCCCGGGAAGGGGTTGAAACTCGCAAGCAAGGACGAACGCTTCGCCATCTCCCTCGGCCTGCGCACCGGCGTGCTCTACAGCCTGCGCCACACCCCCGAGCACACCTCCCAAGCGCTCGACCTCCGGCGCCTGCGCCTCCTGCTATTCGGCAACGCGTTCGGCCGCCACAACACGTTTTATGTGCAGCTGGCCTTCGCCCCCCGCGAGCTCGGCCTGCGCGACGGCGTGCTCCACGAGTCGCCCGCGCTCGACACCTACCTGCGCTTCACCAGGCTGCGCGACGCCACCTTCACCGTCGGCCAGCACCGCGTGCCGTTCAGCCGCGAGCGCAACGTCTCCGACGTGAACCCGCTACTCGTCGACCGCTCGCTCGTCAACGACGAGTTCTCGCTCGACCGCGACATCGGGCTCGGCGCGCACAGCGACGACCTCGGCGGCCTGAGGCGCCTGCGCTACTTCGCCGGCGTGTACCTCGGCGAGGGCCGCAACACCGGGCGGTTCGGCGACGCCGGCCTCCTCTACGTCGTCCGCGCCGACCTCCTCCCGTTCGGCCTGTTCGACGACTACGAGTCGTCCGACCTGGCCCGCTCGCGCAGGTTCAGGGTCAGCCTCGGCGCCGCCTACGCCTTCCACGACCGCGCCCACCGCGACCGCGGCACCGTCGGCGACGTGTTCGCCGACGGCGGCACGATGTCGGCCCACAACGTCACCGCCGACCTCGCCGCGCGCTGGGCCGGCTGGTCGCTCGACGCCGCCTACCACTGGCGCCGCGCCTGGCGCACGCCCGGCGCCGCCGTCGACGCCGACGGCCAGCCCGTCGCGCCGATCGCCGCGCGCAACGGCCAGGGCTGGATGATCCAGACCGCATTTTTGATCCCTCGCACCCGCCTCGAGCCCGCGCTGCGCTGGAGCGGCGCCCGCGGCCTCGGCGTCACCAGCATGCAAGGCCGCGACGAGCTCGGCGGCGGCCTCAACTACTACTTCTACGGCCACAATTTAAAGTTGCAGCTCGACGCCTTCCACACCGCCCCGCGCGGCGCCTGGGCGCGGGGCGAGGACACGCTGCGCGTGCAGATCCAGATCAACCTGTGACCGGCACCGACCGCCTTCTTACCCCCTCGGCGAAGCGGCCGAGCACCGCGGCGATCGCCAGGTCCGACGGGCGCTCCCCCGGCACCAGCCCGCCGCAGCCGTCCGCGACCACGAACATGTCCCCGACCATCCCGAGCGCGTCCTCGTTGCGCTTCCGATGACGCCCGGTCCGCGTGGCCCCCGCGTAGTCCGCGAGGGCCGTCGCACCGCGATGCATCGGCTCGATGATCATCATCGATCGCTCACACGTGCGTGCGATACACGCTGTAGATCTCCCGCACGTGCGTGGGCAGGTTGACCTCCTCGGCCGCGATCACCTCGTCGGCCGTCAGCCGCCCGCGGTTGCGCAGCAGCGCCGCCCGCAGCTCCTCCTTGCCCGGCTCGTTGTGGACCTTGCCGAACTGCGTCAGCTGCAGCCACAGCAGGCGCTCGTTGACCTGCATGGCCTCGCGGATGTGATTGACCCCGCGCTGCGAGATGAAGTTGTGCAGCAGGTCGAGCGCCACCAGCGAGCGGTTGTCGCGCAGCATCGTCGCCAAGCTGCGCGCCCCCTCGTCGCCGAGGCAGTTGCCGAGCTCGCCGACCGCCACCGTCGCCTTGGTGAACCCGAGGTCGAGCAGCTTCAACGTCGGGTGCCGCGCCAGCGCCTCGGCCAGCGCGGCGGCCCCGCGCGGCCCGATGCGGTTCGACGCCAGCGACAGCCGCTGCAGCGTGCGGTTGTCCGCCAGCCCGCGCGCCACCGCGATCGCCCCGTCGTCGCCGAGCCGGTTGCACGACAGGTACAGCGACTCGAGCCCGCAGTCCCCGGCCAGGAACTCGGCGATGCGCCCCGCCGACGCCTCGGTCACCCCGTTCGTGCCGACGTACAGGTGCCGAAGCGTGGTGTTGCCGTCCGCCCCCGAGAGCGCGTCGAGGATGACCTTCAACCCGTCGTCGAGCAGCCCGCAGTTGACCAGGTCGAGCACCCGCAGGGTGCGGTTGACCCGCAGCAGCTCGGCCAGCGGCCGCATGCCCGCCGCCTTCAGCGGGTTGCGCTTCAGCCACAGCGCCGTCACCCGCGTGTCCTCGGCCAGCGCCGCGCACACGTGGGCGATGCCCACCGGCCCGATGTGGTTGCCGGCGATGTACCAGCAGTCGAGCGGCGAGTCGCCGCGCTCGCGCAGGAACCCGGCGATCGCCGCGGCCCCGCCGTCGCCGATGATGTTGTTGCCGAGCAGCAGCCGCTTCACGTGGTCGGTGCGCATCATGGCCCCGAGCAGCGGCCGGATGCCCCCGGGCCCGACCACCTGCTTGCACAGGTCGAGCCGCCCGTCGACCGTCAGCGTCCCCTTATTGAACGCGGTCTGCCGCTCGACCGCGAGGTTATTGCTTAAGTGCCCGAGCAGCGGATCGAGGTCCTCGAGCGTGCACGGCACCACCGGCTCCGGCTCCGGCTCCGTCACGGCCCGGGCGATCGGCTCGCCGCGCCGCGACTCGAGCAGCTCCAGCGTGTGCTCGCGCGTGATCGTCGGCCTGCCGGTCTGCTGCAGCACCCCGCAGATCAACGAGACCGCCTGGCTGTAGCGCTGATAGGCCAGCCGCCGCGCGAACGTCTCGAGGTCGAACGGCTGCAGCGCCCGCCGCCGCTGCTCGGGCGCCGCCGGCGGCGACGTCGCCCCGCCCACCCGCTCGCGCAGCTCGATGAACGCCCGCATCGACTCCTTATTAAACATCTCCGCCGCGATGTCGCGGGCCAGGTGACACACCTTGTCGGTGTGCCCGCCGATCCGCGGCGCCTCGCGGGCGCACAGGCTCGGCCAGCCCGCCTCGTCGCCGGTCGCGGCCCCCTCGCTCACCAGCGGGATCAGCCGCGCCGCCCGCTGCGAGCTCGCCCCGCCCGGCTTACCGCGCTCGACCGCGATCGCCGCGGCCAGGTCGACGCGCAGACGATTCTTGAACTGCTCGACGATCTCGTCGTGGATCGCCACCAGCGGCGAGTCTCCCTCGACATCCTCCGGCCCGCGCAGCCCGTACGCCTGCAGCGCCAGCGCCTGCAGGTCGCGCCACTGCCCGCGCTCCGCCATCTGCTGCACGACCCCGACGACCAGCGAGAGGTCGATCGCCTCCCCGCGCGAGCGGGCCGCCAGCGCCTCCCAGGCCAGCCCGAGCAGCGACGGCGACTCGACCTGCGCCGGCGACTCCGGCCGCGCCGCCCCGTCGAGCAAGAACCCGCGCACGAACCCGACGATGTCCGCGTACGGCCACGCCCCCGGCACGAAGTGCCCCCCCGCATGTTTAATTAATTTCGCGGTCGACGGGTCGAACGCCTCGAACAGGGCGATCGACCGGTCCGGCGTGACGAGGATGTCGTTGAGGCCGAGCACGTGCAGCGCCGGCACCGCGATCGCTGCGGGCCGCATGAACTCGGCGTGCGCCGCGGCCCGCGAGGGGAACGCCGAGATGCAGATCGCGAAGCGGAACGCGAACACCGGGTGCGGCTGCATCGCCGCCAGCACGGCCGCCAGCACGCCGCCCTGGGCGAAGCCCACCACTCCGTCGAACGGCCCGTACTCCTTCACGTACTCCGCCAGCGCGGCGATCGCCGCGTCGACACCCTCATAAACCGAGTTGTCGGCCGACGCCTGCCACCACACCCGCTGGAACGGGTTGTCATTGATCTCGCCGAAGGCCGCCAGCGTCGCCTCGCGCGTCTCGCCCTGCGGGCTGTAGATCAGCGGCGACGTCGGATAATAGAGGTCCGCGACGTCGGCCAGCGCCTCGCGCAGCTTGCGGGCCCGCGCGCGGAACACCTCGCCGTTCTGGCGAAACCCGTGCAGCGCCAGGATCTTGAGCCGCGGCCCGGACGGCGCCGATTTTTTCGCCTCCGGCTTCGCTGCGGGTGCAGGCGCCGCATCGGCCCGCCGCTCGCGCGGCTGCTGCGAGCGCATGAACAGCGCCGTGAACTCCGGCCTGTCGAGGAACGCCTGCTCCTCCGGCGTGCTCGCCCGCCCGAGCGCCGCGTTGCGGTGGGGATAACGCCCGAACCGCGCGAGCACGTCGACGTGCTTCTGCGTGCCGATCCGCCAGCCGCGCGCGGCCCGCTGCTGCGCCCGCGTGCAGCGCGACGCCAGCTCGGCGACACCCGCGAGCGCGCGCTGCACGTCGGACAGCCGCTCCGAGTGGCTCAGCGTCAGGAACAGGAACAGCGCCTCGACCGGCGCCAGCTCGCGGTCGAGGCCGCGGGCCAGCGCGTCCTCGACGACCGCCAGCGCCCGCGCGTCGTGGGCGAACGCCCCCGCGGTCCCGCGGTCGATATGCCGCGGGAACTGGTCGAGCAGCAGCACCAGCGCGACCAGCGAGCGCGGCTCCTCGCGCCAGGCGTCCAGCTCGCCGCGGCCCGCCCGGGCCACCAGCTCGCCGAACAGCCGACCTATCTCGTCGTCGACCTCCGGCCCGGCGCGAAACCACAGCGCCTGCGCGGGCACGTAGCGCTCGGCGAACGGGTCGGCCCGCGGCTCGAAAGCGCCCGAGACGTCCCGCTGGGCGAACCAGTAATTCCAGACGCGCGCAGCGTCACGGTCAACGAATGGTGCCGTGGACACAGTCATTGCTCCCTCCAATCAGCGAGCCCGGCACCATACAGACCGCCACCAGGCTCCGCAAGCGCCGCCGCCCGCATCCCCCGCTGCACCGCCCACGCGCGCACGGATCGCCGATCTGCATCATGCGCAAACCATCGGCGCCGCGTTCGAACCACGATTCGTCGGCCTCACGCCGCACCCGCGGTCGCTACACCACCGGCCCCTCGCGCGCGAGCGCCTCGCGGCCCTCGCATCTGCTCGCATCTCCACACATTCGTCACGGCCCACCGTCGCCGCGACATGCCGTCGCCGCGACACGCCCGCGCCACGCCCGCATCACACGCCGACGCCCGCGTTCGCGGTACAACCGCCGCGCGCATGACCGACGCCTCCCGCCCCCGCCTCGCCGTCGCCTGGGCCATCGCCGTGATCGCCGCCCCCGTCGTCGTCGAGGCCGCGACTCGCCTGCTGTCCGCATGGACAGGTGACGCCCACCCCGCGGCCCCGCTGGCCCTCGCCGCGATCGTGCCGCCGCTGCTCGCCGGCGCCGTCGCCGTGCTCCGCGGCGCCGCATCGCCGCCGATCGCCTGGCTGCTCGCGCTGGTCGCCGCCGCCGTCCTCTTCGCCCTCGCCACCCCGATCCCGCTCGCCCTCGTCGCCGCCCTGCTCGCCGGCTGGACCGTGTCGGCGATCCCGCGGCTCGCCGTGCACGCCCCCGTCCCGCGCGGCCGCGTCACCGCGTCGCTGTGGGCCCTGCTCGCCGTCATCACGATTGTTCAGGTCGGCCGCATGAGCGTGTTCCTCGCCGACCCCGCCGCCACGTGGGGCACCATGGCCCCGAATGACCCGTTCATGACCCGCCACTCGTGCCTCTCGAGCTACGTGCACGGCGTCGAGCTCGCGCGCCGCGGCGACCGCAACATCTACGACGACCGCTACGGCTCCGACGAGGACGCCAACCCCGGCGAGCTCGCCCCGATCATCGACACCGGCCCGCTGACCATGGACACCTACGAGTACCCGCCGCAGTTCCTGCTGCTGCCCGGCGCGATCACGGCGCTGACCCGCGACTTCCTGGCGATCCGCGCCCTGTGGTTCCTGCTGAGCGTCGCCGTCGTCGCGTTCGTCGGCGTCGCGCTCGCGCGCTGGCTCGGCGACGACGCCGAACGCCGGGCCCGCCTGCTCGTGCTCGTCGTCGCCGTCTCGCCGCCGCTGCTCGTCACCGCCTACTTCGGCAACTTCCAGCTGATGGCGATGGCCCTGTCGGCGCTCTCCATGGTCTGGATCTGCCGCGGCCACACGCGCCGCGGCGCGGCCCTCCTCGGCTTCGTGATCGGCGCCAAGATCTTCCCCGGCATCCTCGGCATCTGGCTGCTCGCCACCCGCCGCTTCGCCGCCGCCGCCTGGACGGCCGCGTTCTCCGGGCTCTACATCCTCGTCACGCTCGCCTGGCTCGGCACCCGCCCGTTCACCGACTTCTTCACCCACCACCTGCCCCGCCTCGCCAGCGGCGAGACCTTCGCCTTCCTCTCGACCCCACGCGCCTCGATGAGCAACCTCGGCGTGTTCGGCGTCCCCTTCAAGCTGCGCGTCGCCGGCCTCGACATCTCCGAGTCCGCGGCCTGGACCCTCGCCCGCCAGCTGTCGTGGGGCTACACCCTCGCGCTCGCCGCCCTCGCCGCCTGGGCCGGCTGGCGCGCGCGCGCGGCCGACAGCGCCGACGACCGTGCCCGCCTCGCCGGCGCGTGGTTCGGCCTGCTCGCGCTCGCCGCCCTGCGCAGCCCGTTCGCCCCGCCCGAGGCCTACATCCCGCTGGTTTGGGCCCTCGCCCTGCGCGCCGCCGCGGCCCCGCGCCGCCGCGACGTCGCGCTCGCGGTCGTGCTGTGGATCGCCATCTGCATCGTCATCCCCGTGCCGACCCCCGGCGCCGCGGTCGTCGGCCTGCTCCTCCAGGCCGTGGCCTACGCCGCCGCGCTCGCGCTCGTGCTCGCGGCCACCCGCGCCGCCAAGAACGCCGGAGCCAGCGGCGAGCCCGGCGGTACACTGCCCGCGTGACCCCCGCGCCGACCCACCGCGTCGAGCACCTGCCGGTCGCCGCCCCCGCTCGCCGACCTCGATCGCCCGGCCTACTTCGCGACCGCCGACTCGAAGCTCCCGAGCCCGCCTGCTTCGCCACGTCCGATTCGAAACATCAGGGCCCGACGTAACGCGCCCGCGGCCGCAGCAAGAAGCCCGCGGCCCGCTGTTCGAACGCGTGGGCGACCCACCCCGCGACCCGGCCGACCGCGAAGATCGCCACCGCCGTGCCCGGCGGCAGCCCCAGCGCCGCCCCGATCGCCGCCAGCGACACGTCGAGGTTCGGCCGCTCGCGCCGCCCCGTCGCCATCGTCTCGACGATCGCCTGCACCGTCAGCACCGCCCGGCTGCGCGGCGCCAGCGAGCCCGCGAGCGCCAGCAGCTCGCGCGCCCGCGGATCGCCGGCGGGGTACAGCGGGTGCCCGAAGCCCGGCACGTCCTCGCCGCGGCGCACGCGGTCCCGGATCGCCGCGGCCGCGCGCTCGGGCCGCTCGACCTCGGCGATCAACGCCTCCACGCGATCCACCGCCCCGCCGTGCCGCGGCCCCGACAGCGTCGCCAGGCCCGCGCTCACGCACGCGAACACGTCGGCCCCCGCCGAGGCCGCGACCCGCACCGCGAACGCCGAGGCGTTCAACTCGTGGTCGGCGCACAGCACCAGCGCCGCGTCCATCGCCCGCTCGCTGCGCTCCGTCGGCCGCACCCCGAGCGCCACCAGCAGCGCCCGCGCCACCGTGCCCTCCGCCAGCGCCGCCCGCACCCGCGTCGCGTCGCTCCCCGCGCCCGCGAGCGCCGCCATGCGCAGCACCAGCCCGCGCGCCGCCCCGACGTCGCGCCCCGGCTCGCCCGCCGCGAGGGCCGGCACCGCCAGCTGCAGCGTCACCAGCGGCGGCGCTCCGTCCGGCAACATCGCCGCCAGCGACTGCACGCGCAGCCCCGGCCCGCTCGCCCGCCAGCGCGGCCGCGTCGCCGGCAACGCGCCCGTCCACAACAATTCGGCCGCCGCCTCGAACCCGTGCGCGCGCGCCAGCTCGGTCGCCGCGTGCCCGCGATACCGCGGCCCGCTCGCGTCGATCGCCGTCAACGCCGACTCGAGCACCGGGTCGCCCCAGCGCAGCGCCCCCGCGGCCACCGGCCCGTGCCCGGCCCGCGCGTCGTGCCTCGCCTTCAGGCGCTCGACGTCCTCGCGGCTGTACAGCCGCGCCTTGCCCTTGCCCGCCCCCGGCTCGCTGCGCACCAGCCCCCGGCTCGCGTACGCGTACAGCGTCGCCCGCTTGATGCCGAGGATCGCCGCCGCCTCGACCCCGGAGATGAACGCCCGCTCGTCCGCCACCGCTCGACCCTATCTCAAGCTCCGCGATTAAAAAAATCGCCATGGTTGATTGACGAATCCACGTTGATCAACCCCCCCCGACGCTTCACCTTCAGCCCCATGGAAACCAGCCCTGCAACGAACGCCAGCGCGAGCGGCCTCGACGGAGTCGTCGTCGCCGACACCCGCATCGGCCACGTCGACGGCGACCGCGGCATGTTGATAGTCGGCGGCCACGACATCGAGGCCCTCGCCGGCCGCGTGGGCTTCGAGGACGTGCTCGCCCTGCTGTGGTCCGGCGATCGCGCCGCGATCCGCGACGACCTCGCGGCCGCCCGCGTCCGCGCCTTCGAGCGCCTGCCCGCCCTCGGCGACGCCCTGCGCCGCGACGACGGCATGGACGCCCTGCGCGCCGCGGTCGCCCACCTCGAGGATCCGGACCCCGCCGCGATCGGCGGGGCCGTCGCCGTGTACGCCGCGGCCTGGTCGCGCGTGCAGCGAGGCCTCCCGCCGGTCGCCCCCGACCCCACGCTCGCCCACGCCGCCGACTACCTGCGCATGATCACCGACGAGGTCCCCTCGACCGCGCGCGCCGCCGGCGTCGACGCCTACCTCGTCACCGTCGCCGACCACGGCATGAACGCCTCGACCTTCGCCGCCCGCGTCGTCACCTCGACCGGCTCCGACGCCGTCTCCGCCGTGGTCGCCGCGATCGGCACATTAAAAGGCCCGCTCCACGGCGGCGCCCCCGGCCCCGTGCTCGACATGCTCGACGGCGTCGGCGCCCCCGAGCGCGCAGACGCGTGGATCGAGCGCGAGCTCGCGGCCGGCCGCCGCATCATGGGCATGGGTCACCGCATCTACCGCGTCCGCGATCCGCGGGCCGCCGTGCTCGAGCGGACCATCGCTCGCCTCGAGCAGGCCGGCATCTCGACCGGCCGCCTGAGCCTCGCCCGCGCCGTCGAGCAGGCCGCCCTGCGCGCCCTCCAGGCCCGCTACCCCGACCGCCCGCTCGCCGCCAACGTCGAGTTCTACACCGCCGTCCTGCTCGACACCCTCGGCCTCGACCGCCGCCAGTTCTCCCCGACCTTCGCCGTCGGCCGCGTCGCCGGCTGGCTCGCCCACGTCGCCGAACAGCGCGCCGTCGGCCGCCTCATCCGCCCCGCCTCACGCTACGTCGGCCCGACGCCCTGACCCGCGCCCCAGACGAGGCCGCGTCGCGCTCGCGCAGCTCGCCGTGGAAGTCGATTAGGCGCCACGCCTGGTGCTCCGCGCATCCCCTCGTCGACCGACCTCGATCACGCACCCGTGCTGACGCCCGTCACTTCTCCTCGATCCCGCGTCGCCACGCCTGGATCTCCGCGACCTTGCCTGCGTAGGGCGCTCCCTGGCGCGCGTAGGCGGAGCTCGCTTCGTCGAGAAGCGCCGCCACCCGCTCGCCACGCCCCAGCGTGTGCAGCGTGCGTGCCAGCGTGAACGCATAGAGCCCGTGCAACGACGCCACCTGCGCCGCGCCGTAACCCGCCGCCGCCTTCAAGTGTTCGTCCGCCGCGGCCGCGTCGCCCGCCAGCAGCGCCGCGAGCCCGAGCCGGGTCTCGACCGCCGCCAGCGCGTCCGCCCGTTCATCCGCCCGCAGCGGCCCCACGAGCGCCTCGAGAGTCGCCCTCGCATCCGCCAGTCGGCCCTCGCTAAACGCCACGTCGACCCGCAGCAGCGACACCTCGAACCCATGCGCGCGGGCGTCCGGCGTCCGCGCCACCACCTGCTCCGCCGCGACGATCTGCCGCTTCGCCGCCTCGACGTCGCCCCACAGCAAGTGAAACGCCCCCAGTTCGCGGCGCGCGATCACCTCGTAGAGCGGGTACTCATCGCCGAGGCACACCAACGTCGCCTCGTAGCCGGCCACGCTGCGGCTCATCTCCCCGAGCCGCGCCTCGGCGCCCGCGATCGCGATCTGCAGCGACACCGCGTGTGGATGGCACCGGTCGTACTGCTTCACCAGCAGCGCGTACGTCGACTCGGCGATCTCCTTGGCCTGCGCCGGCTGCCCGCTGTCCTCGAGCGCCACCGCCAGGTTGTTGGCCGTCGCCCAGCGCAGCAGGTCGTCCGGCGCATGCGCCTCGAGCAGCGCGAGCGCCTGGCGGTAAGACTTGACCCCCGCGTCGACGTCCCCGAGCTCGATGTACGCCACCCCCTGGCAGTTGTACAGCCGCGCCGTGAGCAGCGGCGGGCTACCCAGCCGCCGCACCAGCGCCCAGGCCAACTCGGCCCGCTCGAGCGCTTCGGCCCCCTTACGCTCGCCCGCGACGACCACGAACATAGCGATCACCAGCGCCTCGGCCGCGACCTCGTCGACCCTCGCCTCGAGCCCCAGCCGCAGCGCCCGGTCGAGGTGCTCGCGCGCCTGCGTCATCTGCGTGCGCTGCATCTGCAACGTGCCCACGAGCAGCTCGACCTCCGCGCGCAGCGGCAGATAGTCCAGCGCCTCCGCCTCCGCCACCATCGGCGCGACCACATGCCAGGCCTCGACGAACCGCCCGCCGCGCTCGAGCGCCTGGACCCGCGCCAGCCGCCCGCGCATCTCCTCCACCGCGCCGGCCGCCGCCGGATCCGCCGGCGGATCCACCGCGGCCAGCAGCCGCTCGTCGTCCTCGCACAGCGCCACCGGCGGCAGCCCGCGCGCCGCCTCGGCCGCCTGCGCCACCGTCTCGCGCGTGGTCTGGGCCAGCACCCCCGCCGTCGCCGCCAGCTCGCTGCGACGCTGACGCAGGCAGGCCATGCGACGGTCGAACAATTGCGGAGACGTGTGCCCGCGGCGGTGCGACACGCAAGCCTCGGTGTGCACCGCCGTCCACCGCGCCGCGAACTCGTCGAGCAGCTGCGTGCTCGTGTCTGCCACCCGCTCCGCGTACGCCACCCCGGTCGCCCGCACCGCCTGGTCGACCGCCGCCCGCGACTCCGGCCCCCACGCGCCGGCGATCTCCTCCGCCGCCCCCTCGCACACCGCGCTCTCCGCCCCGCGCATCGCCGCCGCCGTGTAGCCGGCCGCCGCGATCGCCAGCACCCCCGCACTGGCCGCCAGCCAGCGCCGTCGCGTGCGCTCCGGGTCGCGGTCGAGGGCCGCCAGCAGCGCGTCCATGCCCGGCCAGCGCCGGCTCGCCTCCACCATCAGCCCGCGCTCGAGCACCCGCCGCACCCACGCCGGCACCCTCGACGGCGGCGGCGCCACGATCGCCGCGCGCAGCACGTTGGCCCCCAGCTCCGCCGGCGTGCGCCCGGCGAACGGCCGCACGCCATACAGCCCCTCCCACAGCGCCACGCAGAAGCTGAACTCGGTGTAGGGCGGTAAACCCCGCGGAGTTATTCAGTTTTTCGGCAGGGCGGGATCGCGTCTCCGTCCCGTCTCCAAGATCGACGTCGCGCGGGCCTTCTCGTGGAAGGCGGCGAGGACATCGATCGCGCTCACCGTCGCCGCGGGGGCGAGGTGCATGTAGTCGTTCGTGATCGCCACGGAGCTGTGACCCGCGAGGTCGCGGATCGCGGTGACGGGCTGGCCCGCCATCGCCAGGTGCGAGCAGAACGTGTGCCGGAGCGTGTGCACGCCCATGATCGGCACCTTCGCCAGGGTGTGGGTGGCCTCGAGCCACTCACGCGTGACCGAGCGGGTGACCGGGTCGCCCTCCTGCCCGTAGCGCCCCTGGCTGCGGGTCAGCACGCGGGCCGACCGGCTCGGGTTGGGTCCCCCGAGCTCGCGCAGCGCGACGCGGAGTCGCGGCGTCATGTTGACGCTCCGCGGCTTGCCGCCCTTGGGCGGGCCGAGGTGCCCGTGCCAGTCCGCGACCTCGACGTGGACCTTGTCCGCGGCGAAGTCGACGCGCCCCCAGTCCAGCGCGATGATCTCGCCGATGCGAAGCCCCGCGTCGCCGCCGAGGAGCACGAGCACGAGGGCCCGCGGGTCCGTCGCGGTCGCGGCGGCGACGAGGCGCTCGTAGTCCTCGGGCTGGTAGAACGGGTGGCGGCCGCCCTTGTTCTTGATGCGCTTGATCTTCGGCATCGTCCCGATGTGCTTCGCGTCGATCGCCGCCTTGAGGATCTGGCCGAGGAGCTGCAGGAGCTTGTTGATCGTGCCGACCGCCAGCTCGAGCAGCTTGATCTCCTTGATCTCGTCGTCCGTGATCTGGTCCAGGCGCTTCGTCCCGAACATCGGGAGCAGGTGCTCTCTCAGGTTCATCTCCATGCTGGCGGCCGTGCTCGGCGCGAGCCGGTTCGCGCGCACGTGGTCGCGCACGAATCGCTCCGCGAACTCGCCGAACGTCTGCGCCGGCGCCCTCGCTTTCTCCACCCGCGAGGACAGGAAGGCGTTCGCCTTCGTCCGTGCCCAGCGCTCGGTCGCGGTGCGAGAGCCGTGCGGGGACTTCCATCGCCGCCGGATCTCCTTCCCGTCTGTCGAAAGCATGAGCACGTTGGCCTCGAGGTTCGTGGTGCCCTTGTAGTGGGCGATGGTGATCTTGGTGATCTCTCCGGTGTTCGTGACTGGCATGGGGAACTCCATGACAGCCCGCAAGCGCGCTCTTAATACCGCGCGACTGCGAGCGTTGCAAGCCGGCTATCCAGCACGGGCAGACCACGGCCCGTCAGCATGATAGCGACGATCTCGTGAACGGTGAACGTTCGCCGCCGCACGTGTAGCGATCGACGGGCGCCCCAGTCGTTCTGCGCGATGACAGCCGATACTGACCGCGGCACCATGTCAGCATGACGATCCTCAAGCAGTTGCAGACCGACATGAGGAAGCTGCAGGCGGACTACCAGCGCAAGCTGGTTGTCGAAGCGCTCCGCAACCGGGCGCAAGAGCTGACCCTGGGCGACATCCGCAAGATCCTGAGCAGCCCGCTTGGCGCTGATTTGGGCGATCTGCGGGTGGCCACCCTGTTCGGGCCGGCGCAGCCGGCCGGAGCCACCGAGAAGCGCGTGGCGGTCAAGAAGCGCCGGACCACGGCCGACAAGACCGCGTCGAAGCGGTCCAGCCGGAAGCGCAAGAAGACCGCGAAGGCCGGCAAGCGGGTGGGTCAGAAGACGCTGGATGCGGTCTGGGGGATCCTCGTGGCTGCGGGGCGACCCGTCGCGAGCTCCGAGATCGCGGGCAAGTTGGAGCTCGACCCGTCGACCGTCACCACAGCGCTGAAGCAGCTCCGGGCGGCGAAGCGGATCGAGGTGACGGGCGCGAGCAGGATGACGCGCTACGCCGCGAAGCCGACGACTGGACCGCGGATCGAGCCGCTGCTGAAACCCGAGACGCCTGCGCCGGTGGCCGCTCCTGCAGCGGCCAAGTCGACAGCGCCGGCTGGCTCCCGCACCCAAGCTGACTACGACGCGGCGGTGCTCGCAGAGGTCGGCCGCCAGGGCTCGGCCTCCTCGACGGTGATCCACACAGCGGTCGGCGGCACCCTCGACGAGGTTCGTGCGTCCCTGAAACGGCTCGTGGCCGCAGGCCGCGTCCTTCGCTCGGGCGAGCGGCGGTTCACGCGGTACACGCTCAAGTGATTTCACGACCGCCGCGCCTCGAAGGCATCGAATGCCCGCATCGCGCCGCGACGCCGATCCTCCGGCAGCGCCTCCCAATTCGGAGCGCGTGCCGCGGGTCCCGCTTCCCAGACGATCTTGTCCATCATCGCCACTTCTCGGTCGCCTCCCTTGGCCTGCTTCCCGCGGATGATCCCCACCGGGCGCAGGCCCTTGGCGACCAGGGCGAGGTAGGTCGTCGCGCGCTCGCCGACGACGCTGTACGTCACGAACCGGCAGCCAACGGACCCGCGACGCCCGCTGGTCGGGAGTAGGTCGATCAGCCGCGATGCAAGGGCCGAACTCGCGTTCACCGGGACGACACGTCCACGGCGATCACGTCGTGTGAGGCCCGCGACCGAGGCGATCCTGGTCAGCTCGAGGATGCCGTCGACTGGGCAAGCGCCTGGCCCCCATCGACCCGTCGGGGTGCCAGCGGTGGCCACCGCGACGAGCTCGGGCCCATGACGTCCTTCGTCTCGTTGCCAGTAGGCACCGATGGCGTACATCATCCCGCGCGGGTTGCAGTAGGGGAGCAGGGAGTGATGGCGAGCCACGAACTCGCACGCCTCCTCCTTGTCGATGCTCCGCAGTTCGAGGTGCCTTTCTGCCTCCCAGATCCGATCGGCGATCCTCGCCCTCACGTCGTCGTCGGGCACGATACCGCCGCGGGACTCCGTGTCCATGACCGCGGCGAGGAGGTCGCCGACCTCTTCGGGAGACCAGTCGACCGTGCCGACGAGGAACGGAAGGTCGTCGGCGTCCGCCCGTGCCTCGTCGTAGTCATACTCGCCCTCGTCCTCGATGGAGCCGAGCACCGCGAGGGCGGACGCCAGGTCGATCTCACCGGCCGGCTCATCGAGGAGGGACATCGCGCGGTCGAAGATCGCGGCGGCCAGCTCGCGCGCGTGGCGGTAGCCCGGCAATGTCGCCCGGGGCACGCCCCCACGGGGGTTGTAGAGCTCGAACCAGTGAGGCGTCTGGACCCTGGCCGATGGACGTAGCCTTGTCATCGCCTGGCCGACGAGACCCTCGAGCGCGGCCCTGTTTCGCTCGATGAAGCTGTCGAGGTCGCCAGGGCTGTAGCGCAACGCGAGCGTTGCTCGCCAGCGGGGCAGCACTCGATCCAGGACGCCGGCGGGTGTCATCTGGGCCTCATGCGTCAGCCGCGGCGTGCTGCCAGCGCGAGCAGACCGACGAGAACGCCGACGGTGGCGACCTTGCGCGTCGTCGTGATCGGCTGCATCGCGACCTGGACCGCCGGCGACTCCACCGCGCCGCCGGCCCAGCGCGCGCCGGGGTAGAGGGCAGCGGTCAGCGTCCAGGGTTCGACGAACACGAGGAAGAGGTTTGCCGGCGAACCCGCGATCCGTCGCAGTTCGTAGAGGGCCGCCTCTGGATCCGACACGTACTCGAGCACGCACGAGACGAAGACCACGGCCGAGTCGTTGGCCAGGCCGGCGACAGGGCCCTTGGTGATGTCGACCGTCCGCGTCACCGGGCACAGGGGACAGCCGTTGATGTCGACGCAGAGGTCGCCGCAGCCGTAGGCCCGGATGATGCGGGTATGGGCCCCGGCGTCGGGATCGCCGACGACGACGAGCGGGCGCTGCAGCAGCGCCGCTCGTCGTGCGGCAGCATCGAAGGCCCGCCGGCGGGCTTCGAACCGATGGAGGGCCATCCCGGCCTCCGTGAACAGCGCCCCGCCGAGGGCGAGGCGGGCGAGTCTTCCGATCGTCATGGTCGTCGTCTCCTGGGCTCGGGCCTGTCAGTTCGCGGTCGACGGCGGGAGGGCTGGCGGCTGCTGGGTCTTGCGGGCGCCGCGACCCGAACGGCCCGGCTGGGTCTTCTTCCGGCTGGCGATGACACGGACGAGGATCTTGATCTCCTCGCCACCGAAAGTGCAGGTGCTGAGGTGCCCGTCCGGCGACCCGGGGGGGAACGTGACGTCGACGGTGACGCCGCTTACGAGCCGGATAGGGAGCACGCAGCCCGCCGCCGCCTCCTCGGGCGTGAGACGGACCTCGTAGGGCCTGGACTCCTTCGGCTTGCGGGCTTCGCTGGCACGCACCCGCGTGACCACCCGCTCGGCGAAGTCGGACATGGTGCCGGGGAAGCTGTCCTCGGTCTCGTCGGGCACCCCGGCGAGTTCCTGGACCGCGGCAGCATCGGCGGCCATCGTCCGGCGCAGGTGTTTGTTGATGAATTGCCGGACCCGCCGCGGATCCGCGCCGGTCGCCAGGGCCGTGTGGATGCACCGGATGAGGTTCATGGTCGATCCAGTCCCGGCGATGAACACGTCGGCGTAGAGCGACGACTCCCTCTCGGTCCCTTTCAGGTCCTCCAGCTCCCGACGAATGCTCTCGAGGATGTCTTGCAGCGGCACCTTTTCCATGACTTCGCCTCCCTTCCTATCCCTTCACGTCACACACTTGCGGCCGCTCAGTTCGCTCCCTGCAGCCGGATCTTCTCGAAGTACGCCGCGAGCTTGGGCCGCGCGGCCTCCTTGCGAGCGGGGTAGTTCTTGTCCGTTTCCCACCCGCGCTTCGGTTTGCCGCGATAGGAGAGGCGGCGAAGGTCGCCGCACGCGTCCGCGAGGCCCACGTGGGCGAACATGTCCGCGACGAGGCGCTCGAGGACGGTGGCAGCCGACGATTTCGGGTGGGAGGACCACACAGGCCTCATGGCGTCCCAGCACTGAATCATCGCGTCGCTGTTCGGGATCGTCCGCGCCAGCGTCACGTTATCCCGGGCCTCCGCGGGGAGGCGGTGGGGGGCCCAGCCGTGCGTCGGGAGCCACCACACCGCGCCTTCGAGTGAGAGCCGGAGACTCATGGTGTGGTCCAGGTTCACGTCCCGGCGCATCGGCACAATCCACAGGTCCGGCTTCACGACGTCGAGAAGGCCGGAGCCGGACTGGATGTCGAGGACGAGGAGGTCGCAGGTCTCCGGCAGGCTGTCGAGCCCGTCCTGCCAGCGTACGCCTGCGTGCCCAAGCTGGGGCCGAAGGTCGTGGTTCCAGCCGAGGGTGACCCCGACGACGTCGAGCCCGTGCTCCTGGCCGCGGATGCAGGTGGACGCGGTGTACTGCGTGACCCCCACACCACCCTGCGGACTGTAGAACGCGATGATCCTCGGTCGTGTCCCCTTGTTGTGTTTTTCCATTACCTCTTCTCCTTCTCCTGCTGTGCTGCGATGGTCCTCAATTCGAGAGCGTGCCAGCCGCCCCAGCGGCCGCCGTCGAGGAGGAGCCCAAACTTCTCGAGGTCCCGGAGCATGACCCGCGAAGCGGCGTCGTTCGCAGCCGCTGCCATGTCACCGACACTACGGGACGTCGTGCTTGTGCTCCGGAGCGCGTAGACGGGGCCCTGCTGACCCGGGAACAGTTGGCCCTCGTGGAATAATTCCAGGTGCATCCACCGATCGGTGAAGCGCAGCCGCGTCCAGCGGCCATCGATGAAGTGTTCGTCTGCGCGGGCTTTCAGGTACTCGAGCGCGGCGCTGTCGACAAAGATGTCGGAGCTGACCCGGAAGGTACGCCCGAACGCCACCATGGTTGCCGGCGCGGTGCGCCGGCCGAACATCATGCCGCTGAGGAACCCGGCGCCCACGCTGAGCGCCCCTCCGAACACCAGCCACTGGTTTGCGCGAGTCATGTCTAGCCCTCCTCCGCCGCCGCGAACAAGCGCCGCCTCGCCCGCCGCTGGTCATCGACGAGCCCCGCCCAGGCCGGCTCGGCCAGCTCGACGGGGATCCCCAGGGCCTCGAGTTGCGACGCGTGGATGGGCCAGGCGTGCGGGGCCGCCTCGCCCATGAACACGCTCATCGCCCGCTCGAGCGCGGCCGGCGGTGCGTCCGCGAGGCGCTCGCGCAGCGTCTGGCGCAGGTAGCCCTCGACCGCCTTGCTGTACTCGGCGGCGAGCGGATGAAGCGGGTTCTGCTCGTGGTCCTGGGTCGGCTGGATGTGCCTGGCGCGCTGGCCGTAGATGACGGGGTCGACCGCCGAGAGCGCGGCGTTCTTGCCGAGCAGGAGCCGCCGGGCGTTGAGGGCGACGATCGTGCCGCCCGAGAACGCCATGTATGGCACCACCGCCGTCGAGCGCGGGAACTTGCGGAGGGCGTCGGCGATGAGCACGCACGCGGCGACCTCGCCGCCGTCCGTGTGCAGCACGACGAACACCTCTTCGCCGGGCGCGTGCTCCAGTCGCTCCAGCACCTCCTCGGCGAACCTCATCGTGATGACGGGGGTGACGATCGGGATCACGTGCCGCGGCAGCCGCGACGGGCGGGCGCGCTGGTGAAGCCAGGTGATCGCTCCGCCGATGAACGCGGAAGTGATGGCGGACCGAATGATGAGACTACGAGACATCGTGCTTATGCTCCTGCCGGCGCCGGGGCTCCGACTTGGGCGGCCTGGCCGCTCCTGGACGCGGCGGTGAGGACGAGGGTTGCGAGGCCCAGCGTGCCGATGCCCGCGACGACGTAGGGGGCCCACGCGAGGATCTTTGCGAGGTTTTTCGCCGCCTGCTGGGCCCCATCCGCGACGTCCCCGGCGGTGTCGACGATCTGCGACGCGCCGCTCTCGACCTTGGTGAACAGCACCGCGAGTGGGTTGTCCCGCAAGAAGTCGATGTCCCAGGTGCGGATCGCGTTGTCCCACGCCGCCGCGAGGAGTGGGTCGTCGGTGGGATCCTTGTCGAAGATGCTGCCGTCGTTGATGACGCCCTGGTTGTCGAGCAAGATCACGATCGGCGGGCTGCCCTCATGTGGGAGGACCGTCAGCCAGGGGTTCTTCGTCCAATACTTGTCGATGCTGCGGAGTACGTCGCTGTACTTGAGGCGTGCGTCGGTGAGGGCGCCGTCCCATGCGTCCGCGTTGAGGGCGCGGACGAGGTCGGTGAGCGGTCCGCGGTCCGACTCGGGGATCAGCATGAGCGCGGCGAGACGAGAACGCAGGTCGCGGTGCGGGTTGGTCAGGGCGCTTTGCAGCGCGAACCTGGCGGCCGGCGGCTTGCCGTCGTCGGTCCGCAGGTGCCACTTCGGATGGAGCATGTAGAGGATGCCCTCCTCGCGGATCTGGTTGCCCCACCGCGCCTCCTTGTCAGCGTTCGCCTTGGCGATGCCGTCCTTCGTCGCGGAGCTGTAGACCGCGTTGAGGATGAGCAGCGCCTCCCACTTGCGGGCGTCGAGCTCGGCCACCGGGAGGACCGACAGCTCATAGACCTTCTTCGCGAGGACGGCGATGTCCTTGTTGTCAGACATTGGGTGCCTCGTTTGCGTCCGGCTCGTCGTCGGGTTCCGTGGTGTCATCGAGCGTCAGGTCGGAGACTGCGTCGTCGAGGCGGCTGCGCTCGCGCGCTGCCGCCTCGGCGCGAAGCTGGCGTGGCGTCGGCGTCGTGGTCTGCGGGCTGGTCAGGGTCAGGATCACAGCCGCTGCAGGGGTGAAGCTGGGGGAGCGGGATGAAGTTGACCCGCCCGCCGATGGGGTCGCAACGCGCTCGGTCGGCGGCACCTGGTGGGTTGGGGGGGTTGGGTCAGGTTCACCGCGCGTCGACACGGCGGCGAGACGCGGCCGGGTCGCCATCACATCGGGGGCCGGTGGCGAAGCCTGCTCCACCACGGGGGACGCACCTGTGACGGTCGGCTGCGGCGCCGCGACGTGCGGCACGACCGTGGGAGGCGCCGCCTGCTCCACCGGCTGGACGGTCGCCACGGCTGCCACGGTCGGCGATGCTTGCTGCACCGGAGGCCGAACCGGGAGCACCCTCGCGGCGCCGTTGACGGCCGGCTTCGGCGGAGCCTGCATGGGCTGGTCGGTGACGCCTTTCGCGGCCATGTCGACCGGCCGCGTCGGCAAGGCGCCGAACAGCGGCGCCTTGGGCTGGAGTGCCGCGGCCGCGATGTGGTGCACGGTCTCCCCGACCATGCCGACGATGTCGACGATGGACTCGATCTTTTCGCCGATCCTGGCGTGCTCGGCCTGCGTCGCGCTCGCCTGCTCGGCGAGGAGCTCGCGGAGGTTGACCAGCGCCTGTCCGTGCTCGCCCGTCGACTGGGCCACCGTCTGCACCTCCTCGCGATGCTTGGCCAGGAGCTCGCCAAGCTGCTGGCGGTGCTCGTGGTCTGCCTGCGCCTGTGCCCGCCGGTGCTCCGCGAGGATGGCCTCCATCGTCGCGGCGTGCTGCACCTGCTGGGCTTCGGTCTGCCTGGCGAGTTGGACACGATGATCGGCGAGCACCCGCTCGAGCGTGGCGGCCTGCTCGTCGGCGCGAACCAAGGACGGCGGCGTCGGCGGGGGCAGGTCGAGGGTGGGCGGAGCGGCAGGGCCCCGCCGCGGGGAGCTCGCCTCCACGGCCTGCGGCGTGAAGTCCGGCGGCGGCGGGGTTTGCGGGCTGCGCTTCGGCGCGGAGGGCTCGGACGTTACGTCAGGAGCCGCCTGGGGTGGGGTCTGGGGCGCCGGAGCCTCCGCGGCGCGGGCCTCGGACGGGCTTGGCGCTCCGTTGGCGCTGGCTTGCGCAGCGTCGGACTCCGCCGGGTCGCCGAAGATCGGGACGATGCGGTCGCCGAGCTTGCGATAGGCGATCACGGTCGCCCTCTCTGGGGCCGCCGGGCCAGGGCCAGGTGGCGCTCCGACCGGAGGGGAGTGCATCGACACCGGCGGCACCGGGGAAGCCGCCGCCGTCGGCGGCGAAGACCGCATCCGGCGCCGCTCGCGGATGGACCGCCAGCCGGTCAGCATGTCGTGCAGGCCGACCAGTGTTTGATGGGGATCGCTGAAGCTGATCATGGACTTTGGTCCTTTCACCTGCGCCGACGCGTGCCGCGTAGGCCGAACGCGGAGCGCTCCGCGACGATGGTGTACGTTCCGGGGTTGAGGATGATGAGCGGCGCGCGGGGCGTCGCGTGCAGGCAGTAGCTCGCGGGCTCGCCCGCCTTCTGCCGCGTGATCTGTAGACACCCGCGGACGAGCACGAATGCGACGGCGTCGCCGGGGCCGACGACTTCGAGGCTGTACTGGCCGCGGGCCATGACGAGCGCGTCCAGGTGCATGGAGCCGGCGCTGGCGAAGTTAATTTCCATGGCCGTCCCTCCGGGGTCCCCCCAGCGTGTGCGCCGCGCCGAACGCGTAGCCGATCACGAGGCCCGCGAGCATGGTCGACGCGCCGGTCACGATGAGCGCCCAGCCCTGGCGCCGCCGGTCCTGTGCGAGCTGGGCCTGGCCGTCCGTATCGGGAAGTTTCGAGTACGCCTTCATCGTGCCGCCTCCTCGGGCTCTGGCCGCCGCCGCATCGACACGACCACCGCCGCGGTGAGACCCGCAAGGGTGAGGCCCGCGACGACGCCGCCGACGATGCGAATCGGTGAGAGTGCGTCGCTACTGGGGCCTGAGCTCTCCGAGCCCACGCCGCAGTCCTCGAGGGAGTTGCACGGGCCCTTTTGCAGCGCGCCCTGGATCGCGTCCTCGGTGTGCGGTCCCCACTTGCCATCGACCGCGACGCCGAGCGCGGCCTGGGCCGTCTTCAGCGCCTCGGTCGCCTCGGTGCCCCACGCCGCGCCGACGTCGCCCTTGTAGTAGCCGAGGTCGGCGAGCGCCTGGAGGCGCTGCCGCGTCAGCAGCAGCGACGCATCCTTGCCCACCATCCGCTCGACGTAGTTCGCGGGGTTGAGGAGGCCCTCGGGCGGCGGGTCGTCCTGCCACCACCGGGAGTTCGCGGTGCGGCTCGGCGTCGCGGTGTAGGTCTCGAAGTGCAGCATGCCGTAGCTGCCGACGATGCGCCCGAGCTCGCCGCCCCGCGCCACCTTGGCGCCGACCTTGCGGCCCCACTCCTTGTGCGAGCCGGCGATGACGCCGCCGAGCACGAGGAAGAGGCCCGAGTCGGTGACGAAGAAGATCGCCCGTGTGCCCTCGGTCCAGCCCTTGTCGAGCCCGACGAGCGTGCCGTCCTCGGGGGCGACGACGAGGGCCTTGTCCGGGGCCCGTTGCAGGTCGATGCCGGCGTGCCAGCGCTCGCACTTCTCCGTCGCGCAGCCGTCCGGGCGTCCGCCACCGAGGCTAAACGTCGCGAACTTCGGCGTCACGGTCGGCATGGGCCACAGCGGATCCTTGCCGCCCTCGGCCATGGGAACCTTCTCCCAGTCGGGTGAACGGGCCATGATCAGATACCTCCCCTTCCATCCTCGAAATGACGGGCGTCGCCACCGTGGTAGTAGCGGTCCTCGATCTCGTCGATCTGCAGGCCGATCTCGAAGTCCGCCACCGTCTGGGCGGCCACCTTGAACGAGGGCGACTTGACCAGGCCCTCCTCCGTGGCGCGTACGGTCGCGGCGGCCAGGAGGGCCACGACGCGGCGCTGCGTGGTGGTGTGAAAGCGCCAGCAGAGGAGCACGCGGTGAGCGGGTGAGAGCCCGTCGATGACCTCGCTGGCGATCCGGCGTTGCTCGGCCATCAGGGCCTCGCGCTTCTCGTCGCGGTGCATGCCGAGGAGCATCTGCAGGTGCGCGCCCGGCCATTCCTCCTGCGGGACAGGGGCCTCGTGGTCCCCGCTCCACATCTCCTCGGCCTCGTCGGCGAGCCGGCGGGCGAGCTCGGCCCGATTTGCCGTCTCGAAGTGCCGGACGATGATCGCCAGCTCGTCCGCGGGCAGCCTCTCCAGCGCCCGCGCTGCGAGGGCGATGAGTTCGTCGTTCGTCATGACTGCACCAGGGGAAAGAGGAGGCGATCGCGGACGATCGACGCGTGAATTCCGGCGTCGCGGAGTGCCCGCCGGGCCTGTTCGCGCACCGCGGCCGTGGGAGCACAGCACTCTCCGAGCCGCCCCACCGCGCGGACGCCCGCCGGATCGATCGTGACGCCCGCCCGAGTGAGGATCGCTCGGGCACGTGCGATCGGGTCGTGTTGGATGCGGAGGGCCTGAGCCGGCGGCGTCGTGGTCGCGCCACCGCGGGCAGCGTGTGCGTCCGCTTTGATCTGCCGCTCCTGCTGATGATTCTCGGCGGCCTCGACGGCGCGCAGCGTCTCGGTATCCTCCTCGCTCGGCTCGAGACGAGGCGCATGCTCCGACGAGACCCGAGCCGCCAGCGGCTCTTGCCCCTCCGCACACGCCTCGGCGATCGACGCGGCCGCGAGGCCGATGCGGCGGAGCGCGTCGTGGACTCGTTCGGACGCGGCGATCGCCGCACCACGGGCCAGGCTCCGACGAGCGGTGTCGTAATACTCCCTGGCCTTCTCGAAAGCTCGTGTCGCGGCGGCGCGGTGCGCCCCCTTGCAGCGAGGCGCGTCGATCATGGCGGCGGTCAAGAACAGCAGTTGCCGCACGTCCTCCAGCCGTTCCGGCGTGCGCTCGACCTCGGCGATGAACTCGGCGATCCTGCGATAGAGCTCGATCTGGTCGTCCGCCCGATCCTCGTCGCCGACCAGGAGGAGCTGATCGCCGTCTCGCAGGTGTCCCGCGTCGTCCTCGATCTCACAGACGTTCGGGTCGTCGGTGGGCCGGACAACGGCGCGCATCTTGAAGAGCTGGAACTCGCCGTCCCGTCCGACACGACGAAGGAGGACCGCCTGGCCTCCGTCGCCGGTCGTGAACGGCGCCTCGGTGGAGGTATGCAGGACACCGTCACGGGCATGCACCGTCGTCGTGCCCGGCTCCTTGAAGACGGCGCTCCAGAGCTCACCCGCGAGCGACGTGTCCCCTGGGACATCCCCGTCGCGCCATTCCTCAATCACCCCGAGCGCGGGATGATCGTCGTGGGTCGCTCGCAGCCACCGGATCAAGCCCTCGGGTAGATCCGGCCGGGGATCGGCGAGGTAGGCAAGCGCTCGGGCCATCATCCCGTGGGACGGCTGGCCCGCCAGCGTCGCCGGATCGATGCCGAACTCGCCGACGCGGCGGCGCACCTCTTCGATCCGGCCCGCGAGTGGTGATGGTGGCAACTCGCCCAGCTTCACGGCCTTGGCGGCCTTCAGCGCCCGCTGGACGCGGCGAAGCAGCTCGTCCTGCAGCGCCGTCGTGAGGCCAGGGGGGAGCCAGCGCACTTCACCGATCGCGTTGTCGCGGACCTCGATCGAGACGACGCCATCCGCCAGGGCGCCGTCCTCGGGATACACCGTGAGCACGTGACCCGGTCCGCGGGGGGCGACGTCAAGGCGCCAGCCTGGCTCCTGTTCGAACGCCTGAACGACCGATTCAGCCCATGTAGGCTCCTGGCTGCGGTTCGCCGCGCGCTCCCGCATGAACTCCGTCGACTCCTTGCTCGCCTCGGTGATGAGACGCTTCGGGTTCTCGCCGCGGTCGGCCGCCTTCTCCACCCGCGTTAGGTACGCGCTGCGGCGAGACGGCGGCAACACAAGGTCGCCGATCCGATCCCTCGCCTCCTCGCGCGTCTTCGCCGGGAGAGGCGACCTGGGCGTCCTGGTCGCCGCCGGCTTCGCCGCCGACCGGGGCGAGGCCGATGCGTCCTTCCTGGGCGCGCTCCGGGGCTTGATCGCATCGCCCACCGCGGTCACGAAATCTGGATATTCCTCCCACGCGAGGGCCTCGCGCACGAGGGTCTGGTCGTCGAACTCCGCGGTCGTCTTGTGGTGTACCGGGTGCGCCGCGACATCGAAGCGCAGCGCCAGCTCGCCGCCGCTGCTTGGATGGCGGTACTTGAGGACGAGCTCGCGGTCGCCCAGCGTGGGTCGACCGCGCATCTGGTAGGTGCGCCCCGCGGTGGCGAGATCCTTCGCGAAGAGCGCGTACCAGCGCATCCAGACGTGTTGCGCACGATCCTTCAGCTCTTTGATGTCGCTCGCCGATGTGGCGAACACCGCCGAGCGGGGCTCCTCGGGTTCGTCACCACCGAGCCAGGCGACGAACTCGGGCAGGCGCCTTCGCCGTTCGTCACTGGCCTTCGCGCGCCAGGTCGCGAGGCTCGGCCGAAACCCGGCCTGCAGTAGCAGCAGTTCGACCCGGCGGGACGGGACGCGGATGCCCACGAGGACCAGCTCACCCTCGAACTCATAGCCCTGGGGCTGCCCGAGGAGGTCAGCGACCATGACGTGCTTCACCCAGACCTGCGCGCGACGAGCGGCGGCCTCGCTCTGCCACCTCCACAGCGCGTCGTCCATCCACATCTTCGCGCTCGCCTCGCCCTTCCCGATGAAGGTGCCGAGCTCGACATCCTTCGATTCGCCGCTGGTCTGGAACCGGATGCCGGCTCCGAGGCTCACGTCGATGGTCCCCGGGTACACGTAATGAATCAGCGTCCCCTCGGTCCGCGGCCAGATCGAGACGGCATTCATGGCGAGCGCGGAGAAGTTGCCAATGGTACTCATCGCACACCTCCCAGTCCGGGCGGGAGGATATCGACGAAGTCGCCGTCGCCGTCCTGCTCCGTCTTCGGCCTCTCCTCGACGGTTGCCGCCCCGGCCGTCTTGTGATCACGAGCGCGTCGCCAGATCGTCAGCACCGTGCGCTCGTCGAGACTCGGACGTCCTGCACGCTCCTCGCGGATGATGTTCTGCACGGCCGCCTGCGCTTCCTGCAGGTCACGCTCGAAGCGGTCCTCGAGCGCATGGTCGAGTCCGTTGGCGAACCACACCGCCGGGGTCACACCGACGAGGCGGACCCCGAGGACCTGGCCGCGGTAGCCGATGACGTTGAGTGCTCTGGCGTTCCCCTCCATGAGGTGCACCCCATACCCGCGACGACGCAGCACGCTGGCCTCGGCGCGCAGGGTGGTAATCGCATCGAACCGCTGCCCCGCGGCCGCGCCTCGCTCTGCGCGGTCCTTCTTGCTGGCGCCGAACATCGCAAGCGCGTCCATCGACGCGGCGTGCTGGAGAAACAGGTTATCGATGACCCGCCTGTCCGTCTCTTCGTTCGACAGGGCCCGGCTCGCGTCCTCGTTCTTGGTGTACTCGGCCTGGGCGTGCTCCTGGTCGCTGGGTCGCATGCGCGGCCTGGCGGGGACCTGAGCCCCGGCGCCGGACGGCTTTGACGTCTTGTTCTTGTCCGCCTCGGCAGCCTCGTCCTCATCGCCGACCTCCTTGGCCTTCGAGAGCAGGTCCCAGGGGATCTTGCGACCCCACCACGCAAGCCCGACCTCTTTGAGCGTGGTGAAGCTCTCGCCGCTCTTCGGGGCGAGCCCCAGGAACCGCTGCCAGCCGGCGAGGGTGGGCGGCAAGATCGTGGCGCCGCGGACTTCCGCGCCCGTAGCGACGGCCAGGCCCTCGTCGTCCACCACCGGCACCTTCTCGGGGTAGTAGGAGGCGGCCAGCCCCTCGGTGATCGGCTGCGCGAAGCGGGGCCACCACTTCTCGAGCCAGGCGTCGCTGGCACCGCGCCACGCCAGGGACTCGAAACGGCTGGAGCGGAGGTCACGGATGGTCCGCTCCAGCGCGTCGCCCGTTCGGGTGTCGTCGTCCTCGGGCCACGCCGGGCCGCCATCACGGGGGAGTTCGGCGGCGGTGATCGGCGCGCCGCCGAGGAGGCCCGTGTAGGCGATGAGCTGCCATCCCGGCGAGCCGGCCGCGCGCAGGCCGATGCGCTCGCCCTCGTCGTCCTGGACGATCCGACCGAACTCGAAGTAGTCGAGCTGGCCCGGTGCACCGGGGCGCTGCCTGGCGAGGCGAAGCCCCTCGTACACCGGCGCTCCGCCGTTGTCGGGGACGATCATCTCGGTCTCCCGCGCGGCGTACATCCAGGGCGCCCAGGGCCAGGCGTCGGCGCTGACCTGCTCGAGATCCTCGAGGCGCTGGTCGCCCTCGTCGCGTAGCCTGGCCGCCTTCTCCGGATCCGAGCTCGCCCTCGCGTCGCGGAAGCGGCCCGCCGCCTGCCGGAGTACACGCGCGGCTTCACGGGCGATCCGGGCGCGCGCCTCCTCCGCCTGCCGCTGCTTCTTCTCCTCGAGCAGCCGCTTGGTCTTCTCCTTGTTGCGGGAGATCATCAGCAGGATGTCCTCGGGCGTGAGTTGCTGCTGCGCCGCGGGGTTGTTCGTGTCGCGGACCTGCGACTTGATGAGCTCCCCGAGCCAGCCGGCCTTGCCGTCGATCAGCGAGAAGCGGTAGCCGTCCGTCGAGCCGTCCGCGAAGTAGTAGAAGATCTGGACGGTGCCCAGCGTGTTCCCCTGCCGGACCGCGCGGCCGTTTCGTTGCTCGAGGTCGGCGGGCGTCCACGGGAGATCGAGGTGGTGGATCGTGCAGGTCCGGACCTGCAGGTCGACGCCCTCGTAGGCGACCGAGTTGGCGATCACGACGTCGTACTTCGGCGTGATCGCGGTGTCCTGCGCTGCGCCGCAGGTGCCGGGCGGCGGCGGATCCGACGAGAGGCCGTTGAACTCGCGGGCGATCCGGATCCGATCGGCCGGCGCCGTCTCCTCGGCGTTGAGGATGGCGATCCGCTCGCGGGGGATGCCGTGCTGGACGAGGACCTCGCGCATCCACTGGTGCACCGCGGTCGGCTCGCAGAAGATGATGTGGCCGCAGTGCTGGCTCGCGGCGACCCGCTTCGCGCACTCGGTCAGCTTCGGGCTCTCGTAGGTCGGCCGCGGGAGGCGGACGGTGACTTCGACCTGCTCGCCGTCCTGCCAGACCTTCTTCTTCACGGTGCCGCCCTCGAGCGCCGTCTTGTAGGAGTAGCCGCGCTCGAGCGCGGCGTGCAGGGCGACCAGCGAGAGGCGCGCCAAGAGGCCCAGGATCACGTAGCTCTCGCCGCCCTCGGGATTCGGGTGCTCGAGGATGTCCTCGATCCGCGCGACGTACTCGTCGTACTTCGCCTCCTGGTCGTCGTCCATGGTGATCTTGAGCGTCTCGACCACGGGACGCGGCAGCTTGAGGCCGACCTCGGCGGCGGTGCGAAACTCGCCGTAGGTGAAGATGATCGTCCGCAGGTCATCGAGGCCCATGAACCCGGTGACGGCGCTCTTCTTCGTGACCTCGAACGTCGAGTCGAGGACCTCGCGGTACTCGATCTTGAGGAAGCGGTCGATGAACTGTTCCGGGTCGCGGATCCCCGCCCGGGTGAACGCGGTCGGGTCGATGTACTGGATCAGGTTGTAGAACTCGAGCGGGCTATTCTTTGCTGGCGTCGCCGTCAGGAGCACGATGCCGGCGCCGCCGGTCTGACGGCGGACGGCGGCGGCGCGGAAGTCGAGTTGCCACGCGCGGTCGCTGCCCTCACCGCCGCCGCCCATGAACTTCGGGACGCCGTCCTCGCGGGCCTGGGGCTTGTGCAGGTTCTTGAACGCGGCCGCCTCGTCGACGACGAGCATGTCGATGCCGATGTCGTCCCACGCGACGCCAGGGTCGTACTCCCAGTCCTTCGGCAGCGCGAGAATCTCCTCGACCCACGCGTGCACGCCGTGCTCGAGCAGGGCCCGGTCGCGCTCGGACAGCGTCTCCTTCTGCTTCGCGTTCGTGATCTTCTCCTGGAGCGCGCGTCGGCGCAGCGCGATGGACCGCTCGACGGCCTCGACCTGGCTGACGTACGCGAGGACCGCCTCCTCCTTCATCTTGGTCCGCGCGAGTGCGTCGAAGCTGAGGATGACGACGTCGACCTGGCCGGTCTGGAGCAGCGTCCACTTCTTCGCGCGCTCCTCGGGGGTGTCCGTCTCGGAGGTGACGACGCCGCGGCGCACGCCGCGGGTGATCTGCTTGCGCTTCGAACCGATCACGGCGACGCGGTAGTCCGGCAGCGTGCAGAGGATGTCGTCGTGCCACTTCCAGACGAGCGAGCTGGGGACGAGGATGACCGGGCGACGGACCCACCCCTCCTGCCGCGCGCGGGCGACGATCG
Organism: Myxococcales bacterium; assembly: GCA_016793465.1. Next base: position 141,097 of record JAEUJW010000057.1, read on the forward strand.
CCAGCGCGGTGTAGGTCTTGCCGACGCCGACGTCGAACGCGATGAGGCCGCCGCGCTGGGCGAGCACGCGGCGAGCCCCGGCGATCTGGTGGGGCTTGAGCTTCGGCGACTGCGGGCCCCACCGGGCGATCTCCAGGGGCTCGGGCGAGTAGGACGGGACGATGCGGCCGCGGGCGACGCGGTTGTACGCGTGGACGAGCTGCTCGCGGCGGACCTCGTCGACCCCGACCCACGCCCGGAACGACTCGTCCCACTTCTTGCCGAGCGCGATGCGCCGCTCGGCGAGGTTCTGCTTCTTCGCGGCCCGCTCCTCGCGGGTCTTCGGTCCGGCCGACCGATCGGACGGCTCACGCTCGGGTTTAAAAAGCTCGGGGTCGTGGTTGACGTAGCCGAGGAAGGCGAGCGTCTCCGGGGCGATCGGCGGCTGGTCGGGGTCGGTGTAGTCGTGGCCCTGGAGCTGGACGAAGCCGCCCGCCCGCTCGAGCTTGACGGGTCCATAGCGGCCGTTGATCGTCTCGGAGGCCCACCCCGAGACGAGGTCCAGGGGCACGTAGCCGAACCGCGGGCTGACCTCGGTGAGATCCTCGAAGGTCGCCGGCCGGATCGCCTCGAGCAGGCGGCGCACTTGCAGCTTCGCCTGCTCGTCGCCGGCGGCGGCCCGCGCGGCGGCCCGGTCGTGGCGCGCCCACAGGTCACTGCCGGTCAGGTAGGCGTCCGGCGGGAGCAGCTCGTCCCAGGCGTCACCGTCGAGGTTCCAGTCCGCCGCGAGAACCGCCGACAGCGCCGCGTCGACGGTGAGGGTGCCGCCTTGCTGTCGGTGGAACGCGAGGAGCTGCGGGACCTTGAGGAGCCGCTGCTGGCGAAACAGGGCCTCCGCCTGGGCGACGACGTCGCCGGGCTGGCCGGTGAACTTGGGCGCGATCTGCGGGGCCTCGCGCAGCGCCAGCGTCAACGCGCCGGTCTTCTCGAAGGCGGTCAGCAAGTGCTGGGCTGCGGGCAGCTTGCGACGACCCTCGGCGAGCTCGACGAGCGACCGATCACGCCAGGGGTTGCCGACGCTCTCGCGGTAGTCGTGGAGCGCCGCGCGGAGCTCGGGCCAGAGCTGGGCCGCACGCTCCGTCTCGTCGGCACCGACGATCGCCAGGTAGCGGCCGACGCGGCGGCCGAGCTCGAGGGCAGGACGCATGCCCTCGTCGATGTCGCCCGGGATCTCGTCGCTCTCCTGGGTGACGCGCTGGACCGGCCCCGCGTCGTCCCGGACCGCGATGCTGCCGAGCACGCACGCGGTGCACAGCGGCCGGGGGTCGAGTGGCGGCAGCCCGCGAAAGTCGCCGGTGACGCGGTAGCGCCAGCTCCGGGCCATGCCCGCCTCGTCGTCGCCCGCGAAGGGACCGTCCTCCTTGCCGAGGACGTGGGACTTCTCGCGGGTGAAGTAGTCGCCATCGACGATGAACTGGTCGGCCTCGTCGACCTCGGTCAGCTCGCCGCCGCGGCTGCGCCAGAAGATCATGTCCATCACGACCGAGGCGCCGGGCACGGTCTCCCGGCCCTTCGAGTCGTGGCTGGGGAGGCGAAACGCCGCGAGGAGGTGATGGCGCAGGAGCAGCTTCTCGCGCAGGCTCCGGCCCTGGTTCCCGCTGAGGAAGCCGGCCGGGACGAGGAACACGCCGACCCCGCCGGGCACGAGCAGGTCGAGCGCCCGCCGCATGAAGTAGGCGTAGGCGCGCTTCTCCTTGTAGAAGTCGTCCGGATCCTCGCGGGCCATGACGCCTCGCTCGCCGTAGGGCGGGTTCGAGACGATGAAGTTCAGCGTGCCGCGGTAGCGCGGGCCCTCCTCGCGGACCCACCGCTCGAAGGACATGTGATAGAGCTCGATGTCCGGCCGAAGTGCGCGAAGGATCGTTGAGCTGACGACGGAATACTCGACCGCTGTCCATTCGATCTTCTTGACCTGACCGCCGGCCTCGAGCTCGAGGCAAAGCTCCGGGCCGAACGACCGGAGAAGACGGCCGATACCGGCGCTCGGCTCGAGCGCCCGAATGACGCCGTCGCTGCCCGCGAGCTCGGCGAGCATGGAGCAGATGGCGGCGACGAGCGCCCGCGCGATCATCGTCGGCGTGAAGTACTCGTGGATGAGCCCGAACGTCTCGGGCACGAGACCCTTGGGGATCTTCTTCTTGACGGCCTCGATCGAGAGGCCGCCCCAGCCGGAGTAGGCGGCGAGCACCGCGAGCTCCTCCGCCGTGAACTCGCCGGGCTTCTTGGTCAGCACGAGCTGCATCGCCTTCAGGTTCGCTTCGGTGCGCCAGGGCTTCGCTTGCAGGTCGGGCGGGGTCTCCACAGGCGTTGCTGCGGGGGTGGCCGACGGGCCGCGCACGCGCACCCAGAGGACGGCGGCGTAGCGCTCGAACCGGGCCTCCGGGATCTCGCGGGTCACTTCGAAGAACGCCTGGTAGACCCTGAAGAGGGCCATTCGCAGGCGATCCTCGTCGGCGAAGCCCGGCACGACGGCCACCTCCCGCTCGATCTCGTCGACGACCGCGACGACCTGGCCGTCCACGAGGATGGCTGTCGCCGGCTCGCGCAGGAGCAGCGGGACCGCATCGAACCCTGCACGCCGGAGCAAGATCGCCACGGCGCGCGCTTCGATGTAGCGCCGAGCGGCGAGGTCGGGGGCGGCCCGCTTGCGGGGCTTCCACTGCATCAGGCGTGCAGTGATCCGCTCCACGACCACGTCATCGGGCTCGGCGTCCCTCGGCCGCTCGCGCTCGACGAGCTTGCCGTAGGCGGCGAACTCCTCCGCGGCCTTGGGCGGGGTGCCCTGCTTGACCCGCCGGTACATCATCGCCCGTTCGACGACCGCTGCGAGGGCCGAACGGTTGCGCGTGATGAACCCGTCGATGTACTCGGGCGAGTAACGCGCCGGCAACTTGGCGCGCCAGCGGGGCAGCAACTTCTCGAGGGCGATGGCAGCGGTCGTCATGTTGTCCTCGGGCGCGGGGTGGCGGTCATCTCCACGACGTTCATCCGCCGACGCTGCTGTTCACCACGTGCAGTGGTTGAAGTTCGAAGATGTCCAGTTCGGTGTCGGCGCAGAGTGCCGCCACGAGCCGCTTCACCGTCCACAGGGACGGGTTCGGGTTGGTCTTGTTTAAAATGGTGCTGAGCTGCGACCGATGAATGTCGGCGCGGAGGGCCAGCGTGGAGACCGTGAGACCCTGCTGATTGCGTAATTCCTTCAGTCGCGCGATGACAGCTTGCGGCGTCGTCTCAGGTGCGCCGCGCAGGCTGGCGCCGGCGCTCCGGACGAGGTCCAGGTAGAAACGGAGTGAGATACGGCGGTCGTCCTTCGTGAAGAAGTGATGAGCGATGGTCGCCCGGTCGCGCCCGGTACGCTTCGCCAGTGCCAACTCGTTGATCCCGCTGTCACGCATCCAAGCGGCCAGTCGTTCGATCAACGTCCGAGAATCCGCGCTTCTCGAACCCGCTCGTGCATGATGGCCTGCCCTGACTGGGGGCGCCGCGTGCTTCTCGGCCCGGTCCGGACCCGGAGGCTGCACCCCAACCGTCTGCTCCGCGAGCCTTGGGACGGGGACGAGCTTGAGGGGGGGCTTCTCGTCCTGGCCGCCGAGCCTGGCCTGTTCGCCGTCGATGACTTGCGGGTCTGGGCGGTCCAGGCGCTCTGTCGTAGAGGGCTTGTGAGCGATGGGCGCCCGGTCGCGCCTGGCACGCCTCGCTTGCGCCACCTCGCTCATCCACGCGCCCAGTTGGTAGAGTGAGACTGGGTTCTGTGCGGCGTGCTTCCCGGCCTGGTCTGGGCCCGGCTGCACCTGCTCCGTCCTCGACGACGATCCTCCACCGCCGCGATGCTCCAGCAGTTCGTTCGCCACGGAGGACGGTGTGGAGCCCCCAGGTGATTCGATGACTTGCGGGCGTGCAGTCCGACAGCTCCGAATCACAAAATCGAACGTAAGGTTGTCGAGCTGAGATTTGAGCACCTGAAGATCGGTCAGATCCGACTCCGCATGCCACCTCGGCCGTGAGGGCTCGACGACCTCAAGAAGATGTGCCACAGCCTGCCGCACCCCCACCATCGCACTGGAACGCCTGAGCGCGAGCTCCAATTGCGTTGAGGCGGATCGTACGCAGTGCTCGCACAGGACGCCCTGGATCGTGCGAACAAGGATCATGCCCGGGTACGCCCGGGTCCCGCAGGCGCTGCATACATTCGTTTCAGTCGACATTAATTTCTCCTTGTTGTCCTCGGGCGCGGGGTGGCAACGCCGGGTGGCGGGGGCAGCCTTGCGAGGCCCCACACGGCCCCGGCGAACTGCAGGAGCCCGTCCATGGTGGACCTGTCCTGCTCGGCCTCTTGGTCCAGGTAGGCGGCACGGATCGATGCCTTCTTGAAATCCATCCACAGGTGCGCCAGCGCGTCGGACCGCAGCGGATGCAGCACGACCTTGCCGCGCGTATCGCGGACCGCGACGACAGCTCCTGCCTCCGTCACCGCGAGCACCGGGGTGCGGAGCATCAGCGGCACCGCGTCCCAGCCGGCGTACCACAGCAGGATCGCCTCGGTGCGCGCGGTGACGTAGGGCTCGCCGAACCGGGCGAGGACATCGGCCTCGGACTCGCCGCGGGCCATCAGCTCATAGAACCGCCGCCGGAGCTGGCGAAGGACCGCATCATCCGACCTCGAGCTGAGGATCTGTTCGTGCGCGACGACAGGGTCATAGGCGGCGAACTCGATGACGGTGTCCGGCAGTTCGCCCCGCCTGGCACGCAGGGCCGCGAGCGCTCGCTGGGTGAGCACCTCGAGGACGCCGCGGTTGAGGCGCAGGAATCGCTCGGCGAACGGGGCGAGCCGGGTCGAGAGCGCGGCCCGCCACTGCGGGAGGAAGCCCTCGAGAAATTCGACCGCCGTCATGTCGTAGACCCTCGTCACGCATGCCCTCCGTGCTTGGCGCGGCATGGGCCGCACGCGCAGGCGTGGCCGCAGGCGGACGCCGGCAGGCCGGGCCAGGTCTCGAACCTGCCCGCGGGTTTGACGAGCCCTTGCTGGGCCCAAGCGGTGCACCGCTCCCGCAAGCGCACGTCGCCCTCCGCGACGAGCGTGTAGAGGGTGCCGCGTTGGCCAGGCAGCGTCGGCCGGTCCGGGGCCGCGGCGCACACCACAGCGCCATCGTCGGCGAGCACGCGCCACCCGCCGGGATGCTCCACGACCCGGTGACTGCCGGCGAGGTTGAGCACCGCCTGGCTGTCGACGTAGAGCCGGCTACACACGCAGTAGAGGTTGCCTGGCCGCAGGGACATGTCAGTCGTCCTCCTCCGCGAGCACGTTCTCGAGCTCCTTGGCGAAGCTCGACATGAGCTCCTTGTCCATCGTCTCGGTCTCGCTGGGCGCGTCGCCCGCGGGCGGACGCGCGTCTTCAGCCGGCGGTTCGGCCTTCGCCCGCCTCGGTGCCCCGGCTGCCGGCTCGGACGGGGCGGGGGTACGAACGGGCCGCAGGCGTTCGCTCGCGGCCTCCTTCTGGTCAGGGGTGCCGCAGAAGAGGCGAGCGACCTCCAGCGTGAGCGTGGTCAACGGCGCCTTCGGTTGCTCCTCCTCCGACCGTGCGCCCGCGAGGCGCATCAAGTCGTCGGCTTTTCCGCAGGCGATCCGCTCCCACTTGCCGCCGTCCCACTCGTAGAAGAGGGCATGGGAGTCGCCGCCGGTGTGCAGGATCTTAAACTGCCCCTTGCCCCACCTCGCCTGGAGGCCGCTCCGGCCGTCCACCGTGATCTCCTGCCAGCCCAGCCCGCCTCGCTTGCCTCGCCCCTTCGACAAGAGCGCCCGGAACTGCTCGACCGCGGCCTTGTCTTCGTCGGTGAGGGTCGACTCGTCGACGATCGGGGTCGGGTCCTCGGTCTCACCACGCGAGTGCGGGACGGCCCGCGCCGGCGCCTCCTCCACGTTCGCCTCGCGCTGCGCCTCGGCCTTCCTCGCGCGAGCCCTCCGCTTGCGGCGCTTGCGCTTGGCGGCCGCCGCTGCGTCGTCGGCCCCATCCTCGTCCGCGTCGGTGGCCTCGTCGTCGTCCGTTGTGCTCTTGTCGGCGTCGGCGTCATCATCCGCCTCGTCCTCTCCTGGAAGCGTCAGTGCGCTCCCGACAGTGAGCGGCACATCGACCACCTTGCCGGTCCGCGAGTCCCGCAGCCGCATGGTTCCGCCGGTCACGCGCACCTCTTCGATGATGAATCCCTTGGCCATATCGCGATCCGCTCCAATCCGGGAATGTACAAACGAGCGCGCCCGTGGGCGCTCGAAGTCGTAATCTATCTAGTCGGCGCTATGCGCTAACGCGGCAATCATCTTCACTCGCCGCGCGTCGAACCGTTGACCCCGTGCTCCAGGTGGCGGATGTGGTCCATTGCTGGGTTAGTTCGCACAGGCTGCAACGGCCGCAGACGGCCGGGGCGGGGGGCTGCCCGCCGATCACACGGGCCGCGCTGTCGAGGGTCACGGCGGTGCGAGCCAGGATCTCGCGCAGCACGCGGATCATCGCGCGTCCCGCGGTGGAGCCCGCACCTCCGGGCAGGCGCCAGATGGGTGTCAGCGCCTCGTCGGCGCGACGCAGCAGGTCGCTCTTCGGGAGTGCGCTAGCGGCAATCGCAACTCGCCCAAAGGGCAGGCTCACGCGTCGGCGAACTGCATCGTCGGCGCCGTTCCACACCAGGAGCACACTCCCCTGGAGGTGCGGCGCGATTTGGAGTCCACGCTCAAGCGATGCCTCATCGCGGATCGGGATCACCCAGCTCTCGCACGCGTTTTCGCCGAGCTCCGCGGCGAAGAGTTCCGCGTGGAGATCGGAGATATGGACGCCAAAGCCGAGCGGTCTCAACAGGGTCTGTTTGCACAAGGGCGCGCCTGCAGTACTCGAGATGTCGGCCCAGCGCGTGAGCCCCAGGGGACGACCGCCCCGGAACCCGCGGCTCGCCGCGCCGCAGTAGACGCCGTGCTCCCGGAGATAGTAGTAAAGGTGCGCGGCGAGCAGGGTGCTCCCGAGGCCACGAGCAGCGCCGTAAATGCCAGTATGATGCATGTCAGGTCCCTCCCGCGACGAAATTGCGTCGCCGACGATTGCGCGCGACCAGGGCCGCGGCGAGTGCAGTGCCGATGCTGCTCACGGTGGCCGCCGCGATGGCCCGCGTGCGGATGCTGGTGCTCACGACGTTATCGGGGCGGCCGACACGCTTGGGCGGTTTGGGTTCCCATGGATCCGGATTTCCCGCGACAAAGGGCGGCTTCGGCGGCGGCTTGTCCTTGTCCGGGCAGGGGATACCGGCCTCGCACGGGATTCCGCCGCCGACGCCCTGGCCAGGTGGACGCTGGCCCGCGCTGATCTTGACGCTGTTGTCGAGCTTCTTCGGGGTGGCAGGGACACCCGCCGCGACAAGCTGCTGTTTCCAGCTCTCGCTTCGAGGCATGCCGCTGATGCCGGGCTCGTCGTCGGGGACGTCGTTGAGGTTGATGTACATGCGATCCGACGCCTTCAGGAGCGCGGCGCGCATCTTCAGCAGATTATCGCGTGTGGCGGCGTTGGCGTTTCCCGCGAACGCCGCATCGGACTGCGAGCAATACGCCGACGCAAGCGTGTGGCGGAGCGTCCAAGCCTGGAGCTTCTGAAGATCGGCGAGCGTGTCAGCGATCGACACACCGAGGGGTCCGCGGTGGTAACGCTCGCCCATGCACTGATCCGGCCATTTCGCCGGATCGTAGATCGGCAGGAACGCGCCGCTGTAGGAGGAAGACACCGACGATTTTTCCATGCCGTAGGCGTCGCGGATCGTATGCAGCTCGGCCCCGCTGAAGCCAGCGGGCCGCGGGTAGATGCTGTACTTCTGCACGTAGGACGTGCTGCCCGGCGCGACCCGGCCAGCCCACACACCCATCGCCAGGAAGATCCCGGTGCCGAAGTAGCCGGCGAGGTCGGCTGCGGGGTCGGGGCCGTCGAGGTTGAGGGCCGCGGAGATCGATCCGTCCGGCTGGCTGTACTTCGGGTACCACGGGTAACAGACCTCGCGGATGTACCGGAGCCCGCCTTCAGCCCAATCCTTCCACTCCTCGTGCAGCCGGCGCGCGTCGACGCGGAACACGTAGGGGTTGCCGTGGTAGCTGTACCCCTCCTTCGAGGTCAGCATCTCCCAGAGGCTCGCGGCGAGTCTGCCGGTCGCCGGGTAGTACATGCCGGTGTCTTTGACGCGCGTGTAGCCTTTGCGACCGTTGACATCAATGCCTCGCGGATCACGGCCCTTCCCGCTCTTGAACGAGAGCCATGCCGCAGCGTCGATGTCGTCGGGGTTAGTCTCGAGGCTGACCTGCACGACCCGCGTCACCTGGTCGGTGCCAGGAATCACGCCGAGTCCGCCGCTCGGGACGAAGAATCGGGTCGCCTCGTGCGTGAGCTCGTCATCACCGCTGTCAGCACCGCCCTGAGCGAACGCCATACCGCCCTGCCGGAATACGCCCTGCCACTCGCCCTTGAACGCAGGCGCCCAAATCTTCGTCCAGTTGTGTGTACGGATGAAGCGGCGGATGCCGCGATCCACGGTGGCTGCGTCCATGTCGGCGTCAGCGACCTGCATTGGCGGGAACTCGGCATAGAGCTGACGCGCGCGCTCTGCATCATCCGCGGCCTTCTTGGCCTTGGCCCGGTTGAAAGCCGCAGAGACGGCGGAGGCAACGATGGTGATCGCGGCTCCGATCCATCCCACGACTGGCACGGCGACCCCGACGGCCGTCATGCCCACGCCGATTAGCGCAACGCCCACCTTCTTGGGATCGCCACTAACGACCCCGTTGAAGATTGTGTAGACGGTCTGGTTGCTGAGCACGGAGCCGATCTCCGCGCTGTTCACCACTTGCTGGAGGCCGTTCACCAGAAGACTGCTCGGGCAGTTGATGCTGATATCCGATTCGCCGGCGTCGGTCTCGAGGCTGACGGCGAGGTCTCGCATAAACAGGCGAAGCCCATTTCGAACGTCCTGAGACTGGACGCCGTTTAGATTATCGGCGTCCGAAAAGATGTTCGCGTTAGTCTCATCAGTGAAGGCGTTTTTGATGAGACCAAAACTTGGGCCTTGCGAATCAAATTTCGCCAGGGACAGCTCCGCCAGACTCGGGTAGGGGCCGAACGTCTCCTTGAACTGCGGGCTGTCGGTCGTGATCTTCATGGGGACAAATCGTAGATGCAGTAGTACGCGCCGAATCCGGGCAAGCTGCCATTCTCAACGCAGGTCATGTAGGTGGGACAAGGCAAATTGTCGCAGGTCAGGACGCACAGCCCCTTTTCTCCTTCGACGGTTTGAACAGGCTCGCAGGTCCCAGAGAAGCCTTGAAAGTCTCCACAGGGCTCGCCGAGCACGCATGGCTGGGCGCAGATGCTGCCTGCGCTGGTTTCAATAACTCCGTCCCAGAGGCACGCAGCGCGCTCTCCAACGGGCGGACATGCATCCGCATTGTCAGCGCACTTCTCGCTCACGCAGTCGAGGTAGAACGGGTTCCTTTGTTCGGACACCGCCGAGAGTCCACACCCGCAAGTCTTCTCGGTTTGCACGTTGCCGGGATAGGCCGGGTTCTCGCAGTACTCGTTCTCGGGGAGCCCCGTCGACTCGGAGCTGGACTCGTCGCCCTTGCTGTCGCCGCATGCGAAGCAGGCGGAGGTCAGGGCCAGGAAAAGACCGTGGGTGAGGGTGCTGTTGATGCGCATGTCGGCGGTATACCGCAGCGCGGTCTCGCGCGTCGAGGCCGCCAGTTGGGCTTCAGCCTGCACGGGCGACCTCCTGGACGTGCTGGCGCAGGCAGGGGTCGGCCGAGCCACGGGCGAGCTGCTGTAGCTCGGGTCCGAGGCTGGGGAGGGCTCGAAGCGTGGCGCGACGGACGGCGAAGAAGGCGGCGAAGCGGCGGACGATGTAGTTGTACGCCGGAGCGGCGATGCGTCCGCGAGGACCGTCGAGGCCGGCGACGTGCAGGCTGCCCTGGTGCACGTGCAGGAGGCCGCCGTGGCGGTAGAGGCGGCCGGGCTCCGCGCGACCGGGCTGGTAGACCGGCAGGCGGGCGAGGAGCGGCGCCGTGTGCATGATGAAGTGGCGGACGATCGCCGCGACTTGGCGGGCGTCCTGCTGCAAGTTCTGCCGCGGCTCGAGCATGCTGACTGCGACCTGCAGGCCCTCGAGCGCGGGGCTCGTACCCTGCGAGGGCCACCGCATCCCCGGCCCGACGCTCTCGAGGCGCGTGCTGTAGACCCACGGGAACGTGCCCAGGTGGAGCACGAGCGGCGTGGTCCATCCACAGGCGCTCTCGGCCCGGGGCGGGGGACCGGGCCACCCGTCGCCGAAGTAGCCGGGGGCCGTGTCGGGGTAGAACGCGCGGAGCGAGCGGTCGCCCTCGGAGTAGCACGCGCCGGTCTGCAGGGTTGTTGGGTCGGCGGCGACGCGCCAGAGCTCGCCGGTTCGCCTCGCGGTGGCGGCGAGCTGGCGAAGGATCGCCGACTGCACTCGGGCTTGCTCGGCGCTGGCGTTGGCCACGCGGGCGTGCAGCGAGCGCTCGAACGCGGCGAGGCCGGTCGCGTTCGTCGCGACGATGCGGTCGTCCGTCGTCGGGATCGAGGTCGGCATCGCGGCGAGCTGTTGGGCGAAGCCGAGGGCTTCGGCGATCACCTGCCATTCGCGGCGCAGCCACGTCGACACGCCCATCGGTGAGCGCAGGTCGAAGTCGCTGGCGACGTCGGCGAGTGCGTTGATGTCGTCGCCGTAGCAGGTGAGGTCGGGGATCATGAAATCTCCTTCGGCAGTGCGCCGACGAGGGCCGAGAACACGGCGGGGACGCCCGGCCATGCGGACGCATCGAGCTTCGCGGGGATGGTGCTCGTGTCGAGGATGTCGATGCCGAGTTTGATCGCGTCCTCCATGAAGCGGGCGCGAACACTCTTGTAGGTCGCGCCGTCTCGGCCCTTGCCCAGCAGCGACGGACTGGCCCAGCCGGCCTTGATGTCGGCGTGGTCGTCGATGCGGTATTGGGTGAGCAGGCGCTGCATGTACACGCAGGCGCCGAAGGCGGCCGCGCGCGGCTGGAACACCAGCTCCGGCGGGGCGTTGAGGAGCGGCGCCCGCTTGCCGACCTCGGGCACGCCGGTCCACAGGAAGTAGGGCGCGAGCAGGCCGAAGAGGCCCCCGCTGCCGAACTCCGCCGCCTGCTCGCCGTAGCGCAGCGGCGGGTTGCGGGCCTTGTTGTTGTTGTAGGCCGCGCGCGAGTCGTCGCGTTCGTCCTGCTCCTTCGCGGCGTTGCCGTTGTGCGCCGAGGTGATGTACTGCGATTCCCGGAAGGCGATGGCGCTAAACAGGCGAGCCGTGCCGACGATCTTCGCGGTCTCCTCCATCAGCATGAACAGCGGGCGAAGGTCGGCGGGGGTGTCGCCCCAATTCTTGGACAGGTCGCCGCGGACGTCGGCCGCCTTGGGAAGCGCGGCCAGGTCGATCGGCGGCAAGTTGCCGCTCCCCGAGCTGGGCTGGTTCGTCGTCCCCGAGCTCGCCGCGCTCGCGCGTCGCCCGGCGAGGAACACGGCGCCCCCGATCCCGAGCGTCGCGCCGAGCGTGCCGAGCTTGACCCAAATGCTGCGGCTCATGTCGGTTCCTCCGTGGGTCGCGGGGCGGTCGTCGGCGAGCTGGCGGCCGTGGGAGCCGCGAGCGGGACGGGACGACGACGGCGGCTGCGAAGCGCGTAGAGCGTGACCACGGCCGTCGTAGCGACGGTCGCACCCGTAGCAATGACCGCCGGGTGCCGCCAGGAGAACGGCATTGCGGTCGGCGGGCTGGTCTCCGTTTGGCCCGTGCCGCCGCCGCCGCTCGGCCCGCCGCCGTTCGGCCCGCTGCCGTTCGGCTGCACGCCGCCGCTGGGCTGCACGCCGCCGCTGGGCTGCCCGCCGCCGCTGGGCTGCACGCCGCCGCTGGGCTGCACGCCGCCGCTGGGCTGCCCGCCGCTGGGCTGCCCACCCACCCCGCCTGCGTTCGGCGAAACGCCGCCGGGCGTCTGGCTTGTCGCCATCCCCCCGGCCACCCATCCCTGCGGGCCGATCCACTTCTTGATCGTCGCCGTGTCCCACAGGTCGAGCGCCTTGTGGAGCGGCTCCCAGGCGGCCGCATCGGGCTGCCCGCGGTCGGGGACGCGGTTGCCCGGGTCCGCGTCGGCTCCCTCCGCCTGCCCCCGCAGGAGCACGAGGGCTGCCGGCGCCAGCGCGCCGGGTGCGGGCGACCAGAGGACGTTGGCTCCGCCGCCACCACCGCGAGCATTGCTGCGCGGCGTCATGGCTTGGACCGCCGACCACGGCCAGGCGCTCGTCGGCATCGGCTTCATGCGGGCCATGAAGTCCGCGCGGGCGAGGTCCGTCGCGTCGTCGTATGCGGCCTTGACCAGCAGGGCCACGTCCTCCTCGCGCAGCATCCGCTCGAGCCCGAGGACGCGCCGCTCGAGCTCGGCGAGCTCGATGAGTCGGAGGAGACGATGACGATTCAGCAACATGATGCACCTCGCTTCTAGACGCCGACGAACGCCCACGCGTCGCCATTGTTCATCAAGAACACCGACCGGGTGACCGGGAAGTTCGCCAGCCCGCCAGCGAGCTCGTCGCCCGCGCTCGCGGTCAGCACGGGCGTCCCGGCCCCGCTCCGCGTGAACGTCAGCATCGCGTCCTGTGGCACGAGGCCGCGGGTCGGGAGCGTGACGGCGTCGGCGTTCGCCGAGTCGTGGATGATGTGGAGCTGGCCGGTCCACGCCGGGATGCCACCCGGCCCATGCATCGTCAGCGAGGCCACCTTGCCGGCGGTGCTGGCCGTCGTGGCCTGGGCCCAGTCGAAGAGGCGCGAGCCGAGCTCGTTCGTCCCGCCGATGCTCTCGGCGAGCAGCTCGACCACGACCTCGGGGTTCTGCGGTGAGATCAGCAGACGCAGGCGATCGGTCGGTCGCACAAGCACGAGCCGGGTGTTGTCGGGTGTCGGCCGGTACTGCACCCGCGGCTGCACGGGCGGGCCGCTCTGCAGCTCGAAGAGGTCGCCGGGGGCGAGCGGGACGGTGGTCAGGGCGTTGATGTGGAGGAGGTACGGGTCGCCGCCCGGCACCTTGCCCCACAGCGCCGCCGGGACGATGCCGACCGGCGCCTCGAGCGACGCCTCGATCCAGCCGTCCACCTGGCGAAAGGTCGGCGTCTCGTCGTAGACGGTTACGCCGTCGAACTGCCTCGCGCGGAGTCTGATCTTGTCCATTGGGATGGTCTCCTTTCATTCGATTCGGCCGCCTCGAGGCGCTTGCCGAGCCTGGACCCGGTGAACGCCCGAGGCTGGACGTCTACGAGGACTTGCCGCCGCAGTCGCACGACCGGCCCATCGAGCACGACGAGCAGCACTTGATGCCCTTGCCGTGGTGGACGAACAGGCGGATGTTCTCGATCTGGTTGTTGTTGCCGAGGTGGCGGATGCGGGCCTTGAGCCGATTGTTGCCGCCGACGCAGCAGTGCTGCCCCATCGCCAGGGGGACCGGCAGGAGGCCGTCGCCGATCACCGTGCCGTCCGCGTTGTAGATCTCGCTGCCGTAGTGCTTCGTGTCGAGCATCTCGTCGTCCAGGAACCACTCGATCTGGATCTCGTCGTGGTTGCTGCCGTTGTTGGCGAGGCGGTAGCGCAGGCTGTAGCAGCCGGTCGGCCACGGCGGCTTGGCGTCCTGCGACAGCAGCACCGACGCGCCCGGGACGACGGGGATCTGGCCCTCCTGGATGACGTTGATGTCGGTGCGGCCACCCCGGAAGAACCGGAACGTGGTGATCGGCGCGTAGAGCAGGTTCTCGCAGCCGTTGAGCGGCATGAGGGTGCCGCACGCCGGGTAGACGGTGCCAGCGGCGGCCGCTGCGGCGGCGGCGGCGGCCGCCGCCGGCGTGTTCGACACCATCAGCGCCGCGGGGTTCCTGCAGATCTCGGCGGCGATCTGCCGCGCCATGAAGGTCAACTTCTCTTCGGTCTCGGTATCCATCACTTCTGTCCTTTCGCCCCGGCGCTGCCGAGGAGGGTGCTCAACTCGTGGTCGATGTCGCGGCCCGTGAATGTCTTGCTGGTGCGCGTGCCGTTCATCAGCGACATGAACTCTTGATCGACCGCCGCAGGGTCCTGGGCGGGGCCGTTGGTGTTGTGGGTGCTGCCCGTCGTCGTGAACTCGGCGTCGACGATGACGGCCGGCTCGCCCGCCACGCGGCGGGCCGCCCCGCCCTGGGCGGCGCTCGCCTGGTTGACCAGCGACCAGTGGACCAGCAGGAGCTGGCCCTCGGCCGCGCCGCGGACGAGGTCCGCCGGAGCCTCGAGGCGTAGCTCGTGGCCGTCCTCGTTGACCGCCTCGATCCGCGCGACGGGGGACTGCTCGACTGCACGCACCCGCACGACGCGAAACGTCTGGGTCGTCATACCTGCTCCGTCTGCGGGTGGGTCAGCGCGTAGGTGGTCGCGCCGACGATGTACATGGTCCCACCGACCGCGAACACCGAGCGCGTCACGACGCTCTCGTCGAGCAACGCGCCGACGACGACGCCGGGCACGCCAGCGACGGCGGCAGCGGGCACGCCGCCGGGTCTCCAGTCGGCGAACTTCTGGGCGTTGTAGCCGATGGTAAAGCCGGTCACGGCGCTACCGACGACGGCGCCCACGTGATACCAGCGACCGCGACGGTACTCGCCCATCCGAGCCGTCATCTCCGCGGTCGCCTTCTGCCCGCAGATCCGTTCGGCACTCGCCTGGTCGCGCGCGTCGCGGATCTGGCGGCGCAGATCTTCCATCTGTGCCGTGAACTTCTTTTCCACCCCAGCCTCGATACCCTTGATGAAGGATTCGGGCGTATCTCTCTGGTCCTCCGCTGCCATTTGTTTGTCCCCCCGTCAGTTCGGATTCCACGGTTCTTTCGGCGTCCGCGCGCCGCACATGACGCCGATCGCCAGCGCGACGCCGTCGATCAGTTCGTCGATCCACTCCCCCGGCGCGCGATGTGTGCTCGCGGCCTCGGCCTCGGCCTTCGCCTTGTCGATCAGGAAGCGGGCGTGCCGGCTCGCGGCAGCCTCCGCGTCCATCATCATCTTCTCGTGCGCCACGAAGTCGATCTTCGCCAGTGATTCCTGGTAGCGCCTTTGCATTTCGCTCGCCTGGTCGGCGAGGCGCTTGTTGTTCTCCAGCAGCGTCGTCGTGAAGCTGCTGGCCTGCGCGAGCATCCACGCCTGGGTCTTCGCGGCCCGGTCATAGGTGTCCCAGATCATCGCGTGTGCGAGCTCTACGGCCGCCAGTGTCCCGGCGTCGCCGGAAAGCACCCGCGCGGGCGGCCGCTGCGGGATGACGTGCGGCTCGATCTCGGTGGCGAGCTTTGCGACGGCCTTCTGATCGAACTCGGCGCCGTCCACGAGGATCTCCGCGGAAGGACCGTGGCGGGCGCGCAGCGCGGCGACCTCTTGTACGAGCGCGGTCGCCGGCACGCCCATCTTCCGGTCGAGGACGCGGCCGCCCTCGAGCACGAGCAATGCGTGAGTACCCCCATCCATTCGATTCGGCGCAGCCATCAAGGCGACCACATGACAGACCCCGCGGGGCCATTTCAACAATTATTTTCGAGCAGGCCGGCGGCTCCAGTATGTCGATACCGTGTCCAATCGCCTTCCAAAGCGATTCAAACGGCGAATTTGCAGCCCTGGGGTAATGTCAGTGGATGATTTGCCAGGCGCGATGAGCGAGGTATCGATGGCGCGAACTGTAGATATGGCTGGCGAGAACGACGACGGAACATCGGTTGTCGCTTAACGGCCGGACGGACACAGGTCACGAGTTCTGGCGTCCTGGCGGGAGGGCGAGGGCCTACCCCGGGTTTCAGACCAACGGCGCCGGTCGGCAGGGATCACGCGGATCGGCCACGTGGCCACCCCTGGCCCCACTTAGCCCCGCGTTGTCCATTACTTCTGCCTGTCAAGGCGCGCGTTCATGGCGAGCGGTGTTCATGCCGCTTGCACGGGCGCTGCCACAACCTATGTACCCAGATTCCAAAGCGTGGGCACAACGTGTCCATTAAATTTCGGTCGCTCCTCGTTGGCGACTCGCGCTCCCGCCGGGGTGTTTGCGAGCGGCACGGGCGATCCTGTGGTCTTGAAATTTACGGTACCGGGTGTAGCGTCGGCGCGGGGATGAGGACGGGTTTGGGGACGGCAGCAGCCGCGGGCGTGCCCGGGGCGGACGAGAGGGGCGTCATGCTCGTCCGGGGGCTGTTTGCCCGCGCTACCGGACGAGCGCTTGTGTCGGACCGGGACTGGTACCCCCTCGACGACGGCATCGGTTACGGCCGCGACATCCCCGAGGGCGCCCTCTGGCTGCGCCCAAAGGGTGAGGTCTGGGTGGTCGTCTGGTGCACGTCGACCACGGAGGGCCGCCCAATCGCCATCGGGTCCCGCGGCGAGGTCGAGCAGGACACCCGCGATTTCATCCTCTTCGGGCTCCCTGGTGGGGCCGAACCTCCTGGCTGCCCACCCTGGAGGTTCGACGAGGGGTCGCTCCACCGGGGAACTGGCGATGGTTCGCTCCGATTGATGGTGCAACGCAGCCAGCGTGGCGGTCTGGTGTTCGTTCGCCACAACGCGGCCGTCTTCTTCCTCGGTGAGGACCGAGTGGATGCGCTCTTCCGCTCGGCGGATGCGCGCCTGGAGCACCTGGGTCCCCCGCTGCACGTCTGGTTCGCGGGGCGGCGTCTGCCCCTGCGCGGGGTCGGAGTCGTCGGGGTCGTCGGCCAGGCCGAGCTCGCGCGGGACGTCCACATCGTGCTCGTGCATGTCGATCACGACCGCTACGAACTGCACGTCGCCACGATCAGCGACGCGTGCGGCCTGATCGGCGTGTACACCAGCGCGGACCTGCTTCGTGGCGACCTCGGTGCGATTTTCGTCGCCGGCCCTGTCCAGAAGAGCGCGTCGCACCCACCCGGAGACACGGACGGTTCCGTGGGCGCGGCCGAGACCGCGCCGCCGATCGAGTCACCGGCTCCGTCGCAGCAGGCCCAAACACGTCGGGAGCCGTCCCCAACCACAGCCAAGGTAACGCAAGCACAGCCCCCGGCCCCCCAAAAACCGCCACCACCGGCGTGCTTCACCGAGGATGATCGCCAGCGGCTCGATGTCTGCCTGACGCCGCGCCGGAATGAATACACCGGAGCGGGTGCGTCGGTCATGTTGTACCTCTACGACGGGTTTCGCCTGATCATGGAAGATGTGCTCAAGGATCTGGCGGACGCTGTGCGGCAGTATGGAGGCCTCCTCCGCGCCAAAGCGATACGCAAGATCATCGAGGCGAAGCGCAAGGCGCCGCTCCCCGTATCTCAGCGGACCTTCACGCGCGGGCTCGTGCGCTTCCTGGCGGAGACGGGGCTGGGCGAACGTGTGGTCCGCCGATTCCAACTCCACCTCGCTGACTGGCAACGGGTCATCACGATGCTTCGGGCGAACTACGAGCCCGCGGTGCCAACCGCAAGCCGCCCTGCGCCAGCACCGAGTCACAAGGACTCGCCCCCCGCGGCCTCCTCCTCGAGCACGCCGTCTTCGTCGCGAGCGGACGCGTCGGCGTCCGCCCCAACGGGCTCGCCGCCGGACGAGTCGGCGTCCGCCCCCACGGACTCGCCGCCGCCGCACACCGTCACCAGCATGGGCGAACCCCGGGTGGGCGACTCGCCGTCGCCGCAGACCGTCACCAGCATGGGCGAACCCCGCGTGGGCGACCTGCCCCAACCGGGCGACCGTGATCCCGGTGTTGAGCTGGGTGATCAAGATCCCGAGCCCGTCGTCGGTGGCTGGCGTTCGACGCTCCGGCAGGACGGTCGCCCGACGTATTTTGAACGGCTCTTCGATCGGACGGACGGCGACAGCCCGAGTCGATTCCAGGGTGTGAACCCCAACCGCGGCCCGCCCGATAGTTGAGCGGCGTGGTCGCCGCGTCCGCCCAGGGGGTGCGACCCACGACTGGCCCATGTCCACAACCGGGGGTAAAGTCGCGGCGTTGAGGCTTCGCTCCCCAGCGCTCCCGCTCCTGGTCCTCGGTGCCTGTCAGGCGCCGCCCTCGGACTCGTCCGCGTTCACGATGCCGCCGGAGATCACGACCGTGTCGGACGGCTCGTCCAGCGGATCCTCGTCGAGCTCGAGCAGTTCGGGGACGTCGTCGACGGACGACAGCGGCTCGGGAGGGGGCAGCGCCGACACGACGACCGAGCCGGCCCGCGACCTCGGCGACGCGCCGGACTTCGGCAACGGCACGCCCGCCGGCTGCAAGGGGAAGATCGACTTCCTGTTCGTCATCTCGCGGACCCACACCATGGCCGGGCGCCAGGCCCAGCTCGCCCTGGCGGTCCCTCAGTTCATCGACGCGATCGAGACGAAGTTCGCCGACTTCGACTACCACATCATGGTCGTGGACGGCGACGGCGAGACCAATGACAACGACTTTGGATGGGGCAGCATGACCTGTAACGAGGTCTGCCCGAACCTCGCGTGCGAGGTCGGGCAGGAGTGTTGCGAGTGGAACAATCTCCCCGACTTCGGCAAGCCGTGCTGTCCCGATCCGGACTACCCGTGCGAGGACCTGGACCTCGTGACCGCGTGCGACTGGGCATGGGGGGCGGGCACCGCGTTCCCCGCGGGCGAGTTCACCGCGGACAAGCCCTGCCCGATCGATGGCGGGCGCCGCTACCTCGTGAGGGGGCAGACGGACCTGGACGAGACCTTCGCGTGCGTCGCGAACGTCGGGATCGCCGGCTGGGACGCGCTGGGCCAGGCGCTGACGGAGGCGGTGCAGAAGCCGATGAACGAGCCGGGCGGCTGCAACGCGGGCTTTCTCCGCGAGGACGCGCTGCTGATGGTCACGACCATCGCCACCAATCCCGACCAGGACTCGGAGGGTTGGCCGGCCGAGTGGGCGCAGGCCGTGATCGACGCGAAGGGCGGCGACGAGAAGTCGGTCGTCATGTTCAACATCGGCGGCACGGAGTGCAAGCCCTCCGACCGGGTCTGCCAGATGGCCAAGATGTTCACCTACCACCACCTCGTCTACGTCGAGGAGCCCGACTACGGCCCGGGGTTCGTCGAGGCCGCGAGCCTCGTCGAGACCGCGTGCGCCGGGTTCGTGCCTCCGCCGGGCTAAGCCTGGGCTAAGCCTCCACTTCTAGCTGCCGATGACCGCGAACGCGGGGTGGTTCGTGGTGCCGATGCCCCCGGCGTAGACCTCACCGAAGAGGCCGACCGCCACGGCGAAGGCGATCTGGAGCCCCTGCTTGTCGCTCGGCGTGAAGGTCCACAGCGGCTCGTAGATGTTCGGTGCGAACGCCTGCACCTTGAACACGATGGACTGGCCCTGCAACTCGGCGAAGGCGACGACGGCGTAGCCGGCCGGGCTCCACGCGATGTCGTGCGGACCGAACCAGGCCGACCCCAGAGGGCCCATCGACACCTGGCTCTCGAGCACGCCGCCGGGCGAGTAGACCCTGACGTCGCCGTCGGGTTCGCAGACGTCGAGACACGTGTAGCCCACGGTGTGGTAGCGGCCCTGGTCGTCCACGTCGACAGCGAGGATGCGACTCTGCACGCCGGGTCCGGGTCCGCCGACGTACCACTTTGCGTCGTCCGCGACGACGTCATACTCGATCACCATACGGCGGTCGCGTTTGTCCGGCCAGTTCCCGCCGTCATGCTTGCCGTTGGCTTCGCCGACGAGCACGAGCGTCTCGCCCGCGCCCACGAACATGCAGTCGCGGGCGGTCTCCCCGGCCCAGTGCTTATCGGCGGTCGGCTGGTAGTCGAACAGCCGCTCCTCCGGCGGCTGGCCTGGGCGGAGCAGTACGGCGAGCGCGTCGCGCTTGTCGGGCGTCGCCACCGGCTTGGCGCCGCAGACCGCGACGAGGCCGGGGCGGCTCGCCAGGGCGAGCGCCGTGTCGCCCACCTCGCCGACGCCGATGTTCTTCGGCGCGATGCCCCACCCGGGGCTCTCCCCGGCCCACCACACGAGGCCGTCGCCGCTCTTGCGCTCGACCAGGAAGTGCATCACGCCGGTGGCGCGGTCGATCGTGAAGTCGATCGCGCGGCAGCGGGCCGGGGGCAGGACGTCGACGAACTCGATCGGCTCGCCGCTCTTGTCGCGGAGGCGGAGGTAGCAGCGCGGCTCGCCCATCACGTGGTAGGTGCCGAACTCGACCGGCCTCCCATCGGGCAGGACGCCGATCTTCGCGACGTTGCCGTCGACGTCGAGCTCGTCGGCGTTCCAGTAGAGCTCGTAGCCCGGCGGCGGCAACGCGATCACGTACTCGACGCCCACCGTCTCGCCCACGAGCGCATCGCGCCAGGGGGTCAGCCACGCCGTCATCTGCCCGTTGCTTAATCCGGAATACGCCAGGATCTCGCCGCCGAACTCGCCGGCGCCGAGCGGCGTCAGCTCGACAACGTCGCCGTTCTCGAGCTCCATCCGCACTCCGTCCGCGTGGTCGGCCGTGACGTGCACGTCCAGGATGGCGTTCACGTCGGTGTAGTCCGGGTCCACCTTGCGGGTGAGGATCAGCGGCAACTCGGCGGGCTCGCCGGTCGTCGTGCCGATCGACTCGGCGCCGGTCTCAGGGTCGGCGCCCGAGCTGGAGCTGTCGCCCGTGTCGCTCGAGCTGTCGCCCGTGTCGCTCAAGCTGTCGCCCGTGACGGTGTTCACGCCCTCGCTCGTCGTGGGCGCTCCGTCGCTGCCCGTGGAGGCCGGCTCGGTGGTTCCGCACGCGTTCTGCTCCTCGCAGGTGACGACGTCGGGCCACACTTGGGGGCACCCGACGAGAAACACGAGCAGGAGGGCGAAATACGGGCGGATACGCGGGCTCATAGGTCCTCCAAGACTGTTCAGAACCGAGTGAAAAGCGCAAGGCCCCCGGGCACCGGGACGAGCGCGGTCCGCGACGCTGCACGGGCCATCCGTCGACCCCCCACCCCTACGAGCACGGCAGCGACGACGATGGTCGTGCCGGCCGCGACACCCAGCGCCAGGGCCTGCGTCTGCATGGCCTTGTAGTCACCGAGCAGTCCAGCGGCCTTCGCGTCTTGGTCCGGCGTGCCGAAGCCGCTGATCGAGTCGACGAGGGTGAAATACTCCTGCCGGGTCTCATTCATGCGGCGGCCCATGTGACCGGCCCCGGCGGTGAGAGCGACACCGGCGCCCAGCATGACGCCGCCCGCGATCACGAGCCCGCGTCCGGGGCGCAACCCGTCCGCCTGGGACTTCGGCGGTGTGCGTCGGTTGGGGATCGCCATGAGCGTCTCGTCGGGGCGCGGCCCGTTCGTCGATGGCGGCGGCAGGTGGACCGCGGATGGTGAGGACTCGGGCGCCGATGGAGGCTCGGGCGTCGCGGTGCTCGTGAGCAGCGCCGGCGGCTCGCTCGTCGGCTCAACCGTATCGGCCGGCGAGCGGGCGAGCGGCACCTTCGGATTCGTCCCGCTCGCGACGACGGGCGGCGCGTCGGGCCGCGAGACGCGCTGTTGCTTCGCCACCTTGCACGGCGTGGCCGCCTTGTGCTCGCGATCGACGAGATCGCCTCGGAGTTTTTGAGTACGTGCTCGCTCGTCGGCGGTCTGCCCCTTGACCGCCAGGCTCGCGTCGAACGCCCGCCGCGCCGAGCACAGGTCGTGCACTTCACCTGTCTTGTCGTACAGGGCGAGGTACGAGAGATGCGCGCTCCGGAGGTAGGTCGCCTGGTCGTCCGGCTTGATCGCCGACGCGGCCCGTCGCTCCGAGCGACGGGCCTTGCAGCCGTGGTCGGTGGGGTCACAGCCGGCCGTCGCCTGGGAGGGCGCCGCGCCGCCAAGCACGAGAAAGGCTGCGAGCATGTGAAGGGTCATGGGTACTCCTCGGTGAAGCGCTGCGGCTCTGCGAGCGGCTGAAAGCGGAGGCTCGCCGTGGCGTCGCCGACACAGCGGTCCACGGCCGGGCTGGTGCGACTGTGAATCGCCACGTCGGCGAACTTGTCCCCGTGTTCGGCCGTCGTGAACTGGACGACGAGAGGACCGCCGGCGAGGTCGGAGCAGTGACGCAACTCCTCGGCCGCATCGGCGAGCGCCTCACGCATCGGCTTCCGGACGTCCGACGACGCGAGCAGTTCGCGCTTTGGTCCTGGGGTCGAGCGTGCTGCGGGTGATGAAGGCACGACCGCCGCATGCGTCACGCCCGACGAGGGCGGCGCTGGTGACGGCTCTGCGGCGACGTTGCTGTCTCCGTCGCGCAACGCGAGGACGAGGATCGCAGCGGCGGCCAGCGCCTCCACGCCGATCCGCATCCACTCGCGGGCGCTGCGGCGGCGAGGGGGCGGTGAGGTCGTCGGCCTCGGCGCTGTTGCGTTCGCTGAGGGCGAGGGGTCGATCTCTTCGGCCAGCTCGTCCGCCGTGGCCTCCTCGAGGAGGCCGAGTAACTGGACGGCATTCACCCGCTCGTCAGGGTCAGGGTTGAGCGCCGAGAGCACCGCCGACGCGAGTGCGTCGGGACAGCGCGGCTGGAGCTCGCGCGGCGACACGAGCACCCCCTCCGCGTTAGTCACAGGCCGCTTGCCGGTGAGCAGCTTGTGGAGCAGGAACCCCAGCGACCACACGTCGCTCTTGCCGGTCCAGACGCGACTTGTCTTCGCCTCGGGCGCGGTCCACTCCAGGCGCTCGAGACCCCCGGTCCCGAGCTTGACGCGCTCTCCGGGTCGTGGGGGATAGCGCTGGTCCACGACGGCGTAGAACGTGTCCTCGAGCTCGGCCATCCCGACGTCGATCAGCGTCGCCGTCGTCGTCTTCGGCACGCGATCGATCAGGACGTTGGAAGCGTTGACGTCGCGATGAAGGATGCCCCGCGCATGGAGGGTGGCCAAGGCGCCCGCGATGCACCTGCCGACCTCGAGAACTTCCGCGGGAGGCAGGATGTTCTTGCCGATGCAGAACTCCCCAGCGCGTCGTCCCGGCGCGAGAGACATCGCGATGTAGGGGCGACGCTCCTTCTCGGACGTGCGGCACTCGTAGACCTCGGGCAGTGCAGGATGACGCACGGCCTTGAGCACCTGTGCCTCGCGCGCGAAGCGGGCGCGTTCCTCGGGATTCGCCTTCGACTTCTCACTGAGCAACTTGAGCGCCACGTGGGACGGGGCGTCATGGTTGTAGGCTTTGTAGACTTCGCCCTTGGCTCCCACCCCGAGGGGTTGCAGCAACTCGAAGCAGCCAGCGAACAGGCACGGCTCGGACGCGTCACCGTAGGCGATGCGGATGGACGCGAGTCGCGCTCCGAACTCCTCGGCCGTGGCGATACGCTCGTCCGCGACCACGGTGAGCGCCGAGACGATCAACGCCTCGAGCTCCTGCGGTGCCCCGCACTCGGGGCGCACCTCGTTCATCGGCCGCAGGTCGGCAAGGTCCGGCATCTTGCCGGTGCAGAGCAGGTAGAGCGTGGCGCCGAGGGCGAAGGTGTCGAAGCGCGGGTTGGCGGGAACGTAGCGCGCCTCGGGCGCGATGAAGCCGGGCGTGCCGACGACGAAGTTCGCCTCGGTCTGGTGTCTGGGGGACGGGGTCAGGCCGGTGGTGTCGACGGCGGTCCAGTCCGTGACCTTGGCGATGCCCAGGTCCACGACCTTGACGAGTCGCCGCCGCGCGATGCTGCCGATCTCGACGAGGTTGCCGGGCTTGATGTCGCGGTGGATCACGCCCATCTGATGCATGTCAGCGACGGCACCAGCGACTTGGCCCAGCAGCTCCGCGGCCTCTCGCCACGGGAGCGGCCCTTCTTGTCGCAGGCGTTGGTCGAGATTTCGCCCCGGCAACAGCTCCAGCGCCATGAACGGCATGGCGGGCTTGTCGGAGTTGACGGGCGGGCTGACCTCGCCCACCGCGAGCACCTGGACGAGATGCGGGCTCTTGAGGTTGGCGAGGATGCGGCCCTCGTCGAGGAAGCGGAGCCGGGCGTCCTCGGTGGCGTCCGTCAAGACCTTCACGGCGGCCGGGGCATGAAGATGCAGGTCCTCGCACCTGTACACCGTCGCGGTGCCGCCGCTGCTGATCGGCGCGAGGATCCTGAAACGGCTGGCCAGGACATCGCCGACCGCGACTCCGGACCACAGCTTCGGCGTCGCGGCCAGGTCGGCTGGCGGGGCACTCGGCGGCTCGTCGCTCGGAGGGTTGGCCATGCCCGTATAAGGAGGAGTTTCCGACAACGAAGGCAAGGGGAAATCAGCCGCGAGGTTGGCGCGCACTGAATACCTGAGCAGCGCTGCCTCGCGGGACCGGGGCTGCTGGTGCCGCGGGCCCATGACGACGTCGCCTGGCGACGTCGTGTGTCGCCGCAGCAAGAGCCGCCGCCCGTCAACCCAGATGGCGGACGCGGCGGAGCGTGGGGCGTCCGCGTAGCCGTGTCCATCTGGTATGCAGCGTCGCATGGACCCGGCACGCCCGCTTCCCCCGGTCGACCTGCTCGCCGAGTTGCTGCAAGGCTATCGCCATCCTGCCGCCGCGACCGACGAGCACGGGGTTGTAGTCTTCATGAACCCCGCCGCCGTGAACGAGGTCGACCAAGCCACCGCGACGGCATCCGCCGACGCGAAGGACTGGCCGTTGCTGGCGGTGTTCCGGACCCCGGACGGTCAGACCTTCATGTTGAGGCGTCCAGCGTGGGCGGTCGACGCGTCAACACCGGCACCAGCGCTGCCGCCGCGACTGGCGAAGATCGCCGCCCTGGTGATCGACGGGCTGACTGACAAGCAAATTTCGCAGCGCGTTGGCCTCACGTTCAGCACGGTGCGCACCTACGTCCGCCAGA
Organism: Myxococcales bacterium; assembly: GCA_016793465.1. Next base: position 165,979 of record JAEUJW010000057.1, read on the forward strand.
TCTACCGCCGCATGGGTGTGCACAGCCGCGTCGGGCTCGTAAACGCGTCCAGGACGAAGGCTAGCCAGTCCACGGGCTAACCCATGCTGCTTCCGATCGACCTTGTCGAAGTCATAATGTTGGCGACCATCGCCATCGTCGCAGTGATCATGTTGGCGGACGGTTACGGCCCCGTCGCAGCGTCGGTGGCGGAGTCTGGAGGCGCACCGTTCATCAGTCGTGCGTCGTGCGCCTCCCGCTGACCTGTCATCTGGCGCTCGAGGTCGCGGCCGCCGCGCTCGTCGACGATCTGAACCGCGACCCGCGCCGCGGCTTCGGCCACGAGAAGCGTCGCCCCGGCACACCGGGGTGCGACCGGCGGCGTAGCGCCCGGCGACGAGACCCCCGGACAACCGAGCGGCGGCCCTGTCGGCCTCGACGTCGCCCGTGTTGACTCCGTCATCCCCGGGGCATCGGCCGCCCGGCGATCCACGAGGACCGCGCGGTCCCCGGCTTCCGCATGAACCGGACCTTCAACTGCTGAGACTGGCGCGATGAGCGCGGGCTAGAAATTCAGCACCGACTTTGCTATTCGCGGCGTAACGGGTTTCCCGGGGGACCGAATCGCGTAATTGCCCATTTTTTCCCGTCTGACCGTATGTCCGGAGCGAAGTCCAGTGGAGTGAGGTCTAGAGGAGCAAAGCCAGTTCCCGCGGGCACGGTACCGAGCCCGTCAGGAAATCTCCAGACTCATGGGCGGAATAGCAAGGTCTATGTGCCGATCCTGCTGGCGATCTATCGCCTGAAATACCAGGAGGGTGCCTCGACGATCGATTTTTCGCTCGATGATGTGCGTATGGTCGCCGCGGATCTGGGGATCGTTACGCGAAATCCGGGTGATGTGATCTACAGGATGCGCTCTCGAACGCTGCTGCCGGCGCCAATCCGCGACAACGGGTTCAATATCCTACGGCAGATCGGGCGGGGCCATTATCGATTTGAACGCGCAGTGAGCACTCTGATGGAGATCGCGGACGAGACGATCATTGATACGATCGACACGACGCCTCTGCCGGTGAGGCGCTTGCTGCCGGAGTTGTTGGCGGAGATCGACGAGCAGGGCCTCCTCAGCGTCGTCGATTATTGTAAGCTGCTTTCCCACTTCACAGGGTTGCAAGTGTTTCGTCTGCGTAGTCACGTGCGCAAGAGCGTGGCGGGGGTCGGGCAGGTGGAGGTCGACGAGGTCGACGTGGGAGTGGCCCTGCGCGACGACGATGCACCGATCATCTTCCCGATCGAGGCGAAGGCTGCGTTGGACCCCGTCAATCGCGTACAGATTGCGAATCAAGTGATCTTCGCGTTACAGCACTTCCCCGGTCATGAGGTGCGTCCGATCGTCGTCAAGGTCGATCACGCATCTCTGCTTCACATGGCTGAATTCAATGCCGCGACGGACCCGAACTCGCTGGTGATCGTCAAGAGGGCGACGTATCGGGTTAACCTCTCGGAGCGTCAGCGGGAAATGATCAGGAAGCAAGCACAGGTAGGTCCGCGATGATGTGCCCCACGGTGATCGATCTTTTCAGCGGCTGCGGTGGTTTCTCGACAGGGATGCTGGACGCGGGGCTCGCGGTGAAGGCCGGGTTCGACTTTGATGCGCCCTGCATTGAGGTGTATAATTACAACCACACCTACAGAGGAGCCAAGGGCTACAAGGTCGACCTCGCCGGAGCGACCGGCGATTCGCTGCTGGAGCTGGCGGGGCTCAAGTCTGTGGATGTGGTCGTGGGCGGACCGCCGTGCCAAGCGTTCAGCATCGTCGGGGCGCGGGGGGGGCTAGAGGACAGCAGGGGCGCGTTGATCTTCGACTATGTGCGGCTGGTCGGGGAGTTGCGACCGAAGGCGTTCATACTGGAGAACGTGCCGAACCTGCGGACGTTCGAGGGAGGAGCCGTGTACGAGCGCCTCGTGCAGGACTTAGCGGACCTCGGGTACGACGTTGCCGGGTCCATCCTGGCGGCAGCGGATTATGGTGTTGCGCAGATGCGCAAGCGGCTGTTCATCGTTGGGCTACGAGGGCGGCGCGTGTCGGGGTTCCCACCGGCTCCGACGCACGGGAAGGTCGAGGGTTCTCAGTTGGCGCTGGGGCTCGCGCCATACCGAACGACCGAGGCCGTGCTCCGTGATCTTCCAGACGTGGACGCGCCCGAAGCCGAACACATCCCGAACCATGAGCCGACGATGCATACTGAGCCGATGTTGCGGCTGTTCGCGGACTTGCAGCCGGGGCAGCGCTGCCGTGCGTCATTCCACGATCGCCTGCACCCGGACCGACTAGCGTACACGTTGCGCGCGGGGTCAGGGAACTTTTCGCCGCTGCGGCCGATCCACTACCGGCATGATCGTGTGATCTCGGTTCGCGAGTCGGCGCGGATCCAAGGGTTCGATGATGCCTTCATTTGGCCGGACTCCATCCCCCGATTGCAGCAATATCGTCAAGTCGGAAATGCTGTGTGTCCACCGATGGCGCACGCGCTTGGGCTGATGCTCTGCGAACAGATGGGTTGGCGGGCGGACCCGAAGGCGTTCGCCGGCGACCCGAAGTCCCGGCCGCCGCCGTGCGAGCGGACGTTGGCCGAACGCCTCGCAATCCGGCAGAAGTACATGCACGGCGCGTCGCAGGGCTGGGACAAGCTCGGTCGCAAGCAGGCGGTGTCTGCCAAGGCGCGCTCGACCTGAGTCCCTTGAGACAGGCGATGAGAAGCGAGCACAGGTATCCGCCGATCTTGAGCTCCACTCGCGCAGGAACCGCATCTCGACGCGGCGAATCTCCGTGAGACCGGCCAGACAACCGCAAGACGCTCCTCGAGGCCCTGCGTGGGCGAATCACCGATGACCACAGGTTCCTTCTCAAGCTGCACCTCGACCAGATCGCCGCGCTCGAGGCGGCGATCGTCGCGGTCGACGAGCGAGTGGGCGCCGTGCTCGACCCTTTTCGCGAAGCGGCGGCGAACCTGACGAGCATCCCCGGGGTCAGTGACGGGCCGTCGCCGCCTCGATCCTGACGGCCGCCTACATCATGCTCCGCGACGGCGTCGAGTACCGCGATCTCGGCCACGACGTCGGCATGCCGTCACGTGATGAAACGCGGCAGGTTCTCGAGGTTGTCGAGCGTGTTGTTGGTGGGCGCGGTGGTGATGAACTTCCCGTCCGTCGTCAGGATGACCTGCGCGCCCCGAACAGGGAGATGGTCGTTGGGATGACGCCGACGGGCAGTGTAGTAGACGCCGCCCTTGCGGATCGACTCGACCACCTCGCTGACCAGCATCGTCAGCAAGATGCTGTTGGGCTTGTCAGCCGGACTATACTTGACGGCCTCGATCGCGCTGTTGTCGGGGAGGTAGCGCACCTTCTGGATCCAATTCTCCATGGCGCGCACTCTAAGACCCGACTCCGGCGTGTCAACGCCCGGCGTGCCCCCTGTGGCGGTGCCGCCGCGATGATTTTGAAGCGCTCGTCCAGGACGTCCCCACCGCGACGCCGGACCACAGCTTGGGCGTCGCGGGCAGGGTAGCGATCCGTCGCCGCCAAGCCGGCGGCTCCGTCGTCTGGTATGCAGCCCCCCGCATGGAACCCGGTACGCCTGCCCCCGGTCGACCCGGTCGACCTGCTTGCCGAGTCCCTCAAGGCTATCGGAGAACTGGGCGTTCGTCGCCGCGGGCGCGCACCCCGAGACGCCGGGCCCCGACCCGTCGTGAGCCCGCCGCCGCCAGCCTCGCGTGCGAGGCGCTGCGAGCTCGCTGCGCCGCGGCAAGAGCGACGCCAGACGATCGCCGCTGGTGGTCACGCAAGGGACCCGGCGGGCATCGGCCCGAGCTGCTGCTGCGCTTCGGCGCGGCTGGGCTGTTGCGCCGTGGCGACCGCGTCGTCGCGGACGGACGCGCGCCGAGCCCAAGGGGCTGCGTGGTCACTCAAGCCCCGCCTGACCCGCTCGGGCCCGTCTCCTGGTTTTCTCCAAACCCATGGAGACGTGTGGGGGGGTCCTGGGGATTGGCACGATAAATTATGGGCGAATTAACCCCTGCAATCTCGCGCATTTGGCCTTGCTTGCGGGCTGCCGGGGTTTGCGGGAGATGCAGGGTGGAGAAGAAGCTGAACTGATCGCTGCGCGCGTCGGTCTCGCCGCGCAGGTGCTGCTCCGGCGACATGTACGCCGGCGTGCCGAGCAGCGTGCCCGCCCCCGTCACTGTCACCGCAAGCGCCCGTCCCGACGCGCTCGCCTCCGGCTCGTCGACGGCCTCCGCGTGCAGCCGCGACAGCCCGAAGTCCAGCACCCGCACGCGCCCATCGGCGGCCAGCATCGCGTTGTCCGGTTTAAAATATCGGAAGGCGCCAATTCCGGCGTCTGAGCTACTTCTGGCGGGCCTTTGCCCGCTTTGCCACGGCTTTGCCATCCGGCTTGCCCGCGGCGGCCTGGTCGAGGAGGGTCACGGCCTCGCGCGAGAGCGTGGTGCCGAGCTGGTGGAGGTACGACTGCGTGGTCTGCAGCCGCGCGTGGCGGGCCATCGCCTGGACCGCGTAGACGCTCGCGCCGAGGTTCGCCAGGCGGGTGAGCCCGGTGTGCCGGAGCAGGTGCGGGCCGCTGCGGGCGACCTGCCCCTGCTTCTGCGTCTCGTTGAGCAGGTGCTTGATGCTGTGCGGGGTGTGGGGGGCCCACTCGCCGCCGGTGTGCTGCGAGCGCCGGTACACGACCAGCGGCCCCAGCTCGCCGCGCTTGCGGTGCTCCTCGAGGGCGCGCAGCACGGCGGCGCTGAGGGCGATCGTCCTGATCTCCCCCTTCGGCGTCTGCTCCTCGCCCTTGTACACGTTGTGCTCGACGGTGACGGTCTTCTGTTCGTAGTCGATGTCGGTCCACCGCAACGCGCAGATCTCCGAGACCCGCAGGTTCACGTCGAGCGCCAGCAGGCACACGAGCAGCGCCTCGGGGCTGCGGTCCTCGGCAGCCTCGCTGAGCCGTGCGATCTCGGTGTCGGAGAACACGCGCTTCTTCCGCGCCTTCGGCACCGGGAAGCGCTCGACCTCCGGCAGCACCGGGATCAGCTTCAGCCGCTTGGCCTTCTTCAGCATCTTGGCGAGCTTGCCGAGCACGACGTTCGACGTGGTGATGCCGACCCGTTTGCGCAACGCGGCGCTGAAGGTCGAGATCTTGTCCTCATCGATCGCCACGATCGGTTGATCACCGAGAAGCGGGCCGATGTGGTTGCGGTACAGGCATTCGTAGCTGTCGCGGGTAGCACGCTTCTGCAGCGCGACGTGCTCCGGCAGGAACCGGCGCTCGTAAAACTCGGCGAGGGTCATCCTCGGAGCCCGCATGGTGGTCGTACTCTCTTTCTGCGGTTCCACGGTACCGGCATTGCCCGTGCCCCCGACGAGCTCGCGGAGGATCAGCGGGACCTGGCGCTCCCCCCACGTGCGGGCTTGCTTTTCATCAAGCCCGGGGGGCGCGACCAGGCGCCTGCGGATGGTCTCGTTGGCGACGGCGGGGTTCATGAAGCGGATGTCGACGTGGAAGCGGGTGATGTCGTTGGTGTAGGGGCGGAGCGTGATCTTCATCTTGGCCGGTCCAGCCGCCCGGCCGCATTCCCGAAGCCACGTCAGCACGTCTTCGCGCGTCCACGCAAGCGCTTTCCCGCTCTTGAACGGCCGCGGCACTTGCCCACGCGCCGCGCGATGCCTCACCGCCTTCTCGCTGATCCGCAGGAATCTCGCCAGATCGGGCACATAGACCACCGGCGGAAGGTCAGGCGCATCGCTCTGGAGCGAACCCGCGGTGTGCGCGAGGACGATCTCTCTGGCATGACGGCGCGCGAGCGCACGACCGGGAGGTTCACCACCCTCATCGCTCTGCGACCAGAGACCCTCGACGACGCGCCGCTCCCCCATCCCCCACCACCTCTACTTCACCCAGTGTACCCAAGATCGACGAGCGGGAGCGCGACCTCCCAGATCAGCACCCGGTCGATTCGCCAAGATCGAGAAACCGAAAACCGGTTTTCCGGTTTTCCGCTCGAGCTTGCGCCGTCGGCTCACCTCAGCACGGGCGCATTTCGACGCGAAACTGTAAAACCGGTTTTCGGTTTTGCGAACGCGCCGATTTTTCTCGAACTGCTGCAGTGCTGCAGTAACCCTGCAACCTTATCGGAGCGAGTGCGCTACGTCCGGGCGCGTGAACGCCCGGGTTAGAGCTGCAGTAATACTGCAACACTGCGACGCCATCCCCGTCTGAAGCCCGCGCTTGCAAAAGGGACCATGCTGACTACTCCCCGGATGTTCTTCGCCTGCCTCGCCCTCACCCTCTCGGTCACCGCCCCTGCCGCTGCGAGCCCCGCAGCCGCGAGCATCGCCGCTCCCGCGGACGCGAAGAGCACGTTCAAGGTCCGCCACGAGAAGGTCGTCGAGCTCATCAAGAAGGGCGCCAGCGACGAAGCCCTGCAGAAGGAGGTCGACCAGTTGCTCAACTACCGGGCGCTGGCCGAGACCACCCTCGGCGGTCCGGCCCGCTACGAAGGCAAGTGCGCCCCGCGCTGCGCCGAGTTCGAGGCGGTGCTCGCGCGCCTGATCCGCGAGAACTATCTCAAGCGGATCCGCAGCGACAAGAAGTACGAGATGACCTACCTCGGCGAGGAGGTGAAGGGCCGCGCCACGCACGTACGCACCCAGATCGCCCTGACCCGCGACAGCAAACCCGAGGTCGTCGAGATCGTCTACGCGATGGAGCAGACCCCCGAGGGCTGGAAGGTCAGCGACATCATCACCGACGGCGTCAGCCTCGCCAAGAACTACAAGTTCGAGTTCAACAAGATTCTTAAAGACAAAGGCATCGACGAGCTCATCTCCCGTCTCGACGTCAAGGTCAGCGAGCTGGCCGCGCGCCCGGCTGCTCACGCGAAGAAGTGAACGACCGGACCGACGGGGCGATCGTACCGTCGCCTCGCGGTCGTCACGCAGCTCGCCGACTCACTGTTCGCCATCGGGCTTCGGTGGGTCGGCCTTCTTCGCCGCGGAGCGGACGGTCTCAACGACGTAGCGCAGCGCATCCTCGCCGCGGACCTGATCGTCCAAGACCCGCTCGAGCCAGCGACCCCGGAGGGTTCGCAGGATGGCCCGCTCCTGCGCGAAGTCCTGCTCGTGCTCGTCGCGCATCCGCCGGAGTTCGGCGCACAGGTACTCGTGCTGCTGCACCGCCATCTCGGTGAGCCGCTGGACCTCGCGAAACGGCGCTGGGTGGCGGTCGTCCGCCGTCGTGGGACCATGCGCAACGGCCTCGCCGTTGATGGCCAGGACGAATCCGGAGCCGAGGTTGGGCGCGATGAGCTCCCGCAGGACGTCGACGTGCTCCCTGCCGATGCCCGGCAGATCGAGCGCGACGATCGAGGCCCCGTTCGCCGCATCAGGCGGCCGCAGCACCGTGAAGCGGAAGCGTCGATCCATCTCCTTGTCTGCCATACGCATCAAGGTACCGCGTCATGGCGCGCGAGAGTGTGCGGCGCATCCGCGCGTGGTCGAGCGCCTTGCGCATCCTTTCCGCTGATGCGCCGTCCTGTCACACCGCCACGCGCATCACGCTGCGAACTCGAGCGCCGGGCGCTTCACGGACTCGGCGCAGAGCGGCACGCGTACCTTCGCGCACGACAGCGCAGTAGATTGAGATGATGACGGCGATGAAGCTGCTGGCGGCGATCCGGGCGCGAGCTACAGAACGGGGGTTGACGCTCGCCGACCTGGCGCGTGCCGCAAGGATGCAGCCAGGGAACCTCCGCCGGATGCTCGCGAACACCGCTGCGAGCCCACGCCTGGGAAGCGCGATGCGCCTGCTCCCGCCGCTTCAGTGCCACATTGCACCCGCGGGCGCCCGCATCGCCGCCGAGCTCGTCGCCCATCTGGACGGGCAGCGCCGGGCTCGAGGCCTCGAGTGGGAGCAACTCCTCGGACAACCCGGGAAGCGAACCGACAGGTTCGCTACGCTCGCCCTGTCCGATGCGGATAGCCTCTCGCTCGCGGACGTGGTCTGTGTCGCTGATGCGCTTCACGTCGAGCTGTCGCTCGTCGACGATCCAGATGAAGCTGCTCGGGATGGCTCGGTGGTTCGTACCGGGGCTTCGCGGCGTCGTGCGACCCGGCATCCACGTGCAGCGCACCAAGCTCGCCCCCATGGGACAGTCCCGTCGCCCGCATCACCACCGGACAGGGCGCAACCTGTCCAACCGCCTCCCGTTCCATCGCCGCCCGGACGAACATCCGGCACGCCCCCCGGCCTCGGACCCCTACGCCCCCCACGTCTTGGGCGTTACGGTGATGCGGGAGCAGAACAGCGCGTTGTTCGACACCCGACCGCATCATGGACCCCACGCGAGCCGCGGCCTGAACTCGCCGGCGCACTCCTTCCGCACCTCGCCGAGCTCTCGGGCGACCAGTGGGGCGACGTGTACTCGGTCGCGTGGGACGCGTTCTCCCGGGGCGCATCACTGCCGCAGCAATTCGTCGGCTACCTGGGGAGAGCGACGGAGTCGTTCCTCGCGCGTCTTCGTCGCCCGAAAACTCCCCCGCGGCCGACGGCCCCGGATCCGCCGGACGGCTGGTACGACTCACTCGACCCCGCCTTGCTCGTGCAGCCCTGGCTCGCGTCGCGTCAGCCGGGCTACCAGCCGACGGACATCTTCCACCACTACGACGAGCACGGCATCCGCATCGGCCACATCGCCCTCGACCGCGAGACGATGGCGGCGA
>JAEUJW010000085.1 GCA_016793465.1 Myxococcales bacterium
ACTCAGCCGCCCAGAGGGGGAATGACGCTGAGAAACTCGACCCCGGCCAGGGGGGAATGGTCCTGAGAAACTGGCCGGCCCAGGGGGGAATGGTCCTGAGAAATTCTGCTCAGGAGGGGGGAATGTTGCTGAGAACTGACATGGGCAGTGTTCGTGCGCGAGCGGTTGATGCAGAAGTGATGTCGGCGGGGATTGTCGCGTGCGCTCGGCTGCTGTCAGAGGTGCGGGCGCTGAGGTCGTCGCGCGGGCGAGCCGACGTTTTCAGGCGCATGACGCAGAGGCGTCGCGCGTGCGTGGACTGCGATGTCGGCGGGAGTGTGCGAGCCGACGTTTTCAGGCGCATGACGCAGAGGCGTCGCGCGTGTGTCGATTGCGATGTCGGCTGGGAGTGTGGTGTGCGAGCCGGCGCTCATGCGCGCCGCGCTGTGACCGGCAGTGCGTCGCGCTGACGATGCCGCGTGTGCGACGGAGGGCCGCCGATGTCGCCGGATGAAACTTCAGGTGATGGCGGGCCGCGGAGTGGAGGCGGATCTGCGGGTCGCTGCGATCAGAGAATGACCCTTGCGACTCGCGGTGCTGCTGTCGGGAGTCGTCGAGCGGGGAGCGGGCGTCGATGTCGTCGCTCGGGCGACGAGCGGTGCCGGCAATCTTGTCCACGCGAGGTTGCGGTCGTGAGAAGAGCAGGGCGACGACGATGCGACCCGGGCGACGAGCGGTGCCGACGCTGGGGCGCAGCCGGGCGGGGACCCATGACAGCGCGCGGAGGCCCCACGGGCGATCAGGAGGCTTTAAATGTCCGCGACGATGGCGGCAGCACGGAGCTGCGATGAGGCCGAGCACGTGGCATGGGTACCGGCGTCGTGGGGCCCCACGTCCGTCGGCACCGCCCGTCGCCCGCACGAAGCGCCGCACGCCCGCGGTGGTCATGCAACGAGAGGGCGGCACGCCGTCGCCCACACGAAGCGCCGCACGCCCGCGGTGATCATGCAACGAGAGGTCGGCACGGCCGTCGCCCGTGCGAAGCGCCGCACGCCCGTCGTGGTGGGCGTCGCAGGGCGTCGTGGGCTGAAGAGGCGGAGGAACCAACGGCGAACGGGCATGTGGGGTGACCACATGCCCGTGCGAGGGGCCTCTTGGGGGCCGATCAGCGCTTGCTGAACTGGAAGCGGGCGCGGGCGCCGGCGCGGCCGTACTTCTTGCGCTCGACCTTGCGGGAGTCGCGGGTGAGGTAGCCGGCTTTCTTCAGGCTCTCGCGGAAGTCGCCGGAGACGCGGAGGAGGGCGCGGGCGATGCCGAGGCGGACGGCGCCGGCCTGGCCGGAGAGGCCGCCGCCGCGGGCCGTGGCCCACACGTCGTACTTCTCGCGGGCGCCGGTGATGTTCAGCGGCTGCTCGATGAGCTTCATGTTGGTCGGACGCGCGAGGTAACCGTCGGCGTCGCGATCGTTAATGAGGATCTTGCCCTCGCCCGGGAACAGCCACACGCGGGCGACCGCGGTCTTGCGGCGGCCGGTGGCGTAGAACTTCATCGTGTCTTTGGCCATGGGAGAACTCGGAGTTGGATCAGGCCCGGAGGGCCGTGAAGTTGGATCAGGCCCGGAGGGCCGTGAAGCTGGATCAGGCCCGGAGGGCCGTGAAGTCAGAGCGGGAGCGTGTGGGGCTTGGGTTGCTGGGCGGAGTGCGGGTGCTTGTCGCCGGCGTACACCTTGAGCTTGCTGTACGTGGCGCGGCCGAGCGGCGAACGCGGGAGCATGCGGCGGACGGCGATCTTGATCAGCTCCTCCGGCTTCTTGCCCAGCATGGTGCGGGCGCTGGCCGTCTTCAGGCCCCCGGGGAAGCCGGAGTTGAAGTGGTAGAGCTTGTCGTCGAGCTTGTTGCCGGAGAGCTTCACCTTCTCGGCGTTGATGCAGACGACGAAGTCGCCCACGTCGAGGTGCGGGGTGAAGGTGGGCTTGTGCTTGCCACGGAGGATGTTGGCGATCTGGCTGGCGGCGCGACCGACGGTCAGACCGGCCAGATCGACCAGGAGCCAGTCGCGGCGGATATCTGCGGGATTGGGGTAGTGGGTACCCATGGGAAGCGGAGGGATACGCGAGCGACCCTGGGCTGTCAAGCACCCGGATCATGGCGGAGGCGGGGTTTTTGGGGCAGTTTGGCCGGTCTGAGGGGGGCCCGGCCGGGGGTGTGAGTGCGGCCGCGGGCGGAGACGGGGGCGATCTCACCGCGGCGGGGGGCCCGGCGAGGCGTGGGGTCGGCAGGCCAGGCCTGGTTGCGGGCCGCGGAAGGGTGCCATACTGGCGGCCGGCGTGACCCCTCCCGCTGTCAAGATCCTCGTGGCGGACGACTCGTCCAGCGACCGCGCGGCAGCCCGGGGGATCCTGGCGGACGCTGGGTACACCGTGTGCGAGGCCGGCGACGGGCAGCAGGTGCTCGAGGTCTTTAATAAGGAGCGGCCGGGCCTGGTGGTGCTCGACGTGGTCATGCCGCGGATCGGGGGGCTCGAAGTCTGCCGGATCCTTAAGGCCAAGGCGCCAGGCTACCTGCCGGTGCTGATGGTGAGCACCCGCAACTCGGTCAACGCGCGGGTCGAGGGCCTGCGCAGCGGGGCGGACGACTACCTCGGCAAGCCCTACAACCCGGAGGAGCTGCGCGCGCGCGTCGAGGTGCTGCTGCGCACGCGGGCGGTGTTCGACGAGCGGCTGGCCAGCTACGACGCGTCGTCGGGCACGGCGGACCCGGGCGAGCTGCCGCGGACCGAGGTGACGAGCGAGGACATGCGGCGGCGCATGCAGGAGGAGTTCGAGCGGGCGGAGCGCTACTCGGACCCGCTGGCGTGCCTGCGCATCGAGGTCGACGAGGTGGCGGGGGGCCGTCCGCCGGCGGACCTCGGGGGCCTGTTGCGCAACATCATCGAGTCCAACGTGCGGAAGATCGACCTGGTGGTCCGGGTCGACGAGCGCGGGTACCTGCTGGTGCTGCCGAACACGCACTTCCCGGGGGCGCTGACGGTCGCCGAGCGGATCTCCCGGGAGACGCGCAAGCAGCCGGCGCCGCGCGGGGAGGGCCCGGCCGGCTTCACGGTCTCGATCGGCGTGTCGTTCTTCCCCAACAAGGACACCAAGACGCTGCAGGACATGCTCGAGCTGGTCGACGCGGCGCTCGAGCGGGCGCGGCGCGAGCAGGGCGGGAAGATCTGCCTGTTCCAACACCAGGGGTACCTCTACGCGCCCGACGACTGACGACGCGTTGTTCGCCGGTGGGCCCGGGCGATACACTGGAGAGTAACGACGCATGCTCGTGCAACTGCCGATCCCTCCGGTGCGCTCCGTCCTGCTCTACCCGCGGGAGGACGGGCGGGCGCTGGCGACGCTGCAGCGGGCGGTCGAGCTGCTGCGCGCCGCGGGCGTGGCGGTCGCGGTGCCGGCGACGGTCGAGGGCATCGCGGACGTGCCCGCGGTCGACGGTCCGCAGGCGCTGCGAGGCGTGGATCTGATCGTCGCCCTCGGCGGCGACGGCACGCTGCTGCGCGCGAGTCGGTGGGCGGCGACGGAGGGCATCCCGGTGGTCGGCGTCAACCTCGGCGACCTCGGGTTCCTGACGGCGTACCACAGCGAGGAGATCGACGAGGGCCTGCGCGCGGCGGTCGAGGGCCGGCTGATGTGGGAGCCGCGGCTGCGCATGAACGTCGAGGTCCGCCGCGACGGGCGCACGGTCAGCCACGAGGTGGCCTGCAACGACGCGTACATCAAGCACGGCGACGTGCCGCGCCTGCTGCAGCTGGCCACGTCGATCAGCGGTTCGCATATGGCGACGTACAAGGCGGACGGGCTGATCGTCTCGACGCCCATGGGCTCGACGGCGTACAACCTGGCGGCCGGAGGACCGATCGTCGCGCCCGGGACCGAGGTCCTGACCATCACGCCGATCTGCCCGCACAGCCTGACGCACCGACCGGTCGTGGTCTCGAAGGGCGCGGACATCCGGATCACGTACGCCGGCCCGAGCGACATCTCGGCGGCGTTCCTGACGGTCGACGGGCAAAAGAGCGTCGAGCTCGAGCTCGGCGACCAGGTCTGCATCTCGGCGGCACACGAGCCGCTGAAGCTGTGCCCGCCCAGCTTCAGCGTGTTCCGGGTCCTGGCGACCAAGCTCGGGTGGAACCAGGGCAACGGCGAGCAGTAGACGAGCGATCGCGGTCCGGCGCGCAATTCTCCGCGTTGCCCGGGCGCAGCGGTTGACCGACGATGGTCGGATCGTGGGCATGGAGGAGGACAGCGCGGAGAGCTGGGCGCGGACGACGTCCCTCGGCGGCGAGCCGCTGCCGGCGCTGCCGCTGCCGGCGCTGGCGCTGCCGCTGCCGGCGCTGCCAGGGGCGCCGAAGCCGACCACTGCGCCGCGCCGCGAGCCGTCGACGGCCCTGCCGGCGGCGCCGACCAACGAGGGCTGGCGCCTGCAGATCGGGCGCTATGTGCTCCTGCGGACGCTCGGCGAGGGCGGGATGGGCGTGGTGTGGGCGGCCTACGATCCGGAGCTCGACCGCAAGGTGGCGCTGAAGATCCTGCGAGAGGGGGTGCTCGAGGGGTCGATCGGCGCGCTGCGGATGCGCCGCGAGGCCCAGGCGATGGCCCGACTGTCGCACCCGAACGTGGCCCAGGTCTACGAGGTCGGCGAGGACGGCGGGCGGCTGTTCCTGGCGATCGAGTACATCGAGGGGGCGACGCTGAAGGCATGGCTGCAGCAGGCGCCGCGCTCGTGGCGCGAGGTGCTGCGGGTGTTCGGCGAGGCCGGACGCGGCCTGGCGGCGGCCCACGCGGCGGGGCTGATGCACCGCGATTTTAAACCGGAAACATGGTCCCCTCCTCGGACCGCCCCACATCCGCCAACCGGCCGAATTCTCAAGAATAGGGGCGATCTGAGAGGGGACCTTCGCCGCCAGGAGCCGCGTCGTGCTGCAGTTTTGGCAACAGCCTGGCAACGCACCGGGCGGTCTTGTTCAAGAATTTAGCAGCGTCATGGCAACAGGCGCCGGAGGTTGCGCGGGGTGCGCCTGCCGAACTCTGGGTGCATGTCCTGTCGCCCGTCGATCCAAGGGCCCCGGCGCCATAGCGACGGACCAACCACACCCGGACCTCGCGGGTTTCTCGGGCGCCGCCACAAATCCTTCGCCCGCCACCAGGGAACAGCGCGAGGAGCTCCGGGGGTTTGCTGCGGCGCACGCTGCAGCCATGCCTGGGTGTTCGTCTCCTCATCCAGCAGTAGGCACGAGATCGTCTGCCCGCCGATCGTGAAAAGCTGCCTGCAAAGCGAATGGCGTTCGCCACGTCGCTCGCTGGGGCTTTGCATGTCCCACCGAGCACGTGTTTTGCCGGTTGCGTCAAGCGTCGTAGGTCCGCGGACAAGCTGTCGACCTCCACTCGCCAGGGGTGGCCTGTCAGGAGACGATGTCTGTGAACCGGTCCCCCCGGTCTCAGGATAGTTGCTGCCCTCACCGATAAACCACTGAGGGGGCGAGAGAAGAACCAGCAGAGATGAATTTCCCAAGTGCCCGTGAGGGCGAGGACAGCGAGATCGAGTTCGACGTGTTGCTCGAGGACGGGACGGAGGAGGAGTCGGAGAGCCCGGCGAAGCGGGCGAGCGAGGTCCTCGTGGTGATCCCCAGGGGATTGGGGTTTCGGGTCGACGAGGAGAGCATCCCGCAGGCGATCTGCGTGCGGATCCCGGTGGGGGTGAGGCGATGAGCGGGCAGACGCGGAGGCGGCACTCGGCGGAGTTTCGGGCGAATGTCGTGCGCAGGATGAGCACCTCAGGCAAGACGGCCCAGGCGTTGGCCGAGGAGCTGGGTCTGAGCCCGTCGCTGCTGTTTCGCTGGAGGAAAGATGCGGGTATGTCAGGCAGCATGCAGCACAGCGACGACACGCCCAAGCAACCGCCACGACGGCCGCAGGACTGGACCAGCGAGGAGAAGCTGGCCGCGGTGCTGGAGGCGCAGGCATTGACCGAGGACGAGCTCGCGGGCTTCCTGCGCCAGCGTGGGCTGCACGAGGCGACGCTGCGCGAGTGGCGGGAGTCGGTGCTGCGCGGGGCGCGGGCCGAGCTCGGCGGCCTTGGTGGCAAGCACAGCGGCGCGGCCGAGGCCAAGCGGATCCGCGAGCTCGAGCGGGAGCTTGTGCGCAAGGACAAGGCGCTGGCCGAGGCGGCCGCATTGCTGGTGCTTCAAAAAAAGTTCCAGGCCCTCATGGGGGCCGGGGACGACGACACGGAGCCCAGGAGCGGGCGATGATCCTGCGGCTGCTCGGGGACGCGACGGCCGCAGGAGCGACGCTGGAGCGGGCCTGCGAGCTGCTGGGGCTGGACTGCCGGACGGTGCAGCGCTGGCGCCGTGTGGGCGGCGGCGACGACATGCGGCGCGGACCTACGACGGCGCCGGCGAGCAAGATCACCGCCGAGGAGGACGAGCGCCTGCTGGCGCTCGCCACCTCGCCGGAGTTCCGCGACCAGTCGCCGCGGCAGCTCATCCCGCAGCTCGCCGATCGCGGCGAGTACATCGCCTCCGAATCTCACCTGTACCGGCTGTTTCGCAAACGTGGTCTCCAGGTCCATCGCTCGCGCGCCCGGCCGCCGCGGAGCCGTCCGCGGTCGCTCACCGCCACGGGTCCGAATCAGGTCTATTCGTGGGACATCACGTACTTCAAGAGCCCTGTCCGCGGCGTGTACTTCTACGCATACGTGGTCGTCGACATCTGGAGCCGCCGCATCGTCGCCCGGGAGGTGCATGACCGGGAGTGTGGACAAATCGCCGCGGCGATGGTCGAAAGAATTTGCCAGGACAATCCGCGCTCTGGTAATCTCATCTGGCTGCATTCGGACAACGGCGCGCCCATGAAGAGTGCCGCCCTCCTCGCCACCCTGCACCGCCTCGATATCAAGGCGTCGTTCAGCCGGCCCAGCGTCAGCAACGGTAGGGTCGGGAGCTGGCGCGGTGGTCCTTCAGGCTCGTCCTTGTCTGTATCCGAGGTTTCCCTCTTCGTGCCCGTGTAGGATTTGCCGTGACTCCGTTTCCAGACTCCCGCCCATCGAACCGGACGTGCGGATTTCC
>JAEUJW010000053.1 GCA_016793465.1 Myxococcales bacterium
GGTCGCAGAGTGGTTCTGCAGGTCTTGCTTGTTTGTTCACACTTCGAGCGTCCTCCGACACCGCCGCTTTGCGTCGAGACGTCTCCGCGAGGCTCCTTACCGAAATTTCACTCGGTGATCGGGCGAAGCTGCTGATCCTGCTGCCCGCTCTCCCGCACCGAATCCGGGACGGATCGGCCTGTTCCCCTGCATCTAATTCAGGACGTCACACTCAGCCTCGAGTGTCCCCTCGTCGGCACCGAGGAGCGGACACGCCGGGCGTTTGATGTCTACTCCGCCGAGCTGGTCCGCGACGGCGAGACGATCTGTGCCGCCGCCGAGGTGTACTTCGTCCGCGTCGACGACCCCGGTGTCGATCATGCTCGCGCCGCAGCCGCGATCGGCAGCGAGTTCCTCGTGAAAGTGTGCCGTGAGGCGCTCGACCGTCGCGGCTTCTTGCGTGAATACGTCGAGCAGGTTTTCGCGGATGCGTTGACCGAGGTCTTCGTTCTCGATCGAATTCAGATCCACAATCCCGATGCCGACAAGCCTGTCCTTCGAGGCCTGTTCGCCCAGGCGATCTTCAGCACCCTGTCGCGCGGCATTAACATCTTGTTCGTCAGCACCACGCCGGGCGAGCTGACATTTTGGCACGACACGATCGGCGCTCGGCCGGTCGGCGACTTCGTCGTCGCCTCTGGCGCGCGTCGTCTGCCGACCTACCCCCAGCTCTCCCCGACCACCGCGAAGGACCGGCCGGTCATCTCCGCCGCGGCTCCGTCTTCTCGGCAAGCCGCGAGAGTCGAACTGACCGCCTCGACCCCCCGGTATGAGCCCCAACAACCGACCTTCTACCTGTCTGGAAAGACAGACCGCGCGCGGTTGCTTCCCCGGACTGGTATGGTCTGGCGGGACCTCACGGACCCCGACCGGCCGACTGGCAGGGGGACCGATGCCTGGCGGTCGGTCCCCACAGGAGACCAGGGCCTGGTTGAGCAGACGCCGGCTTGCGCGGGGACGCGATCTCCCTGGTCGGCACAACTTTGGTTCAGATCTGGTTCGTTTTCCCGGCGCGGCGGATCAAAGTGCCGTATACGCAGGAATTAGGCCCGTTTGAGGGCCCTATAGCCGTTATCGACAACGACGGCCACGCCGACATCGTCGTCACCTCGAACAGCTACTCGAGCCTGACCTGCCCCGCCGAGATGATGAAGACCCAGGGCCTGCGCGTGTTCGGCGACGCCACCAACCAGTGGGTCCGCACCCGCCGGGTGTGGAACCAACACGCCTACCACGTGACCAACATCGAGGAGGACGGCAGCGTGCCGGCGATCGAGGCGTCCAACTGGACGGTGCCCCGCCTCAACAACTTCCGCCAGAACGTCCAGCCCGAGGGCGAGTTCTCGGCCCCCGACCTCGTCGCCGGCATCTACACCGAGTGCTTCGACGGTCTGCGGGCCTACGCCCGCGTGCGCAACATCGGCCAGGCCGCCGTGCCCGCCGGCGTCAACGTCGGCTTCTACGAGGGCGACCCGGCCCAGGGCGGCGCGAAGATCGGCTCCGGCGTGACGACCAAGATCCTCTACCCCGCGGAGTCGCAGGAGGTGCTGCTCGAGCTGCCGCAGATCCCCCAGGCGTTCGTCGACGGCACCCAGCCGCTCGTCGTCGTCGTCGACGACGGCATGCCCGACCACCCCTGGCAGGAGTGCCGCACCGACAACAACAAGACCGTCGGCGACCCCGCCTGCAAGGTCATCGGCTGAGCGCTCGCCCGGCGACGCGGCGGACGCCGCGGGACGAACGACGAGCCGCGCCCGTCGTCGAACAGCGCGACGCCCCGCGCGCCCGCTGGCAGGGCCGCGGCCCGAAGGCGCTCGAGCTGCGCCGGCTCGCGCGCGCCTCGTGATACCCTCCCGGCCGTGCGCATCGTCGTCGACCGCCTGTGGGACGGCAGCCCGGCCGCGCCGGAGGAGCGCGTCGACCTCGAGCTGCGCGCCGTCGCCGACGGCGACCTGCACATCGCCGTCGACGCCCCGTTCCACGGCGACCCGCCGCCGCCGTCGCCGCCCGGCCCGACCCCGGGGCTGTGGAACCACGAGGTCGTCGAGCTCTTCCTCTACGGCGACGCCGACCGCTACCTCGAGGTCGAGCTCGGCCCGCACGGGCACCACCTCGTGCTCGCGCTGCACGGCGTGCGCAACGTGGTCCGCGAGGGCCTGGCGATCGCGTTCCGGCGCGCGCTCGCGGGGACGCGCTGGCGCGGCGACGCCGTCGTGCCCGCCGCGCTGCTGCCCGTGCGCCCCGCCCGCTGCAACGCCCACGCGATCCACGGCGTCGCCGCGGCCCGCCGCTACCTGTCCGCGATCGCTGCCGGCGGCGCGCGCCCCGACTTCCACCGCCCCGAGGCCTCGGCCGCCCTCGAGCCCGCCCTCCTGGACGCCCTCCGGCGCGCCCGCCCCGCGAACGCGTGACGCCGCGGCTCGCCGCGTCCGGCCTCCCCGGCCATCGCGGGCGCTTTCCGGCCTGGACCGACGGCGTTAGAGTGCGGGTCGATGCCCACGGCGAACGAGACAGGCGACGGCGCGACGGTCCCGCGGCGGGTGGTCTGGGACGTGTTCATGGCCGGGCTGGCCCTGGTCAGCCTGGTCCCGGTGATCTGGGTCGAGCTGTCCGACCTCGAGTTCTCCGACCCGCGCTTCCAGGTCGCCGCGGCGATCGACATGGTCATCGTCCTGATCTTCGCCGGCGACTGGATCGTCGAGCTGCGCCGCGCCCCGAAGAAGAGCGCCTGGCTGCACGAGCACTGGTACGAGCTGCTCGGCATGATGCCGCTGTACCTCGAGGGCATCGCCGTGCTGCGGGCCATGCAGGTGCTGCGCCTGGCCCGCGTGCTGCGCCTGCTGCGGGCCTTCACCGCCCTGCGCCGCCTGCGGACCCTGCGCGTGCTCGACGTGCTGATCAACCGCCACAAGATGCTGCACACCACCACCGTCACGGCGGTGGTGGTGGTCGCGCTCGCGACCGTGGTGTGGGCGCTCGAGAAGGGCACCAACCCGGCCTTCGACGAGTTCGGCGACGCCCTGTGGTGGGCCATCGTCACCACCACGACGGTCGGCTACGGCGACATCACCCCCCAGACCGGCCTCGCGCGGGTGGTCGCGACCGCGCTGATGCTGATGGGCATCGGCCTGATCGCCGCGCTCGCCTCGAGCTGCAGCGCGGCCCTCATCGTCACCGAGAACGAGGAGCAGCGCGGCAGCCTCGACCTCGCCGGCCAGCTCGAGCGCCTGACCGCGCTGTTCGAGCGCGGCAACCTCACCGCCGCGGAGTTCGCCGCGGCCAAGCAGCGCGTGCTCGCCGAGCCGCCGCCGCCGCCGTGAGCCGCCGCGTCACTTGGTCTTGGCGTTCGAGATCATCAGCAGCACCAGCAGCACCAGCGCCGGGATCGCGTACGGGATCACCACGATGCCGCCGAACTCGAAGTTCTTCCAGCCGAGCAGCACCTCGGCGACGACGATCGAGGCCGCCACCAGGGTGGCCCCGATGTACTCGGGCCAGTCGGCCTCGAGCTTCAGGCCGACATAGAACAGCAGCCCGCCCGCGCCGGCGCCGATGGCCGGCACGGCCCACGACGGCAGCCCCGCGATCGTGTCGATGCCCTTCTGGGCCAGCTCCGGGTTGTTGACCGCGAAGTTCACGATCACCGCCCCCAGCACCAGCATCGTCCCCACGATCAGGTAGGTCCACTTGCGACCCTTGTACTGCCGCAGCTCTTTGTCGACGTGTCCCATGACCCGCCCACGCTACGCGTCCGGCCACCGCGAAACCAGCGTCCCTACGGGGCGATCTCCGCGCTCCGGCCCGGCCCGTCGCGCGGCCGTGCTCGCGGAACGCCGTCAACCACGCCGACCCCCGCCGCCGACCGGCCGAGGCCTGCTCGCCCCCGCCCCGTACCGGCTCGCCGCGCCCCCCGGCCCGTCGGAACGCCATCGGAAATCTTCGCGGCCGCCCTTGCGGGCCGCAAACACCCGCGGGTAGAGTGGGACCTCTCCTTTTGTTGGACTAACTGGCACTGTCACCCACGGAGCCCACTCGCATGCTTCGCCGCACCTTCCGCCCCCTCCTCGGTCTCACCCTCTTCACCCTCCCGTTCGCCGTACCCGCATGTTTCGAGCCGAAGCAGGGCGGAGGCAACGTCGCCGAAGGCGGCGACGAAGTCGGCGACGACGACGACGACGGTGGCGAGGACGTCGGCGACGACGGCAACGGCAGCTACGGCGACGACGGCCAGCTGCCCCTGCCCGGCGACGACGGCAACGTCCCCGGCGACGACGGCAACGTCCCCGGCGACGACGGCAACGTGCCCGGCGACGACGGCAACGTCCCCGGCGACACCGGCGAGGACGACGGCGGCACCTACGGCGACGAGGGCGACCCCTGCCAGGTCCAGTTCCAGGACTGCCTCGCCAACAACAACGACCCCATCGTCTGCGAGAAGCTGTTCGACCTGTGCAACGGCGGCGGCGACGACGGCCAGCCCGACCCCGGCGACGACGGCGGCGAGGGCCAGCCCGACCCGACCGCCGAGGGCGGCGACGACGGCAAGCCCGACCCCGGCGACGACGGCGGCGACGGCGGTGAGGTCGGCGGCGACGCCGGCGACGTCGGCTACGAGAGCGGCGGCGACCCCACGGCCGAGGGCGGCGAGGTCGGCGACCCGACGGCCGAGGGCGGCGACGAGGGCCAGCCCCCTCCCGGCGAGGGTGACGGCGGCGACGACGGCATCCCGCCCGACCCGACCGGCAACGGCGAGGGCGACGGCGGCGAGGGCGACAGCGGCTACCCCGGCGGCGAGTGCCAGCTCGCGTTCGACGAGTGCATCAACGCCAACCTGCCGCTCGAGCTCTGCCTCGAAGAGTTCAACAGCTGCGGCGGCTGAGCCCTGAAGGGCCCCCACCCCGCGACGCCGTCGACCCCCCGGTCGGCGGCGTTCGTGTTTGTGGCGCGTGACTCCGCGCGGTCGGTTAACATCGCCGCATGAAGGTCAGCAGCCAGTTCGACGGCGGCAACATCGAGGTCGTCGACATCCACGACCCCGGCGACGCCCACCTCCGCATCCGCCACGACAGCCACAGCGACTTCCTGCAGTGGTTCAACTTCCGCGTCAGCGACGTGCGCGGCGCGCCCCTGGTCCTCCACCTCGACAACGCCGGCCAGACCTCCTACCCCGCGGGCTGGCAGGACTACGCCGCCGTCGCCACCTACGACCGCCAAACGTTCTTCCGCGTGCCGACCCGCTACGACGGCACCCGCCTGACCATCCGCCACACGCCCGCGCGCGACGCCGTCTACTACAGCTACTTCGCGCCCTACTCGCACGAGCGCCACCAGGACCTGGTGGCCCGCTGCCAGGCGGTCGACGGCGTGCGCCACACGCTGCTCGGCTCGACCCTCGACGGTCGCGACCTCGACCTCCTGACCATCGGCGAGCCGGCGAAGGGCCTGCGCACCTGCTGGATCATCGCCCGCCAGCACCCCGGCGAGACCATGGCCGAGTGGCTCGTCGACGGCCTGCTCGCCCGCCTGCTCGACCCCGAGGACCCGGTCGCCCGCGCGCTGCGCCGCAAGGCCGTGTTCCACGTGGTCCCCAACATGAACCCCGACGGCAGCTTCCGCGGCAACCTGCGCGTCAACGCGGCCGGCGCCAACCTCAACCGCGAGTGGCTGACCCCCACGCGCGAGCGCAGCCCCGAGGTCCTGCTGGTGCGCGACCACATGGAGGCCACCGGCGTCGACTTCTGCCTCGACGTGCACGGCGACGAGGGCCTGCCCTACAACTTCATCGCCGGCCCCGACGGCGTGCCCTCGCTCAGCGCGCGCCAGAGCGAGCTGCAGGCCGCCTACGAGGCCGCGCTCGCCCGCATCAGCCCCGACTTCCAGACCACCCACGGCTACGACCCCGTCGGCCCCGGTGAGGCCAACATGACGATGGCCACCAACTGGATCGCCGACCGCTTCGGCTGCCTGTCGATGACCCTCGAGCAGCCGTTCAAGGACACCGCCGACGCGCCGCTGCCGGCGGTCGGCTGGTCGCCCGAGCGCTGCCGCAAGCTCGGCCACGCCAACCTGGACGCCCTGCTCGAGGTCGTCGACCGCCTGCGCTGACCCGCCCGCGCGGACCCGGCGCGACGGCGTCCCGCACGCTGCGCGTCGCGGTCCTCACCAACCTCGACGCCCTGCTCGAGGTCGTCGACCGCCTGCGCTGACCCGCCCGCGCTGACTCGGCGCGACCGCACGCTGCGCGTCGCGGTCCTCACTGACAGGCGGCGTAGATGCCGTCGCTCGAGCACGTCTGCCCGTACTGGTCGTCGCACAGCGCGTCCTCGAGGCACACGTAATGGGCGATGAACGCCGCCTCGCAGGCCGCCTTATCGGGCGCGTTCGCCTCGAACTCCGCGTAGTCAGCGTCCAGCTCGAGCTCGCACGCGCCGGCGTTCGGCCACGGGTTGAAGGCGAAGCAGAACGTGTAGCGCGCGCAGTACACGTCGATCGCCTCGTCGATCGTGGCCGGCACGTCACCCGTCGCGTCGCTCGTCGCGTCGCTCGTCGCGTCGCTCGTCGCGTCGCTCGTCGACCCGCTCGACCCGCTCGCGGTCTCGGTCGCCGAGTTCGTCTCGCCGCCGGGATCCCCCGTGGGCCCGCCGCTGCTGCCGCTGCTGCCGTCCGTGCCGGTCGGACCGGCGCCGGTCGACGTCGACCCGCTCACGAGGCCGCCGCTGGTGCCGTCCGCGGTGCCGCCGGTGACGTCGCCGCTGTCGGTCGGCCCCGGCGTGGCGTCGGGCTCCCCGCCGCTCGGCTCGGGCGCGGAGGTGACGGTCAGACCGCCGAGGTTCGGACCATTGTCGGTGCAGCCGGCGACGACACCGGCGACGATCATGAGCGCGGCCCACTTCATACGATCCTCCGCTGACGCTGAACACGCCATCGTCGCACCCCGGACCGGGGGCTGTCATCCGCACGGGTGTACAGGAAACCGGCGGCCGCCCATCAGCGGTACGGCCCCGCCGGCGCCTGCATGGCCGCCTCGATGCGCCCGAGCTCGTTCAAGATCGCCGCGAGCCGCACGTCCAGGTCCGGCCGCCCGGGGCTGCGCAGGTGCAGGCGTTCGAACGCCCCGTGCTCGGCCTCCATGGCCGCTCGGATCGGCGCCGCCGAGGCGCCCATCGCCTCCATCGCCTGGCGCTCGTGGTCCGGCAGCCCGGCGATCATGCGCAACCACTCGTCGAGCGCCCGCGTCGTCTCGAGCAGCGCCGCGTCGATCGCCTGCCCGTCGTCCTCGGTGCGCGCCAGGTCGACCTGCATGTACTCGCGGATGGCCCGCAGCGGGCTCTCCAGGCTGATCCGCAGGGTCCGGGTCTCGCGGGCCACCAGCGCCAGCGCGCCGCTCAGGTGCGACAGCTGCAGCGGCTGCTCGCTGCGGCCCTCGAGGTAGCGCTGCGCCTCGCGCCCGGCGCGGACCAGGCGATAGAAGCCGAACCCGGTCAGCAGCGCCACCATCGACACGATGAAGATCTCGACCCAGCCCATGCTCACCCGCCGACCCGCAGCGCCGACGCCGTCGGTCGCGCCGACCAGGTCGACATCGCCCGCGTCCCCGCGCCGGCGGGCCCGCGCGCGCGGCCCCCCGGGACGGCGGTGACGGAGGTCGTGGCGTCGACCATGCCCGGCCATCATAACCGCGACCGCGGTCGCCTCGAAGCCCCGCCACGAACGCCGTGCGTCGGCCTCGCCCGCCCGAACCCCGCGGCCCAAAAGCCGCCGTGGCAGCGGCTCGGCCGGGCGTGTACCCTGGCGGGGCCATGGCCCGCCCGCGTCGCTACCGCTGCACCCTCTGCGAACACATCTACGACCCCGCGGAGGGCGATCCCAGCAACGACGTGCCGCCCGGCACCCCGTTCGAGAGCCTGCCCGACGACTGGTTCTGCCCCGACTGCGGCGCCCGCAAGGAAGACTTCGAACCGCTAGACGACTGACCCGCCGACCCATGGCCCACCTCACCGACGGAGTACGCCGTGCCCTGGCGCGATGAGTATCTCGCCGCGGTCCACGACATCCAGCGCGGCCTCGGCGAGCAGGTCGACCTCTCGACCCTCTTGGCGGCGATCCTCTGGCACGCCAGCCAGTACTTCGGCTCCGCCGGCGCCGCCGTCTACACCCTCGAGGACGGCGCCCTCGTCGCGCTCGCCGACACCGGCGACCTCGCCCGCGCCCTCGGCCAGCGCGTCCCCCTGGACGACCCCGGCATCCTCGGCCAGGCCTGGCGCTCCGACCCCGCGTGGTCCGACGCCCACGCCTCCGCCGACCGCGGCACCCTCGCCGCCGTGCCCGTCGCCACCGACGACCAGCGCGTCGGTGTCATGGTCATGGCCCGCGCCCCCGGCGCCCCGTTCGGCGAGGCCGACCTCCAGGCCATGCGCCAGTTCGCCGGCCTCGTCGCCGTCTCGATCGCCAACGCCCGGCTCTACGTCGCCTCGCGCAAGCAGCTCGCCGAACGCCTGCGCGCCGAGGAGGCCCTGCGCGAGTCCGAGGAGCGCTTCCGCACGCTCTTCGAGTACGCCCCCGACGCCATCCTCGTGGTCGACGTCGACACCGGCCTGTTCGTCGACCCCAACGCCAACGCCATGCGCCTCTACGGCCTCTCGCGCGAGGAGCTGCTGAAGGTCGGCCCCGGCGTGGTCAGCCCGCCGGTCCAGCCCGACGGGCGCCCGTCCGACATGATGGCCCGCGAGCACGTCGCCGCCGCCCTCGCCGGCGGCTCGCCGGTGTTCGAGTGGACCCACCGCAACGCCGCCGGCCTCGACATCCCCTGCGAGGTCCGCCTGGTCCGCATGCCCGCCGCCGGCCGCAACCTCGTGCGCGCGAGCGTCACCGACATCACCGAGCGCAAGCGCAGCCAGGAGGCGCTGGCCAAGGCCAAGGAGGCCGCCGAGCTGGCCAACCGGGCCAAGAGCGCCTTCCTCGCCACCATGTCGCACGAGATCCGCACGCCGATGAACGCGATCATCGGCATGACCGGCCTGCTGCTCGACACCCCGCTGTCGAGCGAGCAGCGCGACTTCGTCGAGACCCTGCGCGGCTCGTGCGACGCGCTGCTCACCCTCATCAACGACATCCTCGACTTCTCCCGCATCGAGGCCAACAAGCTCGAGCTCGAGAGCTACGCCTTCGACCTGCAGGAGTTCGTCGAGGCCGCCGTCGACCTGGTGGCCGCCAGCCGCCTCGGCGACAAGCCGCTCAACCTCGCCGCCTTCATCGACCCGAGCTGCCCGTCGCGCATCATCAGCGACTCGACCCGCCTGCGCCAGATCCTCATCAACCTGCTCGGCAACGCCGTCAAGTTCACGCCGCAGGGCGACATCACCGTCACCGTCAGCGCCCGCGGCGCCGCCACCCCCGAGTCGCCGCACCGCCACGAGCTCACCTTCGCGGTCAAGGACACCGGCATCGGCATCCGCCCCGACCGCATGGACCGCCTGTTCCAGTCGTTTAGCCAGCTCGACACCTCGACCACCCGCAAGTACGGCGGCACCGGCCTCGGCCTCGCCATCTCCAAGCGCCTCGCCGAGGTGCTCGGCGGCACCATGTGGGCCGAGAGCGTGGTCGACCGCGGCTCGACGTTCTACTTCACCATCTTCGTGCAGGCCGACGCCGCCTACGTCGAGCCCGAGCCCTCGTTCATCCCCCTGCTCGGCAAGCAGGTGCTCGTCGTCGACGCCAGCGAGGCCCAGCGCCAGCTGCTGGTCGCCCACGCCCACGCCTGGGGCATGCAGTCGGTCGCCTTCGCCAGCTCGAGCGAGGCCATGCACTACCTGCGCAGCGGCGGCCCCCTCGACGTCGCGCTCGTCGACGGCCTGCTCGGCGAGGACGGCGAGGCCCGCCTGCTCGCCGAGCTCGGCCGCCGCACCACCCCCGCGATCCTGCTGACCCCGCTGGCCCGCCGCTACCACGCCAACGACGAGCCGCACTCGGCCGTCGTCACCAAGCCGGTCAAGGCCTCGCAGCTGTACAACGCGCTGCTGCAGGTGCTCGGCACCGGCTCGGCCCGCCCGCGCCCGCCCGCGCAGCAGTCGAGCGGCTCCGAGTTCGACCCGACCATGGGCGAGCGCCTGCCGCTGCGCATCCTCGTGGTCGAGGACAACGCGACCAACCAGAAGCTGATCTTGCTGCTGCTCGAGCGCCTCGGCTACCGGGCCGACTGCGCCTACAACGGCCTCGAGGCGCTCGAGGCGCTGGCCCGCGCGACCTACGACGTGGTCCTCATGGACGTGCAGATGCCCGAGATGGACGGCCTCGAGACCACCCGCCGCGTGCGCCAGACCCTGGCGATCCAGCCGCGCATCGTCGCCATGACCGCCAACGCGATGAACAGCGACCGCCAGGAGTGCTTCGAGGCCGGCATGGACGACTACATGGCCAAGCCGATCCAGGTCCGCGAGCTGCGCGCCACCCTCGAGCAGAGCCGACGCCTCGACCCCTCGCCGATCCCCGCGCCGATCGACCCGCGCCTGCTCGCGACCGCCGAGGAGATCGAGAACGACGCCCACGCCGGCTTCAGCCAGCTGCGCGACCTGCTCGGCCGCGACGTCGCCCTCGAGATCGCCGCCCTGTTCCTCCGCGAGGCCGGCGACATGATCGCCGGCATGCGCGCGGCGCTCGCCGAGCACGACGCCGAGCGCCTGCGAGACGCCGCCCACAGCCTGAAGGGCAGCTCCGGCGGCATGCACCTGTCGCACCTCCACCAGATCGCCGCGGCCCTCGAGCTGCGCGGCCGCGCCGGCTCGGTCGACGGCATGGCCCCCCTGATCCTCGAGCTCGAGCGGCAGTTCGGCCACGTGACCCAGGCGTTCGAACACCACCTCCACAAGGCCTGACGCCGCGCCCGCCGCCGGCGATCGTGCGCTATCCTCCGCCCGCGCGATGCCTGCCCCCACGCCCACCGCCCACCGCCCCCCCGAGCGCGCAGAGATGAAGGTCTGCGGCGTGAACGCCTGCCAGGCCGTGGCCGCCCGCCGCCCCGACGACGTGCGCCGCGTCTACATCCACGAGTCGCTGCTGCCCAGCTTCGGCGCGTTCCTGAAGCGCTGCGCCGCCGCCCGCATCGCCTACCACGTGGTCGACCACGCCGAGCTCGAGCGCATCACCCAGTCGACCCACCACGAGGGCGTGTGCTTCATCGCCCGCGAGGCCCGCACGCCCGCGCTGCACGAGCTGCTGTCCGGCGACGGCCCGCGCTGCCTGGTCTACCTCGACGGCGTGCAGAACCCGCACAACCTCGGCGCGATCGTCCGCGTGTGCGCGCACTTCGGCGCCGCCGCCGTGCTCGCGGCCGGCAGCGACAGCGCCAACTCGACGGCCATGCTGCGCACCGCCGAGGGCGGCAGCGAGTGGACGCCGGTCATCCCGGTCGAGCCCGGCCCGCGCCCCCTCGCCACCCTCAAGGCCGCCGGCTTCCGCGTGCTCACCACCGCCGCCCGCGGCGGCCGCGACCTCTACTCGGCCCCGCTCCCGCGCCGCGTCGTGCTCCTGCTCGGCTCGGAGACCCACGGCGTCTCGCCCGCCCTCCAGCAGGCCGCCGACGAGGCCGTCCGCATCCCCGGCACCGGCAACCTCGACAGTTTAAATGTGGCCTGCGCCTGCTCGGTGCTGCTCGGCGAGTACTGGCGCACGAGCGGCGGCGAAGCGGACGAGTTCGTCGCGCGGCCCCGCGAGCCCCGCGACGCCCGCCCCCACGCGCCCGTCGAGCGGCCCCGCAACGATCGCAACGAGCCCCGCGACGCCCGCCCGCACGAGCGCGGCGCTCGCCGCGAGCCCCGCGACGCCCGCCCGCACGAGCGCGACGATCGTGGTCCCCACGACCGCCCGCACGAGCGCGGCGCTCGTGGTCCCCACGACGCCCGCGCGCCCCGCGACGAACCCCGCGCCCAGCGCCCCCGGGCCGAGCGCGACGACCGCCCCCGCCACCCCGCGCCCGCGCGGGCCCGCCGCCCCGGATGAGCATGCAAGGGCACCCCGTCCTCACCGACGAGCTGCTCGCCGCGGCCCTCCCCCCCGATCCGAAGCCTGACCTTTCGGCCAGGTCCCCGCGGTTCTTCCGCCGCCCACTGTTCGAGGCCCTGACCCGCGCCCACCCGGCCTCGCCGTACGTCCTCCACCTGCCGCTCGTCGCCCTCGCGCTGTGGCTCGCGCGCCCGCTCCCGCCGGCCGCGCTCGTCGCCCTCGTGCTCGCCGGCGCCCTCGTGTGGACCTTCATCGAGTACTGGCTGCACCGCGGGTTCTTCCACATGCGGGCCGACACGCCCGCGCGCCGGGTCACCTCGTACATCGTGCACCGCCACCACCACCACGCCCCCGCCGACCCCGACCGCATCGCCGCCACCCCGCTCTACAGCCTCGGCCTGCTCGCCCTGCTGTTCGCGGTCTACACGCTCGCCGGCCCGCACGCCCGCTTCGCCCTGCTGGCCGGCACCGCGCTCGGTTACCTCGCCTACGAGCTGCTGCACTGGCGCCTGCACCACCCCGCCCCGCGCGCCGACCCCCGATTATTAACGGCGCTGCGTCGCCACCACCTGCGGCACCACCACGGCGACGGCCGCAGCAACTTCGGCATCTCGAGCCCGCTGTGGGACCTCGTGCTCCGCACCTACCGCGCGTGACGCCGGCGTCAGCGCGGCGCCGAGGTGATGTCGCAGCCGCGGAAGATCCAGGCCCTCTCGCCGGTGATGGTGATGTTCGCCAGCGTCGAGGCCGGATCGTGGACGAACACCAGCGTCGCCCGCCGGTCGGTGCTGACCGAGTACACGGTGGACCCGTCGCTCGCCGAGATGGTCTGGACCCCGTCGACGCTGCTGCCCGCGACCTCGCACTCGACGTGGTAGCGCCGCGCCGGGTCGGCGCGGAACGACAGCTGCACGTACGGGTTGGCCCCCGGCTGCTCGGGCCGCCTGCGCATCTGCGCCTGGTCGAACAGCGGCAGCACCTCGAGCGGCGCCGCGTTGGCGACGAACGTCAGGTACGTGTCGTCGTTGACGTACGGCGCGCGCACCCCCAGGTGCACCGGGCCGACCAGCGCCTCGGGCGTGGTCTTCATCATCGCCGCCTTCTCCGCCTGCGTCTGGCGGCGGATCGCCGCGAAGTCGGCGTAGTCTCGCTTCGGCGGCGCCGCCACCTCCGGCGCGCCCGCCTTCTGCTGCTGCACCCACACGGGATCGAGGAGCTGCTTCTTGGGGATCTTGTGGATGTTCGGCTCGGCCGCGGCAGCGGTCGCGCCGAGCGCGGCGACGGTGACGACGAGGATCGCAGGACGGAGCATCCGCCGACGGTAACCGATGGGTCGGCTTCAGGTCCGCGCGCGGGCGTGGAGACAAGCGCGCGCGCGGCTCACTCGCGTGGTTCGTCCTCGGGCGCCGACAGCAGGCGGCTCAGCGTCTTCACGTCGATGCCGAGGCGCCGGGCCGCGTGGGCGCGGATGCCGTCGACCTGCTCGAGCACCCAGGCCGCGTAGCGCCGCTGGATCTCCCGCATCGGCAGGATCTCGTCGAACGCCGGCGGCCCGCCGGCGGGCGGCTCCCGCAGGTTGCGCGGCAGGTCGCCGACCTCGACCGTCTCGCCGTGCCCGAGCAGCACCAGGCGCTCGATCGTGTGCGCCAGCTCGCGCACGTTGCCCGGCCAGCGGTGGACCAGCAGCCGCTCGAGCGCCGGCCGCGACAGCGCGCGCACCGGGCTGTCGGGGTAGCGCGCCTGCGCCGTGGCCAGGAACCGCTCGACGAGCTCGGGGATGTCGCCGGCCCGCTCGCGCAGCGGCGGCAGCTCGAGCACCACGAGGTTGAGGCGGTACAGCAGGTCCTCGCGGAACTTGCCCTCGCGGACCGCGAGCTCGAGGTCGCGGTTGGTCGCCGCCAGCACGCGCACGTCGATCGGCCGCTCCTTGGTCCCGCCGATCGGGCGGATGGTCCGGCGCTCGAGCACGTGCAGCAGCTTGGCCTGCAGCGGCAGCGCCATCTCGCCGATCTCGTCGAGCAGGATGCTGCCGCCGTTGGCCGCCATGAACAGCCCCGGCGAGCCCAGCGTGGCCCCCGAGAACGCCCCGCGCACGTGGCCGAACAGCTCGCTCTCCAGCAGGTTCTCCGGCAGCGCCGCGCAGTTGAGGGTCACCAGCGGCGCCGACGAGCGCCCGCTGCGCTCGTGCAGGCTGGCGGCGACCAGGCTCTTGCCGGTCCCGGTCTCGCCGGTGATCAGCACCGGCGCGCTCGTGCCGGCGACCCGGTCGATCACGCGGAACAGCTCCTGCATCGCCGCCGAGCGCCCGTACAGCCCCGGCGGCGCCGGCTGGATGCGCAGCGCGTGGCGCAGCGCGGCGGCCTCGCGGCGCAGGCGCGCGTCCTCGTAGGCGCGGCGCACGAAGATCACCAGCTCGTCGAGGCGAAACGGCTTCGACAGGTAATGGAACGCCCCGCGCCGCACCGCCTCGATCGCGGTGTCGACCGCGCTGTAGGCGGTCATCACGATCACCGGCAGCTCGGGGTGGAGCTCGCGCGCCTGCCCGAGCAGCGTCAGCCCGTCGGCCCCGGCCATGCGCAGGTCGGTGACCATCACGTCCGGGCTCTCCTCGCCGAGGTGGCCGAGCGCCGCCTCGGCCGAGCGCGCCGTGATCACCTCGAAGCCCTGCTCGCCGAGGCCCTCGGCCAGCGTCTCGAGCATGTCGATGTCGTCGTCAACCAGCAGCAGCCGGGTCTTGTGCTTCGGGAGTGACATCATGATCGTCGTCCGGGGCCGCGTCGGCCGGTAACCGTAACATGGCGCACGTCCCACCCCCGGGGCGCGCGCGCAGCGAGAGCTCGCCGCGGTGCATCTTGGCGACCTCGCTGGCGATCGCCAGGCCGAGGCCGGTGCCGTGCTCCGCCTTGGTGCTGAAGAACGGCTGGATGCGGGCCAGCAGCACCGGGTCGACGCCCGACCCGCGGTCGCTGACCGTGATGGTCAGCATGCGGCCCTCCATGCCCGCCGTCAGCTCGACCGTCGAGCCCGCGCGCGAGGCCTCGCAGGCGTTGATGAGCAGGTTGGTCAGCGAGTGCTCGAGCAGCCGCGCGTCGCCGTGGATCCACACCGCCTCGTCGCCGGCCGCGACCGTCAGCGCCACCCCGGCGGCGTCGAAGCGGTGCATCACCCGCGCGGCCGCGTCGCGCAGCACCGACGCCGCCGAGAAGCGCTCGCGCAGCGGCGCCGCCCCGCGGGCCAGCGCCAGGAACCGCCGCGCCTGCTCGCGGATGCGGGCAACCTGCTCGCCGATCGCCCGCGCCCCGCGCCGGGCCCGCTCGTCCTCGGCCGAGTTCTCGAGCTGCTCCGCGCGCATGGCGATCACCCCGAGCGGCGTCGACAGCTCGTGGGCGATGCCCGCCGCGAACGTCAGCATGGTCGCCGCCCGGCCCTCGCGGGCCAGCTGCGACTCCTGCTGCGCGCGCAGGGTCTCGCGGGCCAGGGCCTGCTCGAGCGCCCGCTCCTGCCGCTGCGTGCGCAGCAGCGCCAGCCCGAAGCCGACGATCACCAGGCTGACCAGGCCGACGATCACGATCATGCGGGCGTCGCGCCGCAGCTCGCGTTCGGCCTCGCGCCGGATCGAGCTGACGACCGCCAGCGTCCACGCCCCGAAGCGGCCGGCGTCGATCGGCGCCAGCCCGGCGATCGCCAGGTCCTCCGGCAGCCCGAGGCGGGCCGCCTCCTCGGCGTCGAGCCACGTGCGCGGCTCGCCCTGCTCGGCCGCCGCGACCAGGCTGGGCAGGTCGACCGGCGCCCCGTCGATCGTGCGCGCGACGCCCGAGTTCGTCGGCCACAGCAGCAGGCGGTGCTCGCCGCCCGGCGTGAACGCGTCGCCGACGATGAACCGGCGCGGCTCGACGGTGATCGAGCCGTCGCCGAAGCGCCACACCCCGCGCTCGACCCGGGCCAGGGCGACCGGCGGCCCCCCGCGGTCGAGCCCGGCGAACCCGAGGTGGACCTCCTCCGCGACGGCCTCGGCCAGCATGTGGTGCTCGAGCCCGATCTCGCGGTGGACGTTGCTGGCGATCGAGCGCTCGTCCATCACCCCGAGCGTCGCGATCCCGCCGATCGCCAGCACCATCGCCAGCACCAGCAGCGCGGCCCGGCGGCGACGGGAGCGGTGGGAGGTCGACGCGTCCATCCGCCGCGAGAGAAGCACGCATCGCGCCAGCTGGTAAATCCATACGCTTTCGATACCGGCCCTCGATGTCCGGGGAATTTTTCCGAGGCCCCGGGGAATTTTAGGGGCCCGCCGCGCCTCGGCTCGCGCTCGCCGACCGCCGCGACGACGCTGCCGCGACGGCAGGACGGCGCGCCCGGGGCCCCGCGCGGTGAGCGCGCTTTTGCCCGATCCGCGGGCTATGCACCGGCCTCCGGGTTCGTGCAACACTCGCCGCGAGATGGGTGTGACAGCGGAGCGCGACGATCCCCGCCTCGGCGTCGTCCTCCGCGACCGCTACCGCATCGAGGGCGTCATCGGCAGCGGCGGCATGGCCACCGTCTACCTCGCCGTCCACCGCAACGGCAACCGCGTGGCCCTGAAGATGCTGCACCCGCAGCTCAGCGGCCCCGGCATCCACCGCGAGCGGTTCGTCCGCGAGTCCTACGTCGCCAACTCCCTCGACCACCCCGGCACCGTGCGCGTGCTCGACGACGACGTGTCCGAGGACGGCTGCCCGTTCCTCGTCATGGAGCTGCTGCACGGCGAGACCCTCGAGGCCCGCTACCGCCGCCTCGGCCGCCTCGAGCCCCGCGAGGTCCTCGCCCTCGGCCACGCCCTCTGCGACGTGCTCGTGCGGGCCCACGCGCTCGGCGTGGTCCACCGCGACCTGAAGCCCGACAACATCTTCCTGACCGGCCGCGGCGAGCTGAAGGTCCTCGACTTCGGCATCGCCCAGGTCCGCCAGGACGGCCGCAGCTCGGGCACCCGCACCGGCCACCTCATGGGCACGCCGGCCTACATGCCGCCCGAGCAGGCGCTCGGCCGCCGCCACGCGATCGACGGCCGCACCGACCTGTGGTCGCTCGGCGCCACCCTGTTCGCCCTGCTCGCCGGTCGCTCGGTCCACCACGCCGACACCCCCGAGGAGTCGGTGGTCCGCTCGGCCACCGAGCCCGCCCCGCCGCTCGCCTCGGTCGCGCCCGACGTGCCCGCGCCGATCGCCGCGGTCGTCGACCGCGCCCTCGCCTTCGCCCCCGAGCAGCGCTGGCCCGACGCCGCCGCCATGCAGACCGCCCTCGCCGCCGCTCACCGCGAGGTCTACGGCGCCGGCATCGACACCGCCCAGCTGCCCCGCGGCCCGAGCTCGACCGTCACCCAGCCGATCCGCCCGCCCGGCGCCGTGGCCACCTTCGCCGCCGCCACCCTCGCCTCCGACCCCGGCCGCGCCCTCACCGTGTCGGGCGCCGAGCACACGCTCGCCGGCGACGACGACGAGGACGAGGACGAGGAGCACGAGAACGACGAACACGACGAGCACGACCCCGAGCCGTTCGCCGACGGCCCCGCGCGCGGCCCGACCTCCGGCTCCGGCCGCCGCGCCCTCTCCGACCCGAACCTCGGCTCCGGCCGCCGCGCCCTCTCCGACCCGAACCTCGGCTCCGGCCGCCGCGCCACCGACCCGACCCTCGGGTTCGCCGTCCGCCCCCGCGAGGCGAGCCGTGAGCACCCCGCGCCCGCGCCCGACGACATCCACACCGTCGTCGACGCCCCGCTGCCGCCCGCGCTCGCCGCCTCGCCGCCGCCGATCACCCGCCCGCAGCCCGCCGCCTCGCGCCGGCGCAGGCGCTCGCTCGCGGCGCTCGCCGCCCTCGCCGCCCTCGGCGTGGCCGCCGCGTTCGCGGCCGGGGCCCGCGACGGCGGCGACGCGTGCACGAGCAACGCCATGTGCGCCGGCGACACCCCGTCGATCTGCCGCAAGGACCTCGGCCGCTGCGTCCCCCTGCTGACCGACGGCTGCCGCCTGATCGCCGAGCCCGAGGCCGTCGCCCGCGACGACACCTTCTGGTTCGGCGCCATGTACCCCGAGCGCGAGACGTCCTCGACGTTCGGCGCCGAGGCGGTGCGCTGGGTCGAGCTGGCCCACCGCGACTTCACCGGCCTCGTCGGCGGCCTGCCCTCGGCCCGCCCCGGCGTGCGCCCGCGGCCGATCGGCGTGGTCCTCTGCGACGACACCGCCGATCACGAGCGCCTCGCCGCCCACCTCGTCGACGGCGTCGGCGTGCCCGCGGTGATCGGCTTCGGCCGCAGCAAGGAGGTGCTCGAGCTGGCGACCACCCACTTCGTGCCCAGGGGGGTGCTGGCGCTCGCCTCGAACACCGCGGCCATGCTCTCGAGCATCCCGCACCCGCCGGGCGAGGTCCGCCTCGTCCAGCGCATGACCACCAGCGCCGCCATGATCTCCCCGCCGAAGTGCGCCCTGATCCGCGGCGTGCTCGAGCCGCGCCTGCGCGCCGGGCCGCTCGCGGCCGGCAGCCTGCGCATCGCCGTCGTCGGCACCGCCAACGCCTCGGGCACCAGCCACACCGACGCCTTCCACTCGGCCCTGGTCGCCTCGCGGCCCGCGGGCGCCCGCGAGGAGCTGCGCCAGTTCCTGCTGCCCGACTCGAGCACCGCCGACCCGGCGACGATCGTGCAGCCGACCGCCGACATCGTGGCCTGGAGCCCGCACATCATCCTCGACGCCGGCGCCCCCCAGATCCTGCTGCCCGCCCTCGAGCGCGGGTTCGTCGGCGAGGCGCGCCCGCTGTACATCTACGGCGGCGTCGACCGCGAGGCGCTGCACGCCGCCGCGGCCGTGCACCCCGACTTCCACGCCCGCTTCCACCAGATCGGCACCCGCGACAACCCGACCCTCGACAAGGCCAACGCCCACTACCTCGCGACCTGGGGCGGCGACGCCGACGGCCTGTCGCCCACGCCCTACGACGCGTTCTACGTGGTGGCCTACGCCGCCATCGCCGCCGGCGACGGCCCCGTCGACGGGCGCACGCTGGCCCGCGCGATCCGCCGCCTCGTGGGCCCCGGCGCCCCCGTCGAGATCGGACCCGCGGGTATCTACCCGGCCCTCAAGGTGCTCGCCGCCGGCGGCTCCGTCGACCTCCGCGGCACCCTCACCGACCTCGACTTCGACCCCGAGACGGGTGACGCCGGCGCCGACTTCGGACTGTCGTGCATCGACCCCACCGACCACAAGCTCCACCAGACCGGCGCCCGCTACGACCCCACGCGCGACACCTTCACCGGCCCCGCCCGCTGCCGGTGAGACCGGCTGTCCCATCGGACATGCCAGCATATACGCGCTAGCCGAGCCGTAAAATACCGGGCGCACACCGCCGCGCTTTCACGTCGCGAGCCCGCAATGCGCCGGTTTCTCGCTATCATCGCCGCGGAACCTAACCCATGCGAAAAACTGCCCTACACAGCATCGGCCTCGGCCTCGGCCTCGCCCTCATGACGGCCTGCCCCGGCGACCCCGGCGTCGACACCGACGACACCGACTCGTCGACCACCTTCCCCGAGACCACCAACGAGCCCGACCCCACCACCAACACGCCGTCGACGCCGCCGACCACCGGCGACGACACGACCACGACGTCGACCACGGCCGGCACCGAGACCACCGACCCGACGACCACGCCGGACCCGTCGACCACCACCACCGGCGAGACGACCAACACCGTCACCGGCACCGATACGGGCACCGACACCGGCACCGACACCGACACGACCACCGGCGGCGTCACGACCCTGTGCGAGCGACTCGGCGGGCCGGGCGCGGGCGGCATCAACGACCTCGTGGTCGACTTCGTGGTCAACCACGTGCTGCTCGACCAGCGCATCAACGGCTACTTCCTCAACGACGACGTCGAGGGCGGCCCGCTGATCCAGAACGTCACCGACCAGCTCGGCGAGGCCGTCGGCTGCGAGGGCGTGGTCTACATGGGCCTCGACATGCTGACCGCCCACGCGGGCCTCGGCATCTCGGCCCAGGACTTCACCGACTTCGCCGAGGACTTCCAGGCCGCGCTCGACACCCACCAGGTCGCGCACCCCGACGTCACCGACGACGACAAGGCCGCCATCATGAACACCCTCGCCGCGCTCGCCCCGGAGATCGTCGAGGACGCCGACAACAACCTGACCGTCTACCAGCGCGTCGGCCGCAAGCCCAACATCCAGGCGCTCATCGGCGACCCCAACGCCGCCGAGTCGTTCGTCGGCGTGGTCGCCCAGAACCCGGCGATCAACTCGTTCTTCGCCAACAGCGACTTCGTCCGCCTCAACACCTGTCTGACCCGCCAGGTCGGCGGCCTCGACGGCCCGATCAAGTACGGCGCCGAGGTCGACTCGCCCGGGCCCGGCATCGACGAGGGCGTCGCCGCCGACAACAAGTGCCGCGACATGGTCTCGTCCCACGAGAACCTCATGGACGCCGACATGACGACGATCACGGTCGAGGACTTCCTCGCCCTCGTGACCGACCTCGTCACCGCCATGAACACCGCCGGCGTGGCCCAGGCCGACCAGGACATCATCCTAGGCGCGCTCGGCCCGCTGTGCGACCAGATCGTCGTCGGCGCGGCCGAGAAGAACAAGTGCCCGGGCAACGCGGTCGACGTGGTCGCCGAGGCCGCCAACATCGCCGGCATGGTCGCCGACGACGCCTACAACGGCACGCTCGGCAGCATGCTGTGCACCAACGTCAACGTGGCCGACGACGGCATCAACTTCGTCAACACCGTCGAGCTCGACTTCGGCGCGGACGCGACCTGGGTCGGCGACCTGACGGTCAAGGTCGTCAGCCCCGGCGGCACCGCCCTGACCGTGGTCAACCGCCCGACCGCCGACAACGTGGACTACCCCGACAACGGCACCGGCTGCTGCGGCTTCTCGGCCAACCTCAACAAGGCCAACCGGCTGACGTTCAAGAACGGCGGGGCCAACAACGCCGAGAAGATGGGCATGGGCCTCACGGACGCCCAGACCGTCTGCCTCACCGACATGAAGTGCGAGTACTTCCCCAACCCGGCCACCGACGCCAACAGCACCGACTTCGACGACTTCGTCGGCGAGACGGCCGTGGGCGACTGGCAGGTCTGCGTCGGCGACAGCGGCCCGCAGGACTTCATCACCGTCGACTACGTCGGCCTCAAGATCAACAAGGTCAAGTTCAACTGACCTGAGCGGGCCCCCGCGCCCCTCCCCGGCGGCCCGGACGCGACGCGCCCGGGCCGTGTTCGTTGGTTGCGCGGGCCGCCCGCGGTCGACACGACCGCCGGCCCGTCACCGCACGGCGACGATCCACAGGCTCGGCCCGCCGCGCCGCGCCGCGTACGACATGTCCGGCTCGACCTTGCGGACGACGAGGGTCGCCGGCCCGGCCGCGAGCTCGACCCCGTCGGGCGCGCCCTCGACCTCGTACTCCGCCTCGCCCGTCGCGAACACCCACCACGTCGAGCCCTCGGCCTTCGAGCCCGCCGGCGCCGTCGCCTGCCGGAGCGCGCCGGTCAGCGTCTCCTCGGGCCCGACCGCGAGGATCGGCCCCTCGCCGCGCCGCTCGACCTTCAGGGTGGCCACGCGAAAGTGCGTCGCCGTGACGCGCTGACCCTCGGGCTCCCAGGTCTCGCCGGTGACCCGCACCGCGCGCCCCTCGAAGCTGCGCAGCCACGCCTGCGGCCGATACGCCACCACCCAGCGCTCGCCGTCGGCCCGCTCGAGCCACACGCCCTGGAACTTCTTGCCCGACGGCCTGGCGTCGGAGCGCACCACCGCCTCGAACTCCACCGGCGCCTCCTTCGGCGGCTCGCCCCTCGCGTCCGCCGGCGGGGTCACCGACTCCGTCTTCACCGGCTCCGTCCTCCCCGACTCCGGCCGCGCCGTCGCCGGCGCCGCGCAGCCCGTCAGCACGACCACCGCGAACAACCGAGTGAGACCGCCCACCCCGCGCAGCCTATCAACTCCCCGGGCGAGCGAGGACCTCGGACCGGTGCTCCCGTCGATCGCAACGACGAGCGCCCGTGCGCGCCCGCGGGGGCCACCGCAGAAGCCCTCGAGTGAGCCCGTGCAGGCGCCGCCCCCGAAGCGACGAGCGCCCGTGCACGCCCGCGGGTCGCGAGGGCCGCGGCTCACGAGCGAGCCCGTGCAGACGCCGCCTCCCGCGGCGACGAACGCCCGTGACTCCTGCGAGTCACGGGCCCTCGAGCGCGCAGACACCGCCCCCGAGACGACGAGCGCCCGTGACTCCTGCGAGTCACGGGCGCGCGTTCAAACACGGGTCGCGGGGGCTCAGCTGGCCGCGCGGGCGATCGCGTCGGCGCGGTCGGTGCGCTCCCACGTGAACTCCGGCTCGTGGCGGCCGAAGTGCCCGTAGGCGGCGGTCTGGCCGTAGATCGGGCGCAGCAGGTCGAGCTCGCGGATGATCGTCGCCGGGCGGGCGTCGAAGGTCGCCTCGACGATCTGCTCGAGCTTGTCGTCGGGCAGCTTGCCGGTGCCGAAGGTGTCGACGGCGATGCTGACCGGGCGGGCCACGCCGATCGCGTAGGCCAGCTGGACCTCGGCCTTGCTGCACAGCTTCGAGGCCACCAGGTTCTTGGCGATGTAGCGGGCGTAGTAGGCCGCCGAGCGGTCGACCTTCGACGGGTCCTTGCCGCTGAACGCCCCGCCGCCGTGGCGGCCCATGCCGCCGTAGGTGTCGACGATGATCTTGCGGCCGGTCAGGCCGCTGTCGCCCATCGGACCGCCGACCACGAAGCGGCCGGTCGGGTTGATGTGGAACTTGGTCTTCTGGTCGAGCAGCGCCGCCGGCACGACCTTTTTAATAATTTCCTCGCGCACGTACTCGCACAGGGCCGCGTGCGAGACGCTGTCGCTGTGCTGCGTCGAGATGACGACGGTGTCGACGCGGCGGGGCTTGCCGCCCTCGTACTCGACGGTCACCTGGCTCTTGCCGTCAGGGCGGAGGAACGTCTTCGGGTCGCCGCGGCGGGCCTCGGACAGGCGGCGCGTGAGGCGGTGGGCCAGGCTGATCGGCAGCGGCATCAGCTCGTCGGTGTCCGAGCAGGCGAAGCCGAACATCATGCCCTGGTCGCCGGCGCCCTGCTCCTTGTTCTCGCCGGAGTCGACGCCCTGGGCGATGTCCGGGCTCTGGCCCTCGACCGCGACCAGCACGCCGCACGAGTCGGCGTCGAAGCCCATCTCGCTGCTGACGTAGCCGATGTCGTGGACCGTCTTGCGGACGATGCGGGGGATGTCGACGTAGGTCGAGGTCGTGATCTCGCCGGCGACGTTGACGTAGCCGGTCTTCACCAGGGATTCACATGCCACGCGGGCCCGCGGGTCCTGGGCGATGATGGCGTCGAGCACCGCGTCGCTGATCTTGTCGCAGATCTTGTCGGGGTGACCTTCGGTGACGGACTCACTGGTGAACAGACGGCTGGCCATGATGTAGGTGGTCTTTCAGGTTTCAGGCCCACGCGGGCCGTGCAGGATCCACGCACCCGGGGGTGCGGCGGGCGCGAGCATAGTGGCCTGCCCCCCGCAGGGCAAGCCCCGAAAGCCGGCCTGCGGCGCCTGTTAGGGCGTCCCGGCCGGCGGGGCGCGCAGCACGACGCGCACCTGCAGGACGACCTCGTCGGTCAACACGCCCGGGTCGGGCAGCTCGACGAACACGTACGGGGCGACCCCCGCCGCGTGCAGCTCGCCGGGCGCCTCGATCGTCACCTCGGCGCCGCCGACCCCCGGCGCGCCGCAGTCGAGTTCGTCGCTCCCGAGGCAGCTCGGCGCCCGCACCGCCAGGCCGACCTCGGGCCGATCGCTGCGGATCCGCAGGCTGTCGAGCGGCCCGAGGCCCGCCGGCAGCTCGACCTGCAGCACGCGCTCGCGGGTGCCGCCGCCGGTGCAGCGGTGGCGGTGCGCGTCGCTCTGCGGCCGGTCGGGGTCGACGCGCAGCGTGCCCGCGCCGGCGCTCAGCTCCAGCGCGACCCGCTCGGGCTCGGCGCAGCTGTCCCCCGCGAGCGCCGTGCAGCGCCAGCCGTCGTCCTCGGCCCGCGGCGGCATGCACAGCGTCCCACTCGCGCAGCGGCCGAGCGCCGCCGGCATGCACACCTCGTCGGCCGCGAGCACCGGCGTCATGCCGACCGCGACCACGAAGCCCAGCGGGTCGGGGCCGTCGACCGGCGGGTCCTCGGCCAGCAGCCCCGCGAACTGCTGCGGGTCGGCGCCGATCGTCAGCACCAGCTCGGTGCCGCCGGCGACGTCGGTGACGGTGGCGATGCCGTCGGCCCCGCAGGCCAGCGGCGAGGCGCCCACGCAGCCCGGCGTCAGCCCGACCCGCGGCACGAACCCGTTGCCCCGCGCCTCGACGCGCAGGTCGGCCCGCTGCGGCACCATCACCCGCAGGAACCGGTCGGGCCCGCCGCCGCCGCACACCCCGCCCTCCGACGGCAGCTCCTCGTCGCCGCGCAGCGTGCCCGCGAACTGCCCCTGCTTGGCCCGCGGCGCGTCCTCGCAGGTGCGCGCCGGCTCCTGCGGCCCCGGCGCGGCCGCCGTCTCGCCGCCGCTCGTCGACTCCGCCGCCTCGTCGTCCGCGCCCGCGTCGCCGTCGTCGCCCGGGTCCGCCGGCTCGCCGCCGCAGCCGAGCGCGCACGCCAGCAGCCACGCGCCGGGTCGACCGGCGGCAGCGAATCGGCGCTGGGATGAACGGCGCAAGACGAGCGCCCAGGATACCAACTCCCCCGCGGCCTTTCACGCCGTCGGCCCGGACCGCGATCCGCCGCCGCCGCCGCCCGCGCCCGCGGCCGGAGCCCGCGCGGCGCACCCTCTGCCGCCCGCCCCGAGGGTGCTGGGGCCCCCAGAGCGCGGCCGATCTCCGCGTCTGCGCCGGCGCCGCAGCGTCGCCGGTCCGCGGCTTTGGTACAGTCCTCACCCCGCGACGACGATGAACGCCTGGACCCGCCACCTCCGCCCTGCGCTCGCGGGCCTCGCGGCCTACGACTTCCCGAACCCCGGCGGCGCCGTCCGCCTCGACGCCAACGAGTGCCCCGAGCCCTGGCCGCCCGAGCTGCTGGCCGAGCTCGCCGGACGCGTCCGCGGCCTCGCCCTCCAGCGCTACCCCGACCCCGGCGGCCACGGCCTGCGCCGCCTGATCGCCGAGCGCCACGGCGTCGACCCGGCGCAGGTGATCCTCGGCAACGGCAGCGACGAGATCATCCAGCTGCTGCTCATCGCCCTCGCCGGGCGCCCGAGCGAGCCGAGCTTCGTCGTGCTGCCGACCCCGACCTTCGTGATGTACGGCCACACCGCGCGCTGCCTCGGCGTCGGCGTGCTCGAGGTCCCGCTGACCGACGATCTCCAGCTCGACGAGTCGGTCATGCACGAGGCCCTCGGGGTGGCCAACGGCGCGGCGCTGTGCTTCCTCGCCCGCCCCAACAACCCGACCAGCAGCCTGTGGGACGCCGGCGTGATCGAGCGCCTGATCGCCGGCTTCCCCGGCACCATGTTCGTGATCGACGAGGCCTACACCCGCTACGCCCCCGGCACCTCGCTGTGGCGCGTCGACCGTCCGGCCAACGTCACCTTCATGAACACGCTCTCGAAGATCGGCCTGGCCGGCCTGCGCGTCGGCTGGTGCATCGCCCCGCCCGCGCTCGCCCGCGCCGCCGACACCGTGCGCCACCCGTACAACGTCTCGACCGTCAGCCTCGCCCTCGCCGAGGCCGTGCTCCGCGACTACCCCGACGTCCAGCAGTCGCTCGTCGACCGCACCCTCGTCGGCCGCGAGCGCCTGCTCGGCATCCTCCGCCGCATCCCCGGCGTCCACGTGTTCCCGGCCCACGCCAACTTCGCCCTCGCGCGCCTGCCCGCGGCCGACGACGCCCCCCGCCTCACCGACGACCTGCGCGCCCGCGGCATCCTCATCCGCAACATGGCCGCCAACCCGCGCCTGTCCGGCTGCGTGCGCGTCAGCGTCGGCACCTCCGCCGAGCTCGACCGCCTCGAGCAGGCCCTCGCCGACATCTTCCCCGCCGCCGCGTCCTGACCCGACCTGCCCCGAGGGACAGGCGCGCGGCCCCCGGGACCACCCGTCGCCCCGCCCCGAGGGACAGGCGCGCGGCCCCCGGGACCACCCGTCGCCCCGCCCGGGACCTGCCCCGAGGGACAGGCGCGCGGCCGCGGCCGTCGAAACCACTTGTCGCCCCGCCCGCGAGCGTGGACGATCGCCGGCGATGCGGACCGACCCCGGCGACGCGCCCACGAGCCCGTCCGCGAGCACGGTCCGCCTCGCCCCCGCCGGCGGGCTCGTGCTCGCCGACACCGCCGTGCCCGAGGGCGCCGCGCCGGCGCAGGATGGGGGTGAGCCGGCGGTGATCGGCCGCTACGCGGTGACCCGCCGGCTCGGCGCCGGGGCCATGGGCGCGGTCTACGCCGCCTACGACGAGGCCCTCGACCGCGAGGTCGCCGTCAAGCTCATGCACCGCGACGACGACCACCCGCGCCGCGACGAGCGCCTGCTGCGCGAGGCCCAGGCCATGGCCAAGCTCTCGCACCCCAACGTCGCCCAGGTCTACGAGGCCGGGCTGCACGGCGGCCACGTGTACATCGCCATGGAGCTGATCGACGGCGTGACCCTGCGCCGCTGGCTCGACGCGGCCGAGCGCCCGTGGCAAGCGATCGTCGCCACCTTCGTGGCCGCCGGCCGCGGCCTGCAGGCGGCCCACCGCGCCGGCGTGGTCCACCGCGACTTCAAGCCCGACAACGTGCTGGTCGGCGCCGACGGCCGGGTCGTGGTCGTCGACTTCGGGGTCGCCCGCCGCAGCCGCCCGCTGCGCCTGGCCCACGGCAGCGGCTCGAGCTCCGACGGCGGCGCGCTGCAGCTGGCCGACAGCGCCGACGGCCTGGTCGTCGGCACGCCCGCGTACATGTCCCCCGAGCAGTGGCTCGGCGGCCAGGTCGACGCCCGCAGCGACCAGTTCTCGCTGTGCGCCGCCCTGCACGAGGCCCTGCACCGCGCGCGCGCGTTCGCCGGCGACGCGGCGGTGGAGCTCGCGCGCAACGTGCTGTCGGGCACCCGCGCCCCGCCGCCGCGCCCGCGCCGGGCCCCGCGCTGGCTCGACCGGCCGATCGCGCGGGGCCTGCACGTGCTGCCCGAGCGGCGCTTCCCCGACATGGACGCGCTG
Source organism: Myxococcales bacterium (assembly GCA_016793465.1). The sequence continues at coordinate 27,250 of JAEUJW010000053.1, forward strand.
CTCGCCGAGCTCACCCGCGACCGCGCCCGCCGCCGTCGCCGGTGGTTGGCCGCCGTCGCCGGGCTCACGCTCGCCGGCGGGCTCGGCTTCGCCGCCTCGACGCTGCGCCAGGGCGACCCCTGCGCCGCCGCCGGCGAGCGCGTGCGGGCCGCCTGGAGCCCCGAGCGGCGGGCCGCGATCGCCGGCTCGCTCGCCGACCGGGCCGACTACGCCGCCGAGACCTGGTCCCGCGTCGACGCCCGCCTCGACGCCTACGCCGACGCCTGGGCCCGCGGGGCCCGCGACGCCTGCGCCGCCACCCGCGTGCGCGGCGAGGCCTCCGAGGAGCTGCTCGACCTGCGCACCACCTGCCTCGGCGCCCGCCTGCGCGCCTTCGAGGCCGTGGTCGCCGGCTTCGAACGCGACCGCGAGGCCCTCGACCGCGCCGTCGAGGCCCTCGCCGAGCTCCCGCCGGTCGAGCCGTGCGCCGACGCCGACTACGTGCGCGCCCGCGTCGCGCCGCCCGCCGACCCGGCGGTCGCCGCCGCGGTCGAGCAGGTCCGCGAGCGCCTGGCCGCGATCGCCTCCGGCAGCGACGTCCGCGACCCCCAGCGCGTCGTCGACGAGCTGCTCGCCCGCGAGCCCGAGATCGCCGCGCTCGCCTACCCGCCGGTGCTCGCCGAGGCCCGGGCCCTGCGCGGCGAGCACATGCTCCGCGTCGCCGACCCGGCCGCCGTCGAGGTGCTGATCCGGGCCTACCGCGACGCCGGCGCGATCGGCCACGACGAGCTCGCCCTCGAGGCCGCCCTCGACGTCGCCCGCGCCGTCGAGCCCGAGCTCGCCGCCGCCTGGCTCACCGTCGCCGAGGCCCTGCTCGACCGCCTGCGCGCCGGCGACGACGCGCGCGCCCGCTTCCACTACGTGCGCCTCTACAGCGTGTGCAAGGACGGCCGCTGCGACGACGACATCCGCCCGCTGCAGGACGCCATCGAGCGCCACCGCCGCGGCGCCGGCGACGACCACCCGCAGCTCGCCGGCCTCTACATCGGCCTCGCCAACATCCACATGCTGCGCGGCGAGCAGGCCGCGGCCGAGCAGGCCTACGTCGACGCCCTGGCCCGCCTCGAGGCCCTGCTCGGCCCCCGCCACCCGCGCCTCGATCGTTGCCTCGGCAACCTCGCGCGCCTCGCCCTCGACCGCAGCGACCTCGCGACCGCCGCCGCGTACATCGACCGCACCCGCGACGTGCTCACCGTCTACTCGCCGGCCCACCCGAGCGTGCTCGGCCTGCGCCGCCTCGAGTCCGACCTCGCCGACCGCGCCGGCGACCTCACGGCGGCCGTCGACATCCTCGCCCGGGCCGACGCCGCCGCCGGCCCCGCCCGCACCGCGCCGCGCGACGCCCTGCGCCTGCGCCTGGCCGCGCTGCGCCGCCTGCTCGGCCGCCGCGGCGAGGCCCTCGCCGGCCTGCGCCAGTCCGGCATGCTCGACGCCCCCGAGAGCACCCCCCTCGAGGCCGCCGCCCTCGCCATCCTCCTCGCGCTCGAGCAGGGCGACCTCGCGGCCGCGCGGTCGATGCACGCCGCCGTCGCCCCGCTCGCCGGCACCGGCCGCGGCTACACCGCCGGGCTGCTCGACCTCGCCGACGCCCGCCTGTCCGCCGCCGCCGGCGACGCGCCCCGCGCCGTCGCCCTGCTCGAGGCCGTGATGACCCGCGAGCTCCCGTCCGGGCTGCGCGGCGAGGCCGCCGCCGCCCTCGCCCTCCTCACGCCCGACCCGGACCACGCGCACGCCCTCGCCGCCGCCGCCGCGCTCGCCTTCCGCGAGGCCGGCCCCGACCACCGCGTGCTCCACGACGAGTTCACCGCCGCCTTCGGCAAAAAATTCCCCGCCCGCGGATCGATCAAGAGCTCGTCAAATCCCGCCGCGGCCCCGCCCCGCCGTTGACCGCCGCCGCTCCGGGCCCCTACCCTGGCCCGATGCCCCGCGTGACCTTCGCCGCCTCGCCTCACGACCGCAGCCACCAGATCAGCACCACCAGCGCCGCCAGCACCGCCGGCACGACCCAGCCCGGGCGCCCGCGCGGGCCGCCGGCCCGCTGCGCGCCCTCCGACCTGTCCCTGAGGACAGCCCCCTCGCGGCCCGGCGGCGGCGGCCGGCTGTCGCGCGCCACCTGCTCGAGGAACGCCACGAAGCTGCCCGCCGCCGGCTCGACCTTGCCCCGCTCCTCGGCGGGCACGAACAGCACCGGGCAGTCGTCGCCGCGCGGCGCGTCGAGCTCGAGCACGTAGCAGCCGTCGGCCGCCAGCGCGCACACCAGCCAGCGCGGCGCCCAGCCGCGGGCCTCGCGGTGCAGGTCGGTCAGCTCCTCGACCAGCGGGGCCGCGGCGATCGACGTCGGCCGGGTGCCCAGCCGCAGCCCCGCCGCCACGAAGTCGTGGCTGCTGTGGGCCGCCAGGAACTCGCGGTACGCCGGCGTCAGCGGGAAGCGCCGCCCGAGCCGCGTCAGCGTCGGCATGTCGAGGCTGATGTGGATCACCGGCGCGTCCGGGTCGCGCTCGTCGTCGTCGTCGCCGACCGGCCGCGGCAGGGCCCTGACCGCGGCGGCCACCGCGTCCGCCGCCCGCGCGACCGCCGACCCGCTCATGTCGGTCGGCTGCTCCCCGGCGGATGGTCGCCGAAGTAGCGCGCGTGCATGCGCTCGGTGTAGGCCACGAGGTTGGCGTGGCCGGCCATGCGCCGCTTCAGCGGGTGCTCGGCCGGGTGCAGCAGCACCGCCGAGGTCAGCGCGAACAGGCTGCAGTCGAACGACGTCGGCGCGTCGCCCAGCAGGTAGTCCCGGTCGCCGAGCAGCGTCGCCGCGGCGTCGGTGTCCTCGCCCGCGCGGCGGTAGATGTCGTCGCGGTGGTGACGCCCGAGCCCGTGGTGATGCAGCTCCTTGCGCACCTGCCTGCGCAGCACCTGGTTGAGCAGGACGCCGCCGACCACCGGCGGCAGCAGCTTGCGGAAGAACTCGGCGGTGTACCTCCAGCCGTCCTCCTCGATCCAGCGCGCGTACACCACGGCCCAGTAGAGGTGCTCCTCGAGCGTGCGGCGCACCATCAGCCCGAGCGCCGCCTGCTCCGCCGTCAGGCCGCCGTCGGTCGGGTCGCCGTACTTGGCCTTCAGGTAGTCGATGATGTCGCTCGAGTCGGGCACGAAGCGGCCGTCGTCCTCGATCCACGGGATCTTGCCCTTGGGGTTTTTGCGCGGGTCGCCCCCGCGGGTCCTGTACGGCAGCCCGACCATCCGGAGGTAAGTCTCGACCTTGGTCCCGAACGGGCTCACGCACGGGACCCGACCGATCGCCGGCGGCTGAAACAGGACGATCACGGGGGCGGCATAGACCCGCGCCCCGCGCCGCGTCAAGCGAAGAAGCGCCCGCAGGCCCGCCGCGACGGCGATGGCGACGCTACCAGAGGCCGGGCTGCCGCCGCGGCCCGGCCTCTGGTAGCGTCGGGCGGCCATGACGTCGCTGTTCCAGTTCTCTCCGTCCGCGTCGCAGGCGGTCCTCCGCGCCCTGAAGACCGTGGCGATGGCCGACGGCAAGTTCGCCGTCAAGGAGCACGCGATGCTGGTCTCGTCCGCCGAGCTGCTCGGCCTCGGCGCCGACGACGTCGAGCGCGCCGCGCCGATCGGCGCCGACGACCTCGCCGCCGCCCTGCCCGACGCCGTCACCCGCACGCTCGCGCTCAAGGCCTGCCTGGTGATGGGCATCGTCGACGGCCAGATCTCGCCGGAGGAGTGGAAGATCCTGTCCGACTTCCGCACCGCCCTCGGCATCGACGAGGCCGACCTCCAGACCTTCCACGGCCTCGTCAACGACCACCGCCAGCTGACCCGCTTCCAGTACGAGCGCCACCTCAACGCGCCCCCGCGCAAGGGCACGCTGTACGCCAGCGAGGGCTGGCAGGGCGTGCTGCAGTTCTTCGCCGAGGACATCCCGTTCGCCCACCTCACCGCCGCCCGCGAGAACGCCGAGCTCGCCCACCGCTACCGCCAGATCGCCGCCCTGCCCGAGGGCACCCTCGGCCACGCCCTCTACCGCCACTACCGCGAGCGCGAGTTCGCCTTCGCCGGCGAGCCCGGCGGCGTGCCCGAGGCGCTGGTCCACCACGACATCATCCACATCCTGTCCGGCTACGACACCGACTTCGACGGCGAGCTGCAGACCCTGGCCTTCACCGCCGGCATGCGCCGCGAGGACCCGTTCGCCGCGCTGTTCCTGGTGCTGCTGCAGTTCACCGCCGGCTACAAGGTCACCCCGTCGGGCGCCCTGGCCTCGCCGCGCACCCTGTTCGACCCCGACAAGGTGCTCCGCGCGCTCCAGCGCGGCCGCCGCACGGTCATCGACTTCTCCGGCAAGCGCGACTTCTGGGACGTCATGGACCACACGATCGCCAGCCTGCGCGCGCACTACGGCGTGCCGTCGCTGACCGCCCACTCGGGCGCCATGCCGGCCGCGACCCCGCGCGCCGACTGACCTGTCCTCCCGGACATCCCACGCCCGAGGCCCGCGCCCGCCCGAGTCCTCCGCCGACCTGTCCTCTCGGACATCCCACGGCCGAGACCCGCCCGAGTCCTCCGCCGACCTGTCCTTTCGGACATCCCACGGCCGAGGCCCGCGCCCGCGCCCGTCCTCCGCCGACCTGTCCTCCCGGACATCCCACGGCCGAGGCCCGCGCCCGCCGCCAACCTGACCTTTCGGACATCCCATCCGTCGGCCGAGGCCCGCCCCGCCGAGCCGCGGCCGGCCTCGCGCCCCGCCCCGGCTCCAGGTGAACCGCCCCCGGACCACTTGACGCCCGCATGCCCGCCTTGCAAAACTAACAAATCAGGCGCCAACCTGCCTCCCATGTCGACCTCCCGCCGCACCGTGCTCCGCACGCTCGCCGCCGCCGGCGCGGGCGGGCTCGCCGGCGCCGGCCTGCCGCGGGCCGCCCGCGCCGCCTGGGGCGAGGTCCCGAAGCAGCACGCGGGCAGCATGCTGCCCGCCGAGCTGCAGGTCCGCCGCGTGCTCGAGGTCTCGATGTTCGGCGGCATGAACGCGTTCGACGCCTTCCACTGCGTGCCCGCGTGGGGCGAGCACGACGGCGCCTACCTGCACGCGTTCCCGGTCGCCGAGCGCCTCGCCGCCTGCGGCGGCCCGTCCGAGGTCACCCGCCCGTTCGCCGAGGGCCCCGACGGCCTCGTGCACCTCGGCCCGTGGACCTGGCCGCTGTGGTCGCGCCCCGACATCCTCGCGCGCACCCGCGTAGTCGTGACGCGCCACGACCAGCAGCCCCACGAGACCGCGATCCCCCTGACCTTCACCGGCCACCGCGTCGGCCGCCCCGCGCTCGCCGGCGCCGGCGCGGCCGTCCAGCGCAAGTTCTCCGAGGACCCGCGGACCGCCCGCGTGGTGCCCCACGCCGCCGTGGTCCAGCCCGGCGACCTCGTGCGCCTCGACAACTACCGCGCCGCGCTCGCGGTCGGCCTCCACCCCGCGTCGGCCCGCCCGCTCGAGGTCATCCTCCGCGCGTTCAACCCGATCGGCAGCGACAAGCCGGGCCCCACGCTCGACCTCCACACCCTGCTCGCCCGCCCCGCCACCGCCGACCGCCGCGCCGCCCACGACGCCCTGCTCGCCGACGCCCGCGCCCGCTTCGCCGCCGACCTCGACCACCAGGCCCCCGCGGCCTGGGTCGACCTCGTCGCCGCCGAGTCCGCCCGCGAGCACAGCGACGCGCTCGCCGAGCTGCTCCCGAAGTCCCTGTTCCACCCCGACGAGACCGCCGTCTGCGGCGAGTCGCTAAATTCGATGTCCCGCCAGGGCGCCCGCGTCGCCGCCCACCTGCTGACCGACCCGCACGACCCGCTGCGCTACGTGCAGTGGATCGACGGAGCCCTGGTCGCCGCCCCCGACGGCGGCCACGACACCCACCGCGACCACCTCGAGATCACCGCGATCAACGTCCCCCACGTGCTCGCCTGCCTCGCCGACATCATCAATAACGCCGACGCCGACGAGCACGACCCGCGCAAGCTCGACCTCGACGACACCCTCGTGGTGCTCTCGACCGAGTTCGGCCGCAGCCCGACCCGCCAGGCCCCGCTGCACACCGGCCTCAACCACTGGCCCCACGCCTACGCGACCGTGCTGATCGGCGGCCCCGTCACGGCCCCCGCGGTGGTCGGCCGCATCGACCCCACGAGCGGCCTCGCCACCGACTTCGCCGGCCCCGCCGAGCTCCGCGCCGCCGTCGCCCTCGCCCTGGGGATCTACCCGTTCGACCGCGGCGGCCTCGACCTCCACGACATGACCGCCGGCACCGACCCCGACGCCGCCCTCCGCGACCTCACCACCCGCATCCTGGGCGCCCCATGAATTTTTTAATTTTTAATCGGTGGCCTCCCGCGCACGGCAGCGTACCTGCCCCGCAGGACATGTGCGCGACGAGCCCGCAGGCCGCCCCGATGCCCCGCGATCGACCTGTCCCGCAGGACATGTGCGCTGTCCCGCAGGACATGTGCGCCACGAGCCCGCAGGCCGCCCCCGCGCCCCGCGATCGACCTGCCCCGCAGGACAGGCGCAGTCGACCTGTCCTCGGGGCCAGCCTCGCCGCGCTCGTCGCCGTCGCCTGCGCGCCCGACGACGCCGACGCGCCCGCGCTGCCGCGCCCGCAGGCCGCCCCGGTCTGCCCCGGCGACAGCCTCACGTTCGTCCAGCGCGCCCTGCCCGTCCTCCAGGGCCGGCGCCCCCGCGGCGTCCGCGAGGTCCGCCTGCTCGCCGACATCGTCGACCAGCTCGACGCCCTCGGCGCCGACGGCCGCGCCCTCGTCGCCCGCGGCCTCGCCCGCGGCCCGCTGTACGAGCGCCGCTGGACCCACTTCCTCGTCGACCACCTCGGCGTGCTGCGCAGCGGCGACCGCCACGCCCCGAGCTGCTGGGGCCCGCGCACCCTCGACGCCCCCGCCGAGCTCGCCGCGCACGTCCGCGACCATGGCCCCGAGGACATGTCCCGCTGGACCGGCTGGACCATGTCCGACCTGCTGTCCGGCGCCCTCGCGCTCGACGACGTGCGCCCCGCGCTGCACGCCCACCTGGTCTCTCGCCTGCAGAACCCGCTGCGCGGCGCCAACGTCGACGACCGCGAGCTCGAGGCCCTGCGCCGCAGCGAGCTCGCCGTCGGCTTCGAGGTCCGCCTGCTCGGCCGCCACCGCGAGTGCCTGACCTGCCACGCCGACGACGCCTCGGTCACCGACGCCGCCGACCCCGCGCTCGACCGCTTCTGGCCGCTCGCCGCGGGCCTCGACGCCGCGGTGTTCGGCGACCTGCCCGCCGTCGGCCCGGCCCAGGACGCCGCCTTCCGCGTCAGCGGCGTGCTGGACGGCCCGCTCGCGCCGTGGGGCATCGCCCGCGAGTGCGTCACCCTCAGCCCCGGCCGCGGCGGCAACCTCGTCGACGAGCCCGGGTTCTTCGCCGGCCCGCTGCCCGACGACGCCAACATCCTCGACCTCGACGCCCGCCTGCGCGTCGGCCTCGCCGAACTCGACGACCTCACCACCGCCGCCGAGGACCCGCCCCGCGCCCTCGCCGCGATGATCGCCGCCCACCTCGCCGACGGCGTGTGGACCGAGGCCGCCGGCGCCCCGCTGACCCTCGCCCACGGCCACCCGCGCAGCGCCGCCGCCCGCGACGCGCTCGCCGAGCTGACGACCGCGCTCGTCGAGCACGACTGGTCGCTGCGGGAGCTCGTGGTCGCCGCCGTCACCCACCCCGCGCTCGACCTCGCCGCCCCGTCCGCCTGCGCCGCCGAGCTGCCGCCCCTGTTCGACCCCTGGCGCCCGAACAACCACGCCGCCGACCTCGTGCACCGCCCCGGCCCCTGGCTGCTGCTCGACGGCGCCCACGAGGCGCTCGGCTGGCCGCTCGCCCACGCGTTCCCGACGCCGCAGGTCTACCCCGACGAGATCCTGCTGAGCCGCCTCGGCGTGGCCCTCGCCGAGGTCGAGCCGGCCGCGCGCAGCACCGACCTGGTGGCCCAGCTGGCCTGGGAGGCCCGCTACGCGCCCGCCGTCGACCCCGGGCTCGGCCCGCCCGCGACCGGCCCCGACTGGATCTCCCGCCTGCTCGCGACCTCACCCCCGTCCGACGCGACGCTCGCCGACCTCGCGATCACGATCGCCGACCGCGTGCTCGCCGAACCCGACCTGTCCCGGGGGCAAGCCGACGCCCTCGCCGCCCTGCTGTCCGCCCCGCTCGCCACCCCGCTCGCCGAGCTCGACGACGCCACCCGCGAACGGCACGCCCGCGCCCTCGCCGGCGCCCTCCTCACCACCCCGCAGTTCCAGCTCCACGGCCGCCCCGCGCCGCATCAGCACGGCGCCCCCCGCTGGCTCACCCCCGACTCGACCACCCGCGCCCTCTGCGAGTCCCACGCCGCCCTGCTCGCCCCGCAGTTCGACATCACCTGCAGCGAGCAAGCCGCGACCGTGACGCGAGCAAGCAAAAATTAAATTCAGTCAAAATTATTAAACCGGGGTCACAGCGGCACGTACTGGGAACAGGAAGTCGACCTTCTGACAGCCGTCGCCCGGCGCCGGCCCCGTCTCGGTCTCCCCGCTCGGCACGTCGGCGCCGACGAGCGCGGACTCTGATCTGAGGCGAGCAACGGCTCGGGCCGACGCGTCTCGGCGCTCGCGTCCGCGTGCTCGCTCGCCCCCGAGGTCACGCCGATCGGCGCACTGGCACTCTTCGCCGGGCTCGTTGCCGACGTTACACCCGTGGTCGACCCCCGTTTGTCCCTCACACCGCTGAAGCGTTGTTCATCGACCAACCGACGCCGGAGAACCCCAACGAGCACGTCCGAGAGCGGGCTCCAACCTCACCACCGGGGCGCGCCTGCGAACCCAGGACGCCTCCCGCCCCGACTCCTCGCCGAAATTCCCGTGGCTCTTGACACATTTCTGAATATAGAAGTATCTTCCTCGGCTGCGTCCTCATATGAAAATCGAGCAATATGTTACTCTCATCATGGCTCTGTCTCCTCTCGCCTGTACGAGCGACGATCTCGTCCAGTTGACGACGATGGATGCCCCCCCCTGATGCGACTGATGCGACGACCACTACTGTACCGACGACGGGAGAGCCCGAAGAAGACCCTTGCCCGGGCATTGACGCCATGTGCATATATAACGACGCTCAGCAAGAAAAGGACAAATATCAATGCGACGGGATCGCCTCTGCCAAGCTCTCCGCCTATATCGGCCTATCCGTCGACGACGAGGTTGAGTTTGAAGCTTCGCGAAACTTCGGAGCTGAAGACTACAGCGACGCGGCGGTCATCGCGTGCTGCGATAACGATTATCTGTCTGGATGCCTCGCGGGCGAAAAACCGTCCCCGCAAGGCACTCTCTGCGTGCAAGACTGCGCCCAGCAAGCATGCCTGAAGATCACCGCCGAAGCACTCGCGTTCGTCAACACCCTTCCAATGGTGAGTCAAGCCTGGAAGCAGGCCATAGAGATTGTTAGCTACCTCAACGAGCACACGAACGACTGCCGCGATGCCATCCTCAACGGCAACCTATGCGAGGAGCTGCATCCAGGGAACTGCGATCATCCCTACGCGAAATTCGGCGTGTACGAGCTCCCCGACATGGCGGATTGGCCGGATTTCGAAGATGTTCGGATCGAAGTAGAGTGTGAGATCAACAACTGGCACCTGGACCCCGACAATGGACCTGCGGACGCATGCAAAGGGGTGCAATCGAACAACAACGACCCCTTCCCTGATCCCCTTACCGAGGATCCGCTGATCGAATACGAGGCCGACCCCATATCCGGTACCTTCTCCACGCTAGTAGGGACCACCTTCGTCTTCAAGGCATTCAGCGGATCCAACATCCGATTCCGTCAGGCTCCGTCGTGCACCGCGACGGAGTGCGCGTTCCGGCTCGACGAGATGAACCTCGCAATCTCCAACTTGGAGCTAGGAGATGTCGATCTCGTTGGCATTCAAGCCGTCCTGCTGACTGCGAGCGACGGGTCGATCTCCGGCTCCACGGTGATCTTTGAGGAAGGTGCGGTCAAGCTGAGCGTCTCGGGCCGGGTCGCTAGCTCGACCTACCCCGCCATCGACGACCAATCGTTCTCCTGGATCGTCGTCAACAGCGCACCGCTGACGCTCACGGTCACCACACCGACCTCCGCGACGCCGACCTTCACATTCTCGGCCGGCATGTTCAATGTAGGAGAGCAGTTCGATCCTTCCGCCCCCACGGAGTTCTATCTGTTCTCCTCAAGCGGTGCGGCATATGAGCCTGCTTCATGAACTCAGCTCCGGACAACGCATCGTCGGCCACGCTCCTCGCACTCGCCCTGCTGGGCGGTGGCAGCTGTGGCGACGCTTCCGGAAATCTCCCCCCGGTCGTCTGGGGGGATGAACATTATCTTTATGCCACGGATGTCGAGGAGCCCGTGTGCGCGGCAACCTTGAGGCGCCAGGGAGAATTCGCTGCCGGGCTCGCGGACGTACTGTTCGGACCGCCAGATCCGCCGCGCAAGTTCATCTATTACGTCCTCGACGAGCGCAGTTTCCTGGACGCCGCGTGCCCGGACGGATCGGGGTGTTACACGTCTGGGCGGATCTTCAGCCGCGAACCCCTCCATCTCCATGAGATCGTCCATGCCGTGAACGACCTCTCCATCGGCGCATCGCATCCGTTCTTTGGCGAGGGGATCGCAGAGGTCTTTCGCGATCGGTACCTCGGCCCGCAGGAGATTCGATCGAGCTTGGGCGAGGGGCTCCAGTCCGCCGCAGAGAAACTCCCGGACGATCAATATGTACGGGCCGGCCATTTTATGGCGTACATTCTCGACACATACGGCGAGACGACCACGCTCGATCTGCTCACGCAGACCCGGCCGGGACAGACGGGCGCTCAACTGGAGGACATCTTGGCCGACGTGACCGGCCTCCCGTACGAGCAACTGGCCGCAGACTACGCCGCGTACCCGTTATGCAACAATCGGAGCTACCGGTGGCCGATCACGGAGTGCGCATCTGCTCCACCGCCGTGGAGCGAGTGTCAGCTCGAGATCTCTGTAGACGTGGACTGCACGGTCTCGGACGCCTTGGGCCCGCGTGAGGACGAGGTGTGGATCACGCGAACGCTCGCTATCCCTGACAATGGCGTCTACGGGTTTTCCACCTTCGGAGACACCGCGACGCAGGCCTACGTAGAGCTGGGGCGATGCACTGTCGGCTGTAAACAAGGGGGGAGCTACGTCCGCTTCGAACTCGAAGAGGAACAGGATCTCGCACTCGAAGCGGGGCAGTATTACCTATCCTTCGTACGTGGTTCGAGCGAACCCGGTACGCTCGGCGTTCGCGTCTTGCGCCACGGCCCGACCTGCGGGCCATAGACGCGCGGAGGTTGCGGTTCCTGGACGAGCTGCGCGTCGGCGGAGCGCCGCCCCTCGTGTTGGACGGCCGCTCCTACGCCCGCGAGTCGAGCGCCTACGCCGGCTTCGATGGTGTGATGGTTCGAGTTGAAGCGCGCATCGCAGCCTTATCGCACGAGCGGGCCGGCGCCGTCCCGACCCGCGTGCTAGCCTCGCCGGTCATGAGTCGTGCATCTCGCAGCGCCGAACGGGCCATCCGCCGGGTCCAGGTCACCCGCCGGGCCCGCGCCGCCCTCGGGTGGAGCATCGTCGCCACCGTCCTGCTGCCGCGGATCCCCGTCCTGAGCGCCCTGTGGCTGCCGCTCCTGTGGCTGTCGACGGTCGCCCACGAGCTGGGTCACGGCGTCACCGCCCTCGCCACCGGCGGATCTTTCACGCACTTCGTCATCCACCCCGACGGCTCGGGCACCGCCTACTTCAGCATGCAGGCCGGCGACCTCGCGGGGGCGCTGGTCGCCGCCGGCGGCCTCGTCGGGCCGGCCATCGTCGCCGCCCTGTGGTTCGTGCTCGGCCACCGCCCGCTCGGCGCCCGCCTCGGCCTCGCCCTGTTCGGCGCCGCGTTCGTCGCCGCCGCGGCGCTCGTCGCCGACCCCGGCTTCACGCAGATCTACCTCGGCTCGCTCGGCGGCCTCGCCCTGCTCGCGGCCATGCTCCTGTCCGCCGGCTGGGCCCAGGGCACGCTGGTGTTCCTCGCCGTCCAGCTCGCCCTCTCGGTCTACACCCGCAGCGACTACCTGTTCACCGAGGTCGCCCTGCCGTCCGGCGCCCCCTCCGACGTCGCCGTCATCGCCCGCCACCTCGGCGGCCCCTACTGGGCCTGGGGCCTCGCCTGCGGGCTGTTCTCCGCGCTCGTGCTGGTGCTCGGCCTGCGCTGGTACCTGCGCGGCGACACCCGCGTCGCGCTCGGCGATCTCCGCCGGTAGCGCTCTCCGTCGCTCGATCCGTGCCCTGCGAACCGCCGAGCTCCGCGACCAGGAGACCGTGCGAACGCGGCAGGGGCCCGGCCGGCGGGTAACTTGGTCGCGGAGCTCGACGATTCGCAGGGCCACGCACAGCCACCGTCGACCACGAACACCGTCGACCACGAACGGCCACCGTCGACCACGAACACCGTCGACCACGAACGGCCATCGTCGACCACGAACACCGTCGGCCACGCACAGCCACCATCGACCACGAACACCGTCGGCCACGCACAGCCACCGTCGACCACGAACACCGTCGACCACGAACGGCCATCCGCGACGATCCGCCGCGCTCACGTCGTGAGGGCGACCGCGAGGGCGCGCTCGCCGGCCGCCAGCCAGGTCGGGTCGCGGTGCTCGTGGGCCCAGGCCAGCGTCGCCAGCGCGTGCAGGGCCACGTGCACGTGCAAGCGGCCCTGCTCGCCGGCGTCGAGCTCGCGGCCGTAGCCGGCGAGCAGCGCCTCCTCGCGCGCGCGGTGCTCGGGGCGCAGCGTCGCCGTCAGCTTGGCGAAGTCGGCGACGGGGTCGTCGAGCCGCGCGTGTTCGAAGTCGACGACGACCAGCGCCGTCACCCGCGTGCGCACGCCGCCGGCGATCGGCCCGCGGCACAGCCAGTTGTGGGCGTCGAAGTCGCGGTGGCACGGCGCCCGCGTCGCGCTCGCGAAGCGCCCGGGGATCTCCGCCGCCAGCGCCCGCAGCCGCCGCAGTTCCTCGGCGGCGAGGCGCCGCTCGACCCGCCCGAGCCAGGCCGCGAACCGCCGCGCCACCGCCTCCGCCAGCGCCAGCGGATCGCCGTCGGCCTCGGCGATCGCGTGCAGCCGCCGCAGGAACCGCCCCGCGCGCCAGTGGGCCTCGCTCGCCGCCGCCTCGCTCGCCGCCCCCAGCGCCGCGCCCGCGGCCACGCTCAACACCAGCGTGCGCGTGGCCGGGAACGCCGCCAGCAACGCTGCTGTCTCTTCGGCCAGGTGTGGGGCCCACGCCGCGTACGCGTGGTGCTCCTGCGCGAACGCCCGCGCCCCCGCCGATCGCTTGACGATGACCCCCGCCCCCGCGGCCCCCGTGACCTGCCAGACCGCGTGTCCGCCGTCCGTCCGCGCGGTCGTCACGCGCCGCCACGCGGGGTCCTCGCCCAGCCGCTCGCGCAGCCAGGCGTGCAGCGGCGGGTCGTCGGGCGCCATCACGGCCCCCGTGTTACCTCGTCGTGCGCCCGCGCGTGAAGCCGATCGCTCGCCCGGCCCGTGGTATAGGTGCGCCGTGCGTCCGACCACCCTCCTGTGCGCGAGCCTCGGCCTCGCCGCGTGCACCCGCGGCCCCGAGCCCGTGCCCGCAGCCACCGCGGCCCCCACCACCCCGGCGCCCGCCCCGGCGCCCGCCCCCGCGCCCGAGCCCGCCCCCGTGGCCGCCGCGCCCGCGCCTGCGCCCGCCCCCGAGCCCGCGCCGCCGCCCGGCCCCGAGCTGCCCGTCGCGCCCGACGGCACCCGGGCCGTCGCCTGCCTCGACCCGCCGCCCGCCGGCGTCGCCTGCATCCCCGGCGGCCCGTTCATCCGCGGCTCGGACACCGGCCCCAAGCACAGCCGCCCGCAGGCCACCGTGTGGCTGCAGACTTTCTACATGGACCTGCAGGAGGTCACCTACTCCGAGTACAAGGCCTGCGAGAAGGACGGCAAGTGCGGCAAGGCCGGCCCGCTGTACAACGACTTCAACCGCCCGCGCCAGCCGATCAGCGGGATCAGCTGGTACAACGCCGTCGAGTTCTGCAAGGCCCAGGGCAAGCACCTGCCGACCGAGGCCCAGTGGGAGAAGGCCGCCCGCGGCCCCGACGGCAAGACCCACCCGTGGGGCGACGAGCCCGCCACCTGCGAGCGCGCAGTAATTAAAGACAAGACCGGCCGCAGCTGCGGCACCCCCAAGAAGGGCAGCCAGGCCGACAAGGGCCGCACCTACGAGATCGGCTCGCGCCCGCCCTATCAATACGGCCTCCACGACATGTCCGGCAACTCGTGGGAGTGGGTCGCCGACTGGATGAGCGACAGCTACGAGGCCTGCGGCAAGGACTGCGAGGGCGTCGACCCGCTGGGCCCGTGCGCCGGCGCCGAGCCGTGCAAGGGCCACTCCGAGAAGATCGTGCGCGGCGGCTCCTGGTACTGGGACGCCAAGCACGCGACGGCGCTCTACCGCCGCCCGCACTTCCCCAAGAACCAGCCGTTTCACCACTTCGGCTTCCGCTGCGCCGCCAGCGTGGCCGAGGCCGAGCAATTATTAAAGACTCCGGCACTCTACGCCCCGCCCCCCAACCCAAGCGTCGCGCCGCCCGCAAAGACCCCATGACCGCCGCCGCTCCAGCCGCCACCCCGCGGGTGCTCTCGGGTATCCAGCCCAACGGCGCCCTCCACCTCGGAAACTACTTCGGCGCGATCCGCCAGCACATCGCCCTGCAGGACACCTACCCCGGGCAGGCGCTCTACTTCATCGCCGACTACCACGCGCTGACGACCATCCACGACGCCGAGACCCTGCGCGGCCACGTCTTCGACGTCGCCCTCACCTACCTCGCCCTCGGCCTCGACCCCGCGCGCACCCTGCTGTTCCGCCAGTCGGAGATCCCCGAGGTCCCCGAGCTCACCTGGCTGCTGACGACCGTCACCGGCATGGGCCTGCTCGAGCGCGCCCACGCCTACAAGGACAAGACGGCGCACGGCATCACCCCGAGCGTCGGCCTGTTCCTCTACCCGGTTTTGATGGCCGCCGACATCCTCGCCTACGACGCGACCCTCGTGCCCGTCGGCAAGGACCAGGTCCAGCACATCGAGATGGCCCAGGACATGGTCACCCACTTCAACGAGGCGTATGCCGGCGGCGCCCCGGTGCTCGTGCGCCCCGAGCCGATCGTGAACCCGAAGGTCGCGGTGGTCCCCGGCCTCGACGGCCGCAAGATGAGCAAGAGCTACGACAACACCCTGCCGATCTTCGAGACCGGCAAGAAATTGCGCAAGGCCGTCGGCCAGGTCGTCACCGACTCGACCCCGCTCGGCCAGCCGCTGCCGTTCGAGACCTGCAACGTGGTCAGCCTGCTGCGCCTCCTGTGCGACGACGCCGAGATGGCGCAGCTCGAGACGTGGTACCGCGCCGGCGCGCGCGACGGCCAGCCGTTCGGCTACGGCCACGCCAAGATGCTGCTCGCCGACAAGATCGACGCCCACTTCGCCGTCGCCAGAGCCCGCCGCGAGCGCCTCCTGACCCCCGAGGGCCGCCAGGAGATCGAGGCGTTCCTCGCCCGCTCCGCCCGGGCCGCCCGCGCGCTCGCCCAGGAGACGCTGGCCCGCTGCCGCCGCGCCTGCGGCCTGCGCTGACATGCCCCGCGTCGTCCCGGCGACCGGCTTCGACCTCGCGGCCCTCGCCCCGCTCGCCGAGGCCATCTTCGCCGGGGCGGACAACGCCTGTCCCCCGGGACAGGTCGTTCCGACCTGGCCCGGAGCACAGGCTGGAGCGTTCGATCACCCGGACCAGGCGACCTGGCCCGGAGCACAGGCCGACTCGTTCGCCCACCCGGGTCAGGCGACCTGGCCCGGAGCACAGGCCGACTCGTTCGCTCAGCCGGGCCCCGCGACCTGGCCCGGAGCACAGGCCGACTCGTTCGCTCAGCCGGGCCCCGCGACCTGGCCCGGAGGACAGGCCGACTCGTTCGCCCGCCCGGGCCGGGCCGACGCGCGGGCCGCCCTGCTCGGGACACCGCGGCGCGAGCCGGGGTGGTTCGCCCGCAAGCTCGCGCGCGAGGCCGTCGACCCGCGGCTCTCGGCCCTGGTCCTCGGGACAGGCGACGAGCCGGTCGGCTACATGCTGGTCGGCGCCGGTGATGCCGGCACCGGCGTGGCCCACGGCGCCGGCCTCGGCCTGCTGCCGGCCTGGCGCGGGCGGGGCCTCGGGCCCGCGCTCGTCGAGGCCAACTGCCGGCGCCTCGCCGCCGCGGGGATCTCCGCCGTCCGCCTGCTCGCCGACCCCGACCACCGCGGCTTCTACCGCCGCCACGGCTTCGACGAGCTCGCCGAATTGCAGACCCTGGGGGCGCCCGGCGCGGGGGCGGCCGACCTCGATCTCACGGCCGCCGCGCACGCGAGGCGCCCGTGGCCCCTGCCCGGCACCACCCACGCGGCCTGGTCCGCGGGCACGTGGGAGCGCACCCCGAGCGCCCGCGCCGCGACCCTGCGCCTCGGAGACCACGCCGCGGCCCACGTCTCGCGCGAGGGCCGGGCCGTGCTCGTGCACCGCCTCGCCGTCGCCGCCGACGAGCACCTGCACGCGGCCCTGCGACGTCTCCGCGGCAGCTTCTCGGCCGCCACGCCGGTGCTGCTCCACGGCTGCACGCCCGTGAGTCCCGTCACCGCCTTATGCCACGCCGACGGCTGGCACCTCCTCCAGCGCGCCCACGTGATGCAGCGGCGCTTCTGGTAATCCTTGGCACCGTCACCCCTGATCTCGGAGAAGAGTGGTCCATGAACTTCAAGCTTGATCGCAGCGCCCTGGTGTTGGTCTCGTTCGTCGCCCTCGCGGCCTGTCGCGGGGAGGACCCGGGCGACGGCTCCGGCGGCTCGAGCTCCGGCGGCGCCGACACCTCGTCCTCCGGCGACGGCGAGACCTCGGTGACCGTGCCGACCAGCACCGACGCGAGCACCGGCACCACCGACCCGACCACCGGCGGCGCCGACACCAGCACCACCGCGCCCGAGACCACCACCAACAGCTTCATCACCACCAACAGCACCACCGACGACCCGACCAACGAGGGCCCGCTGCCCAACGGCTCGGAGTGCGCGAGCGACGACGACTGCGAGTCGATGAACTGCTACGTCATCCCGATGCTGATCAGCGTGTGCGCCGAGTGCAACGAGGATCAGGACTGCGTCGACGCCGGCACCGGCATGTCGTGCTCGATCGACATCGCCACCATGAACATCGCCTGCGCCCCCGGCGAGCAGGGCGACAACTGCGAGAGCGACGCCGCCTGCGTCCCGCCGCTGGTCTGCGCCCCCGTGGTCGACACCGGCGGCCTCGCCCCGACGTCGACCTGCGGCCAGTGCGCCGACTCGTCCGACTGCGACATGGGCCAGCTGTGCGCCCCGGTGATCGAGGGCGTGCTCGGCGGCTCCAACCAGTGCGTCGACCCCATGTCGGTCGCCAACAACGCGCTGTGCCCGACCGGCAACGAGGGCGACATGGCCTGCATGTCCGGCTTCTGCGAGGACGTCGACCTGTTCGGGTTCTTCCAGGTGCCCGTGTGCGGCGAGTGCTCGACCGACGCCGACTGCCCGATGGGCGAGACCTGCATGCCCGGCTCGCTCGACATGGGCACCTTCAGCTTCATCGGCACCACCTGCGGATGAACCGCGCCCGCCGCCGTCACGCGGCGACCGCCCTGTGCGCGTCACCGCTCGTCACCCTCGTGTTCGCCCTCGCCTGCGGGGACGACAAGGGCGTCAGCACCACCCAGCTGACGACCATCGCCGAGTCGACCAAGCCGCCGTCCGAGCCCGACGCGACCCCGACGTCGGCCGGCCCCGACGCGACCGACACCGGCGACACCTCGTCGTCGACAGCCTCGACCACGCCCCCGCCGACGTCGAGCGACTCCACCGGCCCCGTCGACCCGTCGACGTCGTCGACCGCTCCGACGAGCGACTCCGACGACTCGAGCAGCTTCATCACCACCGCCACCAGCCCGACCAACCCCGGCGGCGCCGCCAACGGCTCGCAGTGCGGCAGCGACGACGAGTGCCAGTCGGGGCACTGCTTCATCGCCAACCTGGTCGGCGCCTTCTGCTCCGAGTGCGCCGAGGACCAGGACTGCGTCGACGCCGGCGCCGGCATCTCCTGCTCACCCGACCCCGACCTCGGCTACGCCGCCTGCGCCCCGGGCGAGCTCGGCAACTTCTGTATGAGCGAGGCCGCCTGCATGCCCGCCCTGTTCTGCACCCCGCCGATCGACGGCGGCGGCCTGACCCCGAACACCTGCGGCGAGTGCGTCGACGCCGGCGACTGCGGCGGCGGTCAGCTGTGCAGCCCCGTCATCCCCGGCGACGGCAGCTTCGGCCAGACCGAGTGCGTCGCCCCCGGCTCGCTGCCGAACGACGCGCCCTGCCCGCTCGACGCGCAGGACGGCGACGCCGCCTGCTCGTCCGGCCACTGCGGCGACGTCAGCGTCATGGGCGTGTTCCTCGTCCCGGTGTGCGGCGAGTGCGAGGCCGACGGCGACTGCCCGAACGGCTTCACCTGCACCCCGGGCGGCTTCAACGGCGCCTTCGTCGGCGCCGTCTGCGAGTAGCACGGCACTTTCTCCTTGGCCCCCGCGGGACCGGCGGCGATACTGCCCGCCCATGTCACGCATCGCCAAGTCCGAAGTCCAGGCAGCATTCGAGTGGGCGGCCGCCCAGATCACCGAGGCCGGCGGCCGCGACGGCATCACCAGCCGCGCCGAGATCCGCCGCAAGATCGGCGAGCTCACCGGCGCCGAGCGTGACCTCGTCGACTTCTTCTACCGCTTCATCGTCCGCCAGGACCAAAACCCCAGCGAGCGCGTGACCCGGACCGACATCGACAGGGCCCTCGGCAGCGCCGCCGCCATGGTCGCCGCCGCCGACAAGGACCACAACGGCCTGTCCGCCGGCGAGATCGCCACGCTCCCGCCGCTCGCCCGCCTCGCCGTCAAGGTCGCCCGCCAGCGCCAGCGCAGCGGCGAGGACCTGTCCAACCACTACGAGGCCCTCGCCTTCAGCCTGGTGTTCGACGACTACGGCACCGAGCTGACCAACGAGCGCTTCCTCAGCTTCCACGTGCCCGCCCAGCTCGACTCGCTGACCCCCCACGCCTTCCGCGAGGCCCTGAAGCTCGACCAGGACGACCCGAAGACCCGCATCTCCCGCAGCGAGCCCGCCGGCGAGTTCTTCCACCGCCTCATCGACCACCACACCCCCGGCCAGACCGCCCAGGCCGTCGCCCTCGCCCAGGCCATGCAGTCGACCCTCGCCGACCTCCGCGTCTACATCATCGGCGACGACCCCGCCGGCGGCCCCATGCACGCCGTGTACATCGCCGGCCTCGCCCCCGACGGCAGCGTCGCCGGCCTGCGCACCCGCGTGCAGTGGAGCTGAGCCGCGCACCCGCGTGCAGTGGAGCTGAGCCGCGCCCCCGCGCCCGACGGCGACGCGCCCACCGCGGGCCCGTCGCCGCCGCCGTTTTAACCGCACGCGCTCGTCGCACCCGTCTCACGCGCGACCGTCACGCTCCGCACGTCGTTCTCACCCCGCGCCACGCGCCTCGTCCTCCTCTACTGCATGCAGCGCCAGGCCGTCAGGCGCGGCTCACAGGCTCTTGTCGCCGCCGCCCCCCGTCGGTAGGCTTGCCCATCGTCGCCTCCCTACAACTGGCGTTCGACCCGACGCCCGCCTCCGTCGAGGACCTCGCCGAGCACCTGCCCGCGAGCGCTCGCACGGCCATCGCGTGGTTCCCGCCGGCGTTGCGCGTCGCCTTCATCGATCCGCTCCGTACCGCCCCCAGGGGCCGCTTCCGTGAGGTCCTCGAGCAGACCGCCATTCCCGCGGTCCAGCTGCTCTTGCGGTTCCTCGCCAACCTCGGCGGCGTGTCTCAGGCCCTCATCGATCAATCGTTCCACAACGTCTATCACGATCACGAGCGCGAGCGCGTCCGCCACGAGCACATCGCCCGCCGGCTCGAGCCGGTCGACATCGACGCCTCCGATGCCCTGCGCGCGGCCTACGAATGGCTGCGCGTCGTCCTCACGGCCACCACCTTCGGCCTGCCCGACGAGCTCGTTCACGACCACGACGCGGCCGACGTGAACCAGGTCAACGAACACGAGATGCGTCGGAACTTGTCCGGCGAGGCCGGCACCTTCCTCCGCGGCATGCTCCTCACCATCGGCGCCGTCGACCTCGTGCTCGAGGATCAGCCGATCCCGGCGAACATCTCCGAGTGGTGCCACCAGGCGCTCGTCGAGATGCAGTCCAGCGCGAGCTCATTGCGCGCACGCGGCGTGATGCTCCCGTCCGACGTGACGATCCCCGGGTTCACGGCCGAGGAGTGGCGAGCCCGCCGCAGGACGCGCGACGCCGCGGCGCACGCCGGCTCCCGGCTGTTCCGCTTGCTCCCCCGCGGCGGCCTGTGCCCGCCGGACATCCTCCGGCGCATCGTCGAGGAGCTTCACCCGCAGGAGATCTGGCTGTTCGGGAGCCGCGCCCGCGGCACCGCGCGAGACGACAGCGACTGGGACCTCCTCGTCGTCCTCCCGGACGCCGAATCTCCGCCACCCGACCGACACGAGGTGTTTCATCGCCTCCAAGACCTGGCCCGTAAGCGCGTCGACATCACCGTGATGCGCCGTCGTGACTTCGAAGCGAATCGCCACGCCCTCGGCTCCTTGCCGCAGATCGTCACGTCCGAAGGGTACATGGTCCATGGCCGCTGAACCGCGCCCCAACCCGGTCGTGATCGACGCCTATCTCGCGGACGTACGAACCGACCCCGAGGCGTTCGACGCCCTGTTCGCCATCAAGAACCGGATGGCGGTGTATCACCTGCAGCAGGCCGCCGAGAAGCTCGTGAAGGCCGTTCGCCTGGGTCGAGGCCTGCTACCGACCAAAGAGCACGCGCTCGCCATCCTGATCGAGGGCCCCGACTCCGCCAGGAGCGAGCCCCGCCCGCTCCCCGAAAACGACCCCTGGCGACCGCTTCTCGCCCCGCTCTACTGGCTGACCTCCTACGCGACCGCCTTCCGTTATCCGACCGAGGGCGACCGACGAAGTCCTGGTCCGGACCACCGCACACTCACGGAAACCCGCCGTACGCTCGAGGAGCTGCTGCTGCGCGCCCGCGACGAGCTGCTCACAGTCCCGCAATAAGAGCCGTGGTACGGACCACAAGGCCACCCACGGAGAGCACCAGCTCGACCTCCGCGCCCGCGCCCGCCTACGGCGCCGGCGTCGCCGCGAGCCGGTCCAGCGGCACCACCGCTCCGTCCGCCGCGCCGCGCCGGCGCTCCCACGCGAACAACACCGCCCCGTTCACATCTTTAAAAGTGACGCGCAGCCGGTCCGCGTCGAGCTCGACCAGCGCGTAGCCGTAGCGGCTCTGCCCGTACAGCTCGCCCTCCGCCGCGCACGCCGGCAGCCCGGCCGCGCCGCTCCGCGGGTCGGCGCACTCGTCCTGCGGCCGCAGCTTGCCCGCCGCCCCCGACGTCAGCGCCGCCACCTTGCGCGACGCGTCGACGGCCCCCGCGTACACCCCGAACTGCAGGAAGTGGGCGTGCCCGTTGAGCCACAAGTCCGGGTCGCGCCCGAGCCTGCGCGCCACCTTCTCGCCGTGGCGCTGCCCGTGCTTGTCGCCGTACGTGCGCCACACGTGGTGCGCCGCCATCAGCAGCCAGCCGTCGCCCCGCATCTCCGCCCTCAGCTGGCCCGCCAGCCCGCCAGCGAGCGCCCGGTTGGTGTCGAGCACCACGACCTTCGCCACCCCGAGGTCCATCACGAAGTTGCGCTCGGGGAACACGATCTTCCCGGGGTGCAGCCTGGCGTACTCGAGGTAGCAGGTCTCCGCCGCCGGATAGCCGCGGCGGTGGTGCACGTCGTGGTTGCCGAGCGCCAGCACCAGCTTGCTGTCGACGCCCGCCTGCAGCCCGCCGACGTGCTCGTCGAGCGTGCGCCTGGCCGCGTCGGTGAGCCTGCCGTCGGGGCACACCGGCCCGAGCTCGTAGACCAGGTCGCCGAGGTCGAGCACCGCGTCGGCCCGCTCCGCCTTGATCGCCGCGCGCAGCGCGGCGCGGCAGCCGATCGTGATCTCCGGCTGCTCGTCCGCCGTCGCGGCCGGCTCGCACGTCTTCACCTCCGCGTCGACCACCCCCGTGTCGCCGAGCACCACCAGCCGCACCGCGGCCGGGCTCGCCGGCTGCACCCGCTCGGTCGCCGGCAGGGCCGCCTGCGCCGCGCAGCCCGCGAACATCACCAGCAAGACACTCGAGATCGCCGCCCCGCGCATGCGGCGAGCCTTACCACGATCCGAGCGCACAAACCTCCGTCACGCCCGCCCGCGGCTCGCTCCGTCGCCGATCCCCCCGGCGATCAGGTGGGCCAGCCGCAGCGCCTCCGGCAGGTTGCCGTGGCTCCGCGTGGTCCGCAGCAGCGCCGCCGCCTCTTTGATGTCGAGCCCCGCGCGCTGCACGAACAGCCCCTCGCACGCCTCCATCGGCCCGGCCTTGCGGATGAGCCCCCACTTCCGCGGCCCGCCGCGCACCCGCTCGCGCAGCGCCGCCTCGATCGCCGCCATGCGCGGCGCCTTGCGGGCGACCACCAGCACCGGCACGCCGAGCGCCGCGTGCAGCCCGTGGATGTCGACCACGTTGAACCCGCCGACGGCGATCCCCTGCAGCAGCACCGCCTGCACGTGCTCCACGAACGGCGACCCCTGCAGCAGCGCCGCCATGCGCCGGGTCGCGTCGGCGCCGTCGCGCCGGATCTTGCCGACGATCACGCCGTCCATCCGCGCCTGCGTGCACACCACCCCGACCAGCGGGATGTCGCCGCGGTGCGTCCGCACGAACGGTGCGTCGTCGAAGCCGACCACGTTCGCCAGCCGCCGCATGCCGCCCACCATGCCACAGCGGCCCGCCGGAGTGTTATCACTGCCGGCGTCCGCCCTCACCCTCATCGTCACCCACCCGCGAGGAGCCCCATGGTTGAAGTCGACGTGTTCTGGGCCTACGGCATCGGCGCCGGCTGTGCTGTCGCCGCCGGCGCCCCGCTCGCCCGCGCGAGCGAGCCGCTGTCCACCCCCTACTTCACGCGCACGCTGCTGCTGCTCGCGCTCGTGTGGGCGCCGACCGGCCTGCTGCTCCTGCTGCGCCACCCGAGCTGGGAGACCATGCAGGTCGCCGACTCGTTCGCCGAGATCCCCCACTGGCTGGTCCTCGGCTTCGGCCTCACCAACGTCACCCAGGGCATCGTCGGCTTCTGGGTCGCCGCGCGCCTGCTCGCCGCCGGGCGCACCTACGCCGCCCACCTCAACTGGATGCTCGGCTACTTCGGCATGTTCTTCATCCTGCTCTACGGCTGGGACGGCCGCGGCTACGATCGCTTCCTCTACGACCGCGACATGTTCGGCGGCCTGGCCTGGACCCCCGGCGCCGGCCTGCAACCCGGCGCCGGCCTGCACTTCCTGCACAGCAGCGTCGCCATGACGCTCTACCTCGACGGCGCCTACCTGCTGCCGTTCCTGCTCGGCACCTTCGGCCTGTGGCAGCGCGCCGAGGCCTCGCGCACCGGCGGCCCCGCCCGCAGCGTGCTCGGCTGGGCCGGCGTCCACCTCGCGATGATCTTCGGCTGTGCCCTCACCGCCGCCGCCGCCTGCGCCCTCACCGTCCACCACCTCCACGACACCTTTAATAGTTTCGGCGTCCCGCTCGCCTGGCCCCTCGGCTACGTGCTCGGCCTCCCCCTCGCCCTCGCCGCCCAGTGGCTCGCGCTCTACGCCCCCGGCCGCCCGCTCCACCGCCTCCTCGTCGCCACCCTCGGCCTGCGCGCCTGACGCTGCGCCACGGCTTCTCCCGCCGCGCCCCGTTCACCGCCCTCGTGCGCACCCGGCTCGGCGACGGCTTCGCGCACCTGTTCGACTGAGCCCTCACGCCTCCGCGCACAGCGCGAGGGCCTCGTGCTCGTCCTTGCACATCGACAGGTTGCGGACCCCGCTGTTCTTCAGCAGCAGCTTGGCGACCCCGTTGAGGATGAAGTTGCCGCCGGTGAACACCGCGACGCGGCGCAGCCGGTCCTCGGGCGCGAACAGCCGGCGCAGGGCCTCGCGGCACTGCTTGCCGGGCGGGCGCGCGGACGTGAGGTCGAGGATCATCGTGTAGCTGTCGAGGCCGGCGGTGATGCGCCCGAGCTTGTCGGCGAACACGCCGATCTGGAACGGGCTCGGCACGGGCACCTCGCGGTACATGACCACCCCGGGGCGGAGCACGTAGAGGCGGGACTCGATCGCCGCGATCTCCTGGGGGCTGCTGTCGGGGCCGTACGCTTTGGCTTCGATCGGGAGCATGTCGTGGTTCCTCTCGTTCGTCGGCAATTCCCGGCGCGCCAGAAAGGTTCACGGCGAAGTTCGCGGTGAACCTTTCTCCCGCGCCGGGAATTACCGGCTCCGAGGAGCACGACGATGGACTACACCAAGATCTGGGACGACTACTGGCAGGACAGCGCGGACGCGCTCGACCAGGTGTTCTGGGACAGCCCGCCCGAGCAGGCGGTGCGCGACGACCTGCGGCGGCTGGGCGCCCACCTCGACGCGGCGCTGCCCGTGATCGACGTCGGCTGCGGCCACGGCACCCAGACCCGCGAGCTCGCGGCCCGCTTCGCCCGCGTCGTCGGCGTCGACGTCTCGCCCGCGGGCCTGGCGATCGCCCGCGCCGTCAACCCGGCCGACAACCTCGAGTACGAGACCCTCGACGTCCTCGACGCCGACGCGTGCGCGCGGCTCCACGCCCGGCTCGGCGACGCCAACGTGTACATGCGCACCGTGCTCCACCAGCTCGCGCCCGACGAGCGGACCCGGGCCACCGCCGGGCTCGCGACCCTGCTCGGCGCGCGCGGGCGGGCCCTGGTCGCCGAGCTCTCGCCCGCGGCCGAGGCCTACTTCGAGTACCTGTTCGCCGAGTACGGCGGGCCGCCGCCCGGGCTCTCGCGCGTGCTGCGGCACGGCATCCGCCCGGCGGCGCTGCAGCTCGGCGACCTCGCGCGGGCGTTCGCCGCCCACGGGCTCGCCGCGCTCGCGCAGGACAAGAGCGCCGTGCGCACGACCCTGACGCTGCCCGGCGGCCACGCGGCCATGGTGCCGATGGACGTCGCCGTGTTCGCCCGGGTCTAGCCGTCGTCGCGGCCCGCGTGCCCGGCGAGCTCGCGGGCCCAGCGGTCGAGCCCGTCGACGGTCGAGGCGCGCAGCGCCGGGTCGTCCGCGAGCGCCGCGATGTGCTCGCGCAGCAGCCGCTTGGCCCGCGACAGCCGGCTCTTGATCGTGCCCGGCGGCACCCCGAGCACGGCCGCGACGTCGTCTTGCCGCAGGTCCTCCCAGTAGTGCAGCTCGATCGTCCACTGCAGCTCGAACGGCAGCCGGCGCAGCGCGCGGAGCAGCAGGCGCCGCTCGTCGCGGGCCGCCAGCGCCCGGCTCGGCCCCAGCGCGCTGTCGGCGGCCAGCACCGCGTCGTCGAGCGCGGCCGGCTCGGGCTTGCGCCCGCGGCGGCGCAGGTCGTGGAGCAGCGTGTTGCGGGCGACCCCGAGGAGGTAGGCGCGGAACGCCAGGCCCGCGGGCACGCGGTCGCGGGCCTGCACGCAGGCCGTCAGCGTCTGCTGCGTGATGTCGGCGACGTCCGGGCACTTGCCGGCGAAGAACCGCGACAGCGCCGCGATGTGCCGGCGGACCAGCGCGCCGCCGGCTCCGGCGTCGCCGTCGCGCCAGCGGGCCAGCAGCTCGGCGTCGTCGTCCACCGGCGCGAGTGTACCACGTGACCCTCCGCGACCGGCTTTGTTACCCTGGCCGCGGTGGCGCCCCTCCTCGACCCGCTGGCCGCGACGCTGTCCCACGCGCTCGTCGGGCTCGGCGCGACCGACACGCTCGGCGCCGCGGTGCTGCTGGCGGAGATCGAGCGGCGCCTGTTCGGCGCCCCGGCGTCGGTGCAGCTCGGCCACTACCACCTGCTGCGCCCGATCGGCGCCGGCGGCTTCGGCACGATCTACGCCGCCCACGACCCCCGGCTCGAGCGCACCGTCGCCGTCAAGCTGCTCCACCGCGAGCGCGCCGCCCGCGACGCCGACGCCCTGCTGCGCGAGGCCCGGGCCATGGCCCGCCTGTCTCACCCGCACGTCGTCACCGTGCACGACATCGGCACCTACAACCTGCCCGGCCACGAGCAGTCGGGCCTGTTCGTGGTCATGGAGCTGATCGACGGCGAGTCGCTGCAGCAGTGGCTGGCCGCCGAGCCGCGCACCTGGCCGGCGATCCTCGAGGTGTTCCTGGCCGCCGGGCGCGGCCTGGCGGCGGCCCACGGCATCGGCCTGGTCCACCGCGACTTCAAGCCGAGCAACGTGCTGCGCGGGCGCGACGGCAGCGTGCGCGTCGCCGACTTCGGCCTCGCCGGCGCGCACGACGAGCTGCGGAGCGCCCTCGGCGAGGCCGGGCGCGTGACCGGCACCCCGGCCTACATGGCGCCCGAGCTGTTCGCCGGGGCCGCCCCGGCCGGCCCGTCCGCCGATCAGTTCGCGTTCTGCGTGGCCCTGTTCGAGGCGCTGTACGCCCGCCAGCCGTTCCCGGTCACCAGCCTCGGCGAGCGCCTGGCCGCGATCGCGGCCGGCGCGGTCACACCTGTCCCGGAGGACAGCCCCGTGCCGACCTGGCTGCGCGACGCGCTGCTGCGCGGGCTGGCGGCCGAGCCCGGGCGCCGCTTCCCCGGCCTCCCCGAGCTGCTGCGCGCGCTCGACCCGGCGGCCGCGCACACGGTCGGCGACGTGGCCGCGATCCGGGCGAGGATCCACCTGCTCGAGCCCGGCGTGGTCCGCTACCACGAGGTCCCGGTCCCGAGCGCGTTCACCGTCGCGGTCATGCGCGCCGAGCTCTCGCGGCTGACCGCCGGGCTCGACGCCTACGCCCTCGTCGTCGACCTCGGCGAGGCCAACATGCCCGGCCCCGAGGTCCGCCAGGAGCTGCTGCGCATGTTCTCCGACCCCGCCGTCCGCCACGTCGGCGTGCTCGCCGGCGGCGACCCGGTCAAGACCTTCACCGCGACGCTCGTCGTCGGCCACGCGGTCCCGCGCGAGCGCTTCACGGTCCACGAGGGCCCCGCCGAGGCGCTCGCCGCCTGCCGCGCCGCGCTCGCGCGCCGACCTCAGCAGTCGTTCGGCGAGCAGAACACGTAGCCCTGCAGGTTGACCAGGTTGTTGGCGTCGTTCCAGTTGCCCTGCAGGCCGCAGCCGTCCTGGCGGCGGTAGATGCGGTACAGCGTGTTGTTGTCGCCGTTCGGCTCGAAGTTGACGCAGCCGACGTCGCCGTTGCCGTTGTCGGTCATCCAGAAGCTGCAGGGCGCGCCCTTGCACACGCCCTGCCACTCGCCGATGCCCTGGGCGCCGTTGTACTTGGGGAACACGTTGACGAGGTTGGCCGCGTGCCCGCCGTTCCAGTCGAAGAACGCCTGCGCGTGCGGCTTGGTGCGGGTCACGATCACCTCCATGCCGACGGCCGCGCACTTGCTCGCGTAGGCGGTCTGGTTGCCGACGAGGTTGGGGTCGTCGAAGCGGATCCACGTGTACCCGCAGGCGTCGGCGTCCATCTCGCAGTGGACCTGCAGCGGGCCGATCGGGCCGCCGCCGTCGGGGTCGACCACGTAGTCGCCGTCGGGCGTGGCCGGCGCGGCCTGCTTGATGTCGTTGCAGCTCTTCGGGTAGGCGCACACGCCCCCGCTGCAGATCGCGTTGGCGCAGTCGCCCGAGTCGTCGCACGCGTCGCCGAGCGTGCACTTGTCGCAGTCCGGGCCGCCGCAGTCGACGTCGCTCTCGCCGCCGTTCTTCGCGCCGTCGCTGCAGGTCGGCGCCTCGCAGGCCGCCGTGCAGGTGTCGGTCTCGTCGGCGTTGCCGTCGTCGCAGGCCTCGACGCCCGCCTGCACGAAGCCGTCGCCGCACGTCGCCTCGGCGCAGCTCGACAGGCACGCGTCGGTGTCGATCATGTTGTTGTCGTCGCACGCCTCCGGCGCCTGCAGGATGCCGTCGCCGCAGCTGGCCGGCGCGCACCCGTTGGTGCACGCGTCGTCGTCGACCGCGTTGCCGTCGTCGCAGGTCTCGCCCGGGCCCACGAACCCGTCGCCGCACGCCGCCGCCTTGCAGCCCGCCACGCACGTGTCGCCGTCGTCGGCGTTGGCGTCGTCGCAGTCCTCGACCCCCGCCTGCACCAGCCCGTCGCCGCACACCGCCGCCGCGCACTGCAGCGTGCAGGCCGCGTCGTCGGCGTTGGCCGGGCCCTCGTCGCAGCCCTCGACCCCCGCCTGCACCAGCCCGTCGCCGCAGCTCGCCGGCTGGCACGCGCTCGTGCACGCGCCGTCGTCGGCGTTGTCCGGGCCCGCGTCGCAGCCCTCGCCCGGGTCGAGCACGCCGTCGCCGCAGGCCGCCGGCGGCTCGCTCGTCGCCTCGGTCGTCTCACCCGTCGTCGACGGGTCGCTCGTCGGCCCCGAGGTCGTCGGGTCGACCGCCGTCGTCTCGCTGCCCGTGTCCGTGCCCGAGATGCTGCCGCCGCCGGTCGGCGGGTCCCCCGTGGTGTCGTCGGCCGTCGTCGCCTCCGTCGCCGTCACGCTCGTCGGCATCGTCGACGTCGTCATCGTCGACGTCTGCGCCGTCGCCTCGCCCGCCCCGTCGTCGCTGCCGCAGCCGACCGTCGCCGCGCACAGCAAACCCCACGCCAAACCCAGCCCGATCCGCATCCCAACCCGCCTCCATTCCCGACTCTGCCAGTCGCGCCGGGCAGCGTCAACGCGACGCGAGACCGCGGCGAGGCGACGTGACGTCCGCCGCCGCGTGTACGCAGGAGCCGCCGCCCCCCCGCATCCGCGTTCGCGTCGTCACGCGCCGCGACCCGGCCCACCGGCCCGGTCCACAGCGCCCGGCCCGGAGCCGCCAATCTCCCCCGGAGAGTCGCCGAATGCCGGTCCCACGCCACCTTCAAAAATTAAAAAAAGTCGTCGCGGCGCCTGTCGATCCGCCCCGCCCCCGTTCGACGTGTCCTCAGAACGGAGCCACCGACATGCGTTTCATGATGATCGTCAAGGGTAACCACGAGTCCGAGGCCGGGGTCATGCCGAGCAAGGAGCTGGTCGAGACCATGACCCGCTACAACGACGAGCTGGTCAAGTCCGGCGTGCTGCTGGCCGCCGACGGCCTGCACCCGACCTCGCGGGGTTTTAAGAAGAAGTTCGTCGACGGCAAGCCGACGATCGTCGACGGCCCGTTCAGCGAGGCCAAGGAGATCGTCGCCGGCTACTGGATCCTGCAGGTCAAGTCGCGCGACGAGATGCTCGCCTGGGCCATGCGCTGCCCGGCCGAGGTCGAGGTGCGCCAGATCTTCGAGAACTGCGAGTTCCCCGACGAGCTGCGCGAGGCCTCCGCCGGCTGCAGCCCCGAGGGCGCCCGCCGCGCCCAGGCCTGATCCGGCGCTACCACCCGCCGCGGATCGCGGCGTATGATCCGCGGCCGTGACCGCGACCGCCGCGCACCGCACGATCACCGCCGTGTGGAAGATCGAGCAGCCGCGCCTGATCGCCGGCCTCACCCGCATCGTCCGCGACGTCGGCGTCGCCGAGGAGCTCGCCGGGGACGCCCTCGTCGTCGCCCTCGAGAGGTGGCCGCACGACGGCATCCCCGAGCGCCCCGGCGCCTGGCTGATGGCCACCGCCAAGCACCGCGCGATCGACCGCCTGCGCCGCAGCAAGCTGATCGCCCGCAAGCACGACGAGCTCGGCCAGCTCGCCGAGCTCGCCCCCGCGACCCCCGACCTCGACGAC
Source organism: Myxococcales bacterium (assembly GCA_016793465.1). The sequence goes on from JAEUJW010000053.1 coordinate 57,266, forward strand.
GCGCTCGACGACGACGTCAGCGACGACCTGCTGCGCCTGGTGTTCACCGCCTGCCACCCGGTGCTCACGCCCGACGCCCGCGTCGCCCTCACCCTGCGCCTGCTCGGCGGCCTCACCACCGAGGAGATCGCCCGCGCCTTCCTCGTGCCCGAGCCGACCGTGGCCCAGCGCATCGTCCGCGCCAAGCGCACGCTCGCCGACGCCGCCGTGCCCTTCGAGGTGCCCCGCGGCGCCGAGCGCGGCGCCCGCCTGACCTCCGTGCTAGAGGTGCTCTACCTCGTGTTCAACGAGGGCTACACCGCCACCTCCGGCGACGACTGGCTGCGCCCCGCGCTGTGCGACGACGCCATCCGCCTGGCCCGCGTGCTCGTCGGCCTCGTGCCGGACGAGCCCGAGGTCCACGGCCTGCTCGCCCTCATGGAGCTGCAGGCCTCCCGCGCCCGCGCCCGCGTCGACGCCCGCGGCGCCCCCGTGCTGCTGCTCGAGCAGAACCGCGGCCTGTGGGACCGCGTGCTGATCGGCCGCGGCCTCGCGGCCCTCGCCCGCGCCCGCGAGCTCGGCGGCGAGGACGGCCCCTACGCCCTCCAGGCCGCGCTCGCCGCCTGCCACGCCGGGGCCCCCACCGCCGCCGACACCGACTGGCCGCGCATCGTGCACCTCTACGAGCGCCTGGCCCGCGTCGCCCCCTCACCGATCGTCGCGCTCAACCACGCGGTCGCCGTCGGCATGGCCTTCGGGCCAGGCGCCGGCCTCGCCGCCGTCGACGACCTGCGCGGCGAGCCCGCCCTGCGCCACTACCACCTGCTGCCGAGCGTGCGCGGCGACCTGCTCGCCCGCCTCGGCCGCGACGACGAGGCCCGCCGCGAGTTCGAACGCGCCGCCGACCTCACCCGCAACACCCGCGAGCGCGCCCTCCTGCGGGCCCGCGCCGCCGCCTGCGCTCACCCGGCGAGCGGCGGCAGCGGCCCGCAGAACAGCTCCTCCTCGTAGAAGTAGCCGAGGAACGCGGGCCCGCCCTGCGGGTCGGCGACCAGCGCCGCCAGCGGGTTGGCCGCGTGCCCGGCCTTGCACAGCGCGCGCGCCAGCACGAACTCCCGCAGCGCCCGCGCGTCGGCGACGATGCCCGCGTTGACCGCCCCCGGCCCGCCGTCGAAGCGCAGCAGCGTCTGCATCGCGCCCATGCCCGGCACCGTGATCGCCTCGCCGCCTGCGGACCACCGCCCGCCCTGCGCGCCGAGGTCCTCGCTCGCCAGCGCCGCGCCGATCGCCACCAGCCGCGCGCGCGCCTCGGCCAGGTCCGCCGCGGCGAAGCGCCGCCGCCGCGGCGTGCACACGTCGTCGAGCGCCGCGTGCACCTCGGTCAACGTGCCGAGGCGATCGGCCAGCGTCAGCCACCCGCGGTCGAGCCGCGCGCTCGCCGACTCGGCCGCCGCCTGCGCCAGCCGCCGCAGCTCCGCCGGCACGTCGCGCCCGACCTGCGCCGCGCACCCGCTCGCCGCCGCGAACCCCGGAGCCGCCGCCGCGATCTTCACCCCGCCCGCGAGCACCACCCGCGGCGTGCCCGCGCACTCGCCATCGGCGTCCGCCGCGCACCGCCCGAGGCTCGCCACGTCGGCCGCGTACGCCCGCCGACACGCCTCCGCCGGCCCGCTCCGCGGCGCCGCCAGCCCGTTCGCCAGCGCCGGCAAGAACGCCCGCAGCTCCTCGCGGTACAGCCGCGCCAGCAGCCCGTCCGCGTGGTCGAGGAACGGCGCCAGCCGGGCCAGCCCGAGCTCCTGCCCGTCCGCCAGCGCCCGCATGGCCGCGTCGCACGAGCCCACGCTGCTCGACGCCAGCGCCTGCCAGCGCGGCAGGTCGACCGCGACGTCGTCGAGCGCCAGCGTCGGTCCGCCCACCTTCACCTGCAGCGCCGCCGCGTAGCGCGGCCGCCCGCTCGCCGCCGGCGTGGTCCGCCTCGGCGCGCGCAGCTCGGCCTCCGGCCCGGCCAGCGCCGCCAGCTCCGCGTGCGTGCGCTCGACCACCCGCGTGCCCGGCGACAGCGCCGCGACCAGCGCCGCCGCCCGCAGCTCCCACGTCTCCCCCGCCAGCCGCGGACCCAGGGCCACTGTCACTTGCGGATGCCGGGCCAGCGCCGCCGCCAGCCCGCTCACGTCGCCGGCCGCCAGCATCGGCGGCGTCCACTCGACCGCGAGGCTCGGCATGTCGAGCCCCCGCGTCGGCGGCGGCGGCCCCCCCGGGAGCTCGCCCGCGCGGCCCTCCGGGGCCCGCCGCGACGCGCCGATCTTCGGCCCGCACGCGCCCGCGAGCGCCGCCAGCCCGATCACGGAGCCAAGCAGTACGCCGCGTGCACGAGGTCGGATCGGGGCCATCGCCGGACCGCGATCCTACGGCGCCCGGGCCCGCTTCGGGGTGGTTCGAACCATCGGCATACATCACGCCGATCGCCGACGAGGATCCCGTGAACTCGGTTTCGCGCCCGCCTGCACGCCCCGCGACCCGGTGTATACTGGGGCGCCGTGTCGTTGGATCTTGCCGTTAATCCTGTCCGTCCTGCGGCTCCGATCACCCGTGGCGCGCTCGTCCGCCGCGGCTGCTCGCTGGCCCTCGCCGGCGGCCTCCTGGTCGCCCCGCAGGTCGCCGCCGCCGCCGACGACCTCCTGATCGAGGTCCACTTCAAGCCGGTGCCCAACGTCCAGATCGCCATCTGGCTCGAGGACAAGGACGGCCACCACGTCCAGGACGTGCTCGTCACCCAGGCCACCGGCAAGCTCGGCATCGGCAACCGCCCTGGCATCTGGAACTTCGTCGGCTCGTGGCGCGCGCCCTACGGCCCGCGCAAGTCGGTCCTGCCGATCTGGGCCAACCGCCGCGGCAAGCAGTACCCGAAGCTCGTGTTCTTCGACGACGACCCCGGCGACGACCAGTCGCTCGGCTGGCACGAGAACACCAGCTCGGCCGAGAACTACTTCTGTCGCCCGCTCACACAGGGCGAGCACGACGTCATCTCGGTCGACACCATGACCTGCCCGTCGCCCAACGTGTTCCAGACCGACAAGGGCCACTTCGACGGCAACAACACCAGCCCGTACCCGCCGCGCAACGACATCCTCATGGCCGAGTTCGGCACCGACTCGATGGACGTCGGCAAGTTCGCCGACCTCAACGACCTCGACGCCGTGACCGCCGCCACCCCGGTCGGCAACACGCCCGAGTACGTGACGGCCATGATCCCGCCCGAGGTCGCCGCCAACGGCCCGCTCACCGCCTTCATCGAGGTCTCGCTCGAGCGCGACGAGAACGCCGACTTCCAGTTCGACCGCCAGAACGACCACTTCGTCGACCAGCGCCTGCCCAACTACGGCATCGAGTACCTCGGCCAGCCCAGCGTGATCTACAAGGTGCCGTTCGACCCGCGCGACGAGGGCTTCCTCGGCACCTCCGAGTGGGCCGGCTACGGCGACTGGGACGGCGCCTCCGGCACGATCCACCCGCCCGACGCCAAGATCTCCACCAGCGGCGGCAGCGGCGCGGACCGCCTGCTGAAGTACACCCTCAACGGCGAGACCTTCCGCTTCGGCGTGTACAGCTACGGCGGCGACCCCGTCGACCCCACCGGCGGCGACAGCAGCGACTCCGGCGCCGACACCACCGGCGGCGACAGCGACCCCACCAACTCGAGCAGCCCCTCCGGCGTCTCCACCATCGGCGACGACGGCGGCGACGGCGGCAACGACAGCGGCGACGACGGCGGCGGCGGCGGCTGGGGCAAGTGCAGGCCCGCCGAGCTGCCGCCCATCGCCGCCATGCGCCTCGAGTCGGTCGACTTCGACGAGGTCGCGGTCCACTACACCATCCCCGCCCAGTCCGACCCCGACTTCGAGCTCTACAAGGTCCGCGTGTTCAGCCTCGCCGGCGACACGGCGCTCACCGCCGACAACGTCGGCTCCGCCATCGAGCACCCGGTCCCGCTCGACGACGTCCGCCTCGGCGAGGACGCCAGCTTCGGCGTCGACGAGCTGTTCGGCAACTACACCTACCAGGTCGGCGTCATGTACGAGGACAAGTGCGGCAACCAGAGCCCGCTCATCACCTCCGGCATCACGACCCCCGCGCAGAAGTTCCAGACCGTCGAGGGCTTCTGCTTCCTCGCCACCGCCGCCTACGGCGCCAGCTGGTCGGCCCAGGTCCAGTCCCTCCGGTGGTTCCGCGACGCGTACTTGAAGATCTCGCCGATCGGCCGCGACCTCGTGCGCTTCTACTACTCGTACAGCCCGCCGCTCGCGCGCGTCGTGCACCACCAGCCGATCCTCCGCGGCATGGTCCGCGTCGTGCTCCAGCCGGTCACCGACGTCGTCCGCGTCGGCCTGGCACCCTGAGCCCGCCCGCGACGGACGCCCGACACCTCACCCGCGCGGGCGTCCTACTCGGGATCGCAGGCCCCCGAGCAGAAATTCTCGATCTGCCCGTCGACCCGCAAGAAGGCGTCGATCATGTCGCGGATCTTCGGGTTGCGCCGCACCCCCTCGTGCACGTTCTGCTCGTCGGGCGGCGGGTCCGGCAGCTCGGCGTCGACCCCCGCGGGGTCGGGGTACATGAAGTCGACGACGACCGCGGCCGAGCCGTCGGTGGGCGCCTCCACCGCGCCGACCCCGTACACGTCCTGGGCCGCCGGCGAGATCAGGTCGAGGCCGATGCTGCGCATCAGCAGGTGGCTGGCGACGTTGGTGACCGAGTGGTCGCCGATCCCGTACGAGAACAAGATCTTGCGCTCCGGGCTGCCCGCGAGCGGCTCCTGCAGCACGTAGGGCGCGTAGGTGACGGGGTCGACGCGGTCCCAGGTGTGCTGGCTGAGCGCGATGATCTTCTGGATCGTCAGCGGGTCGTCCCCGATCGCCACCTTTAAAATTTCGAACAGGTCGGAGAAGCTGCCGGAGCGGGTCATCATCAGCGAGTAGGGCCCGCCGCCGACGTCGAGCACGGCCTTCTCGAGGGTGGGCGAGAGCGCCATGATGGACGCGCCGAAGATCGAGCCCTGGGAGATGCCGTACCAGTACGCGTGGTCGGGGTCGTAGACCAGCGAGTCGAAGGCGGTGACGGCCTCGCTGGCGCTCAGCGAGGTGCGGATCGCGTGCGACAGCGTGAGCTGGTTGGCGAAGCCCTGGTGGAGGCGGTCGGTGAAGGTGAACACGCGCGCGGGGTCCTCGAGCATGGTCTCGACCACCGCGCCCTGGTCCTCGAGGGCCATGCCGGCCCACTCGGTGGAGATCATGGCGACCGCGCGCTCCGTCGAGAAGGCCCGCATCGCGCTCCAGTTGATCTCCTCGCGCTCGCCGAAGAACCCGTGGCCGAACTGGATGAGCCGCACCGGCTCGAAGCCGGGGCCCGCGGGCCAGGCCGACTTCGGCACCTGGAGCGTGAACTCGAACCACGTGGTGCCGTTGGGGGCCACCGCGCCGTCGGGGCCGCGGTGCAGCAGCGCCATCGGTTCGTCGGCCTCGAGGTACAGGGGGACCTCGACGCGGCCCTCGACGCGCAGCGCCATCTCGTCGCTGAAGTCGGGGGTCACCTCGTCGATCATCACGGTCGGCTCCGACTCGTCGAACCACGCCATGAGGTCGTCGCGGATGGCCCGCATGTCGCCGGTGTTGCGCGCGTCGGAGCTCGTCGTGAAGTCCCAGGCCAGCTGGAGGCCGTCGGGGTCGACGCCCGCCGCGGCCAGCGGGGCGAAGATGTCGGCCTCGTAGCGGGCGGCCAGCGGCTCCAGCACCGGGTGGCCGACGACGTCGCCGGCGAGGATGTGGGCGAAGCCCAGCGGCGGCTCCACGCGCGCGCCGCCCCGATCCACCAGGCCCTGGAACGCGACCACGTAGCGGCGCGAGTTCACCAGCCGCACGTACGGGCGGACGATCAGCGCCTGGTGCGCGGGGTCGTCGGTCATCGCGTCGAGCTCGACCCAGTGAGGCACCAGCGCGCCGGTCTCGGCGTCGAGCAGGATCGTCGGGCTCGCGGGGTCGAGGGTGGCGTCGCCGTCGTCGAGGTGGAACGTCAGGTTATCGGTGTCGATGCCCCCGGGGAACAGCGCGAGGATCGGCATGTGGTGCGAGAAGCCGTCGGCCGGGTGGTGCAGCAGGAAGTCGACCGGCGCGCCCAGCATGCTCTTCGGCACCGCCGCGTCGGTCAGCGTCACGGCCAGGCCGCCGGGCGCGTCGGCGTCGGGCACGAGGAAGAAGTCCGACGGGTACGGCAGCAGGCAGTCGTTGGCGTAGGCGATCGGGTTGCAGCCCTCGGGGATGTCGGCCGGCGGCAGCGGCTCGCCGCCGGTGCTCGCGTCCGTGGTCGCGCCGGTGCTCGGCTCGTCGCTCGTGCCGGTCGTCCCGTCGCCCGCGCCGGTCGTCGGTACCTCCGCGGTCGTCGTGTCCGCCCCCTCGCTCGACCCGCCGTCGGCGGTCGTCATCGGGGCGTCGCCGCAGCCGGCGAGCAGGGCGAGGGCGACGAGGGAGGTGCGGGCGGGCGACGGCGGAGTCGGCATGATCGCCGGCATCGTACCAGCGAGCGCGCCGCGTCGTTGCTGCTGCACCGCCCCCGCGCGTGACGTGACGCGGGGGGAGCTAGTGGCGGGCCGCGCGGGCCACGTCGGCGACCGGTTGCAGGACCACACGGACCATCCCGCGGAGCAGCGGCTGGCGGCGCACGATCGCCGCGAGCGGCGGGCTGTACGTGTAATAGAAGCGGACCACCTCGCGGCCGGCCTCGCTGGCCGCGAGGGCCGCGTCGCGGAAGTCGCGGAGGGCCATGACCTGGGGCGCCCAGGCCGCGCCGAACGCCGCGGTGGCGAGGAAGCAGAAGCCCTCGACGGTCTGGAACTTCTGCGCGGGGGTCGTGATGCCGGAGGTGATGAGCGGGCTCTGGTTGCCGCAGCGGTCCTCGTACTGCAGCCCGATCTGGTAGGTGTAGTTGCCCCACAGCTCGGTCAGCTCGACGCTGCCGTCGGTCCCGGGCTCGGGCACCTCGTCGAGGTCGACCGGGTGCTCGAGCGCCGCGCCGAGGTTGTCGGCCGTCAGCGCCTCCTCGCCGGTCAGGCTGAACACCCGCAGGCGGTAGAGCTCGAACGCGGGGTCGGTCTGCGCGGGGATCGTGTAGTGCACGCGGACCTTGTCGAAGCTGAGGCCCTCGAGGCGCATGTCGGCGACCGGCGCGAGCTCCGTGGTGGTGCAGCGGCCCCAGCCGTCGTCGCCGTCGTCGCCGCCGGTCTCGCCGCCGCCGCCGCTGCCGCTGCCGCCCTCGTCGCCGATCGAGTCCGCGTCCTGGCCGTCGCTGTCGGGCGGGTCGCCGGTGTCGCTCGGCGGCGGGTCGGGCAGCTCGCCGTAGCTGTACACGCCGAAGCGGAAGGTCTCGCCGTGCAGGCTGTACTCGCGCAGGCGGTCGGCGCCGCTGCCCGCGCTCGTCGAGATCGTCGCGTCCGGCGGGTGGACCGCGCCGGTCTTGCCGTCCCAGTCGCCGTAGCCGGCCCACGTCGAGGTGCCGGTGAAGCCCTCGGCGCGCGCGTCGAACTCGAGCCTGTAGACCACGCTCGGCTGGCCCAGGTACTCGACGCCGTAGGGCGTCAGCGCGGGGTCGACGAAGTGGTCGTCCTCGCGGTCGAAGTCGTAGCTGGGGTTCTCGTCGTGCTCGAGCGAGACCTCGACCCACGCGGTCAGCGGCCCGCTCGCCGCGACCGCCGCGGGGATCATCGCCGTCACGTACTCGGGCGCGTCGCCGACCGGCGTGGCGAACGTGACCGCGTCGAGGTCGTTGAGGTCCGCCAGCATGTGCACGTCCAGCGAGTCCTTCTTCTCGTGGAACGTCAGCAGGTCGTTGCGCGGCGGGTACGGGCTCTTGTTGGCCCCGTCGAACTTGCCCTTGTCGGTGCTAAAGCCGTTCGGCGAGGGGCACGTCATGGTGTCGACCGAGATGACGTCGTGCTCCGCCGGCATCAGCGGGCGGCAGTAGTAGTTCTCGGCGCTGCTGAAGGCCTCGTGGAAGCCGAGCGAGGTCGTGTGGATGCTGTCGAAGAAGATCAGCCGCGGGTACAGCTTGCCGCGGCGGTGGGCCCAGATCGGCAGCACCGACTCGCGCGGGCCGTAGGGCGCGCGCCACGAGCTGAGGAAGTTCCAGATGCCCGGGCGGTTGCCGATGCCGAGCTTGCCGGTGGCCTGGGTGATAAGGATGTCCTGGACGTGGTGGCCGTCCCTGTCCTCGAGCCAGATCGCCAGCTGGACCCGCGGCACCGGCTTGAAGTGGACCTCGATCAGGTAGTCGTCGGCCGCGCGGGCCGGGCCGGCGATCAGGAGCAGACCGAGGGACGCGAGGGCCGGGCGCATCCCGGCATCATAACCGAAGGCCCGCGGCGCCGCTGCGGCCCGGCCCGCCCGCGGCGCCGCCGTCGCAGGGCAGGAGCTCGGCCGACCGCTCGAGCGTCCGCCCCGCCACATGCCGCAGACGCGCCTGCAGGTCGAAGTCCACCGCGAATTGCGGCAAGTACGGCACGCCCTCGGGCGAGCGCCCGGCGATCGCCCCGGCCAGCACCAGCGCCGCCAGGAACGCCCCGGCCCGCGCGGCGTGGTTGCCGTCGTCGGCGTGCAGCGGCACGCCCGGGACGACCGCCCGCGCCAGGTCGAAGGCCTGCCCGACCGGGGCCACGCAGGCCGGCTCGCGCTGGGCGATCGCCGCGTGCACCGCGAAGATCCGCCGCGCCTCGTCGACCCCGCGGCGCGGCCACTCGGGGAACAGCACCGGCACGCCGCCGGCCGCGCGCGCCGCCCGGATCAGCGCCTCCGCCCCCGCCGTCGAGTACGCGGTGCGCCAGCTGCTGCTGGTGCGCTGGGCCTGGAGCACCACGAACGCGAAGCCCCCCGCGCGCAGCAGCTCGAGCGACGCCGGGTCGCGCGAGCGCTCGTCGAGGAACAGCCAGCCCGGCGCCGCCACGGCCTCGACCGCACGCCCCGGGCCCAGCGCCTCGACCATCGCCGCCAGCATCGCCGCCAGGTCGTGCAGCGACGCGTGGCTGTTGCCCATGACCAGGATCCGCAGCGGCGGAGCGTCCGCCGGCGCCCGCGGGTGAGCCGCGGGTCCGCAGCCCGCGACCAGCCCTACGAGCGCGAGGCCCACCCGGATCACGACCGATCGTCGCCCGCCCGCACGCCGCTCGCAAGGGGGCCTCCCGCGCGCCCGGGACAGCCCCCGCACCCGCGTGTATACTGCCCCCGTGCGCCCGCACGCCGCATTCTCCTTACCCTTCATCGTCAGCGCGGCGGCCCTGCTCGGCTCGCCCCGGCCGGCGAGCGCCGCCGAGGACGACCTCCTCGTCGAGTTCCACTACAACCCCGTCGCCGACGCCCAGATCGCCCTGTGGATCGAGGACAGGGACGGCAAGTTCGCCCAGAACGTGCTCGTCACCCAGGCCACCGGCAAGCTCGGCATCGGCAACCGCCCCGGCGTGTGGAACTTCGTCGGCTCGTGGCGCGCGCCCTACGGCCCGCGCGTGTCGGTGCTGCCGATCTGGGCCCACCGCCGCAACCACCCCTACCCGAAGGTCGTGTTCTTCGACGACGACCCCGGCGACGAGAACTCGCTCGGCTGGCACGAGAACACCAGCACCGCCGAGAACTACTTCTGCCGCCCGCTGACCGCCGACGAGCATGAGGTCATCTCGGTCGACACCATGACCTGCCCGTCGCCCAACGTGTTCCAGACCGACAAGGGGCGCTTCGCCGGCGGCGAGACCAGCCCCTATCCCCCGCGCAACGACCTCGTCGAGATCGAGGCCGGCGTCGACTCGCCCGACGCCGCCATGTTCGCCGAGATCAACGACCTCGACGCCGTCACCGCCGCCACCCCCGCGGGCGACAAGGCCGAGTTCGTGACCGTCGCGATCCCCGCCGAGCTGGCCGCCCGCGCGCCCCTGAAGGCGTGGATCGAGGTCTCGAAGGAGCACGACGAGAACGAGTCGTTCGCGTTCGACCGCGAGACCGACCACTTCGTCGACCAGCGCCTGACCAGCTACGGCGTCGAGTACCTCGGCCAGCCGAGCGTGGTCTACCAGCTGAGCTTCGACCCCCGCGTCGAGGGCTTCAAGGGCACCTCGGACTACGCCGGCTACGGCGACTGGGACGGCAAGACCGGCACCGTGCACCCGCCCGACGGCAAGATCAGCGCCAGCGGAGGCAGCGGCGCCGACCGCCTGCGCGAGTACACCCTCAACGGCAAGACCTTCCGCTTCGGCCTCTACGCCTACGGCGCCGACGGCACCGACACCGGCGACGACGGCTGGGGCAACTGCAAGAGCGCGACCCTCCCGGCCATCGAGCACATCTCGCTCGAGGGCATGAGCTTCGACAAGGTCCGCATCCACTACAAGATGCCGGTCGGCCAGGCCCTCGGCTTCGAGCTCGCCAAGCTGCGCGTCTACCTCCTCACCGGCGAGGAGCCGCTCACCCCCGACATGCTCGGCGCGGCCTACGAGCGCAGCTTCGGCGCCGACGTCGTCGCCAAGCCCGGCGAGGAGGGCCACGTCGAGGTCGACCAGCTGTGGGGCAACTACACCTACCAGATCGGCGTCACCTACCAGGACAAGTGCGCCCAGGAGTCGCCGCTCATCACCGCGAGCATCACCACCGAGCCCCAGCAGTTCCAGACCGTCGAGGGCTTCTGCTTCCTCGCCACCGCGGCCTACGGCGCCGCCTGGGCCGCGCCGGTGCAGGCCCTGCGGTGGTTCCGTGATGCATCCCTGAAAGTGTCGCCGATGGGCCGCGACATCGTCCGCTTCTACTACGCGTACAGCCCCCCGCTCGCCCGCGTGATCCAGCACCAGCCGATCCTCCGCGGCATGGTCCGCGTCGTCGTCCAGCCGGTCGCCGACCTCGCCCGCGGCCTGCACTCGGACCCCGCGCGTGGCTGACACGTTCGCATCGCTGCTGCTCGCCGCGGCCCTCGCCGCGCCCACCGCCCCCGCACCACCCGCACGCGCGGCCGGGCCCGCCGCGACCGGCCCGACCGCGACCAGCCCGACCGCGCCCGCCGCGATCGCGCCCGCCGCGACCAGCCCGACCGCGACCAACCCGACCGCGCCCGCCATCCCGCCCGCGACCAACCCGACCGGCCCGACCGCGCCCGCCACGACCAGCCCGACCGCGACCAACCCGACCGCGACCGCCGCGACCACACCGACCGCGACGAGCCCGACCGCGCCCGCCGCGACCAGCCCGACCGCGCCCGCCGCGACCAGCCCGACCGCGCCCGCCGCGATCAGCCCGCCCGCGCCCGCCGCGAGCGACGAGCCCGCGACGTCGCCCGCCGAGCCCGCGGCCGGTGATACCTCTGCGCCGGTCGACGTGGGGTCGTCCGTCGCCGACCCCGCGCCGCGTGCTCTCGGCGCGCCGACGGCCGTCCCCGAAGACCTGTCCCGAGGGACACCCGAGGGTCCCGACCCCGGACCCGCCGCCGCGGTCGCGTCGGGCCGGTTCGCCTGCCACGGATCGATCCCGTGCCAGCGCCTGGTCGCCCTCGGCGCGGTGTCCGGCGCGCTCGGCCTGGCCGGCGTCGCCACCGGCGTCGCCCTCGTGCTGCGCCCCGACGCCGTCGACCCCGAGGACCCGACCACCGCGATCACCTATCGCCCCGCGGGCACCGCGATCCTCACCATCGGCCTCGGCGTGCTGACCACCAGCCTGCTCATGCTGCTCACGGCCAACCGCGCCAGCCGCCGCGCCAAGAACAAGCAGTCGCGCCCGCTCGCGCCCCAGGTCTCGCGGTGACGCGAGCCCGGGCGGTCTCGTCGTCGCCGCGCGTGCGCAACGATCACCGGCGGCGCGCCGCGACGCCGCGTATACCATGACGAGCATGCTTAATCGTTTTGTCCTGGCTTGTACGATCTCGAGTCTCGTCGCGGCTTGCGGGCCGCAGGACAGCGCCACCGGCGAGCCCGGCGAGTCGACCACCGCCGACGCGCCGACCACCGCCGACGCGCCGACCACCGCCGACGACACCACCGCTCCGACCACCACCGCGCCGACCGGCGACACCACCGACACCACCGACACCACCGGCGATACCACCACCGCGGATCCGCAGCCGGCCGCCTGCGAGCGGGTCGAGGGCGGCGACGGCGTCGACTGGGCGCTGCGCTGCGGCGGGCTCAGCTGGGAGAGCGTGAGCGCCATCGGCAGCGACGGCGCGGGCAACCTGCTGCTGGCGCTCGACCTGCGCGCGCTCGACCCGGTGCCGTCGTTCATGATCGGCGAGTTCGAGGTCGTGCCCGGCCCCGCCTCCGACATCCTGCTGATCAAATTGTCGAGCGCGGGCGAGGCGCTGTGGGTCCGCCAGATCACCGGCGAGGGCAACCAGTACGTCGCCGCCGCGAGCGTGTGCAACAACGGCCTGGTGATCGCCGGCAGCGCGCCGGTGGGCACCGACCTCGGCGGCGGCCCGCTCGAGCACGAGGACTTCGTGGCCGCCTTCGACGGCGACGGCCAGCACCTGTGGAGCCGCTCGTCGGCGGTGCTCGACGACCAGGGCCACATCATCGTCTCCGGCCTCGCCTGCGACGACGTCGGCAACATCGCCCTGACCGGCCAGTTCCGCGGCGGCGTCGACCTCGGCGGCGGCCTCCTGCAGCCGGCCGAGCTCTACGACGCCTACCTCGTGCAGTACGGCGCCGACGGCAGCTTCCAGTGGAACGTCAAGTTCGGCGCGGTCGGCTACTCGCCGTTCGGGCGCGCCGTGGCCTACGCGCCGAACGGCGACGTCGCGGTGGTCGGCTCGTTCGGCGACGCGATCGACTTCGGCGGCGGGCCGCTGGTCGCCGACGGCGGCGACGACGTGGTCGTGGCTCGCTTCGACGCCGCCGGCACCCACCTGTGGAGCCGCCAGATCGGCCCCGACAACCTGCAGTACGGCAAGTCGGTCGCCGTCGACGCCGCCGGCCAGGTCGCGATCGGCGGGATCTTCCTCCTCGACGTCGAGATCGGCGCCGACAGCTACACCAACGTGTTCCCCAACGCCGACGAGGAGGAGTTCGGCACCCTCTACGACGGGTTCGTCGCCCTCCTCGACCCCGCCGGCGAGCCCCAGTGGTCGACGCAGATCGGCTCGATGCTCAACGACGAGATCGGCAACCTGCAGTTCGACGCCGGCGGCCGCCTCGTCGTGCGCGCCTTCAGCGAAGAGCGCCACCTCGTGCGCGTCTACGACGACATGGCCCCGACCTTCGAGTGGTCGTCCGACCAGCTGCAGATCGTCGACTACGCCCTCGTCGGCGAGGACGCGATCGTCATCGCCGGCACCGCCTACGAGGACATCGACCTCGGCGCCGGCCCGCTCACCGCCCGCGGCGACACCGACCTCGTGATCGTCCGCCTGCCCCGCCCGTGAGCGCGTGCACCTTCCGCCGCGGGCGCGCGCGTGCGATGCTCCCCGCGTGCGCCCGCGACCCGTCGGCACGCTGCTCGCCCTCGTCCTCGGCCTCGCGCTCGGCGCCTGCCGCATCTCCAACGAGGATCATTGCGTGCACAAGTCGATCGACGCCGACGCCTGGTGCGCCGACAACGTCGAGGGCCGCCCGTTCTGCTCGCCGTGCGCCTCCAGCTCGCACGGCTGCGTCGCCGAGCGGCCCGACGACGCCGACTGCCCGGCCTACGCCCCCGACGACGAGACCGACCCCGCGAGCACCGGCACGACCGCCGCCACCGGCGGCTGAATCAGCGCCGGTCCCACGGACCCGCCGCGATCGTCTCGCCGACGATCGAGTCGCAGCGCTCGCCGTGAAACCGCACGCGCATGCCCTCGCCGTCGACGTTGACCGCCGACCCGCCGACAGCCCCGTCCTCTTCGATCACGCGGAGCCACAGCCCGCCGTCGATCCGCAGGTCCCGGCGCGCGCCCTCGGCGAGGCGATGCCGCGGCGCGTCGGGCGGCGGCAGCTCGCTGTCGCCGGGCATCATCAAGAACTCGATGTCACGCGAGCACTCGTTGCGCACCTCGACGGTGATCTCGCCGCCCGTCAGGCCCTCGGCGATCGTCCCGGGCCTGCGCTTGCACTCGTCAGCCTGGCAGTGTCGCAGGCGACCGTCCTCGTGCACGAACCACCAGCCCATGGCGCCGGCGCCGTGCAAGGGGGTGAGCAGCTGCGCCTGCACGACCCCGGGCCGGTTCGCCGCCAGCCGGATCTCGGCCGAGCGCGTGCCGCCGGCCGGGACCTCGAGCGGCCACTGCCCGGCGCCCGCGGCCACGGAGAAGCCGTCGAGCTCGAGCTCGAGGCTGACGCGCGCTGGCCTCGATGCATCCGCCGTGTATTCGACACGTCGTCGAGCCCCGAGCCGGGCACCCCGAGCCCCCGCAAGCGGGCCCGCAAGTACGCCTCGTGCCCCGCGCACCCCGCGAGCGGACTGGTCGATTTTTCGTTCTCGATGGTGGACATCTCGGAGCTGTCCTTGCGGCGACGGCCTCGAGATCGTAACCCCTCCGCCGCGTTAAACCTCACAGGCCCACGCCGAGCCGCCGCCGCACCGCCCGCGCGATCGCCAGCAGGTTTCGCGGCGTGAAGCGGAACCACAGCCCGAGGTTGTCGCCGTTCGTGCGAAAGTCCGGGTTCACCGCCGCGTACGCCCTCGCCGCCGCCTTATCAAAATAGGCCGCCGGGTAGCCGGCCAGCGTCTCGGCCGTCGGCACGATGCCGACGTGGAAGCGCCCGGTCCGCTCGTCCAATTTAAAGTGGCTCTCCTCGCCGAGGGTCACGAACGCCGCGCGCACCGCCCCCGCGAGCCCGTCGCGCTCGCGCGGGTCGAACAGGCGATAGTCCGCGAGCGCCTCGGTGATCGCCACGAACCCGAACAGGCTGGCGATCGACATGCGCACGAACCGCGTCGCCGGCCGCTCACCCTGACATTTTATGTAAAACACCAGCCCCGACAGCAGGTGCAGGCCGTGGCGGCGAAACTCGGGCACGATGCGCAGCTTGCCGCCGAGGATGACCCGCGAGCGCGGCCAGCCCAGCGGCGCCGTGCGCCAGAACTGGAACCCGACCACCTCGTCGGTGTCGACCCGGCGGAGCACGTGCACGACGTCGTTGGCGTGCGCGTGCACCCGGAAGTGCGCGTACGGCTCGGCCATCAGCCGGTTCGCCAGCGCGTGCAGCCCCGTGAGCAGCGCCTCGGAATAATCCTCGCGCCGCACCGCCTGCATGCGCACCTGTGGCCGCATCGCCGCGGCCCGCAGCAGCAGGTTCGCCGCCCCCACCGCCCAGCCCTGTCGTCGCAGCACGATCGCCTCCACCGCGCGGACTACGTGGTCTGCCCGCGCAGCCGCTCGATCTCCGCCAGCGCCTCGGCCAGCTTGGCCTCGGCCTCGGCCAGGGTCCGGGCCTCCCGCTCACGCTGTGCGGCCTCGTCGCGCAGGCGTTCGTCGACCGACGCGAGCATCTGCTCGAGCACGGCGATGCGTTCGTCCGCCTCCGCCAGCATCTCGGGGCCGTTATAGAAGCGCAGGCGTCCGCCCTGCACCCGCAGCTCGAGGCCGAGGACCTCCGAGCGCAGCATGCCGAACTGCGGGACGATCGACTCGTAGCGGCGCCCCCCCGCCAGGCGGTAGCCGAGCAGGCGGACGCGGGTGTAGTCGAACACGAAGTACTCGCGGATCCCGAGCTGCGCGTAGCGCTCCACGTTGAGCTCGAGGTCCTTGCGGCGATCCCCGGACACCAGCACCTCGAGCGCCAGGTCGAGCCCGCGGCCCTCCTCGCTTACCAGCCACTTCATCCGGTCGTGCAGGCCGACGTCGACGACGGCCAGGATGTCCGGCGCGAACACCGGCTCGGCCGGGTAGTACACCGCGAGGTTCTCGGCGATGAACACCGCGCGCCCGCGACGGGAGAAGTGATCGTCCAGTACGTTGTGCACGCGGCGGATCGCGTTCGAGTGCGGCGTGCCCTCGGACGGCAAGAGGCCCAGATCCGCCGGCAAGCTGGCGGCGACCCGCATGCGGTCGAGCGCGGTCATCCGCGCCCACTCGGCCTCCGACGGGGCCATCGGCAGCGTCACTCCACTCTCGTCGTCGCGTGCGTGATCGCCCATGGGCCCATCGTACCCGAGGCCCCCGGCCGCGTCGACGCCGGCCCCGCTCAGTGCAGCGGCGCCGACAGCACCCGCGCGCCCGGCCCGACCTGGTCGACGTGGCCCTTGCCGGGCACCCCGACCAGCGTGAAGCACTCCTCGAGGATCTGCAGCAGCGCCTCGGCCCGCGACGCCGAGCCGGCCAGCGCGAACGTCGTCGGCCCCGAGCCGCTGATGCTGCAGGCGATGGCCCCCGCCTCCTGGCAGGCCGCCTTGGCGTCGAGGTAACCCGGGATGAGCTGCGCGCGCACCGGCTCGACGATCTCGTCGACGATCGCCTCGCCGAGCAGCCCGAGGTCGCCGTCGTGCAGCGCGTGCACCAGCAGCCCGAGCCGCGCGGCGTGCTGCACCGCCGCCGCCAGCGGCACCCGCTCGGGCAGCACCCGGCGCGCGTCGGCCGTCGAGACCTGGCAGCCCGGGGTGTAGATCGCCAGCCACAGGTCCTTCGGCGCCGGCAGCGAGAGGACGCGCAGCGGCGACGTGCACGGGATCAGCACCACCCCGCCGAGGATCGCCGGGGCCACGTTGTCGGGGTGAGGCGAGCCGCAGGCCACGCGCTCGCCCTCGCGGGCCAGGTCGACCAGCTGGGTCGGCGCCAGCCCGAGCCCGAGCGCCGCGTCGGCCGCGACGAGGGCCGCGCACGCGCTCGCCCCCGACGACCCGAGCCCCGAGCCGAGCGGCAGCCCCTTGTGCACCTCGAGCTCGACGCCCGCGCCCGGCGCGTGGCGCTGCAGCAGCGCCGTCACGGCCACGCCCGCGGTGTTGCGCTCCGGCTCGCGCGGCAGCTTGCCGCCGTCGCCCTCGACGCCGACGATCCTCACACCTGGCTTTTCGGCCAGGCGGGCCCGCACCCGGTCACCCGGACCGCGCAGGGCCAGCCCGAGGCAGTCGAAGCCCGGGCCGAGGTTCGAGACGGTGGCCGGGGCGAAGGCGTCGATCCACGGGCGGGCGCGGGACACGGCCATGACTCCTCGTCTGCGTCAGCGCTTCAGCGCGTCGTCGATCCAGCCGGTCACCGTGCCGCCGAACATCATCGGGTTGAACTGGCGCCCGTTGACGAACACCGCCGGCGTGCCCGAGATGTCGAGCTTCTCGCCCTCGGCGCGGTCGGCCTCGACCAGCGCCTCGCCCTTCTTGGCCTTCCAGTGGGCCTCGAACTTGGCCATGTCGAGGCCGATGCGCTGGGCGAAGCGCTTGATGTCGGCGTCCTCGAGCGTGGTCTGGTTCTCGAAGATGAGGTCGTGCATCGGCCAGAACTTGCCCTGCTCGTGCGCCGCCACCGACGCGACGGCGGCGGCCCGGGCTCGCACGTGGCCGTTCAAGGGGAAGTGCTTGTAGACCAGGCGCGCGCGCCCGCGGAACTGGTCGATGGCCGCGCGCAGGACCGGCGCCTCCTGCTTGCAGTGCGGGCACTCGAAGTCGGCGAACACCACCACCGTGACCGGGGCGTTGTCGTTGCCGTAGACCGGCCGGCCCTCGACGTCGATCTTCTTCGGCTGCAGCGAGTCGACCAGCGGCTCGATGTTGGCCTTGATGTCGCTGACCGAGGCGCCGGTCGCCAGCACGTCGGCGATGAACTGGGCCACGTTGCGCGAGTCCTTGCACGCCGCGTCGTCCCGCAGCGACACGGCCAGGCTGTGCGGCTTCTGGCACGCGCTCGCCTCGCTGTTGATCAGCGAGAAGAAGCTGGTCCGCTGCGGGTCGGTCAGGCGCGTGAGGTCGACGCCGGGCGCCTCCTGGATGTCGTCCTTGCGCTCGAACACCGGCGCCTGGCCGTTCGGGTCCTTCGCGTCCGCGTCGGCCGTCGGCGCGCCCCCGCCGCCCGAGGGCGGGCCCGACTCCGGTCCCGCCGCCGGACCGGTGCAACCCGGGCTACAGGCCGAGAGGATCAGCAACAGCGCTGCGAGCGTGCACTTGGACGTGGTCATCGCGGGCCACGCACGCTATCGCAGGGCCCTGCGCGTGGCAAGCCCGGCCCCGGCGGCCCCGGCGGCCCGGCGACATCAGCGGCGCAGGGCGTCGTCGATCCAGCCGCCGACGGTCCCGCCGAACATGAAGCGGTTCATCTCGCGGCCGTTGACGAACACCGCCGGCGTGCCGGCGATGTTGAGCTTCTCGCCCTCGGCGCGGTCGGCCTCGACCAGGGTCTGGCCGCTGCGGGCGCTGTAGGACGCGTCGAACTTGGCGAGGTCGAGGCCGGCGGCCTCGGCGTACTTGCGCAGGTCGGCGTCGGACAGCGCCTCCTGGTGGGCGAAGATCTGGTCGTGCATCGCCCAGAACTTGCCCTGCTCGTGCGCCGCAGCCGCGGCGATCGCCGCCGGCTTGGCGCGCGGGTGCATCGGCAGCGGGAAGTGCTTGAAAACCAGGCGGGCCCGCCCGCGGGCCGCGTCGACGGCCGCGCGCAGCTCCGGCGCCTCTTGCTTGCACATCGGGCACTCGAAGTCGGCGAACACCACGACCGTCACCGGCGCGCGCTCGTTGCCGTAGATCGGCCGGCCCTGGATGTCGATCGGCCGCGGCTGCAGGCTGGCGATCAGGGGCTCCATGTTGTCCTTGATGTCGCCCGGCGAGGCCCCGGTGCCGAGCATGTCGGCCACGAACTGCGACACGCTCAGCGAGTCGCGGCAGGTCGAGTCGTCGCGCAGCGAGACGGCCAGGCTGTGTGCCTTGCCGCACGCGCTCGGCTCGCTGTTGATGATCTGAAAGAAGCTCTTCTTCTGCGGCTCGCCGAGCTTCGAGAGATCGACGCCGCGGGCTTCCATGATCTGCTCGCCGCCACCGGCGTCGGCAGCGCCTGCGGTGCCTGCCTTGCCGTCCGGACTGGTGTCCGACTTCACCGGCTCGGCCGGCTCCGGCGTCTTGCCGGTCGCGGCCGGCTTGCCCGCGCCGCCGGCCGTCGCCGCCGTGGCGGCGCTGCCGGCCGTGGCACTCGCCTCCGTCCCCTGGTTGCAGGCCGTGAACATCAGCACGAGGCCGAGGCCCAGGCCCGAGTAAAAACACGAGGAGGTGGTCATCGAGGTCGTCCGCGCGCGCCAACGCTAACGCACGGCCTGCCGCCTCGCAAGCCGCATTGACAGCCCGCTTTGCCCTTGCGATAGAGGAGCCGCCGTAAAGGAAGGGAGTTGCTTTTGAAGATCCTGGTCACCGTCA
The DNA here is from genome assembly GCA_016793465.1 of Myxococcales bacterium. The sequence continues at coordinate 76,555 of JAEUJW010000053.1, forward strand.
AGCGGATCCCCGATCCGGACGAGAGCCTGAAGTTCGCCGGCGGCGGACTCGACTACTCGGCCTCGAAGTGGGTCCCCAATGCCTTCGACGAGTACGCCGTCGAGACCGCCCTTCGCCTCGCCGAGGTCGTCGGCGGCACCCAGCGCCTCGCCGAGGTCATCGTCCTCAGCATCTGTCCCGAGGGCCAGCGTCAGCACGTGACGCAGTTCCTGGCGATGGGCGCCGACCGCGGCGTCATCGTCGACGCCGACCCCGACAAGCTCGACACCGTCGCCGTCTCCAAGCTGATCGCCGCGGTGTTCAAGAAGGAGGCCTGCGACCTGCTGATCGCCGGCAAGCTCTCGCAGGACAACGAGGGCAACCAGGTGGCCCAGCGCGCCGCCGGCCTGCTCGGCCTGCCGCAGGCCTGCTTCGCCGCCACCGTCGCCTGGGACCAGACCGGTCGCGCGCTCACCGTCACCCGCGAGGTCGACGACGGCGTCGAGACCAAGCGCGTGCCGCTGCCCGCCGTGCTCTCGGTCGACCTCCGCATCGTCCTGCCGAAGAGCGTCAGCAACGGCAGCACGCCCGCGGGCCACGCCTACAACGAGGGCCCGCGCCTGGCCTCGCTGAAGGGCATCACCATGGCCAAGCGCAAGCCCGTGGCCGTGCTGAAGCCCGCCGACCTCGGCGTCACCAGCGGCGCCAGCGAGGCCACCGCCGGCGTCAGCGCCCCGCCCGCCCGCAAGGCCGGCCAGAAGGTGACCACCGTCGAGTCGTTGTTCGAGAAGCTGACGAAGGAGGCGAAGGTTCTATGAGCAAGGTACTCGTCGTCCTCGAGACCGCCGGCGGACAGGTCCGTCCGCACTGCCTGCCGGGCATCACCTGCGCGGCGCAGATCGCCAGGGCCACCGGCGGCCAGTTCGTCCTCCTCGTGCTCGGCGCCGACCCGACCGCCGCCGCCAACGCCGTCGCCCAGGCGGGCTACGGCAGCGCCGGCGTGCTCACGCTCGCCAACCGCGAGCTCGAGCCGTTCACCGCCGAGGCGTGGGCCGACGCGATCGTCGCCGCCGTCAAGGCGACCGGCGCCACCCACGTCGGCGGCACCGCCTCGTCGACGCTGCGCGACGCCCTGCCCCGCGCCGCCGCCCTGCTCGACGCCCCGCTCGTCAGCGAGGTCGTCAAGGTCAAGTCGGCCGACACCTACACCCGCCCGGTCTCGGCCGGCCGCGCGCTGGTCGACGTCAAGGTCAGCGGCCCGATCGTCGCCTTCACCGCCCGCGGCACCGAGTTCGAGCCGGCCCAGCCCACCGGGGCCGTGTCGGTCTCGGCCCTCGCGGCCCCGCAGGTCCAGACCCGCGGCGTCGCCGTCAAGGGCGTGCAGAAGACCGAGTCGAGCCGCCCGGCCCTCACCGAGGCCAAGGTCGTCGTGTCCGGCGGCCGCGGCATGAAGGAAGGCGCGAACTTCAAGGTCCTCGAGCAGCTCACCGACCTCCTCGGCGGCGCCCTCGGAGCCAGCCGGGCCGCGACCGACGCGGGCATGGTCCCGGCGGACCTGCAGGTCGGCCAGACCGGCAAGATCGTCGCCCCCGACCTCTACATCGCGGTCGCCATCTCCGGCGCGATCCAGCACCTCGCCGGCATGAAGGGCAGCAAGACGATCGTGGCCATCAACAAGGACGAAGAGGCGCCGATCTTCCAGGTCGCCGACTACAGCCTGACCGCCAAGTGGGAAGAGGCCATCCCGAAGCTCATCGAGCTGATCAAGCAGCGCAAGGGCGCGGCCTAGCCCGTCCCCCCTGCACAAGCGAAGGCCGCCGCTCCGCGAGGAGGGCGGCCTTCGTCGCTCGTCAGACCTTCTTTACTCGTCGTGGGACGACTCGATTTCTTCACCCAGGCTTATAAACATGCGGCGGACCTTATCGAGCGCTGGACGAGCACGTGGCCGAAGCGTGGCCAACATGTCAAACAACCCTCCATTGATGGCCCCCTCTAAGAGTAGGTGCTCCACGACATGCTCCGCGACACGTCCATGCACGATTTCCGCGATCGGCGAGGGCGATATCGACTGATCGAGCATGTCGTTATCGGCGACGCGGGACTTTAAGAAGATCTGCCGGAGACTCCGCGTATCAAACAAAATACTGAGAAGCTCGAGAAGCGACGCTACGGCGTAATACGCCGGCCCATGCGCGAACCTGAAAGCGATTAACGTGACCCTTGCCCACGGCCAGTCCGCCATCCGACTCCAAGTCGTTCCAGGTTCAGTCAACACGAACACACGGAATCCTCGCTTCGAGAGCGACTCAACCTTCGCAAAAGTTAAGCTCTCACCATCATCGATGGCGAAAGCCACGCGCCTTGCACTGTCCCAATCACTCCATGCCGCCGCCGTTATGCGCACCTCTCCGAACAGCAAGGTGTCTGTCGAAATAGTATCGACCAAAGCAGCCTCGACGATCACCGGTAATATCGCATCAGGTTGTCTATTAAGCGCCTGATGAGACCACTGACAGACGATATCTTCGACCGGATATCGAACGTCACGCATCCGATCCCGAATGATGACGCCATAAGGCTTTTCGCTAACCCACTGTGAGCAGTGAATTCCGTCACTCCAACGCTCAGGTCCCGTAAATACAATCGGGTCACGTATCGCACTCCGAACGCCGCGCGCGACCGGATCTCCGTTGTATCGTCCGTAGTGATCAACGCACGACGCGAGATACGTGTGTGCGTTCCAAACCACGAGGTCCAGAACTGTCGGCGCCACTAGCAACGCTCGCCAGTGAAGCAAGTCCGGCGCCGCGGCGCGCAGTTCCTCGAGCCCCTGGCGTGTACACCGGTAGACCAGTCGTACCGGCAAGTCGGCCCAGGCGTCACGCTGGAGGTTCAGGCGAACCAGCAGCTCCTGCCGCCGTTCCGCCTCGCTCGACAATGGCTCGGCGACCAACACGACCGGGCGCCCCGAACGACTGCCCGCGACGATCCCCGCCAGGTCGAGCTCCGCATCCTCGAGGGACGCTCGAACGACCTCTTCACCGCCCAGCCTCAACCGCTCGGCCAGCGTCCACCACACGAGCTGCGGATATTCGTCGGGCCCGACCACGACCACGAGCGTGAACCGGCGACCGAGGTCGATCGCCTCGAGGACCTTGGCGATCGTCGGCGAAGCTTCCGGAGCCCGAGGACTCGCCATGACCCGTGGTTAGAGCCCGGGACGAAGCCCGCGCAGGAGGGGGTGCGGCTCGAACCACACGTTGCCGTTCACGTACGGGAGCACGTACCCGCTCAGCAGCAGCTCCGCGGAGACCTCGCTGCCGCTCGGCTCCCCGTTGCTCGCCACATGCACGAGCTCCTCGATCCGCCGGGTGTTCAGCGTGATCTCGAACTCGTGACGCAGCTCGGTGATCGCCTCCTCGACGGCGGCCTGACTCACCAGGCCAGCATCATGTCGGAGGCACCAGCGGACCGCTCGACTCACGAGATGGATCAGATCCCGCATCAGGCCGCCCGAGACTTCGATCAACCGCTCGAGGCAGCCCATGTCGAAGACTTCGACAATTGAAAGATCGCGTCGGCGCAGGCGGTGCTCAACCACGCGGCGCATCGCCATCTGCCCGGCGTTCAGCTTTTCGATGCTCACATCGATGCGCGCGAGCGACGGCGGACGAACCACCACGTTGGTCAGCCGTTCACGGCGAAAGAAACCCGCGGCAGCCTGCCACTCGGTCGCCAGCATCAGCGTGATAGGCCCCGTGTAAATCACCGGCGCCTGCGGAAGCGCCAACACCCGGCTGCCCGAGAAGAGGTCGCGGATCGGCCGCAGCTCCTGGATCTTGTCGAGCCCATCGACCAGGACCACGGGGGGCCGATACTTCCCGACCTCCGCGAGGATGTTGTCGACCGCGCTCTGAAGTCGCTCGAGGTCGGGGTCGCCTTCGACGACCGGTCGCGCTGCACCGCCGAGCGGCGTCCCGCGCGAGAGCCGGATCTGACTCGGAGCCACCCCGGCCGCAGCGCGCGCGGCACCGGCCGCCGCCGCTGCGACGGCGGGACCTGCGCCTGCGGCGTGCGCCATCAAGAGGGCCACGCCCTGAATGATGTCCCCCGGCCGGATCTCCCGGGAATGCTCTCCGAGCAGCGGCGTGAACGAAGCATGCAGCTCCGCGATCAGATCCCCCGTGATCGGATGACCCCACAGCTCGCCGGCGGCCCGAACCGCGGCGAGCCCGATCAAATACAGGACCTCCGCCGGCTGCAGCCGATCGACCCGGGCCACCGACCGCGGGAGATCGAGCCCGACGATCGCGTGAGACTGCCACAGCTGGCGCGCGAGGTGGACCAACTCGGAGCTCTTGCCGGTGCCCATCGAGCCACACACGATCCACTTCCCGAGCGGATTGAGGCGTAACTGTAGGTCATCGACGATCGACGCGGCCACTGACCCGGGCCGGGCGACGAACAGGTCGCCCTCGTCGAATTCGACGCGGTGGACCGGATCGAACTCGTCATAGACGCCGCGCCACTGCTCCGGGCCGAGAGGCATGTGCGCGGCCATGATACGTGCGCCCTCTCGCAGTGGCAAGAACGGCGCCTCGCAGCGTCGACCCCCCGAACGCCTGCGCGTGACTCAGCCGCAGCCGCCGGCCGACTTTATAGCGACGCCGCAACACCGACGCCCGTGGTCGTACACCGCTGACGGCGCTACCCCGCCATCCGCGCTATGAAGAGGGTCATGCCGCCCGAAGCGCCCGACCCCCTCGCCCGCCTGCGCGGCCTGGCCCGCCTGCTCGACGCGGCCGTCACCATCCCCGGCGTCGGCGTCCGCGTCGGCCTCGACGCCCTGCTCGGCCTCGTGCCGGTGGTCGGCGACTGGGCCGGCGCCCTGCTGTCCGCCGGCATCGTCGTCCGCGCCGCCGGCCTCGGCGCGTCGGCGGCGACCCTGGTGCGCATGCTCGCCAACGTCGGCCTCGACCTCGCGGTCGGCGCGGTGCCTGTCCTCGGGGACATCTTCGACGTCGGCTTCCGCGCCAACCAGCGCAACCTCGCCTTGCTCGAGGACCACCTGCGCGACCCGGCCCCGCGCCGCCGCAGCGACCGCCTGCTCGTCGCGGCGATCGTCGGCGGCGGCCTCGCCCTGCTCGTCGGCCTGCTCGCCGCCACGACCTGGCTGTTCACGCGCCTGATCGCGGCGGTCACCGGCTGAAGTTGACCGCGTTCAGGGCTTGTCATCGGCGCGCGATCGGCGTTCCATTCCGACATGGCCGATCCCGCCAGGCTCCCCGTCCTCCCCCTGCTCGGCCTCGCCTTCACCACCTGCGTCGAGCGCGAACCCCAGGCCGACGACCCGATCGTCGGCGACTGGATCGCCGTGCAGATCGACGACGACGCCTTCCCGATCACCTACAGCGACGGCGAGTACACCATCCGCCAGGGCTTCACGCTGGCGATCGAGCCCGAGCTCGCCGGCGACTTCACGTTCTATTACGTCGGCGGCTACGCCGGCCTCGAGTCGGGCAGCTTCTACCGCTTCCAGCTGAGCGTCGAGCCCGCCGACAGCAAGTACCTGCTGACCATCCCCAACGGCCTGCAGACCCCCATCTTCGACGGCTACGCCGACGGCGGCTACGACACCGCCACCGTGCCCGGCGACCCCTCGGCCGGCACCTACGCCGACACCGGCTACGCCGACACCGGCACCGCCACCGCCGGCGACACCGACACCGGCGGCAGCGACACCGGCGGCGACACCACCGGCGCGGCGCAGGCCCGCGGCGCGCTCGCCCTGCCGATCGTGTTCGGCCCCGAGGACACGCTCGTGCTGCGCTGCGAGCTCGTCGGCGCCGAGAACGACGCGCTCGAGTGCAACCGCGAGCCCGCCGACGATCGCGGCCCGGTGCGCTGGCGCTTCCGCAAGCCCGCGCCCGGTCAACCCAGCGGCGTGTGAGCCCCGCTCGCCGCGGCCTCGACCGTGCGCCCCCGACCTCTCGCGCGCCCGCGCGAGCGAGGACCTGGACCGCCGCCGTTCGCCGCCGTCGGCCGCCCCGCGCCGGCTCCGCGCGCCCGCTGTGATACCCTCGCCGGTCCATGCCCGGCCCCGCCGCATCGCGATGGGAGCGCGTCACCGCCCTCGGCGTCGCCCTGGCCGCCTGCCTGGTCCTGCTGCTCGTCAGCCGTCAGCTGCTCGCCGCCATGGTCGGCCACGCCGGGCTCGCCCGCCTCGGCCCCGCCGTCGTCGCCATCGCCGGCCTCTCGGGCCTCGCCCTCGTGCTCGTGCTGCTCCTGGTCGCCAGGACAGGTCCGATCGGCCAGGCCGTGTCGGTCGCCACCCGCGTGCTCTCGATCGCCCCGCCGCTGGCCGCCCTGGTCGTCATCCCCCTGCTGTGGGGCGACATCCTGTTCGCCACCAGCATCCCCGCGCTGCTGCCCTCGCTCGCGCCCGTGCTCGCCGCCGCCTGGGCCGCCGCCCTGTGCGTCGCCGTGCCGCTGGCGCCGCTGCTGCGCTGGCTCACCCAGCGCGACGACGACGACCCCGAGGCCTCGCCCGCGCGCTGGGCCGGCCTGCTCACCGGCCCCGCCGTCGCCGCCGCCCTGCTCGCCCTCGGCTTCGCGCTCGCCCGCAGCCCCGCCGCCGCCGCCGGCCCGTTCGCCCCCACGACCGCCGCGTCGCTCGAGGCCCACAGCCGCGACCTCGCGCCCCTCGTGCTCGTCGCCGGCCTGCTCGCGCTCGTCGCCCTCGTCGCCCTCGCCGGCGGCACCCTCGGCGCCGCCGCCAGCAACCAGGTGCTGTCGCTCGCCCGCCGCCTCGAGCGCCCCGACGAGGCCGCCGGCGCCCGCCCGCTGGTCGTCACCCGCCTCGGCCGCATCGGCGTGCTGCTCGGCGAGCTCGAGGCCCTGCGCCGCGACCTCGCCGCCGAGCACCAGCGCTACCAGGACACCCTCGCCCAGACCAAGGAGGCCGCCGTCGCCAAGGCCGAGTTCCTGGCCGCCGTCAGCCACGAGCTGCGCACCCCGCTCAACAGCATCTGCGGCTTCTCGCAGCTCATGCTCGAGGGCATGGGCGACGTGCTGTCCGGCGAGCAGCGCGAGGACGTGCGCCTGATCCGCACCAGCGGCATGCAGCTGCTCGGCCTCATCAACGACATCCTCGACATCTCGATGATCGAGTCGGGCGAGCTGCGCCTCTACTTCGCGCCCGAGGACATCGCCGAGATCGTCGACGACGCCGTGCGCGCGTTCCGCCCGCTGGTCCAGGAGTCCGGCGTCGAGCTGCGCACCGAGGTCCCCGAGGGCCTGCCCCGCGTGGTCTGCGACCGCCGCCGCATCGGCCAGATCTTGAACAACCTGCTGTCGAACGCCACCAAGTTCACCGACAGCGGGTCGATCACCATCTCCGCCGTCTACGACCCGCTCGCCGCGCGCCTCGACCTCCTCGTGTCCGACACCGGCATCGGCATCCCGCAGGAGCACATCGAGGCCATCTTCCTCGAGTACCACCAGGTCGGCGGCCTCGGCCACCGCAAGCAGGGCACCGGCCTCGGGCTGGCGATCGCCCGCAGCATCGCCGTGCACCACGGCGGCTCGCTGTCGGTCCACTCCAACCCCGGCCGCGGCTCGACCTTCACGCTCGCCCTCCCGCTCGACCCGCCGCGCAAGCCGACCTCGATCGACATGACCGCCGAGGCCGTACGCGCGTCCCAGCGCCTGCGTCAGACCCGCTCGCTCGAGGTCGACGCATGACCGACGTCCGCGCCTCCGACCCGGCCCTGCGCCGCTCCGGCGACGGCCCGCGCCAGGCCCACCGCTCGTCCGACGTCACCCGCTCGCGCCCCGGCGACTCGCGCCCCGAACGCGCCGCCCGCCCGGGCGCCGACTCGCTGTCCGGGCCCCGCCCCGCCGTCGGCCCCGGCCTCGAGTTCGACACCCACAGCGGCTCCGACAGCCTGACCGCCTCGACCCTCATCGAGGTCCGCGGCCACGACATGATCCCCGGCCTGCCCGAGCGCGGCGTCCCCGTCCGCGTCGCCGGCGAGCTCGACGTCATGGCCGTCGTCACCGCCGTGTTCGTCGTCGCCACCCTCCTCACCGTCGCGACCACCGCCGCCACCTGGGACGGCCGCAGCGCCAGCGGCCCGTGGCCCCTGTTCGCCCTCCTCGTCCCGCACCTCCTCGTCCTCGCCGCCGTCCTCGCCGCCACCTACTACACCCTGCCGAGCACCCGCTGGCTCGCCCCCGACGACCTCGGCCGCCGCGCCCGCCCGCTCGGCCTCCGCATCGCCCGCGTGCTCGGCGCCCCCGTCGCGCTCGTCCGCCCCGCGCTCGAGGCCCGCGACCGCCGCGAGCACGGCCGCCGACCGCTGCGCACCGAGGTCGAGCGCGCCATGCTCGCCCTGCTCACCCTCCCGCGCGCCGTCGGCATCTACCTCGGCGCCGGCCTGTTCACCCTCGCCGTCAGCGACGCCCTCGTCATCGGCCAGCAGCTGCTGTGGAGCTGGCCCGTCGCCCTCACCCACCTCGCGCTGTGGACCCTGCTCGGCGGGCCGCTCGTCGTGCTCGCGATCGCCGGCGTCCACCTCGCCATCCGCCCCGACGTGCTCGCCGCGCCGCAGGCCATCGTCCCCCTGCCGAACCCCGCCCCGGCCTCGCGCCCGCTGCTCGTCGCCGCCGGCCTCGGCCTCGGCGCCGCCGCCCTCGCCCCGCTGCTGCTCGTGCACCTGTGGGTCGAGGCCGAGGCCCGCAAGCACGGCGAGCAGACCGCCGAGCGCCACGCCCGCGCCCTCGTCGCCGCCGCCGCGCCGGGCCGCGAGGTCGAGCTCGGCCGCCTGCTCGCCGAGATCCCCGGCGCCTCGGTCATCACCGCCAAGGGCGCCGCCTACGGCCTGCACCGCTCGTTCCCCCCCGAGGTCTCCGGCCCCGTCGACGTCGACCTCGACGGCGACGTCGACGTCATCGGCGTGGCCGAGGGCGGCGCCGCCGCGGCCGTCGCCCTGCCGCGCCGCGCCGCCCCGCCGCTGCGGTTCTTCCTGGTGTCCGCCGGCCTGTGCCTGCTCGCCGGCCTGTCCGCCGGGTTCTTCCTGGCCCGCGCCTACGACCGCGACCTCGAGCGCATCCGCCGTCGCGTCGCCGCCGCCGACCACGGCGACCCCGCCATCGCGCCGATCGCCCCCGACTGGCTGGCCCTCTCGCGCGCCGTCGACGGCCTCGTCGTGCGCATGCAGGAGGCCACCATCGCCCGGTTCGTCGCCCTCGAGAAGGCCGAGGAGACCGACCGCCTGCGCAGCCAGTTCCTGGCCAACATGAGCCACGACCTGCGCTCCCCGCTCAACTCGATCCTCGGCTTCAGCTCGCTGCTGCTGCGCGGCGTCGACGGCAACCTCGACGGCGAGCAGCGCGAGATGATCGAGACCATCGCCAGCGCCGGCAAGGACCTCCTGCAGCAGATCGACGCCATCCTCGACATGGCCCGCATCGAGGCCCGCCGCATCGAGCTGCAGGCCGAGCCGGTGCCGCTCGCCCCGCTGATCTCCCGCGCCGTGCAGAAGGCCCGCGCCCGCGGCGGCGGCGACCTCAACTACAGCATCGAGACCGTGCCCGGCCTGCCGACCGCGTTCGTCGACCCTCGCCACATGGTCCAGGCGCTCGAGAACCTGCTGCTGTTCGCCGGCAAGCGCGTGTCCGCCGGCGGCGTGGTCGCCATCAAGCTGCGCGCCGGCGACATCGACTCCCCGCTCGGCCTGCAGATCCACATCACCACCCCCGCCAAGCCCGCGACCCTGCAGCAGCTCGACCTGGCCCGCCGCGGCTTCCACCGCCTGCCCGGCCACCGCGGCCTCGGCCTCGAGCTGCCGATCGCCGACGCCCTGCTGCGCATCGAGAGCTGCCGCCTCGACGTGAAGGAGGTCGGCGGCGCCATGCTGTTCAAGATCCACCTGCCCGCCGCCGAGGCCAGGCAGCGCGTCGTCGTCCAGGAGCGCGCCCTCGGCCAGTCCGACTCGCTGCCCGGCTGACGTCGCCGCGGACGGATCCGTCCGCGCGCCCGCGCTGGGTGTGCGGACCCGCGGTCTGGGCGGAGTAGGCGACACGCGCCCCTCCTCCCGCGTATACGGCCACGCACGGCCGATCCGTCGCCGCTCGCTCCTGCCCGTTGATCGCCGGACCACCGCGCTGCTACCAGCGCCCGATGGCCATGCATCGCACCTGCACGTCGATCGCGTTCGCGCTCGTGCTCGCCGCCTGCGGCGACTCCGACGCCGGCGGCGAGTCGACCACCGCCACGACCACCGCGCCGTCGACCACCGCGCCGTCGTCCGGCACGACCGACGAGCCCGGCACCGACACCGGCTTCAACCCCGGCAGCGCCAGCGCCACCACCGGCCAGCCCACCAGCGCCCCCGACCTCACCACCGGCGCGCCCGACCCCACCGTCTCGTCGGGCCCCTCGACCCTCGGCACCGCCACCGGCGACCTCACCACCGGCGACGACACCACGTCCGCCCTCGACACCGGCGGCGACGACACCACCACCGGCGGCTTCGACCCCGCGCACCTCCCGGACGTCCCCGACGACGGTCTGCCGCCGTCGGCCCACCAGAAGCAGGTCCCGCTCGGCACCAGCGACGCCCTCAACGGCTACCTCGAGTACCTCCCGCCCGGCTACGGCGGCGGCGACCTCTACCCGCTCATGGTCTTCCTCCACGGCATCGGCGAGAACGGCGACGGCGTGGGCCAGCTCGGCAACGTCGCCAACAACGGCCCGCCCGCGCTCATCAAGTGGGACCAGTGGGACAAGACCCTGCCGTTCGTCGTGCTCTCGCCGCAGCACCCCAGCGACGGCGGCTGCCCCAACCCGGGCGAGGTCCAGGCCTTCCTCGACTTCGCCGTCACCCACTACGACATCAACCCCGCGCGCGTGTACCTCACCGGCCTCAGCTGCGGCGCGATCGGCTCGTGGAACTACCTCGGCGCCCACCTCGACAGCCAGATCACCGCGCTCGTGCCGATCGCCGGCGACGGCAACGGCGCGTTCGGCCAGTCCGGCTGCGAGCTCGGCCGCGTGCCGATCTGGGCCTTCCACGGCGACGCCGACAACGTCGTCGGCGTCGGCGGCACCATCAACCCGGTCACCAGCCTGCAGATGTGCGACCCCAAGCCCGACGTCGAGATGGTCATCTACCCCGGCGTCGGCCACGACTCGTGGACGCAGACCTACGACAAGTCCGCCGGCCACGACATCTACGCGTGGTTCCTCGCCCACGTGAAGCAGCCCTGAGCCGCGCCCGCGCCGCACCCTCGCGACGTCCGCCGCGCCAGCGGTGGATCTCCGCGGACCCACCCGTGTCCGCACCGGTCCGCCGTCGCGTCGCACCGTCGCCGCCCGCCGACGCTCGCGACCGGCGCGAACAATTTCTCGCCGATGACCTCACGGATTTCGCCTCGGGCGGGCATTACCTGGTACCCGACCTCGTCGTCGGCGCCGCGGCCATGATCCGAACCTCCGTCGACCCGCTCCTCTGCGCTCCGGACCGCGAGCGTCAGCCGTGCCTTCGCCCGGGCCTCGTCGCCGACCGCCCGTCGGCCGCCGCCGCCACGCGCCCCGACTGGCAGAAACTCGCCCTCGTCCCGCGCGCGCCGGCCCACCTCCACCCCGCGCTCGCCGCCCACTGGACCGCCTTCGCCCTCGCCGAGCACGCCAACGTCGCCGCCTTCGCCGGCCTCGTCCTCCAGCTGCTCGCCGTCGCCGCCCCGCCCGACCTCGTGCTCGCCGCCCAGCGCGCCGCCGCCGACGAGGTCGAGCACGCGCGCGCCGCCTTCGCCCTCGCCTCCGCGTTCGCCGCTCGCCCGGTCGGGCCCGGCCCCGTGCCGCTCGCGAGGCCCCTCCCCACCGACCGCGATCGCGTGCTCGCCGCGGTCATCCGCGAGGTCTGCGTCGGCGAGACCCTCGCCGCCCTCGAGGCCCGCGAGGCCGCCGCCCGCGCGACCGACCCCGCCCTCGCCCACGCGCTCGCGCGCATCGCCGACGACGAGCGGCGCCACGCCGAGCTCGGCTGGAGGTTCGCGCGCTGGGCCCTCACCGGCGCCGACGTCGAGCTCCGCGGCCGCGCCCACGACGGCTTCATCGCCGCCGTCGTCGACGCCGCCACCGCCGCCTCCGCCCTCGCCCGCGCCCCCGCGACCCCCGAGCTGCGCCCCCACGGCGTCCTCGATCCGCCGCTCCGCGCCGCCCTGTGGTCCGACGCGCTCACCACCCTCGTCGTGCCCACCGCCCACGCCCTCTGCGCCGCCTGATCCGTCGGCGGCGCAGCGGCGGCCGCGTCACGCCTTCTGCGGCGCGCGCGGCTCGCGGTTCTGCCACTCGATCATCCAGCCCGGGTACTCCAGCGGCAGCGCGCTCGCGGCGTCGAGGCGCTCGACCTGCTCGGGCGTCAGCCGCACCTCGGTGGCCGCCAGGTTGTCGACCAATTGCTCGCGGGTCTTCGCGCCGATGATCACGCTCGTCACGTACGGCTTGTGCAGCTGCCAGGCCAGGGCCACGCGGGCCACCGACACGCCGGCCTCGGACGCCACCTCGCGGAGCGCCCGCAGCACCGCGGGCAGGCGCTCGCGGTTCACCGGCGGGAAGTCGAACTGGCTGCGGCGCGCGCCCTCCGGGTTGGGCTTGTCCGGGTCGAACTTGCCCGACAGCAGCCCGCCCGCGAGCGGGCTCCACGGCAGGATCGCCAGCGCCTCCGACTGCGCCAGCGGCACCACCTCGCGCTCGATGTCCCGCCCCGCGATCGAGTAGTACATCTGCGCCGACTGGAACCGGCTGAGCCCGTTCGCCTCCGCGTACGCGATCGCCTTCATCGCCAGCCACGCCGGCAGGTTGCTGAAGCCGACGTAGCGGGCCTTGCCCGCGCGCACCACGTCGTCGAGCGCCCGCACCGTCTCCTCGATCGGCGTGGTGCGGTCGACCCCGTGGATCTGGTAGAGGTCCACGTGATCGAGCCCGAGCCGCCGCAGGCTGCCGTCGATGCTCGCCAGGACGTGCGCGCGCGACAGCCCGACCTGGTTGGGCCCCGGCCCCACGCGCCCGCGGACCTTGGTCGCCACCACCACCTGCTCGCGCGGCCGCGCGAGCGCCTTCAGGGCCTCGCCGAGCAGCTGCTCCGACTGCCCCTCCGAGTACACGTCCGCGGTGTCGATGAAGTTGACGCCGCCGTCGAGCGCCGTCCCGACCAGCGACTCGACCTCCTTCGCCGGCAGGCTCCCGATCACCTCCCAGAAGCCCTTGCCCCCGAACGTCATGGTCCCGAGGCACAGCTCCGAAACATACAGGCCAGTCTTCCCGAGCAGGTTGTAGCGCATGGTTCTCCTCCTCCGCGCGAACCTACCACCTCACCGGCCTGCGTCTGTCGGGCGACCCGCCCCGACGAGCGAATTTCCGCCCGCACGCGCCGCGGCCCCCGCGACGCGCACGCCCCGTGGTGCGTGCGCATGCAGGGGCCGCCCGCGCTCCGGAGGATCTACATCCCGCCCATGCCGCCGCCGCTGGCCGGCGCCGCCGGGGCCCCGGACGGAGTCGCCGCCGGCGTCCCGCTCGGCGTGCCCGCCGGCGTCGGCGTCGCGCTCGGCGTACCCGCCGGCGTCGGCGTCCCGCCCATGCCCGACCCGGCGGCCCCGTCGAGCTTGCCGCCCGGCGCCGTCGGCGTCCCGCTCGGCGGCGGCGCCGTGGTCGCGCCCTTCTTGTCGAGCTTGTCGGACGGCGCCGTCGCCCCGCCCGCCCCGGTCTTGGCCGGCGGCTCGATGTCATTGATAAACGTCTCCATGCGCGAGCTGAGGCTCGACAGCGCCGAGATCTTCTTCTGCTCGTCGGGCTCGGCCATCGCCTTGTCGTACTCGGCCTTGAACTCGACCAGCTTGGCGTCGAGCGTGGCCTTGGCCTCGGGCTTGCGCGTCTGGATCGCCGAGATCTTGTCGAGGTTCGCCTTGTAGCGGCCCTCGGCCCCCTGCAGCGTCGGCGGCCCGCAGGTGACCGCGAACAGTGACAGCGCCACGAGCATGCGTTTCGACCAGTGCATCATCCTTCTCCCCGGTTTCGGTTGTCGCGGCGGTCTGCCGCCTCAGTGACGATCGGCGCCCGAGCCCTCGGCCTCGAGCATGTCGGCCGCGCGGGCCACGTAGAAGATCGACTTGCGCAGCGAGACCTCGTCGGCCGCCGCCATGCGCAGCGAGTGCTTGACCCCGATCGCGTTGTCCCGCACCGCCACGCAGCCGTACGACAGCTTCATCGAGAAGCGCAGCAGCGCCGTCAGGTCGCGCATCGGGTGCAGCTCCCCGGCGATCGACCACAGGAACACCATCGCCTCCTGCTCCGCGTCGGTCCCCTGCATCACCTGCACCACCTGCGAGCGCCCGTGCTGGGTGTGCACCTCGACGCGCACGCTCCCGTCCTGATCCACGCGCAGGGGCCAACCCTGCGCCACCGCGATGCGATTGATGAACTCGCTGAGCTGCATGACCTATCGCTCCAGGCCGTCATGCTCGCCCCAAAGCCCGCGGATCGTCAACGCGCGGAGCTGCCCCCCGCACGCGCGCGCAAGCAACCTCGTCGACCGCCGCGCGCCACGCTCACGCGCGCATGCCCGCCGCCTCGCGACCGCTGCGCGCCACGAACTCGGTGTATCCGCCGCCGTACACCTTCGGCCCGTCGCCGCCGAGCTCGAGCACCCGATCCGAGAGCGCCGCCAGGAAGTGGCGGTCGTGCGACACGAACAGCATGGTCCCCTCGAACGCCGACAGGGCCGCGACCAGCATCTCCTTGGTCGCCATGTCGAGGTGGTTGGTCGGCTCGTCGAGCACCAGCAGGTTGGGCGGGTCGTACAGCATCAGCGCCAGGACCACGCGCGCCTTCTCGCCGCCCGACAGGATCCGCACCGGCTTGTCGATGTCGTCGCCCGAGAACCCGAACGCCCCCGCGAGCGCCCGCAGCTGCCCGATCGACGCCAGCGGAAACGCCCCGTGGATCACCTCCCAGACCGTGCCGTCGGGGTCGAGCAGCTCCATCGCGTGCTGCGCGAAGTACCCCAGCTTGACCGCCGCGCCGATCGTCACGCTTCCCGCGTCCGGCTCGCTCGCCCCCGCGACCAATTTTAATAATGTCGTCTTGCCGGCCCCGTTCTCGCCGAGCACGCACCAGCGCTCGCGCCGGCGGATCGTCAGGTCGAACCCGCGGTACACGACCTTCTTGCCGTAGGCCTTGTCGACCTTGCTGCACTTGACCACGTCATTGCCCGAGCGCGGCGCCGGACGGAAGTCGAAGCTCAAGGCCTTACGCCGCTTCGGCGGCTCGACCTTCTCGATCTTCTCGAGCTTCTTGACCCGCGACTGCACCTGCGCCGCCCGCCCGGCCTGAGCCTTGAAGCGCTCGATGAAGCGGATCTCCTTGGCCAGCATGGCCTGCTGGCGCTCGTACTGCGCCTGCATCTGGGCCTCGTTGAGCGCCCGCTGCCCCTCGTAAAAGTCGTAGTTGCCGCCGTAGGTGGTCAGGATGCCGCCGTCGATCTCGAGGATCTTGGTCACCAGCCGGTTCAAGAACACCCGGTCGTGGCTCGTCATGATCACCACCCCCGGGAAGTCCCGCAGGTAGCGCTCGAGCCACAGGATCGACTCGAGGTCGAGGTGGTTGGTCGGCTCGTCGAGCAGCAGCGCGTCGGGCCGCATCAGCAGGATGCGGGCCAGCGCCACCCGCATCTTCCACCCGCCCGACAGCTTGCCGACGTCGCCGTCCATCACCTCCTGCGCGAACCCGAGGCCCGCCAGGATCTCCCGCGCCCGCGCCTCGAGCGCGTAACCACCGAGCTCCTCGAAGCGCGTCTGCACCGCCCCGAAGCGGTCGCACAGCGCCTCCATCTCGTCGGCCCGGTCCGGGTCCGCCAGCGCCGTCTCGAGCTCGCGCAGCTCCGCCGCCACCTTGGAGATCGGCCCCGCCCCGTCCATCACCTCGGCGACCACGCTCTGGCCCGCCATCTCGCCGACGTCCTGGCTGAAGTAGCCGAGCGTCATCGCCTTGTCGGTGCGCACCTGGCCCTCGTCGGGCAGCTCCTGGCCCATGATCATGCGGAAGATGGTGGTCTTGCCCGCCCCGTTGGGCCCGACCAGCCCGACCTTCTCGCCGCGGAACACCGCCGCCGAAGCCTCAATGAAGAGCAGCTGCTTGCCGTGCTGCTTCGAGATCGCGTCCAGGTGAATCACGGCGCGCAGACTACGAGCTTCGCCCCGCGCCCGTGACGCCCTCCGCCCCGCCCGGACATGAGTTTGACCACGGCGACGACTTCGCCGCGCGGCTCACCCGTCGCCGGCCAGCGCCCGCGCCAGCAGCTCCGCGTCGTACCCCGGGTCCGCGCCGTCCGACGCCACGCCCGCGAACATCGAGCCCGGCTGCAGCGCATAGTCGCCGCCGGCCGCGTCGACGAACCCGACCTCGTCGACGCTCGCCGGGAAGAAATTGCCCGGCGGATAACTGCCCGCCGGCGCCCCGACGACCACGTTGCCCGCGAACGGCGCCCCCGGCGCGTAGGCGTCGAGCGCCGCCTGCCCCTCGCCCTTCCCGCTGCCGAACACCCCGTAGGTCGTCGGCCCGAACAGGTTGTCGACGATCGCCAGCCCCGGGCACGGCATGCCGTCGAAGACGATCGCCTGGTTGCGCCCGAGGCCCGTGTTGTGGGCCAGCCGCACGTCCGCGATCCCGTCGAGCAGCTGGAACGCCCGCCCGTCCCCGCCCCACTCGTCGCCGCCGATCCGCTCGACCAGGTTGCCCTCGATGCGCACGTGGTTGGTCCCCAGCGACCCGCCGTCGCTGCGCGACACCGCCACGCCGCCGTTGGCCAGGCGGATGTGGTTGTACACGAAGCTGACGTGCTCGGTGACCGCCCACGGCTGCCCGCCGTCCTGGTTGGCCGACTTGATCACGATCGCGAACCCGGTCTGCGCGTCGGTCCACGCCTGCTCGAACACGTTGCCGGAGATCAGCACCCGCCGCCCGACCTTCAGCTCGAACAGGTTCTTGATCGACCAGTGCGTGCCCTCGTAGCCCGGGTCGCCCTCCTTCCAGCGCAGCGGTTTGACGAACGTATTGCCGCAGATCTCGATGTCGCTCGGGATCACGTCCGCGATCTTCGCGTCCGCGCCGCCGAACATCACGTTCTCGGCCGCCCCCTCGATGTGGTTGTTGACGATGCGAAACGGCCCCGGCGTGTTCCACCCGAGCAGCGCCTGCGTGTCCTGCCCGACGCGCTTCCAGTCGGTGAAGTACGAGTCGACCACGCCGACCGCCCGCGCGTTGAGCTGGATGCCCCGCTTGCCGCCGACCGCCGGGTCGCCGCGCACGACGCAGCGGTCGAACACCAGGTCGTGCGCCAGCAGGTCGGCCGACGTCGCCCCGGCGTCGCCGAGCACGAGCAGGTCGTTGACATCGACCCCGTCCGCCGGCCGAAACTGCACGCCCACGAACCGCACGTGGTGCGCCGCCCCCTGCGTGCTCACCACCGCCAGCCCGTTGGTCGTCATCAGCGTCGGCATGCCCGCGGCGTCGTCCGCCGTCACCCGCACGTGCTCCGGCAGGTCGCCCGCGTCCGCCCCGCGGATCACCAGCCAGCCGTCGCCCGCCTTCTCGGGCACCACGAAGTTGCCGGTGAACGTCGCCCCCGCCGCCAGCACGAGCTCGTCGCCGAGCTGCGCCGCGTCGATCGCCGCCTGCAGGTCCTCACCCTCGGCCACCGCGATCGACTGGCCCGTCAGCGGCGGATACGCGGTGTCGACCTGGACCTGCGGCAGCTCGGCGACGGCGTCGGCCGGCGGCGCCAGGCAGCGAAACCCCGCCGGCGGCGGCTCCCCCGTGTCGGTCTCTCCCCCGGTCGTCGGCAGCGGCTCCGTCGTCGGCGGCGGCCCGGTCGTCGGCAGCGGCTCCGTCGCCGTCGATCCCGTCGGCCCGTCCGTCGTCGGCGCCTCCGTGGCCCCGCCTGTGGTCGTCATCGTCGGCGTCGTCCCGTCCTCGGTCTGCGCGCCGGCGCCGTCGTCTCCGCAGGCGAGCAGCGCCGCCAGCGCCCAAAACACCGCACTCCGTCCATTCATCCCACCAGCCTACCGAGCCCCCGGCGCACCGCCCAAGGGTCCGCGCCCCCCAGCGATCGCCCGCGCGGCCCGACGCCTCACGCACGGCCGTCCGCGGCGACCACGACCACGACCGGCCCGGTCTCCACGCCCGGCGCCGCGATCTCCGGCGACGACCCCGCGGGCGGCCCCATGCGCACGGTGTACGTCGCCGGCCTCGCCCCGACGCTGTTTAGCGCGAGCGATCAGTTCTGATACCGTCGCCTCATGTTCGTCGACGCCGCCACCGCCGCCCGCATCGATCGCGTCGAGGCGCGCCTGTCCGGCGCCATCGCCGAGACCCTCCTGCAGCGCGGCCTCACCCCGGCGCCGCACGTCACGCGCTTCGCCGACGGCGGCCTCGGCGTGCTCGCCCGCCCCGGCTCGCCGCTCAACAAGATCATCGGCGTCGGCTTCGACGGCCCCCTCGACCCCGACCGCCTCGCCGCCCTCGAGGCCACCTGGCACGCGCGCGGCGAGCCCGTGCGCGTCGAGCTCGCCAGCCTCGCCGCCCCGCGGACCGCCGAGCAATTGGCCGCCCGCGGCTATCGCCTCCTCGGCTGCGAGCACGTGCTCACCCGCCCGCTCACGCTCGCCGACGCCGATCGCCCGCCCGCGCTGCCGGTCCACCGCGATCACGCCGCCTGGCAGGCCACCCTCGTCGCCGGCTTCACCGCCCCCGACGGCACCGGCGCGCCCGTCGACGACTACGCCCGCGACGCCGTCGAGACCGCCATGCAGGACTTCGCCGACACCCGCGGCTTCGCGCGTTACCTCGTCAGCGTCGACGACCAGCCCGCCGGCGCCGCCACCCTCCGCCTCGACGACCGCGTCGCCCTGCTGTGCGGCGCCGCCACCCTGCCCGCGCTCCGCCGCCGCGGCGTCCAGGCCGCCCTGCTCGCCGCCCGCCTCCGCGACGCCGCCCGCGCCGACTGCGACCTCGCCGTCCTCACCACCGCCCCCGGTTCGCTCTCCCAGCACAACGCCGCCCGCCAGGGCTTCACCCTCGCCTACGTGCGCGCCATCCTCGTGCTCCCCCCGCCCGCGCCCTGACCGCGGAGAAAGTCCCCGCCCGTGTTCTCGCGCCGCACCGCCTGGGCCCTCGAGCCCGCCGCCCCGCTCGCCGCCGACCTCGACCTCACGCTCAGCAACCCCACCGCCGCCGGCTTCACCTACCCGGACGACCTCTACCGCGCCCTCGCCGACGAGCGCAGCGCCGTCTACGACCCGCTGCCGTTCGGCCTCGCGAGCGCCCGCGAGGCCGTCGCCGCCTACTACGCCGCCCGCCTCGGCGCCCCCGTCGACCCCGCCCGCGTCGGCCTGTGCGCCAGCACCAGCGAGGCCTACAGCCACCTCCTCGCCCTCCTCTGCGACCCCGGCGACGTCGTGCTCGTGCCGCGCCCCGGCTACCCCCTGCTCGACCTGCTCGCCGAGATCGGCGACACCCGCCTCGTCCACTACCCCCTCCTCTACGACGGCGCCTGGTCGCTCGACCTCGCCGCCCTGGAGCGCCTCCTCGCCGCCACCCCCGACGTGCGCGCCCTCGTGGTCGTCGCCCCCAACAACCCGACCGGCAATTACCTGCGCCCGCACGAGCTCGCCGCCCTCCAGCGCCTGCTCGCCCCCCGCGACATCGCCCTGCTCGTCGACGAGGTGTTCTGGGACTACCCGCTCGCGCCCGGCCCGCGCCCCACCTCGCTCACCGGCCCGCACGACGCTCTCACCTTCACGCTCTCCGGCCTCTCGAAGGTCGCCGCGCTCCCGCAACTGAAGCTCTCGTGGTGGCTCGCGCACGGCCCCGACGCGCTCGTGCACGCCGCGCTCGCCCGCCTCGAGCTGATCGCCGACACCTTCCTCTCGGTCGCGACCCCGGTCCAGCACGCGCTCCCGCGGCTGCTCGCCGCGGCCCCGGGCATGCAGGCGCAGATCTCCCGCCGCACGCTCCGCAACCTCGAGTCCCTGCGCGCCGCCTCGTCCGCCTCCGCCTTCAGCGTGCTCGACGTCGACGCCGGCTGGCTCGCCCTCCTGCGCCTGCCCGCCGTCCACGACCTCGACGGCGCGGCCTGGGCCGCCCTGCTGCTGCGCCGCGGCCTGCACGTCCAGTCTGGCCACCTCTACGGCCTGCACGGCCCGCACGTCGCCGTCTCCCTCCTCACCCCCGAGCCTGTCCTCCACGCCGGCCTGCAGCGCCTGCACGCCGCCCTCCGCGACCTCCTGTGATCCGCCCGCTGCACCCCCGTAACCCCGCGCACGCGACGTGTTAGCCTCGCGCGCATGCTCTCGCTGATCGGCCCCGACCTCGAAGCCTACGTCGCCGCCCACTCGTCCGCCGAGTCCGACCTGTTCGCCCGCCTGCGCGCCGAGACCCAGCAGACCCTCGAGTCCCCGCAGATGCAGGTCGGACACGTCGAGGGCGCCCTCCTGCGCATCCTCGTCAGCCTCGCCCGCCCGCGCACGATCCTCGAGCTCGGCACCTTCTCCGGCTACTCCGGCCTCGCCATGGCCTCCGCCCTGCCCCCCGGCGGCCGCCTCATCACCTGCGACGTCGACCCCGTGGCCACCGCCGTGGCCCGCCGCTACTTCGCCGAGGCCGGCCTGCACGACCGCATCGACCTGCGCATGGGCCCCGCGCTCGACACCATCGCCAGCCTCGCCGCCGAGGGCCAGCGCGTCGACCTCGTGTTCATCGACGCCGACAAGACCAACTACGTGCGCTACTGGGACGCCGTGCTCCCGCTCATGCCGGTCGGCGGCCTCGTCGTCGCCGACAACACCCTGTGGAGCGGCCGCGTGGTCCGCCCCGAGTCCGAGTCCGACCACGCGATCGTCCGCTTCAACGCCCACGTGAAGGCCGACCCGCGCGTCGAGCACGTGCTGCTCGCCGTCCGCGACGGCATCATGCTCGCCCGCAAGCTCCGCGACTGACAGGACCGATGACCCCCGGCGGCAACCTCTGGCTGTCCGACGACCCCGGCAAGGCCTGGGCCGAGCGGTTCTTCCTGCTCTACACGCCGGTGTGGATCGCCGAGGTCGCGGTCGTCATGACCACCGGCATGCTGACGCGCTGGGGCGACGCCGGCTTCCTCGCCTTCAGCCTGCTCGCCTCGGCCCCGCTGATCGCCGTGCCCGCCGCCCTGCACCGCCGCGTGCCCGCGCTCGCGGCCACGCCGTGGCACCACAGCTGGTGGTTCAAGTTCAACCTCTGGATCTTCCTGTTCGTCTGGATCGGCACCTACTTCCTGACCCACTACTTCTTCGACGTGCTCGGCATGCGCTACGCCTTCCCCACCCGGGCGAACCTCGGCGCCGCGCTCGTCGGCCGCAGCGGCAGCGACATCCCCGTGTTCATGTACCCGCTGACGCAGGCCTACTTCGTCAGCTACCACGTGGCCATGCTGGTGGTCCTGCGCCGCCTGCACCGGGCCCTCGGCGACCTGTCCCGCAGGCCAGGCCGCCGCGCCGCCCTGCTGCTGGCCGCCGCCGCCCTCGCCTACGCCGTGGCCTTCGGCGAGACCTACTTCATGGCCAGCGACTTTTTGAAGGACCTGTTCTGGTACGCCGACAAGCCCCGCATGCTGCGCTGGGGCTCGCTGTTCTACGCCTGCTACTTCTTCGTCAGCCTCCCGCTGCTCTACCGCCTCGACGAGCCGCCCCACCCCAAACACGGCCCCGGCCGCGCCGCCCTCGACGCCCTCGCCGCCGGCATGCTGGTGTTCATGATCCTCGACGCCCTCACCCTCGCGCTCGGCCCGCTCGTCCCCCTGCGCTGAAGCGAGGTCACCGAAAAAGAATCGACGGCCCGCGATCCGCCGCCGCTCGCATCCGCGCGCCCGCGGTGCTACCTTGCGCCGCCGCCACAGCCCATGGCCCTCGAGCTCCACTTCGATCACGGCACCCTCGTGGTCCCGACCCTGCCGCCGCCGGACGCCGCCCCGGAGCTCGCCGACCTCCTCGTCCACGACCGCCGCACCGGCACGCACCGGGCCCCCGCCCGCCGCTACCGCGAGATCGTCGCCTGCCTGTTTAAACGCAAGCTCGCCTTCACCGACCGCGCGAAGGACTACGTGCGCGTCGACCTCGACCTCGCCTCGCCGATCACCCCGTTCCCCCACCAGCAGCAGGCCCTCGACGCCTGGCGCGCCGGCGGCGGCACCGGCATCGTCGAGCTGCCCACCGGCGCCGGCAAGACCCTGCTCGCCGTGCTCGCCATCCAGCACGTCGGCCGCCCGACCCTCGTCGTCGTGCCCACCATCGACCTCATGCTGCAGTGGCAGCAGGTGCTGGAGAAGGCGTTCGCCCGCCCGATCGGCATGCTCGGCGGCGGCGCCCACGACCGCCGCGAGCTCACCGTCACCACCTACGACTCCGCCGCCGCCCAGACCGAGTACCACGGCAACCGCTTCGGCATGCTGGTCTGCGACGAGTGCCACCACCTGCCCGCGCCCGCCTACCGCTTCATCGCCGCCGGCTCGCTCGCCCCCTACCGCCTCGGCCTCACCGCCACCCTCGCCCGCGCCGACGGCGGCGAGGCCGTGGCCATGGAGCTGCTCGGCCCGGTCCGCTTCCGCGCCGGCATCGACGAGCTCGAGGGCACCTACCTCGCGCCCTACGAGATCCACACCCTCGAGGTCGCCCTGACCGACGAGGAGCAGCTGCGCTACGACGAGGCCCGCGCGCTCTACATCGATCACCTGCGCCGCTCGGGCATCCCCATGAACCACCCGAGCGGCTGGGCCCGCTTCATCGCCCACTGCCACCGCACCGACGAGGGCCGCCTCGCCTTCTCCGCCTACCGCGAGCAGCGCCGCATCGCCTTCACCGCCCAGTCGAAGATCGACGCGCTGTGGCGCGTGCTCTGCCGCCACCGCGGCGACCGCATCCTCGTGTTCACCGAGGACAACGACACCGTCTACCGCCTGTCGCGCCTGCTGTTCCTCCCGGTCATCACCCACCAGACCAAGCCCGCCGAGCGCATCGAGCTGCTGCGCCAGTTCGCCGCCGGCGAGCTGCCTGTCCTGCTGACCAGCAAGGTCCTCAACGAGGGCGTCGACGTGCCGGACGCCAACGTCGGCATCATCCTGTCGGGCAACGGCAGCGTGCGCGAGCACGTGCAGCGCCTCGGCCGCATCCTCCGCAAGCGCGAGGGCAAGCGCGCCACCCTCTACGAGATCTTCACCGCCGTGGCCGCCGAGGGCCGCATCAGCGAGCGCCGCCGCCAGCACCGCGCCTACCAAAAGGGCGACCCGCCGATCTCCCACCACCTCGACGACCGCGCCGCCGACCTGTCCCCCGGGACAGACGGCAACGAGCCCGAGCCCGACCTCGACGACCCGAACCTCGCCCCCTGGCCCGACGCCGGCGACCTCGCCGCTGAGCCCGCCGGCGATCCGGAGGACCCGTGCTGACCCGCGAGCTCCTGGTCTACCGCCGCCACAAGGACAAGCTGCGCCCGACGTTCGTCGACGTCCGCGACGAGGACAACCTCGCCCTCGCCGCCGCCCTCATCGACACGTTCAAGCACGCCGTCGGCGACACCCGCGGCGCCCTCGACGAGACCCTCGACGCCATCGTCGGCGAGGCCAAGCGACAGAAGGTCGCCCGCGGTTTAATCAAGCTGCTGCTCGACAAGGCCAGCTTCGAGGAGCCCGGCGACGCCGCCGTCAACCTCCGCCGCGTCGCCTTCGCCGCCGGCGCCGCGGCGCTGCGCGCCCTCGAGCGCGACGACACCAGCCTCGCCGAGTTCCACGCCCGCCTCGCGCCCGCCCTCCCGCGCCCGCTGCTCGAGTGCCGCGAGCACCTCTACGACGACCTCGCCGAGCACCGCCGCCTCGAGGGCGCCGTGCTGCCCACCCCGAGCGCCCTGCTCGAGCGCTACAACCTCGCGCTCGCCCAGGGCCTCGCCTTCTACGCCCAGAGCCTGCGCGTGCGCACCGGCACGCAGAACCAGCTCGAGCTGCGCCGCCTGCTGCGCTGGCTCAAGTGGAGCCGCCTCGTCGCCGACGTGCGCCGCGACGGCGACGAGTGGGCCCTCACCGTCGAGGGCCCCGGAGCCATGTTCGACATGCAGAAGAAGTACGGCCTCCAGCTCGCGACCTTCCTCGCCGCCGTCCCGCTGCTCACCCGCTACACCGTCGAGGCCGACGTCGCCGTCCCGCGCGGCGCCACCGGCAC
Source organism: Myxococcales bacterium (assembly GCA_016793465.1). The sequence goes on from JAEUJW010000053.1 coordinate 100,834, forward strand.
CCTCGCGCTCGACCACAAGGACCCGCTGTGCGCGCTCGACCGCACCGCGCTCGGCCACATCCCCCCGGAGATCGAGGCCGGCCTGGCGGCCCTCGGCGACGAGCGCTGGGTCGTCGACCCCCTGCCCGAGCTGCGCCACACCGGCGCGACCGGCATGTGCGTCCCCGACTTCGGCCTGCGCGACGCCGGCAGCGGCGTCGCCCTCGTGGTCGAGCTGTTCCACCGCTGGCACCGCCGCGCCCTCCTGCGCCGCCTCGACGAGCTCGCCGCCCGCCCCGACCCCGGCCTCGCCCTCGGCGTCGACCTCGCGCTCGTCAAGGAGGACGAGCTCGCCGCCCGCCTCGAGGGCCACCCGCAGGTGTTCACCTTCAACAAGTTCCCCTCGCGCCGCCGGCTCCAGCCGCTGCTCGATCGCCTCGCGCCCGCGGGCCCCGGCGCCGCCGCGCCCGCCAAACCGCCGCGCCGCGCCCGCGCCGGCAAATCCTCCGCGCCGGATCGACACGACCCCGGCGATCCCTCCTGACATTTTGTCACCGGCGACGTGACCCGGCGCTCGCATCCCGCGCAACGCCTGGGCCTCCGCCTGTGGCATTGTGGTTGCACACGAGGTCGACCCGCCGTGCCCGCACGCGTCCGCAAACGCCTCCTCACTCCGGCGCTCCTCGCCGGCTTCTTCGCGACGCTCGTCGCCCCCTCACCGACCTCGGCGCAGGCGCCCAGCAACCCGGGCATGACCTCGGTCCCCGGCGCCGACGCCTTCAACATTCTCTACTACCTGACCAACGAAGAGGGCGCCCGCGCCGGCTTCTTCAGCCAGCAGCACTTCACGCAGTTCCTCAACCAGGCCCGCTGCGAGTGCGGCTACGAGATCCAGACCCAGGTCCGCCTGAAGACCACCAACGGCATGACGTACGACACGACCAAGCTGGTCGAGACGTTCGTCGGCACCATGTGCGCCACCGCCGAGATGACCCCCTTCGGCCAGTTCCGTCGCTGCGCCAAGCTGGCCTCGAAGACCGTGCCCGACTACGTGCAGGGCCTCACCCGCAACTTCCACCCGATCTGGCTGACCGCCGGCGTCGACAGCAGCGTCGACCCCGAGAACCGCGACCCCTCGACCGCCACCGCCGCCGGCTCGTGCAGCGGCAACCCCGGCGGTCAGTCCGGCATCTGGATGTGCGCCCAGACCAACACCACCCAGGGCTGCCAGAGCGACGAGTTCTTCATACAGGGCCTCGCCAACAACAACCTGCCGAACATGACCGGCCTCGGCATCGCCTTCGACTTCCTGCCCCCGGTCACCAAGCCCACCGGCATCACCTCGGCCGCCGGCGACAGCGCGATCGTCGTGTCCTGGACCCTCGACGGCAACCCCGGCGACATCAACGGCTACCGCGTGCTCTGCGAAGAAGCCGACTCCGGCAACCCGCCGCCCGGCAAGGGCATGTCGGCCCCGGCCCACAACGTCATCCCCGACGGCACGATCTATTACACCGCCAAGAACCTGTGCGGCAACAAGCCGTGGTCGACGTTCCTCCAGGGTGACGTAGGCCCCGTCGATCCGACCACCACCACCGGCACCACCGACGACTCGACCACCACCGACGCCACCGCCGGCGACACCGACACCACCTCCCCGTTCTACCCGCTGTTCGAGGCGACCACCGGCACCGGCAGCGACACCGGCAGCGACACCGACACCACCGATGCCTCCACCGGCTCGACCGGCGGCTCCTCGTCCACCGGCGTCGCCATGGAGTGCGGCAACCTCGTGGTCGAGGGCAGCGAGGAGTGCGACGACGGCCCCAACAACGGCCCCGACAAGGAGTGCCTCAGCGACGCCGAGGTCGACGCCGAGAACGTGAGCCTCGGCTGCACGCTCAACAAGTGCGGCGACGGCTACAAGGGCCCCGCCGAGGAGTGCGACGACGGCGCCAACAACGGCGCGGGCAACCTCTGCAACGCCGACTGCACGCTCAACATCAGCGCCGGACTCAAAGAGCTCGACTGGGGCTACGTCTGCTCCGGCCACCTCCCGTTCAACACCACCAGCGCCCGCATCGAGGGCCTCGAGAACGGCAAGAAGTACAACTTCATGCTGGTCTACTACGACAAGTTCGGCAACCCGGCCGCCTTCCCCGCGCTCGTCAGCGACACCCCGGTCGACACCAACGACCTGTGGGAGCAGTGCTACGACCTCGACCAGGCCTGCGGCAAGTCGGGCTTCTGCAACGTGTCCGGCGACGGCGACCCGCTGCTCGGCCTCGGCGGCCTGATGGGCCTCGGCCTCGGGTTCGTCGGCCTGCGCCGCCGCCGTCGCGCCCGCACCACCGCTCGCTCCGAGCAGACCTCAAGGCAGAGGATCGACGCGTGACCCTGGCCCTCCTGCTCACCCCCTGGATCGCCCTCCAGGCGCCGCCGCGTGGCGCCGACGCGCCCACCGCGGTCCCCGACGCGGCGCCGCCCGGCTCCGAACCTGTCGTCGAGGACAGCCCAGCCACGCCGCCGTCCGCCCCCGTCGACCCCGGCATGCCCGGCCCCTACCGCGACGCGCCCGCCGTGCCCGAGCGCGAGGGCTACGTCGACGGCCCCATCCCCACCACCTCGCCGCCCGGCTCGCGCCGCGGCGAGCAGCGCGAGGGCGAGGTCTGGCGCCCGATCCAGCCCAACAACTACACCGGCCCGCAGAAGCCCCCGAGCGAGGCCGCCGTGGCCGGCCAGGGCAACACCGAGCTCGGCGATTCCCTGAAGCAGAAGAAGAAGCCCGCCGCCGCCGGGAGCCCGCAGCGCTTCATGCTCGAGGTCAAGTTCGGGCCCTACCTCCCCGACGTCGATCGCAACTACAACGGCGAGGGCTTCGGCCCCTACGCCCGCATCTACGGCGAGACCGACGACACCGGCCGCGCCACCGGCGAGCCCAAGAAGGGCTTTTACGGCGCGATCGCCTTCGAGTACCAGATCGTCAACCTCGCCGGCCCGCTCGGCGTCGGCTTCCAGTGGAGCATGTTCCGCGACAAGGCGCAGGCCCTGCTCGCCGAGGAGCCCGCCGACCCCGAGGCCTCGGTCCGCAGCGCCGCCGACAGCACCCGCTTCTCGGTCATGCCCCTGGCCCTCCAGGCCGTCTACAGGTTCGAACTCCTGGCCGACCGCTTCAAGGTCCCGCTCGTGCCCTACGGCAAGGTCGGCCTCAACTACTCGTTCTGGTGGTCGAAGAACGGCGCCGGCGACATCGCCACGATCAAGGACGAGACCACCGGCGAGGTCATCGACAAGGCCCGCGGCGGCGCCTGGGGCTACCAGTTCAACGTCGGCGGCATGCTCCGCCTCGACTTCCTCGAGCGCGGCGTGGCCAGGAGCCTCGACCGCGCCACCGGCATCAACCACACCTACGTGTTCGGCGAGTGGCAGTTTAGTCGCGTCAACAACTTCGGCCGCAAGGACAGCATCAGCCTCGGCGACTCGACCTGGCTGGTCGGCCTCGCCATCGAGTTCTGACGCGGCCCGCCGGCGTCAGTCCGCCCGCGTCGGCGACGTCGCCGTCAGCTTGCTGACGTACACGAAGTCGACCTTGCGCCGCTGCAGGCTGGCGTCGGTGGCCTCGACGACCAGCCGGTCGCCGACGATCAGCGCGTGCCCCGAGCGCTTGCCGACCATGCGCACGTTGTTGTCCTCGAGCTCGTACTGCTCGCCGCGCTCGCGCTCGAGCGAGGCCAGGCGGATCATGCCGTCGACGAACGGCCGGTCGATCGTCACGTACATCCCGGCCGCGCCGAAGCCCGTGATCGTCGCCTCGAAGCGGTCGCCGAGGCGGTCGCGCATGTACGCCGCGGCGAACAGCGCCCGGCTGTCGCGCTCCGCGTCGGCGGTCGCCCGCTCGCGGATGCTGCTGCGCGCCGCCTGGCCCTGGCTGGCCTCGAGCTCCGGCATCGCCGGCACCGGCTCCGGGCCCGCCTTGCCGCCGGTCCGCAGCAGGTGCGCCTTCAACACCCGGTGGGCCACCAGGTCCGGGTAGCGCCGGATCGGCGAGGTGAAGTGCACGTACGCCGCGCTCGCCAGGGCGAAGTGCCCCACGTTCTCGCAGCGGTACTGCGCCTGCGCCATCGCCCGCAGCATGAACATGTGCAGCGCCTGCCCGCGCGGGTGGGTGTCCACCTTGGCCAGGAACTTCTGCACCCCGCGCGGGTCCTTCAGCTTCTCTGGGTCGACGTCGACGTCGAGCACCTCGGCCGCCGCCGCCAGCTGCTGCAGGCGCTCCTCGTCGGGCACGTCGTGCACGCGGAACACCATCGGCAGCCTGGCCGCCACGGCGATGCGCCCGACCGCCTCGTTGGCCGCGACCATCAGCTCCTCGATCAGGTTGTAGGCCCGCTCGAGCCCGCGGGTCGCCCGCGCCGGCACGATGTCGCGGATGCGCGACGGGTCGTCCTGGTCGAGCAGGATCTTGGTCTCCGGCAGGCTCAGCTCGATCGCCCCGCGGTGCAGCCGCAGCTTGCGCAGGCGGTCCGAGGCCCGGCGCAGCAGCGTCACCCGCCCCGCCTCGGCCTCCGTCAGCTTGCCCTCGCCCTCGAGCTGCGCCGCCACCTGCTCGTAGGTCAGGCGCCGCCGGCTGTGGATCACCGCGGCCCGCGCGACCACGTCGTGGACCTCGCCGCCGGCGTCGAGCCGGAAGCTGACGACCATCGCCAGCCGGTCCTCGTCCGGCACCAGCGAGCAGATGTGCGAGCTGAGCGCGTGCGGCAGCATGGGGATGGCCCGGTCCGGCAGATAGGCCGAGAAGCAGCGCAGCGTCGCCTCGTGGTCGACCGCCGTCCCCTCGCGCACGTAGTGCGAGACATCCGCGACCGCCACGTGCACCTGCATGTCGCCGAGCACCGGGTCGTCGCCGATCAGCGTGGCGCACACGGCGTCGTCGAAGTCCCGCGCGTCGACTGGATCGATGGTCATGAACTCGAGCCCGCGCAGGTCGTCCCGCCCGGCGAGCTCGGCCGCCTGCACCTCGCGCGGCACGCCCTCGGCCTCCGCCAGCACCTCCGGCGGGAACTCGGGGTTGATGCCCCGCTCGATCAAGATCTTGAGCTGCTCGGTCCCCAGCGTGTCGGGCGGCCCGAGCACGCGGTCGATCTTCACCAGCAGCGCGTCACGCGGCTCGACCGGCCAGTGCTCGATGTTGGCGACGACGACGAGCCCCTCGGGCACGTCCTTCGCGCCCTGCGGCCCGACGATCTCCGGCCGCCACAGCACCCGCGGGTCGTCCGGCTCGAGCACCCACGTGCGCCCCAGCAGCTTCGGCACGCCCGTCAGACGGGTCCGACCGCGCTTCACGATCTCGACGATCTCACCCTCGAACCCCTTGTCACTCGCCCACGAACGGATCGCGACCTCGTCGCCGTCGAGCGCGACGCCCAGTCGTCCCCGCGGGATGTACACGCTGTCGCCGCCCATGAGCGGTTCGGCGAACGCGAAGCCCGCCGGGTTCACCATTAACTTCGCGGTGGTGGACTCTCCACCCCGCCCTCTTGCTTCTTTCTTCACGAGGCGACACCATGCACACCGACACTCGCCCGCGCAACCGGGCAAACGCACGCACTCGCCAAACCTCGCCGCCGCGCCCGCCAGACCTCGCCGCCGCGCTACTTCAGCGCCCGCAGATGGCCGTCGTCGCAGCCCACCACGATCGTCCCCGCGTCGGTGATCGCCACCGATGAGTCGACGTCGCCCGGCATTTCGAACGCCCAGCGCACCTGTCCCTTCGGCGTGACGGCGTACAGATGATCGTCCTGGCTGCCGACGTAGATCGTGCCCGCCGCGTCGATCACCGGCGAGGCCGCGATGCGCCCGCCGGTCGGCAGCACCCACTTGACGTCGCCGGTCGGCGCCAGCGCGTACAGGTTGCCGTCGAACGACCCGACGTACACCGCACCGCCGCTCGCGACCGCCGCCGCCGCGCGGATGTCCTTCTGCGCCACGAAGCTCCAGCGCAGGCTGCCGTCGCCGCGCAGCGCGTACAGCCGACCGTCGTCCGCGCCGATGTAAAAGTTCCCGTCCTCGCCCATGGTCGCGGCGCCGTCGACGTCGGCCTTGACGTTGTACGTCCACTTCAACGCGCCGTCGGCCGCCTTCAACGCGACCACCAGCCCGTCCTGCGTGCCGACCAGCACGTGCCCGTCCGCGGTCACCAGCGGCGCGCCGAACACGTGCTTGGCCTTGACGCCGGCGTCGCTCGGGTAGTGCCAGCGGATCTTGCCGTCGCGCCCGACGCGATAGACGCCGTCTGCCCCGAGGTACAGGTCGCCGTCGGGCCCGATCGTCGGCCCGCCGTCGGCGTCGCAGCGCGCGCCCTCCGGCCCCGGCACCCGCGCCTCGCCGCAGTTGCCCACCTTCAGGCTCCACACCACCGCGCCCGCGCCCGGCCCCGCGGCGGTGCCGAGGTCGATCGCGTACAGCGTGTCGTCGTCGGCCCCGACGTACGCCCGACCGTCAACCACCGCCGCGGTCCCCCACACCATCCCGCCGAGGTTGGCCTCGAGCACGATCTGCCCCGCCTTCGCCCCCTCGACCGCCACCGCCACGAACCGCCCCGCGTGCGTGCCGACCAGCGCCGCCGGCTGCCCCGCCGCCTCGGCCAGCACCGGCGCCGCGAACACCACCGCCCCGAGGTCGACGTCCCACACGATCTTCGGCTGGCCTTCGGGACCGGTCCCAAGGGACGGGTGCGGCAAACCCGGCCCTCCGCGCGTCCACGCCGGCGTTCTCGCGCCCCCACCGCGCGCCGCCGGGTCCGCCGGCCCCGCCTCCACGGGCCGCGGCGCGACGCACACGCCTGCCTCACAGATCCTCTCACCCTTGCAGTCGGTGTCCTTCCGGCAGCCCGCGTCCTCCCCCGGCGCCTCCGTCGCTGGGCACCCGGCGAGCGCGCACGCGCACGCGACCGTTGCCCATGCACGCCGCCCATTCAGCCATTTGAACCCCATGAACTGCGTTCCTCTGAACAAATGAACCCTCCCCGCTTCCCCACCCGACTTGCGTCGCGATCCCAAAGAAAGGGCTTGCATTTCGGGATGCTTTTAGCCCCTCGGAGGCTTTGACATCAATAATTGTAGGTGGTAGGGGTAGAAACGTAGCGTGCCGAAAAGGCCCCTTCCTTTCCGCGTTCGGATGCCCGCTTGAACATTGTTCAGTTGGGTAAGGAGTGACCATGTCCAGTCAAAATGCCGCCCGGATCCTCGGCGGCGATGAACCCGTCGAAGAGATCTACTACCGGAAGGGTGACATCGACTTCTGCTTCCTCCTCAACCGGCGGCACCACAACCTCCGGGTCTTCGACTACCGGGTCGGCAACTACCAGCAGAAGCGCGACTTCTTCGACAGGATCGCGCGCGCCGAGGGCCTTCGCAAGGTCTTCACGGTGGTCGAGAAGCAGGACAGCAAGTCGTGGCGCAGCGTCGGCTTCTCGCGTGAAGGCGCGATCCCGGGCTATTTCCGCACCGCAGACGCGTACATCATGAGCCGCGTCTACACCGACGAAGGCGAGCCCATCCAGGGCGGCGCGCCCAAGCTCTCGGTCCCCCCCGTCCCCACCGGCAAGGAGCCCAAGGAGAAGGACCTGAAGCACACCGCCAAGCCGCGCGGCCTCACCTTCGAGGTCGTCCAGGACAGCGCCCGCCTGCAGGAGACCACCAAGGAGATCGGCGCCAGCGGCCTCTACGCGCCGTTCCGCCGCGGCGTGTTCAACCCCGACCTGGCCATCCGCGCCTCGCTCAACAAGCGCGAGTACTGGGTCGGCGCCGAGACCGACGCCTCGTTCGGCCACGCCAAGGTCGACATGCTGACCCCGCCGCTGAAGGACACCGAGCTGCCCGTGCTCGAGTTCTGCCTCAAAACCCTGCTCGACGAGCTCATCAAACTCGAGACCGCCAGCGTGTTCGCCCTCTGCGCCGCCGACTGGACCCTCTCGAACCAGGTCTACGGCGAGCTCGGCTTCAAGGTCACCGCCCGCCTCACCGACCACATCACCCGCGAGGACGAGTTCATCGGCGCCCAGCTGTGGCACCGCCGCCTCGTCCACCTCCCGACCCCCAAGCTCTCGAGCATCCTGGTCTGAGGCCGGCGATCATCCTGCATCTCCGGGCTTGACGCCTCACACCCGCGGTTTACCTTCTGCGCCGGCCAACCCCCCGGGTTTCGCCGGCGCAGATTTTTCCCCGTAGGTGCCCCGTGAACACGCCGAAGACCGAAGAGAAGCACGAGTTCAAGGCCGAGGTGAGCGCCCTGCTGCGGCTCGTCACCAACTCGCTGTACACCAACCGCGAGATCTTCCTCCGCGAATTGATCTCGAACGCCTCCGACGCCCTCGACAAGGTCCGCTTCCAGGGCCTCACCGACCAGAGCCTCCGCGACCGCGACCACAAGCCCGCGATCACGATCACCGCCGACTCGACCACCGGCGTCCTCACCCTCGAGGACACCGGCATCGGCATGACCCGCGACGAGATCGCCCTCAACCTCGGCACCATCGCCCACTCCGGCACGCTCGGCTTCCTCGAGCGCGTCAAGGCCCAGCAGGACAGCGGCCAGAAGCCCGACCTCAACCTCATCGGCCAGTTCGGCGTCGGCTTCTACAGCGCCTTCATGGTCGCCGACCGCATCGTCGTCGACTCGCTGAGCGCCCAGGGCGACCAGGAGCCGGTGCGCTGGACCTCGACCGGCGACGGCACCTTCACCGTCGGCGCCGGCGACCGCGCCACCCGCGGCACCCGCATCGCCCTCCACCTGAAGCCCGAGGCCCACGAGTTCCTCGAGCGCTGGCGCCTCGACAACATCATCCGCAAGTACAGCAACTACGTGATGCACCCCATCCTGCTGCAGTCCGTCGACAAGGACGGCAAGCAGGACGAGTCGAAGCAGGTCAACGAGGCCACCGCGTTCTGGATGCGCAGCCCCAAGGAGCTGAAGGACGACGACTACAAGTCGTTCTACAAGCACGTCATGGGCGGCTTCGTCATGCCCGGCGACGAGCCGCTCGGCCACATCCACATCAACGCCGACGCGCCGATCCAGTACGTCGCCCTCCTCTACATCCCCGGCAAGCCGCCCGCCGACCTGTTCATGGAGGACCGCAAGTCGCTGCAGCTGTTCGCCCGCCGCGTGCTCGTCATCGAGAACTGCGACAAGCTGCTCCCGCCCTACCTGCGGTTCGTCCGCGGCGTGGTCGACTCCGAGGACCTCCCGCTCAACGTCTCGCGCGAGATGCTGCAGGAGCACAACACGCTGAGCGCGATCCGCCGCCAGCTGACCCGCAAGGTCCTGAAGTACCTCGACGGCATGGCCAGCGAGCGCGCCGACGACTACGTCAAGGTGTGGGACAACTTCGGCGCCGTGCTGAAGGAGGGCCTGCACACCGACGGCGGCCACCAGGACGAGCTCGTCGGCCTGCTCCGCTTCCGCACCAACCAGAGCGACGGCAAGCTGATCTCGCTGGCCGACTACGTCGCCGCCATGCCCGAGGGCCAGGAGGCCATCTACTACATCACCGGCGAGTCGCAGGAGGCGGTCGCCCGCAGCCCGCACCTCGAGGCCTGCGCCGCCCGGGGCTACCAGGTCCTGTTCCTCACCGACCCGATCGACGAGTGGGTCGTCCAGGACCTGCCGACCTTCAAGGACAAGCCGCTGCGCAGCGTGACCCAGGGCGACCTCGACCTGAAGGACGAGGACGACAAGGACGCCGGGGCCGCGATCGCTACCGTGCTCGACAAGGCCCGCGGCCTGCTCACCGGCAAGGTCAAGGACGTCCGCGCCAGCAAGCGCCTGCGGGAGAGCGCCTCCTGCCTCGTCGACGACGAGGGCGGCCTCAGCCGCAACATGGAGCGCATCCTCCGCTCCGCCCGCCAGAACGTGCCGACCCGCCAGCGCATCCTCGAGCTCAACCCCGACCACCCGTTCGTCCAGGCGGTCAACAAGCTGTCGAGCGACAGCCCCGACGACCCCCGCGTCGGCACCTACGTCGAGCTCCTCTACGACCAGGCCTCGCTCGCCGAGGGCGTGGTCTCCGACCCCGCCGGCATGGTCAAGCGCATCCAGTCCGTGCTCGACGGCGCGGTCAAGCCGTGACCGCGATCGCGGGCTGACGTGACCTGGGACCCCGACCTCTACCTCCGCTTCCGCGACGAGCGCGCGCAGCCGTTCTACGACCTGCTCGCGCTCGTCGAGCCCGTCGCCGACATGGACGTCGTCGACCTCGGCTGCGGCACCGGTGAGCTCACCGCGGTCCTCGTCGAGAAGCTGCGCGCCCGCTCGGCCCTCGGCGTCGACAAGTCCCCCGAGATGCTCGACGCCGTGGCCGGCGCGCCGGTCCTCCGCGACCTCTCCGCCTCCCCGCCCGGCACCGCCGGCCTGCGCTTCGCCCTGCAGGACATCACCCGCTTCGACGCCGGCCCGGTGTTCGACCTCGTGTTCTCCAACGCCGCCCTGCACTGGCTGCCCGACCATCCGGCCCTGCTCGCCCGCCTCGCCGCCATGCTGAAGCCCGGCGGACAGCTCGCGGTCCAGATGCCGCGCAACGAGCACCACCCCGGCCACCGCCTCGCCGCCGAGCTCGCCTCCGAGGCGCCCTGGCAGGCCGAGCTCGGCGGGTTCGTCCAGCGCTTCAACGTCGACAGCCCCGCCGCCTACGCCACCCTGCTCGCCAGCCTCGGCTTCCAGCGGACCCACGTGCGCCTGCAGGTCTACAGCCACCGCATGCCGGACGGCGCCACGGTCGCCGACTTCCTCGCCGGCAGCCTGCTGACCGGCTACAAGCAGCGCCTCACCCCCGCGCGATACCGCGAGTTCTTCGCCGAGTACCGCCGCCGCGTCGGCGAGGCCCTGGGGGTCGACAGGCCCTACCTTTACACATTCGAGCGCCTGCTGTTCTGGGCTCGTTCGTGAGCGCATAAGCCGATACTTTGCCGGCGTGCTCCGCCTCCCCCTCGCCGCCGCCCTCCTCCTGCTCCCGTCCGTCGTCCGCGCCGCGCCCATCGAGTTCGTCGAGCAGCGCCGCAACTTCATGATCTTCAACGACGTCGACGGCACCGTCGAGAACGCCAACTGGTACAACCGCGAGCCGTTCTACGCGGCCTACGACCAGGTCGAGGCCGGCTTCCTCGCCGTCCACCCCGACGACAGCGAGTTCCTCATCGTCTACTCGACGTTCCCCCTGACCGCGGGCGTCGGCGCCTTCTACCAGTCGCTCTCGAACGACGTCGCCGGCATCGGCTACGAGCAGGCCGCCGAGGTCGACCTCACCATCCCGGCCGAGTTCTTCGACGACACCCCCAACAGCAAGATGACCGGGTTCCTCCACATGAACCAGTGGACGAACTTCCTCATGGACGACGGTGTCACGATCGACGACCAGTGGATCTCCCTCGCGTTCGGCCAGGAGCTCGGCCACGCCTGGCTGGCGTTCGTCTACGCCACCAACCTCGAGGAGCCCGAGGACATCATGCTCGGCCGCTCCGCCGCCCACTGGAACTTCTATATGCACACCGACGGCTCGCCGATCGAGGGCCACCGCTGGATCGACAACGGCGACGGCAGCTTCGAGGCCGTCAAGCTCGACAAGTACCAGTTCAGCGACCTCGACCTCTACCTCATGGGCCTCATGCCCCCCGAGGAGGTCCAGCCGTGGTTCATCATCAAGGACCCCTACGACTGCGTCGACTCGTCGAAGCCCGACAAGGAGTGCGCCCCCCCCGACGCCTTCAGCTTCCAGGCCGACCAGTACCGCGTCAAGGGCACGCGCCTCGACATCACCATCGACAACGTGATCGCCACCGAAGGCCCGCGCGTCCCCGCCTACCCCGACGCCCCCAGCGAGTTCAACCTGTCCTTCCTGCTGATCAAACGCCCCGACGAGACGCTGTGCGACGAGGAACTCGAGGTCATCGAGGAGGTCATCGACCGCTCGATCGAACAGTGGGTCGACCAGACCCGCGGCCGCGCCAGCCTCGTCAACCGCACCCACACCGACGAGCCCGTGCCGCCCGCCTGCGCCGCCGACACCACCGGCGACCCCGACACCTCCTCCACCGGCGACGACACCACCGGTGCGCCCTCGACCAGCACCGGCCCCGAGCCCACCGGCGGCTTCACCATCACCGAGGCCGACGACGACGCCGGCACCAGCAGCTCCGGCACCGGCTCGGCCGGCGAGCTCGACGACGAGGGCTGCGGCTGCCGCAGCACGCCCGCCGCGGCCGCGCCCTGGCTGCTCGCCCCCCTGCTCGTGCGCCGTCGCCGTCGCCGATCGGCATGATGAGCCGCCTGTCCCATGGGACAGGCCTATCTCGTACAACGTGTCACTGGCCTGTCTCATGGGACAGGCCGCTCGCCCCACCCTCGTCCCTCAGGCCGGCATCAGCTGCGGCACGGGGCTCATGCGCAGCGCCGCCGCCACCGGCCACGCGCCCACGCGCGAGGCCCGGCGGGCCGTGAACTGCGCCAGCACGCGGGTCAGCTCGTCCGCGCCGGGCCGCATGAGCGTGGCCACGTACGCGAACCCGATCTCCTCGTAGTCCTCCTCGGGCTCCGAGTGGCACAGGTACCCCCGGCGATCGAGCCAGAGGGTGCGGTGCCCGTGGTACGACGCGAGTTCTTCGACGAGACGACCGACCTGGGGTTCGAGCGAGACCACCTGCATGGCCGCACCCTGGCACACCGCGATCCGCGGCACAAAAAACCAGCGCGACCGATCCCGCCGCGATCGCCCGCGCTCGTGAGCCTCACCCGTGCGCCCGACGATACGCCGCGATCGCCCGACCCATGACCCGCGCCGCCTCGAGCATCCGCGGCCCCGGCCGCCCCGAGAAGCGCTCGTCGACGCGATACACCCGCCCCGCCTCCGCCGCCGCCAGCCCCGGCGCCCTCCTTATTAAGGAGTCCGGGTCGAGCTTGGCCTCGGCGACCCCGCACCACGACACGAAGCAGACCTCCGGCCGCGCCGCGACCACCTCGTCCGCCGTGACCTCGACGCTGGCCCCCGGCCGCCCCGCGAACACGTTGATCCCCCCTGCGAGTCCGATCAGCTCGTTGCTGTAACAGTCCGCCCCCGGCGAGAACATCGGCCGCGGCCACCACTCGAGGTACACCCGCACCGGCCGCGTCGGCAGCCGCGCGCGCAGCTCGTCGCGCTCGCCCTCGATCTGCGTCCGCACGGCCGCCGCCCGCGCCTCCGCTCCGAGGTCCGCCCCCACGCGCTCGACCTCCGCGATCACCTCGGTCAACGACCGCGGCGCCAGCACCCGCTGCCGGACCCCGCGCACCCGCAGCCCGGTCACGTTGCGCTCCATGCCCGGCACGCTCAGCGAGCTCACCACCAGATCCGGCGCCAGCGCGGCCACACGATCGAGGTCCGGCCCCAGATCGGGCCCGAGCCGCTCGCAGCGCGTCACCTCCTCCGGCCAGTCCGACGAGTCCTCGCAGGCCACGACCCGATCGAAGCACCCCAGCGCCCCGACGATCTCCGCGTTCGAGGGGCAGAGCGTGGCGATTCGCTGCGCAGATGCGCAGGTCGGATCCGACAGCGCATCCATGTCGAAGGTCTCCGCGATCACGCGTTCGCCCACGGAGAGGTGGATCCGCCGCCCGCCGCGCGCCCCGAGCCAGGCCTTCGCGGCAAACACCAGATCGTCGTCGGCCGCCCGCGGATCCACGGCCTGCCGCGCCAGCGAGAACACCGCCCACGCCGGCTCGCCGCCGTCGCGCGGCCGCAGCTCGAAGCCCTGCGCCCCCGCCTCGCCGAGCCATGCCGCGGGCGGCGCCTCGGTCCGCACCGCCACGAAGCGCCGCGTCTCCCACTGATGCTCCGGCTTCTTCACCCGCCGAAGCTCGCTGGTGCCCGTGCAGCCGTCAAGCGACGCGAGCATCTGCGCATACGAGCAGGTGCCTGCTTCCGGACCGTGATCCGAATCCGGCAGCACGCTCGGCCGGGTCCGGCAAAAATTCGGCCGAAATTACGACCGCAGATCCGGCTTCGGCTATATATGCCGCGCGGCTGGATTGGCCGACCGCTCACACCGACGAGGACACCATGGAGATCTCGATCAAAGACGCCGCCGAGCTGCTCGGCAAGAGCGAGCGAACCGTCCGCCACATGGCCCAGACCGGCCGTCTCCCGGCCCGCCGCATCGGCGCGCGCTGGCTGATCAACCGCGAGGACCTGCTGCAGCGCAAGGCCAGCGGCGCCACCGACGGCGACGAGGCCGAGCTCGACGACGTCGTCGACGCCGAGACCGACCTCGGAGACGACGAGCCGCGCAGCGGCGCACACGCCGACGTCACCGTGAGTTGGCACCCCTCGCCGCGCCCTGAGCACGTCCTGCCGCCCGGCGAGATCACGTCGGTCCGCGAGCTCGACAGCTTCCATATCGCCACCGCCGTGCTCGCCCGCCTCGGCGAGGTCCGTCGCGACGCCGCCAACGCCCCGCTGCTCCGCGACGCCGAGACCCACCTCCGCGAGTTCCTCCACCTCCTCGCCGACGGCTGCCACGCCGACCTGCACACCCGCCGCGACCGCTTCCGCGAGGCCCAGTCCCGCGTGTGCGCCGCCCTCACCGACCTCATCCACTTCAACGTCGTGCGCGCCGAGCCCGACCTCGGCCCGCTCACCCAGCGCCTCGAGCAGGACCTCATCGGCGAGCTCCGCCACCTCCTCGGCGAGACCCAGCGCCGCCTCAGCTGGCGCGGCCGCGCCATCAGCCTCGCCGAGTCGACCCTCGCCCGCGTGCTCACCCGCCTGCGCGGCTTCGCCGGCGACGGCCGCATCGCCGATCGCCTCGGCGGCCTCCAGCGCACGCTCACCCAGGCCCTGCACTCGGCCCGCTGAGCGCCGCGCTCGCGTGTGAGGCGCCCCGTCCGCGGGGCGCCTCTCGCAGTTTAATGCGCCGATAATTGCGTAGCATCGCCGCGTGACGCTCGACGACCTGGTCCGACTGCGCCGCGCCCGCGACACGATCAACCGCCGCTACGCCGACCCGCTCGACGTCCCGGCGCTCGCGCGGTCCGCCGGCATGTCGACCGGCCACTTCGCGCGCTGCTTCCAGGCCGCGTTCGGCGAGTCGCCCTACAGCTACCTCATGACCCGCCGCGTCGAGCGGGCCAAGGCCCTGCTGCGGCGCGGCGACCTCAGCGTCACCGAGGTCTGCATGGAAGTGGGGTGGACCTCGCTCGGCTCGTTTAGCACCCGCTTCACCGAGCTCGTCGGCGAGAGCCCCAGCGCCTACCGCGCCCGCAACCACGCGAGCGGCGAGAGCATCCCCGCGTGCGTCGCCAAGATCGTCACGCGTCCGGTCAGGAACGGAGAAGCGCGCGACCCCGACCCGCCGGTACGCTGACCGGCATGAGCATCAAACTCTCGCACTGCTTCATCGCCGTCGACGACCACGACAAGGCCCTCGACTTCTACCACCGCGCCCTCGGCTTCGAGATCCGCCAGGACGTCAAGTTCGAGGGCATGCGCTGGCTGACCGTGGGCCCGCCCGCGCAGCCCGACGTCAACATCGTGCTCGAGCCCCCCAGCGCCTCCCCCGACGCCTCGCCCGCCGACCGCAAGGTCATGTACGAGCTGCTCGCCAAGGGCCTCCTCCGCGGCGTCAACCTCAGCACCGAGGACTGCGACGCCGCCTTCGAACGCGTGCGCGCCGCCGGCGGAGAGGTCCTGCAGGAGCCGATGGACCAGCCCTACGGCGTCCGCGACTGCGCCTTCCGCGACCCCGCCGGCAACCTGATCCGCATCCAGCAGCCGAAGCCGCGCGCCCGCGCCTGAGCATAAAAAGAGAGCTGTCCGATCGGACAGCTCTCTGCACGCCCGCGAGGCCTCAGCTCACGCGATCGCCGGGCCGGCTGCGCGGGTCGAGCTCGAGCACGGTGACGGCGTCGTCGCTCGCGCCCGACGCGAGGATCATGCCCTCGCTCATGCCGAACCGCATCTTCCGCGGTTTAAGATTTGCGAACACGACCACGTGCTTGCCGACCAGCGCCTCCGGCTTGTAGCTGAGCGCGATCCCACTAAAGATGTTACGCGTCCCGAGCGGCCCCAGGTCGACCTGCAGCTGCAGCAGCTTGTCGGACCCTTTAACAATCGTGCACGTGACGACCTTGCCGACCCGCAGATCGACATTTTTAAAAATGTCGATGGTCGCCTCCGCGGTCAGCGGCTCGACCTCGTAGGCCGGCTCATTCGTCGGAGCCGCCGGCGTGGTCTCCTTGCTGGCCTCGACGATCGCCGCCAGCTTGGCCGGGTCGATGCGCTCGGCCAGCGTCTCGTACTCGCCGATCACGTGGCCCGCCGCCGGCAGCGGCAGCGGCCCCTTCAGGTCGAGCGCCCGCTCGAGCTTCAGCATGCGCCGGGTCTTCTCGGCCCACTCCGGCAGCACCGGGGCCAGGATCGCCGCGATGACGATCGCCGCGTGCACCCCCGCCGTGCAGACCGCCCGCGCCCGCTCCGGGTCGCTGCCCGCCAGCTTCCACGGCTCGGCCTTGGTCACATAATCATTGAAGTCCTCGGCGATCTCGATGGCCAGGCGCAGCGCCTTGCTCGACTCGAACTCCTTATACAGGCCCGCGACCTCGGCGAGGCGCGCCTGCGCCTTCTCCAGCAGCGGCGCGGCGTCGGCCGCCGGCTCGCCGAGCTTGCCGCCGAGGCGGCCGAACACGAACTTGCCGCAGCGGCTCAGCAGGTTGGCCGCCTTGTTGACCAGGTCGGCGTTCACCCGATTGGCGAAGTCCTCCATGCTGAGGTCGATGTCGTCCTGGTCCGCCCCGAGCTTGGCCGCGAAGTAGTAGCGCAGATACTCCGCCGGCAGGTGCTCGAGGTACGTGCGCCCGAGGATGAACGTGCCCCGCGTCTTCGACATCTTCTCGCCGTTGACCGTCAGCCACCCGTGCACCTGCACGCGCGACGGCGTGGTGTAGCCCGCCGCGTGCAGCATCGCCGGCCAGAACAGGCAGTGGAAGTACACGATGTCCTTGCCGATCACGTGCACGACCTCGGCCCCGCTCTGCTTCCCCCAATAATCCGCCATGGCCTCGCGCCCGTGCTCGGCGCACCACCTCTCGGTCGCGCCGATGTAGCCGACCGGCGCGTCGAACCACACGTAGAAGTACTTCTTGCCCTCGGTTCCGGGGATCTCGAAGCCGAAGTAGGGCGGGTCGCGCGAGATGTCCCAGTCGCGCAGACCGTCCTCGACCCAGCGCATCACGTAGTTGCGCACGGTCGGCTGCATACGCGTGCCGGCGTCGCCGAGCCACCCGCGGAGGAACTGCTCGTGCCGGGCCAGCGCCACGTACAAGTGCTCGGAGTCGGCGAGCACCGGGGTGGTCCCGCAGATCGAGCAGCGCGGATCCTTTAATTCGGTGGGCGCATACGTCGACCCGCACTTCTCGCAGTTGTCGCCGTACTGGTCGAGCGCCCCGCACTTCGGGCACTGGCCCTTGACGAAGCGGTCGGGCAGGAACATCTGGTCGTGCGGGCAATACAGCTGCTGCGTGACCCGCTTCTCGATGTGCCCCGCCGCCTTCAGCGCCTCGTAGATCGCGTTCGAGTGCTTCTGCGTCTCGGGCGAGTGCGTGGTGTAATAGATGTCGAAGCCGAGGCCGAACCCGCCGTACACCTCGAGGTGGTCGGCGTGGGCCCTGGCGATCAGCTCCTCCGGCGTGATGCCCTCTCGCCGCGCGCGCAGCGAGATCGGCGTGCCGTGGGTGTCGGCCGCCCACATGAAGATCACGTCGTCGCCCGCGAGCCGGCGCGCCCGCACGTACACGTCGGTCTGGATCGCCTCGAGCAGGTGCCCGAGGTGCGGCGAGCCGTTGGCGTAGGTGAGCGCGGCGGTGACGAGGACGCGGGAGGGCGCGGCGGACATGATGCCGCGCCCTATAGCACAGGCGCCGGGCCTACGCCTCGTCCTTGTTGGCCTCGCGGCTGGCGGCGATCTGCGCCTCGAGGCCCTCCAGCTGCTCGAGCAGCGACTTCGCGGTGGCGCAGCGGCGCTCCATCTGCGCCACCAGGTCGCCGACCTGATGCGACAGCACCTGGATCAGCTCGGGGAACAGGTCGACCGCCGCGTGCCGCAGCATCCGCGGCGCCGACAGCAGCGGCATCACCGAGCCGGGGCTCTCCGAGGCCAGCGCCACCTTGCTCTCGAGGATCTTCACCGTCTTGATGCACAGGTGATACTCGCTCTGGATGCGCAGATAACCGAGGAACGCCAGCTCGATGACCCGCTTGCCGTCGCGGCCGACGCTCATCGTCTCTTGCAGCGGCCGCGGGTGCACATAGTCCATGCCGATCATCAGGCGCCCGAGCGCCTTGTCGATCGACGAGATGAGCGCGTTGAGCTGGTCGGATCCCTCGTTCAAGCGTCGCGCTGCCTGCCCCAATTGATTGAGCCGTTCGTTCATCGCCATCGCACACCGTCCTTCCGGAGCCCGTCAGGGCCGCGCCGTGACCGTCAGGTCCGGCGCGGGTCGTCACCGTAGACCGACCGCAGCACCCGGGCAAGTCCTCCGCGGCGTGACGCCGCGCCGCACACCACCTGCTGGCGCGCGCCCCCGCGCCCGGCCTAGAAGTCGATGTTGGCCTCGACGACCGCGTCGACCGCGTTGGTCCAGCGCGGCAGCTCGCCCTTGTACAGCAGGTAGTAGGCCGCCTGGACCTCGAGCACGCGCCGCGTGTAGTTCGCGGTCTCGCGGATCGGGATCTCGGCGATGAACACGTCGAGCTCGAGCGGCTGGCCCCCGCCCGCGCGATCGGCCTTGGCCTTCAACCACCGCTCGACGTTGTAGGGCCCGCCGTTGTAGCTGGCGTAGGCCATCGCCGCCTGGCCGTGGAACTTGTGCAGCAGCTCCGCCAGGTAATAGGCCGAGAGGTGCACGTTGGTGTCGATCTCGAACAGCAGGTCGACGTCCGGCAGCGTCTCGCCGAGCCGCCCGGCCAGCAGCTCGCCGGTGTTCGGCATGATCTGGATGGCCCCGCGGGCCCCCGCCGACGAGACCACGTGCTTGCGGAAGCGCGACTCGGTGTACATCAGCGCCCACAGGTGCGACGGGTCGACCGAGCGCGCCGCCGCCTCGCGCTCGACCACCGGACGGAACGCCCGCGGGTGCCAGCGCGACTTGTACGGGTGCGCGTGCGCCGGCGTCAGCCTGGCCGCCCGGTGCGGCTCGTCGAGCGCCCGCGTGAGCGTGTGCAGCCCCTCCCGCAGCGCCTGCGCGGCGCCCGGCTCGCGCACCAGCTTCCGCGCCTCGCGCGGCACCGGCAGCCGCGGCTGCTTCCAGCTGGCCAGCCACGACAGCCCGCGCACGTAGTCCTCGTGGTGCGGGACCCAGCCGTGACCTGTCCCCGGGGTCAGGTCCTCGTAGACGTCGACGGCGATCCGCAGCTCGCGCTGGGCCTCGTCGCGCCAGCCGGCCGCCTCGAGGAACGCCGCGCGCGGCAGCGCCGGGATGCCCTTGCCGAACTGCCCGGCCAGCGCCGCGAAGGTCGCCCGCGTGCGCGCCGCGTCGGGCGGCGGCGTCGTCTCGGTCGGCACCGGGGTCAGCGCCGGCGCCGGCCCGGGATCCACGCCCGCGTCGATCAGCCGCTGGCGCGCCATCAGCCCGTAGTAGTCGAGCGGCGCGTCGGTCATCAGCTTGCGCAGCACCGCCGCGCCCTCGCTCTTGCCCTCCGGCGCGGCCAGCAGCAGGCGCCCGCGGAAGTACCTCGCGACCACCGCCCGCTCGCTCTTCGCGTGGCGCTCGATAGTCTTGAAGGCCTCGATCGCCGCCTCGCGCTCGCCGAGGCGGTACTTCAACCACGCGTCGAGCCACTGCCGCTCGCCGCGGCTGCGGTCCTTGGCCGAGAACTTGTCGAGCAGCCCGCGCGCCGCGCTGTACCTGCCGGCCTTGATCGCCTGGTCGATCGCGGCCATCAGGCCCGCCTTGCCGGCCGCGCCCTTCTTCTCGCTCGCCGGCTTCAGCAGCGCGAGCGCGTCGTCGTAGCGCTCGGCCTTGTCGAGGCAGCGCAGCAGATCATCACGGTCGGCCCCGGCCGCCTCGAAGTCCGCCGCGCACGTCTTGAAGTCGCGCTGCTTCGAGGCCGTCCAGGCCCGCTGGCGCTGGGCGGCCGTCCGCACATGTCCCGGAGTACCTGGCTCTCGGAGCAGGTCGTCGAGGACAGCTCGAGCATAGTCGTATTTGCGGTGGTGGCGGGCCGCGGCCGCGCGATCGACCTGCTCCATCGCCGACCAGCGGACCGGCGCGCCCGCCCCGGCCAGCGCCTGTTCGGCCGCCTCGGCCTCCGGCGAGCCCGCCCAGCCCATGGCCACCTCGCGCAGCTCCGAGATGCTGTCCGCCTTCTTGCCCGCGCGCCCGAGGGCCAGCGCCCGCTGCAGCGCCAGCGATCCGACCCGCGGGTGCTGCGGGTACTGTTTGAGGATCGCGGTCAACGCCTTGACCGCCTGGGCCGCCGCCGCCCGCCGCGACGCCCCCTCGCCCTCGATCGCCGCCAGCGTCTCCGCGTGGGCCACCCGCATGGGCGCGAGGTTGCGGACCGGCTCCATCTTCATCGCCTTTTGCCAGACCGCCAGCGCCTCGCGCCGCTTCGCGTCGGCCTCCTTCACCGGCAGCGTCGCCGCCAGCGCGACCAGGCTGCGCGCCAGCTCGTCGGCCACCAGCTCGCGCGGCAGCCCGACGGGCCCGCCCTTCTGGCGGTAGATCGGCTCCAGCGCCGCCACGGCCTCGGCCGGACGGCCCCGCAGCCGCTCGGCCCGGCCCCGCAGCGCCGACTGCACGAACCACTCCGGGGTCCCGGCCGCGGCCGCCGGCCGCTCGGCGAGCAGCGCCAGCGCCTCCTCGGGCTTGCCGCGCGCCAGCAGGGTCGCCGCGTCGTCGGCCGCCGGCACCTCCGCCGCGGCCGCGGACGGCTGCGCGGGCGCCGGCCGGCTCGCCACCGGAGCCGGCGCCGGAGG
This sequence comes from Myxococcales bacterium, assembly GCA_016793465.1. The sequence goes on from JAEUJW010000053.1 coordinate 121,812, forward strand.
TGCGCCGTGGACCACGTTCACGGCCGGGTGGACCCGCTGCGCCGCCTCGCTCACCGCCCCCGGCCGACACGCGACCAGTCCGGCCGCGAACAGCAGCACGCGCAGCGTCCCTGGCCGCAAGTCCCACACCCTCACCACGCTAGCACGCTTGAGAGTTGCCGCCGATTTTCTCGAGATCCCGCCCCCGCGAGTTGGTCTATCGTGCCGCCCCGTGAGCCTGACCCGACCGCCCCACGCCCTCACCGTCACGGTGCTCGGCGCTGGCACGATGGGTGCGCAGATCGCTGCCCACCTCGCGAACGCCGGCATCCGCACCTTCCTCCTCGACATCGTGCCCTCCGGAGTACCGGCCGGCGCTCCGCCGGCGGCCCGCAACGCCCTGGCCCTCGGCGCGCTCCAGCAATTATTAAAGGCGAGGCCGCCCGCCTACACCGATCCGGCCCACGCCGCGCGCATCACCCCGGGCAACCTGGAGGACGACCTCGAGCGGGCCGTCGCCGCCAGCGACCTCGTGCTCGAGGCCGTGGTCGAGCGCCTCGACGTCAAGCAGGCGCTGTTCGCCCGCATCGCCGCCGCCGCCCCGGCCCACGCGATCCTCGCCTCCAACACCTCGGGCATCGCCATCGGCGAGATCGCCGGGCAGCTGCCCGAGGCCGCCCGCGCCCGCGTGGTCGGCATGCACTTCTTCAACCCGCCGCGCTACATGAACCTGCTCGAGGTCGTGCCCTCGCGCTTCACCGCCCCCGAGGTCACCGACGCCCTCGCCGACTTCAGCGACCGCGTGCTCGGCAAGGGCGTGGTCGTGTGCCGCGACACCCCCAACTTCATCGGCAACCGCATCGGCACCGGCGAGATGATCCTCAGCTTCGACGCCACCGCCGCCGGCAACTACACCGTCGAGGAGGTCGACCTGCTCAACGGTCCGCTGATGGGCCGCCCGCGCACCGGCAGCTACCGCCTCGGCGACCTCGTCGGCATCGACGTGATCGGCCACGTCATCCGCAACCTCCGCGCCGCCCTCAGCGACGACCCCGCGAGCCCCGACCACGACGAGCTGCGCCCGCGCATGATCGTGCCGCCGGCGATCGAGTCGCTCATCGCGCGCAAGCTGCTCGGCGACAAGACCAAGTCCGGCTTTTACCGCAAGAAGGGCGCCGAGGCGCTCGACCTCCAGACCCTCGAGTACCGCCCCGCGCAGCCGGCGAACTTCCCCGAGCTCGCCGAGATCGCAAAAATCAAAGACCTCGACAAGCGCGTGCACGCGGCCCTGCGCGCCCCGGGCCGCGCCGGCGAGTTCCTGCGCGCCGTCTACCTGCCGCTCTTCAATTACGCGGCCAACCGCCTCGGCACGATCTGCGAGACCCCCAAGGAGATCGACGACGCCATGGCCTGGGGCTACTCCTGGCAGAAGGGGCCGTTCGCCCTCATGGACGCCGCCGGCGTGGCCTGGTGCGCCTCGCAGCTGAAGGCGAGCGGTGTCACGATCGCCCCGGCCCTCGAGGACCTGCTCGCGCGCCAGGGCCAGGACGCCCGCTGGTACGGCGGCCGCGCCAGCGCCCCGACCGTGTACGTGCCCGGCGCGGGCCCGCAGGCGGTCGCGCCGCCGCGCGGCGTCATCGACCTCGCCGCCCGCAAGGACCGCGTCGGCGAATTCCTGCGCAACGACACCGCCAGCCTCATCGACCTCGGCGACGGCATCGCCTGCCTCGAGTTCCGCGGCAAGATGAACACGCTCGACGCCGGCGCGGTCACCCTGCTCCACGAGGCCATCCCCGCGCTCATGCAGGCGGGCGGCTTCCGCGGGCTCGTGATCGGCAACCAGGCCGACAACTTCTGCGCCGGCGCCGACCTGCGCAAGATCCTCGCCGACGCCAAGGCCCGCGACTTCGCGGCCATCGACGCCGCCGTGCGCGCCCTCCAGACCGCGCTCATGGCCCTGCGCCACGGCCCGCTGCCGGTCGTCGTCGCCCCGCACGGGCTCACGCTCGGCGGCGGCGTCGAGGTCGCGCTGCACGGCCACGCGGTCGTCGCCGCCAGCGAGCTCTACCTCGGCCTGGTCGAGATCGGCGTCGGCCTCTTGCCCGCCGGCGGCGGCCTGAAGGAGATGGCGCGCCGCGCCTCCGCCTGGGCCGCCCAGGTGCCGGCCGGCGACCCCTACCCGTCCGTGCGCCGCGCCTTCGAGCACGCCGCCAGCGGCAAGGTCTCGGGCAGCGCGCACGAGGCCCGCGCGATGGGCTTCCTGCGCCCGGACGACGGCGTCGTGTTCAGCCGGGCCCGCGTGCTCGCCGAGGCCAAGCGCCGCGCGATCGGCCTGGCCGAGGCCGGCCACGTCCCGCCCGATCCGAACGAGCCCATCACGCTGATCGAACCTGGCCGCACGGCCAGCCTCCTCATGGGCGCCCAGATGTTCCAGTGGGGCGGCTACGCCTCCGCGCACGACCAGAAGATCGCCGGCAAGATCGCCCGGGTGCTCGGCGCCGACCTGCCCTCGCGGACAGTCGTGAGCGCCCAGGAGCTCCTCGACCGCGAGCGCGAGGCGTTCTGCAGCCTCGCCGGCGAGCCCCTCACCGTCGCCCGGATCGAGCACATGCTCGCGACCGGCAAACCCCTGCGCAACTAGCTCCACGGACCTTCGGTCCCGATCCCACCACGGTCCAACAGGAGAACCACCATGACAACGCTACAAGACGCCGTCCTCGTCGCCGCCCGTCGCACCGCGGTCGCCCGCGCCGGCAAGGGCGCGCTCCGCAACACCCGCCCCGACGACCTCGCCGCGCAGGTCATCCGCGCCGCCCTCGCCGACGCGCCCGGCCTGCCGCTCGACCTGATCGACGACGTGGCCCTCGGCTGCGCGATGCCGGAGGCCGAGCAGGGCCTCAACATCGCCCGCATCGTCGCCCTGCGGGCCGGCCTGCCCGACTCGTCGAGCGCCCTCACGATCAACCGCTTCTGCGCCTCCGGCCTGCAGGCCATCGCCTACGCCGCCGAGCGCATCCAGGTCGGCGCGATCGAGGCCGCCGTCGCCGGCGGCGTCGAGTCGATGAGCATGGTCCCGATGGGCGGCAACAAGGCCGTGCTAAACCCCGCCATCGTCGCCGAGCGCCCCGAGGTCTACATCTCGATGGGCCTCACCGCCGAGAACGTCGCCCGCAAGTTCGAGGTCTCGCGCGCCGACCAGGACGCCTTCGCTCTGGCCTCGCACGTCAAGGCCACGGCCGCCTTACGCGACGGCAAGTTCGCGGGCGAGATCGCCGCGGTCACCACCGCCGAGGGCAAGCGCTTCGACGTCGACGAGGGCCCGCGCGCCGACACCACCCTCGCCGCGCTCGCCGAGCTGCGCCCGGTGTTCCACGCCGAGGGCAGCGTCACCGCCGGCAACAGCTCGCCGATCAACGACGGCGCAGCCGCTGCGGTGCTGGTCTCGCAGCGCCGCGCCGAGGCCCTCGGCCTGCGCCCGCTCGCGCGGTTCGTCGGCTTCGCGGTCGCCGGCGTCGCCCCCGAGCTCATGGGTATCGGCCCCGTCGAGGCCATCCCCAAGGTCCTCGCGCAGACCGGCCTCCGGCTCGCCGACATCGACGTGTTCGAGCTCAACGAGGCGTTCGCCGCCCAGTCGCTCGCGGTCATCCGCCGGCTGAAGCTCGACGAGTCCCGCGTCAACGTCAACGGCGGCGCGATCGCACTCGGACACCCGCTCGGCTGCACCGGCGCCAAGCTCACCGCCTCCCTCGTCGCCGAGCTCCACCGCCGCGGCGCCCGCTACGGCATGGTGACGATGTGCATCGGCGGCGGCATGGGTGCGGCCGGCATTTTCGAGCGGCTGTAGGTCGTCTGGCTCTTCGAGCAGCCGCGGCGCGAGGGTCCGGACGGGCCCTCGCGCTTCGCACGTCCGGCGCGCGCCGGACAGCGGTCCCGGTCCGCAGGCGTGCGCCGCGAGGGCGCCGCCGCTTGAACGCGCAGCCGGCCGACCGGGCCCGCCCGAAAGTGACAGTCGACCGCGCACGCCGATGGCCTTGCGGACATGTCCCAAACGACGAAGAGACAGCGCTCAAACGGCCACAGACCGGCGAATTTCGCCGATCCACGCGGTCGGTGGGCGACCGCGCCGGACCTGCGCGCATCGGTCTGCACGCCCGCGGGCCGCCGTTCATTCCGCGCCGCGCGGTAGCCTGCTCCCGATCCGCGCCGCTTTGGCCCGCTCACTGCGCTTTCAGGCGACCGCGGCGGCCGGTCTTTTCGCCCGCTGGCACATCCACTCCACGCACTTTGCGTTTGACATCGAGACGCATCCCCAGCATAACGGAAGACGAGCCTGGCACGAGTGGACCACACACGGTCCACGCGTCCACCCCCCGGGAGACCGGGGACGGGCGCGTATTCAATTCATGGCCCAAAGCCATGCGTTTTGTGGTACAGGACAACTGGCCCTCCGAAAACCGAAGGCGGCGAACGGACCCCCCGGCCCGATTGACCGTCCCAGGATTTCACCGCAATCATCGCAAGATCGATCGCAGGAGGCCCAGCATCGAGGACGAATCGTTGCTTGAGGCGCAGAGCGGGCACGGAAGAGGACCGTGCCCGCTTTTTTACGTCCTGCGTCTCGCCGGCATGACGCGCGCAATCCGGCTACCTCATCGGAAACGCGGGTTGCCGCGCGGCACGTCTGCGCATTGCGGAGGGACCCAGGGCCCTCACGAATGCGCGCATGATGGCGCGAAGGCCATGCCCCATCGGCCATGGCCTCCGCGCCAGGTGGCGGATCCTACTGGACCCCGAGGGTCAGCGAGTACTGGCCCGAGCCGCTGTACGCGGTCACGTCGTACGAGTAATAGCCCGCCGTGCCGGCGTAGCTGATGGTCTCGCTGCTGGTCTCGCCCTCCGACTTGGCGACCCGGGCCCACGCGCTGCCGTTCCACTTGTAGAGATACAGGTCGAAGTCGGTGCCCGCCGGGCCGGTCAAGCACGCCTTGTGGGTCTTCGCCGTCGACTGGTAGTAGTACCCGCTGCCGTTGTTCGGCTGGCTCTGGGTCTGGCCCTGGCTCAGGCTGCCCTGATACTGCGTCCCGCTGCAGCTGCCGCCCCCGCCGCCCCCGCCGCCCCCGCCGCCCCCGCCGCCGTTGCCCGGGTCGCCGGGCACCCCGACCGCGGTCCACGCCGCGTGCACCGCCGCGACCTCGGCCGAGCCGGCCCCGTGGAGCGCCGTGGCCGCCGCCGCGGTGGCGTTACGCGCGGCCTGGAACGTCGCGTTCGACGACAGGTTGTTGGCCAGCGCGTCGTAGAAGATCTTGCTCGCCTTGGTGATGCCGATGCCCGCCACGTTGTTGGTGGTCTTGCCGCGCGGGTGGGTCCCGCCGGTCACCAGCAGCTTGAACGCGAGGTTGGCGATGCCCGAGTTGAGGTGCACCCCGCCGTTGTCCTGCGCGCCCTGGTAGCGCGACGGCCAGTAGTCGTACGACTGCCCGTCCGCGATCGGGTCGGCCATGTAGCGCATGGCGTCGCCGGGGGTGCCCGGCGTCCACGAGGCCTCCGCCAGCTTCCACGTGGCGTCCGACACGCCGCCGTTGACGTGGGCCTGCAGCGAGGCGGCCATGATGTCCGACCAGCCCTCGTTGAGCGCGCCGGACTCGTTCTGGTAGACGAGGTTGGCCTCGTACTGCGTGACCGCGTGGGTCAGCTCGTGGGCCACGATGTCGAGGTCGCGCGCCAGCGACGAGAAGTACTGCCCGCTGCCGTCGCCGTAGACCATGCGCTGGCCGTCCCAGAACGCGTTGTCGTAGGCCTGGCCGTAGTGCACCGTCGAGTGCAGGGTCGCGCCGGCGCCGTTGAACGAGTCGCGCCCGAAGCGGTCATAGTAGAAGTTGTAGACCGCGCCCGAGTAGTTGAACGCGTCCTTGGCCGACAGGTCGCTCGAGTTGGCCGGGTCGGCGATCTGCTGGCCCGGCAGCGACTGCCCGTTCTTCGCGGTGTAGACCTTGCGGCTGAGCGCGTGGTGGATCTGCGGGTGGCGAGCGACCACCGCCCCGGTCCTGGCGTCGGCGAACACGATGTCGCGCTCCGGCCCCGCCTCGCTCTCGTACATGACCTCGGCCTGCCAGGCGAGGTGCACCGAGTCCTCGGTCACCACGTACACGAGGTCCGGCACCGCCGTGCTGACCGCGTCGGCCGGCAACGTCGCCAGCGCGGCCGCCAGCGCCGGCTCGCCCTCGATCTCCGGCTCGCTCGCCAGGTCCTCGCCGGCGACGAACCGCCCGGTCACCGCGCTCACCCGCCCGCTGACCCCGTCGGCGTGCACGGTCAGCTCGCCGCCGACCACCGGCAGGTCGTGCAGGTACTGCTGGAACTTCACGTGGGTCTGCCCGCTGTCGTCGCTGCGCACCCGCACCGGCTCGAGGTCGGTCCGCTCGTGCATGCGGAACACCGCGCCGACATCCTGCAGGTAGGTCCGCGCCGCCGCCCGGACGTCGCCCTTCGGCAGGTAGCCGAGGTCGCCCATCACGAACGTCGGCACCCCGTCGTCGGCCATCACCACCTGGTCGATGCGCGGCATGGCCTGCAGGGCCGCCTGCTGGGCCCACAGCAGCGTGGTCGGCCGCTGCTTCAGCGCCTCGGCCACCATGTCGGCGTCGAGCACGAAGCTGTCGTCCAGCCCCGCCTTGCTCGCCAGCCCCCACTTGCCGGCCTGTCCGGCCAGCAGGTCGTGCAGGACCGCGCGCCGCCCGTCGGCCGCGACCACCACGATCTTGGTGAAGTCGATCGGCCCGGCCTCGAACGAGAACCGCACCGCCTCGTCGGCCAGTTCGACCTCGAGGGCGGACTCCAGCCCCTCGAGCTCCTCCGCGGTGATCACCCGCTCCCGCGCCGCCAGCGCGTCAGCATCACCTCCCCCCGAATAACAGGCCGACAGCAGGACACACGAGACCAGCGACGAGACGACTCCAGCGGTGCGAAGCATGCGAATTCCTCCTCCAGCGGGCACGCAGGTCCACAACAGCGTGGCCTGGCCCCTGGAACATGTCTGAGCAAATCAGGCCCTTAGGGCCGTGGAGTGGGGATTGTTGTGACCTTGCCTTTCGGCAAGGTGGGGTCAGCTCAACCCCCGAGGTCGATGTCAACATATCCAGAAGTCAACAGCCCCGGCAATCCCCCCACGAAGACAAAGTCACACATTTAATTATTGCGACCCACCACACGGATTGAGGTCACTCGAACCCAATGCGCAGACTTTAATGCGACATCGCTTACAAATTTTTCCATTGTCCAACTGTATAAGGTCAGTTACAGCAGCCTTCACGGACCTACATCGGCGGCCAGAACCGCCTCTATACGACCTTTCTCATACTTCCTAGTTATCTTTGTTAGATTAACAGCAATCCTGGCAAACTACCGAAGCCTCCGAGACATTGTTGCACCAGGTTTACAGACCGAACCGGGAGATCTCTCCCCTCCAGCGCCTATCGAGTCGCCACATATGGCCGAATGCACGTTTTATCGACGGAGTATCGCCGACCCCAGTGGTGCCGATCGCCCCCGTATATAACCAGCCCCCAGACGAGGCCGACGATACCCACCCCTATCGAAGCCTCGATTGTCAGGCCACAATGACGATTGAAGTGCAGCGATTGCTGCCGGGGTCTATTTCAGCAGTCCGTCGTCCGACAGGTCGAACGTGTACGGCATCGGCGAATCGGCGCCGTTGAGCGTGATGTTGAATTTGAGCGCCTTCAGCTTGCCCTCGATGCAGGCGTTGAGCGCGTCGTTCTTCAGGGTGCTGCGCTGCGGGTCGAACTTCACCTCCTTGACCCGCCCGTCGCCGTCGACCACCACCGTGGTCTTGACCCGGCCCTTGGCCGGCGGCGCGTCCTTGCCGGCCGTGTCCCGCCAGCAGGCCACGATCTGGCCGGCGTCGGCCTCGACCGTGCGGTTGAAGTTCATGGCGTCGAGGTACGGCGACTCCTCCTCCTCGACCTTGTTCTCCGCGTCGGCCTCGCCGTCGGGGTCGGCCGCCTCGGCCTGCGGCGCGTCCTCGACCGGCGCCTTCGTCTCCCCCTGCTTGTTGCAGGCCAGACCGGCGACCAGGACACCCGTGAGCAGCGCGACGCGGCGGACGATCATCCGCCGGTTTTATCACCATCCTTCGCGGCCGGCAGGGCCCGCGTCCGCACCGCCGCGGCCGTGCGCCGGATCGTCGCCAGCTCCGACCACGGCCGCTCCGCCGCCGCCGGGTCGGGCCCGACCCAGCCCAGCGCTTGCCCGCGGTACGGGTCGAGCGCGCCCGCGGCCTGCATGTGCCCGTCGGCCTCGGCCAGCGCCGCCCGCAGCGCCTCGCGCTGGCCCGCCTCCGGCAGGAACAGCCGCGGCGCCGCCTGCAGCGTCAGCGCCGTGCGCAACACCAGCGCCGCCAGCGCCGCCACACCCATCGTCACCGCCATGGCGACGCCCGGCACCGGCACCGAGAACACCGCCACCAGCGCCCCGAACAGCATCCACGCCCAGCCCGGCAGCCACAGATAGGCGCGGAACGTCTCCGGCTGCGCGTCCTCCTCGGACGGCCGGGCCCCCAGCGCGAACTGCTCGCGCAGCGCCCGGCGCCGCAGGCCGCGGTGGATCTTCAGCGACAGCTCCTCGGCCCGCTCGAGCGCCGCCAGTGCCCCCCGCGTGTGGTCGTCGCCCGCGCTCACCCCTGCGATGTTCGGAGCCCGCGCCCGCTCCGTCAAGCGCGCCCGGCCGCCCGCTCGAAGTGCCGCCCCAGCCACGCCAGCGCGGCGCGCAGCTCGGGCGCCTGCGATCGCCGCTGCTCAGGATCCGCCGGCGAGGCCCCGGCCGCCCGCGCCGCGGCCAGCCGCGCGTGCGCCTCCTCGACCACCGCCAGCGCCTCCGTCGGCGAGACCTCGCCCTCGTCGAGCGCCCGCAGCAGCATGCAGCGATAGCGCCGGCAGCAGCCCGGCCGCACCTCGTACACCGCGCACCCCTCGTCCCCACGCAGCGCCGCGCAGCGCTGGCGCACGCCCGCGGTCCCGTCGCCCCGCGTCACGACCACCAGCCCGTGACGCCGCGCCGGCTCGATCTCGCCGTCCGCCAGCGGCACCGACGTGAACAGCGCGCCGTCGCAGCACAGCCCGCAGCGCCGGCACAGCATGGCGGCCTCGTCCACGCGCGGACCCTAGCACCTGCGCCCGCGCGCGCCCACGGTCGCGACGGACGCGATCGCACGCCGTGGCCGACGCACGCGCTGACGAACGCCGCCAGCGCCCGCGGCTACGCGTCGGCCTCGCCGCGGGTCCGAGGTGCGCCCGACCGCTCCCGACGCGCCGACCGCCGCCCACGGATCACCCCGCCTTGCGCGACCAGTACAGGTACACCGGGACGCCCGACAGCACGATCAGCACGTCGACGAAGAACACCCCCGGCTGACTGACGGCGTAACTCGCCAGCAGCCCCATCGACGCCAGCAGGAACAGCATCGGCACCAGCGGATAACCCCACGTCCTGTACGGCCGCGGATGATCCGGCGCCTTCACGCGCAGGATGAACACCGCCGCCACGCTCAGCGCGTAGAACGGCCAGATCCCGATCACGAAGTGCTCGGCCAATTCGCCGAACGTGCGCACCGCCACGAAGATCGCCCCAAGCAGCACCGACAGCGAGATGCTGCCGGTCGGCGTGCCGTACTTCGGGTGTACCCGCGCCAGCCGCTCGAAGAACAGCCCGTCCGCGGCCATCGCGTAGAACACCCGCGGCCCGGTCATCATCGACCCGTTGAGCGTGCCGAACGTGCTCACCATGACGGCCGCCGAGACCAGCGTGACGCCGATCGCGCCGACCAGCGCCGAGGCCACGTCGGCGGCGATCAGCGGCGAGCCGACCATCTTCTCGATCGGCACCACCCGCAGGTACACCCAGTTCAGCGCGAGGTACAGCCCGACCACCAGCCCGGTGCCGAGCACGAACACCTTCGGCAGGTTCCGCTGCGGCTCGCGGATCTCCCCGCTGACGAACCCGACGTCGCACCACCCGTCGTACGCCCACAGGATCGCCACGAGCGCCAGCACCAGCGCCGACCCCGTGGTCGCCTCCGGCGCCGCGTGCACCGGCAGCTCGCCCGGCGTCAACGCGATCCCGATCGCCACCAGCCCGAGCAGCGCCCCCACTTTTAAGATCGTGCTGAGGTTCTGCACGACCGCCCCGAACTCGACCCCGCGGCGGTTGATCGCCCCGACCGCCACGATCATAGCGATCGCCAGCGCCTGCGCCTTCGACAGCTCGAGCGGCCCGAGCTGCACCCACGTCGCGTCGCCGTCGACCCCGAACGTGCGCCACGCGTACTCCGCCGAGGTCAGGCCGATCGCCCCGTACGCCGCCGGCCGCAGGATCGCCAGCTCCGCCCAGCCGAACAGGAACGCCGGCAGCCTGCCGAACGCCTCGCGCAGGTACACGTAGATCCCGCCGCTGCGCGGGTACATCGTCGCCAGCTCGGCGACCGTCAACGCCCCCGCCAGCGCCACCAGCCCGCCGCCGACCCACGCCAGCATGAACAGCGGCACCGTGTCGATGTGGCGGGCGATGTCCGCCGGCGTGCGAAAGATGCCGCTGCCGATCGTCGACCCGACCAGCACCGCGATCGTGCTCCACAGCCCGAGCTTGCGCGGCAGTCGCTCGCCCCATGGATCCGGCGCGGTCACCCCCGCAGCGATACCGCAATTCGCGGCGTTCCCCAAATCCCGCATCGGCGCCGCCCCACGATCGCCCCGCACGCCCGCGTGCGCCGGCCGGGCGTTTCGTGGCACACTCGCGCGCGGATGGACGCGGACCCCCGGATCGTCCCGCTGCGCCTGCGCCACCCGTGGGGCCTGTCCCGCGGGACAGCTCATGAATTGCCGACGGTGCTGCTGCGCCTCGGCCCCGCCGCCGCCCCGCTCGGCCTCGGCGAGGCCGCCCCGGTCCGCTACCTCCACCAGTCGGCCGACCGCGCCCGCACCCTCATCGCCGAGATCTGCGCCGGCATCCGCGACGCCGATCGCGAGGACCTCGCCCACCACGCCGCCCGCGCCCGCGACCTCGCGCCCGAGCACAGCAGCGCCCGCGCCGCCGTCGACATCGCCCTGTGGGACGCCGCCGCCCGCCGCCGCGGCCGCAGCCTCCGCGACCACCTGCACGCCGAGCGCGGCCCGCCGCTCGCGCCCGGCGCCCGCGAGACGTCCTTCACGATCGCCCTCGACAGCCTCGACGAGATGACCGCCCGCGCCCGCGAGGCCGCCCACCTCCCGATCCTGAAGATCAAGCTCGGACGCGACCCCGCGTTCGACCGCGAGGCCCTGCGACGCGTCGCCTCGGCCGCCCCGAGCGCCCGCCTCCGCGTCGACGCCAACGGCGGCTGGTCGCCCGCGGACGCCCGCGACATGCTCGTCGCCCTCGCCGATCGCGGCGTCGAGTTCGTCGAGCAGCCGCTCGCCCACGGCCAGCTCGACGCGCTCGCCGAGCTGCGCCGCACCAGCCCCCTGCCGATCTACGCCGACGAGGACATCCAGGGCCCCGAGTCGCTGCCCGCGCTCCGCGGCCGCGTCGACGGCATCAACATCAAGCTGATGAAGTGCGGCGGGATCTCCCCGGCCCTCGAGATGATCGCCGCGGCCCGTCGCGAGGGCTGGCGCGTGCTGCTCGGCTGCATGATCGAGTCGCGGATCGGCCTCGCCGCCGCGGCCAGCCTCGCCGACCGCGTCGACGAGGCCGACCTCGACGCCCACATGCTCACGCAGGACGACCCTGTCCCACCGGGCAGCCAGAGCGAGCGCACCCCCGCCGTGCCCCTGCTCCCCGGCCCGGGACTCGGCGTCGCGCTGCCCTCCGGCCCCGATCTGTGGGGCCCTTGGCCCCCGTGAGTCCTGCCCAGTTCACGACCTTGTAATCTTCGGAATAGCCGCGGTCGACCCCGCTGCCGCTACGTCACCGACGATCGGCCAGCATCGTCCCCCCGCCACGTCGCACCGACGCCCCGGCGTGGCATACTCGCTCCTGCGCCGTGAAAGCCGACGATCCCCAGCGGATGCACACGCCGACGGCCTCCGGCAACGCCGGCGCGCAGCACACCACGTGGAGCGGCCCCGCCACCGGCCACGACCACGGCGACTTCCCCCGCCGCGTCGGCCGCTATGACCTCCTGCGCCGCCTCGGCGCCGGCGGCATGGGGGTGGTCTACGCCGCCCTCGACCGCGAACGCGGCCGCCGCGTCGCCCTGAAGACCCTCCGCGCGCTCGAGCCCGGCAGCCTCTACCGCCTGAAGAACGAGTTCCGCTCGGCCGCCGGCATCATCCACCCCAACCTCGTCGCCCTCCACGAGCTCGTGTCCGACGACGACCAGTGGTTCATCACCATGGAGTACGTCGAGGGCGTGCGCTTCGGCGAATATGTCCGTTCGGACAGCTCGCTCCACGACCCCGCCTCCCACCCGCCCGGCCCGACCACGCACCCCAGCGACCCGCCGTCCGGCAGCGACGCCGAGCCCACCACCGAGAGCGCGCTCGTCCCGCCCCAGCTCCACGTCGACCGCCTGCGCGACGCGCTCGCCCAGCTCGTCGCCGGCGTCAGCGCCCTGCACGCCGCCGGCAAGCTCCACCGCGATTTAAAGTCGTCGAACGTGCTCGTCACCAACGCCGGCCGCGTCGTCGTCCTCGACTTCGGCCTCGTCAGCGACCGCGGCGCCGCCCCGGTCGACGCCACGCTCGACGACGGCATCCTCGGCACGCCCGCGTACATGTCGCCCGAGCAGGCCGCCGGCAAGCCCGCGACGCCCGCGAGCGACTGGTACGCCGTCGGCGTGATGCTCTACGAGGCCCTCACCGGCCGCCTCCCGTTCGTCGGCACCACCCTCAAGATCCTCAGCGCCAAGCAGCAGCAGGACCCGCCCCACGTCCGCGAGCTCGCGCCCGAGGCCCCCGCCGACCTCGCCGAGCTCAGCATGGGCCTGCTGCGCCGCGACCCCCAGGCCCGCCTGTCCGGCGTCGACGTGCTGCAGCGCCTGGCCCAGCCCGGCGCGCCCGGCTCGGCCACCCTCCGCCGCGTCCACACCGGACCGATCGCCCACTCGCCGCACCTGCTCGGCCGCGACGACCTCGTCGCCGCCCTCCACGACGCCTACGAGGCCACCTCGAAGGGCCAGCCCGTCACCGTCTACGTGCACGGCGGCTCGGGCATCGGCAAGACCGCCCTCATCGACCACGTGCTCACCGCGATCCGCCGCAACGGCGAGGCCGTGATCCTCCACGGCCGCTGCTACGAGCGCGAGACCGTGCCGTTCAAGGCGTTCGACTCGGTCGTCGACTCGCTCACCCACTACCTCCGCCGGCTCCCCCAGGTCGAGGCCGCCGCGCTCATGCCCCGCGACGTCCACGAGCTGACCCGCCTGTTCCCCGTGCTCGCGCGCGTGACCGTCGTCGCCGACGCGCCGCAGCGCGTGTTCGAGGGCCCCGACCAGCAAGAGGCCCGCCGCCGCGGCTTCCGCGGGCTGAAGGAGCTGCTCGCGCGCATCGCCGACCGCCGCCCGCTCGTGCTCCGCATCGCCGACCTGCAGTGGGGCGACGAGGACTCGGCCCGCCTGCTCGCCGAGCTGCTGTCCCCGCCCGACGCCCCCGCCCTCCTCCTCATCGGCTCCTACCGCAGCGACGAGGCCTCCGGCTCGCCGATGCTGCGCGAGCTCCAGCGCCTGTACGAGCGCCCCGGCATGCGCGGCGACGTCAGGAACATCTTCGTCCCCCCGCTGACCCACAAGCAGGCCGAGGCCCTCGCCCTGTCCCGCATGGGCCGCGGCGACGGCCCCGCCCTCGCCGAGGCCGCCCGCATCGCCGTCGAGTCCGAGGGCAACCCGCTGTTCGTCGAGGAGCTGGTGCGCCACGCCGCCAGCCGCCGCCGCCGCGGCGACAACCGCGAGATATCACTCGAGCAGCTGGTGCTCGCCCGCCTCGACGGCCTCCCGCCCCCCGCGCGCCACCTGCTCGAGGTCGTCGCCGTGGCCGGCCGACCGGTCCCGCAGAACCTGGCCATCACGACCGCCGCGCTCGCCGGCGACGACCACACCGCGCTCGACCTGCTGCGCTCGCAGCACCTCGTGCGCACCCACGGCGCCCGCGAGGCCGACACCGTCGAGTGCTACCACGACCGCGTCCGCCTCGCCGTGCTCGGCCAGCTGTCCCGCCACGACCTCGTCGAGCACCACCGCAACCTCGCCGACGCGTTCGAACGCGAGGGCGGCGACCCCGAGGTCACCGCCCACCACTTCCAGGCCGCCGGCGTCCCCGAGCGCGCCGTCCGCTTCGCCTGCGTCGCCGCCGAGCGGGCCGCCGCCGCCCTCGCCTTCAACCGCGCCGCCGAGCTCTACCGCCTCGCGTTCGCCTGGAGCACCCCGCCGTCCACCGCCAGCGGCACGGTCCCCGCCTCCCCGCCCTCGCGCCAGCAGCTGCTGCGCCAGCGCGCCGACGTGCTCGTGCTCGCCGGGCGCTCCGGCGAGGCCGCGCCGCTCTACCTCGAGGCCGCCGTCAACATGCCGTCCGCCGAGTCGCTCGAGCTGCGCCGCCGCGCCGCCGAGCAGTACCTCGTCAGCGGCCGCATCGACGACGGCGTCAAGCACCTCCGCCCCGTGCTCACCGAGGTCGGCCTCTCGTACCCGCCGACCCCCAGCCGCGCCAACATGTCGATCATCACCCGGTCGACCCAGCTGAGCCTGCGCGGCATCGGCTTCAAGCCCACCGCCGAGAAGGACATCGCCGCGCTCGACCTGCTGCGCACCGACGTGTGCCTGTCCGCCGGCAAGGGCCTCGGGTTCGTCGACCCGGTGCGCGGCTACAGCTTCTTCCTGCGCGGCCTCCTCCTGGCCCTTCAGACAGGTGAGCCCCGCCGCATCGCCCGCGCCCTGGCGATGGTCGGCTCGATGATGATCTCCCGCGGCACGGTCAACGCCGTCTCGCGCGGCACCACTTTCATCAAGGAGGCCCGCAAGACCGCCGACGCCCTCGGCGACCCCTACCTCCTCGGCCTCACCGACATCATCAGCGGCGTCGCCCAGATCACCCTCGGCCACTGGAAGCACGCGCTCGGCCTGCTCGACGCCGGCGTCCAGCTGCTGCACGACCGCTGCGCCGGCACCGCGTGGGAGGTCGGCATCGCCCAGATGTCGGCCCACCGCGCCCTCCTCATGACCGGCGACATCGGCGAGCTCGCCTCCCGCTCGCACGCCTGGCTGCGCGAGGCCGAGGACGCCGGCGACCTCCACGGCGAGGTCTGGGCCGCCCTGTTCTCCGGCTTCTCCCTGCTCGCCGGCGACGAGATCCAGGGCGCCCGCGACCGCTCCCGCGGCGCCATCCGCCGCTGGTCGCAGGACGGCTTCCACTTCCAGCACATGCTGGCCCTCGCCCTCGAGACCTACTGCGACCTCTACCAGGGCCGCGGCGGCGCCGCCTGGCAGCGCCTCAGCGAGCAGTGGGCCGCCGTCGAGACCTCGCACATCCTCCACTGGCAGTTCCTCCGCATCTTCGGCCTGCAGGTCCGCGCCCTCGCGGCCGTCGCCGCCTCGCGCGAGCAGCCCCACGCCGAGGCCGTGCTGCTCGCCGCCGCCGAGCGCGACGCCTCCCAGCTCGACCTCGACGCCGAGAGCCGCCGCGACTCCGCCGCCGGCGCCGCCCTCATCCGCGCGTGCATCGCCTTCCGCACCGGCGACCGCAGCCAGGCCCTCAGCGCGCTCGACCTCGCGATCGCCGGCTACGAGGCGACCGACATGAAGATCCACGCCGCCTGCGCCCGCCGCCGCAAGGGCGAGCTGACCGGCGGCCACCCCGGCGCCGCCATGGTCGCCGAGGCCGACCGCGTGATGATCGACCACTCGATCGCCAACCCCCGCCAGTGGACCGCGATGTACGCCCCCGGCTTCGAGTGAACCCCACCGCGTGAACGACGGCCCAGCGCGACCGACCGCGCAAGGCTCGCCCCCTCGACGCACACCCCCGGCCGCGAGTGAACCTCACCGCGCGAACGACGACGCATCGCGGCCGACCGCGCGACGATCGCCCCTCGATGCATGCCCCCGACCTCGAGTGAACCTCACCGCGTGAACGACGGCCCAGCGCGGCCGACCGCATGACGATCGACCCTCGATCGTCACCCTCGGCGCGCCACCTCGATCACGTCGCGCAGCATCGCCGCCACCGTGCCGATCGGCCCCTCCTCGAGGCTCGTCGCGGCGGTCCGGCCGGCGATGTCGCTGTGGTACACGATGCCGAGCTCGTCGAGCCCGAGCCGCGCCAGCGGGTGCCCGGCCGCCAGCGTGGTCGGCCGCACCGACAGCTCGTAGCTCCCGTCCTCGCGCCGGTCCGCGAGCGCGACCAGCGACACCCGCCCGCCGCTGGCCGCCGCCGCCCGCAGCGCCGCGTCCTCGACCTCGCCGATGCCCCGCACGCTCACGTCGGCCAGCCCGACCGGCCGCCGCAGCACCGCGTTGGCGAGGATGACGAGCTTGCACGCCGCGTCCCAGCCGTCGACGTCGAGCGTGGGATCCGGCTCGGCGATGCCGATGCGCTGCGCCTCCGCGAGCGCCTCGGCCGCGCTCGCCCCGCGCGCGCGCAGCCCGAGGATCCGCTGGGTGGTCCCGTTGAGCACCGCCTCGATCCGCGTGATCTCCCCGCCCGCCAGATCCCTCCACCCCAGGTTCACGCTCGGCAGGGCCCCGCCGACGGCCCCCGAGAAGCGCAGGCAGGGCGCCCGATCACCTGCCCCTTCGGACAGGTCGCTGATCGCCGCCAGCTCCGCGTACGCGACCACCAGCGGCCCCTTGCTGGCCAGCACCGCCGAGGTCCCGCGGCGCAGCGCCGCGCGCACCAGGTCGAGCCCGGGCTGTCCGCCCGCCGGATCGGTCGGCGTCGCCTCGATCAGGAGATCGGCCTCCGTCGTGCGCAGCAGCTCCAGCGCCGTCTGCCCGGGCCGTCCGACGCCGGGCAACGCGGCCACGCTCCGGCGCTGTCGCTTCAGCGCGACCGCCGCACCGACGTCGAGCCCCGACGGATCGGCGGCGGTCCCCGATGCATCGGCCAGGCCAACTGGCACGAGCGTCAATCCGTACCGCGAACGCAGCCGTTCACGTCGAGCCTCGACCACCTCGAGGAACGTCCGTCCGATGTTGCCGACCCCGGTCAGGATGATACGCAGCGACGCCACGGCCAACCTCTTTACCACCGCGGCCCTCGCTCCGCGCCCTCCGTCCGCCCACCCCGCCGCGATCGGACCAGCCGCCTCGCCGCGGCGTGCCTTCGCCCCCTCGCGCACCTCAGCAAGCCCCGCGAACAGCGTTCATCTTGCGGCTCCGGGCCCCCATTCCGGCGCCCGCGGCGGCGATGAAACGCCGCTCTCGGCCGTCCACGCCCGGGCGCTTGCCCCGCACGTCCGCGGGCGTCGCCGACCGCATCGGCCCGCGCGCGGTACGCCCTCTGTACGACTTTTTGTCTGGTCGGCCCGACCACCATCTGCCATTGTCTTCAGGATGCAGGCGGCTGCGACTCGGCCGTCCGTCTGCGACTCCCCTGCACGACCGAGGATAGGCCACAACGCCATGCTGCGGAATCGTCTCCTTACCGTAGTCCGACTCGTCACTCCCATGATCGCGGTCACGCTGTGTCTGCCGACGACCGCGCTGGCGCAGGAGGCCCTCGCGCAGCCCATCCCCGGTCAGACACCCGCCGTCAAGGTCGAGCCGCAGATCCAGAACCTCGGCCAGACGCAGACGCAGCCGGCCAACGGCGCCGCCGGCCCGCAGTCGCAGTCGCAGTCGCTGACGCCGACCCCCGGCACCGCCCCCGTCGCGCCCGGCGGCATCAACATGCAGCCGCAGATCCAGGTGCTCGTGCAGCCGCAGATCCAGGTCTCGGCCCAGCCGCAGGGCAACGCCTCGCCGAAGGCCGACGCCAACATCAACACGAACACCACGCCGACGGTCAACACCACCCAGACCCCGACGATCACGACCACCACCCAGCCGCACGTGGTCGCCCAGCCCTACACGCCGCCGATGCAGTACCCGCAGCTGCGCCCCGCTCCGCCGCCGCCGCGGGTCGTCACCCGCGTCGTCTCGCAGCAGGGTCCGAGCAAGCCGTACAAGATCCAGAAGCCCCTGCCGCGCCGCAAGGGCCTCATGATCACCGGCTGGATCGTGTTCGGCGTCTCGTACCTGCTCACCGCCAGCAACGCGGCCGACCTCTACGACCGCTGCCCCGGCATGAGCGACCCGAGCCGCTGCCGCGACCTCGCCCGCGAGATGTTCATCCCCGTCGCCGGTCCGTTCATGGCCATGGACAAGACCAAGTACGCGACCGACGACTACTCCCTCGCCGTCGCCGGCGCCCTCCAGGGCGGCGGCCTCCTCATGGCGATCATCGGCACCTCGCAGTTCGTCCGCGACGGCCGCCGCAACCGCATCATCAACGAGTACGGCCTCCGCGTGTCCCGCAACGCCAGCCTCTCGCCGAGCAGCCCCGCCATCGGCGGCGGCGGCCTGACCCTGCGCGCCCGCTTCTGACAGCGACGCCTCGCACCCCGCGGGCGCTGCGACCACCGCAGCGCCCGCAGTCATTTTAAAGTTCCGACGCGCCCCGCACCGGCGCCGTGGTCGCCTCGCCGGCCAGCATGCCGGGTGAACCTCGGCCTCCTCGCCGCACAGGGCCGCCGCCACGCCCCACGACGACGCCCGGGAGGCGCAGGCGTCCACAGGTGTCGCCTCGCACCACCCGCCCCCGGACTGACCTCTCCCGTGCGTGCGCCACCGACGCGAATGGGCGGGCCGACTTCCGTCGCGCCCGCGGATGCGCCACCGACGCGAACGAGCGAGCCGACGTTCGTCCCGCGCGTACGCCACCGACGCGAACGGGCGAGCCGACGTTCGTCCCGCGCGTACGCCACCGACGCGAACGGGCGGGCCGACCTCCGTCGCGCCCGCGTGTCCGCCACCGACGCGAACGGGCGGGCCGACCTTCGTCGCGCCCGCCCGTCCGGCTCACGCCGCGCCTGCGATCAGCCCGGCGTCGGGCACTCGGCGTCGGTCACGACGGCGCCGTTGTTGCTCTCGTTGCACTCGAGCACGTTGCCGCCGCTCATCCCGCCGTCGACCTCGACGTAGTAGTTGCGGGTCTCGCCCGCCGGCGGCGCCATGACCTGGTAGGTCACGATCGTCGAGCCGCCGGTCAGCAGCGGCTCGGAGGTCAGGACCGTGGTCAGCTTGGTGCCGGTGTTGTCGGTGCCCTCGTAGAAGGCCACCTCGACGCCCGCGGGCACGCCGAGCGCGCCCTCGTTGTAGATCGTCGCCTGCAGGATCAGGAACTCGGCGCACAGGTCGAGGTCGACCGCCAGCGACGCCGTCAGGTCGGCCGCGTTGAACACGCCCTCGCCCTGCACGTTCTGGCGGAAGTTGTTGAGCCCCGGCACGTCCCAGTTGTCCTGCTCCATCATCGGCACGTTGCCGTCCGACTCGGCGTTGGTCACGTGGTACGTGTGCTGCGTCCACAGCTTGCGCGTCGGCACCCAGTTGTCGCCGCCGGCGCCGTAGACGAACACCCCGCGCCGCTGCACGTAGTTGGCGTCCTTCATCAGGCACAGGTTGTTGGCCGCGGTGTCGCTGTAGTTGGCCACGACCACGAACTCCGAGTTGCCGTCGCCGTCGACGTCAGCCACCAGCGGGTACTCGTGGATCGTCGCGCTCGAGTTCAGGATCTGCAGCTTCACCTCGCCGGTCGCGCCGTCGTACACGCGCGCGTAGCACTCGTCCTGGTAGGCCACCTCGGCGACGCCGTCGCCCTGGAAGTCGAACACCGACGAGCCCGTGGCCGCCGACGACTTGTCCTGCGCCACCTGCACCCAGCGCGTGTAGATCGCGCCCGCGGCCGGCATCGGGTCGTTCGGCAGCTTGACGATCACCTCGCCGTCGCGGTTGAGGTCGAACACGCGGTAGTCGGCGCCGGTCGCGATCCCGATCTCCGGCCGGCCGTCGCCGTCGAAGTCGGCGATGGTCGCCGGACCGCCGAGGTTGCCGCCCGGCACGTCGATCGGCGGCGTGCGGGCCGCGTCGTTGCCCTGGCAGGCCACGCCGGTCGGGTCGATGCCGCACCACAGCTTGCCGGTCGCGCCGTCGAGGATCTTGATCTCCGGCCACGCGGTCAGCACCACCTCGGGCGTGCCGTTCATGTCGAGGTCGCCGACCGCGGTGAAGCCGTCGCCCGCGAAGCCCGACATGTCCTTCCACTTCTGCGTCAGCGACACCATCGGCGGGTTCGCCACCACCCAGTTGATCTCCCACGCCTCGCGCCCGGTCACGAGCTCGAGCTTGGAGTCGTTGTCGAGGTTGGCGAACGTCGCCAGGCCGCCCGGATAGAGGTAGTCGGTCGGCAGGTTCTTGTTGTGCGGCGTGCCGTACATGCCGCCGTTGTTGCCCTGGTTGACGACCATGAGCCCGTCGTGGTCGAAGATCGCCGCGCCGAACGCGATCTCCGCCATCGGGTCGGTGTCGAGGTTGGCCAGCGCCGCCGCCCCGTTCTCGATGCGGATGCGCGCCGTCTGGTTCTGCAGGGTCCTGCTGGTCCACAGCAGCTTGCCGTCGCCGTCGACCGCGTGGACCGGCGAGAGCCGCATGTCCGGCACGTTCGAGATCTGCCGCCCCGCGTAGACGATGTCCGGCTTGCCGTCGCCGCTGACGTCGCCGATGGCGATGGTCGCCCGCCCGTGCGCCCCGAACTGCTGGTTGTTCGGGTTGTGGGGGATGCGCCACTTCAGCGTGCCGTCCGCGCCGTTGAGGCAGATGAGCTCGCCGACCGGGTAGTCCGCCGGCATGCCGGTCTGCCGCGTGGTGTTGACCACGACCTCCGGGATGCCGTCGCCGTCGAGGTCGGCCACCGCCGGCATCGCGATCACCTGGTCGGCCGTGTGCGCCCACTCGAGCTGCACGTCGACGGTGTCGAAGTTCGGCACCACCTCGCACTGCAGCGGGTCGGGCTGCGGCAGGCAGTTGCCGAGCACCGCCTCGCAGTACTCGCCCGGGTCGCAGTCGTACGAGTCGATGCACGGGCCGCCCGGCGTGGTGCAGGTGTCGCCCACGCACACGTCGCCCTGGTCGCAGCACATCTCCTGGTTGTCGCCGCAGCGCACGCCGCTCGGGCAGGCCGGCAAGCAGGTGCCGTCGACGCACTCGTCGCCCTCGGCGCAGCACATCGCCGGGTCGCCGCAGAGGATCGTCATGCAGATCGGGCCGCCGGTGGTCGTGTCCGGCTCGCCGCTCGACGACGACGCGCTCACGCCCCCGGTGGTCGTCGACTCGCCCGCGGTCGTGTCCGACGTCGAGGGGTCGCTCGGCGAGTTGGTGGTCGACGACGACGACGACTCCGCGTCGGTCGTCGGCACGGTGGTCGGGCCCGCGGTGGTGTTGTCGGTGGTCGACGACGAGGTCGGCGTCATCGTCGTCGGGCCCGTCGACTCCGTCGTACCCTGCGTCTCGCTGTCGCCGGTCCCCGACGGATCCCCCGTCGAGTCACCGCACGCCGCCAGCGCGGGTGCTACCAAAGAGATCCCGTAAACTGCCCAGTAACGCGCAAGGTAGGTCTTCATAGCGATAGTTTAGGCACATGATTCCGGGCTGTTCCAAGCGACCGGAGCATTTTTTTTCACCGCCAATGCGCGGCCTACGGCCGGACTTTGGGCCGCTGCGCAGCGCAGGTGCCAGCCCCCATGCGAGCCGGCGCGGTCCGATCGCGGTCCGCTGCGACATCACCGAAATATTCATCCACACGCGCCGCGTCCTCGCCCGTCAGCGGCCCGCGGGCCGCACGGCGCTCGCAACAAATGCTGATGTTGCCCCAGCCCTCGCGCGCCGGAGATCTACCGCACGTCCTCCGCCGACGTCGCCAACGCCCGCCGCGCCTTGCCGCCTGGCGGCAATCCGGCCCCGTGCGCCGCCGACTGCGACGTCTCCAAACTCGCCTGGCCCATCAGACCGGTCCCAAGCACCATGGCCGCGAGGACAGCGAGCACCACCCGCGGCCAGCGCCCCGCGCTCGTGCCCTCGCCGCCCGGCACCTCGTCCGCGCCGAGCGCCACCAGCACGCGCAAGCACCCGGCCGCCAGCGCCGCGCTCGCCAGCAGCCCGAGCCCGAGCATCGCCCGCACGAGCAGGTTGCTGTCCTCGAGCCCGGTCGTCAGCAAGGCCCAGCGCGCGACGAACGCCCCGGTCGGCGGGACCGCGGCCAGCCCGAGCAGGCACACCGCGATCGCTATCGCGCTCACCGGGGCGCGCCGGGCCAGCCCGACGAGGTCGACGTGCCCGCGCCCGCGGTCGAACGCGGCGTGGGCCGCCAGCAGCCCGAGGCACGCGAGCGCGTGCATCACCAGCGTGAGCACCACCGCCGCGACCGCGTGGTCGCCGAACATCTGCCCCCAGTCGACGTGATCGCTGACTCCGAGCCCGCCGCGCCGCGCCCCCGCGTGCGCGTAGAAGTCGGCCGCGGCGACCATGCCGAGCAGCGCGAGCCCGCCGTTGGCCACCGTCGACCACGCGAGCAGGCGCCGCAGCTCGGCCTGCCGCGCCGCCGCGATCGCCCCGACCACCGCCGACGCGCCCGCGAGCACCGCCACCGCCGTGCCCCAGCCGTACGGCGCATAGACCACCCGCGGCGCGTGCACCACCGCCACGAACAGCCGCAGCAGCGCCGCCGCGGCGGCCATGCGCACCAGCACCAGCACCGTGCCCGCGCCCGCCGCCCCCGCGCGCCCGACCACGCCCGCCAGCCCGACCTGCAGCGGCACCGCGCCGAAGCGCGCGAGCAGCCCCGCGAACGCCAGCAGCAGCCCCGGGATCAGCAGCATCGCCGGCGCCGCCCCGGTCACCGCGACGTCGCGCGCGTGCGCCTCGAGCCCGCCGCCCAGCGTCGACGGCGACTGCAGCAGGTCGACCGCGCTCTGCACCGTGTTGGCGCCCCAGCGCAGGAACACCGCGCTGATCCGCCCCGCGAGCTCGGCCAGCCGCGTGGTCCCGGTCGCCCCGTAGACCAGCCCGAGCCCGAGCCACAGCAGCGCCGCCGCCAGCCCCTGGCCGATCAGCCAGGTGAAGCCCGCGCGCCCCGAACGCTCGGCCTCGCGGGCGAGCAGCGCCGCCGCGGCCAGACAGGCCAGCTCGAGCCCGCCGACCAGCAACGTCACGTCACCGGCGTGCACACACAGCATCGCGCCCGCGCCGGCGAGCAGCACCAGCGCGTGGCGATCGGCGTCGGCCCGCGGGTCGCCGGCGAGCATCGCCGCGAGCGCGAGCAAGATCGTGCCGTCGAGCAGCAGCGCCAGGCGATCCGCCACCACCGCGTCGCCCCACAGCCCGACGCCGACGCCGAGATCCGCCCGCCCGATCAGCGTGGCCGCGGCCGCGAGCGCCAGCCCCACGCCGAGCAGGCCCACGCCGCGCACCCACGCCGGCGCCAGCACGCGCCCCGCCAGCGGCAGCAGCAGCGACCACGCCGCGACGATGATCCACGGCGACAGCGGCGCCACGTCCTCGACGCTCATCCCGCCTCCGGCGGCGCCGCGTCGCTCGCCTCGCCGGCGGCCGCTGTCCGCACGGCCTGCTCGACCACCAGCCGCGCCTGCGTGCAGGCCTCGACCATCTGATCCGGCACCCGCGTCGACGACCGCACCCCGAGCTCGATCTGCAGGCAGCGCCGCAGCATGGCCGCGTCCGCCAGGCCGCGCCCGACCCCGTCCAGCCGCAGCAGCCACGGCGACGGCCACAGCCCGAGCACCACCAGCGGCAGCGCCAGCGCCGCCGCGCCCGCCAGGGCCGCGCGCTCACCTGTCCCCGGGGACCTGTCCTCCGGGCCCTGTCCCTGCGGACCTGTCCGATCGGCCAGGGCCCGGATGCCCGCCACCAGCATCACCCCGGCGGCGAGCGCCAGCGGCCACGCGCGCGCGCCGAAGGTCGGCAGCGAGAACCGCGCCGTCCCGATCAGCACCAGCGCCGCCGCCACCCCGCCCGCCAGCCCCGGCGCCGGCAGCAGCGCCAGCCCCGCGAGGCGGCGGCCCGCCCCCGCCGACAGCGCCAGCAGCCCCGCGGACCCGCCGAGCGCCAGCACCACCGCCATGATCGTCGCCCCGACCATGCCCTCGTGGTGCTGCCCCGCGACCCCGAGCACCAGCAGCCCCGCCGGCACCGACGTCGCCAGCAGCAGCGCCCGCCGGGCGTCTGCCTCGGCCCGCGCACACACCGCGCCGACCAGCCCGCCGAGCACCGCCAGCGTCGCCACGCCGGTGGCCGCCGTCGCCGCCGAGCCCGCGGCCAGCGGCGCCCACAGCCGCAGCAGCACGTAGGCCCCGACCCAGCGCACTGGCCCCGCGATCAGCAGCGCCGGCCCCCGCGGCGCCGCCGCCCCGGCCGCGACCAGCCACCCGTGCAGCGGCCACAGCCCCAGCGTCAGCGCCCCGCCCAGCAGCAGCAGCCCCGCGACCGCCGCCTCGAGCCCCGGCGGCAGCAGCACCTGGGCCAGCGCGGCCAGCGAGAGGTCCCAGGTGCCGCCGCTGGCGTCGTGGTGCGCGACCGCCAGCAGCCCGATCGCGAGCGCCAGCGCAGCTGTCCCGAGGGCCAGGTACAAGCCCGCCGCCCCGCCGGCCCGCCAGCGCCCGCTCGCCGACCCGCCCGCGACCAGCCCGGCGACCAGCGGCGCGAGCAGGGCGTGGCACGCGACCAGCAGCCCGAGGTCACGCGCGAGCACCACCGCGAGCAGCACCGACTGCAGCGCGAGCCCCCCCGCGAGCGCCGCCCGCGTCCCGCCCAGCAGCGCCGCGACCTGTCCCACGAGACAGATCACCAGCACACCCGGCGCCGCCAGCCCGTCGATGCCCAGCGCCAGCGACAGCCCGAGGCCCGGCAGCCACGGCGACGCGACCGCCAGCCCCGCCGGATCCGCCGTCGCCGCGGCCAGCCCGCACAGCAGCCCGAGCCCCGCCGCCGCGCTCGCGACGCCCCGCCCGAACCTCGCCGGCGCCAGCGTCACCGCCAGCGCCCCGACGAGCGGCGCAAACAGCAAGAGTCGCAGGTCCGCCGGCACGATCACGGCGCCTCCTCCGCCCCCGCGCGCCGCGACCCGAGCAGCGCCGGGTCGATCCCGCCGGCGTCGACCGGGTAAGTGCGCGACGGCCCCAGCTGCGTCACGTCCGGGTTGCAGTAGACGGCGCCGAGCAGCACCGCCGCGCCCGCCAGCACGCCGATCAGCGCCCGCGCGAGCTCCGGCGGACCGCCCGCGCGCGCCGCCTGGATCTCGCCCGGCCGCAGCATCACGCCGAGCAGCCGCACCTCGATCAGCTCGTGCAGCCCGCGGCACAGCGACCACCAGCGCCGGCGCAGCCCGTCGCCCGACCACGCGGGCGCCGGCACGCGCACGCGCAGCCACAGCCACCCGATCCACGCCGCCGCGATCGTCACCAGCGCCCCGCCGCGCGCCAGCGCGATCGAGTAGCCCGGCCGCGGCCCGAGCGCGAACTCCCCCTCGAGCAGCCAGCTCATGCCGAACGTCGGGCTCACCCACACCCGCAGCCCCGCCGCCACGCCCGGCACGTCGATCGCCGCCGCCAGCGCGCCGAGCCCCGCCAGCAGCGCCCCGAGCCCGGCGTACAGCCCGGCCTCCGGGCGGTCCTCCGCGACCTGTCCCTGCGGACCTGTCCCTTCGAACCTGTCCCGCACGACAGCCCCGACCCCGGCCCCGATGCCCGCGGCCGCGAGCACCACCAGCCCCGCGAGCGCGAAGTTGATCGCCGGGCTCCACGCGCTCATGAACATGAACGCCGCCCCCGCGACCTCGCCGAGCCACAGCCCGGCCCCGAGCGGCAGCAGCCCGAGCGCCAGCCCGCCGATCCACCGCGCCGGCCGCCACGCCCCGCCGAGCGCCAGCCCGGCCGCGACCAGCCCGTGCGCCAGCGCCAGCCCGACCGCGGCGACCCACGCCCCCATGCCGCAGGCCACCAGCATCAGCCCGATCGTCGCCTGCGACACCCGCGCCAGCGCCTCGTCCCGGCCGCCCGCCTGCGCCGCGCGCAGCCCGGCCCACGCCGCCAGCAGCCCGCCCGCGAGCGCCAGCCCGGCCATCGCCCGCGGGGCCATGGCGATCACCACGTGCATGCGCAGCAGCAGCAGCACCCCGGCCGCGCTCGCCAGCCCGAGCAGCGCCGCGCGCGACGCCGGGGCCTCGCCGCGGACCGCCGCCGGCAGCCCGAGCGCCCGCCCGATCACCGCCACCGCCAGCCCGCAGGTCGCCAGCGTCGCCATGCCGCTGGTCACCAGCGAGGCCCCGGCGCCGAACAGCGCCCCGCGGGTCACCAGCGGCAGCGACAGGTCGCCGGCCCCGACCGCGACCGCCAGCACCGCCAGCCACACCCCCGCGTCGGTGAGGCGCGCCCAGCCGCGCGACCTGTCCTCGACGACCTGTCCCGAAGCACCTGTCCGTTCAGCCAGCCCCGCGGCGCCCGCGACCAGCACGGCGACCTGCCAGGCGATCGCCGCCGCCCACACCGTCGAGCCCATCGCCAGCAGCAGCGTGGTGCCCAGCAGCGCCGCCGCCCGCCCGAGCGCCACCGCCCCGCCGCGCGCGTCGACCAGCCCCGCCAGCATCGTCACCAGCGCGACGATCACCGCCTGGCCGGCGAGCACCAGCGTCATGCCCTCGATCTCGAGGTCGAGCCCGAGCATCGTCGTGAACCCGACGAACGCCCAGGCGACCGGCTGCGTCGGCTCGAGGTCGGGCCGCACCGACAGCCCGTAGAGCGCGGCCGCCAGCAGGAACATGGCCAGCAGCGTGCCCCCGAGCGCGAAGCGCCCGGCCACCGCCGTCGCCCGCTCCGCCCCGAACCACCGCCGCCACGCCGGCCCGAGCAGCAGCACGGTCACCCCCGCCAGCAGCGGCAGCAGTGCGATCCCCAGCAGGCTCACGTGCGCGTGCATCGATCAGTCCCGCAGCGTCCTCGCCAGCGCCGCCCCGACCAGCGCGTAGGCCCCCGCGATCGTCACCGCCAGCAGCGCGAACACCTGCCCGCCCGCGTGGCCCCACGCGCGGGCGAACGTCGCCCACACCAGCCCCGCACCGACCAGCGCGAGCACCAGCCCGAGCAGCCGCCGCGTCGGCGCGCGTCGCAGCAGCAGCCCGAGCAGCCCGAGCAGCACGAGCCCGCTCGCCGCGTACAGCACGTGCGTGATCGGCAGCATGGGGCCGCGGTTATAGCCGATGCGCGGCCCGCTGCGACCCGGCGATCGCCGCTGCCGCCAGCACCATCAGCCCGGCCACCAGCGTCGGCGCGTACGGCCCGGCCAGCGCCGCCCCGACCTCCGCCGCCGTCCCGAAGCCCGAGCCCGGGGCCAGCTCCCGCCCCGTCCACACGTACTGGCGGGCCCACGTCCCGACCAGCACCAGCGCCAGCCCGGCCAGCAGCGCCAGTCCGGCGATCCGCCAGCCCCGCGGCTCCGCCGGCAGGCCCTCCGCGCGCGCGGCCGGCCCGACCAGCAAGGGCCCCGCGGCCCCCGCGATCACCACCGCCAGCAGCACCGCCGGCAGCGTCGCCATGACCTGCGCATACGCACAGGCCGCCGCCAGCACGCACAGCCGCAGCGCCCGGACGGCCGTCACCGTGGTGCGCGCGGCGATCGTCCACACCCCGGCGGCCAGCGCCGCCGCGGCCGTGACCACGAACAGCGCCGTCGTCATGTCGCCTGCCGCGGCTTCCAGGTCGGGTCGTAGACCATGCAGACGCCGCCGGTGTCGGCCGCCGCGAAGTGCGGGCTGTCGCGCAGCGCCGGGTCGATCGCCTCGCTCGCGGTCGGCACGAAGCCGATCTTGGTGGCGAAGAAGTCGGCGGCGTCGGTGGTGGTCAGGTAGATCGCCCGCACGCCGAGCACGCGCGCCCGCCGGATCGTGCCGTCGGCGAGGATCCACCCGAGCCCCTCGCCGCGGCGGCTGCGAGCGACCGCCAGGTTGAACAGCAGCGCCTGCTGCCCCGCCACCTTGAGGCTCACGCAGCCGACGATCTCGCCCTCCGGCTCGCGCATGATCATCGTCTCGGTGGTGTCGTCGAACTCGGTCGGCATGAGCCCGTAGCTCTGGCACAGCGCGTCGATGGCCGGGCGGTCCTCGTCGGTCGCGAACATCACCGCGTCGCCGAGCGCCTTCAATAATTTGTTGCCGAGGTCGCCGAACGAGCCCGACGTGAGCAGCAGGATCGTGTCGCCGGGGCTGACCTGGCTGATCACCGCGGTGCCGAGGTCGTCGACGTTGGCGTAGGCGGTGGCCTCGACGCCGTGGGCCGAGATCCCCCGCGCCAGCGCGACCGGGTCGAGCCGCTGGTCCTCGGGGATCTTCTCCGGGTGGAACAGCGGGGCCACGAACACCCGCGAGGCCGCCGCGAACGACTCGGCGAACCCGTCGGCGAACACGCTGCGCCGCGACGACGCCGAGCGCGGCTCGAAGCACACGTACAGCTTGTTGTTGGGGAAGTGCTTGCGCACCGCCGTGACCGTCACGCGCACCGCCGTCGGGTGGTGCGCGAAGTCGGTGACCACGCGGATGCCCGCGGCGATGCCGAGCAGCTCCTGGCGCCGCTTGACCCCGCGAAACCGCCGCACCCCGTCGCGCAGCGCCTCGACGTCGGCGCCCTCCTTGCGGGCGATCGCCACCGCCGCGAGGATGTTGCCGAGGTTGTAGGCGCCGACCAGCGTGGTCGACCACTCGCCGAGGCTGTGCCCGCGCTCGAACAGCTCGAACAGCGTCTGCCCGCCGCCCCGCTTCGCGCTCGGCCGCGCGGTGTAGTCGGCCGACGCCGGCTCGTCGGTCTCGCCGAGCACGCGGTAGGTCGTCACCGGGCACGCGGCCGCCCGCGCGACCTCCACGGCGCCAGCGTCGTCGGCGCAGACCACCAGGTCGCCGTCCGCCGGGATCAGCCGCACGAATTTAATGAAGGCCGCCTTGACCGCCCCGAGGTCCGCGAAGATGTCCGCGTGGTCGAACTCGACGCTGGTGACGATGGCCCGCCTCGGCTGGTAGTGCAGGAACTTCGACTCCTTGTCGAAGAACGCCGTGTCGTACTCGTCGCCCTCGAGCACGATCGCCTCGCCCGCGCCGAACACCGCCCCGCGCCCGAAGTTCTGCGGCACCCCGCCGACCAGCGCCGACGGCTTCTTGCCGGCCACCTGCAGCAGCCAGGTCAGCAGCGACGACGTCGTGGTCTTGCCGTGCGTGCCGGCGACCACCAGGCTGCGCCGCCCTGGCAGCAGCAGCCTGGCCAGCAGCGACGGGAAGCTCTCGAGCGGCAGCCCGCGCGCCTGCGCGGCCACCACCTCGACGTGGTCGCGGCCGCACACGTTACCCACGACCACGCAGTCCGGCCCCCAGTCGAGGTTCCCGGCCGCGAACCCCGTCATCACCGGCACCCCGGCCTCGGCCAGCTGCGTCGACATCGGCGGGTACAACGGCCCGTCCGATCCGCGCACCTCGTGCCCCGCCTGAGCCAGGAGACCCGCGAGCGCGCCCATCCCCGTGCCGCCGATGCCGATCAGGTGGACCTTCAAAGCGCCGCGAGAATGGACCTGGTTTCGCCGGCCGGTCAAGCCGTGACTCGGGGCCCGCGCGGGCGCGCCCGGGCCATGCGAAAGTTGCGAAAAATCCGCAATAAAACGGCGTTCCTGCGACATTCGCCGTGTGTTATGGTCGCGTGCACGCGGCCCCGCGAAACCTCCCCCCACCACCCCCGAGACCAATCTCCATGACCCGCGAACGATATGCCGGCCCCGAGCGCCGCACCCAGCCGCGGACCCTCGTCACCCTCGACTCCGAGCTGCGCACCGCCGACGGTCCGGTGCTGCACGGACGCCTCATGGACCTCTCGAGCGGCGGCGCGTTCGTCCGCACCGCCCGGCCCCTGCCGATCGGCAGCGACGTCCGCCTCGCCCTCGATCGCGGCCGCCAGCGCAACCCCCTCGTGCTCGAGGCCGAGGTCGTGCGGGTCGGCACCCACGCCGAGGGCCGCGCCCCCGGCGTCGGCCTGCGCTTCCACGGCCTCACCGAGCTCGACGAGGGCCTCCTCCGCACCCTCATCCAGCAGACCTGAGCCGCGCCCACGCGACCGACGCGGGCGCGCCGCGACGCGTGACGTGCACCGCCGCGGTCGTCGTTCCGCCGCGTCGCGCCGGACCGACGACCGCGACAGACGGGCTCGCTCGGCCGCCCCGCGCCGACCGTCGGCCCACCGCGTGAACCGCCGCGCTCGCTCGGCCGCCCCGCGCCGACCATCCGCTCACCGCGAGAACCGCCGCGCACGGGCCCGCGCTCGCCGAACCACGCCGGGTCGCGTCACGGCCCGGCGTGTCGTGATACACGATCCGTCCCATGCTCGACCTCAAGGCCAAGCTCGCCGCGGCCGGCCTCGTGAGCCAGGCCGACATCGCCGCCAGCGAACGCAAGGCGAAGCCGAAGCCCGGCGGCGCCTCCAAGCCCGCCCCCAGGCCCCGCGAGCCCGCCCACGGCCTCGACCTCCCGGCCCTGCGCAGCGCCGGCAAGGGCGCCGCCTACGACGCGATCCGCCGCGCCGTCGATCGCCAGCGCCTCGACGGTCCGGCCCCGACCGCCGCCGCCGGCCCGTTCCACTTCACCACGGCCCGCGGCCAGCTGTCGCGCCTGGTGGTCGAGCCCGCGGTCCAGGCCGCCGTGACCGACGGCCACGCCGGCATCACCGCGTTCATGTCGCACCACGGCCTGGCCCACGCCGTGGTCCCCCGCCCGCTCGCCGAGGCGATCGCCGAGCTGTTCCCCCTGTGGCTGCGCACCCTGAAGGACCACCCCGGCGCCGGCCAGCAGGAGCCGAAGCAGGAGCCCCGGACCGAAGCTCCAGGTCCCGGCGCGGACGACCCCCCTGCGTGAGAACCCGCCGGTGCAGGGTCTTCTCAAGCCCGCGAACCCTGTGCTACAAACCGCCTCCCTTCCGGTCCGTACGGCGAATATAGCTCAGCTGGTTAGAGCGCTCGGTTGTGGTCCGAGAGGTCATGGGTTCGAATCCCATTATTCGCCCCGCTCCCTGCCCCGTGTGGCCCGCAACGGTCCACCCGGGGCAGAAGCCTTTAATAATTTAATCTTCTTTGATGAGGGGTAGTTCGACGCCCGGGGCTCGTTCGCCGCCAGCCCGGCCGCGACGTCGGGACCCCCCGCGACGCGCCGGCTTCACGCCCCCGGCTTTCTGAACTATCGTCACGCCGCGCCGGGTCTGTCCGGTCCCCTGCACCGTGTCCGACGCCCGCGGCCCCGTCTCTGCCCACGCCCTCGCGGCCGCGGGTGCGATCGCCGGCCTCGCCCAGCTGATCGCCAGCGTCGCCCTCGGCCTCTCGAGCCCCGACGCGATCGGCCGGGCCGCCCGCGAGGGCCCGCGGATCTACATCCTCTGCGTCCTGCTCGTCGCGGCCGGCGGCGGCCTCGCGTACGCCCTGCGCCGGCGCCCGCTCGTCGCCGTCGCCTGCGCCGGCGGCGGCCTCGGCCTCGCCGTCGCGCTCGCCCGCCTGACCAGGTTCACCCGCCACGGCCTCGCCTACCACGGCGAGTTCATCCTGCATCACTTCCTCACCGTCCTGTGCGCCGCCATCTGCGTCGCGGTGCCGCTGCAGTGGCTCCGCGACCGCAAGCTCGGCCGCCTGCGCGCGGTCCCGCTGGTCCCCGCCGCCCTCGGAGCCGCCGCCCTCGTCGTCGAGCACGTCCGCGCCTCCGAGCTCCCGAGCCCGCTCGGGCAGGCCGGCGTGGCCGCCCTGCTCGCCAGCTGGCCGCTCGCGCTGATCGCCCTGTGGCCGACGCTCGGCCCGCTGCGCCTGCGCGTGTGGCTGCTCGCCTGCCTCGCGCCGCTGGCCACCCGCCTGGCGCTCGGCGGCGTCGAGGCCCTCGCCGGCGTCCCGCTCGGCCTGACCGCGGTGCTGCCGATCCTGTCCGCGGTGCTGCTCGCCAGCCTCGCCTGCATGTTCCTGCTGCGCCCGCAGGTCGAGCCGATCCTCCGCCTGTTCGCGGCGATCGGCGCCGCGGTCATGACGCTCGGCCTCTACCGCGTGTACCTCCACCGCTTCGGCGACCTCGAGGGCGACCTCGGCGGCCTCGTGCGCACGCTGTTCGGCTTCGACCTGCCCTACCCCGGCACCGTGCCCGAGTGGCAGCTCACCGCCGTCATGCTCGGCCTGTTCGTGCTGTTCTCGTCGGTGAGCGCCGCCCTCATCTCCCAGCGCGACCACCTGCGCGGCCTCGGCCTCGCGCTCATGATCACCGCCGGCCTCGGCCTCACCACCCCGCAGCTGACGCTCATGCTCGGCGCCGGCTACCTCCTCCTCCTCGACGCCACCGCCGGCGCCCCGCACGACCCCACCGTCACCGCCGAGCCCCCGCCCGAGCCGCTCGAGGCCGTCTTCCAGCGCGCCGCGGCCCGCCTCGGCCTGCCCGAGCCCGTCGCCCTCGAGCAGGCCTCCGGCCGCGTGCTCTCGCTCCGCGGCGAGCGCGTCGTCACCGCCGAGGGCAGCCCGCCCGCCCGCGTCGCCGTCCACCTGCGCGCCCGCGACGGCCGCCGCGGCCCCGCCGTCGAGCTCACCGTCGGCGTGCCCGGCCGCGACAAGCCCGACGTCGAGCTCAGCCTCGACGCTGGCGGCCCGCGCGTCCGCGGCAACGTCCGCCGCCTCGAGTCGGTCAGCGAGTCGCTGCTCGCGACCCTCACCGACTTCCCCGGCCACCGCCTGCGCCTGTGGCCCGGCGGCGCCCAGCTCGAGTTCGGCAACCAGCTCGCGCGCCTCGACGCCGCCCGCCTCGGCGACATCATCGACCTCCTCACCCGCGCGGTCTGACCTGTCCCGAGGGCCATCTTGGCCCGCCGCCCAGGCTGTCCCGCGGGACAGCCGGCACCGGCCTCACCGCCCCGTCACCCGGGTCAGCCCGCGCCCCCGCCGTCACCGACCTCACCGCACCGCCGCCCGCGCCTCGGCCCGCGCCCCCGCCGTCACCGACCTCACCGCGCGGTCGCCCGCGCCTCGGCCCGCGCCCCCGCCCGCTCGCTGGCCGCCTTGACCTTGCGCCTGCGCTT
Organism: Myxococcales bacterium; assembly: GCA_016793465.1. The sequence goes on from JAEUJW010000053.1 coordinate 154,932, forward strand.
GCGCGGCCGCGGCACGAACTCGATCTTCACCATCAGCCCGAGCGCCCGCGCCAGCTTCTGCAGCACCGGGATCTTCGGCCACGCCTGCGCATGCTCGAGCCGGGCGATGGCCGGCTGCTTGGTCCCCATGCGCGCCGCCAGCTCCGCCTGGCTGAGCCCCGCGGCCTCCCGCGAGCTCCGCACCAGACGCGCCAGATCGTAGAGCTGCCCCAAGTCCTCCACGCCCGCCGCGAACTCGGGGTCCGCCTCTTCTTTCCGGCGGAAGTACTCCATCACGTCCCCGCCGAGGTGAGGGTTGCGCCGCTTCGGCTTGGTGGTCGCCTTAGTCGTCGTGCGAGTCATCGAACGCCTCCTGTTCTTCGATCTTCCGCAGGCGCATCAGCGCCGTCTCGATCTCGACCCTGGGCGCCTTCTGTCCCTGCTTGCGGTAGGCATGCAGCAGCACCAGCGCGCTCCGGGTCCTGAGCGCATAGAAAATCCGGTGCGGCTGCACCTTGATCTCCCACAATTTTCCTCGAATCTGCCGCAGCGGCACTGAAGACCCCCGCGTACCCAGCGCGGCGAGGTTCTTCAACGCGGCGTCGATCTGCTTCTGCTCGTGCTCCGGCAGCCCCGCGACGTAATCCTCCACCGGCGAGTCGCCCCGCCCGGTGTAATAGAACAGAATCTTCACGCTGCACGCCTCCCTGGCGACGCACGCAGCGACCCGGCCGATATAACACCCGTGTTATATCGCGTCAAGCGCCCGCGCCGCTCGCGGACGCAACTGTGATGCACGCGCGGCCGCCACGCCCGCGGCTTCGCGGCGTCACGCGCGTGCGAAAAACCGGACCGCCGGCGGGCCACCCCGGCCAACCCGTGGGCCACCCGCGTACGTCGCGGCGCACCGCCTCGCACGGCCCGTGGGAGCGCAATCCGCCGCCGCTTCGACCGTCACCCCGGCCAACCCGCGGGCCACCCGCGCTCGTCACCCCGCCGCTCCACGCAGTCCGCCGTCGCTTCGACCGTCACCCCGGCCAACCCGTGAGCCACCTGCGCTCGTCACCCCGCCGCTTCACGCAGTCCGCCGCCGCTCCGCGCGTCACCCCGGCCAACCCGTGGGCCACCCGCGCTCGCCACCCCGCCGCGCTTCACCCCGGCGTCATGGCCCACACCCGCGCTCGTCACCCCGCCGCGCGACGCACGTTGCGGCGCATCACCGGCGCGGGCTCCTTGGCGAACGGCCACCACTTCTTCTTCACCGGCGCCGCCGCCCCGCGCTGCTGCAGCCGGGCCACGCGGTCGGGCGCCGGCGCCGGCGCCCGGGCGCTGCGCATGTCGGAGATCCGCCACGGCCGCGGCCGCCGCGAGATCGCCAGCAGGATGCCGACCGCGCCCATGCTGACCATCAGCGACGACCCGCCGTACGACAGGAACGGCAGCGTGATGCCCTTGGCCGGGATCAGGTTGAGCACCACCGCCATGTTGATGAGCGCCTGGAACCCGAACAACGCCGACAGCGCGACCGCGAGGTAGGTGCCGAAGCGGTCGGGCGCCGTGCGGGCCGCCACCAGCCCGCGCCACACCAGCAGGCAGAACAGGCCGATGACGGTGCAGATGCCCGCGAGCCCGAGCTCCTCGCCGATGCTGGCGAGGATGAAGTCGGTGTGGTTCTCGGGCAAAAACCCCAGCTTCTGGCGGCCCGCGCCGAGCCCGAGGCCCCACGTCCCGCCCGAGCCGATCGCGATCAGCGACTGCTGGATCTGGTACGAGTGCTCGCCCGACAGGAAGTCGAGCAGGCGCCCGCGGCGGAAGCCCACGTCGACGATCTGCTGCCACATCAGCGGCGCGGCCAGCATCGCCGCCGCGAGCACGTAGGCGACGCGGGTGCCGGCGACGAACAGCATCGTCATGGTCAGCGTGCCGAGCAGGATCGTGGTCCCGAGGTCCTTCTCGAGCAGCACCAGCAGCATCGTCAGCGACGCGATCAGCAGCGGCGGCAGGAACCCGGTGGTGAACCGACGCACGCGCTCGCCCTGACGGGCGACCATCGCCGAGAGGAACACCGCGAGCGCGACCTTGGCGAGCTCGCTCGGCTGGAGGTTCATGCCCGGGAAGCGGATCCACCGCCGCGCCCCGTTGACCTCGGTGCCGACCAGCAGCACGGCCACGAGCCCGAGCAGCCCGAGCACCATCCCGGTCCCGGCGTAGCGGCGCAGGATCCGGTAGTCGATCCGCGAGACCGCCAGCATGATCCCCGTGCCGAGCGCCAAAAACAGCCCCTGGCGCCCGAGGAAGTACTCCCAGTCGCCGTAGCGCGCGCGCGCCGTGTAGACCCCCGCGCTGTACACCATCACCATGCCGAGGCAGGCCAGCGCCATCGCCGCGAAGAACAGCCACGGGTCCATGGCCCGCCGCTCCGCCGCCGCCGCCGGCGCGCACGCCTCCGCCGGCCCGGCCACGGCCGCGGGGTCGCAAGATTCGGGCAGAGCGGCGTCGGCCTCCGGGCGCACGGCCGCATGCAAGCCACAACCTCGGCCGCCTGCCAAGAATTCGGCAATTTCGGGCCCGGCCGCCCGCCGGGGTGGCGGCGCCGCGGCGCGTCGACGAAATGTCCCACGCGCACGATCCGCGGGCGCGCTGCGTGTGCCAGCCTGGCAGCGCGTGCCATCCTGACAAATTGTCGTGCGGGCCCTCGCGCGGTGATTTCGCGGCCCTTGCAGTTCGGGCTGGCCTTGGCGATCCTCGGGACCACGCTTCGAACATGTTGCGCACGCATACCAACCTCGTGCGAGGCCTCGCGCTCGGGCTCGCCGCCGTGCTCGCCTCGCCGGACACCCTCGCTGCGCCGGCGAAAAGCAAGTCGAAGGACACGAGCGAGCTCCCCGACGCCGGCGACAGCAACATCCCCGACGCGCCCGACCCCGACAAGCCGCGCATCCCGCCGCCGATGGTCACGCCGGCGACCCCGGGCCCCGCGCCCGCGGCCGCCGCGCCCGCGCCCGCGCCGCGGCAGAACCGCGGCACCAACGAGCAGGGCCTCGAGCTGAGCGACCAGGCCGACGCCAAGTTCGACGCCGGCGACTACGCCGAGGCCGCCCGCCTCTACGGCAAGACCCTGCAGCTGCTCTCGGAGAACGAGACCAACCACATCACGCGATCGATCGTGCTGGCCAACGCGATCACCTCGTACGAGTACCTGCACGCGACCACCGGCGACGTCGAGTACCTGCGGAAGGCCCAGCAGCTCGGCCAGGACTACCTGAAGGCCTGCCAGAAGAAGCACGGCACCGGCTGCGACCGCTACCCCGAGACCCAGGAAGCGCGCGCCCGCCTGCGCAACGTCAACGCCGCGATCGAGCGGGCCGCCCCGACCCGCCCGCGGATCCCGCCCGAGATCGACACGGCCCCCGGCGGCAAGTCCTACGACCTGACCGTCGACCTGCCGCCCGCGCCGGCGTGGATCGCCCCCGCGTTCGTCGGCGGCCTCGTCATCGCCGCCGGCGGCGGCGTGCTCATCTGGCACGCCGCCACCGACGACAAGTACGGCCCGATCGTCGACCGCAGCTTCGAGGCCCTCGACACCGACACCGACGCCGCCGACACCAGCGCCGACACCAGCGCCGACACCAGCAGCGACACCGACAGCACGAGCACCACCTCGGTGGTCGAGCTCAGCCCCGAGGTCAAGGGCAAGCTGCTCATCGGCGTCGGCAGCTTCCTCGTCGCCGCCGGCATCGGCATCGTCGCCCTCAGCGTGATCAAGCTGGCCAAGCACCGCCGGATCAACAAGTCCCGCGCCCAGCGCCTCGCCATCACCCCCGCCGTCAACCGCAGCGGCGGCGGCCTGGTCCTCACCGGCCGGTTCTGACCCCAGCGGCCCCTCCGGGTCCGCGGCCCTCGCTGCTCGACGAGCCGCTCCGCGTGAAGAACCTTCATTCTCGCCCGACTCTCCACGCGACTCGAGCGCGTGCTCCCTCTACGACGATCCCACGGCCGATCCACGACAAGCACGGACGGCGGGTACCCGTCCAGTCGGGTCGGAGATGTCGCGGCCAGCATGGCCGTGACATCCCGACGAGCGCACGACCGCAACCCCCGAACGTCCGACCGCGGAGGAGCCGCCGTCCGGGCGCTTCACGAGGTCCGGCGTACCGCGGACCGGAGAGGGTGACGGCCGGACATGCGCAGCCGATGGTGCGCCACGAACATGGCGCGCCCTCGGCGAGCACTGGCCGGCCGTCACCCTCTCCGGTCCGCTGTGAGCGGAGTTCGGCCATTCGCAGGGCCCCGTCCTCGACACTCCGTCCGCGTTCACGTTAAGGTGCCCCGACCATGACGCTCACGACCCTCAGCGAGAGCCGCAGCTTCGGCGGTGTCCAGCGGATCTGCTCCCACCTGTCCTCTGCGACAGGGACCACGATGCGCCTCTCGGTCTACCTCCCGCCGGCCGCCGAGCGCGGCCCGGTGCCCGCGGTCGTGTTCCTCTCGGGGCTGACCTGCACCGAGGAGAACTTCACCACCAAGGCCGGCGCCCAGCGCGTCGCCAGCGAGCTCGGGCTCATCGTCGTCGCCCCCGACACCAGCCCGCGCGGCGACGGCGTGGCCGACGACCCCGCCTACGACCTCGGCCAGGGCGCGGGCTTCTACCTCGACGCCACCCGAGCGCCGTGGGCCCCGCACTTTCGCATGCGCACCTACGTCGCCGACGAGCTGCCCGCGCTGCTGGCCGCCGAGCTGCCGGTCCGGCCGGGCGCGCTCGGCATCTTCGGCCACTCGATGGGAGGCCACGGCGCCCTCGTGCTCGCCCTCCACCACCCCGACCGCTTCCGCAGCGTCTCGGCCTTCGCGCCGATCTGCAACCCGACCGCCGTGCCGTGGGGCCACAAGGCCTTCGCGAATTACCTCGGCGACGACCGCGAAGCCTGGAACGAGCACGACGCCGCCCTGCTCGTCGGCGCCGGGCGCCGCTTCCCCGGCCACGTGCTCGTCGACCAGGGCGAGGCCGACAACTTCCTCGCCTCCCAGCTGCGCCCCGAGGCCCTCGAGGCGGCCTGCGCCGCCGCCGGCCAGCAGCTGAAGCTGCGCCGCCAGCCCGGCTACGACCACAGCTACTACTTCATCGCCAGCTTCCTCGCCGACCACCTCGTGCACCACGCCAAAATCCTCGGCGCCTGACGCCGCTGCTGCTACCCACGCTGCGCACCCGCGGCGAGGCGCCCACGCGGCCGCATGCGCGCAGTTCCGCACGAGCCCGCGCGCAGCACTTGCGACGCCCCGCGATCCATGGGACCACCGAGTCCTTCCCTGACTCCGAGGACCTGACCCATGAGACTGCCCCTGCTCGCGACCCTCTGTGTGATGCCCGCCTGTCTGCTCCCGAGCGGCGGTGGCACCGACACCAACGCGGACACGAGCAGCAGCGGCGACGAGACCACCGACACGCCGACCACCGCCGAGCCCGAGACCTCGACGAGCACCGGCCCCGACGACACCTCGACGAGCACCGGCCCCGACGAGACCTCGACGAGCACCGGCCCCGACGACACCACCGGCCCGGTCAACACCTGCGGCGACGGCGTCCAGGGCGGCGACGAGGAGTGCGACGACGGCAACGACGACGACACCGACGAGTGCGTCGCCGGCTGCAAGCTCGCCGCCTGCGGCGACGGCTTCGTGTGGGCCGACAACGAGGCCTGCGACGACGGCACCAACGACGGCGCCTACAACGGCTGCGAGCCCGGCTGCGCGGCGAGGGCGGCCTACTGCGGCGACGGCGTGCTCGACATGGAGGAGGGCGAGGCCTGCGACGACCCGGCCGCGCCGTCGTGCCTGCCGTCGTGCCAGGTCAAGAAGAGCTGCGCCGTGGTGCACGAGGCCGACCCCGGCCTGCCGAGCGGGATCCAGACGATCTTCCCGACCACGCCCGACGCCCCGGTCGACGTCTACTGCGACATGACGAGCGACGGCGGCGGCTACACCTTCCTCAAGGTCGACATCGACAGCGACCTCAACGACCTGCCGTACCCGGCCAACAAGGCCGAGACCGAGTGCGACAAGTACGGCATGAACCTCTGGATCCCCCGCAGCGCCGAGCACCTGGTCGCGGGCTACACGATCGCCACCAGCGAGAACCTCTCGCCGGTCGGCGGCGGCAGCAAGCTGACCGGCGCCGACTACCTGCAGATCCTCGGCATCTACCCGGTCGAGGAGGGCATGAGCTGCGCCGGCATGCCGCTGACCCCCGCCGACTGCCCGCAGTGGGCCGCCTCGGACACCCAGGCCTGGTACGTCAGCGACGTCTCGAAGAACATGCTCGAGCCCGACCCCGACTCGACCTGCATGGGCTGCTCGATGATTTACACGTGGAACCTCGACGGCACGGTCAAGTCCTACAAGACCCTGCCCGGCGGCGGCACCAGCCTGCGCTTCATGTGCGACGTCGGCGACAAGCTGCCCTGAGCGTCAGCTCGCCCGCGCCACCGCCTCCGCCGCCAGCCGGGTCTTGACCCCGGCCCAGCTGCAGATCGGGCACTTCATCGGCGTGTGCCCCCGCGCCGGGCAGTGCTCGCGGCCGAAGTAGATGATCTGCAGGTGCCGCGCGCCCCACCGGTGCTCGGGCCAGAGAATTTTCAAGTCTTCCTCGGTGCGCTCGACGCTGCTGCCGTCGGACAGGCCCCACCTGTACGCCAGGCGGTGGATGTGCGTGTCGACCGGGAACGCCGGCACGCCGAAGGCCTGGATCATGACGACGCTCGCGGTCTTGTGGCCGACGCCGGGCAACGCCTCGAGCGCCGCGAAGTCCCGCGGCACCTCGCCGCCGTGACGCTCGAGCAGCAGCTGCGACAGCCGGTGGATGTTGGCCGCCTTGGCCGGCGCGAGCCCGCAGGTGCGAACGATCGCCAGGATCTCCGCGACCGACAGCTTGACCATGTCCGCCGGCGTCGGCCCGCGTCTAAATAATTCGGGCGTCACCAGGTTGACGCGCGCGTCGGTCGTCTGCGCCGACAGCAGCACCGCCACCAGCAAGGTGAAGGGGTCTTCGTGCCTCAGAGGAATCGGCGGCTGGGGATACAGCTGGTCGAGCTGCGCCCCGATCCTGATCGCCTTCTCGCTGCGTTTCATTACCCGGTAAACCCTACTGCGTTTGCCGCGCGAATTCGACCACCCCCGTGAAAGTCGTCCAGGGTTTCGCCGGCGGCCGGAGACGTGGGGTATAGTCCGGCCATGCTGAAGTCCCCCGCCCTCGCAGCGCTGGCCCTGGCCACGGCATTTGCGTGCAATCCCACCACATCGTCGAATCCTCCGGCCGACGGCAAGGCGCCGGCGGGTGACACCGCTGGTGGTGGTGGTGGCGCGCCCGGCACGATCGGCGGGGGGCCGAGCGACGGCAGCGGCGGCGCCGGCGGCACGACCGACCCCAACGACCCCAACGGCGTCCCGGGCACCAGCACGACGCCCGGACCCGGCCCCGGCGTGGTCGCGGGCGGCCCCAGCGACGGCCGCTTCCTCGGCCCCGAGATCTCTCATTCGAAGGGTCAGGCCGGCGGCATCGTCGTGCTCTACCCGCGCATCATCCCCGGCACGATCGCCGAGGAGAACGCCGCGCTCGCTGCCCAGATCCAGCAGAAGGTCAAGGCCGTCGCCGAGAAGGCGCTGCCCGGCAAGCCGATCGACCTGCGCCCCAAGCCCGAGCGCGTGTGCCCCAAGGCCGGCTGCGACGCCATGTCGATCAACGTGCTTTTTACGAAGCAGAGCAACTCGTGCATGACCGTCGCCATCATCAACGCGCCGGGCACCTCGCCGACCAAGCTCATCCCCTGGGGCGGCCTCGTCGAGCTGAAGAGCGACACGATCCAGTTCCGCGACATGCCCGAGAACTTCGTGAAAATTAAAGACTACGTGCCGTGCGACCAGCTCGTCGCGTCGATGGCGGCGCAGGACCAGTTCATCGAGGCGGCCATCCGCGCGGCGGCCAGCGCCGGCCCCGGCGGCAGCGCGCCGGCCTCGACGCCCCCCGCGACCGGCACCACCCCGCCCGCGAGCGGCCCCGGCGGCCCCGCCAACGTGTCCTCCAAGCCGACCGGCAAGAAGTAGCGATGCGCATCCTCCACACCATGCTGCGGGTCGGCGACCTCGAGCGCTCGCTGGCCTTCTACACCGAGGTGCTCGGCATGCAGCTGCTGCGCCGGCACGACTACCCCGAGGGCCGCTTCACGCTCGCGTTCGTCGGCTTCGGTCCGGAGTCCGAGGGCGCGGTGATCGAGCTGACGCACAACTGGGACACCGCGGGCTACGAGCTCGGCGCCGGCTACGGCCACATCGCGCTCGAGGTCGACGACGCCAAGGCCGCCTGCGACGCCATCCGCGCGCGCGGCGGCCGGGTCGTGCGCGAGGCCGGGCCGATGAAGCACGGCACCACGGTGATCGCGTTCGTCGAGGACCCCGACGGCTACCGCATCGAGCTGATCGAGAAGAAGCGCCCCGCGGCCGCCTGACTCTTTAATAATTCGGTCGCCCGCGAACGGGGCGCCGGTGGAGACCGACGCCCCGTCGGCGTTGTCGCGGCCGCGGACCTCGGGATAAAGTCCGCGGCATGCCGAGCTTCGCCGACTACCTCGCATGGCGCGTCACCCTCGATGAACCAGCCGTCGAGCTCGACCTCGGCGACGCCGGGCTGACCCGCGACGGCCTCGACGCCGCCGCGCCGGCCCTGACCGCCGCGCTCGCGGCCATGACGAAGCTCGAGGCCGGCGCGATCGCCAACGCCGACGAGCGGCGCATGGTCGGCCACTACTGGCTCCGCGACCCGGCGCGCGCGCCCGACGAGGCCATCGCCGCCAGCATCCGCGAGGCCTGGCGGCGCATCGACGAGTTCGCCGCGAAGATCCGCGACGGCAGCATCACCGCGGCGGACGGTCAACCCTTCCGCGACGTGCTGCTCGCCGGCATCGGCGGCTCGGCCCTCGGCCCGCAGCTGGTGGCCGACGCGCTCGGAGCCCGGCTGTACACGCTCGACAACACCGACCCCGTCGGCATCGCCGACACGCTGGCCGCCCTGCCCTCGCTCGCGCACACGCTCGTGCTCGTGGTCAGCAAGTCGGGCGGCACCAGCGAGACGCACAACGCCATGCTCGCGGTCGCCGCGGCCTGCCGCGCGCAGGGCCTCGAGTTCGCCCGCCAGGCCGTCGCGGTCACCGGCGCCGACTCGAAGCTCGACCGCATCGCCCGCGCCGAGGGCTGGCTGACGACCTTCCCGATGTGGGACTGGGTCGGCGGCCGCACCTCCGTGCTGAGCGCGGTCGGCCTGCTGCCGGCGGCCCTGCTCGGGCTCGACTGGCGCGGCCTCCTGCGCGGCGCCGCGGCCATGGACGCGGCCACCCGCAGGCCGTACGCGGACAACCCCGCGGCCCTGCTCGCGCACGCCTGGCACGCGCTGACCGGCGGCCGCGGCGAGCGGGCCATGGTCATGCTGCCGTACGCCGACCGCCTGGTCCTGCTCTCGCGCTACCTGCAGCAGCTGGTGATGGAGTCGCTGGGCAAGCGCCACGACCGCAGCGGCCGCGAGGTCGACCAGGGCCTGACGGTCTACGGCAACAAGGGGTCGACCGACCAGCACGCGTACGTGCAGCAGCTGCGCGACGGCCTCGACAACTTCTTCGCCGCGTTCGTGCGCGTGCTCGGCGGGCCCTCGGGCGTCGAGGTCGAGCCGGGCGTGACGGTCGCCGACTGCCTCGACGGCTTCTATCTCGGGACCCGCGCCGCGCTGGCCGAGCGGCGCCGGCCGAGCCTGACGCTCGTGCTCGGCCGCCTCGACGCGCCCGCGCTCGGCGCGGTGATCGCGTTGTTCGAGCGCGCCGTCGGGCTCTACGCCGAGCTCGTCGACATCAACGCCTACCACCAGCCGGGCGTCGAGGCCGGCAAGACCGCGGCCCGCGGCGTGCTCGACCTGCAGAAGCGCCTGCTCGCCGCCCTCGGCCGCGAGCCGCGGACGGTGGCCGAACTGGCCGCCGCGCTCGCGGCCGACGAGTTCGCGGTCTGGCAGGTCGCGCGCCGCCTCGCCGTCGCCGGGAGGATCCAGGGCGACGACCCCGGCGATCCGCGGGCCGCCCGCTTCGCGCTCGGCTCCGGGTGACACCCCGCGGGCGGACGTGTACCCTCCGCGGCTCTTCTTCTCGCCGCCCCGCGGCCCGGGTCCTCGATGTCCGCCTATCGCCCGTTGTTCGTACTCGCCTGGCCGATCGTGCTGGCGCGCTCGGCCCAGGCCGCGATCGGCTTCGCCGACGCCGCGATGATCGCGAGCTTCGGCAAGGACGCGCTGGCCGCGACCACCACCGGCGCGCTCAACACCTTCGCCCTGTTCATCCTGCCGATGGGCCTCGTGTTCATCGTCCAGAGCTTCGCGGCCCAGCTGCTCGGCAAGGGCGACCTCGTGGGCGCCCGCCGCTACGCCTGGTACGGCCTGCTGATCGCGGCGCTCACCCAGGTGTTCGCGGTCGCGGCCTACCCGTTCATCGGCGACCTCCTCGCGCTCACCGACTTCACGCCCGAGGTCCGCGCGCTGATGACGACGTACATCAGCATCCGCCTGTTCGGCGCCGGCGCCACGGTCGCTACCGAGGCCCTCGGCGCGTGGTTCGGCGGCCTCGGCGACACCCGCATGTCGCTGCTGGCCAACGTGGTGGCGATGGTCGTCAACATCTTCCTCAACTGGGTGCTGATCTACGGCCACCTCGGGCTCCCCGCGCTCGGGGTCGAGGGCGCCGCGATCGCCTCGACGATCTCGGTGTGGGTCGGGTTCGTCGCCATCGCCGTGGTGTTCGCCCGCGGGTGGATGCCGCCCGGCGTCGCCCGCGTGCCCGTGCGCGCGCGCCTGCGCCTCGGCGAGTTCGTCCGCATGCTGCGCTTCGGCCTGCCGAGCGGGCTCAACTGGTTCCTCGAGTTCTCGGCCTTCCTCGTGTTCATCAACGTGGTGTTCGCCGGCCTCGGCACGCTCGCCGTCGCGGCCATCATGTCGGTCTCGCAGGTCAACAGCATCTCGTTCATGCCCGCGTTCGGCCTGACCTCGGCCGGCGCCATCCTCGTCGGCCAGGCCATCGGCGCCAACGACCGCGACGCCGTGCCCGCCATCGTCCGCCGCACCGGCATCGTCTGCGCCACCTGGCAGGGGGTCGTCGCCCTGTTCTACGTCGCCATCCCCGCGACGATCATGGCCACCTTCGCCGAGGGCGACGTCGCCGTGTCCGAGCTCGTGCGCCTCGGCACCACCCTGCTCGCCATCTCGGCCGCCTGGCAGCTGTTCGACGCCCTCGTCATGACCCTCAGCGAGGCCCTGCGCGCCGCCGGCGACACCGCCTGGCCGCTGTGGGCCCGCATCATCGTCGCCTGGGTGGTCTGGCTGCCGCTCTCGGTCTACGTCGTCCGCTACAACGACGGCGGGCCGGTGGCCGCGACCCTCAGCTTGCTCCTCTACATGGTCGTGCTCGCCGGCGTGATCCTCTACCGCTTCCGCTCCGGGGCCTGGCGTCACATCGACCTCACCGGCCAGGGTCCTTCGCACTGACTCGCGCTCGCGTGTGGGCGTGAGCAAGGCCCTGCGAATTGCCGAACTCCGCTCACTGCGAACCGGGGAGGGTGAACGCCGGCCAGTGCTCGCCGAGGGCACGCCACTACGTGGCGCACCATCGGCTGCGCATGTCCGGCGTTCACCCTCCCCGGCCCGCCATACGCCAGACTTCGTGAAGCGCCCGGACGGCGGCGCGTCCGCGGTCCGAGGATGTGGGTCGAAGCGAGGCCCGAGTCGAAATGTCGCGGCCGGCCGCGACATTCTTCGACCCACCTGGAGGTGCATCCGCCGCCCGTGCTCTTCGTGGAGCGGCTGCGGGGCTGTCGGTGAGTGCGAGGCGACGATGTCGCGGCCGCGATCGGCCGCGGCATCCTCGCTGCGAGCGTCACGGAGTTTCGAGATGTCTGTGCGTGCAAGCGACGGGATGTCGCGGCCCCATCGGCCGCGGCATATCCGTCTTGTCAGCGCTTCGTGAGTCCTTTGCCGCGTGCAGGACAACGATGGAGAGCCCGCGTTGTAGGCGGGACAACGACGGAGAACTCGTGGCCGGTACGACCGAAGCGTCAGACCGCGAGCCGGCTGATGCAGTGTCGCAACGCCGAGCGCAGGTTGCCGAACACGGGGATCGCACGCAGGTCGACGTCGAGCCCGACGAGCGTCTGGGCCACGGACGGGTGAATGCCGGTGACGATGCCCTCGGCCCCGAGCAGCCGCAGCGCCCGGATGAGCCCGACGAGCGCCCCCGCCGTCGACGTGTCGAGCGCGTCGATGCCGGTCAGGTCGAGCACCGCGAAGCGGGCGCGCTTGCCGGAGACCGCCTGCAGCAGGTCCTCCATGATGGCGTCGGCGCGGACGGAGTCGACCAGGCCGACCATGGGCACGCAGAGCACGCGGTCCCAGACCTCGATGATGGGCGTCGACAGCTCGCGGATGACCGCCTGCTGGCGCTCGATGAGGGCCAGGCGCTCTTCCATCTCCTGCTCGCGGTGCTTGGCGGCGGTCACGTCCATGCTGACACCCGCGGCGCCGACGATGGAGCCCTGCTCGTCGCGGACCGGGAGGTACCAGTGCTCCCAGTACATGCCGTGGGCGGGGGTGATGTTGTGGTCGGACTGGCCGCTCTGCATCGCGCGGCGGATCGAGTCGTTGCCGTCGAGGCCGGCGTACAGTTCGAACACGTCCTTGCCGATGAACGCGCCCTGGGGGATCCCGGCGGTGTCGAGGGCCTTGCCCTCGTGGTACGTGAAGATGCCGCGGGGGTCGACGGCCCAGACGACCACGTCGAGGTTGTGCACGATCGTCCGCAGCAGCTGGTCCTGGCGGCGCAGCTTGAGGTCCTCGTCGAAGCGGGCGCCGGCGTCGTGGGCGAACAGCAGGAAGCCGTCGTCGCGGCGCTGGTGCTGCCAGGCCACGCGCAGCGGCTCGCCGTCGTCGCGGAGCGCCGCGATCACGCGGGTGACCGCGCCGTCGCCGACGAGGCGGTCGCGCCAGCCGACCTCGCCGCGCGGGTGCCTGGCGAGCTCATCGAGGCCGCGGCCGATCGCCGCCTCTGCGGTGGTGCCGAGCAGGCCCGCGGCGACGGCATTGACCCACGTGACGCGCAGCCCCGCGTCGACGGCGATGGCCCCGAACGGGCTGTCGGCGAGGACTGCGAGGCCGGGATCGTCGGACATGCAGCGGACAGGGTGCACGCAAGCGTGACCGGCTGTCCACCGGCGATGTCGTCACGGCATCGCGCATCGCGTGGGCCCGCCGCGGGCCTCAACCGCCGGCACGATCTGCGAGGTCGGTGAACGTGCCGCGGTGGAACACGCCGCGCTCGGTGATGATCGCGGTGACCAGCTCGGCCGGCGTGACATCGAATGCGGGATTGCGCGCGCCCACGCCGATCGGCGTCATGCGCGTGCCGCCGTGCAGGTGGATCTCGTCGGGGTGGCGCGATTCGATGGGGATGTCGGCGCCGGAGACCAGGCTCAGGTCGATGGTCGACCACGGCGCGGCCACATAGAACGGTACGCCGTGGTGGTGGCAGAGCACGGCCACGGTGTAGGTGCCGATCTTGTTGGCGACGTCGCCGCGGCGGGTGATGCGGTCGGCGCCGACGATCGCGGCCTGGATCTCGCCGCGGGCCATCAGCGCCCCGGCCATGTTGTCGGCGATGACCTCGACGGGGATGCCGTCGCGCTGCAGCTCCCAGGCGGTCAGGCGGGCGCCCTGGAGGACCGGGCGGGTCTCGTCGGCGAGCACGCGGATGCGCCGGCCGGCCGCGTGCGCGTCGCGGATCACGCCGAGCGCGGTGCCCCAGCCCGCGGTCGCCAGGGCGCCGGTGTTGCAGTGGGTGAGGATGGTGCCGTCGGGCAGCAGCGGGCCGCCGTGGGCCGCGAGGTCGAGGCAGGCCTGCAGCTCGCCGGCCACGTAGGCCAGGGCCGCGGCGCGCAGGGCCTCGCGGCGGGCCGCCGCCTCGCTCGGGGCCGGCGCGGCGCGCATGGCCGCGAGCGCGTGGAACAGGTTGACCGCGGTCGGTCGGGTGCGGGCCAGGCGCTCGACGGCGGCGGCGAACGCGGCGGCGAAGCCCGCGGCATCGTCGGGGAAGCCGTGGCTGACCGCCGCCAGCCCGAGCGCCGCGGTGCAGCCGATCGCCGGGGCGCCGCGGACCGCGAGCTCCTCGATCGCCCGCGCGATCGCCTCGACGTCGGCGAGCTCGAGCCACAGCTCGCGACCCGGCAGGATCCGCTGGTCGAGCAGGTGCAGCGCGCGTCCGTGGTCGGCGAGGCGCACCGGCTGCAGCAGGGCGGCGTCGGAGGGGCGGGTGGGCGAACGAGGGTCGCGGTCGAGCACGTGGGCCCCGCGTTGTAGCCCGCCGCGGCCGCGCGGTCGAGGCCCACGCCGGCCCGCTGGACGCGCGACCGCGTGCGATAGAATGTCGGGCCATGCGCATCGCAACGCTCGGGCTCGTCGTGCTGGTCGCCGGGTGCCTCGATCGCAACCCCGTGTTCATGCAACCGCCGGCGACCGCGACCGACACCGAGGCCGCGACGACCACGACCATGTCGCCGCCGCCGACCACCGGCGCTCCCGACGACACCGGCCCCGGGCCGGGCAGCGACCCGCCGACCGCGACCGACGAGGGCGACGAGACCAGCGACACCGACGGGGCCACCACGACCGCGCCGCCGCCCGACACCGACAGCAGCGAGGGCCCGCCGCCGCCGTCCGACTGCGGCAACGGCGAGGTCGAGCCCGGCGAGCAGTGCGACGACGGCAACCCCGACGACCTCGACGGCTGCACCAACGCGTGCGTCAAGCAGGAGTGCGGCGACGGCGTCAAGACCGCCAACGAGATGTGCGACGACGGCAACCAGGTCGACGAGGACGACTGCCTCGGCACCTGCGTGCTCGCCAAGTGCGGCGACGGGTTCGTGCACGCGCTCAAGGAGGACTGCGAGGACGGCAACATGGACCCCACCGACGCCTGCGTGATGTGCAAGGACGCGGCCTGCGGCGACGGCGTGGTGCAGGCCGGCAAGGAGGACTGCGACGACGGCAACCTGCTCGACGACGACGGCTGCGACGCCACCTGCTCGCCCTCGCTGCTGATCGTGTTCGTGACCAGCCAGATCTTCCCCGCCGACCTCGAGGGCCTGTTCGGCGCCGACGCCAAGTGCAATATGGCCGCCGGCATGGGCGGGCTGCCGGGCCAGTACAGGGCGTGGCTGAGCAGCGAGCTGCCGGCCAACATGTCGGCCGCCGAGCGCATCGCCCACGCCCCGGGCTACCGCTACGTGCTGCCCGACAAGGCCACCGTGGTCGCCGCCGACTGGGACGCGCTGGTCTCCGGCAACCTGCAGAACGCGATCGCCATGACCGAGTCGCAAGGCCCGCTGCCGAACGCGACCACCGTGTGCGGCAGCAAGTCGGTGTGGACCAACACCACCGCCGACGGCGGCAAGTACCAGCCGCCCGGCGACTGCAACGGCTGGAACATGGCGGGCGGCAGCGCGGTGATGGGCCTGCGCGACCAGACCGGCACCAAGTGGAGCGAGGGCTGCGGGCCGACGTCGTGCACCGGCCAGGCGCCGCTCTACTGCGTGCAGGAGCCGTGAGCGTCAGAACCGGCCGACCACGCCGAGGCCCGCGGGCAGCACGTGGGCGCGGCGGTTCGGGCGCGGGCGATCGCGGGTGCGCAGCAGCAGCACGGTGCCGGCGGCGATCAGCGCGGCGCCGGCGGCCAGGCCGATCGCGCCGCCCCAGTCGGTGTCGAAGACGAACGCGCAGTTGCCCATGGCGTCGCGGTCGCGGCCCTCGCAGCGGCCGCGGTAGGGCTTGCCGTCGATCGCCAGCAGGCCGACGCCGGCGGCGAGCAGCGGCGCCCCGATCGCCAGGCCCGCGGTGCCGACCTGGCGATAGCGCGTCAGCCGCGGCTCGCGGCGCAGCGGGATCGCCAGCGTCTCCTGCACCCCGGCCTCGAGCTCGACCTTGCGCTCGTCGCCGACGTAGCCGTCGAGCAGCACGCGCACGCGGTGCTCGCCCTCGAGGAGCGTGCGGTCGACCGGCGTGCGCCCGACCAGCGCGTCGTCGACGAGCACCAGCGCGCCCGGCGGATCGGTGGTCACGCGCAGGCGCGGCGGGCCCTGGATCAGGTTCTCGAGCTTGCGCCGCAGCAGCGCGCCCTGGGCCTCGACCAGCGCGCCGACCTCGGCGAAGCCGCACAGGTCGCAGCGCTCCTCGCTCTCGGCCAGCAGCGCTCCGTCGGCGCCGGCGTACAGCTCGAGCCGCACCACGTAGTCGCGGTCGTCGACGCGCACGCTCGGGCGCAGCACGAAGCCCGCGCGCGTCGCCGCGTGGACGCGGGCGATGCACGCGCGGTCGCAGGGCGCGCCGGCGTGGCGCGCGACCTCGGCGGGGTCGATCATGCTGAACGCCCCGCGCGCGAGGCCCTGCTGCAGGTGGCCGACGAGCGGCTGGCGTAGCGTCTCGTCGGCCGCGCCGGTCAGGGCGATCGGCAGCACGGCCAGCGACTTGCCGGGGTCGCCCGCGGGGGCCGGCGGGGCGGGCTCGCTCGTCGCCGCGGCCGCGCCGGACGGCGGCGGGGCGGCGAGCGCGAGCGCGAGGATCGTACGGACGACGAGCATCAGCCTCCGAGCTTGTCCTGCACCCGCGCCAGGCGTTCGGCGGCCCGCGGATGGCCGAGGTCGGCCGCCTTTTGATAGCGCTGCTGCGCGTCGCTGTAGCGGAACACTTTAAAGTACGCGTCGCCGAGGCGGATCTGGTACTCCGCGTTGCCCGGCTCGGCGCGCACCGCCTTCTCGGCGTACTTGACCGCCTTGTCGAAGCCGCCGCGCTCGAAGGCGATGTCGCTGAGGCCGATCAGCGCCGCCGTGTTGGCGTTCCACATATCGAGGGCCTTGTTGTACAGCTTCTCCGCGCCGGCCGCGTCGCCGCGCTTGCGGGCCGCGTCGCCCTCGGCCGAGAGGGCGCGCGAGCCCTCGGGGTCGACGCGCTCGGGCAGCTCCTCGGTCGGCACCGCCGCGACCGGCGGCTCCGCGGGCGGCGGCGTCGGCGGGGTCGCCTCGGGCTTGCGGCGCTTCGGCCCCGGCAGGGCCGGCTCGGGCTCCTCGGTCGGCGGCGGCTCGGGCAGCAGCGCCGGCGCGGCCTCGGGCTCGCGCGGCGCGGCGCGGGCGAGCGTCTGGTCGGCGCTGTCGAGCAGCTGCTGCAGGTCGGCGTCGGTGATCATGCCGGAGCTGCGAAACAGCTCGGCCAGGCGCGCGTTGACCAGCGCGCTGCTGCGCTCGGGGTCGAGCAGGGACAGCGCGTCGCGGCGGGCGCTGACCGGGTCCGGGTCGGCGAGGATGCGCAGCGGCTCGGCCGCGCGGAGCTCCTCCTCGCTGAAGCCGCCGTTGCCCGCGCGGTCGGCCAGGTCGAGCGCCTGCCCGCGGGTCAGCAGGGCCCGCTCGAACGCCCGCGGGTGGTCCGGCACGAACACCAGCGCCTGCTGGTAGTAGTCGCGGGCGAACGGCCGGGTCTCGCGCCGCGGGAAGAACTTGTCGCCGAGGATCACCAGCTCGCCCGCGAACTCCTGGCGCAGCGCCTGGGCGCTGTCCGCCCCCGGCGCCGCCGACGCGCCCTCGAGGTGCTCGAGCACGACCACGCGGTTGTAGGCGGTGAAGTTGGGGTCGCTGACATCGGGGTAGATCCACAGGCGGCCCTGCGCCGCCGCGTGGGCCTCGCGCTCGAGCCGGGCGATCTCCGCCAGGTCCTCGCCGGTCGCCTCGGCCTCGCCGCCGACCACCACCAGCGTCACCACCACCGCCAGCACCGACGCGGCCACCAGCGCCGCCGGCCACACCCAGCGCCGCCGCGGCCCGGCCACCAGCTCCGGCGAGACCGCGGCCAGCAGCGTGTCCATCGACGGGTAGCGCTCGTCGGGGTTGGTCTGCAGCCCGACCTGCAGCGCCGCGAACACCCAGCCCGGCACGCGCGTGTCCTCGGGCGGCGGGCGCAGCTCGCCGGTCGTCACGCTGCTGCCGAGCTCGGCCAGGGTCTCGCCGGGGAACGGCTGGGTGCCGTAGAGCCCGACGTAGAGCGCCACGCAGAAGCTGAATTGATCGCTGCGCGCGTCGGCCAGCGTGCCGAGGTGCTGCTCGGGCGACATGAACGCCGGCGTGCCCATGATCGCGCCGGCGAGCGTGAGGTTGTCGCGCACCGACACGGCGCCGTTGCGGCCGATGAGCGCCGAGTCCGACAGCTCCGCGGTCGCCTCGCTGCGCGCGAGGCCGAAGTCGAGGACGCGGGCGCGGCCGTCGGGATCGACGAGCACGTTCTCCGGCTTGAAGTCGCGGTGGACCAGGCCCTGGCGGTGCGCCGCCGCCAGCCCGCGGCCGGCCTGCACGTACACCTCGAGGATCTCCTGCCAGGTGCGCTCCTCGGCGTGCAGCCAGTCGGCCAGGTTCTTGCCCTTGACGTACTCCATGGCCACGTAGATCTGGCCGTCGAACTGCCCGGCCTCGTAGACCTGGACCACGTTGGGGTGCGACAGCTTGGCCATCGCCTGGGCCTCGCGGCGGATGCGCTGCTTGCTCGCCTCGCTGGTGGTGCCGTCGTCGCGCACCACCTTGATCGCCAGCCTGCGCTCGAGCTCCCAGTCGTAGGCCGCGTAGACCACGCCCATGCCGCCGGCGCCGAGCCGACGCAGCACCTCGAAGCGCCCGATCTGCCGCGGGTCCTCGCGCCGCGGCCCCGGCGACGCGTACGGCGAGTGCGACGAGTCGCTGATCGCCGTCTGATCGATCCCGCTGACCGGCAGGAGCAGCTCGCGTCGCGTCGCCGGCTCGGGCGGCGGGCCCGGCACCGGCGCCACGCTCGACGAGACGAAGGTGTCGCCGACCGCGGAGATGCGCTGCGGCGTCGCGGGCGCGCGAGGCTCGGGCCGCGTGTTCGCCTCGGCGCCCGCGGTCTCGGCCGGCGTGACGTCGCGGACCGCGGGCTCGTTCGGCCGCGCCGCCGGGTCCGGCTCGCGCCGCGTCGCGGCCGGGTGCGGGCCGGTGACCATCGTCGCTCCGAGGACATCGTCCACAGGCGCGCCGGAGCTGCGGTTGACGGACATGGGTGAGGTCGCGGCCCCTCGCCGCGGAGAGCTCGAGGGTCTCAAAGCGCGGCCGTCCCGTGCAAGGGCCGTGCACGCGGGCTGGTTCGCGCGTTCACGGGCCCCTGCCCGCTCGCCGCGCGCCGCCTCGCGTGCCCCGCGGGCGGGCGTGCTGATTCTGCCGGCGGTCGCCGCCACCCGCGGTCGATCGACCGCGCAGTCGATCGCTCACCGGCCGCCGCGAAGACGGACGCGGCGGCTTCGCGCGCGAGGTCCGCTGCGGCGGTCCCTGGGCCCTCGCCGGGCCTTCCGCGCCGCCGAAGCGACCGGTCCGCGGCGGTCTCGGCCGCTCCCGTGACACCCGCCGCGGGCCGCGGTACACCAAGGGTTCATGCGCCTCGGACCCCCCCGCCGCGCCGTGGTCGGTGCGCTCGCGCTCGCGGGCCTCGCCGTGTGGACCGCGTGCTCCGGCGTCGACGAGGGCAACGCGCCCGCGACCGGGCTCAGCGAGCCGGCGCCGGTCGGGCGCCTCGGGCGGATCTTCATCGCCGTGCAGGCCCCGAGCGACGGCCTCAGCGACGTCCCGGCCCTCGAGATCTCCGCCCGCTTCGTGCAGTACCGCGGGCTCGACGAGGCCGCCGTGCGCCACCGCGTCGACCTCCCGCCGCTCGTCGTCGATCGCCTGCGCGTCGGCGAGTGCACCGCGAGCGACGCGGTGTGGGCCGACGAACCGCCGCCGACCCCGCGCGGCGCCGGGCCCGACAGCCGTGAGATCGCCCTGTTCGACGTCGGCAACATCGCCGTGACGATCGGCGAGGCCAGCGTCGACGTGCCGCTCTCGCTGGTGCCCGACATCCTCCCGTACATGTCCGGCGTCGTCTACGACCACGCCAGCGAGGCCCTGCCGACCCGCGCCTGGCCGCCCGGCGAGCCCGCCCCGACCGCGCTGACGATCACCGTCGAGGGCGCCGGCGACGACGAGCTGCCCGGCTTCGCCGCCCGCGTCGTGCTGCCCGAGCCCGTGGCCCTGCAGACCACCCCTACCGCCGATCGCGGCTCGCTGCTGCTCGAGTGGGACCCCGACGGACGCGGCCTGCCGATCGCGCTGCGCCTGGCCTCGTACATCGGCAGCGAGTCGGCCGACGACGAGGTCACCTGTCTGGTGTCCGACGCCGGCAGCCACCGCATCGACCTCGACGCCCTGCGGGCCGCCGGCTTCGGCCTGACCGGTGACACCCTGCACGTCGGCGCCAGCCGCTTCGCGCGCGCCCGCCTCGACCCCGGCGAGGCCGCCTACGGCGACGCCGAGGCCGTCGTCGAGGTCCGCAGCGAGACGCTCGTCACCTGGCCCTGAGGCCAGGTTCATCGCTCACCCGAGCCACGCGGGCAGCCGCTCGGCCGCGATCATCGCCTCGACGGATTGCCGCGGCCGCGTGAGCGCGAACTCGCGGCCGCGGACCAGCACCTCGGCGGCCAGCGGCCGCGTGTTGTAGTTCGAGGCCATGGCCATGCCGTAGGCCCCGGCGCCGAGCACCGCCAGCAGCTCGCCGGGCTCGGGCCAGGGCACCAGGCGGTCCTGGGCCAGGAAGTCGCCGCACTCGCACACCGGCCCGACCACGTCGGCCCGCACCGGCGCGCGCCGGGCCGCGGCCGCGTCGACCGGCACCACCGGGTGGAACGCCCCGTACAGCGCCGGACGGATGAGGTCGTTCATCGCCGCGTCGACGATCACGAAGCTGCGGTCCTGCCCTGTCTTCCTGCCGATGACCCGCGTGAGCAGCACGCCCGCGTTGCCGACGAGGAACCGACCTGGCTCCAAGACCAGGTCCATCTCGAGCGAGCGCGCCGCGTCGGTGACGGCCCGGCCGAACGCCGCCACGTCGAGCCCCACGTCGCGCCCGCCGTAGGCGATCCCGAGGCCGCCGCCGAGGTCGAGCGTCCGCGGGTGGACCCCGCGCGCGCGCAGGCGGAGGACCAGCGCGCGCACGCGCTGGGCGCTGGCGAGGAACGGCCCGGCCTCGGAGATCTGCGAGCCGATGTGGCAGGCCAGGCCGACCACCGTGAGCCCGGGCAGCGAGGCCGCGTGGACCGCGAGCTCCTCGGCCTCGGCCATCGCCACCCCGAACTTGCTCTCGCGCAGGCCGGTCGCCAGGTACGGGTGGGTGACCGGGTCGATGTCGGGGTTCACGCGCAGGGCCACCCGGGCGACCTGCCCGAGCGCGCGGGCGCGGCCCGCCACGCGGTCCAGCTCCTCGGCGGACTCGACGTTGATCGAGCGCACACCGGCGGCGATCGCGGCGTCGATCTCGAAGTCCTGCTTGCCGACCCCGCTGAAGACGATCTTCGCCGCCGGGATCCCGGCCGCCAGCGCCCGCGCCAGCTCGCCGCCCGAGACGATGTCCGCCCCGGCCCCGCGCGACCCCAGCGTGCGCAGCAGGGCCTGGCTGCTGTTGGCCTTGACCGCGTAGCACAGCAGCGTCGGGTGGCCGGCGCAGGCCTCGGCCAGCTCGTCGTAGCGCGCGCACACGTGCGCACTGCTGTAGACGTAGGTGGGCGTGCCGACCTCGGCGGCGATCGCCGGTAACGCGACGTCCTCGACGTGCAGGACCCCGTCGGCGAGGCGCACGCCGTGGCGTTCGGGCGCCGCGAACACGGCGGTGTGATCGGGCTCGGTCGGCGACTCGACGGCTGCGGCCATGCGACGGTGCTGCCACGCGGGTGACGTGCCTGTCAAACGAAGCCGCGCCCGCGTCGCGGGTCCGATCGGACGGCCGCGCCGGCTTTTGCCGGCCAGATCGGGCTCTGCTAGGATCGCCGGGTCACTTCGGGCCACCGGCTCAAGGAGGTAAGGATGAAACAAGCAGACGATCGTGCGTGCACTGTCAGCTTTCAACCTCGCTGGTCCCCCGATCCCGGAGGTATCCAGCCCTAGCCGGGGGCCTTCGGGGTCGACGCACCGTCGGTCCCGCGGGTCGCAAGGTTCGCTGTTTCGGGTGACGTCGGCCTGCCGGGCCGCGCACCGCTCCACCGGCCCGCTCCGCGGGCACCCCCGAGGCAACTGCAGCCAGGTTGCCTTTCGCTCGAGAGGTCAGGCTGGCTCCTGACCACCGGCCCGAACGGGCCGCGGCCACATGTCGTGGCAGGGTCGCTCCCGCGACCTCATGGACCACCTGTCGGGCCAAAAAGCCCGCAACAGAAACCGGCGAAGCGCTCGAAGTGACCGCGGCGGAGCACGATGTTGTGCTCCGCCGCTTGCGTCTCTCGCGCCGCGGGCGTGCGGGCCGCGCCCGCGGGACGTCGACGCCCGACCGCCGCTCAGCGCGTCACAGCAGGTGCCCGGACTTGTCGCGTTTGGTCGCGAGGTACCCGCGGTTCTCCTCGCGGGCCGGGGCGATGATCGCGGCCCGGCTGTGCACCTCGACGCCGCCGGCGCGCAGGCCCTCGATCTTGCGGGTGTTGTTGGTGTGCAGCTCGACCGAGCCCACGCCGAGCGCGCGCAGCATCGCCGCCGCGGCCGAGTAGTCGCGCAGGTCGTCGTCGAAGCCGAGGTGGTGGTTGGCCTCGACGGTGTCGAGCCCGTCCTGCTGCAGCTCGTAGGCGCGGACCTTCTGGGCGATGCCGATGCCGCGCCCCTCCTGCCGCAGGTACAGGATGATGCCCCGCTCGAGCTTGCGGAAGCGATCGAGCGCCAGCTCGAGCTGGTCGCGGCAGTCGCAGC
The DNA here is from genome assembly GCA_016793465.1 of Myxococcales bacterium. Next base: position 177,777 of record JAEUJW010000053.1, read on the forward strand.
GGAACGAGCCGAACACGTCGCCGGTCAGGCACTCCGAGTGCACGCGGGTCGGCACGTCGTCGGCGCCGGCGACGTCGCCGCGGACGATCGCCACGTCGTCGAGCGTGCGCCCGGCCTCGTCGATGAACGACACGATCTCGAACTCGCCGTGGCGCGACGGCAGGCGCGCCCGCGCGAACACGCGGACCTGCCGCAGCACCCGCGGCGGTCGTCCGGTCAGCGCGTGCGGGATCGGCACCGGGGTCGTCTCCTGTCCGGCTAGCCGCGCGAGGCGTCGACGATGCTCTGGTAGAGCTTGCTCGCCGACTGGATGCCTTCTTCCATCCCGTCGACGACCAGGTTGAGCAGCTGGTCCTGGTCGAGGCGCAGCACGTCGTAGTAGGTCTGGCGGTCGATCGCGTGGATGATCGACGGCCAGTAGTTCTCGCCGATGAGGATCGCGTTCATCGCCATGCGCGCGACCCGGCCGCTGATGTCCGGCCAGGGGAAGATGCGGATGAGCTCGCGGTGGACCTCGACCGCCAGCTCGATCGGGTGGGCCTTGCGGCACTCCTCCGTGCGAAACCAGTCGGTCAGCTTGCGCATGCGGTAGCTGATCTTGTCCGCCGGCGCGAGGTCGTGGAAGTACATGCGGTGGATGGGGTTGTCCTTGCGGTACTGGACCGCGTCCTTTTTGCCCTGGGGCAGCAGGATCTGGTGGATCTTCTTCAACCACTCCAGCGACAGCTGCAGCCGCTTGCCGCGCGACTCGAGCAGGAACGCGATCGCGTCGCGCACGGCCATGATGTGGAAGTAGGCGGGGATCAGGCTCGGCGTCGAGATGATCTCGTCGTCGATCGCCGCCTTGATCTCGGCCACCGACAGCACCGTGCCCTCGAGCGCGAAGTCGTGATAAATCCACGACATCATGAAGCGCTCGTCGAAGTTGCGCCGCTGAGCCGCCGACAGCATCCCGAGCTTCTCCCACAGCAGCTCGGATGACTCGTAAATCTGGCGGTAATTCCTGGTCCGCGCTGGCGTCACGCTCGCTCCTTCACTGGCACTCGCATCGGGGCTGACCCGATTTGTACGGTCAATGACCGGCGAGTACAGGACCGCCGGACCGCATGCACCCCGCCAGCCTTTGTGCATCCAAGGCCGTCCGGACCTGACAGGGCACGCGAAACTACGGCCTTCCCCCTTTACCGGTCAATAAGAAAGCACCTAACCCCTTGTTTTCACCACAAAATTGACGGGCGCTCCGGACTCGGGCTAGCCCGGTTCCCCGGTGACGTTCCACCACCAGCCCGTGCTCGTCCAGGAGGTCGTCTCGGCCCTCCTGCCCGCGCTGACCGCCCCAGGCGCCCTGCTGGTCGACTGTACGGCCGGCGGCGGCGGCCACCTCGCCGCCCTGTGGGCCGCCGCCTCGCCGGCCAACCCGACCCTCCGCGCCCTCGCCCTCGACCGCGATCCCGCCGCCCTCGCCGCCGCCCGCGCGCGCCTGGACTCGCTCCACGGCCCTGCGGGCCCGGACCTGCTCCACGGCCCTGCCGGCCCGGACCTGCTCCACGGCCCCGCGGGCCTGCCGGGGGGCGCCTGCCGCTTCGTGCACGCCGGCTTCGCCGGGCTGGCCGAGGTCCTGCGCGCGACCGAGTCGCCGGCGCCGGCGGCGATCCTCGCCGATCTGGGAGTGAGCTCACACCAGCTCGACACCCCGGCCCGCGGCTTCTCCTTCCAGGCCGACGCCCCGCTCGACATGCGCATGGACCCAAGCCGCGGCCCGACCCTCGCCGAGGCCCTGACCGGCCTGTCCGAGCCCGAGCTCACCCGCATCCTCCGCGACTACGGCGAGGAGCCCGACGCCCACCGCATCGCCCGGGCGATCCTCGCCGCCAGGCCCCAGACCACCGGCCAGCTCGGCGAGGTCGTGCGCGCCGCCATGAGCGCCCCGCGCCTGCGCCAGATCGGCCTGCGCATCCACCCGGCGACCCGCACCTTCCAGGCCCTGCGGATCTTCCTCAACGACGAGCTCGGCCAGCTCGACGCCCTCCTCGCCGACGCCCCGGCGCTGCTGGCCCGCGGCGGCCGCCTGGCGATCATCACCTTCCACTCGCTCGAGGACCGCCGGGTCAAGCAGGCCTTCGCCGCCCGCGCACGCGCGGCCCAGCCGCCCGCCGGCGTGCCGATGGCCGCCGCCGACCTGCCGCGCCCCGACTACGCCGTGCCCCACGACCTGCGCCACGGCGCCACCCCCGGCGACGCCGAGCTCGCCCACAACCCCCGCAGCCGCAGCAGCCGCCTGCGCGTCCTGGAGCGCCTCTCGCCATGACACCCGCCCGCCCGCAGCACAACCGCCGCGCCGCCGCCCCGTCCTTCGAGCACGGCCAGACCCGCAGCCCCGCCCCGCCGAGCGAGCCCGACGTGCCCGCGCGCCGCCCGACCGGCCTGCCGCTGCTGCTGCTCGTCGGCCTCGGGCTCGCGACCGCCGCCGGGGTCGTGCAGGTGCGGGCCCGGGCCCGCGTGCTCGAGCTCGGCGCCGAGATCACCGAGATGACCGGCGAGCACCAGACCCTGCTCGGCGAGCGCCGCCGCCTCGAGGCCGAGCGGGCCTACCTCCGCCACCCCGACTACATCGGGTCGATCGCCGCCGACAAGCTGCAGATGGTCCCGGCCACGCCCGACCGCATCCAGCAGATCCACCTCGCCGCCGGCGCCGGAGGTGCCCCGTGAGCGTGCTGCCCGCCCCCATGGCCAGCGACATGCAGGCCGTCCACCGCCGCGCCGCGCTCGTCGGCGCGACCATCGTGCTCGCGCTCGTCGGCGTCGGCGCCCGGGCCAAGCGCATCGCCGTCGACGAGCACGAGGCCTACGCCGAGCAGGGCAACCGCCAGCAGCTGCGCAGCTACAAGCTGCCGGCGACCCGCGGCGAGATCGTCGACCGCGACTTCATGACCCTGGCGATCAACGACCGCGTGCACAAGGTCGTCTTGAACCCCCGCTTCATCCGCGCCCAGGGCGACGACGTGGTCAACGCCGTGACGACCGCGCTCGGCGCCCTCATGCCCGCCGAGGACCCCGAGTACATCGCGGCCGAGCTGGCCAAGGACAAGGCCTACCGCCAGCTGCGCGGCACCCTCGACGACAGCGCCGCCGAGCAGTTGCTAAAGCTCGGGCTGCCGGGCGTCGGCCTCGAGCCGGCCAGCGCGCGCGTGTACCCGCGGGGCCTGCTGGCGGCCCACGTGCTCGGCCGCCTCGGCGGCCAGGGCGGCGGCACCGCCGGGGTCGAGCTCGGCATGGACGAGGCCCTGCGCGGCCGCGACGCGCTCTCGCCGGCCTACTGGGCGGCCGGCAAGAAGCTGCTGATCGACGGCGTGCCCGACCCGGGGGTCGCGCGCGGCGACACGGTGGTGCTGACCATCGACTCGGCGATCCAGGCCATGGTCGAGGACGAGATCAACCTCCTCATCAGCCACTGGAACCCGGTCGGCGCCAGCATCATCGTGCTCGACCCGCGCAGCGGGGAGATCCTCGCGCTCGCCAACCGCCCGACCTTCGACCCCAACCACCCGGTCGAGACCGCCGCGCAGACCACCAACCTCGCGGTCCAGGCCGCCTACGAGCCCGGCTCGACCCTGAAGGCGATCACCGTGGCCGCCGCCCTCGAGATGGGCGTGGTCCGCGAGAACGAGACGCTCTACTGCGAGAAGGGCCGCTGGCAGTACACCCCGCGCAACGTCATCCACGACGCCCACGCCGCCGAGTGGCTCGACGTCAGCGAGATCCTCGCCGCCTCGTCGAACATCTGCACCACCAAGATCGCCGACCGCCTCGGCAAGGCCACGCTGCACAAGTTCGTCAGCAAGTTCCACTTCGGCGAGCGCCCCGCGGTCGAGCTCCCGGGCGCGACCACCGGCCTCTTGGCCCCGCCCGAGAGGTGGTCCGACATCCAGGCCGCCAACATCTCGTTCGGCCAGGGCATGAGCGCCTCGCCGCTGCAGGTCGCCGCCGCCTTCGCCGCGCTCGCCGACGAGGGCATGTACCACCCGCCGACCATCGTCCAGCGCGTGATCGACAGCGAGGGCCGCGCCCTCCCGCGCAAGGCCACCAGCGAGCGGGTCGTGCGCGCCTCGACCGCCCGCACCGTGATGCGCATGCTCGAGGACGTGGTCCACACCGACCTCGGCACCGGCAAGAACGCCCGCGTCGACGGCTACCGCGTGGCCGGCAAGACGTCGACGGCGCAGAAGTCCGGCAAGTCGGGCTACGACGACGGCCAGTACTACTCGAGCTTCGTCGGCGCGCTGCCGGCCCGGGCCCCGCGGGCGGTCATCCTCGTGTCGGTCGACAGCCCCGAGGGCGCCCACTACGGCAACGACGTCGCCGCCCCCAGCTTCGCCCGCCTCGGCGCGCAGATCATGGTCCACCTCGGCGTGCCCCGCGACGACGGCTCGGCCCCGCCGCCGCCGAAGCCGGTCAAGCTGGCCGCCGCCGACCCGAAGATCGTCGACGGCTTCATCCCCGACGTCGACGTCGAGCCCGACCTGCCCGGCCACCGCCGCACCCCGGTCGTCACCACCCGCACCGGCCTGCCCGACTTCACCGGCCTGACCCTCGCCCAGGCCCTCGACCTCGCGCAGTCGGCCGACGTCGACCTCCGCGCCGTCGGCACCGGCATCGCCGTGCTGCAGGACATCCAGCCCGGCCAGGTCGACAGCGGCCAGTCGGTGCAGGTGTGGTTCGAGCCGCCGACCTGAGCGCGGCGGCCGGTTCGAAACGGCGACGGCCGCCCTCCCTCGCGGGAGCGGCGGCCGCCTTCGCGTCGATCGAGCTCACGCCGGGAGGGCGCAGTAGCCGATGTTCTCCTGCCCGGGAGGGGCGGTGCCCTCCTCGTAGTAGGGGTTGCACACGCCGCCGGCGATCATGCAGTCGGCGTCGGCGGTCGGGCTGGTGAGGTCGCAGAACGGCTCGCAGCAGCCCGACGAGGCCGGGTCGCACTCGTTGGCGGCGGTCGAGTTGAGGCAGATGAGGCCCGGGTCGCACGAGTTGGCGTACTCGCACGGGTCGTGCTGCTGGCCCTCTTCACCCGAGGCGTCGAGCACGCACAGGAAGCCGTCGCTCGAGGGGTTGCCGATGCACACGTCGTCGGCCATCGCGCAGTCCTGCTGCAGCGGGTCGCACGAGTCGAGGCAGAGGTTGAGCACGCCGTCGTTGTAGATGGCGCAGGTCTTGCCCGCGTCGTCGCAGCTCGCCGCCTCCGGGGTGCCCTTGCACAGGGCCACGCACGAGCCGATGTTCTCGGCGTTGGTGTCCCAGCAGTACGAGCCGAGGTCGCAGTCGTCGATGCCGCTGACGCCGTTGCCCTCGACGGTGCACTCGTCGCCGGGCTGCTTGGGGTTCTCGGCGACCGGCACGCACTTCAGCGAGTCCCACGAGTTGCCGCCGTTGGCCGCGTAGGCCGAGCACTTCTGGCCCGGGGGGCAGTCCTGCGCCCAGTTGTCGCACTCGATCATGCCGCCCGGCATGTCGCTCTCGACGATGAAGGTGCCGCCGGCGGTGGTGCCGGACGGGTCGCCGGACGGGTCGCCCGAGGGGTCGCCCGAGGGGTCGCCCGAGGTCATCGGCATGCTCGACACGTTGGTGGTCGGGCTGCTGGTACCGGACTCCTCGCCCTCGCTGGTCGGCGTGCCGCTCTCCGAGTTGCTGTCGCTGCTCGGGTCGCTCGAAGGACCGTTGTTGGTGTTATTCGTGTTGTTGGTGCCCTCGCCAGAGGACTTGTCGTCGCCGCAGCCGAAGACCAGCGCGCTACAGACCAGGCTCGAAACTAAAAATGACCGCATCATGGGTGTCCTTGGGTGCCGATCCGGCGGGTTGTTTGAAATGGCGGAGCCGCCAGGTGTTTTTGAGACTTACAAATCTTCCCTCGCGATCGCAAACACTTTTTACCGCGCGCCTGAAACTTTCCCCCAGGTAGGCCCCACGCCCGGCGCCGGGGGCCCCACACCGCAGCACCCCCGGAGCCGCACGGGCAGGCCCTCGGGGCCTGAATTGGCGGCGGCCGCCCTCCCCTGCGGAAGCGGCGGCCGTCGGCTCGCACGAGGTGGCTGCAGCCACAGCGAGCGTCACATGGGGATCGCGCACACGCCGACGTTGATGTAGTCCGGCGGGGCCATGCCCTCCTCGAACCACGGCACGCAGCCCTGGCCCATGCCGGTGCACTGCGAGTCGGGGTCCGGCGCGCTCAGGTCGCAGAACGGCTCGCAGCAGCCCGACGAGGCCGGGTCGCACTCCGAGGCCGCGGTCGAGTTGACGCACGCGAGGCCGCTGTCGCACGCGTTGGCGAACTCGCACGGGTCGTGCTGCTGGCCCTCTTCGCCCGAGGCGTCGAGCACGCACAGGAACGCGTCGTTGGTCGGGATGCACAGGTCGTCCGCCATCGAGCAGTCCTGCTGCAGCGGGTCGCACGCCTCGAGGCACAGGTTCAAGACGCCCTGGTTGACGACCGCGCACACGAAGCCCGACTCGCAGGTCGGCGCCTCCGGCGTGCCGGTGCACAGCGCCACGCAGTACCCGACGTTCTCCGCGTTGGTGTCCCAGCAGTACGAGCCGAGGTCGCAGTCGTCGAGGCCGCTCACGCCGTTGCCCTCGACCGTGCACGCGTCGCCCGGCTGCTTGGGGTTCTCGGCGACCGGCACGCACTTGGTGGCGTTCCACGAGTTGCCGCCGCCCTCGGCGTAGGCCGAACACTTCTGGCCGTCGGGGCAGTCCTGGGCGAACACGTCGCACTCCGTCGAGGGGCCGCCGCCGTCGGTCGGCACGATGAACGTCGTCCCGGGGCCATCATCGGTGGTCGCCGGCGTGCTCGGGTTGCTGCCGTTGCTGGTCGCGTCGTTGGTCGTGTCGGTGCCCGGGTCCGAGCCGCCGACGCCGGTCGTCGGGTTGGCGCCGCCGGTCTCCGACTGGCCCGCGCCGGTCTCCTCCGCGGAGTTGCCGGACGGGTTGTTGGTCGGGTTGTTGGTCGCGTTCCCCGTCGGGTCGCCCTTGCCGTCGTCTCCACAGCCCAGGACCAGCGCACCGCATACCAGGCTCGTACAAAACAGTGTTCTCAGCATCTCGTGTCCCCCGTAGTAAATGCTCGCCCAGGCCCCTCGGGCCGCTTCGTTCGCTTCGGTGGTCTTTGAGTTGCGAAAGACCCGGCGCGAACCCGGGCAGAATTGCATAACGCGTGTTTCGTACGCAACTACTTAAATGAAAAAAGCGGGAATAGTCGGCCGAGGCCGACCACTCCCGCCTCACACCTCCGGGGCGCTCACGCGCCGAGCAAGAGCCCGCGCAGGTGCTGGTCGAGCATGACGATGCCCGGGATCGTGACGCCGCTCTCCAGGTTCGCGGTCGCCTGCTGGCGCACGAACTCGAGGCCGTAGCGCTGCAGCATGCCCGGGACGTCGTCGCCCTCGACCAGCCGCACCATCTTGCTGAGGTGCACGTCGAGCTGGCGCGACAGCGCCTTGGCCGCCGGCCCGTCCCACGGCGAGGTCGAGACCGTCTTGCCGAGCGCCTCCTGCAGCGCCGGGATGTGCATCTCGGCCGAGATCTGCAGGCGGATGCGCAGCAGGTCGAGCGGCTCGCGCCCGGTCTCGTGGGCCATGCGCAGCGACTCCAGCACGTCCGTGAAGTACATGAGCCCGGCCACCCGCGTGGCCAGCGGCTTGGGGAACCCGCCGGCCTCGAACTCCAGCACCTGGGCCGCGAGCTGGGTGACCTGGCTCGGCCGCAGCGCCTCGGAGATGCGCCCGAGCAGGTCGCGCGCCCGCTCGACGGTCTTCTGGTCGTACGGCAGCGCGGTCTTGCGGTCGAGCAGGTCGTAGGTCGCCTCCTCGAGCGCGCCCTCGATGATGCTCATGGCCCGGTAGACCGACTCCTGGCGCTGCTTGTCCTCGCAGGCGTAGAGGTCGCGGCGGATCGACTCGACGTCGCCGGCCTGGGCCGCGCTCATGTAGCCCTCGGCGATGTCCCGCGCGCTGCGCCGGGTGCTCGCCAGCAGCTCGGGGAAGAACGTCGCGCCGGCGTTGTCGATGATGCGGTTGACGACCATCGTCGTGGCGATCTCCCGGCGCAGCAGGTGGGTCTGCACCGCCTCGCCCGCCGACTCGACGATCACCGCCGGGAAGTACTCGCGGACCATGCGCTCGGTCAGGCCGTCGGACAGCGGCTCCTGCTCGAGCAGCGCGCGGTAGACGTACATCTTCGAGTAGGCGCACAGCGCCGAGGCGTCGCACTTGTGCAGGCCCCCGCCCTTGCGCGAGCGGATGGCCAGCTCGTCCTCGGTCGGCAAGCCGAAGGTGTCGGGGTTGAACGGCACCTTCTGCACGAGGTACGTCAGCGTCCGGCTGTAGCGGTACACGTCCTTGCGGCTGCGCCGCACGTCGAAGCTGACCATCCGGCTCTGCGAGCGGTTGTTGGCCAGCACCGCCTCGCACACGTCGTTCTCCGCCTCGCGCAGCAGCGCGTTGCGGACCTCGCGGGTGCACGCCCCCGAGGCCAGCAGCGGCGCGAACAGGATCTTGATGTTGACCTCGTGGTCCGAGGTGTCGACGCCGCCCGAGTTGTCGAGGAACGAGGTGTAGTTCTGCCCGCCGAGCTTGGCGAAGCCGACGCGCCCGCGGTCGGTGATCGAGAGGTTGGCGCCCTCGCTGAGCACGCGGCAGCGCAGCTGGTTCGAGTTGACCCGCACCGCGTCGTTGGCCTTGTCGCCGACGTCGGCGTGGGTCTCGTCCTTGCTCTTCACGTAGGTGCCGATGCCGCCCATCCAGCACAGGTCGACCTTCAGGGTCAGGATGGCCCGGATCGCGTCCTCGCCGCTGACCGTCTGGTCGGGCCCGAAGCCGAGCAGCACCCGCGCCTCGGGCGCCAGCTCGAGCGACTTGGCGTTGCGCATGAACACCCCGCCGCCCCTCGACAGCGCCTCGGCCTTGTAGTCGGTCCACTGCGAGCGCGGCAGGTTGAACAGCCGCTCGCGCTCGACGAACGACGTCTCCGGGTCCGGATCCGGGTCGACGAACACGTGCACGTGGTTGAAGGCCGCCAGCAGCTTGACCGTGCGGCTGCGCAGGAGGCCGTTGCCGAACACGTCGCCGCTCATGTCGCCGACGCCGACCGCGGTGATCGTGTCGGTCTCGGGGTCGATGCCGAGCTCGCGGAAGCAGCGCTTGGTCGTCTCCCACGCGCCGCGGGCGGTGATGCCGGTCTCCTTGTGGTCGAACCCGTTGGAGCCGCCCGAGGCGAACGCGTCGTCGAGCCAGAAGTGGTGACGCATGCTGATCGCGTTGGCGGCGTCCGACAGGTGGGCGGTGCCCTTGTCGGCCGCGACCACCAGGTACGGGTCGGGGCCCTCGGTGTGGAGGATGCCCTCCGGGGTGACCGGCTTGCCGTCGACCACGTTGTCGGTGACCGAGCCGAGCGCCTCGATGAACACCTCGTAGTAGCGGTCGCCGGCGGCCCGCAGCTCGTTGCGGTCCTGCGGCGGCTGGCGCAGCACGAACCCGCCCTTGGCCCCGACCGGCACGATCAGCACGTTCTTGACCATCTGCGTGGCCATGAGCCCGTGGATCTCGGTGCGGAAGTCGTCGAGGCGGTCGCTGAAGCGGATGCCGCCGCGGGCGACCTTGCCGCCGCGCAGGTGCACGCCCTCGAGGTCGGGGTGGTAGACCCAGATCTCGCGCAGCGGCTTGGGCTCGGGCCCGAACGGGATCTTCTGGGCGTCGAACTTGAACGCCATCGCCGGCGTCTCGCTGCGCTTGCTGCCCGGGGCCGCGGCCTTGAGGATGAACGCGTTGGTCCGCACGGTCGCGCGGACCACGTCCGCGACCGCCTTGAACACCCGGTCGGCGGTGTAGTCGACCACGTCGCGCAGCTCCTGCTCGAGCTGCTTGTCGGCGACCTCGGCGAGCTGCTCGTTGGCGACGCTCGGGTCGAACCGCGAGCCCAGCCAGGCGACCAGCGACTGCGTGACCGTCGGGTGGGCGACCAGCACCGAGCGCAGCAGGTCGGTCTGGTAGGGCGCGCGCACCTGGTGGAGGTAGGCCACGTAGGCCCGCAGGATCTCGACCTCGGTGGCCGTCATCGTCGTCGAGACGATCAGCTGGTTGAGCCCGTCGCGGCCCATGGTGCCGGCGAACACCGAGCGCAGCGCGTTGCGGATCTCGTCCTTGCGCGCGATGATCGCGGGGATCCGCTCGGGCCGCACGTCGAAGCGGTAGTTGTCGAGCTCGACCTCCATGGTGTGGGCGATGTGCACCGGCCGCACGTACTCGTCGACCACCTTGAAGCCGAACGAGGCGATCAGCGGCAGCTCGTCGCTGAGGTTCATGGCCGTGCGGTTGAACACCCGCAGGTTGAGGCTGCCCGGGTGCTCGCCGGTCGTCGACACGTAGAGGTCGCAGTCGAACTCCGCCCCCTTGCGCAGGCTCTCCAGGCAGCGCAGGTCGCCGAGCAGGCGCTGGTCGCCGGCCCGCCGCTTGTGCTCCTCGGTGAACGCGCTCTGGTACAGCTCGAACAGGTCGTCGACCTCGCTCGCCGGGGCGAGCTCGCCGAGCGCCTCGCGCAGGCGCTCGTTCCAGCCCTTGGCGAGGGCCAGCACCTCGCCACGCACCCGCTCGGTGTCGACGACGGCCAGCGCCGACGGCCCGGTCATGTAGTAGTGCACGATGGCGTTGTCGTAGCGGTCCATGTACACGCCGAAGTCGGCGTAGGTCGCCCCGAACTCGCGCATGAGCTTCTCCTGGACCTGCAGGCGCAGCTCCTCGGAGAACTGCCCGCGCGGCAGGCTGACGAACGCGAACACGTAGCGCGCGTCCTCGCCGACGTCGATGTGCACGTCGGAGCCGCCCTCCTGCTCGGCCCGCAGCACGCGGTCGGTGAGCTCCCAGATGCGCTCCTCGGACTGCGTGAGCAGGTACTCGAGCGGCAGCGAGTTGAAGGCGTTGGTGATGCTCTTGCCGCGGTGCGAGTCGACCGACACGCTGCGGTCGGCCAGGATCTTGCGCAGGACCACGCGCAGGAACGGGATCTCCTCCGGCGGGGTGTGCAGCGCCTTGTAGGTGAAGAGGCCGCTAATTAAACACACGCCGACCGGCTCGCCCGCGCGGCCGACCCGCGTGATGATGAAGTGCCCCGGCCGGCCCGCGCGGTGCACCGGCGACTCCTCCTTGGAGCGCTGGAAGCGGACCGTGCGGTCGAAGTCGCGGGCGTACTGGGCCAGCCGCTCCGCGTCGCGCTCGGCCGTCGCCACCGAGGTGGTGCCGAGCGCCGACATGCGCCGGCCCGCCTCGTCGTACTCCTCGACCGACAGCAGCACGTAGTTCTCCTCGCACAGCCAGCGGACCATGCCCTCGGTCTCGCGCAGGGTCAGGCTGCGCTCGCCGCCCTCCTGGGTGGCCGCCCGCAGGTAGTCGTCGGCGAGGTCCTGCATGCGCCGCTTCATCGGCTGGAAGTCGCGGACCATGGCCTGGACGATGTGCAGGCGCTGCTTGAAGCGCTCGGCGATGTCCGGCGGGCAGCCGTCGGCGGCCAGCTCGACGCGGATGATCGACTCCGGCGCGCCCATGCCGATGCTGGTCAGGTTGCCCGCGCCGTCGCGCCGCACCTTCATGACCGCGTTCATCAGCGAGACCAGCTCGACGTTGTCGCCGGCGAACAGCGCCCGCAGCGACGAGACGAGGAACGGCTGGTCCTCGACGCACGACTCGAGCACGAGGCCGTCGCCCTGCTGGCGCACCGCGGTGTTGATCTCCCCGCGCCCGCGCACCTTGATGGTCGCCAGCACCGACTCGAGCTGCTCGACCAGCTGCTCGTTGCCGGTGCGCCGCAGGTCGCGGACGTCGACCGACGTGAGCACCGCCTTGCATAGACCGGTCAGCAGATTCAGGTCCGTGCCCGGTAACTTCGGGACATAGTTGGCCAGAACCTGACTGACCTCGTGAAGCCGTTGGGTGCTGAGTTTTGGCGTCGCCATCGGCCGCAACGATCGTGCAGGCGGCCCCCCTCGCGCAATCCCCCCGGCCGCCTCCCGATCTCCGGCCCCCGCGCGCGACAACCATCCGCTCGCCCCGCCCCGCCGCCCGCCCACGCGCGCCGGGCCCGGCACGCGCGCGCGCAGCCCCCTGCACACCCGGCTCGTATGACGTGACGCACGCGAATCCGGCTATGCTGGCCCGCCGATGGACACGCCCACCCCCCCGCTCTCCGTCCACGCCGAACGCCGCCGCCGCCTCGGCGCACGCATGGGCGACGCGGCCCTCGTCCTCCACGCCGGCGCCCTGCAGACCCGCTCCAACGACACCGAGCACCGCTTCCGCCCGTACACCGATTTCCACTACCTCACCGGCCTCGCCGAGCCCGGCGCCGTGCTCGTGTTCCGCCCGCGCCGCGAGCCCGCGCTCGCCGTGTTCGTCCCGCCGCAGGACGAACGTGACATCACATACAACGGCCGGCGCCCGGGGCCCGACGCGATCCGCGAGCGCATCGGCGCCGACGTCGCCCACCCGACGAGCGAGCTGGCGGGCGTGCTCCCGAAGCTGCTGTCCGGCGTCGAGACGGTCCACGTGCCGTTCGCCGGCTCGCCCGCCGCCGACCGCCTGGTCCGCGACGCCATCGAGGCCCTGCGCGCCAACGAACGCGGCGGCGACGTCGCCCCCGAGTGCCTCCGCGACGCCCGCGTGCTGCTCGGCGAGGACCGCATCGTCAAGGACGCGCCCGCGCTCGCCAGCCTGCGCCGCGCCATCGAGATCTCCGGCGCCGCCCACGTCGCCGCCATGCGGGCCACCCGCGCCGGCATGCACGAGTACGAGATCGAGGCGATCCTCCACCACGAGTTCCTGCGCCGCGGCAGCACCGGCCCCGGCTACACCAGCATCGTCGGCTGCGGCGCCAACGCCGTGACCCTCCACTACATCGCCAACCGCAGCCGCCTGCACGACGGCCAGCTGCTGCTGGTCGACGCCGGCGCCGAGTGGGACCTGTTCACCGGCGACATCACCCGCACCTGGCCGGTCTCGGGCCGCTTCACCCCCGCCCAGCGCGACGCCTACGCCGTGGTGCTCGCCGCCAACGAGGCCGGCATCGCCGCCGCGACCGAGGGCAGCAGCCTCGACGCCATCCACCACGTGTGCCTGCGCCGCCTCGCCGGGGGCCTGCGCGACCTCGGCCTGCTGTCCGCCTCGCTCGACGAGATCCTCGAGAAGGAGCTCTACAAGAAGTACTACCCCCACCGCACCAGCCACTGGCTCGGCGCCGATGTCCACGACGCCGGCCGCTACGTCGCGCAGGGCACCGCCCGCCCGCTCGTGCCCGGCATGGTGCTCACCGTCGAGCCCGCGCTCTACATCCCCGAGGGCGACGACGCCGCCCCCGCCGAGCTCCGCGGCCTCGGCGTCCGCGTCGAGGACGACGTGCTCGTCACCGCCGCCGCGCCGGAGGTGCTGACCGCGGGCGTGCCCAAGCAGATCGCCGAGCTCGAGGACCTCGTCGGACGCGGATAGACCGACGACGCGTCAGCCCGCGTGGTGCCCGCGTGGCGACGGCGCCGGCGCGTCGGCGAAGCCGCGCTCGCCGAGCACGAGGTGCAGGATCGGCGTGGTCGCGAACGTCGTCACCAGGGCCATGAGCACGAGCATGGCGAACAGCGTCGGCGACAGCACGCCCATGTCGAGCCCGACGTTAAGCACGATCAGCTCCATCAGCCCGCGGGTGTTCATCAGCACGCCGAGGGCCGTGCTCTCGCGCCAGCCGAGCCCGGTGAGGCGGGCCGCGAGGAACGAGCCGCCGAACTTGCCGAGCGTGGCGACCAGGATGATCGCCCCGCACATCAGCCAGTCGGTCACCCCGCTGACGAGCCCGACCTGCGTGCGCATGCCGGTGAACGCGAAGAACACCGGCAGGAACAGCACCACCACCACGTCCTCGAGGCGCACGCGGATCTGCTCGGCGAGGCGGCCCTCGTGGGGGAGGAACGCCCCGAGGAGGAACGCCCCGAACAGCGCGTGGATGCCGGCCGCCTCGGTGGCCAGGGCCGACAGCAGCAGCGCCACCACCACCACCGCGAGGGCGCCCTGCGACAGCGGCCCCGACCCGGCGTCCTCGCGGGCGGCGAAGCGGCGCAGCAGCGGGCGGACCAGCGCGAACATCACCGCCAGGTAGGCGGCGACGTAGCCGATCGTCCAGGCCGCGCCGTCCAGCTGCGCGCTGGCCACGCTGGCGACGAACGCCAGCAGCGTCCACGCGCTCACGTCGTCGACGGCGGCGCAGGTCAGCGCGGTCACGCCGAGCGGCGTGCTCTGGACCCGCTGGTCGGTGAGGATGCGGGCCAGCACCGGGAACGCGGTGACCGACAGCGACACCCCGACGAACAGCGAGAACACGGTGAAGCTGATGTTCTGGTAGCCGTACAGCGGGTAGAGCGCGAGCGCCAGGGTCGCGCCGAGCAGGAACGGGGTCACGATGCTCGCGTGGGAGATCGCCAGGGTCGTGTGGCCGTGGCCGCGGAGGCGCCGCGGGTCGAGCTCGAGGCCGACGAGGAACATGAACAGGACCACCCCGATCTTCGAGAGGATCCCGAGCAGCGGCGCCGCCGAGGCCGGCAGCAGGAACGCCGCCGCCCCGGGGGCGAGCGCTCCGAGCAGCGACGGCCCGAGCATCAGGCCCGCGACGATCTCCCCGATCACCGGCGGCTGCCGGAGGTAGCGCTTGAACAGCCAGCCGAGCCCCCGCGCCAGCAGCACGACCACCGCCAGCGCCAGCAGCACGGTCGCCAGCGGCGAGCCGTGGGCCTCGCTCGCCGCCGCGACCGGCGACGCGCTCGCCGGGGCGCCCAGGTCCTCGCCGCGCCCGCGGATGAAAAAGTACAGCCCGACCGTCGCGGCGATCATCGTCACGTAGCCCACCATCGTGGTGAAGCGGCTGGCCCGCGGCTCGGACTGCGTCATGGCCCATGAGTTGGCCGAGGCGGCGACCGGGCGTCAAGCGCGGCCGGCGTCCCCCGCTCCGCGGGCCGCGGCGGCGGGTCCACGGGCCCGATCGCGGGCGACGCCGCGGCCCGGCGGCACGCCCGCACCGGCGCCGTGGTCCACCTCGTCGCACATGCAACCGACGGCGGTCCGACCGCGTTTCCCCGGCGCCGCGCCCCTTTGCCCGGGCCCGGGGATCTCCTGTCCCAACGGTCAGCCGCGGCGTTGCCGGCCGCGGCACGGCGGACGCGCCGCGGGCCGCCGGGGCGCGCGGCCACGCCCGCCGTTCGTCACCTGTCCCTCGGGCCATCTGCCGCGCGCCTCGCCGTCGGCGTCGGCGAGGCCGGTGCGCGCGCGGCCGCGGCCGGTCGCCGGCATGCGCGGCGCCGTCCGTCGGCGGCCCGCGGTTCGCGATCGTCGATGTGAATCCGGGTTCGCTTCGCCGAGCAAACCGCCTTATCCTTGGACGCCTTCCCGGCGACCAGGGAACGGCGAGGCAGCGATGGCGGACCCCGGGGACATCTGGCAGCGATACGACGCCAAGGTCATGCAGATCCAGGTGACCGAGGCCCGCGTCGCGGCCCTCGAGAAGGAGCTCGCGCAGGTCCGCGAGGAGCGCGATCACTGGGCCGGCGTGTGTCGCGACCTCGGCAAGAAGCTCTCGGTCGCCCGCTCGCTGGCCGAGCGCCTGCGCAGCGCCGAACGCAAGGTCGAGCGCCAGCAGGCCGACCGCGCCGCCGCCGACCGCAACCTCATCCCCGCCGGCGTCGGCGCCGGCGCCCGGCCCGACACCCTGCGGGCCCGCCGGCCCGCGGAGCTGCAGGCCGGCGCCGCCGCCATCGACACCCGCCACGAGCTCGACCGGGCGCGCGAGGTCCTCGGCCTCGTGCTCACCGCCCTGACCAAGGCGCTCGACGACGACGAGGTCGCCGAGCTCGGCAGCAAGCTGCGCCACCACGCCGGCGGCAAGCTGCTGCAGAGCATCACCCGCGGCTCGCTGACCCTCGTGCCGGTCGACGGCCGCTACCTCGTCGACCGCGGCTGGCTGCTCCAGCTCGACCTCGCGGGTCTGCGGCGCGAGCTCGACGTCGCGGCCCAGTCGGGCATCTACACCATGCCCGACGACTCGGCGCCCGCGGGCGAGCTGTCGGCCGTCGACATCGACATCGAGGAGACCGAGCTCGACCACGATCACGACGGCCTCGACGGCCTCCCGCCGCCGCCGCCGGTCTCGCTCGCGGGCCTCGGCAACCAGCCGCCGCTGCTGTCGGCGCTGCCCGAGGAGCACGACGCCGGCCTGCTACGCCCCGGCGCCCTGCCGACCCGCGGCCCGCACCCGCCGCAAGATCCGGCCGACGCCGCCGCCTCGCGGCCGCTGGTCGACACCGTGCGCACCCAGGCCCCGGCCCCGCCGGCCTTCATCCCCAACCTGCGGATCGGCCGCCTGATCAAGAACCCGGGCGCGACCTGAGCGGTCCGCCGGCCGCGCCGCGGTGTAGACTGCGCGCGTGCCACGGACCCGGCTCGCGTTCGACACCGCCGCCTACGATCACCTGCGCCGCAGCGACCGCCGCATGGGGGCGCTGGTCGAGCGCGTCGGCCCGCCGACCCTCACGCTCGAGCGCCTCGGCGACCCCTACGCCGCGCTCGTGCGCTCGATCGTCTACCAGCAGCTCACCGGCAAGGCCGCGGCGACCATCCTCGGCCGCGTGTGCGCGCTGCACGGCTCCGAGGCCGTCCCGAGCCCGGCGCAGGTGCTGGCGACCCGCGACGCCCGCCTGCGCGCGGCCGGGCTCTCGACCGCCAAGACCGCCGCGCTGAAGGACCTCGCGCGCCGTGCCCACGCCGGCGAGATCCCGTCGTACCGCAGCCTCGTGCGCATGACCGACGACGCGATCGTCGAGCGCCTCACCGAGGTCCGCGGCATCGGCCGCTGGTCGGTCGAGATGATGCTCATCTTCCGCATGGGCCGCCCCGACGTGTGGCCGGTCGGCGACTACGCCGTGCGCAAGAGCTACGCCGCGCTGCACGGCCTCGACGAGCTGCCGAGCGTGCGGGCGCTCGAGCAGCTCGGCGAGCCCTACCGTCCGTTCCGCAGCGCCGCCGCCTGGTACCTGTGGCGCGCGCTCGACACGGCTACTCCGGGAAGTTGACCCACGAGCGGAACACCAGGCCGCCCTCGCCGGCGTCGACCACGTAGCCCTGGCTGCCGAGCAGGTCCAGCAGCGCCGGGTTGCTCACGTTGGCCCCGGTCGGCAGCAGCTTCATGGCGCGGCCGATGTTCATGTGGAACACGAACAGCGGCTTGGCCTCGCCGCTCGGGATCAGGAGGTCGCTCGAGCGCTTCTGGGCGTCGGCGCCGACGGCGAGGGCGAGGCCGGCGTCGCGGCGCCCGGCCAGGAACATCTCGAACGGGATCGGCAGCGGCACCGGCAGCGCCGCCAGGTTGAGCCGCTCGCCCACGCCCTCCTGCTGGAGGTCGGGGATGAAGGTCAGCTCGCTCGGCGCGAGGCCCTTGATCGTCTTCAGCATGGCGAGCGGGTCGTCGACGCCGACGGTCGCGTAGCCCTTGATGTCGGTCGGGATGAAGCCGGTGAAGCTCGCGTGCTCGAGCGCGAACGCGAAGCCCTTGAGCTGGCGGACCGGCGCCGGCACGCCCGGCGCGCCCTGCACGATCTCCCGGGCCGCGTCGTTGAGGAACTTCAGGTCCGGGCACTTGTAGGGCGCCGCCTCGACGGCCATGGCCTGGACCTTGGCCAGCTCGATCGCCTTGCCGACGTCCACGCCCGAGCCCATGCCGAACATGACCTCCTTCGCGGTCGCCGCGTCGAGGCCGGGCACGCTGGTGCGCACCGCCGTCACGCCGCCGGCGAGGTCCGGGCGCAGCTCGGCCGCGAACCGGGTCTCGACGCCGGTCTCGTCGACGCGGGTGGTCCCGAAGACCACGCGCGGCATCAGCCCGGCGAGCCCGCGGATCTCGTCGACGCACTCGGCCGGCGGCTTGACCCCCGAGAGCACGACCGCCGCCGTCTCGGCGTTGAGGCCCGACGAGGCCCCGACCATCGCGTCGACGATCACGCGGATGTCGACGAACCCGGCGCTGAACTTGCCGAGCCCGTGGGCCGCGACGACGTCCTTCAGCGCCGTGGTGTCGGCCAGCGACGCGGCCGGCCGCTCCTGGCCGAACAGCAGCGACAGCGTCTTGTCCTTGTGCGCCGTCGCGGCCACGCCGGCGACGAGGTCGTTGCCGACGAACGCGACCACGAACGTGCCCTTGTGATCGGCGGTGAACCAGTAGTCCTGCCCGTTGTGGTTGGCGACCGGGAACTGCACGCCGCTGGCCTGCTGGACGCGGTCGATCGTCGCCTTCAGGGCGGTCGCGTCGCGCATGCGCAGGCGCATCGCCGGCAGCAGCCCGAGCCCGTAGACGACGAAGCGGGTGTCGAACTCGAAGCCGAGCGACTCGAGCCCCGCGAGCGACAGCTTGCCCTGCAGCTCGGCCGCCAGCGCGCGGAGCACCCTGGCCTCCGGGCGGTCGCTGTGGTCCTGCGCCAGCGCCCGGCTGAGCGCCGCCTCGGCCTCCTTCAGCAGCGGCTCGGCGCGCTTGACCAGCTTCTCGGCGAACGGCCGCGACGTGCCGGCCAGACCCACCCACGCGTACGGCGTGTCCGCGGGCACCAGCCGCAGCAGGTCCTGGACCGCCGGATCGCCGACCGCCGCCTCGGCCGCGGCCTGCGGCGAGGGCGTGCAGCCACCCGCCGCCAGCGCGCCCGCCAGCACCGCCGAACTCAACGCACGCAGGATCCGTCTCGCCATCGCTTCGCCTCCGGGCGGACTAGCCTGACGGACTCCCCGCGCGCGCGCAATGCTCCCCCGCACGTCCGTCGCCCGTGCGGGCCGGGCCGCGGAGCCGCCGACGCGCACGACCTGTCCCTCGAGGCAGATCGTCCCTCGCGTCAGCCCGGCCGCAGCTCGGCGGCCAGCAGCCCCAGCACCCACTGCGCCGCCGGGTGGGGGTCGTCGCAGGCGGCGGCGATCCGCGAGCGCGTCCGCGGCAGCGTGCCGGTCCGCTCGGCCGCCGCGCGGGCCAGGTCGAAGGCCGCGTACACCTCGTCGCCGGTGACCTCGACCCCGTGCCCGCCGCAGGTCCAGCGCAGAGCCGCGACCGCGACCTCGCGCGCGAACTCCGGGTCCGCGTCGAGCCGCACGAGGCCCGCCCGCAGCAGCGTCCGCGGGTCGCACGGCGACGTCTCGGCGATCTCGACCGCCAGCGCGAAGAACCGCAGCGCGCACGCGGTCGCGAACCACCGCCCCTCCTGGCCCGGGCTGGCCGCCAGCAGGTCGCCGAGCAGCCGGCTGTCCGCGACCTCGGGGTAGGCCCGGCGCAGCGCCTCGAAGGTCAGGCGGCAGTTCTGCCGCGCGTGGGCCGCGAACGCGAACTGCGCGTAGGCCTGCTCGGCGCGCCCGGCCGCCCGCAGCACCTGCTCACACACGCGGGCGATGTCCCGCGCGTGGCGGTGGCCGAGCGGGTTCGAGGCCCGCGCGTAGGCCAGCGCCGCGTCGACCTCGCCGCCGGCCGCCAGCGCCCGCACGCCGAACTGCCGCTCCGGCCAGACCTCGACCGGGCGCGCGCCGAGCAGCTCGAGCGCCGCCGCGTGCTGCCCGGCCGCGACCTGGCTCGAGAGACAGGCGATGCTCGCCGCGCTGGCCAGCCCCTCGCGCGCGGCCGGCAGCAGGCGCACGGCCCACGCGGCCGCCCGCGCCGGTCCGCCGCACAGCGCGCCCCAGTGCTCGGCCAGCCGGCGCACGTGCCCGGCCTCGTCGGCCGTCAGCGCGGCGAAGGCCCGCCCGAGCCAGGCGTCGCGCGTCGCCTCGTCGGCCGGCGCCGCGGCGATCAGCGGCGCGACGAGGTCGATCGTCCGCGTCGTCGCCCCCGCCAGCGTGCCGACCGGATCCTCGATCGCGTCGACCGCCGGCCCCAGCAGTTCACACAGCAGCAGCGAGCCCGCGCCCGCGCCCAGCGGATCGCGGCGGCTCGCCCGCCGCAGCTCGCCGGCCGCCCGCGCCAGCACGGCCGCCATCGATCCGGGCGTCGCCGGCGGGTCGGACGCGCCGACGAGGCGCTGCGGGAAGGTCCATGCTCGCGGTCCGGCCACGCTCCCTTCTACCACGCCCGCCCGAATTCGCGCCTCGCCCGATCGCCGCAAATTCCCGCGGTTGACAGCCCCGGGCGGCCCGATACCCTGCGCGCCGATGTCCGAGGCCTACGCCAGCACCGCCGAGATCGACGCGATCCTGACGGCCTTCAACAGCGCCGAGATCCCGCCCGAGGCCTTCGACCACCGCCGCCACCTGACCGTCGCCGCCGACATCGTGCACGCCTGCGCCGACTTCGCGATCGCCCTGACCACCATCCGCGCCGGCATCCTCCGCTATAACGCGGCCCGCGGCGTCGCCACCACCGAGGCCGCCGGCTACCACGAGACCGTCACCCGCTTCTGGACGCGCAAGCTCGTCGACCTGCTGCGCGACGGCGAGGACCGCCTCGCCTTCGTCAACCGCGCGCTCGCCGAGCTCGGCGACGGCGGCCTGGTGTTCACCCACTACGACCGGGACACGCTGATGTCGCCGGCGGCCCGCGCCGCGTTCGTGGCCCCCGACCGGCGCCCGCTGTGATCACCCGCGGTCGTGGCGCGCGACCTCGGCGAGGATGCGCTCGCCCCGTCGCCACGCCAGCACCGCCAGCGCCGCCCACAGGTTGAGCGCCCCGACCACCGCGACGAGCGCGACGTAGAACGGCAGGCGCACGTCGAACACCGCCAGCGCGGTCGCCACGTACACCAGCGCCATGTGCGTGCCGAGCCCGAGCAGGCTGACCATGCGCATGGGCCCGACGAGCAGCTGGCGCGCGACCCTCGGGTCGACGTCCGGCCGCGGCGAGCCCGGCACCACGCCGACCAGCGCCCGCGAGATGTTGGTGTACGTCAGCTCGTAGAAGCCCTGGGCGAAGCGGAAGAACCCCTCGACGACGCGCGCCCACAGCCCCAGCGGCGGCGGCGACGAGCCCTCCGGCGCCTCGGCCACCGCCCGCGGCGGCGGCGGCGGGCGCGTCAGCACCGCGAAGCGCAGCTTCAGGTGGTCGTGCAGGCCGGTGTGCACGAGCACGCTGAGCACGATCGCCAGCGCCGCCGGCACCGCCCACGCGCCCCACGCGGCCGGCGCGGTGCGCAGCGACATGGCCAGCCAGAACGACACGCCGACCGCGAAGTCGATCATGCCGTCGAGCAGCGCCCGCCGCCCGCTGGAGCGCCCGGTCAGGCGCGCGAGCAGCTCGCCGCCGCAGTCGAGCAGGTAGGCGACGAACAGCAGCAGCGCCGCCAGCAGCCACAGCGGCGACGAGTCCGGCGCGGCGAGGGCGACGACCGCCGCCAGCACCCCGAGCGCCCCGCCGCCGAGCGTGTACTGCGTCGGCGACGGCCGCCAGCGCGCGTGCTCCCACGGCCGCAGCAGCAGCCAGTAGGCCAGCGGGCGGTGCCAGTGCACGTCGACCAGCTCCTCGGTCGCCGTGTCCTGCTGCGCCCGCGCGTGCGACCAGCCGCGATCGGGTGGGGTCGCGCGCGCAGCGTCGTCGTCGGCCATCGGGCGCTAAGCTCCCAGGCCGCGTCTACCCTGTCAAGGCCGCCGCCCGCGCTGCTTTGGCGTCAGAAGCGGAACTGCAGCCCGCCGGTCCACCCGTGGAACTGCGTGCGCTGGACGACCGGCGTGACGCGGTGCTCCTGGATGGCCTTCTCGAAGGCGGTGCGGCGCTGGATGCCCTTGGAGATCATCGGGATGCCGCCGCCCATGGCCCCGCCGCCGACGAACAGCATCGGCAGGTGGAGGTACACGCAGCTCGGGCAGATGGCGACGAACGCGATCCCGGTGATGAACACCGGCACGCCGAGCGCCGTGAGCACGCTGCCGCCGGCGATCAGCCCGCCGCCGGTCTGGCTGGGGATCGGCGGCGGCACGTAGGCCCGCAGCGACGACACGCCGCTCTTCGGGATCACCAGGATCCGCCCGTCCTCGCCGTCGATGAAGGTGAAGGTCTCGGCCTGCACCGCGCCCACGCGCCCGCGCATGATCCGCCCGCCCTTCAGCTCGAGCACGACCACGAAGCCGTCGATGCCCTCCCACGCCGCCTCGGCCAGCGCCCGCGTGTCGAGGATCTTCGGCGGCGGCGGCCTGGCGGTCTCGCTCGTCGGCGGCGTCGTCGTCGGCGGCGTCGGCGGCGTGGTCGCGGGCGGGCTGTCGGGCGGCAGCTCGGGCGTCGTCGGCGAGGGCCGCGTCTCGCTCGCCGGCGCCGCGCTCGCGGCCCGCGTCGGAGCAGGCGCCGGCGCGCTCGCCGGCGCCGCGCTCGCGGCCCGCGTCGGAGCAGGCGCCGGCGTGCTCGCGGCGGCGGGCGGCCTGGCGGCCGCGGGCGCGTCGGCCAGCGCGTCGGTCGAGACCGTCAGGGTCAGCGCGAGGCAGCCGGCGAACACCTGGGCCGCGCGCCGCGGGCCCGCGTGGCGCGTCGCGGCCGGCCGCGGCGCGACCTCGGCGAAGTACCCGAACGTCGTCGGCCGCACGCTCCAGCTCTCGAGGTCCGGCGCACCGGCGTCGCCCGGCGTCGGGATCGCGAACTCGTGCTGCTGCAAGAACACCACGATCGGCCCGTCCGGGTCGTGCGGGCGCGCGCCCGGCAGCACCCCGCACTCGTCCTCGACGCGCGCGGCGGCGGGCCCGGCGAACGCCGCGAGCGGCGGCTCGTGCGGCTCGATCGCCGCGTCGCGGAAGCGCAGGTGGAGAGCGTCGGGCTCGGTCACCATCGCCGGGAGCGTATCACCGTCGTTTAAAAATGTCGGCAACCGCCTCGGCCTCGACGGCGGCCTGGTGCTCGCGGACCTGCGGGCGGAGCTCCCGGTCGACCGCGTTGAGCCGCTCGATGAAGCTCGCCGACAGCGGCCGCCCGGCGTCGATGACGGCGTACAGCTCGTCGAAGACCTCGAGGTGGCGGGCGTCGACGCCGTCGGCGAGCGCCGCGTCGGGCTCGCGGATCGGCCCCTGGCGCTGCTCCGGGCGGACCACGCGGGCGGCCGCCTCCGGGTCGCCGCGGCCGATCCAGGCCAGCACCTCGGCCGCCACCCGCGCGGGGTCGGCGAGCAAGCTGTCGTACGACAGCACGTGCGCCGGATAGCCGCGGATCGCCAGGTCGCGGATCAGCGCGAAGTTGTTGCACCACCACTCGAGCGCCGGCGGCAGCGCGGCCGGGTCGACCCCGAGCCGCCGCATCGACGCCACGTACTCGCGCCAGCCGCGGACCGTGGCGATCACGCGGTCGAGGAACGCCACGTCGCTGCGCACCAGCCCGGGCACGAAGATCTTGACCGCCAGCTCGCGCGTGCACTGCGGCGCCAGGTAGGCCCCGGTCAGCGGGTGCGGGTTGGTGCGGTAGTTGACGCCGATCATCAGCTCGGACTCGAAGAACCCGTCCGGGTTGGCGTCGCGCAGCAGCTCGCCCCAGCCGCCCGGGAAGCGCTCGCCGAGGTGCGGCAGCCCGGCCGCGATCAGCAGGTGCATCCACATCGAGGTGCCCGAGCGCTTGGTGCCGGTGACGACGATCATCCCGCGTGCCTCCCTGGCGCTGCCGCCCGCGCGCTACAGCGTGCGCAGGTAGGCGGCGATCGCCGCCACGTCCTCGGCCGGCGCGTCGCGCTCGCGGGTCGTCGCGATCATGTCGCGGATCGCCGCCTCGAGCGTGGGCGCGCGCCCGTCGTGCATGAACGGCGGGTGCAGCGAGATGCGGCGCAGCGTCGGCACCTGCTTGGCCACCCCGGCGATCGTCTCGGTCCGGCTGCCGCCGAGCCCCGGCCCGTCGTGGCACTTGCCGCAGGCGTAGTCGGCGAACAGCCGCTCGCCGGCGGCCACCAGCGCGGCGTCCTCGTCGCCGACCACCGCCGGCCGCTCCTGCGCGAAGATCCAGCGGGTGAACGACTCGCCGCGCTCCGGCGACTGGCGCTTGCCGCCCATGCGGTGCGCGAGCACCTCGGCCATCAGCACGTCGAAGTCCTGCATGTCGCCGTCCCAGTGGTACGGCGCGGTGTCGGCGAGGCCGACGTCGATCGGCTGGGTGCGGCGCGGGCCGAAGCCCTCGAACTTCCACACGTGCCCGTCATCGGTGCCCTCCGGGTGGCACGACGCGCAGCTGAGGCCCGAGTCGGTCGCGCGGTGGAAGATCTCGTGGCCGGTGTCGAAGCGCGACTCGCCGCCGAGCTCGATGACCTCACGACCGTCGGCGTCGCTCACGATCAGGCGCGCGGGCTGGCGGCTCTGCACGACCAGGCGCCCGCTCGACGTGTAGGCCACCGCGGTGGCCTGGCCGAAGTCCGCGAGCTCGCCCTCGCTCGGCATGTCGGGGCAGCCGGGCTCGATGCGGCTGTCGACGCGCACCGGGGGCCGCACCGCCGCGCTCGGCTCGCCGACGTCGACCTCGACGCGGCCGAGGCCGGTCTGGCGGCGCTCGGCCGGCACGACCACGTCCTCCGGCCGGACCACCCCGGGCACCGCCATCGCCATGGTCAGGCCGTCGGGCGCGAACGCGGCGTCGACCGTCAGGTTCGAGCCGAACAGCGGCACCGTGTGCACGCCGTTGGCCGTGATCGTCGTGATCGCGGTGTTGACGATGCCCATGCCGCACGAGCCGCCGCCGCCGTAGGGCGAGCCGCCCTCGGGGATGTCCTCCGAGTCGGGGTTGACCGGCACCGGCCGCTTGCTGGCGACCTGATGCAGCATGGCGATGCCGCC
This sequence comes from Myxococcales bacterium, assembly GCA_016793465.1. The sequence continues at coordinate 202,577 of JAEUJW010000053.1, forward strand.
GTCGATCGGCCAGGTCCGCCAGGCCACGCGGGCGGCGGCGTCGTCCGCGTCGGGGATCGTGATGCGCGGCGCGCCGTCGAGGCCGACGACCTGCGCCGAGCGGAACAGCGACACCTTGACCTCGCCGTCGACGAGCAGCACGTCGTGCAGGTCGGGCTCGAGCTCGTGGCGCTCCAGCAGCTCGCCCGCCTCGCTGAGGTGCAGCAGCGAGCCGCCCGCGCAGGCCAGGTACAGCGAGCGATCGGCGGCCTTGAACGCCAGCCCGCGCGGCTCGGGGCACAACTTGTGGCGGGCGGTCACGCTGCCGGCCTCGACGTCGAGGGTCGCGAACCCGCCGGCCCCGCGCAGCACCACGTGCACGCGCTCGTCGCCGCCGACGACCACGCGGTGCGGGCGATCGCCGGCCTGCAGGGCGATGGTGTGGCGGACCTCGGCGGCGTCGAGGTCGACGACGTACACCACGTCGCGGTCGGGGTCGGCGGCGATCGCCGTGCCGTCGTCGAGCAGCGTCAGCGTGCCGCCGAGGATCGGCGGCGGCCTCACCGACGACTCGACGACCGGCGCCTCGTCCAGCGGATCGAGGTCGATGGCGTCCTGACAGCCGGCCAGCGCCAGCGAAGACAACGCGAACATACGCAGATAAGTCATGGCCCTCTCGCTCCCCGGGGCGCGCGGCGCGACGGCCTCCGCCCGACCCCGACGTCGAAGTGTATCCCAACCATGAACCCGACGCGGTAGGGAACGCGGTGCCAGACCTCGGCCCCGCGCCGGCTATAGGTCCGGGCGCGCCCGCTGAAGCCCTGCACGAGCGCGACGCTGAAGCCGACCTCGCCGGCCGTCCAGGCCAGGCGCAGCGGCAGCTGGAGGTCGGGGTCGACGCGGTGCACGACCCCGCGTTCGGTCGCCGCGCGGTGGATGAGCAGGCCCGCCGACAGGCCCACGCTGAGGTCGATCGGGCGCTCGCCGAAGCGGTGGCGGTAGACGACCCCGCCGCCGAGCGGAACATCGAACGCCGCCACGAAGTCGCGGTCCGGGGCGACGATCACGCCGAGGTGGGCCGCGCCCGAGAAGCCCTTCAGGCGCCCGACCTCGACCCCGACGAGGCCCATCAATTCGGTCGTCTTGACCCGCCAGACCGGCCCGACCAGCACGTCGAGGCGCACGATCCGCAGCGTCCGCGGATCCACGCGCGCGACCGGCAGCGGCCTCCCGGGCGCGAACGGCACGGCGACCCGCGGCGGCGCCGGGCGGTGCTCCAGATCGACATCGAGCGGGACCACGCCCCAGGCCGGCAGCGATCCCGGCGGCGGCGGCGGCGAGTACCGCGGCGTGTGCAGCGGCGCCGCCCCGGTCGGCGGCAGCGGCAGCGGCGGGCCCATGTCGGGCACCGCCAGCGGCGCGGCGCCCTGGGCCGGCAGCCACGGCGCGGACGCGGGCGGCGGCGCGTCGACCCCCGCGTCGAGCGGCGCGGCCACCTCGCGCGGCAGCGGCGGCGCCGGCGCGGGCACGACCTCCTGCGCGGGCGGCCCGAGCAGCAGCGCGGCGATGAGACCTGGGCAGAGCACGGCCGACGAGGGCCCCACTCTACCGGACCCTCAGCCGCGCCGCTCGCCGAGTCGACGAACCTCTTCCGAGCGCTCCAGCGGGCACACCAGCACCCGCCCGCCGCTCACGACCACGGCGACCCCCGAGAGCCCGATGACCGCCACGTCGAGCCCCTCGCTCCACACCAGCGACCCGCGCGAATCGATCAGCTCGACCCCCGCGGTGCGCGGGGCGATCACCACGTTGGCGTGCCCGTCCTTCGGCAGCGCCTCGTGCATGGCCGCCCACGAGCCGAGGTCGGTCCACGGCACGGCCATCGGCACCACGCACAGGTCGCGCTGCTTCTCCATCACGGCGATGTCGATCGGCTCGGCCGTCAGGCCCTCGTAGGCGGCGACGGTGGCCGGCCACGGGTCCTCGCCCGCGGCCAGCGACCAGGCCACCGGCGCCAGCGCGCCCCACAGCCGCGGCGCGTGGCGCTCGAGCTCGGCGGCGATGCGCCCGAACGGCATGATGAAGATCCCCGCGTTCCACAGGTAGCGCTTCGACTCGACGAAGATCTTGGCCCGCGCCGCGTCCGGCTTCTCGACGAACCGCAGCGCCGGGTACACGAACCCGTCGCCCTCGCGGACCAGCGGCTCCGGCCCGCGCTCGATGTAGCCGTAGCCGGTGCTCGGGCGCGTCGGCTCGATGCCCAGCGTGACGATGTTGCCGTGCTGCCCCGCGTACTCGCCGGCGAAGCGGACCAGCCGCGTGAACGCCTCGACCGCCGGGATGTGGTGGTCCGCCGGCAGCACGTGCACGACCACCCGGTGGATGCGCTCCTCGCTGAGGCCCTGCAGGCGCAGCGCCTGGCGCACGTGCAGCACCGCCAGGGCGATGCACGGCGCGGTGCTCCGCGGCTTCGGCTCGATGATCACGTTGCGCGCGACCAGCTCCGGCACCGCCGCCTGGATGCCCGGCGCCAGCGCCATGCTCGTCACCACGAAGATGCGCTCGATCGGCGCCAGCAGCCGCGCCCGCTCGACCGCCGCCGCCAGCAGCGTGTGCGGCGGGTGCTGGCTCAGGTGCATCAGCTGCTTCGGCCGCGTCGGCGTCGACGCCGGCCACAGCCTCGCCCCGCCGCCGCCGGCCATGATGATGATGACGTTCGGATTGTCTCGTGGTGGCCCGGCCGCCATGCGCCGCGAGCATACTTGCTTCGCCCCGCCGCGCCCAGCCTCGCATTGACCCGCTGCGATCCCCTTGCGTATGCTCCCCGCCGTGAGAGTCCTGGCCTGGCCGCGCTGGCTCGGTAACCCCTACCTCCCGCAGCTGCTCGCCGCCATGCGCCGCGCCGGCCTCGACGCGTGGGCCGGCGCCTCGCTCCACCTGTCCGCCGCCCGCCTGCGCCGCGGCGACTGGTTGCACCTGCACTGGCCCGGCGGCGCCATCATCCACCCCTGGCGCCCGGTCTACGCCGCCAGAGCCGCCGCCCTGCGCCTCCAGCTCGACCACCTGCGCCGCCGCGGCGTGCGCGTGGCCTGGACCGCCCACAACCTGCTGCCCCACGACGACCGCCACCCCGACCTCGGCCGCGCCGCCCGCCGCGACCTGCTCGCCCGCGTCGACCACGTGTTCCTCCACTTCGCCGCCGCCCGGCAAGCGCTCGCCGACGCCTTCGGCTACGCCGGCCCGACCACCGTCGTGCACCACCCGCACTACCTCGCCGACTACCCCGCCCCGCCGTCGCCGACCGCGGCCCGCGAGGCGCTCGGCCTGCCCGCGGCCGGGTTCGTCGCCCTCAACTTCGGCGCCCTGCGCCCCTACAAGGGCCTCGGCGAGGTGATCCGCGCGTTCCGTCAGATGGCCGGCCCCGACGACCGCCTGGTCCTCGCCGGCCTGCCCGACGGCGACATCTCGGCCGACCTGAAGCTCGCCGCCGACGACCCGCGCGTCGTCGTGCACGCCCGCCGCATCGCCGACGCCGACGTGCCGCTCTACTACGCCGCCGCCGACGTCGCGATCGTCGCCCACCGCGCCTTCTTCACCTCGGGCAGCGCCCTGCTCGCGCTCAGCATGGGCTGCCCGCTCGTCGGCCCGCCCGTCCACCACCTCACCGAACTCGCCGGCGAGCAGCGCCTCGTCCCCTGCGAGCTCGGCCCCGACGGCCTCGCCGCCGGATTATTGATCGCCCGCGCCGCCGCGCCGACGGTCGACCGCACGGCCATCCGCGCCTGGGCCGCGGCGCACGGCACGTGGGACGACGCCGCCGCCAGCATCGCCGCCGTGTTCCGCAGCCCGCCCTCCACCGTGTGAAAACTCCCCGCCACCCCCGGCCCAGGCCCGGCGATCACGGTTTAACGTGGCCCCCCGCTTGAGCCCGAACTCCGAGGACGCCAGCGAGGACATCCGCCGCGACGCGGGTGACCTCGACCGCGGCATGCGGCTCACGCTGCTCAGCTACATCGTCAAGTTCTCGACCCCGCTGCTGCTCATCCTCGTGATCCGCAGCTACGGCGCCGCCGCCTACGGCGTGTACGCGGTGGTCGCCGCGATCCTCAACGTGATGATGCGCTTCTGCCTGTACGGCCTCGACAAGGGCCTGCTGTGGTGGCTGCCGCAGCAGCGCGAGGAGGACGCCCGCCTCGGCATGCTGCCCGCCCTGCTGATCGTCGGCGCCAGCAGCGTCGCGCTCGCCCTCCTGACCATGGCCGTGCTCGCCCCGGTGATCGCCCGCTGGGCCGACCACCCCGAGGCCGTGCAGAGCCTGCGGTGGATGGTGATCGGCCTGGTGCCGATGACGCTGATGGAGCTGCTCGTGCAGGTCTGCGTGGTCCGCCGCCGCATCTCCGCCCACGTCATCTACAAGGAGGGCGTCGTCCCCCAGGCCCAGGTGCTGCTCGCGCTGCTGTTCTTCGCCCTCGGCTACAAGGACATCGGCCTCGAGCTCGCCTTCACCATCGCCTGGCTGCTCGGCCTCGCCGGCGTGCTGCACGTGTTCCGCGGGGCCTACCGCGGCACCGGCTGGTCCGGCTCGCGCACCCGCCCGCCGGCGCGCCTGACCCGCTACTCGCTCGGCATCTGGGTCACCGAGCTGCTCAGCGTGTCGTCGCTCGACACCTTCCTGCTGGCGACCTTCACCGACCCGAAGACCGTCGGCCTCTACCGCGCCGCCGTCCAGATCTCGCACAACGTCGCCGCCGTGCGCTGGTCGTTCGAGCCGCTGGTGCTCGCGCTCATCGCCGAGATCGGCGCGCGCAACCAGGTGCGCCGCCTCGCCGAGGGCTTCTCGCGCGTCGTCATCCTGCTGCTCGGCATCCAGATCCCGCTGGTCGCCCTGCTGTTCGCCTGCACCGGCTGGATCATGCCGCTGCTCGGCGCCGAGTTCGTGCCGGTGATCCCGGCCTCGTTCGTGCTCGACATCGTCTACCTGATCCACGGCTCGCTCGGCCTGGTCAGCTGCATCATCCGCGGCTACGGCCGCACCTTCCTGTCGGCCGCCGACTACCTGATCTCCCTGGTCGTGCTGGCCGGCGCCTGCGTCGTCCTGACCCCGCGCTACGGGGCCATGGGCGCCGCCCTCAGCCTCGGCGCCGCCACCCTCGCCCTCAACCTGATCCAGGCGGTCCAGTCGCGCATGCTGGTCGGCGCGTGGTTCTTCACCCGCGAGCTGCTCCACGTGGTGCTGCTCGGCCTGGCCGCCGCCGCCGTCATGGCCGCCGCCTGGACCGGCCTGGCCGGCTGGCTCGGCGTCCCGATCGGCGGCTTCTCCGGCGGCGAGATCGGCGTGCGCCTCGGCAGCCTGCTGGCCTTCGCCGTCGTGTTCACCCCCGGCTGGCTGTGGCTGCGCCGCCGCTCCGCCGCGCCGACGCCGGCCTGACCCCGCTGGACCCCCACCCCGGGTCTGTTACAGTCCGCCGCATGTCGCTCGGCCCCGTGCTCCGTCGCGTCCAGGACACCCTCCTCTCCCCCGAGCCCGCCTACCGCCTGTGGCTGCGCCAGACCGGCGCCGCCCTGCCGCCCCGCGGCGAGCTCGTGGTCCCCGGCTGGTGCGGCACCCTGAAGTCCGTGGCCCAGTGGCAGGCCGACGTCGCCGACAGCCGACGCCTCGGCCTCTCGCTCCACCCCGACCTGCCGAAGAACTGGGACGGCCGCATCGCCGCCGCCGCCCTGCTCGCGACCACCGCCGAGGACGACCCCATCCTCGACGCCGGCGCCGAGACCTACTCGCGCATCCTCAGCACGCTCTACGCCTACGGCCGCCGCAACCTCGTCGGCATCAACCTGACGTTCACCCGCCCGGCCCAGCGCGGCCCGATCCGGTTCGAACCCGGCGACATCACGCGGACCCGCTTCGCCGACGCCAGCTTCGCCGGCGTGTCATGCCAGAGCGTGATCGAGCACGGCGTCGATCTGCCCGCCTACTTCAAAGAGATGGCCCGCATCCTCCGCCCCGGCGGCCTGCTGGTGTCGTCGACCGACTACTTCCCCGAGCCGGTCGACACCCGCGGTCAGTGGGCCTACGGCGTGCCGATCAAGATCTTCACCCGCGAAGAAATCTTGAAGATGATCGCCGTCGCCGCCGACGTCGGCTTCGAACCGACCCACGAGCTCGACCTCGACTGCAGCGAGCGCCCGGTGCTGTGGAAGCAGTACGACCTCCGCTACACCTTCACCTGCTTCACCCTCCGCCGCCGCTGAGAACCCCACGGACCAAAACCCACCGCTTATGAAGAGCCACGCCTCGCACCTCCTGCTCGCCCTCGGCCTGCTGCCCGCCTGCCCCGGCGACGGCGGCGGCGACACCGACGCCGGCACGACCCCGGCGACGACCACGATGACGACCGCCGGCCCGTCCGCGCCGACCACCGGCGACGCGACCACCGCCGCGACCGACCCCGACACCACCGGCGCCCCCGACACCAGCACGACCACCGACACCACCGGCGCCCCCCCGGCCGACGCCCAGCTGTGCGTCGACCTCGGCGGCGCAACCGGCGTCGCCGCGCTCGTCGACCTGTTCCTCGGCGAGCTGCTCCGCGACGCCCGCATCAACGCCTACTTCCTGCGCAGCGACCTCGACGTGGCCGGGCTGCGCCAGTGCGTCATCGACCAGCTCGGCGCCGAGGCCGGCTGCGACGGCGTCACCTACACCTGCAAGACCATGGAGGCCGCCCACGCCGGCCTCGGCATCTCGACCCAGGACTTCACCGACTTCGCCGAGGACTTCGGCAAGGCCTGGGACGCGCACAAGGCCGCCAGCGCGCCCGACCTCACCGACCAGCAGCGCATCGACGTCACCATGACGCTGGCCAGCCTGGCCCCGGTGATCGTCGAGGACACCGCCAACAACGTCACCGTCTACCAGCGCGTCGGCCGCAAGCCCGCGATCGAGGCGCTCGTCGGCGACCCGGCGGCCCCCGGCACCTTCCTCGCCAACGTCTCCGCCGACCCGACCCTGGCCGGGTTCTTCGTCGCCAACCCCACCGACTTCGCGCGCCTGAAGACCTGCCTCGTGCGCCAGATCCACTCCTTCGACGGCCCCGACACCTACGGCCGCGAGCGCAGCGACAACCCGCCCGGCGTCGACCCCGGCCCGACCGCCGAGGACCCCTGCCGCGACATGATCACCGCCCACCTCGGCATGGTCGACGACATGGGCGGCGCCATCGAGTTCGTCGACTACACCACCCTCGTCACCGCCCTCGTCAACGCCATGACGACCGCCGGCGTGGCGATGCCCGACCAGAACGCGATCCGCGGCCACATCGATCCGCTCTGCCCGCAGATCGTCGCCGTCGACCCCGAGGCCTGCCCGATGCCGTGAGCGGGCGAAAAACCCGCGCCTGTGCTAAGGACCGGCGCGCATGCCCGGGCAATTCTCGGACCTCGCCGATCGCATCTCCCAGCCCACGGTGTTCGTCGAGGTCGGCCCCGAAGGCGGCCACGCCCTCGTCGTCGGCGGCCTCACCGTGCTCGAGCGCGCCCTGTGGGGCCTCGCCCGCCAGGGCGTCGTCGTCGCCCAGGTGCCCGCCGCCCCGCTGCCCCTGCGCGACGACCTCAAGCTCGTCGTCGAGTGGCTCCCGCCCGGCACCCCGCCGCCCGCGGACACCCGCGTGGTCCGCGGCGACGTCGTCCAGGACACCCGCGTGGTCGACGAGGCGAGCCGCGCGCACGCCGAGCGCGCGCTGTGCCGCACGCTCGCCAAGTCGCACCAGGGCCTCGTCGACGGCCTGATCAACTGGCGCTTCTCGATGCCGATCACCCGCCTGCTGTCGTCCACGGCGGTCCGCCCCAACCACATCACGCTCGGCGCGACCCTCGTCGGCCTGGCCGCCTCGGCGGCGGTGTTCCGCGGGACCTGGGCCGCCGTCGCCGTCGCCGGCGTGCTCCTGCAGCTGCACTCGATCCTCGACTCCTGCGACGGCGAGCTCGCCCGCCTGCGCTTCCAGGGCAGCAAGCTCGGCCAGTGGCTCGACAACACCTGCGACGACGTCATCGACATCGTGTTCCTGACCTGCGCCGGCCTGTCCCTCGGCGGCGTGTTCGCACCCCTCGCCGTCGCCACCATGGCCCTCCGCGCCTTCGGCCACCTCGCCATGTACCACGAGGTCTACCACCGCACCGGCACCGGCGACGTGTACAGCTTCCGCATCTGGTACCAGCGCGAGGAGCAGTCCGTCGACGATGTCTACGGCGTGCACGGCCTGTCCGGCTACCTCCGCGCCCTCGGCCGCCGCGACACCTACGTGTTCGTGTGGATGGTCCTGTGCCTGCTCGGCCGCCTCGACGTCGTCGTCGTCTACGGCGCCGTGCTCGGCACCATGATCGGCGTGCTCATGACGCTCCACCTCGCCCTCCGCCCCCCGCTGCCGCCCCCGCGCCGGCCTTGACACGCCCTGCGGCATTTGCGAGATCACCGGGCCCCGATGACCACTCCGGACGCCCCCCCCTCCGCCCCACCGCGAGGATCGCAGCCGTCCGGACCCCCCCCGTGGTCCTACGCCCGCACGCTGAAGGACCCCACCAGCGAGGAGGCGATCGACCTCGTCCTCCACCGCCCGCTGGCCTACGCCCTGCTGCTGCCGTGGCAGCACGCGTCCTGGCGCCCCACGCCCAACCAGTTCACCCTCGCCGGCGGGTTCTTCGGCCTGGCCGCCGCCGCCGTCGTGCTCGTCGCCCCGGAGGGCAGCAGCCTGTGGCTCGTGGCCGCCGGCCTGATGTTCTTCGCCCACCTGCTCGACTGCTGCGACGGCATGATCGCCCGCCTCACCGGCATGTCGTCGAGCCGCGGCGCCCTGCTCGACGGCATGATCGACTTCATCGTCGGCGTGTCGTTCTGGCTGGCCATGTGCGTGCGCACCGCCCCCGACTGGGGCCTGTGGACCGTGCCGGTCGCGCTCAGCATCGTGCTCAGCATCCTCATCCACACCGGCCTGCACGACCAGATCCGCCTGCGCTTCGGCGTGCTCGTCAACCCGCCGCCGCCCGAACCGCGCCCGGTCGCCACCCCGCCGCAGCCGGCCACGCCCCCGCCCCCGCCGGGCCTGTGGCACCGCTTCCTCGACGGGTTCTTCGCCTTCGCCCAGGCGTTCTACAACGTCACCTATTTAAATATTTCGCGCATCTGCCTCGGCGTGCAGAGCATCTCCGGCCGGCCCGACGTCGACCCCGCCCACGCCCGCCGCCTGTTCTCCGGGCCCATGCGCATGGCCAACTACCTCGGCCTCAGCACCCACCTGTTCCTGATGTACACCGCGACCGCGACCGCGATCTGGTGGCTCGAGCTGCCCTACTACCTCGCGCTCGCCACCGTCGTCGTCGGCCTCAACCTGTGGTCCTTGTTCGTCTGCCTGGCCTGGCGCCGCACCGAGGCGCTGATCGCCGCGGTGCCCCGCTGAGCCCCCGCGCGTCACGAGCCGCGATGGCCGCGGCTCACACCGACTGATCCGCCGCCGCCGGAGCGGCCGCGGGGGCCGCCGGGAGGGTCGCGATCAGCTTGTTGGTCAGGTCGATCGCCAGCCACTCGAAGCTCTGCCGCACGTAGTCGCCGACGCGCGCGTTGAATCGATTGAAGTCGTCGGACTTGTCGTTGCGGTCGTACACCGCCACGTAGCTCGTCGTCGACTTGTGCTCGCCCTGCAGGCGCCCGTCGAAGGACACGCTCATCTCGACGATCATCGTCGAGTTCACCGTGCTGAGCGTGCCCTTGACCCCGGACGTCGTGTTGCCGTCACCGATCAAGTTGAGCAGCAGCACCCCCGCCTCGGGCGCCGGAAGTACGCGAAAGCCGGACCGGCCGAGTTCGCGCTCGAAGATCTGCCTGAACTGGGCGAGGTCCGGGCTGGTGCGCACCGCCACCACGACCTCGGCAGACAGCGTCGCCCGCTCGGGCGCCGCCGGCGGCGGCACGGCCGTCACGGTCTGCTTGGGCGCACAGCCGGCGAACACCGGTAAAGAGGCGAATAGGAGGGAGCACGACAGCAATAGGCGGCGCATCGTCGCGGAGTATGCGGCGAGCTCCGCGACGATGTCCAGAGCGGTCCGCCGAAGAATTCTTCGGCGACCTGTCGTGGCCCGCCGACTCTGTCGACGGTCCGGGCTCACAGCAGCTGAGCGCAGAGCTCGCCGATGTCACGCACGCGCAGCGCGGGCCGCTCGTCGGCCGGCCAGGCGTCGAGGCGGGCCTGGGTGGTCTCGCCGGACATCACGAGCACCCCGCAGAGGCCCGCCCGGCGGGCCATCGTCATGTCGGTGTCGAGCTGGTCGCCGACGATCGCCGTCTCGTCCGCCGTCGTGCCGAGGCGACGCAGCGCCGCGTCGACCATCTCGCGCTCGGGCTTCCCGATAATTTTGGGCGACAGTCCGGTCACCGCCTGCACCGCCGCGATGATCGCCCCGACGTCGGGGATGAGCCCGTGGACCGTGATGCAGGTGCGGTCCGGGTGCGTCGCGAAGTACGGCTTGCCGGCGAACAGCAGCGTGCACGCGCGCTCGAGCTTGGCGAACGTCAGCGTCAGGTCGTAGCCGACGACCACGCAGTCGGGGTCGGCCGCGTTGGTGTCGATGCCGTGGGCCTCGAACTCGGCGATCAGCGCCGGGGTGCCGACCACGTAGGCCGAGCGGTGCGGCGTCGAGTTCAGCAGGTACGCCACCGTCGCGTCGCTCGACGTCATGACCTGCTCGCGCGGCACGTGGATGCCGAGGCGCCCGAGCCGGGCCTGGTAGTCGGAGCCGCGCGCCGCCGAGTTGTTGGTCAAGAACAGGTAGCGCCGCCCGGTCGCCTCGAGGTGGCGGATGAACTCGAACGCGCCGGGCACGATGCGCTCGTCGACGTAGATCGTGCCGTCCATGTCGAGCAGGAACCCGCGACAGTCGCGCAGGCGGGCGAACGCGTCGGCGGCCATCAGGAGGGCCTCTGGGCCTGCAGCTGGGCCTCGGCCTGCTTCAGGTCGACGAGGTCGTCGATCTCGATGGCGTCGCAGTCGGCGATGTCGACGATGCCGATGCGGGCGCGGCCCGACGAGGCCAGGCGGTGGTACGAGTGGTCGTAGTACTCGTTGGTGATGCCCTCGGCCTCGAAGCGCGCCAGGTCGTCGAACAGGATCTCGGCGGTCGCCGCGTCGATGCGGGTGATGCCGATGTACTCGCCGATCGAGCGCTGCGGGTCGATCTGCTTCGACAGCTCGACGAGCGCGCCGTCGGCCCCGACCACCGCCTTCATCGCCTCCTCGTCGGGCATCGGGCGCACGTCGACCGCCAGCGCCGACGTGTCGCGCGGCTCCAGCATGCGCGGGATGACGCGCCCGTCGAACAGCACGTCGCCGTCGAACTGCAGGAACGGCTGGCCGCGCAGGGCCTCGCGGGCGACCAGCAGCGAGTAGTAGTTGTTGCGATCGTGCCAGTGCGGGTTGAACACCAGCTCGCAGGCCAGGCGCTCGCGCTGGACCAGCTCGTCGATCATCTCCGAGCGGTAGCCGGTGACGATGACGACGTCGCGGTCGTCGATGCCGGCCTCCCGCAGGCGGTCGAGGGTCCGAAGCAACAGCGAACGCCCGAGCACCTCCACGAGGGGCTTCGGGCGGTCGTCCGTCAGCGGCGCGAGACGGCTCCCACGCCCGGCAGCGAGAATGATGGCACGCACGGGGGGGAGTATTGGAGCAGCCGAAGCGCCGTGTCAATCACAGACGACGGCGCCGGCGTCCGGCTCAGATCGCGGCCATCACCTTGCGGATCGCCGTGACGATGTCGTTGAGGTCGCGCTTGGTGAACGTGGTCGTCAGGCCGAGGAACACCTGCCGCGAGACCAGGTCGGCCGAGCGCGGGCACAGCACCGGCTGCAGCTTGCTGCTGCGGACCGCCGGCTGCTGGTAAAGCAGCTTGGCGCTGTACTGCTGCAGCACGCGCACGCCCTCGGCGTTGAGCGCCTTGACGGCCCGCTGCGTGCGCTCCGGCGTGTCGAGCAGGAACGTCAGGGCCACGCCCGAGTCGCCCTCCGGGTCGGGCACGCGGGTCAGCGTCAGGTTGGGGACGTCCGCCAGGCGCTCGACCAGCCAGCGCTTGGCCTGGCGCAGCCGCGACAGCACGTCGTCGAGGCGGCCGAGCTGCGCGAGCAGCAGCGCCGCGTTGAGCTCGCTCATGCGGAAGCCCTCGCCGATGCACGGCTCGCCCGCCGACTCGTTGCCGCGGTGGTTGCCGTGGTCGTGCAGGCGGACCGCGCGGTCGTACAGCGCCGCGTCATCGGTGACGACCGCGCCGCCCTCGCCGGCCGTGATGATCTTGTTGAGCTGGAAGCTGTAGATCGCCAGCGAACCGAACTGACCGACCGTCTTGCCGCGGTACATCGCGCCGCACGACTGGGCGCAGTCCTCGATCACCGGCACGTCGGCGTCGCGGGCGATCGCCAGGATCGCGTCGAGGTCGGCGGCCACGCCGAACAGGTGGACCACGCAGATCGCCTTGGGCCTCCGCGCGACCAGCTTGGCCTTCAGGTCGTTCGGGTCCATCGTCATCGACTCGTCGATCTCGACGAACACCGGGGTCGCGCCGAGCGACAGCACCACGTCCGCGGTCGCCACGTAGCTGAACGCCGGGACCAGCACCTCGTCGCCGGGGCCCACGCCGATGGCATACAGCGCGCACTTCAGGGCCGACGTGCCCGAGTTGGTGGCCAGCGCGTGGCGCGTGCCGATGCGGGCCGCGAAGCGCCCCTCGAACTCGGTCGCCTTGCCGAGCACGTTGGGCCCGTAGTAGCGGAACAGGCTCTTCGAGCGCAGGACCTCGAGCACGGCCTTCTCTTCTTCACGCCCGATCAGCAGGGCGCCCGGGTACGGGCCCGGCAGCGGCGTCTTGCGGACCGGCGTCCCCCCGTCGATCGCCAGGGCCTGCGACTGGCTGCCACGGCCGCGTCGGGTCTGCGCGGGGGTCGGCGACGGTTCTGGGGTCGAGACAAGCTTCAGCTTCGCGGCGTCTTTGGGGGCCATGGCCTCTCACAGGTTGAACGGATACGGTGGGCGCACTCGACGATACGACCAGGCCGAATGTTCGGCCGTGTCGCGCTGCACTCCGCGGGAGCGCATGCACTTGCACGCCACGTCGGCGCGCCGCTCTCCAGACAATTGAAGATGGGGTGCGGCGGCCGCCAAGCGGCACTCTAAATAGGCGGGATGCAACAGGCTGTCAATTTCGATGTCACACCCCGGTCACGGTTTTCGGTGCGCATGGGGGTGCGCACTGATACGCGCCGAGAGAGGACGCACCCCGAGGGATCCTCCGTCCGCATGCGGCCCGGTTATTTGCGCCGCGAGCGGCCAATTCGCCGCGGCGCCCCGACCGCCCCGCTCGCGGGCAAGCGCGCGTACCTGGAAATCCGGTCCTATTGACAACGGCACGGCCGTCCTCGGCGGCGGCGCGGCCCCCGATCACGTCACCTGCCCGGGGTTGTCGCGCGCCCACGTCTGCCAGCGCCAGGCGTCGCGCAGCATCTCGTCGAGCCCGCGGCGCGCCCGCCACCCGCTCGCCGCCTGCATCGCCGACGGGTCGGCCCAGCACGCCGCGATGTCGCCGGCGCGCCGCGGCCCCACGCGCCAGGCGACCCGCGCGCCCGTCACGGCCTCGAAGCGCCGCACCAGCTCGAGCACGCTGTGCCCGCGCCCGGTCCCGAGGTTGAGCGTGACCAGCCCGCCGCTTCGCTCGAGCAGCCGCAGCGCCGCCACGTGGCCCTCGGCGAGGTCGCACACGTGCACGTAGTCGCGGACGCCGGTGCCGTCGGGCGTCGGCCAGTCGTCGCCGTGGACCACCAGCTCGGGCAGCAGCCCGGCGGCGACCCGGCACACGATCGGCACCAGGTTGTTCGGCGCGCCGCCGGGGTCCTCGCCGATCCGCCCCGACGCGTGCGCCCCGACCGGGTTGAAGTAGCGCAGGCGGGCCACCCGCCAGAACGCCGGGCGCGCCGCCTGCACGTCGGCGAGGATCTCCTCGACCATCGCCTTGCTGCGCCCGTACGGGTTGGTCGGGCCGAGCCGCGCCGACTCGCCGAGCGGCAGCGCCGCGGGCTCGCCGTAGACCGTCGCCGACGAGCTGAACACGAGCGCGCCGACCCCCGCGCGCTCCATCGCCGCCAGCAGCTCGAGGCTGCCGCGCACGTTGACGTCGTAGTAGCGAGCCGGCTCCGCCACCGACTCGCCGACGGCCTTCAGCCCCGCGAAGTGCAGCACCGCCGCCGGTCGCTCCGCCGCGAACACCTGGTCGAGCCGCGCGGCGTCGCGGAGATCCGCCTCGACGAGCTTGACGTCGCAGCCCGCCAGCGCGGCCACCCGCGCGACCACCGAGCGCCGGGCGTTGGCGAGGCTGTCGAGCACCACCGGTCGATAGCCGGCGGCGACCAGCGCGAGGCAGGTGTGAGATCCGATGTAGCCGGCCCCACCGGTGACGAGCACGGGGATCATGACCGCCGGCAAAGAGACCACGGGCCCCCGCGGCGCGTCCTCGCGGCAGGCGTGAGCATCCTCTCCGCTCGCCCGCCCGCACGCCGCCCGCCCCGGTTGCCGTCGCCGCCGTCGTCGGCGAAGGTTCGCCGCAATGTCCGCACTCCTGCAGGCGATCACCGCTCGCACCGCCGATGTCGTCGTCGTCGGCATCGGCTACGTCGGCCTGCCGCTGGCCGTCGAGCTCGCGCAAGCCGGCTTCCAGGTCACCGGCTACGACCACAGCCGCGAGAAGGTCGCCGCGCTGTCGGCCGGCGACTCGTACATCGGCGACATCCCCTCCGACCGCGTGCGCCCGCTCGTCGGCGCCGGCCGCCTGCGCGCCACCACCGACCCCGAGGTGCTCGGCCGCGCCGACGTGGTCGTCGTGTGCGTGCCGACCCCGCTGAACAAGACCCGCGACCCCGACAACTCCTTCATCCTCGCCGCCGCCGACGAGCTGGCCCCGCGCCTGCGCAAGGGCACCCTCGTCATCCTCGAGTCGACCACCTTCCCCGGGTTCACCCGCGAGGTGCTGGTGCCCCGCCTGCAGCAGACCGGCCTGCGCGCGGGCAGCGACTTCCACATCGCCTTCTCGCCCGAGCGCGTCGACCCCGGCAACCCGCGCTACCACACCCACAACACCCCGAAGATCGTCGGCGGCCTCACGCCCGCCTGCACCGAGCTGACGCTCGCGCTCTACGGTCAGGTCATCGAGCGCCTCATCCCGGTGAGCACGCCCGACGCCGCCGAGATGGTGAAGCTGCTCGAGAACACCTTCCGCGCGGTCAACATCGGCCTCGTCAACGAGGTGGCGATCATGTGCGGCAAGCTCGGCCTCGACGTGTGGGAGATCATCGACGCCGCCGCGACCAAGCCGTTCGGCTACATGCCGTTCTACCCGGGCCCCGGCCTCGGCGGGCACTGCATCCCGGTCGACCCGCTGTACCTCAGCTGGAAGCTGCGCGCGCTGAACTACAACGCCCGCTTCATCCAGGTCGCCGACGAGGTCAACCGCGGCATGCCCGACCTGGTGATCGAGCGCGTCGCCCTCGCCCTCAACGACGACGCCCGGGCCCTGCGCGGCTCGAACATCCTCGTGCTCGGCGTGGCCTACAAGCGCGACATCGACGACATGCGCGAGTCGCCGGCCCTCGACATCCTCGAGCTGCTGCACGCCCGCGGCGCCCGCGTCGCCTACCACGACCCCCACGTACCCGGCCTGCGCGTCGACCTCCACGGCGGCCAGACGCTCGAGCTGCGCTCGGTCGAGCTCACCCAGCTCGCGGCCTACGACGCCGTCGTCATAGTCACCGACCACCGCGCCGTCGACTACGCCCGCGTGGTCGCCGAGGCCCGCGTCGTGCTCGACACCCGCAACGTCACCAAGGCGGTCCGCGGCGGCGCCAGGGCCCGCGTGGTCACGCTTTAATAATTTATCTCGCTCAACGCGGCTGCGGCTGGGGGTCGTCGAGCCGCGGCTCGTGCCGGCGCGTGCGGAAGCGTTCGGAGCGCAGCAGGCGGACGGCCCACCACGGCCACAGCAGCGGCAGCGCGAACAACAGGCCGACCGTGGTCCCGACCCGCCGCAGGGCCCCCCCGCGCGCCTGGTCGTCGCTCCAGATCCAGTCGCAGCAGATCACGTACAGCAGCGCCGCGAAGGCCGGGTACAGCAGCACGAAGCGCAGCGGGAAGTAGTGGGCCACCACCGCGTGCAGGAACTCGAACGTGCGCTCGCCGAACGCCGCCGCCGACATGTAGCGCTTGTTCATCCCGCCCGGCACGTCGACCCGCCGCAGCATCAGCGCCTCGGGGTCGTACAGCAAGAACTCGTCGGCCCGCTTGCGCGCCAGCAGGCGGTAGTTGAACGACAGCTCGTCCTCGATGCGCGTGCACTCGTCCCACAGCCCGAAGCGCTCGAGCGCCGAGCGCCGCAGGCTGACGTTGCCGCCGTGCACGCTGGCCACCCGCACCGGCCGCTCGACGTCGACCGCCGTGTACGGCCGCTGGTACATCAGCAGCGGCACGTAGCTCAGCACCGTGCGCGCCGCCCGGGCCGGCGACCAGCGCGGCCCCGGCTCGCCGAGCCTGGTGACGTGGCGCCCGGTCACGCCGAGGCAGCGCGCGTCCTCGAAGTGCCGCACGTGCGCGGCGATCCAGCCGTCGTTCGCCGGCAGGTCGTCGTCGTCCATGTACAGCAGGATCTCCCCGCGGGCCGCGCGCGAGCCGACGTTGCGCGCGCGCGGTCCGCCGAGCGGCGGGTAGCGCAGCACGCGGACCCGCGGGTCGCCGACGAACGGCGCCAGGCGCCGCCGGTTGTCCTCGCTGTCCGCGCTCTGCTCGACGACCACGACCTCGAAGGCCGCGCTCGAGCGCTGGCCGAGGATCGCCGTCAGCAGCTCGCACAGCGCGGGGACGCGGTTGTACGAGCGGACGACGACCGAGACCCGCGGCGCTGTCATGGCTCGCTAGTTCGCCGGCGCGGCCTGCTTCTCCTGCACGGTCCGGTGCAGCAGATCGACGAGCTCGTTGATGTTGGTCAGCTTGTTGAGCTCGGCCCGCGGCACCTTGACCTTCAGCTCGCGCATGCTGCACGACACCACCTCGACGATGTCGAGGCTGTTGGCGCCGAGCTCCTTCATCGAGCGCTGCGGATCGATCGCCCCGGCGTCGATCCCTTCGACCGTGTCGGCCAGGTGGCGCCGCACGACGGCGAGGACTTCATCGCGTGTACTGATCATCTGTTTCGTCTCCCAAGGGCTTCGGGGGTCAGATCACAAGGCCGTACTGCTCCCGCTGCGAGAACAGGCGGACGACGTTGTCGGCGAATCCAAAGCCCCTGTCCAGTAGCAGGACCTGGCCCTTGACCCCGTCCATCAGTCCGCTGCAAAGACCGAGGGCCGCGCTCGCGACTTCGTCCGGCGACACGAAGAACCCCTCGCCGTAGTACTTGCGGCAAAACGGCGCGAATTCCGGGCCGAACGTGGCCTCGAGCGAGCGCGTCTCGACCGGGTTGGCCCGCAGCACGTTGATGCGAATATCCTCACTGAGCAGATCGGCAGTGAGGTAGCGGCAGAACGTCTCCATCACCGTCTTGCTCGCGGCCACGAAGTCGTAGCCCGGCAGAAAGTACTCCGGCCCGCGTGAGCTCATGCCGATCGCGTAGCGCGGGTAGCGGCCGAAGACCGCGTGCGCCGCCTGCAGGTAGCCGATGAACGGCCACGCGCTGTACCCGAGGCTGCGCAGGAAGCTCTTCTTGTCGAGGTCCTCGTGCTTCTGGCTGACGTGGGCGAACGACACGTTGCTGAGGATCGCCTCCACCGCGTCGTGGTCGCGCTTGACCAGCGCCATCAGCGACTCGGTGTCCTCGTCCTGCGAGGCGTCGGCCTCGACGATGACCGGCTCGCGCGCCCCCACCGCCGTGAACGCCGCCTTCAGCTCGTCCTCGTCGGCGCTGCCCCAGCGGTGCGTCAGGTACACGTGCGCGCCGTGGCGCGCGAACAGCAGCCCGCACGCCCGGCCGATCCCGTCGGTCCCGCCGGTGATGATCACCGCCTTGTCGTTCAGGTCGTTCTTCAGCATGGCTAGCGGTCCTCCTTCGCGGTCTCGAGCAAACGGGGACCCATGGTCGCCACGTTGTCGACGAACGCCGCCCCGCGGTCGAGCATCACCACCTGCCCGCCCATCGCGTCGAACATCCCGCTGCACAGCGCCAGCGTGGTGTCCGCCACCTCCTCGACCGTGCACGCGAACTCGGCGAAGTTCCTGGCCAGCGCGACCTGCTCCGGCCCGAACATCTGCGCGTAGCTCTCGGTCATGACCTGGCGCGTGCGCAGCGCGTTGACCTTGCAGCCGTCTTTGATGAGGTGCGTGTTCATGTAGCGCACGAACGTCTCGAGCACCGCCTTGGCCACCGCCACGTAGTCGTAGGCCGGGTAGTGGGTGTCGGGCCCGTCCGACGACATCGCCACCGCGTAGCCCGGGTAGCGCCCGAACGCCTTCTTGATCGCGTGCAGGTGCCCGACGAACGGCCAGCTCGAGTACTCGAGGCTCTTGAATAACGCCCGCTTGCTGTGCTGCAGCGGGCCCTCGCCGCGGACCACCACGCACACGTTGCTGATGAACACGTCGACGCCGTCGTGATCGCGGCGGACCCGCTCGAGCAGCGCCGTCGTGTCCTCCTCGCGGCCGGCGTCGGCCTCGACGATCAGCGGCTCGGGCGCGCCGAGCTCGGCGAACTGGCGACGCAGCCCGTCCTCGTCGGCGCTGCCCCACTTGTGCGTCAAGATCGCCCGGGCCCCGCGGCGCGCGAACGCCAGCCCGCACGCCAGCCCGATCCCCCGGGTCCCGCCCGTGATCAGCACGGTCTTGTTATTAAAATCTCCGAACGTCATGTCCCCTGCTCCTTGCTGGACGGCCCGAGGAGGTAGTTCTCGCGGATCGTCGCCTGCGTCGCCGGGTCGGCGAAGCACAGCGCGTGCATCACCGCCTCCGACGTGCGCGCCGCCTCGAACGCCTGCCGGCGCGGCAGGCCGAGGTGCAGCTTCAACATGCTGAGCGCCGCCCGCGGCTTGTCGGCCAGGCGCCGCCCGACGTCGAGCGCGCGCGCCTCGACCTCCGCCGACGGCAACACCCCGTTGACCTGGGCCCCGCGGGCCGCCAGCGCGTCGCCGCGGAAGTACTGCGCCCCGAGCAGCATCTCCGCCGCCACGTACTCGCCGAAGCCCGCCTGCAGCAGCCGCGTCGCGCCCATGCCCGGCGTGAACCCGAGGTCCATGAAGTTGCAGCCGTAGCGCCGCTCGGCCGCCATGAACACCAGGTCGCAGGCCAGCCCGAACACCAGCCCGCCGCCGACCGCCGCCCCGGCCATCGCCGCGATCGTCGGCACCGGCACCTCGAGCAGCGTGCGCGTCAGCAGCAGGTCGTACGGGGCGATGCGCCCGTCGGCCAGCCCGAGCAGCACCTCGCGGTCGCCGCCGGCCGAGAACACGCTCGGCAGCCCGCACAGCACCACCGCCTTGACGCCCGACGCGCGCCCGAGCTCGGTCAGCGCCTGCACCACCGCGGCCACGAAGTCCTGCGAGAAGGCGTTCTTGCCGGCCTCGTCCTGCATGCGCAGGACCGCCAGCCCGTCGCCCTCGACGTCGACGGCGAGCCGCGTCATCCGTGCCCTCCCGGCCGGTAGCGCACCGACCACGGCGGCATCTCGCCGGCCACGAACCCGGCGATCGCCGCCCGGATCTGCGGGTCCTGCAGGTCCGTGGCCGTGCGCGCCGCCCCGGCCTGCAGCGCCGCCTCGCGCGGCATGCCCGAGATCAGGTCGAGGTGCCGCTTCAGCCGCCCGACCGCGTCCGGGCTGACGCGCAACAGGTGCTTCAACGTCGCCGCCAGCGTCAGCGCCGCCTCGTCGGCCAGCACGTCGACCAGCCCGATCTGCGCCGCGTCGGCCGCCGACAGCAGCTCGCCGGTCAGGCACAGCCGCCGCGCCCGCCCGGACCCCACGCGCTCGGCGAGCACCGGCAGCACCACCGCCGGCATGAGCCCGAGCAGCAGCTCCGGCAGCACGAAGGTCGCCGGCCGGCCCGCGATCACCAGGTCGCTCGCGGCCACCAGCCCGACCCCGCCGCCGCTCGCCGCGGTCTCGATCACGCACAGCGTCGCCGGGCGGATCGTCCGCAGCAGCTCGAGGCAGCGCGCGTAGGTCGCGATCGCCGCCCCGTAGTCGGCGTGCTGGCCCTCGGCCAGCCCGTGCAGGTCCATGCCGCGGCAGAACTCGCCCGAATCGCTGGCGAGCACGACCACGCGGCAGCGCGGGTCGCCGTCGGCCCGCCGCAGCAGCGCCTCGAGCTCGGCCAGGAACGCCGGCGTCAGCGCCTTGTGGGCCCGGTCCGCGCCCACCAGCCAGATCCGCCACACCGGGGTGCCCAGGTCCTCGCTTCGCAGCTGCATCGCCGTCGCTCCCTCAGCTCAGCACGTAGTCGCGCTGCCAGTCGTGCACGCCGGTCAGCACCAGGCGCCCGCGCCCGGCGTAGACCCGCTCGTAGAGCCCGCCGAGCCCGCCGCGGTCGACCGTGTAGTCGCTGCGGTCGATGTAGCCCGTGCGCGTGCCCTCGATCGCCTCGTACTCGGCCACGCTGACCGCCTGGCGGGCGTCGAGCCCGGCCTGCAGGCCCGCCGCCGCGACCACCTCGCGCGCCCGCGGCCCCACGGTCGCGCTGTAGAACTCGGCGCACGAGCCCGAGCCGTACGAGAACACCGACACGCGGTCGCCCGCGAGCAGGTCCGGGCTGCCGTCGATGAGGCCCATCATCGCCAGGAACGTCGCCGAGGTGTAGCTGCCGCCGAACTGCCGGTTGTACTTCAGCGCCGCCTTCGACTTGCGCTCGAAGTGCTCGCGCGCCGCCTTCACGCCCATGTCCTCGCGCCAGCGCCGCAGCAGCGCCCGGTGGGCCCGGAACGTCATGCCGCCGAACGGCACGTGGTAGATGTGCTTTTTAAAATACGCGTCGTAGTCGATCGGCCCGGCCTTGCGCAGGAAGTGGTCGTAGGCCCCCTCGAGCGCCTCGAGGTAGCCGTACAGGCTGGTGTCCGCGTGCCCGACCTCCTTCGCGGCCGAGGGCCGGTAGGTGTCGAAGATCTCGTGGGTCCAGTAGCCGCAGGTCGGCAGGTCGATCGCCAGCACGTCGGGCTCGGCGCTGACGATCATCGCCGTCGCCGCCGCCCCGAGCACGTACTCCCACGGCTGCTTCAGGTGCGTGCGGCTCTGGTCGCTCGTGACCACCAGCGCCTTCTTGCCCGGCGCCACGCCCGAGGCCACCCAGTGCGCCGCCATCATCAGCCCGCCGGTGCCGCCGTAGCACGCGTGCTTGGTCTCGAAGTTGCGGCAGTTCTGCTGGATCCCGCAGAACCGCTGCACGTAGGTCGAGATCGGCTTGCCGTAGTCCGGCGAGCTCTCCGTGCCGACGATCACCAGCTCGATGGCCTCGCGGTCCTCGGGCCGCACGACCGCCAGCGCCGCGTTGACCGCGGTCGTCACCGGGTCCTCCCACGGCGGATTTAAACTGCGCGAGTCGACCCACAGCTCCTCGAGCGGGTGGCGAGGGTCATGATCGCGGGCCTCCGAGAGCGCCCGCATGTCGAGGCTCAGCGTGCAGGGATACGCCGCGATGCGCTCGATGCCGACGCGCGGTGCACTCATCAGTACGTCCAGTCCAGCCCGCCCGTCACCGGGATCACCTGGCCATTGATAAACCCGCCGCCGGGGCCGGCGAGGAACGTGACGACCTGCGCGAGCTCTTTGATGTCGCCCATGCGCCCCTTCGGCACCGGGCAGTACTGCTGCCAGTAGTCCTTGGCCTGCTGCGGCATGGTCGTGCGCGTCATGTCGGTGTCGAAGAACCCCGGCACCACCACGTTGGCGGTGATGCCCTTGCGCCCGTACTCCTTGGCCAGCGTCTGCGTGAGCCCGTGCAGGCCCGCCTTGCTGGCCGCGTAGTTGGCCTGCCCCGCCGCCCCGCTGTGCTGGATCGACGAGATATTAATTATTCTCCCGAACCGCCCCGACAGCATCGACGGCAGGAACTGGCGGCACACGTAGAACGGCCCGTTGAGGTTGGTCGCCAGCACCGACAGCCACTCCTCGTCGGACATCGACACGACCAGGTTGGCCCTGTTGACGCCCGCGCAGTTGACGACCACCTCGATCGACTCGAAGTCGTTGATCACGTGGTCGCCGACGTCGCCGACCTGCGCCGGGTCGCTGACGTCGAGCGCGTAGCCCTTGCAGCGCGCGCCCGGGCGGATGTCCTGCGCGTGCGCCTCGACCAGCGCCGCGGCCTCGCGGTTGCCGCGGTAGGCGAACGCCACGTCGTGGCCCTCGCGCACCGCCTGCAGCACGATCCCCGCGCCGATGCCCCGTGAACCGCCGGTGACGAAGTAGTGCATGCTTGCCTCCTACAGCTTGCTGGCGTCGAAGCGCCGGTACACCGCGCAGCAGTTGAGCCCGCCGAACCCGAACGAGTTCTTCACCATCAGCTGGATCTCGTGGTCGACGGCCTCGTTGGCGCACACGTCGAGGTCGACCTCGGGGTCGAGCTGGTCGATGTTGATCGACGGGTGCAGCTTCTTGCCCTGCATCTGCAGCAGCGCCGCGACGGTCTCGACCGCCGGCGCCGACCAGCAGGTGTGGCCCAGCATCGACTTCGGCGCGTTGATCTTCAGCTTCCTGGCGTGCGCGCCGAACACCTTGCGGATCGCGTTCAGCTCCGACAGGTCGCCGAGCGGCGTCGACGTCGCGTGCGCGCAGATGAAGTCGACGTCCTCCGGCTTGACCTCGCAGCGGCGCAGCAGCCGCTCGAGCGTGCGCGCCTGGCCCTCGGTCGACGGCGACGGCAGGTGGCAGCCGTCCGACGCCGCCGTGCAGCCCAGCACCTCGGCGTAGATGCGGGCCCCGCGGCGCAGCGCGTGGCCGAGCTCCTCGAGCACCAGCACCCCGGCCCCGTGCGACGGCACGAAGCCCTCGCGCTTCAGGTCGTACGGCCGGCTGGCCCGCTCGGGCGTGTCGTTGTAGCTCTCGTAGGTGATCGCCCCGAGCAGGGCCATCGCGTGCACGCCCATCTGCGAGAAGTCGAGCACCGGGCCGACGACCATCGCCACGTCGTGGTCGTGGTGGCGGATCTCGTCGATCGCCGAGCGCAGCGCCACGTTGGCGCTGGCGCACGCGCCGCCGAGCGTGTACGCCGCCCCCTGCCAGCCCAGCATCTCGCTCACCGACCCGGCGTGGTCGGTGTCCAGCATGTGCAGGGCCGCCATCGAGTCGATGTAGTCGGGGTCCTCGTTCAAGAACGTCTCGTAGTTGCTGGCGAAGTAGCGCTCGTTGAGGTTGTGACCGCCGACCAGCACCGCCCGCCGCGTGGGGTCGCCGCCCTCGCCGAGGCCCGCGTCGGCCCAGGCGTCGGCGGCGCACAGCACCGACAGGCACGTCGAGAACGGCGCCTTGTTGCAGAGCACCCGGGCCCGCTTGTGCATGTCCGCCGGGATCGTGCCGACGAGCTGCTGCAGCTTGCCCTTGACGTCGTACTCCGACAGATCGCCGCCGACCTTCGAGTAGACGGCCGCGTTCTTCTGCCACTTCCACTTGGTGATCGCGGACTTGCCCGCGAGCAGGTTGGCGTAGAACGTACTCAGATCGTCACCGATCGGCGTGTTGATGCCAAGCCCCGTGACGACGACTCGTTTGTGTTGCATGACCATTGACCATCAGTCCATGAGGATGACCTCGAAGATCGCCAGAGCCGCGACCTCGTCGCCGACGAGGACCTGCCCGACGCACGTCGAGACGTAATCGCTCTGGTCGAGCGAGCGAGCGACGACCGTCACCCGGTCCCCCGGTCGCACCGCCCCCTGAAACAGAGCGTGATGCACTTTCAAGAGTCGGAGCTTCTGCGGCGCGTCACTCGCGGCCAGGGCGACCCGGCCGCGGCCGATACAGTGCTGCAGGCAGATGCCGAGCTGGCCGATGGCCTCGACCAGCAGCACGCCCGGGTACACCGGGTCGCCGGGGAAGTGCCCGCGCAGCACCGGGTCGGCCGGGTCCACCTGCAGCCAGCCGGCGATGCCGCCGCGCTTCAGGTCGACCGCGTCGATGCCGCCGAGCAGCAGGAACGGCTCGCGGTGCGGCAGCATCTGCTCGAGCGCCGCGCGGCCCCAGCTCACCCGCTCGCTGTCGGCGGCCGGCACGAACACGGCCTGCCGGCGCCCCGCCTTCACGACTCGCGGGACATCCTCGGCCGGGTCGAAGCCGTCGGACCCACTCAGGCCGTCGGCCATTCGCGGGCCTCCTCCTCGGCCGCGTCCGCGGCGGGTCGTGCGGCCCCATTCAGGCCCGGAGGGCCGTGAGGCGGAGACATCAACGGGCGCAGCGCGGCGACCACGTCGGCGAACTGCCGGGCCGTGTCCTCGCGGCTGTCGGTCGCGTGCTTGACCTGCGAGATCCACTTGCGGTCGAGCAGATTTATCAAGACCTGGCGCGGGCCGACCTCGACGAACACCGCGCCCGGGTGCTGCGCGAGCACGTGGTCGATCGACTTGCGCCACAGCACCGGCGTGTGCACGTGCTCGGCCAGCAGGCGCACGAAGTCGGCGTGGCCCGGCTCGGGCAGCGGCGCGCCCAGGCGGTTCGGCAGGTACTGCTTGCGCGGCGCGCAGAACGCCGCCCCCTTGAGGTGTGGCAGCATGGCCTCGCCCACGCTCACGAACAGCGACGAGTGCATCGGCACCTGCTTCTCGATGACCGTGGGGATCACGTAGTAGCCGTCCTCGAGCAGCTCGACCGCCGCCTCGACCGCCGCCTGCACGCCCGAGATCACGTGCTGCCGCGGCGAGTTCAAGTTGACGATCTCGAGCGAGCCGAGCCCGCGCCCGCGGATGGTGTCGACCGCCTCCTCGAGCGCCTCGAGGTCGATCGGCTGGATCGAGGCCATCCACCCGCGCGGCCCGACGTCGTAGGCCTCGCCGCGGGCCCGCACCAGGCGCAGCGCGTCGGTGAACGCCAGCGCGCCGATGTGCACGAGGTGGTTGTACTCGCCGAGGCTGAGGCCGAGCGACACGTCGGCGTCGATGCCCTCGCCCTGCAGGGCCGCCAGCATCATGTGGTTGGCGACGAACACGCCGATCTGCACGTCGACGTTGCGCTCGAACGCCCCCGGGTTGTCGTCGCGGTAGTGGGCCCGCAGGTCGCGCCCGAGCGCCTCCTCGGCCTGCGCGAGCACGGCGTCGGCGCACGGGTGGAGGCGCGCCAGCTTGTCCAGCATTCCGGGGTACCGGGAGCTCTGCCCGGGGAACATGAAGACGATGGTCATGCGGGGGTCGCGGTACGAACGACGGAGTCCTCGAGGATCTTCAGCGCGAGATCGAGGTCCTCTCGCGTGTGGGCCGCCGTGATCGCCACGCGGAAGCGCAGCCCGTCCTCCGGCACCGACGGGTAGTCGACCGGCGCCAGGAACAGCCCCTTCGCGTGCAGCTCGCGCGTGAGCTCGTACAGCCGCCGCCGGTCCGAGCCGATGATGATCGGCACGACCTGGCTGGTGCTCTCGCCCAAATTGAGGCCGATCCTCAGCGCGCCCTCGCGGAAGTAGCGGGTGTTGGCCCACAGCTGCTCGCGCAGGCTGTTGTCGCGGGTCGCCACGTCGAGCGCCTTCGACACGCCCGCGACCACCGCCGGCGGCAGCGCGCAGCTGAAGCCGTACGGGTTGATGTAGTAGCGGATGTACTGCAGCAGCTTCTTGGGCCCGACCGTGAAGCTGCCGGCGCCCGCGAACGCCTTGCTGAAGGTCGCGAACTGCAGCGCGACCCGCTGCTCCGCGCCGAAGTGCTCGACCACCCCGCGCCCGTGCGCGCCGTAGCAG
The DNA here is from genome assembly GCA_016793465.1 of Myxococcales bacterium. The sequence continues at coordinate 228,474 of JAEUJW010000053.1, forward strand.
AGGATCGAGTGGGCCTCGTCGATGAACACGCCGACGCCGTGCTTCTCGGCCACCGGCAGCAGGCGCGGCAGGTCGGCGGTGTCGCCGTCCATCGAGTACACGCCCTCGAGCACGACCAGCCGGCGCGCGCCCTCGCTGTCCTGCAGCGCCTGGTCGAGCGAGTCGGGGTCGTTGTGGTCGAAGAACACCAGCCGGGCCTTCGACAGCTTGACGCCGTCGATCGAGCACAGGTGGCTCTTGGCGTCGAGGACGGCGACGTCGCCCTTGCGCAGCAGCCCGGTCAGCGTGCCCATGCCGCCGGCGAAGCCGCTGTTGAAGAGGATGCAGTCCTCGCGCCCGGTGAAGGCCGCCAGCTTGTGCTCGAGCTCGCGGTGCAGGTCGCTCATGCCCGACAGCAGCGGCGAGCCGCACGCGCCGGTGCCGTAGTCCCGCAGCGCCTTCTGGGCCGCCTCGACCACCTCCGGGTGGGTCGCCAGCCCGAGGTAGTTGTACGACGAGAGGTTGACGACCTTGCTGGTGACGCCGGCCCGCGAGATCTCCATGCGCGGGCGCACCGCGCCGAGCATCTGCGGCTCGTACAGGGACATCGCCCACGCGCCGTCCTCCGTCCAGCGGGTGAACGCCTCCGGAGGGACCAGCGGATCGTCGCTATCCGAGAAGTAGAAGTCGGCCAGGCTGGATTCGGCTTCGCGGCCCATGCACGGCCCTCCGGGCCTGAAAGTCAGGCGTAGTTACAGCGAAACCAGCGCGCCTGTCACGGAAATTCGCGTCGGCCCGCTTTTTTGTACGCTCGTTCAAGCCGCCCGTGCACAAGCCCTGATCCGCCGAATTTCGCGGCCCTGCGGGTCGCACGGCCCGATCGCGGCGTGGGGTCCCGAAGGCCCCACCGCGCGTGCGCACGCCGATGCACGCCGGGGCCTCACGCCCTTGCACGGCGGCGGGCCCCTCGGCTATCCCCTGCCGCCGTGACCACCGTCCTCGTCACCGGCGCCAGCGGTTTCATCGGCAGCCACCTGGTCGCCAGCCTGCAGGCGCGCGGCGCCGCCGTCCGCGCCATGGTCCGCAAGACCTCGCGGCTCGACCACCTCGAGGGCAGCGGCGCCGCGGTGGTGCACGCGTCCCTCGACGACGTCGACGCCATGGCCGCGGTCATGGCCGGCGTCGACGTCGTCTATCACGTGGCCGGCCTGACCTCCGCGTTCGGCCGCGCCGAGTTCGAGCGCGCCAACACCGAGGGCACCGGCAACGTGTTCGCCGCCGCCGTGCAGGCCGGCAGCCCGCGGCGCGTGGTCTACGTGTCGTCGCTGATGGCCGCCGGCCCGTCGCACGCCGACGTGGCCCGCCGCGAGCACCACGCCCACGCGCCCGGCTACACCCGCTACGGCGACAGCAAGCTCGGCGGGGAGCGCATCGCCTGGGCCCACGCGCAGACCGGCGCGCTCGAGGCCGTGATCGTGCGCCCGCCGCTGGTCTACGGCCCGCGCGACACCGACGTCCTGCAGATGATCAAGTCGGCCGGCGCCGGCCTCATCGCCCAGCCCGGGCTCGGCCGCCCCGCGTGGCTGTCGGCGATCCACGCGCTCGACCTCGTCGACGGCATCATCCTCGCCGGCGAGCGCGGCACCCCGCTGCCGCGGGGCCCCGGCGACCACGTGCTCGCCGGCCACGGCGCCCCCCACGACCACGTGCCCGACGCGCCCGACCACCCCGCGGGCCAGGGCATCTACTACTTCACCGACGGCGAGCGCCACACCGTCACCAGCTTCGGCCGCGCCGCCGCGGCCGCGCTCGGCAAGCGCGCGCTGGCGGTGCGCTTCCCCAGGTCGGCGGTGCTGGCCCTCGGCGCGGTCAACCAGTGGATCGGCCAGCTGCGCGGCCAGGCGCCCGCGCTCTCGCTCGACAAGGCCCGCGGCAGCCTCTCGCCCGGCTGGTGGTGCGACAGCAGCAAGGCCGCGCACGAGCTCGGCTACCGGCCGCGCTACCCGCTCGCCGCCGGCCTCGAGCACACCGTCGCCTGGCTGCGCGACAACCGCTGGATCTGAGTCACTCGTGCAGGACCGACGGGATGACGACCACCGGGCACATCGCCTGGCGGATCACCTTGTCGGCGGTGCTGCCGAGGAACGCCCGGCTGACCCCGGTGCGGGCGCTGGCCGCCAGCACGATGGCGTCGACCGCGTGCTCGCCGGCGGCCGCGAGGATGACGTCGAGCGCCCGCCCGACCTCGACCACGCAGCGCAGCGACACCCCGGGGCAGTGGCGCCGGGCGATCGCCGCGAGCGCGCCGGTCGCGTGGTGCACCGCCGCCTGCTCGAGGTCCTTCAGGCCGCCGGGCGTCAGCCGGCTGGCGAAGCGCGACACGTCGGGCATCGCGTGCACGAGCACGAGCTCGCCGCCGGCGCCGAGCCGCGCCGCCAGCTCGAGCGCGCGGACCGTCCACGCGCACACGGTGACCCACGCCTCCTCGCCGAGTCTTACTGCCCGCTCCACGGCGAGCTCGCCCTCCTCGACCGGCGCGAACTCGATGGGGACCAGGACTCGTTCGAACACTGCGCTCACGGCGACACGCCCTCTCTCGGCCCGGCGTCGGGGAGCCCGACCGGCGCGGCGGCCACGTTAGCAAGGCCGGGGTCGCCGGAAAAGACCGCGCGGCCGGCGGCGGCTGACGGGCCGCCGGCGCCTGCTATCCTGCCGGCGTGCTCCGTCCGTCCGTCGCCGACGCCGCCTTCGACGCCACCCTGTTCGCCGAGCTGCGCGCAGCCCTCGCGCGCGGCGAGCTGAGCCCCGAGCGCTCGCGCCTGTCCCGAGCGCCAGCTCCGCTGGACGCCGAGCACTGCACCGCCGTCGACGAGCTCGCGGTCGAGGACCGCGCCGTCCTGCGCCGTCGCGGCGCCGCGGCCATCGCCGCCGGCGAGGTCGCCGCCCTCGTGCTCAACGGCGGCATGGCCACCCGCTTCGGCGGCGTCGTCAAGGGCGTGGTCCCGGTCGTGCCCGGGCGCGACGACCTGTCGTTCCTCGCGGTCAAGCTCGCGGGCCTGCGCCGCGTCGGCGTGCCGGTCGTGCTCATGCACAGCTTCGCCACCGCGGCGGCGACCCGCGAGCACCTCGCCGCCATCGACTGGGCCGGCATCCCGGTCGCCGACCGCCTCGAGTTCTCGCAGTCGATCCTCCCGCGCGTGCTGCCCGACGGCACCCCCCTGCCCGCGCTGCCCGACGCCGACGAGCTCGCCGACAGCCACCTCTACGCCGCGCCCGGCCACGGCGACACCCTGCGCCGCGTCCGCGACAGCGGCGTCCTCGAGGCCCTGGCCGCCCGCGGCGTGCGGCACGTGCTGGTGTCCAACGTCGACAACCTCGGCGCCACCCTCGACCCGGTCGTGCTCGGCGCCCACCTCGCGGCGGTCGACGGCGGCGCCGCCATGAGCGTCGAGGTCGTGCTGCGCGAGCCCGGCGACGCCGGCGGCTGCGTGGCCACCGTCGCCGGCAAGCCGCAGATCCTCGAGGGCTTCCGCCTGCCCGCGGGCACCGACCTCGCCGACTACCCGCACTTCAACACCAACACCCTGTGGATCGCCGTCGACGCGCTGCGCGGCGAGCACCCGCTGCAGTGGTTCCCGGTCCGCCGCGCGCTCGAGTGGCCCGACGGCTCCTGCCGCGACATCGTCCAGTTCGAGCAGCTGATCGGCCAGCTCAGCGAGCACGTCGACACCGCCTACCTGCTCGTCGACCGCGCGCGCTTCCTGCCGATCAAGACCCGCGAGGACCTCGCCGCCGCGGGCGAGCGCCTCGCCGGGCTCGCGCGCGCGGCCGGCCTGTCCGTGTGAGGCGGCGAGCGGCGATCAGCCGCCCGGGTCGTCCTTGTTGAGGGCCCAGAACCCGCGCATGTTGAGCGTGTTGGGGTCCTGCCCCGGCATCCAGATCGGCGGGTGCGACGGGTCGACGCCGGGCTGCGGGTTCTCGTCGATGGCCATCATCCACAGCTGCTTCACGACCGTCTGGTCGCCGGTCAGCTTGTTGCCGTAGGTGCGGCGCGAGGTGAACACCGCCCACGCGTAGCCGCCCGAGGTGCGCGGCGCGAACGTCGGCTCGTAGTTCCAGTGGCGGTCGCGGTCGCCGGCGGCGAACGGGTAGACGTCGCCCTCCGCGTTGGCGAGGCGGATCTCGACGCCCGGCTCGGTCAGGCTGGCCAGGTACAGGTGGCCGGGCCCGTTGCGGGTGTCGAGGCACGCCGGGTACGAGCCGCGGTGGTAGACCGCCCACGAGCCGTCGGGCATGGCCGAGGGGAAGGTGATGCCGTTGAGCGCCGGGTCGGCGCCGGGCGGGATCAGCTCGAGCGGGTTGGTGACCTGCTTCAGCGCCTGGTCGTAGTCGTAGACCGACAGCGCCAGGTTCGAGTGGTTGACGTACACCAGCTTCTTGTTGTTGGCCGAGAACGCCGGCATGTTGAGCAGCACGCCGTCGAGCGCGCTCGGGATCTTGGCGCCGGTGGCCGCGTCCCACATGCCGTCGTGGGCGCCGGGCGGGCCGGGCAGCATGGCCTCGCCGTTCTCGACGACGACCGCGCCGTCGGCCGAGATCGCCGCCATCGCCCAGTCGCGGATCGGCTTGCCGACGGTCGTCGAGTCGAACTTCGGCGCGTTGCTCACGAGGTCCCAGTTCGACACCTGGATGTCGCCGCCGAGGATCAGCGTGTGCCCGTTGGCCGACACCGAGTGGCAGGTGCTGCAGCCGTCCTGGCCGCCGGCCAGCAGGAAGTCCTCCGGCGCCAGCGCGCCGGGGTTGATGCGCAGCACCCGGCCGAGGCTGTTGGCCCAGTAGTACACCGAGCCGATCAGCGGCTGCGACGAGATGGTCCACGTGTCGTCGGCGACCACCGTCGGCACGCCGGCCGACAGCCGGTGCAGGCGCATGTTGACGTCGCCGCCGGAGACCGTCTCGGCCAGCTGGTCCCAGGTCGGCTGGTCGGGCGTGAAGCGCGAGGGCGGCTCGGCCAGCGTGTAGATCTTGAGGTCGATGAGCGGCCCCTTGATGTGCATGAGGTACTTGTCGCCGGGCGCCGTGCCGTTCCACATGACCTCGGGCGCGGGCAGGCCCTTGGGGTACACCATGGCGTCGTACGGGTAGGCGAGGACCGCCGCCGGGTCGGGGTTGACCGCGCCGTCGAGCAGCAGCTTGTCGCCGGGCGGGAAGTCGCCGAGCACCAGCTCTTTCTTGAGCAGCACGTCGACGACGGCGTTGGCCTTCAGGCCGTCGTACTCGGCCTCGACGTAGATCTTGCCGCCGTAGTCGGCGGTCACCGACACCAGGCCGGCGTCGTCGACCATGCCGAGGAACGTCGCCTCGTTCGACCAGTTGGCGGCCACCGGCTGGCCGTCGACGAGCGCGGTGAGCTGCTGCGGCGGCGCCACCCCGTTCTCGAGGATCACCGTCGACATCGCCGGCTCGATCACCAGGCTCCCGCCCATCGGGTCGCTCGTCGCCGGGTCGGTGGTCGTGCCCGACAGCGACGCGCTGCCGACGGTCATGCCCGAGGTCGGCGCGTCCTCGCCGGTCGAGTCGCCGACGTCGGTGACCTGCGTGAGCGTGCCGGTGCCCGCCGACATCGTCGACGGCACCGTCGGCATCGCGTTCGACGCGTCGTCGCGCCCGTCCTCGCCGCCGCAGGCCGTCACCAGGCCGACCGCGACGAGCGTGCTCAGGGTGATCTGCAATCCAGGTCGCATGACACTCTCTCCCGATCCCAGCCGATACCACGCCGACGCCCCGCGGCGATAGCCGCAGATCCCCGGAGGTGCGAGCGGCGCCCACGGCGGTTTGACGGGGCCTCGAAACCCCGTTCGCCAGCGCCCAGGCGGCGGCGGAGGCGACCTCGGCCCCCCGCGGGTCCGAACGCCCGGGCACGGCGCCCGTGGTACCCTGGCGGCCGCCGTGGCCGACCTCGAAGCGGACAGACTGCGTGCGTTGATGCGGGCTACGGTGTTCGGGCAGCCGCGCCAGCCCGTCACCATCGACCGCTACGAGATCGTCCGCCTGCTCGGCTCGGGGGCGATGGGCCTCGTCTACGAGGTCTTCGACCCCAAGCGCGGCGAGCAGGTCGCCCTGAAGACCCTGCGCGGCCAGAGCCCGCGCGCCCTCTCGCTGTTCAAGCGGGAGTTCCGCGCCCTGTCCCGCATCAACCACCCCAACCTCGTCGCCCTCTACGAGCTCGGCCGCGACGAGCACCAGTTCTTCTTCACCATGGAGCTGGTCCGCGGCTCCGCGCTGCTGAAGTACCTGTGGGGCAGCGAGCCCGAGGGACCCCTGCCCGAGGAGACCCCGGTCGCCCTGCCGCGCACCGGCCTGCCGCCGACCCCCGTCGCCGACTTCGCCCGCCTGCGCGGCGTGTTCCACCAGCTCGCCGAGGGCGTGCACGCCCTCCACCAGGCCCACAAGCTCCACCGCGACATCAAGCCCACCAACGTGATGGTCACGCCGCACGGCCGCGTCGTGCTCATGGACTTCGGGTTCGTCGGCGAGCAGTCGGTCGGCGGCAGCTACGAGTCGACCGCCGGCAGCATGGTCGTCGGCACCCCGGCGTACATGGCCCCGGAGCAGGCCATCGGCGGCCCCCGCGACGCCGCCTGCGACTGGTACTCGGTCGGCGCCACGCTCTACATGGCCCTCACCGGCCAGATCCCGTTCCACGGCGAGTCGCTGCCGCGCATGATGGAGCGCAAGCAGCAGGGGCCCCCGCCCGCCCCCCGCACGCTCGTCGCCGGCGCGCCCGAGGACCTCGACGCGCTGTGCATGCAGCTGCTCAGCCCCGACCCCAAGCAGCGCCCGTCCGGCGCCGACGTGCTGGCCCGCCTGCACGCGCCCGGCCTCGAGGTCAGCCTCGGCCGCGGCGCCTACCTCTCGCCCGCCGCCACCCACGTCGGCGCGCGCCGGTTCGTCGGCCGCGAGCCCGCGGTCCAGGCCCTGCGCGACGCCTACGCCGCCGTGTGCACCACCGGCCAGCCCGTCGTCGTGCTCGCGCGCGGGCGGGCCGGCATCGGCAAGTCGGCGCTGGTCCGCCACGTCACCGACGAGCTGAAGAGCACCGCCGTGGTCCTGCGCGCCCGCTGCTACGAGCGCGACAGCGTGCCGCTGAAGGCCCTCGACAGCCTGATCGACGCGCTCGCCCGCCACCTGCGCCAGCGCCCGCGCCCCGAGCTCGCCCCGACCATCGCCAGCCTCGCGCCGCTGTTCCCGGTGCTGCACCCGACCGACGACCCGGTCGCCGAGCTCGCCCGCCGCGGCGGCGAGCTCGACCGCGCCGCCTTCATCGCCCTGCGCGAGCTGTTCTCCCGCCTCTCGAGCCCGCGCCCCGCCGTGCTGTGGATCGACGACTTCCAGTGGGGCGACCCCGGCAGCGCCTACGCCCTGCAGCGCATCGTCCGCCCGCCCGACTCGCCGCCGCTGCTGCTGATCGCCAGCTACCGCAGCGAGGACAGCGCGACCAGCCCCGCCCTGCACGCGCTGTCGACCATGTCCGACACGCAGGGCCTCGACGTCCGCGTGGTCGAGCTCTCGCCGCTCGACGCCAGCGAGGCGCTGCGCCTGGCCGAGGCCGTGCTCGGCCAGGACACCGCGCCCGCCCGCCTGCGCAAGCTCGCCAACGAGGCCCAGGGCAGCCCGCAGTTCCTCCACGACCTCGCCCGGTTCGTCGCCCACGGCCCCGGCGCCTCGCCCGAGCTGACCCTCGACGAGCTGCTCGAGATCCGCATGGCCCGCCTCGCCGCCGCCCCGCGCCGCCTGCTCGAGGTCGTCGCCGTCGCCGGCCAGCCGATCGCCGAGACCTTCGCGCTGAAGGCCGCCGGCGTCGAGCAGGACGGCCACGCCGCCGTCCAACAACTGCTCGCGCTCGGCCTCCTGCGCTCGCTGTCCGCCGCCGACGGCGACCGCCTCGACGCCTACCACGACCGCGCCCGCGAGATCGTGCTGACCCACCTCGACGGCCCCGGCCTGCGCCAGCTCCACCAGGACCTCGCCGCCGCGCTCGAGGCCTGCGAGCCGACCTGCGACCCGCTCCTGCTGGTCCGCCTCCACCGCGGCGCCGGCGACCTCCTGCGCGCCCGCCAGCACGCCGCCAACGCGGCCGCCTCCGCCTTCGAGAAGCGCCTGTGGGACCGCGCCGCCAGCCTCTACGCCCTCGCCGCCGACCTCTCGTCGTCGCCCAGCTCCGCCTCCGAGTTCCACCTCCACCGCGCCGACGCGCTCGCCCGCTCCGGCCGCTCCGCCGCCGCCGCCGAGGCCTACCTGGCCGCGAGGACAGGCACCGAAGAACACCCCGGCCGCTGGAACCCGCCCGCCGTCCGCCTCACCGCCTTCGCCTCCGCCCTCCTCCTCACCGCCGGCCACCGCGAGGCCGGCAAGGCCGCCCTCGCCGCCGGCTTCGCCGCCGTCGGCCTGAGCCCGCCCGCCGCGACCGTGGGCGCCCGCCTGGCCGCGCTGTGGCGCCGCGGGCAGATGGCCGTGCGCGGCACCGCCTGGACCGAGCGCGCCGCCGCCAGCGTGCCCGAGGCCGAGCTCGCCCGCGTCGACCTGCTGTGGGCCGCCGCCATCGGCGACCTCGCCTGCGAGCCGGTGGCCGCCGCCGACGTGCAGGCGCAGCACCTCCTCCTGGCCCTTCAGACAGGTGAGCCCCGGCGGGTCGCCCGCGCCCTCGTGGTCGACGCCGGCCTCGCCGCCCACCTCGGCCCCGGCGGCCGCACGCGCATGGAGGTCGCCCTCCAGGAGGCCCGCCGCCTGGCCCAGCGCCTCGGCGACGCCTCGATCGCCGCGCTCGCCGACCTCGTCGAGGGCTCCGCCGCCAGCCTCGCCGGCGACTGGCTGATGGCCCTCGCCCGCGCCGAGGCCCGCACCGTCGACGACGACCACGGCCTGCCGTGGACGCTGTGGGTCGCCCACCTCCAGGGCCTGCGCGCGCTCCACCAGCTCGGCCGCTGGACCACCGTGCAGGCCCGCCTGCCCGGCCTCCTCGGCCTCGCCACCGACCGCGACGACCGCTGCGCCCGCGTGTGGCTGCACGCGCTCGCGGTGTGGAACCTGCTCGCCGCGAACGACGTCGAGGCCGCCCGCCGCGAGCTCGCCGCCGCCGAGGCCGCCTGGCCCTACCCGCCGGCCGCCGGCTACCACCTGCAGCACCTGCAGATCGCCGAGGCCCGCACCGCCGTCCTCCTCTACGCCGGCGAGCCCGCGCGCGCCTGGCAGGCCGTGCTCGACGAGTCCCCCGCGTTCATGCGCAGCGGCCACCTGCAGACCCCGGCCTTCCTGCTCAGCGCCCTCGACATCCGCGCCCGCTGCGCCCTCGCGGCCCTGCGTGGCAGCCCGCGCGACGGCTCGCTCCGCCGCGCCGCCCTGCGCGCCGCCGACGACCTCCAGGCCACCGGCGGCCGCGGCCACGCCGACCTCGTCCGCGCCGGCGCCAGCGACCCCGACCTCCAGACCGCCTACGCCTCGCCCGCCGCCGCCCGCCTGCTGCACTCCGCCGCCCACGCCTTCGAGGCGGCCCAGCTCGGCATCCACCTCGCGGTCGCCCGCCTCCGCCTCGGCGACCCCGCCGCCTCCGCCGCCCTCACCGCCCAGGGCGCCCGCGATCCCCGCCGCCTCGCCGCCGTGCTGGCGCCGTGACCTCCCCGGGCCCCTCGTCCGCCGCCGCCGAACCCCGCGAGATCGCCGGCGCCCGGCCTCACGGGCCTGACGCGACTTCCCGCCCGCTCGCCCGACCCGTCCCCGCACCCCTGTGTTAGCGTCGCGGTCGATGGCCGACGACTTCGACCTCCTCGAGGCCTGGCGCAGCGGCGACCTGCAGGCCGGTAGCCAGCTCTTCGACCGCCACTTCGAGAGCATCCACCGCTTCCTCCGCAACAAGGTCGGCGACGACACCGACGAGGTCATGCAGCGCACGCTGCTCGCCTGCGTCGAGACCCGCGACCGCTTCCGCGGCGCCTCGTCGTTCCGCACCTACCTGTTCGGCGTCGCTCGCCTCGAGCTGCTCGCGCACTACCGCCGCCGCCGCAAGTTCGACTCCCAGGTCGACCTCGAGTCGCGCAGCTTCTACGACCTCGACCCCTCGCCGTCGGTCGTGGTCGCCAAGCACATGGAGCAGAAGGTCCTCCACGAGGCCCTGCGCCGCCTGCCCGCCGACCTCCAGATCGCCCTCGAGCTGCACTACTGGGAGAACATGTCGGCCACCGAGGTCGCGACCGTGCTCGAGATCCCGTCGGGCACCGTCAAGAGCCGCCTGCGCCGCGCCAAGGAGATGCTGCGCGACATCATGGCCGGCCTCGCCCTGTCCAAGCCCACGCTCGAAAGCACCCTCGGCGACCTCGAGGGCTGGGCCAAGGCCCTCGGTGAAACCCTCCGCGAAGGCGCCGTGGTCTCACGCCCAGCCGCCGACGGCGAGCCCGCGCCCGCCGCCGGCGACGACGAGACCACGCCATGAATCAGCCGCCCCGTCGCAGCCGCTTCAAGTCCTTCCTCACGGTCATCGGCGGCGTCACCACCGCGATCTTCACGCTGATGCTCGTCGTCGGCCTGGCCCGCTGCGCCTGCGGCGGCCCCGGCGTGCCCGCGCGGACGATCCTCGAGCTCGACCTCGAGCGCAGCTTCGCCGAGGCCAACGCCGACCCGATCGCCAGGCTGCTCGGCGGCGGCGACGCGACCCTCGCCGACGTCGTCGCCACCCTCGAGCGCGCGACCTCCGACGACCGCGTGGTCGGCCTCGTCGCCCGCGTCGGCGGCGGCGGCTCCGGCATGGCCGCCACCCAGGAGCTGCGCGACGCCGTCGCCGCCTTCCGCGCCTCGGGCAAGTTCACCGTGGCCTTCGCCGAGACCTTCGGCGAGTTCAACACCGGCAACCAGGGCTACTACCTTGCCACCGCCTTCGACGAGATCTGGCTGCAGCCCTCCGGCGACGTCGGCCTCGGCGGCTTCATGTCCGAGACCCGCTTCCTGCGCGGCACCTTCGACCTGCTCGACGTCACGGTCCGCATGGACCACCGCCACGAGTACAAGAACGCCCTCAACACCTACACCGAGCGGGCCTACACCCCCGCCCACCGCGAGGCGCTCGGCGCCGTGCTGCAGTCGATGCACGGCCAGTTGGTCCGCGGCGTCGCCGAGGGCCGCCAGCTCGAGCCGTCCGCCGTGTCGGCGCTGATCGACCGCGGCCCGTTCCTCGGCCCCGAGGCGGCCACCGAGAAGCTCGTCGACAGGCTCGGCTACCGCGACGAGGTCTACGCCGCCGTCCGCGAGCGCGCCGGCGCCGGCGCCGAGCTGCTGTACGCCGACAAGTACCTCGCCCGCGCCGGCCGCCCGCACACCCGCGGCCCCCGCATCGCCGTCGTCTACGGCGTCGGCCCGGTCACCCGCGGCAGCAACAGCTTCGACCCGCTGTTCGGCGGCAGCACCACCATGGGCTCGAAGACCGTCGCCGGCGCCCTGCGCGAGGCCATCGACGACCCCGAGGTCAAGGCCATCGTCTTCCGCGTCGACAGCCCCGGCGGGTCCTACGTCGCCAGCGACACCATCTGGCGCGAGACCGTGCGCGCCAAGCAGCTCGGCAAGCCCGTCATCGTCAGCATGGGCAACGTGGCCGGCTCGGGCGGCTACTTCGTGGCCATGGACGCGGCCAAGATCGTCGCCCAGCCCGGCACGATCACCGGCTCCATCGGCGTGCTCGGCGGCAAGATGCTGACCCGCAAGCTGTTCGAAAAGATCGGCGTCACCCACGACACCATCAAGACCGGCGCCAACGCCGACATGTTCTCCGACCTCGACGACTACTCGAGCCACGGCTGGGCCCGCTTCCAGGCCTGGCTCGACCGCGTCTACGCCGACTTCACCGGCAAGGTCGCCGCCGGCCGCGGCCTGCCCCTCGCCAGGGTCCAGGAGATCGCCAAGGGCCGCATCTGGTCCGGCGAGGACGCCAAGAACCTCGGCCTCGTCGACGAACTCGGCGGCTGGCCGGTGGCCCTCCGCCTCGCCCGCGAGGCCGCCGGCCTGCCCGAGGGCAGCGACATCGAGCTCCGCGTCTACCCCAAGGACAAGGGCCTGCTGGAGCAGCTCATGGGCGACGACCCCGACAACAGCGAGTCCCCCGCCGCCACCCGCGCCCGCATCGAGCTCGCCCGCGACCTCCAGCCCCTCGCCGAGGAGCTCCGCGCCGTCGGCCTCGGCCCCGGCAACCAGGGCGTGCTCGGCATGCCCGACGTGACCGTGAGCCCATGACCGCACCTGTCCCCGCGGACAGTTTTAAGATTGGAAAAAATAGAACGGCTGCCCCCGCGGACAGCCCCGCTCCCCGGGCCGCACCTGTCCCCGCGGACAGCCCCGCTCCCCGGGCCGCACCTGCCCCCGCGGACAGCCCCGCTCCCCGGACCGCACCTGCCCCCGAGGACAGCCCCGCTCCCCGGGCCGCACCTGTCCCCACGGACAGTTTTAAAATTGAAATTAAAAAGATCAAAATAGCTGTCCCCGCAGACAGCCCCTCCGCCGACTGGTCGCGCGTCGACCCGTTCATCGTCGGCGCGCTGTTCGAGGCCAGCCTCGCCGCCCCCGCGCGCCACGCCCGCGGGGCGCACTTCACGGCCGAGCCGGAGATCCAGCGCGTCATCGGGCCGACGATCGTCCGCCCGTGGATCTCCCGCATCACCGCCGCCACCACCGCCGATGACCTGCTCGCGCTGCACGCCGACCTGCTGCGCTACCGCGTGCTCGACCCCGCCTGCGGCACCGGCAATTTCCTGTACGTCGCCTACCGCGAGCTCGTCGCCCTCGAGCGCCGCATCCTCACCCGCCTCCGCGACGAGCACGCCTGCACCATCACCCCCGCCGTCGGCCCGCACCAGTGCCTCGGCATCGACATCGACCCCGAGGCCGTCGCCCTCGCCCGCCGCGTGCTCACCCTCGCCGCCGAGCGAGACGGCCGCCCTCTCGCCGATCTGACGCCCACGATCGTCGCCGCCGACGCGCTGTTCTGCGCCTGGCCCCGCGCCGACGCGATCGTCGGCAACCCGCCGTTCCAGGCCAAGAACAAGGCCCGACAAGTCCTCGGCCCCGCGACGATGGCTCGCCTGCGCGCGCGTTACCCCGACATCCCCGGCCGCGCCGACTACTGCGTCTACTGGTTCCGCCGCGCCCACGACGCCCTCGCGCCCGGCGGCCGCGCCGGCCTGGTCGGCACCAACACCATCCGCGAGAACGACTCGCGCCGCGGCGGCCTCGACCACATCGTGCGCACCGGCAGCATCACCGAAGCCGTCTCGAGCATGCCCTGGCCCGGCGACGCCGACGTGCACGTCTCGATCGTCAATTGGATCAAGCACCCGACCGCCGACACCCCGCCGGTGCTCTACACCCGCGACCTCGTCCGCCACGAGCTCCCGCGCATCCACGCCAACCTCGCCCCCGGCCCCGACACCACCGCCGCCCGCGACCTCGCGCGCAACACGAGCGTCAAGCGCTGCTTCCAGGGCCAGACCCCGGGCCACCGCGGCCTGCTCGTCGACGCCGTCCTCGCCGACGAGTGGCGCCGCGACGACCCGTCCAGCGCCGAGGTCCTGTTCCCCTACCTCATCGGCGACGACCTGCTCGACCACCCCGAGAGCGCGCCGTCTCGCCTCATCATCGACTTCGCCGACCGCGACCTCGCGGCCGCCCGCCGCTACGCCCGCCCGTTCGCCCACGTCGAGGCCCACGTGCTGCCGACCCGCGATCGCGCCGCCGCCCGCGAGTCCGAGCGCAACGCCGAGGCCACGCGCGCCGCCGCCGGCGCCCGCCGCAACAGCCACCACCGCCAGTTCCTGGGCCGCTGGTGGCTGCCCGCGTTCCGCCGCGAGGACATGCTCGCGACCCTCGCCCGCATCCCCCGCTACATCGCCTGCAGCCGCGTCACCCGCCGCCCGATCTTCGAGTTCATCCCCGCGACGATCCGCCCCGGCGACGCCATCCAGGTGTTCAGCTTCAGCGACGACTACTCGTTCGGCGTCCTCCAGTCCGACCTCCACTGGCTGTGGTTCACCGCCCGCTGCTCCGGCCTCAAGGTCGACCCCCGCTACACCTCGAACACCGTCTTCAATAGCTTCCCCTGGCCGCAGGACCCCGGCCCCGACGCCGTCGCCGCCGTCGCCGCCGCCGCCGAGAGGCTCCGTCTCCAGCGCCGCGACCTCGCCCGCGCCCGCAACAGCGGCCTGCGCCCGCTCTACCGCAGCATCGCCGACCTCGACGCCCACCCACTAAAATCGCTGCACGCCGACCTCGACGCCGCCGTCCGCCGCGCCTACGGCATGCCGCGAGACGCCGACCCGCTGACCTTCCTCGTCGATCTCAACCACCGCCTCGCCGGGTGAACCGCGGCTCAGAACCGCAGCGGCCGCAGCAGCCCGAGCCCGCGTCGTCCCAAGCGCACGCGCGTCCGACCGAGCCCGAGCATCACCGCCCCGCCTGCGAGCATGCCGACCCCCGCGAACAGCACCGCCAGCTCGGCGCGCAGGTCCGGCGACGCCAGCACCTCGTCCCCGGGCCCGATCGTGTGCCCGTGCAGTCCCTCGCGGAGCGTCACGACGATCCCGGTGCCGACCGTCAGGGCCCCGACCAGGGTGACGACGATGCCCCCGATGAACAGCCCCCGACGCCCTGGTAGAACCCGCAGCGCGACATCCTGCCCGTACCCCGCGAGCGTGAAGCGCCGCGAGCGCGCCAGCCCCTCGCCGCGCACGTAGAACGCCCGCGACGGGTCCACCGCGCGGACGCACGGGACCTCGCAGACGACGCGATGGTCGATCCCCTCGGGTCGCCCGAGGTCATCGACGACACCGTCGGACACCACCTCGATCAGCTCGACCGCACGATCGGGCCGCGCCGACTCGACCGTGACGTGCACCGGCTGCCCCGCGGTCACCGCCGCCAGCACGGCCCCGAGCGCCCGCATCGTTACTTCTTCTTGCCCCGCTTCGCCCCCACCGGCGAGCAGTCGGACTTGAACTTTTTGATAAAGTCGCCGCCGTCGATCGTGAACAGGTAGCCGTCCGCGTCGTACACGATCGTCGCCGTGCCGCTGTCCGGCGCCCCCTGATCGATCGCCGCCCGCCACAGCGCCGCGAACGTGCACGCCGGCGGCTCGACCAGCCGCTCGTCGCCGGTCGCCCGCCCGCGGGGCGCCCGCGCCATCCCGCGGTGCCCGTCGCGCGGCGCCTCGACCGTCAGGCCCACGCGGATCGAATGCCCGACCGCGAACTCACCGGCCGGCCGCGTCGCCGGGTCGCCCTCGAGCGCCGCGGCCACGAACTCCGCCTCGAGCCTCGGCTCGCTCGCCGCCGTCAGATCCATGGTCCCGTCGACCCGCACCTGCGAGGCCTGCAGCCGCGACACCCGCGCGTGCGGCCCCGCGTAGTCGGCCAGCGCCGCGAACCCGGCCACCGCGTCGAACTTCTCGAGCGCGCCGGAGGCGTCGCCGTGTTCGTCCCCGACGGACACCCCGCCAGCACGAGCAGCACCACCACGCATCCTCGGACCTCGCGCACCCGCCGAGCATACCTCCGCCGCGCCGCCCGCGGACACGTGAGCCCGCGCCGTTGACGTCGGCCCCCGCCCGTGCCCTAAAGTGAGCCCGCATGCTCCGCCGCGCCGCCCTCGTCGCCCTCCTGTCCGCCTGCAGCTCGAACCCGTCCGACGAGACCGGCAGCACCACCGCCGGGCCGTCGACCAGCGCCACCGACGACGCGACCGGCGACGCCCCGACCGCCGCCAGCGAGGCCACCACCTCGCCGACCGCCGCCACCGATGCGTCGCAGACCGGCGCCACCACCACCGCGCCGACCACCGGCGCCGACGAGACCAGCACCGGCGCCGCCGCCGTCGACTACAACGCCCCCGGCCCGCACCCGGTCGGCAACGCCCGCTTCACCCTGCAGGCCGGCGACCGCGCCCTGCCGGTCGAGCTGTGGTACCCCGCGGACCCCGCCGCCGCCGCCGCCGCCGCGCAGGGCCACCCGATCGAGGAGTTCGTGCCCGCGGGCCCCGACCGCGACGCGATGCTCGGCTACCTCGCCGACCTCTCGCCGCACGGCCAGATCGGCACGCGCCTGCAGACCAGCTCCGCCTTCGAAGCGGCGCCGGCCGGCGCCGGCCCCTGGCCGCTCGTCGTGTTCTCGCACTGCCACAACTGCGTGCGCTTCTCGGCCTTCAGCACGCTCGAGCGCCTCGCCAGCCACGGCTTCATCGTCGCCGCGCCCGACCACGTCGGCAACACCCTGTTCGACCAGCAGGAGCAGGTCGGCGAGGAGTTCCTGGTCGTGCGCGTCGCCGACATGACCGCCGTGCTCGACGCCGTGCTCGACCCGACCCACCCCGACGTGCCCGCCGACCTGCGCGGCCTCGCCGACCCCGCCCGCGTCGGCGCGCTCGGCCACAGCTTCGGCGCCCTGACGACCGGTCGCCTCGCCCAGAACGACCCGAGAATTAAGGCCGCCTTCCCGATCGCCGCCCCGCTCGAGAGCCCGCTCTCCCCCGACACGCACATGGCCGACATCCACGTGCCGCTGGCCTGGATCCTCGCCGTCGAGGACAACAGCATCCTGCAGATCGGCAACAACATCCTCGTCGACAATTTTAATCAGGCCAACCCGCCGGCCCGCCTTATCTCGGTCGCCGACGCCGGCCACTGGGGCTTCTCCGACATCTGCGGCCTCGTCCCCATGTTCGACGCCGGCTGCGGCGAGGGCACCCGCCAGACCAAGCCCGGCGAGATGTTCACCTACCTCGACGTCGCCGTCGGCCGCGAGATCGCCGCGTCCTACAGCACCGCGTTCTTCGACCGCTGGCTGCGCGACAACCCCGACGCCGACGCCTTCCTCGACGCCCCCAACCCCGCCGAGGTCGTCACCCTCGAGAGCCGCCTCTGACCGCGCCTCTTCCGGACCCGACGCCGCTCGCCGACGACGCATCGACCCTCGAGGCTTGACGCATCGCCGCCTCGCGGCTCCGCACCTCGCGCCCGGTTGCGTCGGGCCGCGTCGACGTGCCAACCTTGCCCGCCGATGTCGACCCGTACGCGTCTCCTCTGGCCGCTGCTCGCGTGCCTCGCCTGCGAGGCCGGCGCGGCGCCCCCGGTCGCGCCAGCCCCCGTCGCCGCCCGGGCCCCCGCGCCCGCGCCGACCGAGGTCGCAGCCCCCGCGCCGCAGCCCGCGCCCGCCGCCAACAGCGGCTATCGCAAGGCCGCCGGCGTCGAGTACCTCGAGATCCTTCACGTCCCGCCCGGCACCCCCAAAGAAAAAATTCCCGCCGCCGACGCCGAGCTGCCGCTGCTCGTCGCCATCCACGGCCGCGGCGACACCCCCGAAGACTTCAAAGATCTGGTCGACGCGCTGCCGGTCGCGGTCCGCCTGATCGTGCCCCGCGCCTTCGACCCGCTGCCCGACGGCGGCTGGTCGTGGTTCCCGATCCGGGCCCGCAGCGCCGACCTCGAGGCCCTCGCGCGCGGCATCGACGCCGCCAACGACCGCCTCGCCGCGATGATCGCCGAATTGTTAAAATCGCGGCCGACGCGGGGCCTGGCGATCGTCACCGGCTTCTCGCAGGGCGGCATGCTGAGCTTCTCGCTCGCCACCGACCACCCCGAGCTGATCGCCGCCGCGGTCCCGGTCGGCGGCTGGCTGCCCCCGCCGCTGTGGCCGAAGACCTTGCCCAAGGGACATGTCCCGAAGATCGTCGCGCTCCACGGCGAGGTCGACCAGGTGGTCCGCTACGCACCCACCCGCGAGGCCGTCGACGCCCTGAAGAAGCAGGGCTGGCCGGTCACCCTGCAGTCGTTCGCCGACGTCGCCCACGCGATCCCCGTGCCCGTTCGCCGCGCCCTGCTCGACGAGCTCCGGCGCGCCCTGCCGGCTTCGCCCGAGCCGACCCCGCCCGAGGCCCCATGACCCTCCCCGACGACCACGGCGCCGCCAACCCGTCCCCGCCGAAGAAGCAGCGCCGCCTGCGGACCTACCCGGACCTCCCGCGCGACGCCTTCATGCACCCGCTCGACATCACCGCGACCGCGGCCCTGCAAAAGGTCCCCGGCTTCGACCGCCTGATGGCCAAGGTGATGGAGTGGGGCCTCGAGCGCGTGCTCCACCTGCAGAACATCGCCTCGAACGTGCGCGTCACCGACAAGATGTTCCCGCGCCTTTTCCGCTACCTGCAGTGGAGCTGCAAGGTGCTCGGCGTGCCCGAGCCCGAGTTCTACGTCAGCATGGACCCCACGCCCGACGCCTACACGTACGGGCACACCCGGCCGTTCATCATCATCACCTCGGGCCTCATCGAGCTGCTCGGCGAGGAGGAGCAGTTCTACGTGATCGCCCACGAGGTCGGGCACATCAAGTGCGAGCACTCGCTGTACACCTCGCTGGCCAAGAACATGTCGATGCTGGTCGACGTCATCGGCCAGGCCACCCTCGGCCTCGGAGCGATCTTCGGCGTCGGCCTGCAGCTCGCCCTCTACGACTGGTGGCGCAAGTCCCACCTCTCGGCCGACCGCGCGGCCCTGCTGTGCGTGCAGGACAAGCAGGTCGCCCTGCGCACGTTCATGAAGTTCGCCGGCGGCGCCAACAAGCTGTTCCACGAGATGGACCAGGACGAGTTCATGCGCCAGATCCGCGCCTACGAGGAGGCCGACGAGTCGAGTTTAAATAAGGTCTACAAGGTGCTCATCACGGCGTTCCGCACCCACCCGTTCCCCATCCTGCGCGCCAAGCACCTCGACGAGTGGATCACCAGCGGCGAGTTCTACCGCATCAGCGGCCTCGACCCGAACGAGGCCTGAGCCGATCAGGAGTCGGACGGCTGCGGCGGATCGGTCGACCACCAGTGCGCCATGTCGATCTCGAGCGCGTCGAACGGCGCGGCTCGCACTCGAGCGTCGCCCACGAATACGCCGACGAGGGCCCAGTCGCCGTCGCGCAGCCGGCTCACCGTCAACGACCGCGCCGGCGGATCGATGTACCAGAGGTGGTCGACGCCGAGTTCAGCGTAGAATTTCCGCTTCACCTCGAGGTCGTAGCGGCGGTTGCTCGGCGAGAGGACCTCGCAGATCCAGTCCGGGATCGTTCGGATGGTCCCCTCCGCGGGTAGCCGCGGTAGATGCTCCCAGCGCCAACCCGCGGCGTCCGGCGAGAACTCCGGCGCACGCGGGACCTGGATGCCGGGCTCCGGCAAGATCCACCACCCGCCCGGCCCGCCGTTGCGTCGCCACTGAAACGGGCTTCGCAGGTCCTCGACCACGCAGCAATCGATGTTGGCGTGGATGGCCCGCGGCCGCGGCTGCGTGTACAACACGCCGTCGATGATCTCGCCCTTGACGTCGTCCGGCAGCGCCGCGAGGTCGGCGTAAGTCGCGGGCTTGGCCGGGCGCAGGGGCTGATCCATGGCGAGCGCCAACCTACCACCGCGTGCGCCCCCGCGCCAGGTCAGCGGCCGCGGCGCCAGACGATGCGGCGCAGCCACTCGGCCGCGGCGACGCGGAGGTCGTCGAAGTACGTGTAGGCCACGGGCACGACGAGCAGCGTCAGGATCGTCGCGGTCGTCATGCCGCCGACCAGCGTCTTGCCGAACGGGCCGTAGTTGAGGCCCTCGCCGGTCGGGGTGGTGAACGCCAGCGGGATCATGCCGCCGACGGTCGTCAGCGCGGTCATCATGATCGGCCGGAAGCGCTGCATGCCGGCCTGCACGATCGCCTCGTCGCGCGACAGCCCCGCGTTGCGGGCGCTGTTGATGAAGTCGACGAGCACGATGCCGTTGTTCACGACCACGCCGAGCAGCAGCAGGATGCCGATGACCGCCAGCGAGTCGATCGGCGAGCCGGTGAACAGCAGGAACCACCACACGCCGATGAACGACAGCGGGATCGACGGCAGCACGCTCATCGGCAGCACGAACGACTCGAACAGGAAGCCCATCAGCAGGAAGATGAACACCGTCGACAGCAGGGCCGCGCCGATGAGGTCGCGCTGAAGGTCGTCGGCCTCGCGGGCGCGGTGGTCGGCGTCGAAGCTGACGCCGCTCGGCAGCTTGTAGGCCTGGAGGAACGCGCGCAGGTTCTTCTCGGTGGCGATGCGGTCCTCCTTGGCGAGCTCGAGGCGGATCAGGGCGGCGACCCGCTTGTCGTTGCGCACCAGCGCCGACTCGCCCTTGCGCAGGCCCTGCTCGGTCAGCACGCGGACCGGCACGACCTTGCCCTTCTCGCTCAGCACCTTGAACTCGAGCAGCTCGCTGAGCTGCTCGCGGTCCTCCTTGCGGTAGCGGATCCGGACGTTGATCTCGCGGTCCTCGGTCTGGCTCTGGAAGCGCGGCAGCAGCTGGCCGCGGATCGCGTACGACACGGTGTTGGCGATGGTGCCGGCCGACACGCCGAAGCGCTCGGTCATGGTGCGGTCGACCGACAGCGCCAGCTCGTCGCGGCGCATGGTGTCGGCGCCGCGGTTCGACAGGCCGGCCACGCCCGGCTGCTTGACCAGCGCGGCCGCCAGCGCGTCCTTGGCGTCCTGCACGCTGCTGTGGTCGTCGCCGTAGAGGGTGACCAGGAACGCGTCGTCCTGCGCGCCGTCCGAGTTGCCGAAGCGCGCCTCCTTCCTCCACCCGGCCGGCGACGGCATGAGGTCGTAGACCGCCTGGCGCGTCTCCTTGAACGGCTTCTCGCCCGGCTGCTGCGGCTTGAAGAACACCTGGACCTGCGCGAACGAGCCGTCGAAGCCGATGTACTGGCCGTCGATCGGGTAGGTCTTCTTGGCCTCGTCGAGCGCGCCCTCGATCTTCTGGAAGAACGACTCCGCCTCGGCCTGCGTCACCTCGCCGGGCACCGAGTAGTAGGCGAAGAAGTTCCGCGTGCCCATGCTCTCGCCCGACGAGAACGGCACCTTCGCCATCGGCACCGCGACCGTGGCCGCGAACATCAGCAGGCACGGCACGACCACGTCCATGCGCCGGCGCAGGCTGGACCGCAGCACGCGCCCGTAGAGCCGGTTGAGCCGGCCCATCGTCGCCTCGTAGGCCCGCGTCATCCAGCGCTTCCACGCGTCGTCGAAGGCCAGCACCGGGCGCAGCCACGGGCGCGAGGCCAGCAGCGGCCGCGCGTCCTTGAAGGCGACCGCGCTGGTCATCGGCACCAGCACGAGCGCGACGAACAGGCTGGCCAGCAGCGACACGCACACCGGCGTGACCATGCGGATCATGAAGAACTGGGTCGGACCCGACGACAGCAGCGCGGCCGGGGCGAACACGATCATGGTCGTCAGCGTCGCCAGGGTGATCGGCAGCGCGACCTCGCTGGCCCCGTGCAGCGCGGAGGCGTACGGCCCCATGCCGCGCTCGCGGTAGCGCTCGATGTTCTCGGCGACGACCACCGAGTTGTCGACCACGAGGCCCACGCAGATCATGAGCCCGAGCAGCGAGACCAGGTTGATCGACTGGCCGGCGAAGTACATGAACGGCAGGGCCAGGAAGATCGACAGCGGGATCGAGGCCGCGATCAGCACGGTCAGGCGCACGCGCCGGAGGAAGAACAGCAGCACGAAGATCGCCAGCACCCCGCCCTGCAGGCCCGAGCTGGTCACCTGGTCGAGGCTGAACTTGATCGCGTCGCCCTGCACGAACACGTCCTGGATGTCGAAGCCCGCCAGCGCCGGCGCCTGCCGGGCCTCGGCCACGGCCGCCTTGATACGCTCGCAGACCTCGACCGTGTTGGCCTGCGACTCCTTCAGCACGAACATCACCATCGACGGGCGGCCGTTCCAGCGGTCGACGCGCTCGCTGTCCGGGTAGTCGTAGGTGACCGCGGCGATGTCCTTCAGGCGCAGGTTCTTGGCGCCGACGATGGTCTGCTCGAGCTGCTCGACGGTCTGGTAGGTCGCCAGCGAGCGCACCGCGAACTTGCCGCCCGGGTCCCAGATGTTGCCGCTGGCCAGGTTGAAGTTGGCCTTGGTCAGCGTCTGCGCCAGCTGGAAGATGTTGACGCCCGCGGCCTCGGCGAGCGGGCGGTTGAGCTCGATGCGGATCTCGCGGTCCTCGCGGCCCCACAGGTTGACCAGGCCGACGCCGTCGATGCGCTCGACGGCCCTGATCAGGTGCTTCTCGAGCAGGTCGCGCGGGAGCTCGACCGTCTCGTCCCAGGTGATGCCGTAGAAGGCCACGGGGATGCCGGCGCCCGACTCCTTGCGCACGCGCACGCGCTCGACGTCGGTCGGCAGGTCGGGGCGCGCGCGGGCCACCCGGTCGCGGACCTCGCGGTAGGCGACGTTCATGTCGGTGTCGCCCTCGAACACCAGCGAGATGCTGGCGCGGTCGGCCCGCGAGGTCGCGCTCAGCTCGTCGAGCCCGGGCGTGGTCGCCAGCGCCTGCTCGAGCGGGCGCGTGATGCGGTCCTCGATGTCCTGCGCGGTGGCGTTGGCGTACGGCACCTCGACCTGCATGAACGGCGGCGAGAAGCCCGAGGGGATCAGCTCGATCGGGATGTTCACCAGCGCGACGACGCCGATGACGATGAAGCTGAGGAGCACCATCAGCATCGTCACCGGGCGGACCAGCGAGAGGTGGACGATGCTGTTGTCACGGACGTCGGGCTCGGCCACGGCAGACTCCGATCGCGGCGGTTACTCGCTGGAGGTTGGACCCGGTGGGGGCGAGGGGGGTTGCTGCTGGGCCGAGCCCTCGGGCGCGGTCGCGGCGGGGGCCTCGACCTCGGGGGCGACCATGGCCGGGGTGACGGCGGCGAGCTCGCGGGCGAGCGCCTGCTCGCGCGGCTCGACGACGCCGCCGCCGAAGATGCGGTCGACGCCGGCGTAGATGGTCGGGATGACGACGAGCGTCAGCAGGGTCGAGAACCCGAGGCCGGCGATCACGGTGATCGCCATCGGCGTGCGCAGCTCGGCGCCGTCGCCGAGGCCCATCGCCATGGGGATGAGGCCGAGCACGGTCGTCAGCGTCGTCATGAGGATCGGCCGCAGGCGCACCTGGCCGGCCAGCGCGAGCGCCTCGTCGGTCGACATGCCGCGCTGCTTCAGCTGGCCGGTGTAGTCGACCAGCACGATCGCGTTGTTGACGACGATGCCCGCGAGCAGGATGGCGCCGAGGAACACCAGCACGCTGACCGGCACGCCGAGCACGAGCAGGGTCCAGACCACGCCGACGGCCGCCAGCGGGATCGTCACCAGGATGATCATCGGGTAGACCAGGCTCTCGAACTGCGAGGCCATGATCACGTAGACGAGGAAGATCGAGAGCCCGAGCGCGAGGTACAGCGAGCGCGACGAGGTCTCCCACTCCGCGCTCTGGCCGGTGACGGCGAGCGTGACGCCGGCCGGCAGCTCGAGCCCGCGCAGGGCGTCCTGGATGTCGGCGCCGGCGCTGCCGAGGCCGGCGCCCTCGAGGTTGGCGGTGACGAGGCCGACGCGCTGCTGGCCGATGCGGCGGATCTCGTTGGGCCCGCGCCCGAGCGTCAGCTCGGCCACCGCCGACAGCGGCACCGGGCGGGTCTGCCCGGGGTTGACCACGAGGTCGCGCAGGGCCTCGACCGTGGCGGTGTCGATGTCCTTCAGGCGCACCCGCACGGGGATCTTGCGGTCCTTGCGGTTGTACTTGGTGGCCTCGAAGCCCTGCACCTTGTTGCGCACGAGCTCGGCGACGGTGCGGATGTCGAGGTTGTAGCGGGCCAGCGCGTCGCGGTTGTAGACGATCTGGACCTCGGGGCTGCCGGGCAGGATCGAGGCCTTGACGTCGCGCAGGCCGGCGACGCCCTCGAGGGCCTCGCGCACCGCGTCGGTCGCGGCCGCCAGCTCGCCGAGCTCGTAGCCGCGGACCTCGATCTCGATCGGCTTGGTGAAGGAGAACAGCGCCGGGCGGGTGACGTTGACCACCGCGTCGGGGATCCGCGCGACCAGCGGGCGCACGACCTCGAGGGCGTCGCGCTCGGCGGTCGCGGGGTCGGTCGCCGGGGCGTCGACGCCGAGCTGCTTGTCGTCGTCGACGGGCGGCGCGTCGGCGACGGTCTCGCCGGGGGCCCCGGGCGCGCCCGCGGCCGGGCGCTTGACCTCGCGGGTCTTCTGGGCGGTCAGGGCGACGCGCAGGCGGGTGGTGTGCTCGCCGCGCTCGCCGGAGTCGGTGCTGTCGCGCTCGCTGCCGAAGGTGGCGATGAGCCCGCGCAGGCGCGGGACCGCGGCCAGCAGCTCCTGCTCGCTCGGGGTCACGGTCTCGACGGTCGTCAGCAGCGGCGTGCCGACCGGGAGGTTGACCTCGACGGTGAACTCGCCCTGGTGGAGCTCGGGGATCAGCTCGTTGTCGAGCCGCGGGGCGGCCCACAGGGTGGCCGCGCCCGCGGCGAGCACGACGCCGTAGACGACCACGCGGTTGCGCAGCGACCAGCGAATGAGGCGCGGGTAGCCGGCCTCGAGCAGGCGCATGAACGCGTCGAACAGCCACAGGATCGGCCACAGCAGCTTGCCGAGCGTGAACCCGCCGCCGCGCCCGCCGCCGAACACGATGATCGCGGCGACGATCATGGCGGTCGCCAGCAGCTTGCCGAGCACGTCGAACACCAGGTGGAGCGCGAAGCGCAGCGCGATGTAGACGAGCGGCGCGAGCGTCAGCCACCACCACGAGGGCCGGCGGATGGCCTGCCACAGCTCGGAGAACGAGGCCCAGCGGGTCCACATGGTGCGCAGCGCCCGGCCGAGGCGCACGACCGGGGCCGGCCCGTCGCCGAAGCCGCCGCCGCCGATCCACTTGCGCGAGGCCAGCATGGGGATGAGGAACAGCGCGACCGCCAGCGAGGCCAGCAGGGAGAACACGACCGTGAGCCCGAGGTCGCCGAACATCTGCCCGGCGATGCCCTCGACGAACACCATGGGGAAGAACACGGCGACGGTCGTCAGCGTGGAAGAGACGACGGCGCTGCCGACCTCCGAGGTCCCGCGCACCGTCGCCGTGACGAAGTCGTCGCCTTCCTCTTTGCAGCGGTGGATCGACTCGAGCACGACGATCGAGTTGTCGACCAGCATGCCGATGCCGAGCGCGAGGCCGCCGAGGCTCATGATGTTGAGCGACACGCCGGCCAGGTTGAGCGGCGCGAAGGTGATGAGCACCGAGATCGGGATCGAGACCGCGACGATGATCGTGGTCTTGAAGTCGCGCAGGAACAGGAACAGGATGATGATGGCGAGCACGCCGCCCTGGATGGCGGTGTCGAGGACCTCGGAGATGCTCGACTCGATGAACAGCGAGCGGTCGGTCAGGAGGTCGATGTCGGCGCCGTACTCGCGCTTGATCCTCGGCTCGACGGTCACCAGGGCGGCGTCGGTGACGCGCTCGGCCATGTCGACGATGTTGGCGTCGGCCTCTTTATAAACCTCGATCTCGACGGCCTCGCGGCCGTCGACGCGGGTGATCACGTCGCGGTCCTTGTAGCCGGCGCGGATCTCGGCGATGTCGCGGAGCTTGATGTCTCGGCCCTCGCGCGAGACCACGACGAGGCCGCGGATGTCCTCGAGGTCGCGGAACTCGTTGACCGTGCGCACGAGGTAGCGGGTCTTGCCGTCGCGCATGCTGCCGCCGGCGAGGTTGATGTTCTCGGCCTGGAGGCGGCGGATCACCGTGTCGACGCCGATGTTGGTGCGGCGCAGCTGCTCCTCGAGCAGGCGCACCTCGATCTCCTCCTCGAGGCCGCCCTTGACCTTGACCGCGGCCACGCCCTCGATGGGCTCCAGGAGGCGGCGGACGTCGCGGTCGGCGATGCGGCGCAGGTACTTCAGGCCGTCGATGCCGGCGAAGGCGTCGCCCTCGCCGCTGAGGCTGAGGGTGAGCACCGGGTCGAGGGTCGGGTCGTAGCGGAGGATGAGCGGCTGCTTGACCTCGGTCGGGAGGCTCGGCTTGATGGCGTCGAGCTTCTCGAGCACGTCCTGGTTGGCCTCGTCCATGTCGGTGTCCCAGGCGAACTCGAGCACGACGTCGGAGTAGCCGCCGCGCGAGATGCTCGAGATGCGGGTGAGGCCGGTGACGACGCCGAGGATCTCCTCCATCGGCCGGGACACGTTGTTCTCGACCTCGGCCGGGGCCGCGCCGGGGTACTCGGTGCGGACCGTGAGGCGGGGGTACGAGATGTCCGGCATCAGGTTCAGCGGCAGCAGGCGGATGCTGAACGCGCCGAACACGATGACCGCGCAGAACACCATGAGCACCGCGACCGGCCGCGTGACGGTGAAGCGGAAGCGCTCCATCGCACGCGTACGGGCCGCCCACGCGAGGGGATCTTCGGCCATGAGCTCACTCGCCTTTCTTGTCGGCGTCGACGTCGGCGGGCTTCGCCTCGTCCTTCGTCTCGGTCTTCTCGGGCTTCTCGAGCGGCGGGTCGACGGGCTTGCCCTGGGCGTCGACGCGGAGCACCTTGGCGCCGTCCTTCAGCCCGGACTGGCCGGCGACCAGCACGCTGTCGCCGACGCCGACGCCTTTGACGATCTCGATCTTGTCGGCGTCCTGCAGGCCGGTCTCGACGCGGACGCGCCTGGCCTTGAAGCCGACGGTCGGGTCGCCCTCGAGGGTGAACACGTAGGTCTGCTCCTCGTCGCGGACGATCGCCGACTTGGGGACCAGGGCCGCGTCGGTGCGGCGGTCGGTGGTGAGGTTGACCTCGGCGTACATGCCGGGCAAAAAGCCCTGCGGGCCGACGGCCTCGGGCGGCAGCGAGACCGTCACCTTGACCGTGCCGGTGGCGGCGTCGATCGTCGGGGCGATGCGCTGCAGGGTGCCGGTGCCCTGGCGGCCCTTGGCGGCCTTGCCGACGACCTCGGCGGCCTGGCCGACGCGGATGCGGTCGAGCTCCTTCTCGGGGATGAACACGCGCGCGACCAGGGTGTTGAAGTCGACCACCGTGAACAGCTGCGCGCCGTTGCTGACGAACGCGCCGGCGGTGACCATGCGCTGGGTGATGGTGCCGTCGAACGGGGCGGTGACCTTGGTGTTGCGCATCTCGCGGGAGCGGTCGCGGAGGTCGAGCTGGGCGATCTCGAGGGCGTTGCGGGCCTGCTGATAGGCCTCCTCGCCGACCACGCGCTCCTGGTAGAGGCGCTCGACCCGGTCGAAGTCGGTCTGGGCCTTGGCCAGCGAGGTGTTGGCGCGCACGAGCGCGTTGGTCTGGGCGTCGAAGCGGATCTGGGCCAGCAGCTGGCCCTTCTTGACCTTGGCGCCCTCCTCGATGTCGAGGTCGACGATGCGGCCGGTCGACTCGGCGTGGATGGTGACCTGGCGCTCGGCCTCGATGGTGCTGGCGGCCGAGATGGTGGCGACGATCTCGCCCTTCTCGACCTTGCCGACGGCGACCGGGGTCGGCTGCTCCTCGACCGCCTCCTCTTTGCCGCCCTTCTTGTCGGCGCCGCCGGCCGCGTTCATGCAGCCGGCCAGCAGCAGCGCCAGCGTCGCCGGACGCCCGCGGCGGAGCAGCACCAGCGTGGCGCACAACCCTACGATGACGAGGACGATCGACATAAAGGCCCGGCGGGCATAGCACGAATCGAGGCGCCCGCACCGCGTGCGCGGCCCGAGCGCGGGGCGTGCTCGTCGGCGACGTCGCTCGCGCGCCGCGGGGCGGGGGGCTTTGACTCGCGGCCCGCGCCCGCGGTTTCACGCGGCCTCAGTGTGTCGGCGACGCGTCGCGCTCGGGCGTCACGCGCCGCGGGCGGCGAGCAGCAGCTCGGCGAGCTCGAGAAAGCCGTCGGTCTCGCCGCCGGCGGTCACCGCTCGCGGCAGCTCGGGGAAGTAGGCCCGCTGGGGCAGCACGTCGGCGGTGCCGACGGTCAGGCCGAAGCGGCCGGAGCGGAACAGGCCGGCGTCGTTGGGGGCGTCGCCGATGGTGGCGACGCGCTCGGGCGCGACGGACAGCTCTCGCACGAGCTGCAGCAGCGCGAGGCCCTTGTCGGGAACGGCGTACGCGAGGTGGATGTGAACATTCGACCAGACCAGGTGGACCCCGTGGGCCTCGGCGGCGGCCCGCAGGTCGAGGAGGGTGGCCTCGTCGCGGCCGTCGCGTTCGTACGCGACGTCACCCAGGCGGCAGAAGTCGTCGCCGGTCAGGCGCAGGCCGGCGCCGGCGGCGTTGAGCTCGGCGCCGACGCGGTGGAGGCGGCCGCGGTCGGTCGGGGCGACGAGCCAGCGCGGCGCGCGGTCCGGCACGATCTCCAGGAGGCCGTTCTCTGCCAGCCCGCGCCACACGCCGGGCAAGTAGCGCACGAGGCCGGCGACCTCGCCGGCGGGTCGGCCCGAGACCGGGACCACGGTGATCCCCGCGTCGACGAGCCGGCGGATCGCCGCGAGCACCCCCGGGTCCAGCTTGCCGCCGCGCGTGAGGGTGCCGTCCACGTCGGTCGCCACCAGGCACACCCGGGCGAGCTCGGCGGGGTCCAGGCGCGAAATTAGCGTTGGCTCACCGCCATTTACCGTCGTCATCGGCCGGGACCGGAACACACCCGGTCGAAATTGTCGAGGGCGTTGCTCGCCGGCGTGAGGGTCGTGATAGGGTGCCCTTCGGGTCTCCCCGGTCATGGCGGTCGTCCTTCAACCTGGCGACGTATACGCGGGCAACATCAAGATCATCAGCGTCCTCGGCGCTGGTGCGTTCGCCAACGTGTACAAGGTCGAGGTCCGCGGCTACGACCAGCCGCTGGCCTTGAAGCTGACGCGCGAGCCGGTGACCACCGGCGACGCGGCCCAGCGCGCGCTGCGGGAGATCACGATCCTGCGCTCGCTGACCAACCCGCACGTGGTGCGCACGTTCGACTGCGGCCTGCGCCCCGACGGCCACGTGTACATGCTGATGGACTTCCTCGAGGGCACCGCCCTCAACGCCTGGCACACGTTCGAGCACCCGCTGCACCCGGCCCAGGCGGTGACGATCATCCACCAGGCCTGCCTCGGCCTGGCCGAGCCGCACGCGCAGGGCATCGTCCACCGCGACGTCAAGCCGGAGAACATCTTCGTGCAAGACAACGGGCAAATTAAAGTCCTCGACTTCGGCCTGGCCCGCTCGTGGGACGGCTCGCCGGTGATCGGCGCCAACGCCACGCAGATCCACATGGTCGTCGGCACGCCGCACTACAGCCAGCCCGAGCAGCTGAAGACGCGGGTGCTGACGCCGGCCAGCGACGTGTACTCGCTGGCGACGATCCTCTACGAGCTGCTGAGCGCGCACTCGCCGTTCCACGCCGACCGCCCGCTCAACGCCGTGCGCGAGGAGTACCGCGAGCGCCCGGTGCGCTGGCTGCACGCGCACGCGAGCATGCCGCTGGTCCCGCTCGACTCGCTGCCGGGCTGCGAGCACCTGCCGACCGCGCTGGTCGACGGGGTCATGCAGGCGCTCGACAAGGAGCCGGAGAACCGCCCGCAGGACGCGAGCGTGCTGGCCAACACGCTCGGCGAGGTGCTGCACCGCGACCTCGGCATCCCGGTGGCGGCGACGCTGAAGCTGCGCTGGCCGGAGGGCGGGGTCGAGGAGCGGCTGTTCCTCCCGGGCAGCTACCGCATCGGTAGCGGCGAGCGCTGCGAGATCATGCTGCCGGACCACCACGACGTGCAGATCCGCCGGGTCCACGCCGTGCTCGAGTGGAGCGGGATCCCGAACCGCCCCTACCTCCGACCGATCATCGGCGACGGGTCGGTGAAGATCAACGCGGAGCCGATCCGCCGCGCCGCGGAGCTCGCGCCCGAGGACAGCTTCTGGGTCGGCCCCTACGAGCTGTCGCTGGTGCTGTGACCGTGGGCGACGAGGCCACGCCACCGTCCGGCGACCCGGACCCGTCGGAGCCGACCGACCGCGACGACGCCGAGCAGACCGCGCGCCGCCGCGGCGAGCTGGTCGCGGCCCTGTCCCACGACCTCCGCACACCGATCGCGGCGATCTTGATGTGGGTCGACGTTCTCCAGCGCCACCCGGAGCAGCTCGCCCGCGGGCTGCAGGCCATCGCGCGCAGCGCCCGCACGCAGACGGCGCTGCTCGACCGGGCGGTCGCCGCGCTCGAGGGGCCGGCGCAGCCGATGCCGGCGTCCGCGGCGCCGGACCTCGCGGGCGTCAAGGTCCTGGTCGTCGAGGATGATGCCGACGTCCGCCAGCTGCTGGCGTGGTCGCTCGAGGAGCGCCACGCGACCGTGGTGTCCGCCGGCACCGTCGACGAGGCCCTGACGTTGCTGGCGAGCGAGCGGCCGGACGTGCTGCTCAGCGACATCGGCATGCCCGACCGTGACGGCTTCTCGCTGATCCGGGCCGTGCGGGGGCTCGATGCCCGGGACGGGGGTCAGACGCCCGCGGTCGCGTTGACCGCGTTCGCCCGCCCGGAGGACCGCACGCGGGCGCTGCTCGCCGGCTATCAGTTCCACCTCGCGAAGCCGGCCGACGCGGGTGAGCTGATCGCCGCGATCGCGGCGCTGGCGGGTCGGCGCGATCGGTGATGTAGCCCACGCCCGCGGGCATGCCGCACGGATTTCGTGAAAAACTCGTGCTCGACGAATTCGCAGCGGTGTCGGATACTGCGGACGCGTCAGCCCACCCGCTGAAGGTCCCCCCCCATGAGCGTTCACGTCCTCGTCGTCGACGACAACAAGGAACTCGCCGACAACCTGGCAGAGATCCTCACCGATGAGGGTCACACCGCGTTCACCGCGTACAGCGGCGAGGAGGCCCTGGTCGCGGCCGAGACCCGCCACTTCGACATCGTCCTGACCGACATCCGCATGCCCGGCATGGACGGGGTCGAGCTGATCACGCGGCTGCACGAGCGCGACCCGCGGGCGACCTACCTGCTGATGACGGCGCACGCGTCGGACGGCCTGCTGGCGACCGCGGCCCAGCTCGGCATCGCCGGGGCGGTGCTGCCGAAGCCGCTGGTGATCGAGGACCTGCTGTCGCGCATCCTCGGGCCCAGCGGGACGCAGCTGCTGCTCGTCGAGGACGACGAGGCGCTGGCCGAGGCGCTCGGGCTCAGCCTGCGCTCCCGCGGCTACGGCGTGCGCGTGGTCCACACCATGGCCGAGGCCCGCGCGAGCATCGCCGAGAACACGCCCACGGTCGCTATCGTCGACGTCGTCCTGCCCGACGGCAACGGCATCAACCTGATCCAGGAGCTGCTGTCGAACGTCGAGCAGCGCTCCGGCGTGCCGGTGGTGCTGATGACCGGCATCGCCAAGTTCGACAGCGAGGAGCTGCGGCGGCTCGCGCCCCACGGCATCCAATTCCTGACCAAGCCGTTCGCCCCCGACGCCCTGGTCAACGCGCTGCACCTGCTCGGCCAGAAGACCACCTGAGGGCCGCGGCGAGCGCCGCGTTCGGCGTCGACTTCACCTCGCGGGGCGGCTGGTCGCGTGGGCGTCGAGCCACGTCACGACCTCGGCGAGCATGCGCGCCGACTCGGGGTTGCGGCGGTAGACCTCGGCCGCGAGCTCGCTCAGGGCGAGCGCGCGGGCGCGGTCGCGACCCGAAGTCCACAGCGCCTGGGCCAGCTCGAAGCGGGCCGAGGCGAGGAAGCGGGCGTCGCGGGGGCGGCGTTCGAACGTCTCGCAGGCCTGCTCGAGCGGGGCGATCGCGTCGGTGTGGCGGCCGAGCGCGGCCAGCGACACGCCGATGCCGGTGAGGTAGGCGCCGGCGTCGGGGTGGTCGTCGCCGAGGGTGCGGCGCAGCAGCGCGTGGGCCCCCTCGAACTGCGCGAGGGCCTCGGCGGGGCGGCCGAGGTTGATGAGCACCATGCCGTAGTTGTAGGCGACCTTGCCGGCGTCCGGGTGCTCCTGCGGCTGGGCGGCGTAGATGGCGAGGGCGTCGCGGTACAGCTGCTCGGCGCGCGGCAGGTCGCGGCGGGCCTGGGCGAGGTTGGCGAGGTTCGTGCGGGTGGCCGCGGTGCTGAGGTGGCGCGGGCCGTACACGCGGTCGGCGATGGCGAGGGCCCGCCGCAGCTCGGCCTCGGCCGCGTCGGTGTCGCCGAGGTCGATGAGCGTGGTGCCGAGGTTGTTGGCGAGGTCGGCCACGGCCGGGTGCTCGGCGCCGAGCGAGCGCTCGGCGAGCGTCAGGGCCCGGCGGTACTGGGCGACCGCGTCGTCGAAGGCGCCGAGGTCGTAGAAGCTGCGGCCGTACAGGCGCAGGGCGGCGAGCAGGCGCGGGTCGCCGGCGTCGGTGTGCTGCTCGAGGGCGGCGACGGCCGCGTGCAGGCGCGTGTTGGAGGCCCGGAAGTCGCCGCTCGCGCGCTCGGCGATGGCGGCCGAGACCTCGACCTCGGCGGCCAGCAGGGGGTCGTCGCCGCTGCGGGCCACGGCGGCGCGGGCGTGGCCGGCGGCGCGGGTGGCCTCGGCCGGGCGCGCGAGGTCGTCGGCCAGCAGCCAGGTCAGGCCGTGCCACGCGCGCGCGGCGGTGCGATCGTCGCGCGCGGCCTCGGCGGCCCACAGCGCGGCGTAGTAGGCGTGCTCGGCCTCGGCGGCCTGGCCCCCGCGGCGGCGGGCCTCGGCGCGCGTGTGCTGGGCCGCGGCTACCAGCGGGTGCCAGCCGCGCACGCGCGCGCGCTCGGCCGCGGGCGCGAGCTCGGCCTCGGCGGCGGCGAAGCGCCCGGCCTCGACGAGCGCGGCGGCGCGATCGACGGCCGCGCGGTCGGCCGCGGCCTCGCCGAGCTCGTCGGCGGCGAGCGACGAGCCGCGGGGATCGCCGCAGCGGGCGGGCGCCGGCAGGTCGTGCACGATCGCCAGCGCCGCCTCGACGACGTCGCGATCGCCGCGCCGCAGCAGCGCCACCCGCTCGCGCAGCGCGGTGCGCTGCTCGCCGAGGCAGGTCGTGCGGTCCGCGAGCGTGGCCTCGGTCTGGTGGCCGTACACGCGGGTGGCCTCGCAGGCGGCGCGGTGCTCGGCCTGCCAGCGCGCGGCCCAGGCGTCGAGGTCGGCGACCGCGGTGGCGGCGATGGTCGGGGCGTACGGCAGGCCGCTGGCGGTGAAGGCGGCGCGCAGCTCCTCGGCGGCGGCCGGGTCCCACACGCCGGCGAGCAGGCCGGGGTCGTCGGCGCACAGTCGCGGGGCGGCGGCCGGCCGCGCGAGCGCCACGGCCGCGACGACCGCGGCGAGCGAGCCGGCCAGCGCGAGGCCGTAGCGCCCGCGCCGGAGCCGGCGCTCGCAGGCCTCGATCAGCGCCGGCATGTCGGGGAAGCGGGCCTGCGGATCGGGCGAGAGCCCGCGCTGCACGAGCTGCCGCAGCCAGCGCGGGCAGCCGCGGCGGGCCGCCGGGCGCGCGTCGGCGGGGCGCGTGGCGATCGCGGACGGGCCGCGCGTGGAGCCGTGGCCGTCCGGACCGCGCGACGCGTCGTCGTCGCCGCGTGCGCGGCCCGCCTGGCGCGACGCGTGAGCTCGGGCGTCGTCGCTGGCGCGCGGCCCCGCGGGGCGCGCGGGCCGGGCCGGCGACGTCGCGGGGTCCGACGGCCCGCCGCCGTTCGCGTCGTGGCGGGTGCCGGTCAGGGCCTCCCACAGCGCGGCGCACAGGCTGTACTGATCGCTGCGGGCGTCGACGACGGCGCCCTCGCGCTGCTCGGGGGCCATGTACGCGGGCGTGCCGACGAGCGCGCCGGTCGCGGTCAGCGACGACGAGGCCGCGGCGCTCGTCGTGCCCTCGCCTGGTTCGTCCGCTTCGTCGCGCGAGCCGGCCAGCGCGAGCCCGAAGTCGACCACGCGCACGCGCCCGTCGGGGCCGACGATCGCGTTGCTCGGCTTGAAGTCGCGGTGGACCACCCCGGCCTCGTGGGCGCGGGCCAGGCCGCGGGCGGCTTGCAGGTACATCTCGAGGATCGCCGCCCACGGGCGCGCGGCCGCGGCCTGCCAGCGCGCGAGGGTCGGGCCGGGCACCAGCTCCATGGCGATGAACACCTCGCCGTCGGTCTCGCCGACGTCGTAGACCGGCACGACGTTGGGGTGCGAGATGCGGGCCAGCGCCCGGGCCTCGCGGACTAGGCGCTCGCGCAGGTCGACGCCGCGGCGCGTGACCTGCGGGCGCACCAGCTTCAGCGCGACCTTGCGGTCGAGCTCCGGATCGTAGGCGGTGTAGACCACGCCCATGCCGCCGGCGCCGCGCACGTCGAGCACGAGGTAGCGGCCGCAGGCCCAGCCGCGCGGGCGCAGGCGCGGGGCTCGCGGGGCCTCGGCCGGGCCGAGCGCGCGGCCCATGGCGGCGAACAGCTCGCGGCAGGCGTCGCAGGCGTCGAGGTGGTGTTCGAACCCCGCGATCGCCGCGGGCGCGAGCGACCCGTCGAGGTAGGCCGCGAAGGCCGTATCGTCGGGGCACTCCATGAAAGGCCGGCGCGCCTGTAGCATGCGCCGGATGTCGCTGTCCACCGAGACGGAGCTCGAGCAACTGACCTCACGCGCCTACGCGTCCGAGTTCCGGGACGCGCTCCCGCCCGGGCTGCGCGAGCAGGTCGAGCGCGACGCGCTGGCGGACCTGCTGACCGCGGCGGCGCGGCAGATCGGCGCGGCCTGGCCGTTCATCACCGACGTGCCGGCGCTGCTGCTCCGCGTCGCCGCCCGCCTCACGCCCGAGTGCACGCCGGCCGCGCTCGCTTGGACCGACCTGGCCCTCGCCGACGCCTGCCTGCGCCAGCTGCCCGCGGCCCTCGCGGCCTTCGAGGCGGCCCACGGCGACGCCCTCGAGGCCGCGCTGGTCGCCGCCAACATCGACGCCGACGCCCGCGCCGAGGCCCTCCAGCGCCTGCGCCTGCGCCTGCTGGTCCACGAGGACGGCGCGCCGCGCCTGGCGGGCTACGCCGGCCGCGGCCCGCTGCGCACGTGGCTGCGGGTGGCCGCGCTGCGCGAGGCGCTGATGCTCGCGCGGTCCTCGCGGCGGCGGGCCGCGCACGAGGTCACCGACGAGGACGCCCTGCTCGAGCACGCCGCGGTCGCCGAGGACCCCGAGCTTCTTCTACTGCAGGGCCGCTGCCGCGAGGCCCTGCGCGAGGCGTTCCGGGCCGCCGTCGCCGGGCTCGACGCCCGCGAGCGCACGCTGCTGCGGCTGTCGCTGCGCGACCGCCTCGGCGTCGACCAGATCGGCGCGCTCTACCGGGTCCACCGCTCGACCGCGGCGCGCTGGCTGCAGGCCGTCCGCGACAAGCTGTCGGCCGGCACGCGCGCGGGCCTGGCGAGCAAGCTGTCGCTCGCCGACGCCGAGGTCGAGTCGCTGATCCGGGCGATCGGCAGCAAGATCGACCTCAGCCTCGGGTCGATCGCCGCCGCCTCGCCGCCGACGTGAGGTCGCACAAGCAAAATCTCGTGCGACCGGACGCGACAGCGCCGCCGCCCCGGCATCTCCGCCGGTGAGGGCCACGAGGCCCGAGGAGAACCATGTCGATCGAGAACAAGTTTTTGGCCGCGGGTGCGCTGTTGCTGTCTCTGTTCGCCGGCGCGGCCGCGTGTGAGAAGGACGAGGGCGACTGCGACGACGGCGCGACCCAGGAGTGCACCTGCGTCAACGCCATGAAGGGCGCCCAGAGCTGCGAGGACGGCGGCTGGGGCATGTGCATGTGCGCGGGCGACGACGGCGGGTCCGACCCGACCAGCGCCTCCGACCCGACCTCCGCGTCCGACCCGACCTCCGCGTCCGACCCGACGTCCGCGTCCGACCCGACGTCGGCGTCCGACCCGACCTCCGCGTCCGACCCGACCAGCGCCTCCGACCCGACCGGCTCCGACCCCGAGCCCGGCTCGGTGTGCGCGAGCGACGACGACTGCGCGGGCGCGCAGTTCTGCGTGTTCCAGTACGCGGACGACGTGCAGGGCATCTGCACCGTCACCTGCGACGGCTTCGAGGACTGCCCGTCGTTCTGGAACTGCTGCGACCTCGCCAACGCCGGGCTCGCCTGCCTGCCGGGCGACTGGGGCGACTGCTGAGCGCACGCGGGCACGCCCGCGGCCCGGCGCTCGCGCGCAGCGCAGAAGAAATGGTCCGCGGCGGCCGACGAGTGGTTCGTCGACCGCCGCGGGTGAATGAGCGTCGCTCAGGCGTCGGCCCGGCGCGACAGCAGCGCCGCCAGCAGGAACGCCGCGGCGACCACGAGGAGCAGGTGGAGCAGCCCCCCGAGGGTGTACGAGAACACGACCCCGAGCGTCCAGAGCACGAGGAGGACGACGACTGCGGACCACAACATGGCCACCTCCCACGGCTGCGTCAGGGCAGGTGCGTGCCCTCGATCTTGCTCAGGATGGCCTCCTTGGCGTCGCCGAAGCGCTGCTGGATGATGCCGTACAGCTTGTCGGCGGAGCCCTCGGCCTTCTGGAAGTCATCGTCGGTGAGCTCGCCCCAGATGCGCTTGGCCTTGCCCTTGAGGACATCCCACTTACCTGCGACTTGGTCTTGATTCATGTCGGCTTCTCCGTGGCGACAAGGTTGGTCGATCACGCGGAGGCGGCAACCGCGGGACGTTCGCCGTCCTGCGCAAAGCTGGCGTCGCGTTTGTAGTTGCGCAGCTTCATGGCGAGGATCACGGACGCGAACAATACGGTCAGGCCGTTGCAGATCGCGACCGGCCAGGCCCGGGTCCAGAACCCGTAGGCGCACCACATGCCGAGGCCCAGGGTGGTGAAGACGTACATGGCCAGCGAGAGGTCCTTGGTCTCGCCGGTGCGGATCACCTTCACGGCCTGCGGGATGAAGGAGATCGCCGAACATACGGCGGCGGCGTAGCCGAGGAGGTCGTGTGCGGGGGGCATCGCCCGGTACGTAGCATCGAGCGGCCGCGGCGCACTCCGC
Organism: Myxococcales bacterium; assembly: GCA_016793465.1. The sequence goes on from JAEUJW010000053.1 coordinate 265,264, forward strand.
AACGAGTTCGCGGTCCGGCGCAGGCCGCCGACGGTCGGCGGCCTCGAGCGGTCGATGGTCGCGACGCAGGCACTCGGCGTCGGCGACACGTCCGGGCGACCACCCCACCGCTGCGGCGGCCGGCGCCCGAGGGCCCGGGAGCCGACGAGGCACGCACGCGTACGCGGCGGACACGACGGTCGACCCGCGCGAGCGCGCGGCTGCACCGCACGCGCCGCAATTTCACGAACTCGTCGCGGGTGTGGCCACGCGCGCGTGCCCCGGGGCTCGCGCGGACGCGCCGCGTTGACCGCTGCGCCCGCGTTCGGCACCATCGGAAGATGGGTACGGAGCTGCGGTTTGGGGGGCAGCAGATGCGCGCGTTCGAGTCGACGGCCCGCGATCGGTTCGTCGACGAGATGATGGCGCACTTGCGGACGTTCGCGGCTCATCGCTGCGGAGCCCTGCCCGAGGCGAGCCTGTACGACGCCGTCGCGGCCGGGGTCCGCCGCGCCGACGCCCACGCGATGCGACGACGCGGGCCGATCCGGCTGTTCCTCGAGGCGATGGTGCTGCTCGGCCACGAGTTCGACAGCGACCCGGTGCACCGCGTGATCACGGCGCGGCTGCGCGGCCCCGAGGACGAGATGGTGCGCGCCAGGCACATGTACGACGAGCTGTTGAAGTACCGCGACCGGGTCACGAGCCCGGACGGCAGCAACCTGCGCGCGGGGCTGGCGGGGCTGATCGCGGCGGCCCAGGGCGACGCGATCGCCGCCGATCCGCGGGTGCTGGCGGCGGCGTTCCCCGCCAAGGCGGAGCACGCCGGCGAGCACGGCCTGCGAGCGCTCGCGCAGCAGGCCACGCACGTGGCCCGCGCGCACGGGCTCGACTCGCCGCGCGCGCAGGGCGTGCTGCTCGTGACGATGTTCGCGCTGGGCCACGGGGCGCTCGGCGACTGGTCGCACCCGACGATCGCCGCGGCGCTCGCCGGGCGCCGCGACGTCGAGGCCCGCTTCGCGGACGCGGCGCTGGCGGAGCTGATACGCGAGCGCGCCGCGGCCGCCGGGGAGGTGCCGAGATGAGCGGCGAGTCGAACCTGACGGCCCCGAGGTTCACCAACAGCCTGCTGTCCCCCGAGACCTCGGGGCCGCTCTCGACCTTCTCCGGCCGGGCCGTGTCGCCCGAGCCGGTCCAGGGCGAGACGACCCGCTTCACGCCGCGTCCCACCTCGCCCGACGCCGACAACGGCGCGGCCCCGGCCGGCGCGGCGACCCTGCCGTGCGCGCCGCGGATCCTCGACGCGTACTTCGCCCGCAAGGTCGTGACCGAGACGGCCGGGGCCGACGGGGCCGCGGCCACGACGTCGGTCGCGCTGGTGCGGATCGACGAGCACGTGCTCGGGCGCGTGGTGTACGTCGTCGTCGACGTCGAGCTGTGCTCGCCCTCGACGGCCGCCGGCACGCAGGTGACGATCACCCTGCGGGCCAACGACGACCGCCTCACCGGGACGGCCCGCCAGGCGCTGCGGACCACCGACGGGACCGCCGACGTCGAGACCCGGACCGTGGGCATCGGCGTCACCACGGCGCTCAACGACAAGGACGGCAACTGCGCGTACACCAACCTCGCCAGCTTCGCCGCGAAGGCGATCTTCAAGGTGACGCTCCGGCCGCACGCGCGCGCCGACTTCGACACCTGGGCCCGGCAGATCGCCGCCGCGACCGAGCCGCCGACCGTCGGCATCGACGCGGCGGCGGCGGGCGTGCAGGCCTACTTCCCCGCCAACGGCGCCCGGCTGCTCCAGCTGATCAACCGCAAGGTCTACGAGATCCACCACCCGAGCAACCTCTACAACTTCCTCGGCACGCACACGTACAACGGGGCCACGGTGCGACGGCGCATCTCGAACATCCAGAACGCCTCGACCGACAAGGTCCGCTACTACTTCTTCAACCGCATCGACAACACCCACCAGATCTGCGAGGTGACCCAGACCCGGGTGCGCCGGCGGGCCAACGGGGTCACGATCGCCAGGACCTCCGCCGAGGCCAACATCCCGCGCGGGTACATCGAGACCGGCGGGACCGCCGGCGGCGACGCGGCCGTGAACTACTACTACAACGCGCCCGGCAGCCGGGACACCACGCGCAAGACCCCGCTCTCGTCGTACCACCGCATCGTGACGCGCGACGACCCGAACGGCAGCAACCGCGACTACGGGGTCAAGCAGTACGACCTCGCCAACCCCAACGACCCCAACGACATGGTCGACCTGGTGCGCATGCCCGACACCCTCGACCACGACCAGGAGACCGGCGCCAACCGGGTGCGCGCGACGTTCACGTGGAGCGGGACCCAGCGGCGCTACGCCAACCCGGGCTGCTTCGCCGGGTTCCTCGGCGCCCTCATCCAGCTCGCCCGCAACGACGTGCGCTGCACCGGCATGTGCTTCGGCGACGCGACCAGCTACCCGAGCGTGTCCCACCCCAACGGCGACAGCGTCGACACCGGGTACCTGACCGCGGCGACCGAGCAGAGCAAGGTCAACGCGTTCCGCGACCACTACTACGTGAACATCCTCGCCGGCACCGAGGGGTTCAAGGGCGCGCTGACCGGCGTGACCCACCGCGCCGACCACAACGATCACCTGCACGCGGGCGACTTCGACAGCGCCCGCGTGGTCGTGCAGAACCCGGCGACGTGATCGCCGGCTACGTCTCGACGAGGATCACCGGCGAGGCCGTGAGGTCGAGCCCGATCGCCCCGGCCTGCGGCGCCAGCGGCGTGCTCGCGCCGGTGTCGCTGAAGTCCCACGCGTGCAGCGCGAAGCTGCGGTCGGTGGCGAGGTCGAGGTGCGCCGCGGCGCCCTCGTCGGCGCCCGCGGCGACGGCCCACAGCACCAGCGCCTGGCGGTCGTCGGGCAGGCGCAGCGCGTACCCGCGGACGCCCGCCGGCAGCGCGAGCGCGGCGGTCTGCGCCGGATCGGCGAGCGCCCCCGCGAGCAGCGCGCCGTGCGTGCGCGCGGCCACCCCGGTCGGCGTGCGCGTCGCGTCCTCCTTGGTCGCGAGGTCCTTGACGTCGGCGTAGAGGCCCATCGCGCCGAACGGGTCGCCGGGGTCGCCGTCGCTGAGGATGAACCAGTCGACGCGCAGGAAGCCCTCGGCCTGCGCGCGCGTCATGACCTTGGCGTGGAAGTTGCGGGCGTACTCGACGCCGCCGGGCATGCCATTGAACGCCTCGCGCGGGGCCCCGACCTCGGTGACGCTGAACGGCCGCGGCGCCGCGCCGGCCGCCTGCATGACCGCGGCGAACTGGTCGCGCAGGCCGATGAAGCCGTCGAGCGCCGCGTCGGAGCTGCCCGGCGTCCACAGCGGGTAGTAGTGGTAATTGAGCACGTCGAAGTAGGCCGCGCCGGTCGCGGGGAACTCGGGCGTGACGGCGCCGCCGTCGGGGTTGTCGGTGTAGCGCAGCAGCGCCGCCAGGAAGCTGGGGTAGCCGATGCCGCCGAGGGCGATCCGCGCGTCCGGGTCGGCCAGCAGCGCGGCCTCGCGGGTGACCCGCAGCATGCGCACGTAGTCGTGGATCGATCCGCCGAAGCGCACCAGCTGATCCGCGGTCGGCGCCTCGGTGTCCCACGTCTGCGTGAACGCGTAGTCGGCGACCCAGTCGGGCTCGTTCCACACCTCCCACAGGTCGACGTGGTCCTTGTAGGTCGACACGGTCTTAAACACGTAGTCGGCCCAGTAGTTGGCGGGGTTGACCGCGCCGTCGATCACCGCCGGCTCGTAGAGGTTGGCGGGGATGTGGTGGGCCAGCTCCCACTCGGGCGTGCCGCCGGGCGCGGTCGAGTGGGCGGCGATCGGCGCGATCAAGAAGGCGATGTGGTGATCGAGGCCGTCGGCCGCGTAGGTCATCATGTCGCCGACCTCGATGTCGTAGCCCCACTTGTCGAGGTGGGTCTCGGGCAGCGAGAGGCGGGCGCTGTTGCTGCCGGCCTGGCTTGCCAGCCACGACATGTCGGCGTCGGCCCAGCTCGGGTTGCGAAAGCCGAAGTTGATCCCGCGGCCGAACGGGCCGCCGAGCGGGTCGGGATCGCCGGTGTCGCCGGTGTCGCCGGTGTCGGGGTCGGGGCCGCTGTCGGGGTCCGGTCCGCTGTCGGGGTCGGGGCCGCTGCCCGGGTCCGGGCCGGTCGCGTCGGGGCCGCTGCCGGGGTCCGACCCGCTGTCGCCGGGGCCGTCGCCGGTCGGCGCCGACGTGCCGCCGGTGTCCGCCGGCTGCATGGTGGTCGGCTCGCTCGCCGGATCGTCGGTCGCCGATCCGCCGCCCCCGCACGCCCACACCACCACCACAGCCCCGAGTCCAGACCAGCGCATCATCACGCCATGGAACCACGTTCCCGCGGCGACGGCGCGGGGGGCCGAGGCCCCGCACCGTCGCCGCGGCGGCCCCCTCCCCGCCCGCAAAAACCCCGCCGGAGCGCCGCGAAAGCCCCGCCGCGGCCGACCGCGAGCCCGGCAAAAAGCCTTTGACATCGCCCGGGGCCTCCGCTAAACACCGGCTCCCTCGGGGTGTAGCGCAGCCTGGTAGCGCACCTGGTTCGGGACCAGGGAGTCGGAGGTTCAAATCCTCTCACCCCGACGAATGGCGGTGTTCCCAACGGAACGCCGCCTTTTGTTTTTGGTTTTTTCGTGCTTCGGCGGACCCTCGGGGTCCGCTGCCCTCGCTCGCCTCCTCGCCCGCGAACCCCGACAACGCCGGCCGCGACGCGCAGCCGACGGGCTCGCTCCGGGCCGGGCTGCCCTCGCTCGCCTCCTCGCCCGCGAACCCCGACAACGCCCGGCCGCGACGCGCTGCCGACGGGCTCGCTCCGGGCCGGGCTTCGCCGGGCTTCGCTCGGGCCCTCCGAGATCGCGCCCGCCGCACCGCTCCGCGTGACCGGGCAACGACCCGGGCCGTCGGGGTTTTTTGGCATACTGCCGGCGATGCGCCGCCTGCTCCTGCCCCTGGTCCTCGTGTTCGGCTGCGCCCAGGGTCCCCGCGGCTACGGCACCGTCGCGCCCAAGAAGACCGGCGGCACCACCACCCCGACGGGCGGCGGCACCGGCACCGGCGGCGGCACGAGCAAGCCGCCGCCGCCCGCCGACCTCGGGCCCGCGCTCGAGGTCGCCGCCGGGGGCCACCACGCCTGCGTGCGCCGCCAGACCGGCGCGGTGCAGTGCTGGGGCCGCGGCGGCTCGGGCGAGCTCGGCGACGGCAACTTCCGCGACAACCCGCGGCCCGTGCTCGTGGCCGACCTCGCCGACGCCGCGCAGATCGCCGCCGGCGACCAGCACACCTGCGCGCGCCAGACCGCGGGCACCGTGGTCTGCTGGGGCAGCAACGCCAGCGGCCAGCTCGGCGACGGCGAGGGCCGCCCCGGGGCCCAGAGCGCGCGCCCGGTGGCCGTCAAGAACCTCGGCGACGCCGTCGACGTGCGCGCCGGCAAGGACCACACCTGCGCCCTGCGCCGCAGCGGCGGCGCGGTCTGCTGGGGCGACAACCGCAGCGGCCAGTCCGGCGGGGCCGACCGCCAGGTCTGGGTCACCCCGGCCGCGATCGCCGCCCTGCCCGACGCCGTCGAGCTCGCGCCCGGGGCCAGCCACACCTGCGCGCGCACCCGGACCGGCAAGGTCGCCTGCTGGGGCAGCGGCGCCGCCGGCCAGCTCGGCGACGGCAGCCCGAGGCGCACCAGCCCCGCCGCGGTGCCCGGCCTCGCCGACGCGATCGCCGTGGCCTCGGGCCACAACCACACCTGCGCGCTGCGCAAGACCGGCACCGCGGTCTGCTGGGGCGCCGGCTACCCGCGCGCCCCGACCGCGGTGCCCGTGCTCAAGGACGCGGTCGAGCTGGCCGCCGGCGACGACCACACCTGCGCGCGCAGCAAGGGCGCCCTGCTGTGCTGGGGCCGCAACGACCGCGGGCAGCTCGGCGACGGCACGCTCGAGGACCGCGCCGGCGCGACGCTCGTGCGCGGCGTCGGCGACGTGCGCCACTTCGCCGCCGCCGCCCGCCTGACCTGCGCCGTGACCCGCGGCGGCGGCGTGTACTGCTGGGGCGCCAACGACTTCGGGGCGCTCGGCGCGGGCCTCTTGCCGAGCGCCGGCGACAGCGACGGCGGGGTCGTCCGCAACGTCACCGGCGCGTCCGACCTGGCCAGCGGCGACGGCTTCTCGTGCGCGGTCGCCGACGGCGGCGTGCAGTGCTGGGGCGCCGGCGGGCTCGGCCAGCTCGGCGACGGCACGCTCGCCGACCGCAGCCTCGCCGGCCCGGCCAGCGGCCTCGGCGACGCCGTCCAGGTCGCCGCCGGCACCGGCCACGCCTGCGCCCGCCGCAGCTCGGGCCAGGTCGCCTGCTGGGGGCAGAACTCGAGCGGCCAGCTCGGCGACGGCACCCGCTCCGTGCGCTCGACGCCGGTGCCGGTGCAGGGCCTCGCCGACGCCGCGCTCGTCGCCGCCGGCGACCAGCACACCTGCGCCGCCCGCAAGTCGGGCGGGGTCGTGTGCTGGGGCAAGGGCGCGAGCGGCCAGCTCGGCCAGGGCAAGAAGGAGGACAGCGCCCGCCCGGTCGCCGTGGCCGGCTCCGGCTCGGTCACCAGCCTGTCCCTCGGGACAGGTCACAGCTGCGCCGTCACGGCCGGCCGCAGCGTGCTGTGCTGGGGCGGGAACTTCTTCGGCCAGGTCGGCAGCGGCCACACCGTCGGCTTCCCCGAGCTGCTGCAGCCGCAGAAAGTCGTCAAGGTCGACGACGCCGTCGAGGTCGCCCTCGGCGACGACCACAGCTGCGCCCGCCGCAGCACCGGCCAGGTCGCCTGCTGGGGGAAGGGCGACGTCGGCCAGCTCGGCGCCAACGTGACCAGCAACTGGTCGACGCGCGTGCCGGTCACCGGCCTCACGTCCGCCACCGCGCTGTCGGCCGGCCGCGGCTACGCCTGCGCCGCGACGCCCTCGGCCGTGATGTGCTGGGGCGACGACCGCGACGGCCAGCTCGGCGACGGCGCGAAGGGCGGCTACTCCAGGACCCCGGTCGCCGGCCAGCGCGTCGGCGACGCCGTGCGCCTGGCCGCCGGCCACGACCACGTGTGCGCGGTGCGCTCGGGCGGCCGCGTGGTCTGCTGGGGCAGCAACAGCCGCGGCCAGCTCGGCGACGGCACCACCGCCCAGGCGCTGGCGCCGATCGCCGTGGTCGACATCCCCTGAGGCGTCAGCCGCACAGCGGCGCGGTCAGGCAGTGCGGGCCCACGAACTCGCCGACGTGCGCGACCTGGTCGTCGGTCGTCACGTCGTAGCTGCCGACCACCGCGGCCTCGCTCCACGACTCGATGACGACCGTGCCGCTGGTGCCGAACGTGGTCCCGCCCATGCCGTCGCCCCACATCACGTGCCCGGCCCCGCCGTCGAGCTCGTACACGCCCGGCGTCAGCGGGTCGCCCTTATACAGCACGATGCGCAGCTGCTCGCCCGCGAACTCCGCCTCGCACGCGGCCTCGACCACGCCGACGCGGAACTCGAGCGCCGGCCCGTCGTTCGGCGCGCAGCTGTCGTCGACGGTGGCGTTGCCGGGCGCGCCCGGCCCGGTCGTGCCGCCGGTCTCCGCGCTCGTGCCGGTCTCCGCGCTCGTGCCGGTCTCGCCGGTCTCGCCGGTCTCGCCGGTCTCGCCGGGCCCGCCCGACGTGCCCGGCCCGCCGGTGGCGTCGCTCTCGCCGGTCGCCGGCCCGGTCCCGGTCCCGGTCGGGTCCGAGTTGCCGGTGGTCGTCGACGGCACGTCGCCGGTGTCCGACGAGGTCGGCGGCGGGCCGTCGGTCGGGTCGCCGGTGGTGTCGGGGTCGTCGGTCGTCGCGTCGGAGCCGGTCGCGCCGGCGTCCTCGCCGGCCTTGCCGCCGCCGCACGAGATCGAGATGCTCAAGATTAAAGAATAAAGCTTCATCGCCGGATCGTACGCCCGGCGCGCGGCCCTGCCAACCCCCGCGGATCCGCCGCCCGCGGCCGGCCTCGCCCGCTCAGCAGCCCTCGGGCTTCGCCTCGATCTTCGGGGTCCCGTCGGCCGCCAGCACCTGCGAGCTCGACACCCGCGCCCCGCAGTCCCACCCGACCACCGCGCCGCTGCACTTCGAGCAGGTCACGTTGTCGAGCCTCGCGCCGGCCGGGCTGCGCACGAACACCGCGCTGTCGTTGGCCGCGCCGGTCAGCGTCAGGTGCTCGAGCGAGCTGCCGGACGACTTGCCCTCGAGCAGGATGCCCGGCCACGTGCCCCGGGCCGTGTCGGCCGGGCCGATCGTCACCGGCGCGGCCGCCGTGCCCTTGCCGATCAGCGCGCCGGCCTCGTAGTACCCGACCTTGATGGCCGCCTCGGGCCCGGCGAGCAGCGCCAGCCCGGCCTCGAGCGTCAGCTCGCCCTCGACCCCGACCTCGCCCTCGAGCTGCAGCGGCACGCCCTGGGCCCGCCACGTGGTCTTGCCCTTGACCGTCTCGCCCGTCACCAGGATCTTGGCGTCCTTGTCGAAGCCGTTGCCCTCGCCGAGCCCGCCGACCAGGTTCGCCGGCAGGCTGATCGCCACCGGCGTGGCCACGAAGGTGTTGTCGGCGAACGCGGTGAGCCGGGCGGCCGCGTTGGCCTTGACCCCGAGCTTGTCGCTGCGCAGCGTGGTCGACCTCAGCGACAGCGCGCCGCCCTCGACGTCGAGCGCGCCCCGCTCGTCGCGCCCGGCGAACTCGAAGACCGCCCGCTCGACGGTCGCCTCGCCGCTGCCGTGGATCTTCACGCCCGACCACGCCCCGGCCTCGCGCCGGTCCTGGGCGGTGAACGTCACCGGCGCGTCGGCCGTGCCCTTCACCACCAGCGCCGCGTTGTCGTAGTAGCCGACCGTGAGGCCGCCGGGCTCGGCGAACTTCAGCTCGAGCCCCGCGGCCAGCTCGAGCGTGGTCCGCTGCCCGCCGTCGCCGTCGACCCCGACCGCCTCCGAGATCACCAGCGGCGCGCCGATCGGCGCCCACCGGGCCGACTTCTTGACCGTCCCGCCGAGCACCAGCACGAACGCCCCGCCGTCGAAGCGGTTGCCCCCGCCGAGCCCGCCGAGCGCCTGCGGCGGCGCCTCGATGGCCGCCGGCCGCCCGATCTTCTTGAACTCGTTGCCGCTGAAGGCCAAAAAGCCGCCGGTCTCGCCGACCACGAGCCCCGTCTTCGACTCGCGGATCGCCGTGCCCGTGACCGTGACCTCGCCCGCCTCGACGCGCAGCGCCGCCTCGTCGCCCGCGCCCGCGTACTCGATCACCAGGCCCTCGACGCTCGACCGCGACGCCTTGGCGTGCAGCGTCACCCCGCGCCACACCCCGGCCGCCCGGTCGCCGCCCGAGGTGAACACCACCGGCGCCTCCGCCGTGCCTTTAATAATTAATTTGGCCGGCTCGTTGAAGCCGACGGTGAGGCCGACGCCGTCCTTGAAGGCCAGCGAGGCGCCGGCCTCGAGCGTCAGGCTGCCGCCGTCGATCACCAGGTCCTCGGTCACCGGCACGACCCCGCAGTCCTTGGAGATCACCCGGTGCTGCTTCTCGGGGCCACCGAGCGACTTCGGACACTCGGTGATCGCCCCGACCGGCGCGACCGCGGCGCCCGCGGCGTTCGGGTCGCTCGCCCCCGCCGTCGCCCCGCCCGCGCCCGCCTTGCCCGCCGCCCCGCCGTCCCCTGCCTTGCCGCATGCCACCAGCGCGAGCGCCACCACGAACCGCGAGCTCCTGATCATGGCCGCGTTTTATCAGGGGCCCCCGCGCACGCACAAGCTCGCCGCCGGTCCGCGGCCCGCTTCCGCGCGACGCACCCGCCCGCTCGTCGCCGCGTCCGCACCCGCCGCCCCGGCCCGCGGGGCTGGACACGCGAGCGCGTCAGCCCCGACAATTCACGGCCGTGTCCACGCCCTCGCCGGATCTCCGCGTGCTCGCGGTCGCGACCCTGGCGGTCGCGCTCGCGTGCACGTCCACCCCCGGCGAGCCGCGCCCGCTGCCGGCCGCCGCGGCCCAGCCACCGCCTGTCCCTTCGGACAGCCCGCCGGCGGCCGCCCCCGACCCCGCGCCGGGCCTGCCGGCGTTCCCCGGCGCCGAGGGCTTCGGCGCGCGCGCGACCGGCGGCCGCGGCGGGCGCGTGATCATCGTCAGCAACCTCGAGGTGCGCGGCCCCGGCTCGCTGCAGGCCGCGCTCGACGAGACCGGCCCGCGCACGATCGTGTTCCGCGTCAGCGGCGTCATCCCGGCCAGCGTGCGCATCGCCAGCGGCGACGTGACGATCGCCGGCCAGACGTCGCCCGGCGGCGTCACCGTGCGCGGCCTCCACACCACCGAGGAGCCCTACTGCGACCAGGCCTGCGGCGCCGCCGTCCGCGGCGTCGACAACTTCATCGTCCGCCACCTGCGCTCGCGCCCGGCCGGCGGCGACTTCCCCGACGGCCTGCGCCTGCGCTACGCCCGCAACGGCATCGTCGACCACCTGTCGATCGCCAACGCCTCCGACGAGGCGGTCGAGGTGTCCTACGCGCGCGACATCACCATCCAGTACACCATGCTCGCCGAGACCCTCGGCGAGCACGCCAACCTCGGCGGCATGCTGTTCAACTACAGCAACCCCGAGGCCGGCTACGACCTGACGCGCTTCTCGATCCACCACAACCTGTGGAACCGCATCGACGGTCGCATGCCCGAGCTCTCGCGCGAGAGCCCCGGCGCCGCCGGCACGACCATGGCGATCGAGCTGTCGAACAACCTGCTGTGGGACCCCGGCTACTACGTCGACATCAACCCCACGACCATCTCCGGCAGCCCCGACGGCGCGCCGATCTACTACGACCTCAACTGGGTCGGCAACCTCGTCGTCGCCCGCGACGACTTCCCCTACGGCGCGCTGTGGCTGCCGAACCCCGGCGGCCGCTCGACCGCCTACCTCGCCGACAACGCGCTCAACGTCGCCCCCGACCGCCACGACTGGCAGCTCGTGTACTGCTGCAACGACTTCAAGGCCACGCCGCCGCCGCCGACCCCGAAGTGGGCCCGCGGCGAGCGCCACCCGTTCCCGCCGATCACCTACACCGCCGGCGCGGCGCTGCAGGAGCACCTGATCGCCGAGGTCGGCAGCTTCCCCCGCGACCTCATGGACCAGCGCCTGCTCGCGCCGCTGAAGAAGCACCGGATCGCCGAGACCCTGCGCGGCCTCAACCCCGCGGGCGACGCCCTGCGCACCCTGCCCGCCCCCGCCCCGCCGCTCGACACCGACGACGACGGCATGCCCGACGCGTGGGAGGCCGGCCACGGCCTCGACCCGCGCGCGCAGGACCACAACGGCGGCCAGCTGTCGCTCTCGCTGCTCGGCGTGGCCGGCTACACCAACCTCGAGTGCTACCTCGCCGAGCTCGCCCGCGAGCGCGTGCAGGGGCCCTGAGCCCGCGCGCGGCCGTCAGCGCCGCGCCGCGGCCAGCGCCGTCGTCACGGCGACTTCGAGGCTCGCGTGCACGTCGATCGCCGGCAGCCCCGCCCCGGCGAGCAGGCGGGCCCCGGCCGGCCCGAGCCCGACGAGCACCAGCCGCGCGCCGAGCAGCCGCACCGCCGCGGCCGCGCGGCGCAGGTGCTCGGCCAGCCCGACCTCGAGGTCGGTGAGCCCGGTGAGGTCGAGCAGGACCGTGTGCGCGCCGTGACGGGCGACGCTGGCGAGCATGACGTCGAGGATCTCCCGCGCCCGCTCGCTGGCCACGGCGCCGACGATCGGCAGCAGCAGCACGCCCGGCAGCACCGGCAGCACCGGCGCCGAGAACTGCCGGGCCAGGCGCAGGGCGGACTCGCGGGCCTCGTGGTGGGCCCGATCGAAGGCCGCGTCGACCCCCGCCCGCGCCCCGTCGCTGAGCCGCCGGACCACGTGCGCGGCGACCAGCAGCTCCTCGGCCCCGCGCAGGCAGGCGCTCGCGAGCTCGTGCAGCACCTCCTCGGTGAGCGCGACCACGTGGAGCAGCGACCGCGGCGACAGGCCCTGGCGGGCCCGCTCGTGGGCGATGGCCGCGAACATCCGGGCGAAGTCCTCCGACTCGTGCTCGAGGCTGGCGAGCACCGCCGTCATGCCCCGGTGCGTGTTGGGCAGCACCTGCGCCAGCGTCAGCACCTCGTAGCCGGCGAGCTTCATGGTCCGCAGCGCCGAGCGCTCGACCACCCCCGCGAAGTCGTCGCGCAGCGCCCGGGCCAGCGCCGCCCGCACGCGCGCGAGCTCTGCCGTGTCGGCGCCGATGTGGCGGAGCAGCGTCTCCATCGTGCGTGCCCGCCGATGCTCGCACCTCTGCCGTCGCCACGCTCGTCGCCGGCGAGCCCCGAACGCGCAAAAATCGATCGCCGACCTTCCACGGAACAGCGTTTATCCGCGCCAATTACCGGAATTACGGCCCTTATTGGGGACCCGCGTGACGTTCGAAGACCCCCAGCGACGAGGGTCACACGCCGGTGTCAGGATCCTCGCGCGCCGATCACCCCGGACACGCGAGTCGCCGATCGCCGCCCGCAGGCGTGCGGCGATCGGTCGCGCGCACGCCCGCGACGTCACGGCGTGCCGCAGTAGCGGCCGTGGCAGCCCCAGGTGATGTTGCGCAGGTAGTACACGTAGTAGGCGCCGCAGTTGCGAACCTTGGCCGGCTCGCTCCAATTGCAGGAGTTGCCCGACCAGTTGAAGCAGACCGTGCGGTCGACGACGCCCTGCTGCACGGTCGGGTGGGCCCCGTTCATCCAGCCCGAGGCGTGCGTGCCGCAGCGGTAGCTCGGCACCACGTAGTCGGCCAGGCGCGTGCCCGCCTCGCCCTGGAAGCGGTACCACTGCTGGGTGAACGGGTTGTCGCAGCCCGCCGCGCCGTTGACGTTGTTAACGCTGCGGTTGAAGTCGCTGAGCACCGCGTAGCTCTGGCACTCGGTCGGCAGCGGCGTCGGCGTGCAGTTGGCCTCGCAGCCGTCGCCGTTGACCAGGTTGCCGTCGTCGCACTGCTCGACCCCGGCCCGGACCACGCCGTCGCCGCACACCGCGTTCTTGCAGTTGTTGAGGCAGACGTCGGTGTTGACCCCGTTGCCGTCGTCGCACTGCTCGACGCCGGCCTGGACCACCATGTCACCGCACACCGCCGTCTTGCAGCTGTTGAGGCACGCGTCGGTGTTGACCGCGTTGCCGTCGTCGCACTGCTCGACGTTCTGCTGGACGAACATGTCGCCGCACTTGGCCGTCTTGCAGGTGTTGAGGCACGCGTCGGCGTTCGAGAGGTTGCCGTCGTCGCACTGCTCGCCCGCGCCCGGCTGCACGAACTGGTCGCCGCACTTCGGCAGCTTGCACGCCAGCGTGCACGCCCCGGTGTTGCTGTTGTTGCCGCCGAGGTCGCAGTCCTCGCCGGGCTGCTTGAAGCCGTCGCCGCAGGTCGCCAGCTTGCACACGTTGGTGCACGCGTCGTCGTTCGACATGTTGCCGTCGTCGCAGGCCTCGCCCGGGCCGACGAACCCGTCGCCGCACACGTTGAGCGTGCAGTTGGCCTTGCACGCCTTGTTGTTGGCGTTGTTGGGCCCGTCGTCGCACTGCTCGACGTTCTGCTGGATGAGCCCGTCGCCGCACACCGCGCTCTTGCAGTTCGCCGTGCACGCGCCGCTGTCGCTGTTCTGGCCCCCGAGGTCGCACTGCTCGCCGGTGCTCGGCTGCAGCAGGGCGTCGCCGCAGACCGGCAGGGCGCAGGCGTCGGTGCAGCCGTCGTCGGGGTCGCCGTCCTTGCCGTCGTCGCACTGCTCGCCCGGGTCGAGGATGCTGTTGCCGCACTCCTCGAGCTTGCAGGTGGGCGAGCAGCCGTCGCTGCCGGCCTGGTTGCCGTCGTCGCACTGCTCGCCCGGGCCCTGGTCGCCGTCGCCGCACACGTTCGCCGCGCACATGGCGTTGCACGCCTTGCCCGGGCCGTTGTCGACCCCGTTGTCGCACTCCTCGCCGCCGTCGACGTAGAGCTTGCCGTCGCCGCACACCGCGTCCTTGCAGTCGGTCGTACAGGCCCCGCTGTCGGCGTTCTCGACCCCGAGGTCGCACTGCTCGCCGTTGCCCGGCTGCTCGAAGCCGTCGCTGCAGACCGCGTCGGTGCAGGCCTCGGTGCAGGCGTCGGTGTTGATCTTGTTGCCGTCGTCGCAGGCCTCGGTCGGGGCGACGATGCCGTCGCCGCAGCTGGCCAGCGCGCAGGCGTTGGTGCACTCGTCGTTGTCGTTGGCGTTGCCGTCGTCGCAGCCCTCGCCGGGCCCGACCGCCATGTCGCCGCACACGTTGTTGGTGCAGTCGGCCTTGCAGCTGTTCATGTCGGCGTTGTCGGCCCCGTCGTCGCACTCCTCGCCGGGCCCGGGGTCGCCGTCGCCGCAGGTGTTGGCCTGACAGGTGGCGCTGCACGGCTGCCCGGGGCCGTTGTTCGCCCCGTCGTCGCAGGCCTCGCCGGGGCCGAGGTCGCCGTCGCCGCACACGCCCAGCGCGCAGGCGGCGTTGCACGCCATCCCGGGGCCGTTGTTGGCCCCGTCGTCGCACTCCTCGTCCATGTCGATCACGCCGTCGCCGCACACCGGCGCGGGCCCGCCGCTGCTGCTGCCGTCCCCCGTGGCGCTGGTGTCCTCCGGCTCGCTCGTGGTCGTCACGCCGGTCGTCACCGGCACGGTCGTCATCGACGTCACCGGCGGCTCGGTCGTGCCGGTCGTGTCGATCGCCGACGCCGAGCCCGTGTCGTCCGGTTCGCTGGTCGGCACCGCCGTCGTCGTCGTCACCAGCCCGCTCGTCGTGCCGACGCCCGACGAGCTGCCGACGTCGGTCTCACCGCTCGTCGTCGGCGTCGTCTCGTTGCCCCCGCACGCCGTCATCCACCCGGCCAGCGCCATCACACCGCAGCCCAACCGCTTCCCACCCAACATTCGAATGTGCATCCGACAACCCTGGGAACATCGCTCGTTTAACTCAAGAGGCGATCGCCCCGGGGCGCGGTCGCCCCGTCCGCGCGCCGCGAGCACCACGCGCGCCGCCGTGCCCGCCCTGCGCCGCGGGCAGGCCTCGCCGGGCGCCCCTCGCAGGCGTTCGTCCGCCCCGCGCAGGTCATGCACGGCCGCGACGACGCCCGGGGCCGCGGTCCTCGCGGGCGTGCGAGCGGCGCGTGCAGGTCATGCGCGGCGCGCCGACGACGGCCCCGCACGACCGGACCGTCCGCCGGACATGTGGACGTGAGTCCAGAGTCCCGCGGCGACGAGGATCGCCGCGTCGCCGTCCCGGCTGTGGGTCGGCCAGCCTGCCGGTCGCGCCTCACGACGGAGGTGGTGGCGGCGGCGACGACGGCTCGTCCAGCCGCTCGAGGCGCCGCAGCGGGTGTCACCCGCCGTCGGCGCGAGACCGGGCGCGAGCGCGCACACGAATACGCGGCCGGCCCGCGCCCCGCGGACCGGCCTCGCCTCACGTCCGCCGCCTCAGTTGCGCCCGCAGTACACGTAGCTGCACGCGATCGTGTTCGGCAGGTTGTACAGGTAGTAGCTGCCGCAGTTGACCACGTCGATCTCCCAGGTCTGCCAGCAGTCGCCGGGCGTCCAGTCGAAGCAGACGGTGCGCTTCACCACGCCCTCCTGGATCGTCGGGTGGGGGTCGTCGAGCCAGCCGGCGGCGTGCGTGCCGCAGTGGTAGTCGCCCGGGGGCGCGTCGGCCATGCGGACGCCGGCGGCGCCGCTGTAGCGGTACCAGCCCGGGCCCTTCCAGTCGACCGTCTGGTTGCCCACGCCGGCGATGTCGCAGCGCACGGTCGTGCCGTTGTCGTTGAAGCTGTTGATGCGGGTCGCCGCGCTGAACGTGTTGTACGGCATGTTGCACTGGGCGTTGACCTCGAGCTTGCACGTCGACGAGCAGCCGTCGCCGTTGACGACGTTGCCGTCGTCGCACTCGTCGACGCCCGCCTGCACGAACCCGTCGCCGCACTTCGCGACCTTGCAGGCCGCGCACGTGTCCGTGTTCACCATGTTGCCGTCGTCGCATTCGTCGACGCCCGCCTGTACGAACCCGTCGCCGCACTTCGCGGCCTTGCAGGCGACGCACATGTCGGTGTCGACCATGTTGCTGTCGTCGCACTCGTCGACGCCCGCCTGCACGAACCCGTCGCCGCACTTCGCGGCCTGGCAGCCCGCGCACATATCGGTGTTGTCGTCGTCGCCGTCGTCGCAGGCCTCGCCCATCTGCACCACGCCGTCGCCGCACGAGCCCGCCATACACTGCGAGTTGCAGCCGTCGTCCTCGACGTCGTTGCCGTCGTCGCACATCTCGGCCGGGCCGACGATGCCGTCGCCGCAGACCGCCAGCTTGCACGCGCTGGTGCACTCGTCCTCGTCGATCTGGTTGCCGTCGTCGCACTCGTCGACCCCGGCCTGGATGAAGCCGTCGCCGCAGACCGCCAGGAGGCACATGTTGGTGCACTCGTCGAGGTCGTCCTGGTTGCCGTCGTCGCACTCCTCGCCCGGGTCGACCGCGCCGTCACCACACGCCGGCATCGCCCCCGACGACGTGTCGCCCGAGCTCCCGCCCGTCGTCAGGTCGCCCGTCGTCGGGTCGCCCGTCGTCGGGCCGCCCGTGGTCGGGTCGCCCGAGGAGCTGCTGTCCGCGCTCGTCGGCCCGGTCGACGTCGAGCCCCCCGTGGAGCTGCCGGCCGAGGTGCTCGTCGTCGGCTCCCCGGACGACGTCGGCGCCGTCGTCGTCGTCTCCGGCGCGGTCGACGTCATCGGCGTCGTCGTCGTCGTCGTCAGCGTCGTGGTCGCGCCGTCGTCGCCACAGCCGAGGCACACGCTCGCTATCATCCCCAACCAATTCAGCTTCGATCCCATGGCGGCATGGTCGACGGCGGCCTCGTCGATGTCAACGCCGGGCCGACGGCCCGCGCCCCGCGGCCTCGCGTCGGCGACGGCCCCGCCGTGATCCATCAGGCATTCCGCGACGTCCGTCGCGTCGCCGCCGCGGCTCGCCGGGCGCCTCGCGTGCCCCGCGGCGCCCCTCGCTGAAAGCCGGCGGCGCGGCTGCGCTCGCGGGCGCGCCCGAACCGCGCCGCCACGCCGCACCGCCTGCGTTAGACTCGCGGGCGGTGCACGAAGACGTCGAACTGCTCGACGCCTGGAAGGCTGGCGACACCAGGGCCGGAGCGGCGCTGTTCGAGCGCCACTACCCCGGGGTCCTGCGGTTCTTCCACAACAAGGCCGGCGATCAGGGGAAGGACCTGATCCAGCGGACCTTCCTGCGCTGCCTCGAGGCCCGCGACCGCATCCTGCCGGGCTCGAGCTTCCGCGCCTACCTGTTCGGCGTGGCCCGCAACGTGCTGCTCGAGCACTTCCGCGGCCTCCGACGCGACGGCGAGCGGCTCGACGAGATGCAGTCGACCGTGCAGGACGTGGCGCCCGGGCCGACGCCGAGCTCGCTGCTCGCCCGCAAGCGCGAGGTCCGGCTGCTGCTCGCGGCCCTGCGCAAGATCCCCATCGAGCTGCAGATCGCCCTCGAGCTGTTCTACTGGGAGGGCATGCCGGCCGGCGAGATCGCCGTCGCCTTCGGCCTGCCCGAGGGCACCGTCCGCACCCGCCTCCGCCGCGCCCGCCAGCTGCTCGAGCAGGAGATCGCCGCCACCGCCGCGAGCCCGCTCGAGCTGCAGTCGACCATGAACGGCCTCGCCGGCTGGGTCGCCGAGGTCCGCGACGCCGCCGCCCGCCCGCGCTGAGCTCAGGCCGCCCAGGCCACGCGGGCCTGCCCCTCGCGCGCCGAGAACTTGCCCTGCGGCGAGCGCTGCAGCTTGCTCGCGGCCACCTCGGGGTCGTGCGTATAGAACGCCCAGCCGTCCTCCGCGAGGATGCCGGCCAGCAGCGCCTCCTTCTCGTCGATGAGCAGCTCGGGGTAGCGGTCGTAGCCCATGGTGATCGGCAGGTGGACCCACGGCACCCCGGGCACCAGGTCGCCGAGGAACGTCACCGGCCCGGCCGGGCCGACCACGCGCGTCAGCATCAGCCCGGGCGTGTGGCCCTCCGACAGCGTGAACGTGTAGCCGGCGCCGAGCGTCTGCGAGCGGTCGCCCGCGATCTGCTCCAAACGACCTGTCCCCTGCAACATGTCCTGCAGGCCAGGGATGAACGAGGCCCGGTCGCGCGGGTGCGGGGCGACCGCGCGGGCCCAGGCGCGCTCGCTGACCACGTAGCTGGCCCGCGGGAACACCAGGGCCGGGGCCGCGTCGGCGCTCCAGGCCGACAGCAGCCCGCCGGCGTGGTCGAAGTGCAGGTGCGACAGCACGACCACGTCGACGTCGGCCGGCCGCACGCCGAGCGCGGCGAGCGAGCGCAGCAGCACGTGCTCGGGCTCCTGCACGCCGAAGCGGTCGCGCAGCTTGGGCTCGAAGAACGCGCCGATGCCGGCCTCGATCAGCACCGTGCGCCCCGAGTCCTCGCGCACGAGCATGCTGCGGCAGGCCAGGCGGATGCGGTTGTGATCGTCGGGCGGGGCCCAGGCGGTCCACACCGCGCGCGGGCAGTTGCCGAACATCGCCCCGCCGTCCAGGCGCTGGGTGTTGCCCTCGACCGAGAAGATCTGCATGCGCCTCGCGATAGCACGGCCGCGCCCGGCGCAGGGCCGCGGCGCGGTGAGCCTCGTCTCGCGCGGCGCGCCGCGGGCGGCGCGCCCGTCAGCCGCCGCCGGCGATCGCGTGGGCGATGCCCGCCTTCAGGTCGCCGAGGATCACGACGTCGCCGAGGTCCGTGCCGAGCGCGACCAGCGTGTGCGCGACCACCGGCTGCACGCCGGTGATCACAGCCTCGGCCCCGAGCAGGCGGATGGCCCGCGCCGCCCGCAGCAGGGCGTCGGCCGCGGTGGTGTCGACGGTGTGCAGCCCGGTGATGTCGAGGATCGCGACCCGCGCCCGGTGCTGGACCACCCCGGCCAGCAGCGCCTGCATGACCTGGGCCGCGCGCTCCGGGTCGAGCACGCCGATCACCGGCAGCACGACCACGCCGTCGGCGACCGGCAGCAGCGGCGTGGCCAGCTCGGCGAGCAGGGCTCGCTGACGGGCCAGCGCCGCCTCGGCGGCCAGCTTCTGCTGCGTCAGGTCGCGGTGAGTGCCGACCAGCCCGAGCAGCTCGCCGTCGCGGCCGAACACCGGCGCCTTGTAGGTCTCGACCCAGACCACCCGCCCGGCGGCGTCGCGGACCTCCTCGACGATGTGCGGCTTGGGCTGGCGCGCCGCCAGCACCGCCCGGTCGTCGGCCACGAACCCGTCCGACTGCGCGCGCGTCCACGGCAGGTCGTAGTCGGTGCGCCCGACCCAGCCCGCGTCGTCCGCCGCCTCGCCGTAGCCGGTGAAGCGCAGCGTCTCGCGGTTGGCCCCGCGGTACAGCAGATCGGTGTCCTTCCAGAACACCCCGAACGGCAGCGCCTCGAGCACCCCGCGCAGCAGCGCGGCCTCCCGCTGCAGCGCACGCACCTGCGCCTGCAAGCCCTCGCGTTCGTCGGCGGACCGGGTGTCGGGCGGAGGATCGACGGCCATCGCACCGCAGCCTACGCGAGCCCGCCTCCGCCGTGGAGGGCCGGCAGGCGGCGCCCGGTGGCGCGCCCCCGCGCCGCGGGCGGCGGTGAATGTACACTCTCGCCCGCGATGCCCGCCGCCAGGCCCGAGAGGAGCTTTCGTGTGCCCTACGGGCTCGACGAGCACGGACGGCTCGTCGCCAGGCAGGACGCCGTCCGCGGGAGCGCCTACGCCTGCCCCGCGTGCGGCGAGGCGCTGGTGCTGCGCGCGGGCCCCAGGGTCAGCCGGAACTTCGCCCACCGCCCCTCGCCGGTGTGTAGTGGCGAGACGGCCCTGCACCGCGCGGCCAAGCTGCTCGTCAAGCAGGTCGCCGACGACGCCCTGAACGGCGGCCCGGGCATCGACCTGCGGATCTCCTGCGCGACCTGCCGCGCGGCGTTCGACGTCGGCGTGCCGCTCGCCAGCTTCGACGCCGCGTCCGTCGAGGTCCGCCTGCAGTCGGGCCGGGTCGTCGACGTGCTGCTCAGCAAGGACGGTCAGCCGCGCCTCGGCGTCGAGGTGTTCGTGTCGCACCGCGTCGACGCTCGCAAGGCCGGCGCGCTCGACATCGCCTGGATCGAGGTCGACGCCGACGAGCTCGTGGCCCACCCGCGGCGTTGGCGGGCCCGCGCGAGCAAGCTCCGCAGCGAGCGCTGCCCCAAGTGTCGCGCGGTCGAGTCGCTGCGCAGGCAGCATCTGGGGCACGCGCTCGCCCACGCCGGCCTGGTGTGCCCGCCGAGCTACCGCGCATCGCCCGCCCGCTGCCACCGCTGCAGCGAGCTGATCCCGCTGTTCGACTGGGACGGCGGCACGTGGACCCACGGCGCGCCGCCGGAGCCGCGCCCGCCCACGCTGCAGCGCAGCTCCCCGCGCCGCGACGAGGCCGGCTCGTGGACCAACACCTGCCCGCACTGCCACGCGCCCCAGGGCGACTACCTGATGCGCACGGCGATCCTCGACTACCTCAACGAGCTCACCGCCAGCGTCGAACGATCCCTCGGCGCCGAGCCCCGCGGTCCGACCTGAGCGCGCCCCGGCGCCGCCTTCACGCCGAACCGGTGCGGCCGCGCAGGGCCGCCTCGACGCGGGTGAACGCCTCGTGGGCCGCGGCGATCAGGCCGGCCGCCGGCGCCGGCGTGCTCGCCGCTGCGAGCCGCTCGACCGCCGCCGCGACCTCGCCGAGCGCGCGGGCGCCGAGCGTCATGCTCGTCGACTTGAGGTCGTGGGCCGCGCGGGTCAGCAGCGCGGTGTCGCCGGCCGCCAGCGCCACCTGCAGGCTGGCCAGCAGCCGCGGCGCCGTCGCCAGGTACTCGCCGATCAGCTCGCGGAGCATCGCCTCGCCGATGTCGTCGGCGAAGCTGCCGAGCGCCGCCAGGTCGATCGCCGGGGCGGGCTCGGAGGTCGGGCTCGGCGGCGCGTCGCTGGTCGCCCGCGGCCGCGGGGCGGGCGACGGAGCGCTCGCGGCCACCACGATCGGACTCGCCGCGCTCGTCGGGCTCACCGCCCCCGGCTTCACGTCCGCGAGCGTCGCGCGCGGCACCTGCCTGGCCGGCTCGACCAGCCGCGCGAGCAGCCGCTGCAGCCTGGCCACGCGCAGGGTCGCGTCGCGGCGGAACGCCGCCTCCGGCAGCAGCGACAGCTCGACCAGCTCATGGACCGGCTCGTCGAAGCCGTGCTCGCTGCAGATGTCCGCCAGCGCCCTGGCGTGGGCGACGCCCGCGGACCAGTCGGCGACGTCGGCCGCCCTGCGCAGGCGTCGCAGCGGCGCGTACGAGGCGTCGCGGAAGGCCACCACGCGCCCCAGCGTGCGCTCGGCGCGGGCCGGCGTCGGTGCGACGGTCGCGGCCTGCGGCGGCTCGACCGCGACGATCGCCCCGACCGGCTTGCACACCGCCAGCGCGCGGGCCAGGTCCTCGAGCCTGATCGGCTTGGCCACGTAGTCGTCCATGCCGGCGTCGCGGCACTCCTGGCGGTGCTGGGTCATCGCGTTGGCGGTCATGGCGATGATGCGCGGGCGCGGCCCGTGCGGCCGGCGGCGCACGATCTCCCGCGTTGCCGCCAGCCCGTCCATCACCGGCATCTGCACGTCCATGAAGATCACGTCGTAGGCCTGGCGCGCCACCGCGGCGACCGCCTCCTCGCCGTTGCCCGCGCAGTCGGTCGAGTAGCCGAGCTTCAGCAGCAGCGACGCCGCCACCCGCTGGTTCACCGAGTTGTCCTCGGCCAGCAGGACGCGCAGCGGGTTGCGGCGCCCGAGCTCGCGGTCGATGGCCGGCGTCGGGCGCATGCGCACCACCGTGCGCGCGCCGAACAGGCGCACCAGCACCTCGTGCAGCCCCGACGGCTTGATCGGCTTCAGCACCGCGGCCTCGACGTGGGTGTCGACGTCCTTGGTCGTGCCGACCGACGTCAGCATCACCAGGCGCATCGCCTCGGCCCCGGCGGTCTGGCGGATCTCGCTGGCGAGGGCCGAGCCGTCCATGTCCGGCATGTTGAAGTCGAGCAGCCCGACGTCGAAGCGCTCGCCGGCCCGCAGCAGCGCCAGCGCCTCCGGGCCCGAGGCCACCGCCCGCGGCACGATGCCCCACAGCTGCGTATACAGCCCGAGCAGCCGGCGGTTGGTCGCGTTGTCGTCGACGATCAGCGCCTTCATGCCGCGCAGCTCGGGCACGGGGTCCGCCGGCAGGCCCGCCACTGGTTCGTCGGCCGGCGCGGCCACGAACGTGAAGTGGAAGGTCGAGCCGACGTCCGGCGTGCTCTCGACCCAGGCCGTCCCGCCCATCAGCAGCGCCAGCGAGCGCGTGATCGCCAGCCCGAGCCCGGTCCCGCCGTACAGCCGCGTGGTCGACACGTCGACCTGCGCGAACGCCTTAAATAACCTGTCGAGGCGGTCGGCCGGGATGCCGATGCCGGTGTCGCGCACGGCCACGTGGAACGTATAGTCGCCGCCCTCCGTGCGGGTCGCCGAGGCCGTCACGCACACCTCGCCGCGGGCCGTGAACTTGACCGCGTTGCCGAGCAGGTTCAGCAGGATCTGGCGGACCCGGCCGACGTCGCCGATCGCCCCCGCGGGCGTGCCCGGGGCCACCTCGTAGAGCAGCTCGATACCCTTCTGGGCCGCCTTCACGGCCACCAGGTCGAGCGCCTCCTCGAGGCACACGCGCAGGCTAAACGGCACCAGCTCGAGCTCGAAGCTCCCCGCCTCGATCTTCGAGAAGTCGAGGATGTCGTTGATGATCGTCAGCAGGTGGTCGCCGCTCGCGCGGATGGTCTGCGCGTACTCCATCTGCAGCGGGTCGAGCTCGGTGTCGACGAGCAGCGACGTCATCCCGATCACCGCGTTCATCGGCGTGCGGATCTCGTGCGACATGTTGGCCAGGAACTGCGCCTTGGCCCGCGTCGCCTCCTCGGCCGCCTCCTTGGCCCGGCGCAGCGCCTCGTTGGTCCGGTCGAGCGCGCGGGCCTGGCGGCGCAGGCGCTCGTTGAGGCCGCGCTGCTCGTCCTGGTAGTCGCGCTGGCGCCGCAGCTCGCCGTCGAGGTGGGCCAGCAGCTCGCCGAGCATGCGCTCGCCGGCCGCCAGCGCCTCCGCCGCGCGCTCGGGGCGGCGCCGCAGCTCCGCCGCGAGCGCCGCGTGGTGCACCGCGATCAGCTCGACGACCCGCCCGCCGCCCTCGAACACCCGCTTGCCGAGGTCGTACGCCCGCTCGAGCGCGGCCTCGTCGCGGTCCGCCGCGTAGGCCGCGAGCGCGGCGGCGTAGGCCTCCTGCACGTCGTCCTCGTCCGCCATGCCCGCTCCGGTGTCAGTCCTGGTCGCGCAGCAGCTCGCGGTCGCGGTGACGATTGACCGCGATGGTCACCAGGTGGGCCGTGAAGTCGATGAGCTTGCGGTCGGCCAGCGTCGGCAGCTTCGACGCGCGGTAGTACATGGCGAAGGTCGCCACCACCTTGCCGTCGTACGCGCGGATCGGCGTCGACCAGCACGCGCGCAGCCCGTGGGTCTCGAGGGCCAGCCCGCGGAACGCCGCCCAGTTGGGGTGGGTGGCGATGTCGCCGACCACGCACGGCTGGCCGGTGAACGCCGCCGCCCCGCACGAGCCGACGTCGGGCCCGATGCTGATGCCGTGGATCGCCTCGCAGTAGTCGACCGGCAGGCTCGGCGCGGCCCCGTGGAGCAGGTGCTCGCCCTCCTCGTCGATCAGCAGGATCGACGCCAGCATGCCGTCGACCTGGGCCTCGATCATCGTGCAGATCGCGGCCAGCGTGGCGCTCAGCGGCTCGTCGTCGTGGACCCGCCGGAGGACCTCGTTCTGACCGTCGAGCAGCGCCCGGGCCCGGGCGCGCTCGCGGGCGACTTCGCCTGTCACCGTCCCCGTCTCCATCGTTCCCCCCTGTGTTGTACGGACCTTACCGTTACAACGTTCCAGGCGGTAGTTCCCGCATGTAGACCAGTTTGCGCGGCGCGGCGGGCGCCGCCTCAGCCCGCCGACGCCCCGCCCGGCGGCAGGCGACGGCCGTGGCGATACGGCATGTTCTCCTCGGGGTTGTCGCCGACCACCGACGGCCCGAGCAGGTGCGCCATCAGGTTTAATAATTCGATGCGGTCCTCGTCGGTCCCGCGCTGGCGCGCCAGTTCGAACACGAACGCCGGCACCGTGAGCAGCAGGAACGCCGCGACCAGCCCGAGCTTGGCCGCCGTCACCCCGGTCAGCCCGAGCCACAGGAAGCTCGCGGCCCACATGACGTAGAAGCTGGCCTGCTTCGACAGCGGCCCGCGCATCAGGCGGCCGCGCACGAGCGTGCCGCGCGGGGTCACGACCAGGTCCGCCTCGAGCGTGAGGCGACTGATGGCCGCGGGCCCCGGCTCGAGGGCGCCGCCGGGCTGCACGTTCTGGCACACGCGGAACTTCGTGCGGCCGATCTCCGCCAGGAACTTGCGCCCGCTCCGCTTGCGCGCCGGGAAGCCCGAGACGACCTGCACCTCGGGGTCCTTGCGCAGGCGCTCGAGCACCTCGGCCGGCGTCAGCTCGACGCGGTACACCAGTTGCTTCGGCAGCATGCGCAGCGCCGGCGGGTTCGGGGTCTCGCTCATGAGGGGCCCGTAGTATCCGCGAGGACCGGCGCCGGGGCCAGCGCCTAGGCCGCCTGCGGCCCGTGTTCGCCGAGGTGCGCGTGGATCGCCGCCACCCGCGCCGCGTCGAGCTGCCCGCGCGCGTGCAGCGTGCGCACGACCTCGCGGATCGTCACGATCGCGTGCACCGGCGCGCCGAGCTCGGCCTGCAGGGCCGCCAGGGTGGTCCGCCGCGGGTCCTGCCCGCGCTCCTCGCGGTCGACCGCGACGACCACGCCGGCGATCGTCACGTCGGCCGCGCGCCGCAGCAGCTCGACGCTCTGGTGCACGCTCTGGCCCGAGGTGATCACGTCGTCGACGATCACCACCCGCATGCCGTCCCGCGGCGCCGTGCCCACGAACCACCCGCCCTCGCCGTGGTCCTTCTGCTCCTTGCGGTCGAAGCAGAACGGCGCGTCGGGCCCGGCGCTCGCCAGCGCGATCGCCGTGGCCACCGCCAGCGGCACGCCCTTGTACGACGGCCCGAACACCAGGTCGAACCCCAGGCCCGCGCGCCGCAGGCAGCCCGCGTAGGCCTGCCCGAGCCCGGCGATCGCCGCCCCGCTGCGAAACTGCCCGGCGTTCACGAAGTACGGCGAGCGCCGGCCCGACTTCAGCGTGAAGTCGCCGAAGCGCAGCACCTCGTGACGGACCAGTAGATCGATGAACGCTTCCTGATACGGCTCCATGGCGCCCCCGCCATACCACGATCACGCACGCGGCAGGCGCACCGCCAGGCGGGCCCCGCGGCGGCCGTCCGCGCGGTCCTCGGCCGCGATCGTGCCGCCGTGGGCCTCGGCGATCTGGCGGCACAGGTAGAGCCCGAGCCCCACCCCGCCCTGGTCGCGGGCCCGGGCCGCGTCGAGCCGCGTGAACGGGTCGAAGATCACCCCGCGGTCCTCCGGCGCGATCCCCGGCCCCTCGTCCTCGACCGCCAGCACCACCGCGTCGCCGTCGCGCCGCGCCGAGGCCACGACCTGTCCGTCGGGACAGGCCCGACGCGCGTTGGTCAGCAGGTTGGCCAGCAGGCGCTCGAGCAGCAGCCCGTCGGCCTCGACGGCCAGGTCCTCCGGCGCGCACTGGACCGTCGCGTCGACCCGCCCGGCAACCTTGGTCAGCAGCGGCAGCAGCGGCGTGTGCGTGCGCGGGATGGCCGGCCCCTCCGCGCCCGACGGCCGCGCCGCCAGCTCGAGCTTGCCCGACGTCAGCAGGTCGCCGATCAGCGCCTCCATCTCGACGAGGTCCTCGCCGAGCTCGCCGATGCCCTTGCCGAGCCGCCGCGCCGCCGGGTGCTCGGCGTCCGGCAGCGCCGCCACCCGCTCGCCCAGCAGCTCGGTCAGCACCCGCATGCGCGCCACCGGCGTGCGCAGCTCGTGCGACACGTTGGTCAGCAGCATCTTCTGGCTGCGCATCATCGCCTCGAGCCGCCCGGCCATCACGTTGAACGCGTGGCCGAGGCGGTCGACCTCGTCGTTGCCGCCGCGCTCGGCCACGCGGTGGGCCAGCTCGCCGCGGGCGATGCGCTCGGCGCCCTGCTCGAGCGCCGCCAGCCGCCGCGTCAACGAGCGGGCCAGCGGCCACGCCCCGCTGCCGAGCACCATCAGCAGCCCCAGCAGCGCGACCGCCAGCAGGGCCCGGCGCTCGGCGTCGCCGTCGCCGGTGTCGAAGTAGATCGCGGCGACCAGGGTCTCGTCGTCGGCGCGCAGCGGCAGGATCAGCGCCGGCCCGCGGTCGCCGCGCCCGACCACCGGCTCGCCGCGGCGCAGGCGCGAGCTCTGGCGCATCTTCATCGACCGCGGCGAGCGGGTCGCCGGGTCGCCGGCCAGCAGCTCACCGCGGGCGTCGCGGATCGCCACCCGCAGGTCGAGCTCGGTCGCCAGGGCCGCGACCTCGCGCTCGAGCCGCGCCCGGTCCTCCAGCCCGGCGAGCAGCGCCTCCTCGCGGGCGTGCACGGCCGTGGCCACCGACTCGACCCACTCCGCCGAGTACTCGCCGGAGAACCGCCAGATCGCCAGCCCGGCCAGCCCCGCGAACACCACCACGGTCAGCACGAACGTCAGGTAGATGCGCCAGAACAGCCCCGGCGAGCCCCGCCGGCGCCCGGTCGACAGCGTCACGCCCGCGGTGTCGCCGGTGCCCGCCACCTCAGGGCGCCGCCTCGTCCTTGCCGTCGGGCGGCGCCAGCATGTAGCCGACCCCGCGGAGCGTGCGGATGAGGCCGGCCCCGCCCGGGTGGGCCGCGGCCAGGGCCGCCCGGATCTTGCTGAGGTGCACGTCGATCGAGCGGTCGACCGCCGGGTCGAACTCGGTCGGCGGCTCGCCCCGCAGGGCCCGCAGCTTCTGGTGGATCTGCTCGCGCGACAGCGCCTGCTCCGGCGCGCCGGCGAGGATCCACAGCAGGTCGAACTGGTAGGCCGTCAGCTCGCAGACCTCGCCCTCGACGGTCGCCTTGTGGCGGTCGCGATCCACCACCAGCGGCCCGCAGCGGCGCGCGCCCGGCTGGCTCTGCGACGGCGCCGCCCCGCGCCGCAGCACCGCCCGGATGCGGGCCACCAGCTCGCGCGGGCTGAACGGCTTGGCCAGGTAGTCGTCGGCCCCGAGCTCGAGTCCGAGCACGCGGTCGATCTCCTCGCTGCGCGCCGACAGCATGATGACCGGCACCGCCGAGGCGCGCCGCAGCTCGCGGCACACCGACAGCCCGTCGCGCTTCGGCAGCATCAGGTCGAGCAGCACCACCTCGTGCTCGCCCGTCAGCGCCCGCGTCAGCCCGAGCTCGCCGTCCGCCGCCAGCTCGACCGTGAAGTCGTGGCCCCGCAGGTACTCCGCCGTGCGCTCCGCAAGCTTCGCGTCGTCCTCGACCAGCAGCACCCGGGTCACGCCCTACCACCGTTACGGCAGGACGGCCCCCGACGCAAGCGGTCCCTCCCGCCCCCGGGTTGACACCTCGCGGGCCCCGTCGTACCCCTGCGATCCATGGAGTACCACTGCTCCCGCTGCCACCAGCGTTTCGCCGCCCCTCCCAGCAGCAGCGAGCAGGAGCTGCACGACCTCCACTGCCCGCGCTGCAAGGCCGAGGCGGGCCTCGAGCCGGTCAAGCCCACGTCCGTGCCGATGATCCTGTTCGCCGCCTTCCTCGGCACCGCCGTGGTCGCCACCGCGGTCGGCGGCATCCTGTCGATCGTCGGCTGAGCAGCGCCCGCGTCGCCCGAGCGCGGCCCGGGATCGCCGCGGGCTCGCGTCGGCCGCGCGCTGTCAGGGCTGTCCCCGACAGCGCCGCAGCGCAGAACTCCCGGGGTTTGCCCGCGTTTCTGCCGCTCCCACCCGGTTCGCGGCGATCCTGCGGGGTCCGGCCGGGTCTGTGATATGGTGCGCCCAGCGAGCCGACCCGTGATCATTCGATGCACCAAGTGCAGCACCGAGTTCGCCCTCGACCCCAGCCAGGTGGGCCCCGAGGGCGTGACCCTGCGCTGCTCGGTGTGCTCGCACATGTTCCACGCCGAGCCTGACCCCGAGGCCATCCCCGCCCCGTGGAAGGTCCTCACCGCCGACCGCCACCAGATCAGCCTGCCCGACCTCCGCCGCGTGCTCGAGCAGCTCGAGGACGGCCGCCTGAAGCCCGAGGACCAGCTGTCGCACACCGGCACCGCCTGGATCCGCCTCGGCGAGATGCCCGAGTTCTCCTCCCTCTTCATCGGCGCCCCCGGCCTGCCGCGGGTCTTCAAGGCCATCGAGGCCGCCGCCGTCCCCGACGTCCACCACCACCGCCACGACGAGGGCGACGTCCGCCGCGAAGAGACCGTCCGCGTGCGCGTCCAGAACGTGCTCGGCTCGCGCCGCGACGAGCCGCTGCCCGCCCCGCCCGACTACGGCGCCCTCCCCGAGTCCGCCGCGCAGCCCGCCTCCCACGGCCCGACCACCCAGCTCGCCCCGCGCCACCACACCCAGGAGTTCGTGTCGCCCGGCGCCCGCGGCGGCGACCTGCCCGCCCCGCCCGACTACGGCGCCCGCCCCGACCTCAGCCCCCGCCCCGACCTCGCCCCCCGCCCCGTGACCGGCGAGTTCGGCCCCCGCCCCGTGACCGGCGAGTTCGGCCCCCGCCAGCCCGCCGGCCCGCGCGGCCACGGCCCGCTCGTCGGCGGCCCGATCGCCGCCGAGTCCGGCGCCCTCCCGGCCCCGCCGGACTACAGCCACGAGCCCCGCCGCACCAGCGAGTCCCGGCCCGCCAAGAAGCCGGCGTCGATGCTCGAGGCGGTGACCAACGTCGTCGCCGGCGACGTCGAGGGCGTGCCCGAGACCGAGGCCAACCGCTCGCGCAGCGCCCCGATCCTCGTCGCCGACCTCGCCCGCGCCGCCGCCGCCCACGCCGAGAAGACCGTGCAGGCGGTCGACAGCCAGCGCGCCCGCGAGAAGGCCGCGCGCAACGAGTCCTCGCTGGCCCAGGCGCCGATGAACGAGTCGTCGACCGGGGGCCGGGCCGCCACCGCCGCGGCCGTCAGCGCCGCCATGGCGATCGCCCGCGAGTCGACCCGCGAGCCCGCGCGCACCGGCGCCACCGAGCGCTCGCCGATCGAGTCGCCGCGGGTCACCGAGCGCTTCCCCGCCGAGCGCCCCTCCGTCGAGCGCGGCGAGCCCCGCGAGCGCAGCCTCGCCGAGCCCCGCCCGCAGACCCTCGGCACCATCCCGCCGACCGCGCCGTCGGCCACCCCGACCATCCCGCCGCCCGGCACGCCGATCCCCACGCCCGAGCCGTCGACCAGCCAGCTCGGACCCGAGGCCGTGGTCGCCCCGCCGCGCCCGCCCGAGGTCGTGATCGTCAAGGTCGGCGAGACCAACAAGGGCGGCTCCGGCGTGCTCGTCGCCCTCCTCGGCATCGCCGCCGCCGCCGCGATCGTGTTCGGCGTGCCCAGCATCCGCGAGCGCGTGTTCAACCTCGGCCAGCCGACCCCGGTCACCAAGGCCGAGCCGAGCAAGGCCCAGACCCCGGCCATGCCGACCGAGGAGTTCAAGGCGGCCCGCGCGGCGATCCGCAGCCTCGGCCTCAAGGAGACCAACAAGGCCCAGACGGCCCTGCAGAAGATCATCGACGACCCCAAGCGCCCGCCCGCCGCGGTCGCCCAGGCCAAGCAGCTGCTCGCCGAGCTGCTGCTCGAGCGCGCCCTCGCCTGCCAGATCGCCGTCACCCTCGAGGCCTCGGCCATGAGCGGCGAGGCCCAGGCCCGCAGCACCGAGGACCCGCCCGCCGCCCGCGAGCTGCTCGAGTCGCTCGGCGCCGACGCCCCGCCCGACGCCGACGCCCAGCGCCACATCACCGCCCTCGAGGCGCTCGTCGCCGGCCAGTCCCCCGCCGTCGCCGCCGACGACGCCGAGCTGTCCGCCCTCGTGCGCGCCGCCCCGCTGTGGCGCGGCCAGATCAAAACCCCGCCCTCGGGCCTCATCTCCACGCTCCAGCGCCTCCCCAACGCCTCGACCCTCAGCCAGTCGGTGCTCGCCCTCGCCTACGTGCGCAGCGGCGACGAGGCCAGCGCCCGCGAGCAGCTGCTCGGCATCCTCAAGAACGTCTCCGACCAGCCGGTCGCGCGCACCCTGCTCGACCTGCTCGACCGCCAGGGCATGATGACCGAGGCCGGCGACCCCGAGGTCGCCACCCCGCCCGTCGACGACCCCCCGGTCGTCACCCCTCCGACCCCCAGCGAGCCCGGCAAGCCCGCCCGCCCGACCCCCACCGGCACGCCCGCCCCCGCCGGCGGCAACACCGCCTCCGCCATCGAGAACATGGTCTCGACCGGCTGCCAGAAGGTCCGCGCCGGCGACCCCGAGGGCGTCAAGCTGCTGCTCGCCGCCATCGAGCGCGGCGCCAGACCGACCGGCAACTTCAACCTGTGCTTTTGCCTCGGCAACGGCTTCGCCCGCCAGAACGCCCACGACACCGCGTTCACCTGGTACTCCCGCGCGGTCGAGCAGTCGCCCACCAACCGCGACGCGGTCGCCGGCGCCGCCCGCTCGGCCGAGCTGCTCGGCCGCACCAGCACCGCCGTCGAGTACTACAAGAAGCTGCGCGCCCTCGAGCCGACCAACAGCGCCGCCAACGCCTACCTCGGCAAGCACGACAGCTCCGCCCCGCCGCCGCAGACCGACCCCGACCCGGGCGACGACGTGCCGCCCGAGCTCATGGGCGTGCCCACCCGCAAAAAGACGCCGTAGCGCCGCCTCCCCGCGCTTGCTGGTAGAGTGCGGACGATGACCACCGCAGGCGACCCGCCCCGTGACCCGCCCGCCGACGAGTCCGACGAGGACCCCGACCGCGCCGCGATCCTCGCTCGCCGCCGGCGCTTCATCACCATCGCCCTGTCCGGCCTCGCCACCGGCGCCGCCTGTGCCGACCCGTGCCTGAAGGTCGGCGCCCACGGCGACGACAACGCCGCCCAGAACCAGCAACCACCGCCCCCCGCCGCCGACCCCGCCCCCGCGCCCGCGACGCCGCCCGAACCCGACACCTCCAGACCCGAGGCCTGCCTCAAGGTCTCCGTCCCGCCGCCCGAACAACCCGTGCCCGCCAGGCCCGAGCCCTGCCTGAAGGTCGCCACGCCGCCGCAAGACCCCGCCGACACCAAGGCCGTCCCCAGGCCCTGCCTGAGCATCCACAAGCCGGCAGACCCGCCGAAGCCGGACCCCCGGCCGTGCCTGCGAGTCGCGCGCCCGAGCGACGAGTGACCCCGCCGCCCTCGGGTACCATCGACCCTCCGCTCCGAAAGCCCCCATGCCGATCCGCCGACCGAACGAGACCGACGAGGAGTACCAGGCCCGCGTCGCCATGGAACAGGCCCGTCGCGAGGCCCAGCACCGCCACGACGCCCTCCCCGCCTCGGAGCGCGAGCAGCTGAAGAAGCTGCACTGGATGCGCTGCGCCAAGTGCGGCGAGCAGCTCACCGAGGTCCAGTTCCGCGACGTGAAGGTCGACAAGTGCTTCGCCTGCGGCGGCGTCTACCTCGACGACGGCGAGCTCGAGCAGCTCACCGGCAAGCCCGGCTGGTTCGAGTCGATGCTGCGGTTCTTCCGCAACTGACGCGTCCCCTCGCGGGCGAGCTGACGCGACGTCACATCCGTCGAGCGGGCGACGTCACGCCGACCTCGCGTCAACTTGACACTGTTCCGACGCCTGCCGAGACTCGCCCCGGGGGTGTGATGGACGCGGGGTTCCTCGACTGCAAGCAGCTCAGCTGTCCCATGCCGCTCGTCCGCCTCAACCAGGCGTTACGCGCGCTGCGCCCGGGCGACCGCCTGACCGTCGAGGCCGACGACCCGGCGTTCGGCGCCGACCTCCAGGCCTGGGCCCACCGCTTCGGCCACAAGATCGTCGCGTTCGATGCCGGCCCCGTACAGCGCGCCGTCGTCGAGAAGGGCTGAGCGACGCTCGCGCCGACGCAGACTCGCGTGCCGCGTCGACGTGCGCGTCGCGGCGCGCATCGACGAGCCGGCGTCCGGCGGATGACGACCGCCGCGAACGTGACACCGCGCGCGTCGGACGTGCGCTGGTCGAGTGTCCGATCGCGAGGATCGTGAGCCGTCCGCGCGGACGCTCCGACCGCGGACGCCGAGTTCGCCGGTGCGTCCGGCCGCGGACGCGGCGCGGTCGCAGTTCGCCCTGTTCATCCGAGGCGAGTTGCGGATAGGCTGCTCGCTATGCGAGCCGTCACTGTGTCGGGGTACGGCGCCGATGCGCGCCAGATCGGGAAGGACGTGGGTAGCGGGCTGCGCGAGGCGCTGGGGGCCGACCCCGACGTCGTGCTGCTGTTCTGCGCGGCCGAGTACGACGCCGCCGAGGTGCTCGCCGGGCTGTACGACCGCCTCGACCCCGGCGTGCGCGTGGTCGGCTGCTCGAGCTGCGCCGAGATCAACAGCGACGAGGCGACCACCGGGTCGGTGACGGCGATGGGCCTGCGCCTCGGCGACGTGGTCGCCACCGTCGTCCACGCCAGCGACCCCGGCCACGACTCGGGCGCGGTCGGCCGCGCCCTCGGCGAGGCGCTCGCGCCGGCCCGACCGAGCCTCGTGCTGCTGTTCGTCGACGGCGTGCACCTCAACAGCACCCCCGTGCTCGCGGGCATGCAGGCGGTGCTCGGCGCGGGCATGCCGATCGTCGGCGGGGTCGCGGCCGACGCCCTGACCTTCACGCGGACCCACGAGTACGTCGACCGCGAGGTCCTGTGCGGCGCCGCCGTGGCCCTCGCGCTGGCCGGCCCGCTCCGCTTCGAGACCATCGTCGCCGGCGGCTGGCAGGCCATCGGCAAGAGCCGCGTGATCACCCGCGCCACCGACTCCAAGACGATCGTCGAGCTCGACGGCGAGCCCGCGCTCGACGTCTACCGCCGCTACCTCGGCACCTTCGGCCGCGACCTCGACAACGCCGGCCTCGAGTTCCCGATCGGCGTGATCGCCGTGCCCGGCGACGCCATCGCCGCCGACACCGCCTTCATCCGCGCCGTCCAGGGCGCCGCCCCCGACGGCCGCGGCGTGCGCGTCAGCGGCGACATCGTCGAGGGCGCCACCGTCCGCATGATGCGGGCCAGCCGCGACGAGCTGATCGCCAGCGCCACCCGCGGCGTGCAGGCCGCCGTCCAGACCCTCCCCGACCCCGCCCTCGCCCTGTTCTTCGACTGCGCCGGGCGCAAGGTCGTGCTCGGCACCCGCTACCAGGAGGAGCTCGCGGCGGCGTTCGAACACCTGCCCGCCGGCGTGCCCCGCGTCGGCTTCTACACCTACGGCGAGCTGGCCCCCCGCGCCGGCACCACCATCCACCACGACGAGACGTTCACCGCGGTGCTGATCGGGTCCTGATGCCCCCCGGCTGCCAGCGCTGCGCCTTCGAACGCGAACAGCCGCTCGCCGACGACGACCTCGTCGAGGCCGTGACGCGCTGCGGCGCCTGCCCCCACCTCGAGGTCCCAGGCGAGCGCGCCCTGTTCGAACGCCTGCGCCGGTCCGCGCGCCAGCTCCGCGAGGCCCGCAACCTCGCCCACAAGCGCGAGCGCGAGCTGCGGGACCTGAAGCAGGCCTCGACGCGCAGCGAGGACCGCCTGCGCCGCCTCGAGCTGGCCCACCACGTCGGCGTCGAGGAGCTCGAGCTGAAGAGCCGCACCCTGGCCATGATCTCGTCGATCGCCAGCGCCGCCAACGCCGCCTCGTCGCTCGAGGAGTCGATGCACCTGTTCCTCCGCCCGCTGTGCGCCGGCCTGCGCATGGGCAGCGGCGTCGCCTCGCTCGGCGACGAACTCGGCATGCACTTCGTCGCCGAGTGCCCCGACCCCCACGCGCTCGGCGAGGCCCTCGCCGCCCTCGCCGGCGCCGGCTGGACCGACCTGCTGCGCGCCGGCCCCGAGCCCTCCGAGCTCACGCCCGACGACCCGCGCTGGACCGGCGAGTGGCGCGCCCGGGCCCTCGCCGCCGGCATCCGCCGCGCGCTGCTCCTGCCCGTCTACCTCGGCGGCGAGTACCTCGGCGGCTGCTTCCTGTTCGGGTTCGACGCCCCGGACCAGACATACCCCGGCCACGACCGCCTGGTCGCCGCCGCCTCGGTCGCCCTCGGCGGCCAGACCGCGTGGGTGTACATGCGCGAGGGCGTGGCCGCCGGCCAGGCCGCCGCGCGCGCGGCCGCCGAGGGCGCCAGCCAGGCCAAGACCGACTTCCTGTCGAGCATGAGCCACGAGCTGCGCACCCCGCTCAACGCGATCCTCGGCTACGGCGAGCTGCTCGTCGAGGAGCTGAGCGAGTCCGGCGACGCCGAGCCGGTCGAGCTGGCGACCAAGATGAACCGCGCCGGCCGCCACCTCCTCGGGCTGATCAACAACATCCTCGACCTCTCGAAGATCGAGGCCGGCAAGATGACCGTCGACGCCGCGCCGGTCGACCTGGCGGTGGTGATCGACGACGTCGTCTCCTCGGTCCAGCCGCTCGTCGCCGCCAACGGCAACCGCCTGGCGACCCGCGTCGAGCCGCCGCCCGGCCCGCTGATCAGCGACGAGGTCAAGCTCCGGCAGATCCTGTTCAACCTGATCGGCAACGCCGCCAAGTTCACGCGCGACGGCGCGATCACGGTCACGGCCGCGGTCACCACCGGCGAGCGGCCGCCGCTGCTGCGCCTCGTCGTCGAGGACACCGGCATCGGCATGACCCCCGAGCAGCTCGAGCAGGTGTTCCAGCCGTTCACCCAGGCCGACGCCACGACCACCACCCGCTACGGCGGCACCGGCCTCGGCCTCACCCTGTGCCGCCGCCTCGCCGAGATGATGGGCGGCCACGTCCACGCCACGAGCACCAAGGACCTCGGCTCGCGCTTCACCGTCGAGCTCCCGCTCCCCCCCGAGCCCCGGTCGACCTCGCCCGAAGCCCCCGTGCGTTAACCCGGCAAACGCCCCCGAGAACATTCTCGCCGCGCGCACGTCTTGGGGCCCCGCTCGACCCGCGGCTGCTGAACCCGGAGCGAAGCCCCCGAACCCCCCACGCGTGCGTCCGCCCGGAGCGCGCGAGGGGACACCCCGCGTGCGCTGCTCGCCGCCGGCCCCCTCCCGGGCCCGCGCGCTCGCTGCGAGCCGCCACGCCGCACCTCGGCCCCGTTATCCTCGATGACCGGGCCGCGGAGGACCGTGTCATGCAGCCGAACCCCACCCGCCCCACCGGGCCGGACAAGTCCCTTCTCCGTCTGTTCACCGCCCTGGCCCGCGAGGGCCTCGATGTCTCCCTCGACGGCCGCGTCTACAGCGTCCGCCTGAAGGACGGCCACGCCGACGACCTGCCCGCCGAGGTCCTCCTCCCAGAGGGCTTCGCGGTCGAGGCCAAGGCGCTGCGCCAGCTCGCCGGCCTCGCCGCCGTGCGCCACCCCGCCGGCGGCAAGGTCTGCCGCACCTGCGCGTCGCCGGACTTCCACCCCGGCGACGCCGGCGTGGCCATCGGCTCGATCGTCGAGACCGACGGCATCGTCATCCCGGCGGCCGTCGGCAGCGACATCAACTGCGGCATGCGCCTGCACGTCGTCGACCTCCCGGCCGACCGCCTGCTCGCGCGCCGCGACGAGCTCGTGGAGCTGCTGAAGGGCGACTACTTCTTCGGCACCCGCGACCTGCCGATGCCCACCGGCGCCATGAAGGCGCTGTTCCACGAGGGCCTGCTCGGCTGGCTCGCCGCCCTCGGCGAGTCGGCCCCCGGCGCGCTCGCGCGGTCGGACCTCGACCAGCTCTCGGCCGAGCTCGACCGCGTGCACCTCGGCGGCGCCCTCGCGGGCCACGCCCGCTGGGCGCCGGAGGACCTCGTGCCGGACAGCGGCCACGTCCGCGACGGCGGCATGGCCACGATCGGCGGCGGCAACCACTTCGTCGAGCTCCAGGTCGTCGAGGAGGTCGTCGACGGCGCGCTCGCGCACGCCTGGGGCGTGCGCCCCGGCCAGGTCGCCTTCATGATCCACTCCGGCTCGCGCGGGGTGGGCAAGCACGTCGGCGCCGCCTGGCGCGACAAGGCCCGGGCCACCTGGCCCAAGGGACATCGCCACCCCGACGAGGGCCTGTTCTCGCTCTCGCTCGCCGACCACCCGGAGCTGGTCGCCGGTTACCTCGAGGCCGAGGCCACCGCCGCCAACTACGGGTTCGTCAACCGCCTGCTGCTCGCCGAGCTCATGCGCCTGCGCCTGCGGCAGATCTTCGGGCAGGGCCTCGCCGCCCCGCTCGTCTACGACCTGCCGCACAACATCACGCTCCCGGCCGGCGCCTCGCGGTGGATCACCCGCAAGGGCGCCTGTCCGGCCGACGCGGGCCAGCCCGTCATCATCCCCGGATCGATGGGCGCGCCCTCGTACCTCCTGGTCGGCCGCGGCAACCAGGCCTTCCTCAGCTCCGCCTCGCACGGGGCCGGGCGGGCCCGTTCGCGGTTCACCATGTCCAACCACAGCGATCACGACGAGCAGGCCCTCGGCCTGCACGGCGTCGACTGCATCACCCTGCGCGAGGAGCGGCGCATCGAGGAGGCCCCCGCCGCCTACAAGCCGATCGGTCCGGTCATCGACTGCCAGGTCGAGGCCGGCATGATCGGCGTCGTCGCCCGCCTCCGCCCGCTCATGACCTTCAAGGCCTGAGCGGCGATGAATCGATTAAATTAATTTTAAAACTAAGAGAGACCCGCGGGCGAGCGCTCCTCGTCCGCGGGTCGTGCTCGTCGCCGCCGCGAGACCGTCACTCGCGCACGCACCCCGCCCCCCCCCGCTCGCCCGTCCGCGATCGATCCGGTCGGCTGACGTGCGCGCCGACCCGCGCCCGCTCGCCGTCCGCGAGCCTGGTCTCGCCGCCTGCGCCCGCGTCGGGGGCCAGCGCTCGCCGCTCCGGCCGCGGCCGTGTTCCTCCCCCGCGTTCACGACCGCCGCACACGCGCCCCGTCACCTCGCGTCGGGGCCAGCGCTCGCCGCTCCGGCCGCGGCCGTGTTTTTCCCCTGCGTTCACGGCCGCCGCGCACGCGCGTCGTCCGCACCTCGCGTCGGCTCCGCCGCGCCCGCGCGTCACGCCCGTCCGCGCCCGCGCGACGGCGTTCTTCCGCGACGCCGACCCCCTGGCGTACCCTCGTCGCCTGCCCGAGGCTCCGTCATTGCACCCGCACCGACCGTCGGCGAGGCGCCTGCGCCTCGCCCTCGCTGCCCTCGCCGTGGGCGGCTGCCTCGACCCCTCGCGCGACGACCTGCCGCCGCGCGAGCGCATCGCGCCCGCCGACGACGAGCCCGCCGAGCCCGCGATCCTCACCCTGCGACGGATCCCCGAGCGCGTGCTCGCCGGCCCGCGCGAGCTGCTCGCCGGCCGCCTCGCCGCCTTCGCCCGCGAGATCCGCCAGCTCCGCGGCGAGCACGCCGACGCCGTGGCCCTGCGCGGCGCCCCCGTCGACTTCGACGTCGCCGGCCTCGGCGCCGAGATCGGCAAGGTCGTCCGCACCCTCGAGCGCCGCGCCGACGTGTCCGTGCACATCCGCGACCTCGTGTCCGACTTCGTGCTGTTCGACCTCCGCGGCGACGCCCCCTTGAACCCCGCCTCCAACAACAAGCTCCTCACCTCCGCCGCCGCCCTCGAGCTGCTCGGCCAGGACTTTCGCTTCGAGACCCGCGCCCTCCTCCACGAGCGCACGCTCTACCTCGTCGGCGAGGGCGACCCCACCCTCGACCTGCTCGGCCTGCGCACCCTCGCCAACGACATCGCCCGCAACGTCGACGTCGCCGCCCTCGAGCGCATCGTCGTCGACGACCTCGCCTTCTCGCCCCGCACCCTCGCCCCCGGCTTCTCCGACGCCGGCGTCGGCGTGTCCTACCAGGCCCCGAGCGGCGCCCTCTCGCTCGAGTTCAACACCGTCATCGTCACCGCCAGCGCCCCGAAGGGCAGCACCCGCGTCGACGTCACGCTCGCGCCGCCGTCGACCCACCTCGTCGTCGACAACCAGGCGAGCAGCATCCGCGGCCGCTCCAACCTGGTGATCCGCACCTACGCCGGCATCGAGGCCGACGGCGAGGCCCGCACCGTGGTCGAGCTGACCGGCAAGCTGCGCCGCGGCGTCAGCGTGCCGGTCCGCCGCCGCGTCGGCGACCCCGGGCTGTACACCGGCGGCGCGCTCGCGCTGCTGCTGGCCGAAGGGACAGGTCGCGACCCGCTGCCGGTCAGCCGCGGCGCCGCCCCCGGCCTCGACGAGCGCCCCGCCGTGCTGGCGTCGCGCCCGTCGCCGCCGCTGCGCGACATCGTCGACGCCGGCCTCGCCTGGTCGAACAACTTCATCGCCGAGCAGATCCTCCGCACGCTCGGCGGCCGCCTCACCGGCGAGCCCGGCGACTGGGACAACGGCTCCGAGGTCGTGCTCGCCTACTGGCAGGCCCTCGGCCACTCGCCCAACAGCCTGGTGTTCGAGAACGGCTCCGGCCTCAGCGACCGCGGCCGCGTCACCACCACCGCCCTCGTCGACCTCATCGCCGTCGCCAACCGCGTGCACGGCCAGAGCGGCCTGGTCTCCGCCCTGCCGGTCGCCGGCGCCGAGGGCACCCTGCGCGCCCGCCTGCGCCGCTCCGGCAAGCGCGTGCGCGCCAAGACCGGCACCATGGACGGCATCACCGGCCTCTCGGGCGTCATCACCGCCGAGGACGGCACCCCGCAGGTCGCCTTCTCGATCTTAATTAATGTCCGCGAGGGCAGCACCACCGCCGCCTACAAGCGCAGCAAGGCCGCTGACCGCATCGTCATGTCCGTGCTCCACGCGGTCGACGACTACGAGGTCAAGCGCGCCGCCACGGCCTCGCGCCGCACCCTCGTGCCCGGCGAGCCCGCGGAGTGATTCGCACGAATTAAATCGTGCCCGCGCGGGTGGCCCGCCCCGCGCGCGCGCGTTATCATGGCCCGCATGTCCGAGGGCGACCCCACGCCATGGAGCGACCCGATCGGCCCGTTCCGGGCCGATCAGATCCACGACGGCGACCGCTACGAGCTGTGCAACGGCCACGCGATCCACTGCATGACCGCCGGCAACCGCCACTCCGCGGCCAACGCCGTCGGCGTCAGCGTGCTCGCCAGCGACCCCGCCGTGAAGAACGCCGGCGCCGACGCCGGCATCGCCTTCAACGACGACAAGAACCTCCGCGCCCCGGACATCGCCCTCAACATCGACCCCGACAACCCCGGCTGGTCCCGCGAGGCGCCGCCCCTCGCCGTCGAGTACGCCAGCGTCGGCCAGGACTGGGCCGAGCTGAAGCGCAAGATCGCCGAGCTGCTCGAGTTCGGCACCCGCTACATCTGGGTCGTCCACCTCGTCGGTCCGCTGCGCGTCGACATCCACGAGCCCGGCCGCCCCGTGCGCACGGTCCCCGGCGACGCGACCCTCACCGCCCCCGGCGTCCTGCACAACCCCGTGCCCGTGCGCGCCCTCGTCGACCCCGGCAGCGCCCGCGAGGTGATCTTCAACAACCTCCTCAACCGCCAGGGCTACGCCAACCTCGACGCCATCCGCGACGAAGCCCGCGACGAACTCCTCAACGTCGCCCGCGAACGCCTCCGCACCCAGCTCGCCACCCGCGGCTGGTCGCTCGCGCCGGACCTCCAGGACCGCGTCGCCGCCTGCGCCGACATCGATGTCCTCCTGCAGTGGCTGCTCGCCACGGCCACCGCCGAGTCCGCCGAGGCCGCCCTCCGCGTCCCCGCCGCACGATAAACGTCCACCCACCTGCGCCAGGCTCAGCCGGTCCCGGTGTAGCGCGCCTCGACGTCGGAGATCCGCCCCACCTCCTGCGGCCGGATGCGCCGCAGCTCGGCGAGGAAGTGGGCGTCGATGAGCCCGCGCGACTCGCAAGACTCGACGAACTGGATCACCAGCTCGTCGATCGCCTGGCGGTCGGCGAGCTCGGCGGAGATCTCGAGGTCGGCGAACATGTACCCGGCGAAGACCCGCCGCGCTCGGCGCGTGGGGACCGACCGATCATCGACAGTCCGCGCAGGTTCTGGCGGGGTCCCACGAACACCACCCGCGGGCGCGCTCCGTCGCCGTCGGTCCGCGCGGCGAACATCTGCGCCCCGTCGATGTGCACGCGGCGGACCAGCGCGCGAACAAGCGCGCGGACATCGGGTACGATGCGTCTCGTGCGGGGAAGGGTCGGGATCTGCGGGCTCGCGTGCGTGACCGTGTCGGCGTCCGCCGCCTGCTTCCGCGGCGACTTCCTCGACAACACCTGCGAGCGCCTGCCGGGCGGCTGCCAGGGCACCGTCGCCGAGTCGTCCTCGAGCGGACCGGCCACCACCGACGAGCCCGCGCCCGACATGGGCGCCCCCGCGTGCGCGCCCGGGCCGCAGGAGCCCGCGTTCGAGCCGCCGCCGGGCGGCGTGCTCGAGGAGGGCCCCGCGTTCCGCATCTCCAAGGTGCAGTTCGTCGACCCCAACTTCTATTATCCGCTCGGTCAGACCTGCATCGAGGTCTCGGGCACCGTCGGCGACGCGCTGACCGACTCGCTGGCCAAGTGGGAGACCAACCTGCTGTTCCTCGGCCGCGAGTACGACCCCGACGCCGGCGAGCAGGCGCTGTTCTTCGTGCGCGACGCGACCTGCGATCAGAACGCCAACTACTGCGCCTACGGGTCGGCGACCGCCGGCTTCCCGATCACCGTGCAGAACTACGACGACGACGGCTGCGGCGTCGAGGTCGCGCCCAACTCGGCCGACGCCGAGGACATCATGACGCTCGGCGACCCGAGCCCGCCGTGCTTCCGCAGCCCGCAGGCCAGCTTCGAGGTCGCGCTGATCCCCAACGCCGCCCCGCTGAAGCTGTACTTCGCCCGCTTCGCCGCCAAGTACGAGCCCGACGACTGCGACCCCGACCGCCTGGTCCAGGGCGTCATGACCGGCTTCGTCAAGCGCGAGGACGCCATCGCCGCCGAGTACTACATCGACAACCTCGGCGTCACCGTCAACCTCTGGCAGGCGATCTACGGCAGCGACACCAACGAATGCGAGATGGCGATCCCCAAGCGCACCGACGTCGACGCCGTGTTCTTCCCCGACCCCGCGGCGCCCGGCAAGCTCGTGCTCACCTACGGCGTCTACCTCTACCTCAACATCGAGGCCCAGCGCCTGCCGGTCTACCGCGTCGACTGAGCAGTTGTGTTCCCCGTCAAGGGGAAAGTGACCACCCGGTGCCGGCCAGGACCATGGCGTTGAGGATGACGAGGAGCTTGCGCATGCAGGCGGTCATGACGACCTTGTAGGGCTTGCCGGCGGCCGCGAGGCGTTCCCCGAATGCCTTGATGACCGGGTTGCACCTGCGGGCCGTCAGGACCGCCATGTAGAGCACGCGTCGGATGTCGCCGCGTCCGCCCTTCGTGGAGCGCTTGCCGTGCTGACGACCGCTGTCGCGGTTGATGGGCGCGACCCCGATGAGCGCGCCGAGGCGGCGCCTGTCGAGCTTGCCGAGCTCGGGCAGCTCGCCGATCAGGGTCGTCGCCGTCACCCGGCCGACGCCCGGGACGGTCTGGAGTAGGTCAGCCCTGGCTGCGTCCTCGGGCGTGGCCTTGAGCGCCTCGCTGAGCTTCGCGTCCAGCTCGGCGATCTCGCTGTTGACGCCGGCCAGGAGCTTCTCGATGTGCTTGCGGACCTCCGCTCCACAGTTCTCCAGACGATTGGTGTACTGGTTACGGGTCTTCAGGAGGTCGACCCGCAGTCCGCGCAGAGCGGCGATCCGGTCCTGGTTCGCCGTCGGCAGCGGCAGGACCTCCGGTACCCGGATCTCGGCGAAGTACGCGATCATCAGGGCGTCGATCCGATCCGTCTTGGCCATCTTCCCCATCGCCCTGGCGAACTCGCGGACGTTGAGCGGCTGGACGATGACCGCCGGCAGTCCGGCCTCGCGCAGCGCCCGAAACACGCGCTGCTCGTAACCTCCGGTCGCCTCCATCGCGATCCGTTCGGGCTGCATGGCCTGGAGCCGCTGCACGAGCGCTTCGCAGCCCTCCTTCGTGTTGGCCGTGGTCCATGCCTCCGCAGCCCGCTTCGCGGTGCTGACGGCACCGCCCGTCTCCGCGGCCTTGACCGCGATGTCCAGCTTGTCCTTGCTGACGTCGATCCCGACGAAAATTCTTGGCTTCACTTTTCCTCACTTCCTTGTGGTTGCACCTGGCCTCTTGCCCACCCTTGTAAATTCGAGCTCAGAGAGGGCTCGTGCAGTTGTCCGGGCTTGGAGGACAGATTCGGCTCCGGGTACCCTGCTCAGCCACGGGCTCGTGACCCACGCCGCGATCGGTCTCCCGGAGCCTTCGACGCGGGCGGGCGCCAGCGGGGATCGACGGCGAGGGTCCAGGTGCGGGTGGTGTCGCCGTGGTCGTTCTGCAGGGAGATCTCGAGCTTGCCTGCGGTGGCCGCGGTGACGACCACGCGGTAGGCCCGGAGGTCGCCGGCGGCGGTGTCGGCGGTGACGGTGACCGGGACCTGCTTGCCGCCGAGACGGGCGATCACGCGGGGTAGGCCGTCCGGGGCGCCGCGGGCCGGCATGAGCAGGCGAAGGACCGGCCGGGCCGGGACGGTGCCGGCGCCCGGGGTGAGGGCGGGGCCGGGGAGCATGCACTTGGCGGCGGCCGGGAGCGCGGTCAAGGCGACGAGCGGGAGGGCGGCGAGCACGAGGACGAAGCGGAGCAGGCGGGCGAGGCGAGCGGGACTGCGGGACGCGAGACAGGAGCTCGAGGAGGAGAGGTGGGGGCCGGCGGTCGGCCGAGATGCGAGGCGCGAGGCGGCGGCGGTCGAGGGGATGAGGTGGGGGCCGACGGTCGGCCGGGATGCGAGGAGCGAGGCGGTGGAGGTCGGGGCGGGATGGGGGACGGCGGTCGGTCGGGATGTGAGGAGCGAGGTGCGGGCGGGTCGTGGCGTCGCGTCGCTGTGGAACGATGTCCCGGTGGGGTGGGCGCGAGACGAGGTCGTGGGGATGGGGTGCGGGCGGGCTGCGAGGCGGCGCGGGAGGTCGGCGTGGGCTCGCGGGTGCATGAGGATGTCCGTACGAACGAGTCGGGCGGACGTTTCATCGGCAGACGGGTCTTGGCAGGGCGGGCGAGGTGGCGGAAACTGCGCGGCGTGACACATCGAGCCCTGCCCGCCGTCGCTCTGTTCGGACTCTTGTCGTGCGATCCGTTCGCGGGCGGCTCGGCCAACTCCTAGGGGACGGGCGCGGCGGGCGGAGGCGGCGGGGGCGGGCTGCTCGGCGGACTGAGCGGGCTGGCGTGTCCGGAGCTGACGGGCGGCGGCAGCGCGCTGCGGGCCAACTACAGCGGCAAGGCCTCGCTCGACGTGAAGATCGGCGCGTTCGTGCAGGCGGCCAAGGACCTCGGCGGGCTGTCGGCGCGGATGGACGCGGAGATCACGAACGCGTGCCGGGCCATGGGCAACGACCTCAAGGTGCCGGCGGCGGAGATGCAGCCGAAGGAGGGCGTGGCGGCGTCGACGGCGGCGTGCGGGGCGGTGTCGGCGAAGATCAAGGCGGTGCTGAAGGGCTCGGTGCAGCTGAAGGCGCAGTTCACCCCGCCGAAGTGCGAGGTCCAGGCGTCGGCGAGCGCGAGCTGCGAGGGGCAGTGCAAGGTCGAGGTCGAGCCGGCGGAGATCGTCGCGCAGTGCACGCCGGCCAAGCTGTCGGGCAAGTGCGAGGGCACGTGCAAGGGCCAGTGCGACGGGACGTGCAAGGGCACGTGCCAGGGCGAGTGCACGGCCAAGGACGCGCAGGGGCGCTGCACCGGGCAGTGCAAGGGCACGTGCCAGGGGTCGTGCAGTGCGACGTGCCACGCGTCGTGTCAGGGCGAGTGGAAGGCGCCGAAGTGCGAGGGCCACGTGACGCCGCCGAAGGTCGACGCCGACTGCAAGGCGAGCTGCCAGGCGAGCGCGAAGATCGCGGCGCAGTGCAGCAAGCCGCAGCTGACGCTCGAGGCCTCGGGCGACGCGCAGGGCGTCGCCGACGTGGTGGCGACGCTGCGGGCCCACCTGCCGACGCTGATCACCGCGCAGGTCAAGATCGGCAAGGAGATCGCGGCGGACGTGCAGACGCTCGTGCGGGTCGGCGGGTCGCTGCGCGGGCAGCTGAAGGGCGCGGGGGCCAAGGCGGCGGCGTGCGTGACGGCGGCGGCGTCGGCGGTGGCGTCGGCGTCGATCAGCGTGAACGTGTCGTTCAAGGCGAGCGCGAGCGTCAGCGGGCAGGCCGGCGTCGGCGGGTGAGCGGCGGGCCTGTCCCGGCGCATATGTCCTGGCGGCCAGGGTGGACAGACGCCCTGACGCGCCTGTCCCGGCGCACATGTCCTGGCGGCCAGGGTGGGGCAGGTCGGGACGGGTGGGCGCTCGTGCGTGGTGAGCGACGAGCTCGACGCCACGCGGCGGGGCCGGCGGCGTCGAGGTGCGGGTGAGACGAGGGCGAGGGTTACTGGCGGTAGGCGGCCCAGAGCTGGTCCATGCGGGTGCTCTGGCCGCCGGTGAACTGGTTCATGCAGCTGTCGTCGGTGTAGTCCATGAAGTTGTAGATCGGGTCGGCGCCGGCGGAGCTGCAGGTGTCGCGGCCGACGGGGCAGCCGTAGGCGGCCGACTTCTC
The DNA here is from genome assembly GCA_016793465.1 of Myxococcales bacterium. The sequence goes on from JAEUJW010000053.1 coordinate 310,050, forward strand.
GGCGGGGGTGTCGGCCACGAGGTCGCCGCCGTTGGTCGCGTTCTTGGCGCAGCCGCCCTGGAAGGTGTGGTAGAGGCCGAGCCAGTGGCCGACCTCGTGGGTGCCGGTGTCGCCGAGGTTGTAGGGGGCCGCGGAGCCGCCGGGGACGCTGGTGTTGAGGATGACGACGCCGTCCTGGCTGGGCTGGGAGGCGTAGCTGTTGGGGAAGGTGGCCCAGCCGAGCAGGCCCTGGCCGATGCCGGCGAAGTAGAGGTTGAGGGCGTTCTTGCCGCCCTGGCGCAGGGCGGCCTTGGCCTGCGTCTCGGCGGAGGAGCCGGGGGTCATGGTGTACCAGGTCGCGTTGGTGGTGCGGTCGGTGGCGACGAGCTGGAACTTGAAGGCGGTGGCGACGCCGCCGGTGCCGCCGGCGTAGGCCTGGTTGAGCACGGCGATCTGGTCGTTGATCATCTGATCGGTGATGTCGCCGTTCGAGACGCCGGTGCCCTTGCGGATCACGTGGGCGTAGACGGGGATGGTGATCGAGCCGGGCGCGCCGAGCGTGGGGTCCGGCGGGGCGATGGCGAGGCGGTCGCGGAAGTCCTGCTCCATCGCGGCGACCTGGACGTCGGTCAGCTGCACGCCGCAGCGGCGGGTGATGCCGGCCTCGGCGAGGCGGTCGAGGCCCTCGCAGGCGTTGTCGTCGTCGGCGAGCATGCAGGCGCCGAGCAGTTCGTCCTCGCTCTCGGGCGAGGCGACGACGGCGGTGTTCTCCAGCGCTTCGGGCGCGTCACAGGCGAAGAACAGGGCGGGGACAAGGAGCAGCCAGGAGCGAGTCGTCGTGTGCATGTTCATCCTTCCGGGCAAGAGACAGCGAGCCCAGCGCAGGGTATCCCTGCCGCGTCGCCGACGACAGACGGCGCCGACGGCGGCGTGTGCACCGCGAGTGAGGTGGCTGTGGGGCCGCGCGGAAGAAATTCGAGTGAGACGATTGGAATGGCGGCGGCGCTGTCGATGGACATGCACGGGCTCGGCGCTGGGGCTTGGAGACCACGGCGTGAGGCGTGGGGCGGACGGTGTAGGATCGCGGCGTGGGGCGGTCGCGGCGCGAGTTCTCGACGGGCGTGGTGGCGGCGCTGACGGCGTACGGCTTGATCGAGGGGCTCTGGGCGCGCGACCTGTGGGCGTCCTCCATCAAGCCGACGATCGGGCTGTGGTTGCGCGACCTGGTGGCGATGGCGAAGGACCTGCGGGGGCGGCGGCTGACCGATCTCGAGTTTCAGGGGCACCTCGAGGAGCTGTTTAAACGGGTCGACCTCGAGGCGCTGGTGAAGTTGATCAGGCTCGACGAGGTCGAGCGGCGGCTGGTCGCCGGGGGCTCGACGACGCAGGAGGTCGGGCTGCAGCTGCTCGACGGGCTGCCCGCGGGGGCGGGGTTCAACCGGCGGATCTTCGCGTGCAGCCGGGGGCGGTCGATCGCGCCGCACGGGCACGTGAACATGTGCAGCGGGTTTTTAATAATTAAAGGGGCGTGGCGAGGGCGGCACTACGCGCGGGTCGAGACGCACGCGCAGCACTGCGTGATCGTGCCGACGATCGACGAGGCGTTCGTCGCGGGCGACGCCTCGACGATCTCGGATCACCGCGACAACGTGCACTGGTTCGTGGCGGACTCGCCGGTCGCGTACATCTTCAACGTGCACGTCGCGGGGTACGACCCGGACATCGCGGGCGCGCCGGGGCGGATCTACCTCGACCCGGACGGCGAGCGGCTCGCGGGCGGGAGGATCAGGGCGCCGCGGATGAGCGGGGCGGCGTGCCGCGCGAAGTATCCGTGAGGCCGAGCTGGGCCGCGAGGGCGGGGTTGTCGGGGCCGACCTTCCAGATCCAGCGGTCGAGCAGGTAGTGGGTGGCCTGCGGGACGGCGAGCAGGGCGACGACGGCGGCGGTCAGCACGGGGTGGAGGTCGAGCGCGGTCGAGGCGCCGAACAGCTCGGCGTGGTCGTGCCAGACCAGGCGGTCCCACAGGAACTCCTCGGCGAGCGCGAGCGCGAGGAGCAGGCCGTAGAACGCGGCGAGCACGGCGATGGTGGCCTCGCTGGCGAGCCGGCCGGCGACGCGCTCGCGGCCGCCGGCGAGCCAGACGAGCGCCATGTAGGGCACGCCGTGGAGGAACACGTTGGTGATGGTGAAGATGCGGTCGTCGTCGAACAGGACGATGCCGAGGTGCCAGCACACGGCGGGCAGCACCACGAGCAGCGGGACCATCGGGTTGGCGCGGCCCTCGCGGGCGAGCCGGGCGCGGCGGGCGAGGAAGACCAGCCAGACCGGGAGCTCGAGGGCGAGCGCGAGGGTGCCGACGACCTGCGGGAGGCCGGTGAGCAGGTCGCCGGGCATGAACCACGCGAAGCTGGTGGGGAGGTTGGCGTGCCACCAGAGCACGGGCGCGAGGGTGCCTGTCCAAACGGTCAGGTTCACGAGCTTGCGGTCGCGGGGCGACTCGCCGCCGGCGCGCACGTAGAGCAGGGCGAAGCCGACGTGCTGCTTGATGAAGTGGAAGATGGCGACGTAGGCGAGCGCGCCCCAGAACAGCAGCGGGGACTCGAGGTGGAGCAGGAAGCCGAGCCAGGCGCAGAGGAGGGGGGCGATGATTAAGCGTCTGCGGTGGAGCGCGCGGGCGACGGGGTCGAGGTAGGTGCGGTAGAGCGAGGCGTAGACGTGGGCGACGTCGACGAGCAGGACGCCGGCGATCCACACGGCGAGGCTGTCGTGGTCGTGGGGCCCGGGGTCGAGCAGGCCGAGCGCGAGGCCGACGAGCGCCGCGAGCACGCCGGGCAGGACGAACCACCCGAGGTCGAAGGCGGGACTCTTCAAGAAGGGCCGCGGCATGGCCACGGGCAGGGTATCAGGTGGTGGCGTGCACGACGGTGATCGCGCGGGAGAAGCGCTTGTGCAGGCCGGCGCCGTTCTCGACGAAGCAGGGGGCGAGGCTGTCGAACACGAGCCCTAGCTCGGCGAGGTCGGGCAGGGCCTCGTGGTCGGGCGACTTGGCGACGTAGTTGGCGTGGAAGGCGGCGGCGTCGCGGGCGTAGGGGCTGCCGACGGCGGCCATGAGGCGGAGCGCGCCGGCCCACTGCTCGGGGGAGAGGCTGGTGTGGTCGGTGAAGCGCGAGCCGGCGAGCATGACGAGGGTGTGGGCCAGGGACTCGCTGAGCTCGGACTCGGGGATGGCGAAGAAGTAGGCGGTGAGCTCGTCCTCGGCGAGCCAGGCGAGGAACAGGTGGGGCGGGAGCTGCTGCAGGGCGGCGGCGTCGAGGGGCTCGTAGCTGTCGAGGTCGAAGTCGAGGGCGGCGGCGACGGGGCGGATGGCGGCGACGATGGCCTCGCGGACGGTGACGAGGGTCGCGGGGTCGTGGCGGGAGGCGCCGCGGGCGGGGAAGGCGGCGGTGAGGACTCGGAATTGCTCGGAGGTCAGCGCCATGGCTTCGCAGGATAACCCGGGTGGTTTTGATGATGAATGTGCACTTGTGCGCTCACGCTTCGACGACGGAGGGCGTGGGCTCGCCGAGGTCGCGGAGGGCGGCCTCGGCGGTGAGCACGGCGGCGTAGAAGGCCTCCTCGAACAGCGGGAGGCCGGCGGTGTCGGCGGCGCAGGGGCGGACGCGGCCGACGGGGGCGCGGGCGACGTCGAGGGCGCCGCCGAACAGCAGGCCGGGGACCGGGCGGATCATCGCGTGGCCCCAGCGGGTCACGGCGATGTGGGCGATCTCGCGGGAGATGCCGGGGTGCATGGCCTCGAGGGCGGCGCGCACGTGGGCCGACCAGTGCCCGAGGTCGCCGGCGAGCAGGCGGGAGCGCTGGGCGGCGAGGGCGGTGGGGTCGTCGCCGGGCATGGGCTCGTAGTAGGTGACGACCGCGCCGGGGCCGGGCCTGGTGTCGTGGTGAGTGGCGAGCACGTAGCCGAGGCTCGCGCCGGCGGGGCCGTCGACGGGCACGTTGTCCCACGCGAGCGGGGCCCCGACGCCGCGCGGGCGGGTGCGCAGCTCGACGCTGGCGACCAGCCAGGGCGCGTAGGTGAGGGCGCCGGGCGGCAGCGGGTCGCGGCCGGGCGGCAGCACGCGCGGGAGCACGAAGCGGGGGGCGGCCCAGAGGATCGCCTCGGCGTGCAGGCGGGTGGTCTCGCCGGTGGTGAAGGTGAAGAGGTCGAGCGTGCCGCGGTCGGGGTCGATCGCGGTCACGGCGGTGCCGAGGTGCAGGCGCTCTTGCTCGAGGGCGGCGCACTCGGCCATGCCGCGCACGAGGCGGGCGTTGCCCTCGGGCCAGGTCAGGGTGTGGCCGTCGCGGGTGTCCTCGACGCCGCGGGCGAGGAAGTGGTGGAGGCCGGCGAAGGCCGAGACCTGGGCGGCGGTGCAGCCGTAGTCGTCGCGGCAGGCGTAGTCGACGGCCCAGCGCAGGCGGCGGCTGGTGAGGCCGAGGTCGTCGAGGTAGCGCGCGAGGGTGATGCCGTCGAGGTGGCGCAGCTCGGCGCTGCTGCGGGCGACGGGCAGGGTGAACAGGCGCCGGCCGTCGCTGCCGCGGCGCGCGTCGAGGGCGCGCAGGTGGTCGCGCCAGCGGGTCCACTGGGCGGCTTCTTCGGGGGTCTCGTCGCGCTCGGGGTAGAGCCCGTCGGACCACAGGAGGCCGGTCTGGTGGCGCTCGGCGGGGGCGGCGACGATGGCGCTGGGGGCGTACTCGGCGCGGCCGGTGGGGTCGCGGCCGAGCAGGATGCCGAGGTCGGTGAGCAGCAGCTCGAGGGCCTTGCAGTCGGGGTGCGGGCTCGGGAGGTAGTGGGCGCCGAGCGGGTGGGGCGAGCGCGGGAGGGCGCCGCCGCGGGCGGTGCCGCCGAGCTCGGGCTCGAGCTCGACGAGGTGGAGGTCGGCGAGGCCGGCGCGGCGCAGGCGCCAGGCGGCGGCGAGGCCGGCCACGCCGCCGCCGACGATGGCGACGCGGGTTTTTAATTGATGGGCGGGCGGGCCCTTGGGGAAGTCGGCGGTGCGCAGGCGGTGGGCCTGCTCGGGGTCCTGGCCGACGAAGGAGGACGTCGCGGGCGCGGGCGGCGGGGCGCAGGCGGCGGCGGCCGCGGCGGTGCCGAGGCCGAGCAGGGAGCGGCGCGACAGGCTGTCCGCCGGGACAGGTGCGTCGGCAGGCCGCTGTGGGGGCGCAGGGGGGTGCGTGCCCGATCTGTCTGAAGGAGCAGGTGACGACGAGGTGAAGGGGGCGGCGGGGCCGTCCACCGGGACAGGTGCGAGGGAGGGCCCGGCGGCGGGGCTGTCCGTCGGGACAGGTACCTGATCGGCGGGGCTGTCCGTCAGGACAGGTGTCTGATCGGCGGGGCTGTCCGTCGGGACAGGTGCCTGATCGGCGGGGTTGTCCGTCGGGACAGGTGCATCATTAAAAAATACTAAATTCTCCTGCGGGGCCGGCATGGTCAGCTTCGGCGGCCGGTGGGGGCGCGCAGGTCTTCCTCGTAGTAGTGGACGAGGAGCTGGTCGCCGAGGCGGTTGATCTCGACGTCGGCCGGGGGCTGGTCGGCGGGGAACACGAACAGTCCGGGGAGGAGGGCGTCGGACAGGAAGGTCAGGTCGACCGCGGGGAGCTTTTGCGGGGCGGGCCTTTGCTGATGGCTGACGAGCGTGAAGCCCCAGTCGCCGAAGCTGGGGACGTGGGCGTGGTAGGGGCGGGGGTGCAGCTCGGCGGCCGCGAGCGTGCGGACGATGCACCAGTAGGAGCGCGGGGCGAGGTACGGCGACGTCGCCTGGATCACGCCGACGCCGGAGGGGGCGAGGGCGCGGCGCAGCAGGCGGTAGAACGAGTGCGAGTAGAGCTTGCCGAGCGAGAAGTTGTTGGGGTCGGGGAGGTCGACGAGCACGAGGTCGAACGGCTGGCCGCCGCCGCGGACGTGGTCCTCGAGCCAGCGCATGGCGTCGGTGTTGTGCACGGTCACGCGGGGGTCGACGAGGCTGCCGCGGTTGAGGCGGGTGAGCATCGGGTCGCGGCGGAACAGGTCGGTCATGCCGGGGTCGAGGTCGACGAGGTCGATGCGATCGAGCGCGGGGTATTTCAATAATTCGCGGGCGGCGAGGCCGTCGCCGCCGCCGAGCACGAGGGCGCGGAGCGACGGTTTGGCCGGGGTGGCCATCAGGTCGGCCATCGCGGGGTGGACGAGGGCCTCGTGGTAGCGGTGCTCGTCGACGCTCGAGAACTGCAGGTTGCCGTCGATGTAGAGGCGGAGGTCGTCGGCCCAGCGGGTCAGGGTCAGGCGCTGGTAGGCGGTCTTGTCGGAGAACACCACGGGGGCGTCGTAGAGCTGGTTCTCGGCGAAGCGCTCGATGCGGGCGCCGAACGCGAGCAGCACGGCGAGCACGACCGCGACGGCGATCGACTGGCCGAGCGCGAGGGACGGGCGGACCAGGCGGGCGCGGAAGGTGCGGGCGCAGGCGAGGGCGACCAGCGCGTTCAATAGGCCGAACAGCAGGGAGGTGCGGACGAGGCCGAGGTGGGGCAGCAGGGCGAGGGGGAACAGCAGGCTGGCGAGCAGCGAGCCGATGTAGTCGAACGCGAGCACGCGGGCGACCAGGTCCTTCAGGTCCTGGCCGTCCTTTAAAATTCGCATCAGCAGGGGGATCTCGAGGCCGACCATGGTGCCGACGATCAGGAGGATCGAGAACAGCAGCGGGCGGATCGTCGACAGGTAGGCGTAGCCGAGGAACAGGGCGCCGGCCGCCAGCCCGCCGACGACCGCGATGATCAGCTGGACCAGGATGAAGCGGTCATAAAGGTCGCGCTCGATCGACTTGCTGAGCCACGAGCCGAGGCCCATGGCGCTGAGGTACACGCCGATGACGAGGCTGAACTGCGTGACCGAGTCGCCGAGCAGGTAGCTGGCCATGGTCGCGGCGATCAGCTCGTAGACGAGGCCGCAGGTGGCGACGACCAGGACCGAGGCGAGGAGCAGGCGAGCTCCGGGGCGGTCGGGTTCGGCTTGGCGGGCGGGGAGGGTCAACGGCGCTTCATGCGGGGCACGCCGCGGGGGCGGCGGGTTCGTCGTGAACGGGGGGCTTCAGCCGGAGACGGCGGCGGCGATGATGATCGAGATGCCGAGGATCACGCAGCCGAGGATGATGCCGAGGGCGGTGTTCTGGTCCTCCTCGATCTCCTTGCGGATGCTAAACGGCGAGACCTTGACGACGATGAACCAGGCGAGGCCGAACAGGGCCATGCCGAGCAGCGCGAACAGGCCGGCGACGGTGATCTGGTCGAGGACGTCGCCGAGGTTGACGGGGGCAGCGAGCAGCAGCGATTGCATGGTCTATTTTCCTCCTTGATAGCCGCCGCCGAGCCACACGAACACGCCGCCGCCGCCGCGGACGGTGCCGTTCTTGTCGCGCTCGACCTTGCCGCGGTCGGGGGTGGTGGTGAGGACGGTGCCCGAGGCGCCGTCGAGGAGCAGCAGGACGAGGGCGAGGCCGGCGAAGATCCAGTAGGTGGTGCGGTACATGGGTGTGCGCCGTGGGGGGTTTAGCTGTAGTCGGAGTTGCGCCAGCGGCGCTTCTCGAACGAGCGGCCGAGCAGGAGGCTGAGCAGGGGGAACAGCAGGATGATGAGGACGGCGAGCACGCTGTAGCGGGTCAGGTAGACGTCCTCGGTGATGCGGATGTCGTAGCTGGTCGGGCTCTGGGCGATGCCGGACAGGGTGTAGACGGGGAGGTCGAGGCCGACGGTGGTGTGCGCGGACGGCAGGTTGGTGGTGTCGCGCTGGGGGTGGATCTGCAGCAGGTACTTGCCGCCGGGCAGGCCGCCGACCACCGCGGTCTGCACGCGGCTGCCCTCGCTCCACGACTCGCCGCCGTCGTAGCCGTGGTACCAGTCGACCTCGATGCCGAAGCCGGTGGCCTCCTCGGTGGCGAGGTTGACGAGCATGATGTCGGCGTAGGCCCACGACTGCTCGAGCGGCTGGGCGGTGAGCTGGACCTCGATCGCGGTCCTGTCGCCGTCCTTGCCGATCGTGATCTCCTGGCTGAAGGGCTCCTCGAACGAGATGTTGGTCCTGTCGAAGGCGACGCGGCCGGGGCGGTTATTCTGGATCATGCCCGAGAGCAGCCACCAGGCGACCAGGAAGACCGCGCAGGACAGCCACAGCGAGCGCTGCAGGGCCCACCAGCCGTTCGGCTGGGTGGAGGCGACGCCGTGGGCCTTCGGGGGCTTGCCGTCCTGCTTGAAGGCGGTCCACACCTCCCTGGCGGGCAGCCAGCGCTGGGCGGTGAAGTTGAGCTCGGCGGCGCCGTCGGGGCCGGCGGACTGCTCGATCGAGAGGCCGATCGGGGGGGCGACGAAGTCGTTGACGTCGGCCTTGTCGCCGACGTGGACCTCCCAGGTGAACTCGCCCTCGACGTAGGTGACGACCGCGACGGCGCCCTGGAAGTGCTTGTAGCGGGTGTCGGCGTAGCGCACGCTGTGGTGGCCGCCCTGCAGCAGCTCGGGCGCGCCGTCGAGGGCCCAGCCGATCGCCCAGTGGCCGTCGGTGAGGCTGTAGATCAGCCAGCGGAACCCGTGCAGCGGGTTGAACAGGAAGAACTCCTGCCAGGGGTAGGCCACGCCGTCGACCACGCAGCGGCGCCAGCAGATGCCGATGATCTCCCACTCGACGCCGTCCAGGGTGCCGCGCGCGTGCAGCGGGAGCATCGACGGCTGGTGCTGGCGCGAGGCGGCCTCGAGCAGGGCGAGCGCGCCGGAGTCCTGGGGGGCGAGCGTGCTGCCGCAGTGGGGGCAGACCACGCGCTGGCGGGCGCCGAAGGTGCGCAGGGCGATCGGGCCGCCGCACGACAGGCACTTGACGCTCTCGGTCTGCGCGGGCTCGCGGAACAGTTTTTTGACGGGCTCGCTCATGTCCGCCAGCCCTCGAACTTTCGCAGGGGGTGGAGCGCGACGGCGGTGCGGCCGGGGCTCGTGGGCTTGTCCTGCAATTCGACGGCGCGGCCGCTGTAGACGGTGGGGCGGCGGTGCTCGCCGGAGCTGCCGTAGTCGAGGGTGAGGAACTCGCCGTGGTAGCCGCGGAGGTCGGCGCTGTAGAACACGACGCCGGGTTCGGCCTCGAACGGGAGCACGCCCTCGGCGCCCTGGTACTCGGCGGCGACGCGGTCGACGGGGACGTACTCGCCGCCGAGGATGCGCAGGGGCTGGCCGATGGCGAGGCCGCTGTAGGTGGGGACCTTCTCGGCCACGGCGTTCTTGTCCTGGGGGGTGACGATGCTGTAGCTGCCCTGGGCGTCGGCGAGCCAGCCGACGGTGTCGCCGGCGAATTGGATGAACCACTCGTTCCAGGTGCCGCGGCGGTAGCGGAGCTGCAGGCGGCCGACGACCTCGAAGGTGCGGCCCTCGTAGGTGCCCTTGGAGCCGAGGAGGATCGGGCTGCCGGTGTCGAGGAGGGCGGAGACCTTGCCGATGAGCTTGACGTCGACGCCGGTGCGGACGACCGTGCTGCCGCAGTACTCGCAGACGAGGGAGATCGCGGCGCCGCGGAACGGGGCCGGCGCGCCGCACTCGGGGCAGTGGATCTGGTTGGGCGCGGCCGGCATCGGCGGCCATGACGATGCCACAACACGCGCTGTTTGGGCGCCCGCCCCGGGGGGCGATTCGGCGCGGGGACCCGCGACGGGGGGGCATTGACAGCCCGGCGGGGACTTGCGAACCCTGGAGCCGAAATGCGTTCCAAGACGGTTCGGTGGTTCGGCATGTCGGCGGCGCTGCTGCTCGGAGTGCTGCTCGGGGTCGCGTGCAAGGACGGCGGAACGTCGTCGCCGGGCGGCGGCGGCGGGTCGTGTCCGGGATCGGTGCCGCGGAGCGGGTCGTCGTGCCCGCGCGGCGAGGGGGCGTTCTGCACGTACGAGGGCGGCGGGCAGAAGCACCTGTGCGCGTGCGGCAGCAACGGCAAGTGGGGCTGCGCGAGCAAGTGAGCGCGGGGCCGCAGCGCCGGGAGCTCGACGCGGCGGCGGGGCGCGCGAGGGCTCAGCGGTAATAGAGCTCGCCCTTCTCGTCGTCGCAGGCGCACTCGTTGAGGAAGCCCTGGTCGCCGTGGTTGCCGCAGCCGCCGAAGGTGGCGCCCATCTTGAAGGCGGCGGCACACCAGGCGCCGTCGCCGTCCCAGTGGATGCCCCAGTTGCCGACGTTGTTGCAGGCGCCTGAGGTGTAGAAGAACGAGTCGCAGCCGCCCTCCTGGCCGTTGCCGCAGTAGAGCTCGCCGGAGGTGTTGACGATCGGCTGGAAGGCGCCCTGGTTGGCGCCGCAGTACTGGACCTTCGACTGCAGGGCCGCGAGCAGGGCGTTGCTGATGGCGCCGTTATTAAACGTCCACATGGCGTGGGTGACGTCGGTCAGGTCCTTGATTAAAAGATCCTTGACCGGGCCGGCGGGGATGCGGCCGCGGCACTGCAGGTCGCTGACGTTGCACTCCTGCAGGGTCTGGCCGAGGGGGTCCTGGCCGGCGGTGTAGTCGGTGTGCAGCCAGTTGAAGCGGGTCCAGCCGCCGCCCTGGATGGTCATGTCGCACTTGACCATGAACGGGGGGATCGGCCCGTCGTCGCCGTCGAGGTCGATCTTGTAGTCGCCGTCGGAGCTGTCGGGCTTGGCCTGCTTGATCGCGGCGCAGTTGGCGAGGTAGCAGCCCTCGTTCTGCTTGCCGTCGCAGTCGTCGTCGGCGTCGGTGTCGCAGCTCTCGGTGGTGGGCACGACCTCGCCGACGCAGGGGCCGAGCTCGGTGCCGAGGTCGTTGCACAGCCGGGCGCCGGCCGTGCAGACGCCGACGCCCAGGGTGCCGGGCGGGCCGGAGTAGCAGTCCGACGCGGTGCCGGGCTCGCACACGAGGGCGACGCAGCCGCTGTCGACGCAGATCTCGTCGAGCGCGCAGGCGCTGCCGCAGCCGCCGCAGTTCTCGGGGTCGACGCTGGTGTCGACGCAGAGGTCGCCGCACGGGGTCTGGCCGGGGGCGCACTGCGGGCCGGTGCTGCCGTCGCCGGTGGTCGAGTCGCCGGTGGTCGAGGTGGCGGCGCTGGTGGTGGAGTCGTCGGGGCCGGTGCTGGTGGTGGAGTCGTCGGGGCCGGTCGAGGTGACGGTGAGGTCGCCGGTGGTGGTGGTGCCGGTGGTCTCGGGGAGCGGGCCGGTCGAGGTGCCGCTGCCGGTCTGCGAGCCGCCGGTGGTGGGCACGGAGCCGGTGGTCGGGTCGACCGCGGTGGTCGAGGTGCCGACGTTCGTCGTGCCGGAGCTGGCGTCGCCGGTGGTGCCGGCGCTGCCGCCGGTCCCGCTGTCACCGCACGCCGCGAGGAGCCACCCGAACAACCACCACCGTGCATTCCCCATGGCGGCGAGTGTGCAGACGGCCTCGGGGCCGCGCAAGCGGGGACGCCGCGGCGGAGCGGCGCGGCGCGGGATCAGTTGTCAGTTCTTGATGTCGTAGATCTCGCCGCACTCGCTGACGCGGGGGGCGCTGCGGTTCTCGTGCGGGGTCATGCGGGACTTGAGCGGGCGGAGGTAGTTGGGGAGGTCGAGCTGGCGCCAGATCGCCATCATGGCCTCGACGCACTCGGGGTCGAACTGGGTGCCGCCGAGCTTGCCGACCTTCTCGGCGGCGACGTGGGGCTCCATGCCGGCGCGGTAGATGCGGTCGGAGACCATGGCGTCCCAGCAGTCGGCGACGCTGACGACGCGCACGGACTGCGGGATGTCGGGGCCGGCGAGGCGGTCGGGGTAGCCGGTGCCGTCCCAGCGCTCGTGGTGGTGGAGGGCGAAGCGGCGCAGCTCGGCGAGCTCGGGCGATTTTTCGAGGATCTGCCCGCCGAACACGGTGTGCTGGCGGATGACCTCGATCTCCTCGACGGTCAGCGCGCCGGGCTTGTTGAGCACGCGGTCGGGGATGCCGATCTTGCCGACGTCGTGGAGGAGGGCGCCGAGCTCGATCGTGCGGACCATCGGGCGCGGCAGCTTCAGCTGCTCGGCGAGGCGCACGGCGAAGAAGCTGACGCGCTCGGAGTGGCCGCCGGTGTAGGTGTCCTTGGCGTCGATGGCGGCGACGAGCGTGCGCACGGTGTCGACGAACAGGGCGTGCACGCGGCCCTCGAGGGTGTTCTTGCTCGACTCGAGATCCTCGTTGAGGCGCGTCAGGTACGACTCGAAGTGCTGGGCGCGCAGCAGGTTGTCGACGCGGGCTTTAAGTTCTTCGGGCAAAAACGGCTTGATGAGGTAGTCGGAGGCGCCGCGTTTGAGGCCGCGGACGCGGTCGTGGCCGTCGGCGCGGGCGGTCAGCAGGAGCACGGGGAGGCGCTCGGTGGCGGGGTTGTGGCGCAGGTGCTCGACCAGCTGGAAGCCGCTCATCTTCGGCATCATGACGTCGCTGATGACGAGGTCGGGCTTGCTGTCCTCGATCTTCTTTAGACCCTCCTCGCCGTTGTTGGCGGTGTCGATGTCGTGGAGGGGGGACAGCAGGCGGGAGATCAGGCGGAGGATCTCCGGGTGGTCGTCGCACACCAGGATCTTGGAGCGCTGGACGCGGGCGCGCGGGAGGTGCTCGCCGATCAGCGGGGCGTCGGCGGGGAAGGCGGGGTCGAACAGCCTGGGGGCGGGGCCGGTGACGTCGATGCGGCCGGTGTTGCCGGTGGGCTCGGCCATCATGTCGTCGGTGACGTGGATCTTCTGCGAGGGCTCGGAGAACTGGGGGATCGGGGCGACGACGCTGGCGTTGGCGAGGCTCGGCGGGGGCGCGGGCTCCATGCCGATGAGCTCGGTGGGGTCGAGCGGGGAGCGCGGGAGGGCCACGATCATGGTGGTGCCCTTGCCCTTCTGGCTGTCGACGCGGATGTCGCCGCCGTGGCGCTGGACGATCGACTTGACGAGCGCGAGGCCGATGCCGGTGCCCTCGAACGCGCGGGTCGAGGTGGCGTCGCCCTGGAAGAACGGGGTGAACAGCTTGGCCTGGACCTCGGGTGTCATGCCGATGCCGGTGTCGCTGACGCGGAGCTCGGCGGAGTCGCGGGACTCGCTGAGGAGCACGCGCACGCTGCCGCCGAACGGGGTGAACTTGACGGCGTTGGACAGCAGGTTGCGCACGACCTTGCCGAGCTCGCGGCTGCTGCCGCGGGTGATGATGGGCTCGCCCGGCGGCTCCCACTCGAGGTTGAGGGTGCGCTGGCGGGCGGTCGGCTTCCAGGCCCGCACGTGTTCGTCCACCAGGGCGCGGAGGTCGACGGGGTCGCTCTGCAGGGGCTGGTCGCGGGTGCCGTACTTGGAGTAGTCGAGGAGGTCGTTGATGAGGTCGTAGAGCTGGCGCGAGGCGGAGTGCATGTCCTCGAACACGCCGCGCAGCTCGCCGCGGGCGTTGCCGGCGAGCAGGCCCTCGAGGGGGGTGAGGATGCAGGTCAGCGGGGTGCGCAGCTCGTGCGACATGTTGTCGAGGAACTGCGACTTGGAGCGGTAGGCGTCCTCGATCTCGCGGTTCTTCTCGGAGATCTCCATGTACGACTGCTTGACGCGCTCGTTGACGAGGCGGAGCTCGGCGCCGGCGCGCTCCTGCTCCCAGGCGGCGTCGAAGGCGAGGCGGCGCAGGCGGTGGTTGAAGAAGGCGCCGATGACGACGGTGGCGGCGGTGACGGTGAGGAAGATGGTGTTGGCGATGAACACGCTCCAGACCCAGTCGCGCAGGGGGATGGGGTCGAGGAGGAGCAGCAGGACGACGTAGGTGACGTAGAGGGCGACGGCGGTGACGCCCACGGCGAGCGGGCCGATGGGGACGAGCACGCCGATGGCGACGAGGGTGAGGCTGATGCCGGCGTAGTAGTAGCTCTGGTGGCCCATGTTGAGGGCGCTCATCAGGGCGATCATGCCGCCGGCCGCGTAGGCCCCGAACATGGTGAAGACCTCGACGTAGCGGGCCAGGCGGGGGTGGTCGGACACCCGCATGAGGCCGAACAGCATGGCCACGAGGGCGGAGCGGAGGACGAGGAAGGTGGTGAGGAGGCGGTCGTCCTCGATGGTGGTGACGTCGAGGACGACGAAGCCCAGCATGAGGGCGCAGCCGAGCACGGTCGCGCGGCGGTAGCCGGCCCGCATCTCCCCGCGGAGCTGAAGCGTGAAGGCGTCGTCCCGGCGGAGGGATGAGCTGCTCAGCGTGGGGAGGTCGGCGGGCTCGCTCATCGGTGTCCGACTGTGATGTGCGCCTGCGGCGGGTCGCCGAAGGCGAGGGTGTTCTCGACGCGGCGGAAGCCGGCGCGTTCGACGAGGTTGCACATCTCCTCGCGCGAGAAGAACGCGAACTGGCCCTCTTCGGCGAGCATGACGAGGAAGGCGGCGCTGCTCAGGAAGTGGCGGACCTCGGCGACGAAGGTGGCGCGGTCCATGCCCTTCGGGAGCGGGAGGTTCGGGTCCTGCTCGATGCGGTAGAGGAGTCGCTGGTAGATGCGGGACATGTCGACGTCGGGCAGCATCGACGAGGCGACGAGGCGGCCGCCGGGGGCGAGCACGCGGTGGAACTCGCGCAGCAGCTCGAGCGGGTTGTTGAGGTAGCTGAGCACGAGGCTGCAGTTGATGCGGTCGAGGCTGGCGTCGGCGAAGGGGAGGCGCTCGACGGCGTCGCCGGGCTTCAGGACGATGCGGGCGAGGCGGAGGTCGGAGGGGGCGGGCTCGCCGGTGTGGTGGCGGGAGCGGCCCTCGCGGGTGAGGTCGTCGTCGGTCCAGCGGCCGCGCAGCCAGCGGGACAGGCGGTTCATGTCGAGGATGACCTCCTGCTCGTCGGGCGGGTAGCTGGCGCGCACGTAGGCGAGGTCCTGCTTGTCGAGCTCGCGGCCGCGGATGATGTCGTGGAGGCGCCAGTCCTCGCAGGTGCGCCAGGCGTCGAGCGAGTAGTCGACGAGGCCGCGGAGGATGCCCTTGAGGGCGTCGTAGCCGAACAGCTCGCCGGCGACGAACCGGCGCAGGGTGCGGACGGGGGAGATGTCGAGGTTGACGCAGTGGCGGGTGACGGCGGGCAGGGCGACGTTGGCCTGCTGCAGCGCGGCGAGCTTGCGTTCGGCCTCGTCGAGGGCGCCGGGCACGAAGTCGACGAGGGCGAGGCGGGCGCAGGGGGTCTTCGACCGGTGGGCGTGGCGCTTCAGCAGACGGGCGGCGAAGTTGCCGGTGCCGGTGCCCATGTCGGCGACGGAGTGTTCGGGGCGGAGGTCGAGCAGGTCGGCCTCGCGGTCGAGGAAGGCGATGTAGTCCTCGGAGGCGTTGAGGACGTCGTAGGACAGCTTGTGGTCGGCGTCGCCGAGCAGGTAGTCGTTCCAGTACGAGCGGCGGTCGGGCAGGGGGGACTTGGGCACGCGGCGCCACTCGGCGTTGCGTACGCGGACGAGCTCGCGGGGGTCGGGGATCGCGGGCTCGATGTCCTCGTGGAGGATCTGGTGGCCGATGCAGGAGACGATCCTGGAGAACAGCGTGATCGCCTCGTGGGACGTCAGCGGGAGGTGGCCGACGTCGAGCTCGATGAGCTCGCGGGGGGCGCGGGTCGGCACGGCCATGAACTCGCGGATGGTCGCGGGGTCGATCCAGGCGTCGTGGCGGCCGAGGATCCAGGTGACCGGGATGGGGATGTTGGCGATCTCTCGCTTTGCGTCGCCCATGAGGGCGAGGCCGTTGCGGATGAGGTCGTCGCAGTAGGGGGCGGCCTCGACGTTGATGCCGAGCAGCTGGGCGACGCTGGTCGACAGCTTGCCGCTGGCGTACTGGGCGATGTAGTCGACGCCGCCGGCGGCGTTGCGGATCAGCTCCTGGGCCGCGGGCGCGCCGTTGATGCCGATGAGGTAGTGGACGCGGCGGCCCTGGTCCTGGAAGGCCGCGCGGCGGCCGGCCACGCCCATGAGGCTGAAGCAGCAGAGCACCACCTCGGTGGGGGTGAACAGCGGCGAGTTGTAGACGTAGTCGAGGGTGGTCTGGAGGTCCTCGACGCCCTGCGACAGCGACATGCGCAGGGCCTCCTTGCCCTGCTCGCGGCAGTCGGGGTCCTTGTAGGACTCGCCGATGTTGCGGATGCCGTCGAAGCGGAGCACGACGACGTCGCGGCGGGCCTTGGCGAACGTCTCGACCAGGATCTGGGCGAGCACGGACGTCGACTCCTTGCGCTTGCCGTGGGCGGGCGGGATGACGATGACCGGGCAGTGCAGGCGTTTGCCGCCCCGCGGGGTGGTGTTGAGCAGGGCGACGATGTCCTCGCGGCGCTTGTTGGAGTAGCGCACGACCTCGACGCCGCTGCTGGGGCCGGCGGCGGCGGTCTGGACGGCGCGGCGCGGCATGATGCGGCCGATCAGGAGGCCCATCTTGTCGACGAAGCTGACGCTCTTCTTCTCGCCGCCGGCGCGGGGGCGGGCGCCCTTGGTGAAGTTGTCGTCGGTGATGCCGAAGTCGAGGCCGACGCGGAGGTACTCGACGTCGCCGGCGTCGTTGGTCACCGGGGTGATGTGCATGATCTGGGCCGACTTGCGGCGCTCGGCGTCGCCGCCGGCGCCGCTGATCACGACCTCGCGCAGGGGGGTGCCGGGCAGGAAGTAGGCCTCGTCGGGCAGGACCTTGAAGGCGAGGCCGGTGCTCGAGATGTCGAGGACCTCGCGGCGCAGGCGCTTGCCGGGCGGGTAGGGCAGGGGGATGGCGACGAACATCTCGTCGGCCGTGGGGGCGCGCCTGGGGGCGCGGCGGAGCTCGAAGATCGTGAGGGTGGAGGGGACCTCGAGCACGGCGCGGTCGCGGTCGCGGTGGAGGACGGTGGTGTGGGCGTGGGCGTTGAACGAGCCGCGGGTGAGGGTGAGGTGGATGTGGTCGGCGACCGCGGGGCGGGCGCTGGCGTTCTTCAGGCTGACGGTGAGGGTGCCGTGGTCGGCGTTGACGAGCTGGATGTCGACGAGCTCGCCGACGTCGCGCTGGAACAGGGTGCCGGCGGCGGGGCCCTCGGCGGCGAGCATGTCGCGGAGGTTGCGGGCGACGGCGCCGACGCCGGAGATGACCTGGACGTTGCGGGGGTCGACCGGGCGGGGGTTGCCCTCCATGATCTCGGCGATCTCGGCGAGCAGGCGGGCGAGCACGAGGCGGTGGATCTGCTCGGCGGCGGACTCGGCGAGGCCGCGGAATTGGATGCCGAGGCCGATGCCGTGGGGCGCGACGGTGGTGACGCGGACGACCTCGGCGGGCAGCTCGTGGGGGGCGTCGCCGAGGTTGAGGCGGACCGTGATGGTGCGCGGCGGGTGGGCCTGGGTCTCGGGCAGGGCGATGTACGCTCCGCCGTCGGAGACGTTGAGCAGCTTGCCGTCGCCGAGGCCGGCGACGGCGCAGGGCAGCGTGCACGTCACGCGGGGGGTTGCGCGGCGATCCCCGGGACGACCATAGGCTTGCAGGTTCACGATCCTCTCCTTGGACGAGGCCGCCGGCTCGTGACCGAAGAGAGCCGACATCGGACGAGGATAACACCGCGGAACGTGGGCCCGGCCGCTGCGCGATCTCGATCGACGGGCGCGCGCGGGCTGTCCCAAAGGGCAGGCGATCGGGCGGCGCATGTACGACGGGGTCACCCTCGTCGCGCGTCGACGCGGGTGGCGAGGCGGGGGTTTTCGGCGCTTTGTGTGAGGTCGTCACGCGGGGCCCCGCGGGTCCGCGTGAGCGGCAGGCGAGCTTGCACGCGCACGCACCGGCGAGGCCGCGGGCCTTGCCGCAAAGCAAGCGGGCGTGGGGAGGTGCAGGGGCTGGCGGCGCGTGGCGCCTGGAACGGGGATTTGCGGGGGCGGACGGTGTTTGTCGGGGATGGGGCGGGGGCGGTGAAGTTTTCGTGCTCCAGGGCCGCGGCTGTGGCATAAGGGGGGCTCGAACACGATAAGAGGCCCCTCCATGCTCCGAATCCTCGCAGTCCTCGCCCTCTCGTCCACCGCCCTCGTCGCCTGCAAGAACAAGGACGGCGCGAACAGCCCCGGGGGCTGCGCGTCCGGCTACGTGATGACCCAGGGCAACGTCTGCGTGATGCAGAACATCGTCGACTACAACCAGTGTGTCGAGAGCGCTGCCGCCCGCGAGACGATCAACGTCGGGCTCACGAAGGAGATCCTCGGGCGCCTGCAGCTTCAGTGGGTGGGTCCGGGGATCGGGCCGACCCCGGAGGCGCGCGCCAAGGCGAAGAAGTTCATCGAGCTCAACCCGGGCTCGTGCCGCGAGCTCGAGGTGGTGTGGGGCTGCTATCAGGTGGCCAACAAGGTGCAGGAAGACGCGTCGGCGCCGCCGATCTGCGCCAAGTGAGCGCGGCTGCTCGTCGCTCCACGGTGCGTCCGCGAGGCCCTGGGGGTCACGCGGGCGCATCGCGCTTTGGCGGGCTGGCTCAGCGGCGGAGCAGGAGGTCGGCGCACAGGCCGAGCAGGAACAAGAGGCCGAACACGCGGTTGTAGCGGAACGCGTAGGCCACGAGGTAGGTCGGCCAGATGTGGGCGGGGAAGCGTTCGGGGCGGGTCTCGGGGCGCGGGCGCAGGAACACGGGCACGGTCTGGCGCAGCGCGGGTAGGGCGAACAGCACGACGAGCAGGGGCCAGCCGAGCTGGCCGCGCCACACGAGGCCGAGGGTGAGGAGCATTTGCGCGGCGAGCATGGCGAGCACGGTCATGCGCGAGGCGGGCTCGCCGAGGATGACGGGCAGGGTGCGGATGCCCTTGGCGCGGTCGGCCTTCAGCTTGTCGGTGTGCTTGCCGAACAGCACGGCGGTGGGGCCGAGCGCGTAGGCCAGGGAGATCCAGGTGACGCTCGGGTCGTAGTGGCCGCCGGTGACCACGTAGTAGGTGCCGCCGACCATGAGCGGGCCCCACACGAGCAGCACGGAGGGCTCGCCGAGGCCGATGAACTTCAGGGGCCAGGTGTAGAAGAGGACGAAGAAGACGCCGGCGGCGAGCAGGCTGAGGGTGACGCCGCCGGTGTCGAGCACGAGGTAGAGGCCGGCGGCGAGGGCGACGGCGCCGGAGAAGGCGGCGTACCGAATGACCTGACGGACGGTCAGGAGGCCGTGCTCGAGCGGCTGGGGGCCGTACTGGGCGCGGAAGTAGTTGTCCTTGTCGACGCCCTTCAGGTGGTCGGTGAGGTCGTTGACGAGGTTGTTGGTGGCGTGGGCAAATACGAGCCCGACGAGGCAGGCGAGGAAGCGCGGCCAGGAGAACAGGTGGTCGCGCACGGCGAGCAGGCCGCCGATGCCGGCGGACACGGCGGTCATGACGAACACGGCCGCGCGGGTGGCGAGCAGCCACTTGCTGACGATGTCGAGGGCGTCCCACTCGGCCTTGCTGACCCGCGGGATCACGCGCAGGGCGCGGAGCCACATGCGGAGTCCGGGGCCGGGAGATCGGTTGGCTCGATCGGTCATGGCGGGACGCTCGCACAGGGGGCAGTGTCGGGGCAAGCCGGGGCGCGCCGCGGATCGCGGGCGGGGTGGGGCCGCCGAGACCCGGGCGAACCGGGTTCGGGCGGCGGGCGGACCGCGGGTACACTGCGGGGCATGTCGATGATCATGCGGCGTTGGAGCGGAGTGTTCGCGGTGGTGGCGCTGTCGGGTTGCGCCGACAAGTATGAGATGGTGACGGCGGCGTTGATGACCGACCCGGAGACGACCGGGGTGTCGGACAGCGCCAGCGGGACCGGCACCGGCACGACCGACGCGAGCCCGACCAGCACCGCGCCGACGTCGGGGGACCCGTCGAGCGATCCGTCGGGGGATCCTTCGAGCGATCCGACCGGCGACCCGACGAGCGACCCGACCGCCGACCCGACCGAGCCGACGACCGGCGCGCCGGTCACCTGCGACACCCCGGAGGCGTGCACGGCCGAGGGCGAGGGCGACATCTCGCCGCTGGCGCTGCCGTTCTTCCGCGGGCAGGTGTGCGTCAGCGACAACGTCAAGCCGGGCGACAAGATCGCCATGAGCTTCTCGACGTGCGCCCACCCGTGCCTCGACGTCGGCGGGTTCAAGTACAAGTGGACGACGCGCAACTCGGGCGACGGGTTCGAGGTGGCGGTGGTGTTCTATCACCCGGGGACGGCGGGCACGGCGTGCCCGCCGGACGTGTTCGGCGAGTTCCCGGCCGAGGCGTGCGTGTACGGCGGACCGATCGCGGTGTCGGTCGGGCCGCTGAACGCCGGCGACACGGCGTGGGAGGGGCCGGCGAGCCTGGTGGTGCCGTTCTTCACCAACGAGGAGGCGGCCAGCTACGACGCGGGCATGGACGACGGCGCGACGGTGTGGGCGAACGTCGGGATGCACATGCAGGCGAGCGACCGCACGTTCGCGCTGACGCTCGACGCGGGCAACGAGGCGGCGCCGGGCGAGTGCGGCGAGGGCGTGGCCGGGTGCACGTGCCGGGCGATCGGGCTGTGATGCGGGCTACCAGGCGTTGACGGTGGTGACGCCGCCGTCGACGACGAGGGTCTGGCCGGTGATGAAGGCGGCTGCCTCGCAGGCCAGGAAGGCCGCGACGCCGCCGATGTCGTCGGGGGCGCCGATGCGGCCGAGCGGGGTGAGCTGCTGCATGCGCGCGAGCAGGGCCTCGTTCTCCCACAGGGCCCTGGCGAAGTCGGTTTTAATTAAACCGGGGGCGATGGCGTTGACGCGGATGTTGTGGGGGCCGAGCTCGACGCAGAGGTTGCGGACGAGCTGCATGTCGGCGGCCTTGGACATGTTGTAGGCGCCGATCCAGGCGTCGCCGCGCAGGCCGCCGATGCTCGAGACGACGAGCATGCTGCCGCTCTTGCGGGCGATCATGCCGGGGGCGACGCGGCGGGCCAGCCAGAGGTTGGCGAGCACGTTGTTATTGAAGATCTTGTGGAAGGCGTCGTCGGGCAGCTCGGTGAGCGGGCCGAAGTAGGGGTTGCTGGCGGCGTTGCACACGAGGGTGTCGACGCGGCCCCACACGCGCAGGGTCTCGTCGACGAGGTGGTCGACCTGGGCGCGGTCGGAGATGTTGCAGGGGACGACGAGGGCCTGGCCGCCGGCGGCGGTGATGGCCTCGGCGACGGCGTCGCAGGCGGCCTTCTTGCGGCTGGAGACGACCACGCGGGCGCCGGCGCGGGCCATGTGCTCGGCGATCGAGCGGCCGATGCCGCGGCTGGATCCGGTGACGATGGCGACTTTGCCGGTGAGGTCGACGATGGGGGCGCCGGGCATGGAGGTCGGCAGGATGCCCCGCGCCGGCGCGCGCGGGCAAGCCCGTCGCCTGCAGGGGGTGGTGCCGGCGCGGGCACGCGGGGTTACAGTGGGCGGGTGACGATGCACGCGCAGGGCCGGTCGTGGGTGACGGTGCATGGGCAACGTCTGGAGACCGAGTGGATCGGGCCGGGGCCGCGGGAGGCGCCGACGCTGGTGCTGCTGCACGAGGGGCTCGGGTGCGTGGCGATGTGGCGCGAGTTCCCGGCGAGGCTGGCGGCGGCGTGCGGGTGCGGGGCGCTGGTTTTCAGCAGGGCGGGCTACGGCGGGTCGGATCCGGTGCGGCTGCCGCGGCCGCTGGATTATATGGAGCGCGAGGGGCGGGAGGTGCTGCCGGCGCTGCTCGAGGCGATGGGGGTGCGGACGAATGTGCTGGTCGGGCACTCGGACGGGGCCTCGATCGCGCTGGTGGCGGCGGGCTCGGGGGTGGCGACGGCGGGGGTGATCGCCGAGGCGCCGCACGTGTT
This sequence comes from Myxococcales bacterium, assembly GCA_016793465.1. The sequence continues at coordinate 331,761 of JAEUJW010000053.1, forward strand.
CTGCGAGGACGTGTCGGTGACCAGCGTGGCCGCGGCGAAGGACGCGTTCATGGCCGGCGACCTGCGCGTGCGGCTCGGGCGTTATCACGGGGCGAACGTCGACGGGGCGTTCTGGGGCTGGGCCGGGGCGTGGAGCGACCCGGGCTTTCGCGCGTGGCATATCGAAGATGTGTTGCCGCGGGTCTCGGCGCCGGTGCTGGTGGTGCAGGGGGAGGACGACGCGTACGGGACGATGCGGCAGGCCCTGGCGATCGAGCGGGGGTGCGCGGGGCTGGTGCGGAGGTGCGTGCTGCCGGGGGTCGGGCACTCGCCGCACCGTGAGCGCGAGGATGAAGTGCTGGCGGCGATGGCGGGGTTCGTGCGCGAGCTGCTCGGGCGTTGATCGTGGCCCGACGCGGGCGGTGCTGGTGCGGGTGGTCGGTGCCGGGTTCGCGCTGGGCGTGCGGCGAGCTCGCGTTGTGTGAGTGACGAGACGGGCGAACGCGGCAGGCGACGGAGGTCGGCTGCCGCGTTTGGCTTTCACTTCACTCAGCCGCGGGAGCGGCAGCGGCGGTTGCCGGGCTCGCAGCGGAAGCGGACGTGCATGTGGTCGTGGTGGCCGCGCCAGTGCTGGAGGACGGCGGTGTTGCTGCCGGGGCTGCGCGGGTATTCGAAGATCGCGGTGAGCTCGGCGGGGGACAGCTCCTTGGCGGCTTCCTTGTGCAGCATCTTCTGGAGCTTGCGGCTGATGTAGATGCTCTGGACCTGGCCGGAGGCGAGGATCTCCTTGATGAGCACCCAGTTCTTCTCGGCGTCGAAGTTGCGCTCGTTCATGTAGCGCCAGCGGTCGTCGTCGTTGTCCTCGCCCTTGAAGATGTAGCCGATGTCGACGTCGCGGCCGGAGCGGTGGGAGGCGTGGGGCGCCACGCGGCCGCCGGTGCGCTTGGCGAGCTCGCCGATGCGGATCTTGGGGCTGTCGGGGTAGCGCTCGCCGTAGGCCTCGAAGGCGTCGACGAGGGCGGCGACGGTGGTGTGGGTGCCCCAGGCCCGGCGCCGCATGGGGCGAAGGCGCCAGGAGTCGCCCTCGGGCAGCGGCATGCCGTTGCGCAGCTTGCCGCGGTTGGGCGAGCCGATCGACTGCGGCGGGTGGTCGGGGTCGTACTTGTAGACGAGCAGCCTGGTGCCGGCGGGGAGCGGGCTCTCGAGGTCGACGCCCGCGTTGAGGGCGGCGAGGGTGCCGAAGCCGACGCCCCAGTCGGAGGCGAGCTGACCGGCGGTCCGGGTCTCACGGGCGGTCCACCAGACCTCGCCGAAGCGCGAGGGGTCGGCCTGCGGCGGATTCACGGTGAGCTGCGGGGCTGCCGACGGAGCGTCGGGCACGACGTGCTCGCTGAGGCTCGGCAGGGGCGCCGGGACGGCGACCGAGGTGTCGACGAGCAGGCGCAGCGGGGCGGGCGGGCGGTCGCCCTCGTCGCTGGTGCAGGCAGCGAGGCCGATCATGGCGGCCAGGGCGAGACGTGCACGGCGGTTCGCGGAACGCTGTGGGGTCGTCGATTCACGCTCGGAGGTTGCGGTGTGATGCATGCTTCACCTGTTTGGTCTGCGACAAAAGGCGCGATGTTCGCACTACGCTGGAGGATCGCAGCGTAAAAGCCGGGCCCGGGGCGGCGCAACCCCTGGAACCCGCCGAGTTGCAAATTTTTGGCGAACGCAAAGACTCGGCCCGGGGGCAGGCGGCCACGACGCCGACGACGACTTTGCGGAGGGACATCGTTTTCCCCCGCGAAAACCCGCGACGGCGCAAGCAACAACGCCGGCAGACAATGCCGGCGGTGTGGGCGCATGGAGGGGTCTGAAGGCCCCGGTAGAGAATCACACACGGCGATGCGGACGCCGGGATCGGCCCGTCTTCGGGCGCGTCACGCGGCGAGCTTACGGCCGGCGAACTTGTGGTTCGACAGGGCCGTGTGGCGCTCGAGGCCCTCGACGGTGAGGCGACGGCCCTCGCGGGCGAGGTCCTCGGTGAGCTCGTGCATGGACTCCATCACGTTGGCGTCGACGAGCTCGCAGCGCGAGAAGTCGACGACGACGTGGCCGGGGGCGGGCACGGCGAGGACGCGGCGCTTCAGGCTGATGTAGTTGCTGAAGACGGCCGCCTTGTGGACGGTGACGCGGGTGGTGTCGGGGCCGTCGGCGGTGGTCGTGGCCTCGACCCAGAACAGGCGGGTGACCGGGGCGCGGTGGAGCACGTTGACCACCAGCTCGGCGAGCACGCCGCAGACGATGCCCCACAGCAGGTCCTTGCCGATCGTGACGGCGATCGTCACGAGGAACACGAACAGCTGCTCCTTGCCGATCTGGCCCATGTGGCGGAACTCCTTCCACGAGGCCAGGCGCAGGCCGGTGAACACGAGCATGGCGCCGAGGGCCGCGCGCGGGATGTAGGCGATGGCCCAGGGGATCGCGGCGATGACGACGAGCAGGAAGATGCCGTGCCAGAAGTTGGCCCAGCGGGTCTTGCCGCCGTTGTTGACGTTGGCGGACGAGCGCACGATCTCCGAGATCATGGGCAGGCCGCCGATCATGCCGGCCGCGGCGTTGCCGACCCCGACCGCGAGCAGGTCCTTGTTGAAGTTGCTCTTGCGCCTGAAGGGGTCGAGCGTGTCGATGGCCTTGGCGCTGGCGATCGACTCGATGCTGCCGACGAGCGCGAACAGGGTGATGTACTGGATCGAGACCGGGTGGGTCAGGTAGCCGAAGTCGGGCAGCGTGATCGCGTCGAGCATGGTGCCCTGGAGCTGGACCACGTGGGTCCTGGGCACGATCAGGTACTCGTGGCCGGCGAAGGTGTAGGCGTGCTCGCCGGTCAGGCCGAAGTAGAAGCCGAGCGGGATCGAGACCAGCAGGACCAGCAGCGGGCCGGGGATCCTGCGGGCCAGCGGGTGCCTGACCCGCGGCATGAGGAACAGCAGCGCCAGCGAGACCAGGCCGATCAGCGTGATCGCGGGGTTCAAGTGCAGGACGTTGTCGGGGATCTCGAGCAGGCGCTGCACGGCGTCGGCGCCCCTGGTGGCGGTCACGCCGAACACCGACTGGATCTGCGTCGAGATGATGAGGACGCCGATCGAGGCCAACATGCCGTGCACGGCGGCGTTGGGGAAGAAGTCCGCCATGACGCCGGCGCGGATCAGGCCGAGCACGACCTGGATCAGGCCGACGACCACGACGACGGCGAGGGCGCACTGGTAGTAGACGGCGGCGGTCTCGGGCGCGGCCTTGAAGGCCTCGATGCAGCCGATCGCGATCGGGATGAGGCCGGCGGCCGGGCCCTTGATGGCCATGCGGCAGCCCTGGAAGGTGCCGACGATCACGCCGCCGACGATCGCCGTGAACAGGCCGCCGAGCGGGGGGAAGCCGCTGGCCAGCGAGATGCCGATGCACAGCGGCAGGGCGATGAGGAAGACGAGGAACCCCGACAGGAAGTCGGCCCGGAAGTGCTCCTGGAAGCCGGCCAGGCCGTCCCTGGGTGCGTTGGTGGAATTCATGATCGTGCTCTCAGGAAACAGGGCGGACAGATACCGAGGGTGCCGTCAGACCTGGCCCGGAGGGCCACGAGAGCTCCGCGGTCGGCCGGCGGCCGCGGGCGGATCGAGCGGGGGTCCGCGGATCTCGACGATACGCCGCGGGGCCGGGGAGACGAAGATGTCTCGGGCGAGGCCGCAGGCGGCGGGGTCGGGTCCGGGCGGGAGGCGCTCGCCAAGGGCGCGCTCCGCCGTCAGGGCGGGGCCGGGCGCGGGGCGGTCGATGTTCGTGCAACGAGCGGGCTCGGGGTCGGCGGGCGCGAGGTCGGGGCGGACCGCGCCGAGCAGGCACACGCCGGCCGCGACCAGCACGACGCGCAGGAGCGCGGCTACGCGGCTCGGCCAGTCCATCGGGCGGCGAGTATAAAACTGCCGAATATCGATTCAAGCAAAAGTTGGCGTGCTTTAATCGGGGCTTACGTGGCGGCAGGGGCCGGGCGTGGCCGCGGATCGCGATCCGAGGGGCGCGGACGGTCGCGGAGCATCCTCGCGGCGGGGGATCTTGGGGCGCCGGGCTGGCGGATGTGCAGCTCGTCGCCGGGGTCGACCTGGGCGGCGTGACCGGCTCAGTCCTCGCGGGCGAGCACGCCGGTGCGCAGGCTGCCGCGGTGGAGGCGGATGTGCAGCTCGTCGCCGGGTTCGACCTGGGCGGCGGCGGTGACGGGCTGGTGGGCGGCGGTGGTGACGATGGCGTAGCCGCGGGCGAGCACGGCGAGGGGGCTGAGGGCGTGGAGGGCCCCAGCGGCGTGGGCGAGGCGGACGCGGGCGGGTTGGCTGAGGCGGGGGCCGTGCTCGCGGAGGGCGGCCTCGGCGGCGGCGAGGCGCTTGCGGGCGAGGGCGAGGCGGTGGCGGGGGTGCTGGGCGCCGAGGCGGGCGAGCAGGTCGGCGAGCTGTTTGCGGGCGAGGGCGAGGCGGTGGCGGGGGTGCTGGTCGCCGAGGCGGGCGAGCAGGGCGGCGAGGCGCTTGCGGTCGCGGGCGAGGCGCTGGCGGGGGTGCTGGGCGTCGAGGCGGGCGAGCAGGGCGGCGAGGCGGCGGCGGTGGGGGTAGGCGAGGCGGCGGGCGACGGCGTGGAGGCGGTGGTCGGCGCGCTCGAGGCGGCTCTGCTCGTTTAATAATCGGCGCTGGGTGGCGAGGGCGAGGCGGCGGGTGAGCTGGTGGAGGCGGTGTTGCAGGGTCTCGCGGTCGGGGACCACGAGCTCGGCGGCGTGCGAGGGGGTGGCGGCGCGGAGGTCGGCGACGAAGTCGACGAGGGTGGTGTCGACCTCATGGCCGACGGCGGACACCACGGGGACCGCGCAGGCGGCCACGGCGCGGGCGAGGTTCTCGTCGTTGAAGGCCCACAGGTCCTCGGAGGCCCCGCCGCCGCGGCCGAGGATGATGACGTCGACGTCGGGGACCTGCTGCAGGCGCTGCAGGGCCTGCACGAGGCTCATGGGGGCCGCGTCGCCCTGGACCTGCGCGGGGGCGAGGAGGATCTGCACCGGGCAGCAGCGGCGGGCGACCTTGAGAATGTCGTGGATGGCCGCGCCGGTCGGCGAGGTGACGATGCCGATGCGCGTGGGCCAGCGGGGGATCGGTCGCTTGCGCTGGGGGGCGAACAGGCCCTCGGCGGCGAGCTTGGCCTTCAGGCGCTCGAGCTGGACGAGCAGGGCGCCCTGGCCGGCCGGCTCGGCGCGCTCGGCGTAGAGCTGGAACTTGCCCTGGGCGGCGTAGATGCCGGGGCGGCCGAACACCCGCAGGCGCTGGCCGTCCTGCAGGCGGAAGCGCAGGCGCTGCATGGCGCTGCGCCACATGGCGCAGGGCAGCAGGGCGCCGCCGTCGGTGAGGGTGAAGTAGGCGTGGCCGCTGCTGACGACGCGGAGGTTGGTGACCTCGCCCTCGACGTGCACGCCGTTGAAGTTGTGCTCGATGCAGCGGTGGGCCCGGTTGACGAGCTCGGGGACGCTGTAGATCTTGGGGGCCGGCTGCAACGCGGCGGTTATATCACCAGACCTGGACCGCGCCGGCGACCGCGAATTCGCGGCCGGCGCGGACCTTGACGCCGAACGGGCCGGGCTGGTCGTCGGGGCTGTCGGGCTGGGAGATCTTGTAGTTCTGCGACTCGGTGCGGCGCAGGCCGACGATCAGGTCGTGCGCGCCGGGCAGGATCTCGAGCATCGGCACGGTGGTCGTGAAGCGGTGGAGGATGTAGTCGCCGGGGCGCCAGTACTGGCAGGGGTAGATGTTCTCGGCGAGGTCGTGCGGCATCGGGTTGACGCGCGAGAGCTTGTCCTGCTGCAGGCGCGCGGTGATCTTGCTGCCGGCAGGGAGCGGTTTGAGCACGCGCAGCACCAGCTGCAGGGTGGTCTCGCGGCCGCGCACGACCGGCTGCTCCCAGTCCCAGGCGACGATCTCGAGGTAGTCCTCGAAGCGGACCAGGGTCTCGTGCGGGAGCGCGGGCGGGGCGTCGAACAGCACCCGGTGGATCGGGTTCATGTCGGCGGCGCCGGGCGGGAGCACGTTGGCGACGAGCACGATGTCGCGGTGGCTGGCGTCGAGCACGTGGAGCGGCCAGGCGTGCTGGCGCGAGTGCTGGAACACGGGGGCGAGCTCGCTGACGCGGATCAGCGCGGCGCTCGGCTCGGCGCGGCGCAGCCAGGCGACGGTGGCGTCGCGGGTGGCGAGCGCGTGGCGCTGATCGAGGGGGGGGCCGTAGAGGTCGACGCCGGGGTCGCTGATGCGGTGGACGGCGAGCGGACCGGGCAGGGCGCCGCTCGCGTGCCACTCGGCGTGGCGGGTCAGGGGGCGGTGCAGCGAGAGCAGCTCGCTGGTGCGGGGCAGCAGGTCGTGGCCGGTGCGCAGGGCGTGGTGGACCAGGAGGCCGAGCACGATCGCGGCGGGCAGCCACCCGGGCAGGCCGCGCTGGACGCGGGCGAGGCGGCCTGGCTCGTCGTCGGCGGGGCGGCGCACGAGCACGGCGAGGGCGATCAGGGCCGCGGCGAGCGCGGCCATGCCGCCGAGCAGATCCCTGGCGCGCAGCTCCTTGGCGGGGTAGGTGTGCTCGCCCTTGCTGTCGACGAGCACGGCGCCGACGTGGCTGGGGGTGCGGCGGGCGTCCTTGGCGTGGATGAAGGCGCCGGCGACAATTATTAAGAGGCCGAGGCGGCGGGCGGCGCGGGTGGTGCGGGGGGACAGCAGGTGCTCGAGGCCGGCGGCGCAGACGACCGCGGCGGGCACGGTGATCGGCAGGGGCAGCGGGCCGTAGCGCAGCGACCAGGCGCTGGCGAGCACGACGGCGACGAGCAGCCACTGCGCGGGCCAGCGGGCGCGGCCGGGGTGGAGCAGGCCGAGGATGACGAGCGGGAGCCAGGGGAACAGCTGGTCGCCGAGCTCCTCGAAGGTGGCGGTGAACGGGCGGGAGTGCGGGCGCTCGGACAGGACCATGTCGCGGGCGGCGGCGAGCGCGGGGATCCAGCCGTCGGCCTGGCCGTAGGCGAGCGCGAGGATCAGGGCGGCGGTCGCGAGGATCGCCAGGGCGAGCAGGGCGGACTGCCAGCGCGGGCGCGCGGGGGCGGGTGCGGATGGTGTGAGGGACAGGTCCGGAGGGGCGGGTGCGGCTGGCGTGAGGGACAGGTCTGGAGCGGGTGCTGGCGGGGCGGGTGCGGATGGTGTGAGGGACAGGTCCGGCGGGGCGGGTGCGGATGGCGTGAGGGACAGGTCCGGAGGGGCAGGTGCGGCTGGCGTTCGGGACAGGGTCGATGGGACAGGTCCGCGGGGCCAGGCGAGGGCGAGCGCGAGCAGCGGGAGCAGCACGCCGAACACGAGGCCGGCGGCGGCGGCGGCGAGGGCGAGGGCGAGGGTGGCGGAGAGGGCGCAGGCGAGGGCCTGGCGGGTCCTGGGGGCGGCGAGGGCGGCGGCGCCGAGGAGGGCGGCGAGGGTGGCGAGCAGCTCGCCGACGGGGTTGCCGAGGGCGAGGCGGGACTGGGCCTGGAGGAGCGGGAAGGCGAGGGCGAAGCCGGCGGCGAGCACGGCGTGGCGGGGGGCGGCGCCGAGGAGGCGGGCGAGCAGGGCGGCGAGGCCGACGAGGCAGGCGCCGGCGAGCGCGCCGGGCAGGCGGATGGCGGCGGGGTCGGCGGTGAGGGCGAGGGCGCGGGTGCGCAGGAGGTCGGGCAGCGGCGGGGCGCGCTCGAGGCCGGTGAGGGCGGCGCCGAGGTCGGCCTGGGCGCGCTGGAGGACGGCGATCTCGCCGGTCGACCACAGGCCGTGGTCGTGGAAGCCGGAGATCAGGAGGACGGCGGCGGCGAGCGTGACGAGGCCGGCGAGCGGCCACGGGGCGGTCAGGCGGGTGAACCGCGAGGACGTGCTGGGGGCGTCGGGGGCCACGGGGCGCGCGAGCCTAACAAAAACGCGGGCCGGCGGGACGCGGTGAGGGAGAGTTGCGGCGCGGCGGACGTGCGGCGGGACGCGGCGAGGGAGAGTTGCGGCGGTGCGGACGGGCGGCGGGACGCGGCGAGGGAGAGTTGCGGCGGTGCGGACGGGCGGCGGGACGCGGTGAGGGAGAGTTGCGGCGGTGCGGACGGGCGGCGGCACGCGGCGAGGGAGAGTTGCGGCGCGGCGGCGGGTTCGACCGGCTCTCGACGGCGTGCTCGCCGGGTCAGGTGAGCACGACGAGGGCGACCGACAGGAAGAAGGCGGCGATCACCGCGGTGCGGGCGTAGATGAAGGCGCGGCGCACCGGGGCGTCGGGCTCGACGGGCTCGCTGCGGCGGTGCTCGACGGTGACGATGAGGAGGCTGGCGCCGAGGGCGGCGTAGCTGATGAGGAAGAAGACGTCGGCGCGCACGAGGTAGCCGACCTCGGGCAGGGCGCTGGCCTGGGTGAGGTGGAGGGCGACGGTCGAGAGCAGGGCGGTGACGAGCAGCGAGACCTTGCTGTCGAAGCGGCCGGGGCGGATGGCGAACGCGAGGAAGGCCATGCCGACGATGATCATCAGCGGCATCACGACTTTTAAGATGTAGGGGAAGAATGGGCGGGAGATGCGGACGGCGAAGGTGTAGCGCGAGCTGAGGCCGTCCCACACGCCCTTCTCGATCGAGCCGAAGTCGGTCTCGTAGTGGTAGGGCTCGGCGTGGTGGGCGACGTCGAGGATGTGCCACTGGTTGATGTCGACGTCGCGCGGGAGGAAGGCCTCGCGCGGGCCGGCGCCGGCCGGGATGGCGCCGTCGTCGGGCACGAAGCGCATGCGGTCGGTGCCGTACCAGCGGTGCTCGAGGCGCAGGGTGAGCAGCTGCTGGTCGAACGGGTAGTCGTGGAGCTCGTAGCCGGCGCGCATGGTGGCGCGCAGGCGACGGCTCTGGCGGCACCAGCCGGCGGACTTGTTGACGGGGGCGGCGTCGACGCTGTCGACGGCGCCGTTGACGAGCACGAAGTCGAAGTCGGCCTCGCCGAGCAGGTCGCAGCGCCAGCGGAACCAGATGTAGCCGTCGAAGTGGAAGGTGCCGGCCTGGAGGTCGATGTCGGAGAAGGCGTAGGCGTAGGCGCCGGTGAACACGTCGGCGGGCTCGGCCGCGGCGACGGCGGGCAGGACGACGAGCGCGAGCGCCGGGACGACGTGCAGGGGCCGCATGGGGCGAGTGGAGCACGAGCGCTCGGTGGCTGTCGACGCGGCGAGGCGGGCGCGGGCGCGCGGCGACCGGTGCATGTGCACGCGGGCGGTCAGAGGCCGAGGGTCGCGGCGGGTCACGCGGGCGGTCAGAGGCCGAGGGTCGCGGCCAGGTACTCGCGGGTCTCGCGGGCGGCGGCGCGCAGGTCGGGCTCGAGGCGCCCGCGGAACTCCGGGGGGATGGTGGTCGCGGTGAAGTCGACGCAAGTGCGCTGCTCGACGATCGCGCGCAGGGCGGCGGGGTCGGGCGGCGGGGCCAGGTGGTCGGGCGGGCACAGGCCGCGGGCGGCGCAGGCGGCGAGGTAGACGCGGACCTCGTCGGGGTGGCCGATGCACTCGAACGGCTGGCGGCCGTCGAGGGCGAGCAGGGCGCGAAAGCCCGCGGCGAGCGCGGGGTCGGCGAGCAGGGCGTCGCTGCCGAAGGTCCGGCGCACGACGTCCAGCGGGAGGAAGGCGGCGCAGCCGAGCCACACGTACAGGCACTTGGGGCAGCGCAGGCACCACGGCTTGCGCAGGTTGCACGAGTGGGTGAACGCGAGGTCGCCCGGGTGGCGGCGCAGCAGGCCGAAGATGACGAGGTCGTAGATCGGCTTGATCAAGCTGTGGTAGCGGAGGTCGGCGATCAGGTGGTCGGCGATGTAGCGGCCGAGCAGGCGCTCGGCGGCGGCCGACTTGCCCCACTGGTGGTTGACGTGCTCGCCGGTGCGCGGCCAAAACACCTGGCCGTGGTCGGCGCTGCGCTCGTGGGCCAGCGAGAAGCCGCGGTGGCCGTGCTGCAGGGCCAGCGGCAGCGCGGCGAACAGCGAGCACGGGGTCTCGGCGGCGGTCAGGCCGGTGGCGCCGAGCTCGGGGTGGAGGCGGGTGACCGGCGAGTCGAGGAAGTCGTCGGCGATCCACTGGCGGAAGTGCCGGCGCGAGGCGCCGCGCTCGACCAGGCGATCGATGAGGCGGTGCTGCTCGCCGGCGGGGCCGTAGATCGAGGAGGCGTAGCCGAGGCTGTCGAAGCGCAGGCCGGCGCGCTCGAGCAGGCGCATGGCCACCAGGCTGTCCTTGCCGCCGCCGCAGAACAGCAGGGTGTCGACCGGCGCGGCGACCGCGGGCGAGGCGGGGCCGAGGTCGACGGTCGGGGCGGGGTCGACGGCGGGGCCGTGGTAGTCGGGGTCGTCGTGCTCGTAGCGCCACTGGGCCCAGACCTCGCGGAACACCGTGCGCCACAGCTCGGCGAGCGCGGGGGTCCAGAAGCGGGCGTGGGCGCCGAGCTCGAGGCGGTCGGGGCGCAGGCTGCACAGCTTGGCGAGGTCGAACACGGCGACGTGGAACAGCAGGCGCGGCAGCACGTCGCCGGGGTGGGCGGCGGCGAGGGCGTGGAGGTCGACGCCCTCGTACCAGCAGGTGGTCGAGAAGGTCAGGTCGCCGAGCGCGTAGCGGAACACGGCGGCGTGCCTGCTGTGGCTGATCGCCTCGAGGGCGAGGACCCGCGCGGGCGGCATGGCCCCGGTTGTTGCACGCGCGCGCGCGCGGAGCAACGCCGGGGTCAGCGCCCGCGGAGGCGGGGCCGGGGCCCGTAGAGCAGGCGCAGCGCCCGCAGCCCCTCGCGCCGGGCGCGGCGCTGCTCCGCGTGCTCTGTCCACGCCTCGACGAGCGGGCCGATCAGGAGCAGCGGCAGGGCCGCCAGGCAGACCAGGATCTCCATCTCGAGGAGTGTGCGTGGATTTCCGGCGGTGTCCACCACGGGCGGGTTTTCGCCCGCACGGCGAGGTTCTCGGCGGCGGGGTTCTCGGGCACCATGGCGGGATGGACGGCGTGCCTGGCGGGGCGGTGGCGGTCGCGGGGGCGCTGGTGGTGCTGGTGGCGGCGACGCTGGTGGCCGTGTCGCGCTGGTACCGGGCGCCGGTGCACGGCACGGCCCTGATCGTCAAGGGCCGCGGGCCGGCGCGGGTGGCGTTCACGCGGACGCTGGTGCTGCCGGTGGTGCACGAGGCCGAGGTGCTGGACGTCGCGGTGCACACGATCGAGGTCGAGCGCCGCGGCCGCGACGGGCTGCAGTGCCGCGACAACATCCGGGCGGACGTGCGGGCGGCGTTCACGGTGCGGGTCAACCGCACGGCCGAGGACGTGCTGAAGGTGGCCGAGACCGTCGGCTGCGCGCGGGCCGGGGACCACGCGGTGCTGGTCGACCTGTTCGCGGGCAGGTTCGTCGAGGCGCTGCAGGCGGTGGCGCAGCGGCTCGACTTCACGGAGCTGGTGGCGGACCGCGAGCGCTACAGGGACGAGGTGCTCGCGGTGCTCGGCGACGACCTCCACGGGTTCGTGCTCGACGGCCTGGCGATCGTGTCGATCGAGCAGACGCCGCTCGCGCAGCTCGACCCGGACAACCTGCTCGACGCCGAGGGGATCCGGAGGATCACCGAACGGACCGCCGAGGAGCGGGTGCGGGCCAACGAGCTGCGCCAGCGCATGGAGCTCGACCTGGCCCGCCAGGACATGCGGGCCAACGAGGAGAAGCTGCGCATCGCGGAGGAGCTGGCGCGCTACGAGGCCGAGCGGCTGGCGAGGCGGTAGGTCGCGAGGGGGCCGCGGTCGCGGGCCCTCGCGCAGAGCGCGCGGACGGGGGCCGGAGCCAAGGACCGGGCTGGACGCCGGCTTGATGGGAATTTGCCGAGGGCGCGGGGCGCGCGGGGTGGTCGCGCGGGTGCGGGCGTGGAGTATGCTCGGCGGATGTCTGGCTTGAACGCGAAGTTGCGGGCGGTGGTCGTTGCTTGTGCGCTGGCGGCGGTGCCGGGCGTGGGGTGGGCGCAGGCGCCGGCGACGGGGGCGACGGCGGCGACGACGACGGCGCCGAAGCTGGACCCGTTCGTGTACCGCGTCGCCATGGAGGACCCGGAGAAGCACGAGTTTCAGGTCGAGCTCAGCTTCAGCGACATCCCGGGGCCGAGCGTCGACCTGCAGCTGCCGAAGTGGAACCCGGGGCAGTACAAGCTGACCGAGGCGCACCGCAACGTGCGCGGGGTGGTGGCCGAGGGCGCGGGCGGCAAGGCGGTGCCGGTCGTCAAGGTCGACGAGATCACGTGGCGGGTGACGCACGGGGGCGAGCCGTTCAAGCTGCGCTACCGGGTCTATCGCGGGGCGTACACGGGGATCGGGTCGGCGTACCTCGACGACGAGTTCGGGTTCTTCAATGGCGTGTACGTGTTCCTCTACGCGGTCGGGCACAAGGAGCGGCCGATCGAGCTGCGGGTCGAGGCGATGCCGGGCGCGCAGGTGGTGACCGGGCTGCCGCGGTCGGGGGCCTCGGGCAAGGCGTTCCGGGCGGCCAACTACGACGTGCTCGTGGACGGGCCGGTGCACGCGGGCAAGCGCGTCGACATCATCCCGTTCACCGTCGGCAAGACCAAGTTCAGGATCGCGGCGGCGGGCATCGGCAACTACAACGACAAGCGGCTGATCGCCGACTTCACGAAGATGGCCGACGAGGCGTTTAAAATTTTCGGGGGCGGGCCGGAGTCGGTGCCGTTCGACGACTACACGTTCATCCTGCACCTGCGGCCGAACGGGCGCGCGGGGCTCGAGCACCTCAACTCGTCGGTGATCGGGGTGGACCCGTTCGTGTTCACCGACCCGGAGGGGTACCGCAAGTTCCTGCGGCTGGCGGCGCACGAGCTGTTCCACGCGTGGAACGTCAAGCGCATCCGGCCCACGGTGCTGGGGCCGTTCGCCTACGAGCGCGAGGTCCACACCAGCATGCTGTGGTTCTCGGAGGGGTTCACCAGCTACTACGCGTGGGTGATGCTGGCGCGGGCCGGGCTGACCGACGAGCCGCAGACGCTGGCGACGCTGGCCGAGAAGATCAAGGCGCTGCAGGAGTCGCCGGGGCGCAAGCAGATGACGGTCGAGCAGGCGTCGTGGGAGACGTGGTTGAAGCCGGAGGACGCGGGCAACGCGTACGTCGACTACTACACCAAGGGCATGCTGATCGCCATGGCGCTGGACCTCGAGCTGCGGCGGATCACCGGCGGGCAGCGCAGCGTCGACACGGTGATGCGCGAGCTGTACGCGCGCTGGCAGAAGCAGGGCGCGGGCATCGGGCCGGGCGAGCTCGAGCAGACCTTCGTGCTGCAGGGCGGGGCGGCCGGCGCGGAGGTGTCGGACCTGTTCCGCCGCTACGTGCACGGGTTCGACGAGATCGACTACAACCGCCATCTCGGGCTGGCGGGCTACAAGCTCGAGGTGGCGCAGGCCGACGTCGGCGGGGACATCGAGGCGGTGATCGTCGGGGACGCGGCGCCGACGATCGAGCTGGTGCGCCCGGGCGGGCCGGCCGAGCGGGCCGGGCTGGCCAACGGCGACACGATCGTGGCGATCGACGGGCTGAAGGTCAGCGCGGCCGAGGCGACGCGGCAGATCAAGGCGATGGCGCCGAACACCCGGCACACGTTCGCGGTGCTGCGCGGGCCGCGGCTGCTCGAGAAGCAGGTGACGCCGGTGGCCGGCGGGACGACGACGTACAAGGTGGCGGCCGCGAGCGGCGCGACCTACGAGCAGCTGCTGCTGCGCCAGGCCTGGCTCGGGTTCGCGGCGCCGCCTCCGACCGGCGGGGCGAGCCAGGACCAGCTGCGCGACGCGGCGCTCAAGCTGTTCAAAAATTTGAACGAGCCGGAGCTCGAGGACGCGGCGCCGACGACGGCGCCGCCGGGCGAGAAGAAGGCCAAGAAGAAGGCGGCCAGGCCGAAGGCGCCGAAGCCGGCCAAGTGAGCCAGGCTGGCCTTCGGGACAGGTGCTCGGGGGCGCGGCGCGCGGGCTTTGTGGTATGGTCGCGGGCATGGACGCACGCATCACGATGATCACCCTCGGCGTCGCCGACGTCGCCCGCAGCCGGCGCTTCTACTGCGACGGGCTCGGCTGGCGCGCGACGCCGGCGAGCAGCGAGCACATGCTGTCGATCGACGCCAACGGGGTGGTGCTGGCGCTCTACGGGCGCGACGCGCTGGCCGCCGACGTCGAGCTGCCGCTGGCCAGAGGGGCGGGGTTCTCGGGGGTCACGCTGGCCCACAACGTCGGCTCGCGCGATGCGGTGGACGCGGCCATGAAGCGGGCGCTCGAGGCCGGCGCGCGCGCGCTGCGGCCGGTGCAGGACACTTTCTGGGGCGGCTACTCGGGCTACTTCGCCGACCCCGACGGGCACGTGTGGGAGGTGGCCTGGAACCCGCACTGGCCGCTCGACGAGGACGGCCGCATGCGCGTGCCGGGGTAGGCGAGGCCGGCGCTCAGGGGGTGCGGGTGGCGATGAACTCGCGGGTGCGCAGGTGGGTGGGGCGGTCGGGGTCGCCGAGGAAGACGAACGTGAGCAGGTGTCGCGGGGCGTCGCCGGCGCCGAAGCGGTGGTCGCCGAGGGGTTCGAGGGGGGCCGCGGCGAGGCCGAGGTCCGGGGCGGTGAGGGCGCCGCCTTCGATCGTGAGCGCGGCGGTCCAGCCGGGCACGGCGTAGGTGCCGGCGTAGCGGTCGAGCGGGAGGGCGGGGGCCGGGGCGCGCGGGGGCTCGCCGAGGAGGTCGTGGTGGGCGGCGGCGAGCACGGCCAGCAGGGGGTCGCCGGTGTTGCCGAGGACGACCAGCACGAAGCCGCGATCTGGCGCGAAGGACAGGTCGGCGGTGAAGTCGCCGGTGCGGCCGCCGTGGCGGTAGAGCGGGGTGCCGTCGGAGAGCCGCTGCACGCGCAGGCCGGGGGCGTAGCGCTCGCCGGGGCGCTCGTGGGTGAGGGGGCCGGGGGCGAGCAAGGCGGCGCGGGCGGCGGGGGACAGCGGCGAGCGGGCGGGGTCGAGGAGGCCGAGCACGAGCGCGACCTGGTCGGCGGCGGAGCCGAGCAGGCCGCCGGCGGGGATGGTCCAGGTGGCGCCTGCGGCCCCGAATTCGAGGTCCTGGCGCACGTCGAGCGCGAGCGCGGCGGGGCCGCGGCCGAGGTGGCCGCAGGCGGTGTCGCCGGCGAGGGCGCGCTCGATGTCGGCGGTGGTGTGCGCGAGCTGCAAGGGGGTGAGCAGGCGGTCCTGCAGGAGCTTCGGGTAGGGTGTTCGCGGGGCGAGGCGCTCGAGGGCGGCGCCGAGGAGGGCGTAGCCGGCGTTGCTGTAGCTCCACAGCAGGCCGGGATCGGCGAGCAGCGGGCGGGCCGCGAGGGCGCGGCGCCACGGGAGGTCGCGTGCGAGGTCGTGGCGAGCGGCGACGAGGTCGCGGGGGTCGGGGTCGCCGAGGCCGGCGGTGTGCTCGAGGAGCTGCTGCGGGGTGATGTCGCGGGCGCGTGGATCGGTGAAGTCGGCGAGCTCGGGGAGGGGGGCGTGGAGGTCGAGGCGGCGCTCGTCGGCGAGGGCGAGGACGAGGGCGGCGGTCGCCAGCTTGGTCAGCGAGCCGAGGCGGAAGGCGGTGTCGACGGTGACGGGCGGGCCGTCGCGGCAGCGCGCGCCGGTGACGGCGGTGAAGGCGAGGCGGCCGCGCTCGGCGACGGCGAGGCTGGCACCGACGCCGCCGAGGTGGGCGTGCTCGCTGCAGAAGGCGCGGACGATGCCCTCGTAGCGCGCGGGGGCGGGGTTGTGGGCGAGGCAGGCGTCGCGCTGGCGATCGACTTGCGACGACGCGTGGGCTGCCGAAGTCGCGGCGGGTGCGCCGTCGGTGGGGGACGACGACGGCCTCCCGTCTGCGAGCCGCTCGTCGCCCGCGTCCGGGGCGTCGGCCGCGATCACGACGCCGGAGTCCGCGGCGTGGGGCGCGAGGGCAGGTCGCTCGCAGGCGAGGGCGAGCAGGCAGGCGAGGCCCGCGAGGCGTGCGTGGGGTCGCCGGGTGGACACCGCCGCGGGACTTTAGCCGCAAGCCGGGTCGCCGTGCACGGCGGTGGCCGGGCGGTCGACGGGTTCGGTGGCGACAGGGGGGGCGGGGATGCGTAGACTCGCGGGCACATGTACGAGCATCCGATCCAGACGCTGCAAGGGGAGCCGAGTTCGCTGGCCGCGCACCGCGGGAAGGCGCTGCTGCTGGTCAACGTCGCCAGCCGCTGCGGGTTGACGCCGCAGTACACGGCGCTCGAGCAGCTGCAGGCCGAGTACGGGCCGCGCGGGTTTACGGTGGTCGGGTTCCCGTGCAACCAGTTCGGCGGGCAGGAGCCGGGGTCGGCCGGGCAGATCGCGGAGTTCTGCGCGCGCACGTACGGGGTCAGCTTCCCGATGACCGAGAAGATCGAGGTCAACGGGCCCGGGCGCCACCCGATCTACGAGGCGCTGACCGCGGTGGCCGACGCCTCGGGGCACCGCGGGGACATCCGCTGGAACTTCGAGAAGTTCGTGGTGTCGGCGGACGGGTCGAAGATCTCCCGGTTCGCGCCGACGACCCGACCGGACGACCCGGCCGTGATCGCGGCGATCGAGGCCGGGCTGCCGCGGTCGTCGGCCTAGGCGTCAGTCGCGGGCGGCGGCGCGGGGGTCCAGGCGGCGTCGCGGCGGTGGCGCAGCCACTCGAGGATGCGCAGGCCGGAGGGCACGACCAGCACCGAGCTGACGAGGCACAGGACCATGCCGAGGCAGGCGGTCCAGCCGAGCGAGCGCAGGCCCTGGTGGCTGACGAACAGCATGCTCGAGAAGCCGATCACGGTGGTCAGGGTGGTGAGGAACACGGCGCCGCCGGTCTCGCGCAGGACGAACCGCAGGCTGCCGGGTCCCTCCTCGCGGTAGCGGTGGACGAGGTGGAGGCTGTCGTCCTGGCCCATGCCGACCAGCAGCGGCAGGGCGATGAGGTTGAACAGGTTGAGCTTCCAGCCGAGCGCGGGGAACAGCGCGGCGAGCCCGAGCAGGGCCAGCGCGACGGTGGCGAGCACCAGCAGCGTGTGCGCGAGGCTGCGGAACATGACCAGCGCGGTGACCACGAGCACCCCGAACACGGCGGCCATGACGAGCGGGCCGTCGCCGCGGATGGTGTCGACGATCTCGGGGATCACGTAGTAGTTGGCGACGACCGGGACCTCGCCGGCGCGCGCGGTCAGCGTGTAGAAGTTGGCGAAGATCCGCTTGGAGTGGTTGTAGTCGGCGGTCGCGCCGTTGTGCCAGAAGGCGACGAACCGGCCGACCTGACCCTCGGTGTCGGTGAACTGCACGCGCACCCACTCGGGCAGGTCGGCGACGTCGACCGGCCTGTCGACGTCGAGGTAGCGGTCCCAGGTGCGCAGCTTGTCGGCGTCGGCGTCGCTCATCGAGCCGCGCTTGCGGTCGAGCCGCTGCTTGATGTCTTTGATGACGGCGAGCTTCTCGGCCTGCAGGTCGGGGATGAAGCTGTGGATCGAGAGCACGCTGTTTAATAGGTCGTCCATCTCGCGCAGGCGCTCGGGGCCGTAGGCCAGCAGGGCGGCGCGGGTCTCGGGGGCGACGACCGCGTTGGCGTCGGCGAGGGCCTGCATGGCGACGAACTTGGGGTCGTCGGGCTCGGTGTCGTCCTCGTCCTCTTCGTCCTCGTCGGCGGGTTGCGGCGGGTCGGGTTTTTTGGCGGCCGGCTCGGCGGGGTCGGGTTCGGGGTCGGGGGACAGCGGCGGCAGGCCGGTGAGGGCGGCGACCTCGCTGGGCTTCCACTCCTGCAGGGCCTGGAGCTGGCGGTGGAGCTCGCGGGTCTGCTCGAGGTCGGCGGTGATGGCGAGCGCGGGGTCGGTCGACTGGATCTTGCCGACGGCGCTGCGGAAGTCGAGGCGACGCTTGCGCTGCTCGGGCGTCTCGCTCTCGGGCACGCCGAGCTTGTTGAGGTCGTACTCGAACTCGATGCTCGCCAGCCGGCTGGCGCCGAAGGCCCCGCCGGCGAGCACGAGGGCCATGACGGCGAGGGCGAGGCGGGGCACCGGCCTGGGGTCGTGGCGGGTGAAGCTGCCGGCGGGCGGCTTGGGGCGGACCTTCCACGGCCACACGCGGTCGAACAGGACCACGAGCGCGGGCAGGACGATGATCGCGGCGAGGTAGGCGACGACGATGCCGACGCAGGCGACCACGCCGAACTGCGTAAAGCCGCGGAACTCGGCCATCACCAGCAGCAGGAACGACAGCGCGGTGCTGAGGGCGCCGCCGGCGGTCGACACGCCGGTGGTGGCGATCGCGGTGCCGATGGCCTCGCGGTGGGCGAGGCCGCGGGCCAGCTCGTCGCGGTAGCGGGCCAGCATGTGGGTGCCGAAGTCGATGCCGAGGCCGAGCTGGACCGCGAAGATGAAGGCGCTGACGAGGTTGAGGTAGCCGTACAGCCAGGCGGCGCAGGCGAGCGCGAAGCTGGCGGCGATCAGCAGCGGGGTGAGCACGAGCGGGACGGAGCGCAGGCCGCGGAAGTAGACGCTGACGATCAGCAGCAGCATGCCGAAGGCCGCGAGGCTGCCGTTGACGATGTCGCTCTGCAGGTCGCTGGCGAGGCGGGTGTGCAGGGCGTAGCTGCCCTCGATCGCGACGTCCATCTGCGGGTGGTGGGCGGCCGGGTCGGCGGCGGCGATCGCCGCGTTGACGCCGGCGAACAGGTTGCGGGAAAACGCGATGTCGGTGTTGGGCCGGAGCGGGCGGGCGCGCACGACGACGACGCGGCCCTCGTCGCTCTCGAAGTACTCGGGCGGGTCGTCGGCGAGGTTGTACTTGCGGCGCAGCTCCTTCTCGTCGAGGCCGAGGTCGTCCGAGCCGGCGGGGATGTCCTCGGGGAAGGCCGACATCTCGCGGCGGATCTGGGCCTGGATGGTGTCGATGACCTTGCGGCGCAGCCCTAGCAGGTCGCCGAGCTTGGCGTAGAGGAGGGCGTTGTCTTTAAAAAACGCGGGGTCGCGGTGGAAGAGGACGTAGCGGATGTCGTCGCGCTGGCGCAGGGCCGCGGCGATCTTCTCGCCGAAGGCGACGTTGGCCGCCCGCGAGGGGCTGCGCACGGCGACGTAGAGGTCGGACTGGTTGCCGAGGCGCGCGGACACCTCGTCGAGGCGGACCACCGTGGCGGCGTGGTCCGGCAGCATGGCCCGCAGCTCCTGGTTGATGCCGAGCCGGCGGGCGCCCTGGAACGAGAGCACGCCGACGACGAGCGCGACCGCGACGATGAGGCCGGGGAAGCGGGTGATGAAGGCGGCGAGGCGGGCGCCGAGGCCGGGCGGGTGGGTCATGCGGCCCGGTGGTTATAGCCCGAAGGCGGTCACAGCGGGACGTAGCAGGCGCCGAGGGACTCGAAGCCGGGGGCGGGCTCGCTAAACAGCGGCTTGCAGAGGGCCGGGGAGGCGCACTCCTCGTCGCCGTTGTTGAGGTCGCAGACGTTGGTGCAGCAGGCGCCCGACTGGCAGCCGGGGACGAGCGCGCCGGTGAGGCAGGCGTAGCCCTCGGAGCAGCCGCGGAGGTTCAGGTCGTCGCAGTTGTCGCCTTGCTGGCCGATGTCGGTCTCGTCGAGGGGCATGCCGCACACGAACCGGTCGTCGGTCTGCATGCACGCGCGGCCGGGCGGGCAGGCGGGCACGATGGGGTCGCAGGCGTCGGCGCAGAACGGGGTGAGGGTGTAGGGGCTCTCGATGCACTTGCCGGTGTCGCAGCCGGTGTCGGTGGTGCACAGCGTGAGGCAGTTGCCGACGGTGGCCTCGACCGAGGAGATCAGGCAGACGGTGCCGGCGGCGCAGCGGTCCTGGCCGTTGGCGGGGGCGGGCTCGCACTCGTCGCCGGGGAGCAGCATGCCGTCGTCGTTGACGCACTCGAAGTCGTTCTGGATGGTGCCGCCGGCGGCGATCGCCGTGCACTTCTGGCCCGAGGGGCAGGTGTTGGCGCTGCCGGGCTCGCAGCCGAACATCGGCTCCTGGTTGGAGTCGGCGTCGCCGCTGTCGGTCGGGGCGTCGCCGGTGCTGCTGTCGGTGTCCGTGTCGGTGTCCTCGACGAGCGGCGGATCGTCGAGCGGGACGCGCTGGCAGGCGGCGAGCGTGAGGAGGAGGGCGGCGGCAGCGCGTGCGGACATCCGGCGAAGGTAGCCCGGATCGCCAGCGCGGGCGAACGGACGCGGATCGGCACCGCGGCGGGCGCGATAATCGCCGGCCGGCGCCCCGCAGGAGCATGTCGATGCACACGCAGCGAAGCGGGCGATGGGCGGGCGATCGCCGACGGGGCCGCGGCGGGCGATCTACTGGGTGTCGCGGCGGACGAATGTCCACGGGCCGGCCTCGCCGCCGGCGCGGATCTCCCCGTTCAGGGCCGAGTCGCCGGGGTTGATGAGGACCCAGCCGTTGCCCTGGCCGCCGCGGCCGTCCTGCCAGGTGAACTGGACCAGGTTGCCGGGCAGGGTGGTGTCGCCGCTGCGGGCCGCGACCAGCGGCTGCTGCATGTTGACGACGAACTTGGTGAGCTTGTCGTCCGAGGTGAACTTGCCGTAATAGCGGCCGGGGCCGAGGGCGCGGACCTCGAGGATGCCGAGCACGCCGTTGCTCTCGCCGACCCACGCGCCGGCGAAGTCGCTGCCGTGATCGTAGGCCTCGGCGACGGGCAGCGAGGGGTCGACGGTCTCGCGGTTCACCGGCTTGCACACGGCGAGCGCGAGCGCGGCGGCGAGGATGCGTGGCGACACGGGGGCGTGGATACCATCGCGGGCCGCGCGCTGGCGCGGCCGGTGGCAAAAGTCACGGAGGGGGCGCGCGTGGCGGGGTGGGCGGCGCGAGGGCTGTCTTTCCGCGGGGACGGTGGGCGACTACACTCGCCGCGTGCCTCGTACCCCCGCGATGCGCCCCGGTCGGCGCCTGCTCGGCGTGCTGGTGGCGGTGACGCTCGGCCTGCCGCAGGTCGCGGTCGCCCAGGCGCCGGCGACGGCCGAGCCCGAGGACAAGATGGCGTCGCCGCCGGGCGCACCGATCTCCGCCGAGGCCGAGGTCACGACCGCCAGCGAGGCCCCGGCTCCGAGCACGCCGGTGGTGTCGAAGCCGCTGCGACCGGGCAAGAAGGGCGAGCCCCAGCGCCAGCCCTCGCTGGTCGCGCCGGCCAACAACGTGACGCCGGCCGCGGGCATGGGCGGGCGGCTCATCGCGGCCGACGACCCCGAGTCGCGGCGCGCCGAGGCCGAGCTCGAGGGCACCTCGCTCGACAAGTCCGCGCGCACGGGCGTGCCGCGCCGGCTGCCGCCGCTGCAGCGCGCGGCCTGGTGGTGCATGTTCGGGACGTTCGCGCTGGCCAGCACCGGCGGGGTGTTCGCGGGGCTCGCGGAGGTCCAGGAGGACGAGGCCGAGCGCGTGGCGATCACCCTCGACACGACCACCGGCGGGCAGCAGCTCTACGCCGGCGACGCGCGCACGGAGTACGAGCGGGCGCTGCGCACGGGGCGGCGCGACGCGAACATCGCCGCGGGGTTCCTCGCGGTCTCGGGGGCGACGCTGGTGGCCGGGGTGGTGCTGTTCATCGTCCACGCGGCGCGCGCGCGCAAGCAGCCGGGTCGGCTGCGGGCCGGCGCGGGGGGCCTCGTGGTCCGGTTCTAGCGATGCGCGGGCGGTTCTCAGCGGTGCTCGTGGCCCTGGCCCTCGGGACAGGCGGCGGGGCGTGCTTCAACGCGCCGGGCGCGGCGGTGATGTTCGCCTGCGACCCGGCCGGCGAGGCCGCGTGCCCCGACGGCTACACCTGCGAGGACGACGGCTGCTGCCACCGCGACGGCGGGGACGTCGCGGCCAACGCGGGCCAGTGCCACGTCAACCTCGGCGGCGCGACCGAGCCGACCGAGGCGACGCAGGCGACCGGGGCGTCAGGTCCGACGGCGACGGACGTAGGCTCGTCGACGGCGACCGGCGCGACGAGCAGCGACGGCACCGGCGACGCGAGCAGCGAAGGCAGCAGCGAGACGAGCGAGACGAGCGCCGGCGAGGCGACGGGGACGGGCGAGAGCGGTACGGGCGGGACGACCGGCCAGGCAGGACAGGAGCACCGTGGGACTTCGAGATTTCTTCAATAGCGGGGCGCGCAGCAAGAACAAGCTGGACAGGCTGGCGAAGGCCATCGTCAACCAGTACGGGCAGTCGGCGGACCGCTACCACGCGATGCAGCAGCTGCTGGAGATCGGGACGGTGCCGGCGATCGTGCTGCTGATGAAGCGGTTCACCATGAACGCCAGCAAGAGCATCGAGGACGAGGAGGAGAAGGGCTGGGTGTTCCGCCAGATCACCGGGCTCGACAAGACCGTGGCCCTGCCGGCGGCCAAGGAGTTCTGCACGCAGGCCGACAACATCGCCTGGGTGCTGCGCATCGTCGAGGAGCTGGCCGACGAGAAGCAGGAGTGGGAGATCCTCGACGCCCTGCTCGAGCGCCACCCGCCGACCTACGCGCGCGACCCGGCGACCAAGCAGCAGATGCTGACGCACGTCGCCGAGATCGACAACCCGCGGGTCGCGGAGATCCTCGCGCGCTACCTCGAGGACCCGGACGAGAGCATCCGCTTCCAGGCCGCCGAGGCGCTGCTCGACATCGCCGACGGGGGCTCGCTCGGTCCCCTGGTCGGGCGCCTGGCCAACAAGGACGAGGACTCGCTGCGGCTGCGCACCAAGATCTTGACGGGGCTGTCCCGCCTGGGCTGGGACGTGTCCGCCTACAAGGACCAGATCGTGCCGAACCTCGGCAGCGAGCACGTGTTCGACGGGACCAGGATCAAGGAGCGCTGACGATGCCACGCCGCGACGACATCCGCCGGATCTGCGTACTGGGCTCCGGGCCGATCGTGATCGGTCAGGCCTGCGAATTCGACTACTCGGGCACCCAGGCGATCAAGGCGCTGCGCGCCGACGGCTACGAGGTCGTGCTCGTCAACTCGAACCCGGCCACGATCATGACCGACCCGGACCTGGCCGACCGGACCTACGTCGAGCCGCTGACCCCGGAGTTCCTCGACCGCGTGCTGGCGGCGGAGCAGCCCGACGCGATCCTGCCGACGGTCGGCGGGCAGACGGCGCTCAACCTGGCGATCGAGGCCGGCAAGCGCGGCATCCTCGACAAGCACGGCGTGCAGCTGATCGGCGCCAGCCTGCCGGCCATCGAGAAGGCCGAGGACCGCGACAAATTCAAGCTGGCGATGCTGAAGATCGGGCTCGACGTGCCGCGCAGCGTGTACTGCCACTCGCTGGCCGAGGCCAAGGCGGCGCTCGAGGTGGTCGGGTTCCCGGCGATCATCCGCGCGAGCTTCACGCTCGGCGGCAGCGGGGCGGCCGTCTGCTACAACCGCGACGAGTTCGAGGCGCTGGTCGAGCACGCGCTGGCCGAGAGCATGCGCGGGGAGTGCCTGGTCGAGGAGTCGGTGCTCGGCTGGAAGGAGTACGAGCTCGAGGTCATGCGCGACACCCGCGACAACTTCGTGGTCGTGTGCTCGATCGAGAACCTGGACCCGATGGGCGTGCACACCGGCGACAGCATCACCGTCGCGCCGGCGCAGACGCTGACCGACAAGGAGTACCAGAAGATGCGTGACGCCGCGAAGGCGGTGGTCACCGAGATCGGGGTGACGTGCGGCGGGTGCAACATCCAGTTCGCGGTCGACCCGCAGAGCGGGCGCATGATCGTCATCGAGATGAACCCGCGGGTCTCGCGCTCGTCGGCGCTGGCCTCGAAGGCGACCGGCTTCCCGATCGCCAAGTTCGCGGCCAAGCTCGCCGTCGGCTACACGCTCGACGAATTATTGAACGACATCACCGAGGTGACGCCGGCGAGCTTCGAGCCCTCGATCGACTACGTCGTCACCAAGATCCCGCGCTTCGCGTTCGAGAAGTTCCAGGGCGCCGACGAGACGCTGACGATCCAGATGAAGTCGGTCGGCGAGGTCATGGCGATCGGGCGCACTTTTAAAGAGTCGCTCGGCAAGGCCATGTGCTCGCTCGAGACCGGCACCTACGGGTTCGACCTGGGCTCGTCTCCACGGCCCTCCGGGCCCGAGGGGCCGACCGACGTGCAGGACGTGCTGTCGGCATTGGGAAAGACGCACCCGCAGCGGCTGTGGCACGTCGGCACGGCGCTGCGGCTCGGGGTCTCGCGCGAGCAGGTGCACGCGCTGACGCGCATCGACCCGTGGTTCATCGACCAGATCGCGGCGATCGTCGAGTGCGAGCGGCGGGTCTCGGCCGAGGTGCAGGTCGGCGAGGGGCAGGGCAAGGCGACGCTGCGGCCGTCGCTGCTGGCGCTGGCCAAGCGCATGGGCCTGACCGACCGCCGGCTGGCGACCCTGTGCGGGTTGGCCGAGGCCGACGTCCGGGCCATGCGCGCGGCCGCGGGGATCCGGCCCGTGTATAAACGCATCGACACCTGCGCGGCCGAGTTCGCGGCGCACACGCCGTACATGTACTCGACCTACGAGGAGGAGGACGAGTCGGAGATCAGCGACCGCAAGAAGGTGGTGATCCTCGGCGGCGGCCCGAACCGCATCGGCCAGGGCATCGAGTTCGACTACTGCTGCGTGCACGCGGCGTTCGCCCTCAGCGCGGCCGGGTTCGAGACGATCATGATCAACTGCAACCCGGAGACGGTGTCGACCGACTACGACACCAGCGACCGGCTGTACTTCGAGCCGCTGACCGCGGAGCACGTGCTGGCGGTGCTCGACCTCGAGGCGCAAAAGGGGGAGATCGTCGGCGTGCTGGTCCAGTTCGGCGGGCAGACGCCGCTGAAGCTGGCGGCCGACATCGAGAGGGCCGGCTACAAGCTGCTCGGGACGTCGGCGGAGGCGATCGACCTGGCCGAGGACCGCGGGCGCTTCGGGGCGCTGCTGCAGCGGCTCGGCGTGCGGTGCCCGCGCTGGGGCGTGGCGCGCTCGCCGGAGGAGGCGCGCACGATCGCCGGCGACATCGGCTACCCGGTGCTGGTGCGCCCGAGCTACGTGCTCGGCGGGCGGGCCATGCGGGTGGTCCACGGCGAGGCGGAGCTGGCCGAGTACATGCGCTCGGCGGTCCGGGCTTCGCCGGATCATCCGGTGCTGGTCGACGAGTTTCTCCACAACGCGACGGAGTTCGACGTCGACGCGGTGGCCGACGGCGAGGCGGTGGTGATCGCCGGGATCATGGAGCACATCGAGGAGGCCGGGGTGCACTCGGGCGACTCGGCGTGCTCGCTGCCGCCGGTCAACGTGCCGCCGGCGGCGCTCGACGAGATCCGCCGGGTGACGACGCTGCTGGCGCGCGAGCTGGGGGTCGTGGGCCTCATGAACGTGCAGTTCGCGCGCATGGGCGAGGACCTGTACGTGCTCGAGGTCAACCCGCGGGCCTCGCGGACCATCCCGTTCGTGGCCAAGGCCACCGGCACGCCGTTCGCCAAGGTCGCCGCGCGGGTGGCCGCGGGCGCCAGGCTGAGGGACCTCGGAGTGGTCGAGCGCATCCCGCGGCACGTGGCGGTCAAGGTGTCGGTGTTCCCGTTCGCCAAGTTCCAGGGGGTCGACACCATCCTGGGGCCCGAGATGCGCAGCACCGGCGAGGTCATGGGGGTGGCCGACGACTTCGGGCCGGCGTTCCACAAGGGGCTGCTGGCCGCGGGCATGCGGCTGCCGCAGGCCGGGCGGGTGTTCGTGTCGGTCCGCGACGCCGACAAGCAGCTGGTGCTGCCGGTGGTGCGCCACATGGCGGCGCTGGGCTTCGCGCTGGTGGCGACGCGCGGGACGGCGGCGTTCATCCGCCAGCAGGGCCTTAAATGCGAGCTGGTGAACAAGGTCAAGGAGGGCCGGCCGCACGTGGTCGACGCGCTGGTCAACGGCGACATCGCCATGGTCATCAACACCACGGTCGGAGCCCAGGCGATCGCCGACAGCTTCAGCATCCGCCGAACGTCGCTGATGCACCGAATCCCCCACTTCACGACCATCTCGGCGGCGCTGGCCGCGGCCCACGCGATCGAGGCGGCGCGGGACGGCGAGAAAACGCTCGTCGCCCACGCGCTGCAGGACTATCATCGCGTCCCGGGCCTCACGCCCGAGGCGGCGCCGGCGAGCCGCGCCGGGTACCGCAATTGACTCCTTCGAGGCGGCCATGTCCAGCGAGCAAAAGATCCCGATGACCCCGGCCTGCTTCGAGCGGCTGAAGGCGGAGCTGAAGCAGATCAAGGAGCACGACCGGGCCGAGAACGTCCGCGAGATCGAGACGGCCCGCGAGCACGGCGACCTCCGCGAGAACGCGGAGTACCACGCCGCCAAGGAGCGCCAGGCCCAGCTCGACGGGCGCATGCGCTACCTCGAGACGCGCCTCAGCCTGGCCCAGGTCATCGACCCGACGACGGTCAAGGAGTCGAAGGTGACGTTCGGCGCGACCGTCACCCTCAACGACGTCGACAACGACACCGAGGTCGTCTACCACATCGTCGGCGAGGACGAGTCGGACGCGACCAGCGGCAAGATCTCGATCTCGGCGCCGATCGCCCGGGCGATGCTCGGCAAGCGCAAGGGCGACGAAGTGGTCGTCAAGCTGCCGCGCGGCGACCGCGAGTACGAGGTCGTGCGCGTCGAGTACAAGGCCATCCCGTGAGCGCGTGGCCAGGCATCTGCGCCCGCGTGGCGCTCGCGGCGGCGGTGCTGGCCGGCGCCGGCTGCCGCGGCAAGCTCGGCTCGGACTGCCGCTGCGCGTCGGACTGCCGCGCCGGCCTGGTCTGCCTCGCCGAGGGCGACAAGGCCCTGGCGGCCTCGCAGTGCTACGACCCCGGGGTGCTCGGCGAGTGCGTCGAGGCCGAGGAGGCCGACACCGAGGGCGAGGGCGGCGTGCTCCCGACCGAGGCGCCGATGTACATGGACTTCATGCACTCGCGGCGCGACTTCCAGCCGGGCTCGAGCGTCAGCGACTCGGCGGCGACCACCGGGACCACCGCGGAGACCACGGGCTCGACCGGACCGATGACGGGCACGACGGGCACGACGGGCACTTCGTCGACGGGCGAGACCACGGGGACCAGCACCGGCACGACGGGCACGTCGACCGGGGGCGAGACGGGCACGACGGGCACGTCGACCGGGGGCGAGACGGGCACGTCGACCGGGAGCGAGACGGGCACGACCGGCGGCACGACCAGCTCGACCACGTAGGCCGGCGATGACGGCGACGGATCACTGGCTGTGGCGCCTCGACGCCGACGCGTGGCTGCGGGCCGCCGAGGTCGAGCTGCAGGCCGGCCACGCGCACGCGGCCAGCCGCCGCGCGGCCGTGACGCACGCGCGGCGGGCGGCGGGCATGGCGATCAACGCGGTGCTGGCGGCGACGCCGGGCGAGGAGCTGCGCTGGGGCCGGAGCTACCTCGAACACCTGCAGGCGCTGGCGCGGGCCGACGCGACCACGCTGGCGCCGCTGCCCGAGGAAGTGCGCGAGGCGGCGGCGCGGCTGCTGGCGATCGCCCCGGTGGCGCCGCCGGGGCTGGTGACGCTGGCCCGCGGGCCCCACGCGGCGGCCGACGAGGCGCTGGCGGCGGCGGAGCGAGTGGCCGTGGCGTGCGCGGCGGTGGTCGCGGCGACGGCGAGGTGAACCTCGACCCGGCGAGCACGCGGCGCCGGAGCGCGCGAACGAGCGGGCCGGCGCGGGGCGCCGTGGGCGGGTGAGTGGCCCTGGAGCGCACGGATGCGGGGGACAACTCGGCGTTCGAGAGGTCGGGGCGGTGCGATAGGCTCGAGGCGCGGCGGATGCGACGTCACGCTCTCACACTCGCGGGTCTGCTGGCGGGCTGCGGCGGCGGCGGCGTGGCCGTGCCGGGCTCGACGGGCGGGCCGGACACGAGCGACGGCGACGGACCGACGAGCGGCGAGGCGACGGGCAGCTCGGGCGCGTCGGACACGTCGACGGCGACGGACGGGCCGGGCACGACGAACGGGCCGCGGCTCATGTGGTGGACGCCGGCGACGACGCCTGGCAGCAGCGTGTTCGTGCGGGTCAACCGCGCGCTGGCGGCGGTCGAGCTGCGGGTCGGCGGGCACCTGTTGGGCGCGCCGCTGGTCGCCAGCGAGGTCCTGAGCGGCGAGCAGGGCGGGCTGTTCGCGCTGCCGGAGGGGCTCGGGGCGGGGCCGACCACGCTCGCGGTGCGGGCGGCGGGGGCCGACGCGGACGCCGACACCGCCGACCTGGCGATCCAGGCGCCGACGTTCGTCGACGTGGCCGACGCGGTCGGCCTGAGCAACCTGCACGACGTGAGCGGGCACCCGCAGCAGTGCGCGTGGAGTCAGACGGGCGTCGGCTTCGCGGACGTCGACAACGACGGCGACAGCGACGCCTACGTCGGCAACGTCGGCGGCCCGGGGCGGCTGCTGCGCAACGAGGGCGCCGCGCCGGGCGAGCTGCCGGCGTTCGTCGACGTGACCGGCGCGCTGGGCCTGACGGTCGACAACGTGGCGGCGGTGAGCTTCGCCGACTACGACGGCGACGGCGACCGCGACGTGTTCGTCGGCCGGCGCGGGCCCAACGCGCTGCTGCAGAACCGGCTGATCGAGGACGGCGCGCTCGGGTTCGTCGACGTGACGGCGGCGGCCGGGGTGGCCGGCGGCGAGCAGCGCAGCATGGGCGCGGCCTGGGGCGACTACGACGGCGACGGCGACCTCGACCTCTACGTCGTCAACCACGCGCTGTGCTTCCCGGTGAGTGGCAGCGTGCTGGCGCCGGAGGACCGGCTATACCGCAACGACGGCGGGGTGTTCGTCGAGGTCACGCAGCTGCTGGCGCCGGACCCGGCGATCGGGTTCTCGGCCGCCTGGGTCGACCTCGAGCTCGACGGCGACGTCGACCTGGTGGTGATCAACGACCACGTCGGCGGCGGGCTGTCGGGGCCGAACGCGGTGTGGCGCAACGACGGCCCGGGCGACGAACCGGGGGCGTGGCGCTTCACCGACGTGAGCGTCGCCAGCGGGCTGGCGATCGCGGCGGGGGCCGGCGACGAGGGCGCGAACGGGATGGGGCTGGCGATCGGCGACGTCAACCACGACGGCTATCCGGACGTGGCGTTCACCAACATCGGGCCCAACTTCCTGATGCTGAGCCGCGGCGACGGGACCTTCGAGGACGCGTCCGAGGCCCGGCAGATCCGCCGGGGCGGGCTGCCGTGGAAGCGGCCGTCGATCACGTGGGCGGTCCACCTGTTCGACCACGACAACGACGCCGACCTCGACCTGTACTACGCGGGCGGGGACATCCACGGCGACGCGCTCATCCCCGACGCGCTGCTGCGCAACGACGGCGAGGTGTTCCGCGAGGTGACGTGGGGCGTCGGGCTGGTCGACCTCGGGCACGCGAAGGGCTCGGCGCTGGTCGACCTCGACCGCGACGGCTCGCTCGACCTGGCGACGGCGCACTGGGCCCGGCCGCTGCGGGTGTTCAATAATCGTCATGCGACGGTCGGGTCGCCGGGACGCTGGCTGGTGGTCGAGCTGGTCGGGGCGGGGGCGAACCGCGACGCGATCGGCGGCCGGGTCGCGGTCGAGGCCCCGGGCTTGCCGGTGCAGACGTGCTTCGTGACCGGCAGCCCCGCGCTCGGGGCGGGCGGGGAGCCGATCTGCCACTTCGGGCTGGCCGGGGCCGCGACGATCTCCAAGCTGACGATCACCTGGCCGAACGGACAGGTGACGACCCCGCCGCCGCCGGCGGTCGACTCGCGGGTGACGTTCGTGCAGCCGTGACGTCAGGCGGCCAGGCGCTTGTACTCTTTCAGGGCCGCCTCGCAGCGCTCGGCGCAGTCGCGGCAGGCGTCGTGGTGGCTGGCGTGCTGGCGGCAGGCCTCCTCGCAGCGGGTCAGCACGGCCACGGCGACGCCGGCTTGCGCCTTTAATTCGGGGGAGCCGGCGGCGGCGAGGGCCTGCGTGGCCTGGCTGACGGCGATCATGTCGGAGACGGCGCGGGCGCAGGCGGCCAGGCTGGTGTCGCCGACGCCGAGCAGGCCGAGGCAGTGCTGCAGGCAGATCTGCCCGGCGGCGATGCAGGCGCTGGCGCAGCGCATGGCCGACTCGTCGGGGCCGGCGGCGGCGTGCTGCTTGGGCTCGGGCGCGGGCGGCTCGGGCACCGACGGTTTGATTGTGGTCGGCGCGGGGGTCGGGACCGGATCGGTGGTCTCGACGCGGTTGACCGGGCCTTCGGCGGAGCAGGCGGCCAGGACGGGGGGGCCGATCATGAAGTCGCGGCGCAGCATGGTTCCTCCGGCCCGCGCGAGCGAGCCAGGCCACGGTAGCACGCGTGGGACGTCGCACGGCCGCGGCGGACGGCCCTCGCCCGCGAGGCGGGGTTTATCGGGGGGTGCCTGCCCACGAAATGTTTGCGAAGGGGCTGAGATGTCCTTCGGGACATGTCGTCGGCGGGCCGGCGCGGGGCTCGCTGGGCCGGGTCGCCGGCTGGATGGCCGAAGGGACAGGTGCGGCTGTCTCGAGGGTCAGGCGCTGGTAGCGAGGGCGGAGCGCGAGGGCGAGCGGGCCCCGGTCGCGGACGGCCGCACGAGGTCGGGGACCGCTAAAAGTAGAACGTGAGGCCGAGCTGGCCGCCGGCGGCCACCGCGGTGCGGGCGGTGACGCTGACGCCCGAGCGCGTGATGTCGGGGCCGATCGGCACCACGCCCTGGCCGTAGAGGCTGACGCGGTCGGCGATGAAGTACTCGATGCCGAGGATCGGGCCGACGCTGATGTTGACGAGGTAGTTGCCGGGGCCGGGCGGGTGCACGTAGTGGGTGTGGAGGAACGCGCCGAAGTACGGGGCGATGCGCCGCCACACGCGGAAGCCCTTCAAAATTGCCACCGACGCGCTGATGCCGGCGGCGGTCGCGGGCGTGGCCTGGCCGGGGGTCTGCACGCGGGCCACCCCGGCGCCGAACGAGAACGGCAGCACGAAGCGCTTGAACACGCGGCGGACCCCGATCTCGGTGAACAGCAGGCCGTCGCCGAAGCTCTGGTCGGAGCCGGCGAGCGACAGCGGGGCGAGGCCGCCGAAGATGAAGGTCATGCCCCAGTTGCCGGGGGCGGCGCGCACCACCGGCTGGGTGTCGGGGGGCGGGGACTGGCTCGCAGCGGGGGGCGCGGGCGCGGGGGTCGGGGCCGAGGTGGTGACGGGCGCGGCGGCGGGGGTCGGCGTGGCGATCGGTGCGGACTGGACGACGAGGGCCTGCGAGAGCGCGAGCCATCCGACGAGGGCGAGGACCATTCGTCGATCATCGTATCGACTCGCACGGCGAGTGTCGCCGAGCGGGGTCGCACGGCGTGCTTGTGCGCGTTTCAGCCGGCGTCGGCCGGGGCTTCTTCGATCTGCCAGCGCTCGAACACCGCGGGCGTGTTGTCGACCTCGATGAGGAACTTGCTGGCGCGCAGCATGTGCGAAGGTCCGTCGCGGGTCTCCTCGATCACCGGGTAGGTCATGTACAGCTCGTCGCCGGCCCGCGTGGTCGCCACGTAGAACAGGCGGCGCTCCTCCTCGAGGTCGGCGGGCTGGCGCATGGCGGTGGCCATGGGGAAGCGGCCGTCGGCCAGCCACAGCATGAAGCAGACCGGCCACTCGAGGCCCTTGGCCTGGTGGATGGTCGAGAGCACGAGCATGTCGTCGCGGGGCTCGGCGCCGAGGACGTTCTCGGCCGCGACGCCCTGGACGAGCGCGAGCTCGCCGAGGAACTCGCTGGCGCCGGGCCAGCGCTCGGCGTAGCCGGCGAGCTGCTCGAGGTCCTCCTTGCGCGCGGCGGCGTTGGGGAAGTTGCGCTCGGCGTAGTCGCCGTAGTGCTGCTCGACCACGCGGCGGATCATGTCGCCGGGGTTGTGCTGCGCGGGGTCCTCGAGCAGGGCCCACAGCTTGCCGAGGCGGGCCAGGGCCTCGCGCGTGCGCCCCTTGGCGAGGGCGGACTGCTCGGCCAGCACCTGGGCGCTGGAGCCCTTGGCGCCGGCGAGCGCCTGGGCCAGCTGCTCGGCCGTCTGCGCGCCGACGCCCGGCCACAGGCGCAGCAGGCGGATCCAGCTGAGGGCGTCCTGGGGGTTCTGGCGCGCGCGCAGGTAGGCGACGACGTCCTTGATGTGGGCCTGCTCGAAGAACCGCAGGCCCGAGCGCACGGTGAACGGGATCTGCCGGCGGGTGAGCTCGACCTGCAGCTCGAGGCTGTGGCTGTGGTTGCGGTAGAGCACGGCCATGCGCGACAGCGGCAGGTCGTACTCGTGGTGCAGCTCGAGCACGCGCTGGGCCACGAACTCGGCCTGCTGGAACACGTCGCGCAGGGGGATCAGCGCCGGGCGCGGGCCCGACTTCTTAACGGCCGTCAGCTCCTTGGGGTACTGGCTGCGGTTGTGGCCGATGCTGCGGTTGGCGAGCGCGAGGATCTCGGGGGTGCTGCGGTAGTTGACGGTGAGCTTGTAGATCAGCGCCTCGGGGTGGCGCACGCGGAAGGCCCCGATCTGGTTGAAGTCGGCGCCGCGGAACGAGTAGATCGACTGGGCGTCGTCGCCGACGCAGGTCAGCGACCTGTGGTCGCGGGCCATGGCGTCGCACAGCGCGCCCTGGATGGCGTTGATGTCCTGGTACTCGTCGACGAGCACGTGGTCGTAGGCGGCGCGCAGCTCGTCGGCCACCTCCGAGAGCTGCGGCTCCTCGAGGATGCGCAGCCACTCGCCGAGCAGGTCGTCGAAGTCGCACACGTTCATCTGGCGCTTGCGCTCGACGTAGCGGCGGGCGACCCGCTCCATCATGCCGACCTGGTCGAGCATCTTTAAATATTGCTGCTCGACGACCGCGCCGATCGGCTGGCGGGTGCCGGAGGCCAGGCCGATGATGCCGGCGAGCACCTTCGGCGTGGGGAAGCGGCGGGCGGTGAGGGCCTCGACGCCGAGCTCGGTGATCACCGAGGCGAGCAGGGTGCGCGCGTCCTCGGGGTCGAGGATGCCGAAGTCGGGGCCGAGGCCGACGGCCTGGCCGTAGCGGCGGAGGACGCGGTTGCCGATGTGGTGGAAGGTGCCGGCCGAGCAGCGGCGCATGTCGATGCCGAGCAGCGACTCGACGCGGCCGACCATCTCGCGCGCGGCCCGGTTGGTGAACGTGCACAGGAGGATCCGCTCGGGCGGGCAGCCGCCGGCGACGAGGCGGGCGACGCGGGTGGTCAGGGTGCGCGTCTTGCCGGTGCCGGCGCCGGCGAGCACGAGCAGCTCGCGCGGCGGGGCCTCGACGACGGCGACCTGCTGGGCGTTCAGACCCGCGGTGAGGTCGACGGCCTGGCGCTGGGGCGCGCTGGTCTTCAGGACGTACTTCACAGGGTGCGTCCGATGAAGTCGAGGATCTGCTGCTCCATGTGCACGCGGTCCTCGAGGCGGCGCGGCATGTGCCGCTCGTCGGGGAACAGCAGTAGCTCGTAGGGTTTGCCGGCGCGGATCAATGCGTTGATCAAGCGGGCGGTGTGCCGGAAGTGCACGTTCTCGTCGATCATGCCGTGCACGAGCAGCAGCTTGCCGGTCAGCTTGTCGACGTGGTGCATCACGCTGCTCTCGGCGTAGCCCTTCGGGTTGTCCTTCGGGGTGCCCATGTAGCGCTCGGTGTAGTGGGTGTCGTAGCCGTCCCAGTGAGTGACCGGCGCGCCGGCGATGCCGATTTTAAAAGTGTCGGGTGCGCGGACGAGGGCCATCGCGGCCATGTAGCCGCCGTAGGACCAGCCGTAGATGCCGACGCGCCCGGGGTCGAGCAGGCCCTGGGCGGCGAAGTGGCGCACGCCGTCGACCTGGTCCTCGACCTCGCGGTTGCCGAGGTCGTGGCGGATCGCGCCCTCGAAGGCGAGGCCGCGGCGGGCGCTGCCGCGGTTGTCGATTTTAATTACGACGTAGCCGCGGCTGCGCAGGGCCTGGGCGCGCATGTCGACGGTGGTGCCCCAGGCGTCGACGACGCGCTGCGCGTGCGGCCCGCCGTAGACCGAGACCAGCGCGGGCCACGGCTGCGGGGTGGATGCGTCGGGGCGGTAGATCGCGGCGTAGAGCGTGTCGCCGTGGCGGTTCTTGAAATTGACGATCTCCGGGGGCGGCAGGTCGAGGGCCGCGAGGCGCGGGTCCGGCTCGTAAGGAATTTCTTGCAGGGCGCTGCCGTCGTCGAGGCTGCGCAGGGTCAGCTTCGGCGGGGTGGACAGGTTGCTGAAGATGTCGACGAAGCGGCGGTGGGCGTGGTCGACGACGACGCCGTGGGTGCCGGCCGCCTCGGTGAGGCGGCGGACCTCGCCGCCGGCGAGCGGGACGACGTAGAGGTGGGCCTCGGTCGGGTCCTCGCGGTTGCCGGTGAGGTACACGAGGCCGCGCTCTTCATCGATGTCGGCGACGCCGTCGACGTGCCAGGGGCCGCTGGTGAGCTGGCGGACGAGCTCGCCGTCGGCGCGGTGGAGGTAGAGGTGGCGAAAGCCGCCCTGCTCGGAGGCCCACACGAAGTTGCCGGCGAACGGGCCCTCGCCGATCGGCTTGTGCGCGTGGTGGAGGTTGATCCACACGTCGCTCTTCTCCTCGATCAGCGTGGTCGACGCGCCGGTCCGCGGGTCGAGGCGCAGCAGCTTGAGGCGCGACTGGGCGCGGTCGGTGACGGTGGCGGTGAGCGAGCCGTCGGGCAGCCACTGCACGCGCGCGAGGTACTGCTCGGGGTCGTCGCCGAGGTCCATCCAGGTCACGCGGGTGCTGCCCTCGGCCGCGACCACGCCGAGGCGGACCCTGGCGTTGGCGGCCCCGGCGAACGGGTAGGCGTGGTCTTCTTGAGCGCCGTCGCCGACGGCGTCCTTGCCCTGGTGGACGATGCGGTAGACGGGGATGTGGGTCTCGTCGACTTCTTCGAACGCGAGCAGCTCGCCGTCACGCGACCACCAGAAGCCGTGGTCGCGGTCCATCTCCTCCTGGGCGATGTACTCGGCGAGGCCGTGGGTCTTGCCGGTGCCGCGGGCGCCGCTGGTGCGCTGGCTCGGCGTGCCGCCGTCGGCGTCGACGACGTGGAGCTCGGCGTCCTGGACGTAGGCGATCTTGCTGCCGTCGCGCGAGAGCTGGGGGTCGAGGGCGGGCTTGCCGTCGTGCTTGGCGACGACGCGGGCGAGGGCGCCGCGGTCGCCGTGCTGGGCGTGGACCTCGCCGGTCAGCGGGACCATGAGGGTGTCGCCGAGCTTCGACCACGCGTAGGTGGTGATGCCGAGCTCGCGCACGCGCTGGCGCTCGCGCTGCAATTTTTCTTCGTGCGAGAGGTTGTCCTCGGTGATGCCGCCGCCGGGCGGCTGGATCAGCGGGGCCTCGGCGGCGCGCTCGCCGGCGGCGAGGTCGAAGCGCCACAGCTGGCGCGTGAGGCTGCGGTCGGGGCTGCGGAGCCAGGTGAGCGCGCGGTCGTCGGGCGTGAAGGCGATCGCGGTCGGGGCGATCATGCCGGGCAGCGGATAGGCGGCGGCGTCGGCGAGGGCGAGCACGGGGCGCGCGGGCGCAGGCGCAGGCGAGGCCGGTGGAGGCGGGGCGTGCGTGGTCGTTGTCATCGTGGGCGTGGGCGTGGGGCGCGAGCAGGCGACGAGCAGCGACGCGAGCGCGAGGCCGCATGCACGCGTGGTGCGGGTCGAGGAGGGCATGGACGGAGACAGGGACACGGTGCGGCCCGGGGCGGTTGCGGCGGCCGGGTCAGGTCGAGGTCGAGGCGGCGGCGCCGGGCGGGCATACAGTCCAAAATTCGCCGCCTGCTGTCCATCGGCCCCGCTTGCGTGGGGCCGGGAAATCGGCCATATAGCGCGCCGATGGCCCGTCTCGCCGAGATCCTCACCCAGTCCGCGGTCCGCCCCCAGGTCGTGCAGGCGTGCGCCGCCCTGATCGATGCGGAGGTCGCCAGCAAGTCGGGCATCGGCGGGCTGGCGGTCAAGGCCGGCTACAAGCTGGTCAAGGCGGTCAAGCCGACGATGGTGCCGGACGTGGTCGACAAGCTGCTGCCGGAGTTCGCCGAGGCCATGCAGCCGATGTACGAGGAGGCGCTGGCGAACTCCCGCGGGGGCGCGCGGAGCGACGCGTTCGCCGCCCACGTCGGCAAGGACCCGGCGCGCGTGGCCGCGGCGCTGCTGTCGGTCACCGATCGCCGGGCCGAGCAGGCGAGCGGACCGCTGAAGAAGACCTACGCCCGCCTGCGCGATACGGCGGAGACGCATGTACAAGCGGCCGTGCCCGGGCTCGTGAAGGCGCTCGCGCCGTTCGTGTAGGGGACTTCCACGGGTTCTGAGCCCGGGCTATCATCGCCGCTCGCGCTGGCGCGGGCCGATGTCGGAGACCAAGAAGTGGCCGTGGGACAAGCCGGGCCCGAAGAGCGGGGCGACCGAGCGCGCGCGCAGATCTGCGAGCGACGAGCCGCCGCTGTTCGCGTATTGCCGCGATCTGGGGGCGGCGCCGACGGTCAGCCCGGGCCTCGACCCCGCGGGGCCGCCGCTGACGACCTCGGGTGACGGGCGCTACGGCCTCGGCATGGAGCTCGGGCGCGGCGGGGGCGGGGTGGTGTACCTCGGCACCGACAAGTTCCTGCGCCGCAGCGTGGCCCTGAAGGTGCTGTCGCCCGACCTGGTGACCGACCCGACGCGCGTGCAGGCGTTCGTCGAGGAGGCGATCATCACCGGCGGGCTCGAGCACCCCAACATCGTGCCGGCCTACGACCTCGGGGTCAGCCCGATCCTCGGCATGTACTACACGATGAAGCGGCTGACCGGGCGGCCGCTGTCGGACGTGATCGCGGCGCTGCGCAAGGGCGACGCGGCCACGGCGCAGGCGTTCGGCATGTACCGCCTGCTCGGCTGCTTCATCGAGCTGTGCCGCGCGGTGGCCTACGCGCACTCGCGCGGGGTGCTGCACTGCGACCTGAAGCCGGAGAACGTGTTCATCGGCGAGTTCGGCGAGGTCGTGCTGGTCGACTGGGGGCTGGCGCAGGTGCTCGGCCAGGGCGGCAAGAACCAGGCCCGCGCCCGCATGCACGCGGGCACGCCGGAGTACATGGCGCCCGAGCAGATCACCAAGAGCGGGCTCGACCTCGACGTGCGCAGCGACATCTGGTCGCTCGGGGTGATCCTCTACGAGCTGCTGACGCTGACGGTGCCGTTCCAGGGGGCCAACGCGCGCGAGATCCTGATGCGCGTGATGGTCGAGCCGCTCGAGCCCCCGGCCGTGCGCGCGCCGACGCGGACGTTCCCGCCGGGCGTCGAGGACATCACCCGGCGCGCCCTCAGCAAGAACCGCGAGCACCGCTACGCCTCGGTCGGCGACCTGCTGCACGAGCTCGAGGGCGAGCTCGAGGGCACGCGCGAGCGCCTGCGCCGCAGCGAGTCGGCGCGCCGCTCGCTCGAGACGGTCGAGATGCTGCTCGACCGCCTGCGCGGGCTCGAGTCCGAGGTCGACGCCATGCTCGCGGCCCACCCCTCGCGCGAGGAGCCCGGCGGGGTGATGACGGCGTTCTCCGACGAGCCGCGCCTGGCCGACCGCCGCCGCGTGCTGCTCGGCGGCTACGGCGAGGCGGCGGCCCACCTGCTGCACGGGCTCGAGGCCGACGGCGAGGCGCAGTCGATCGGCGACGCGGCCGGCGACCTCTACTGGCGCATCTTCCTGCGCATCTACCCGTCGCACACGCCGACGTCGGGGACCAACAAGGAGGTCGCCAACGACCTATTAAATCGCCTGAGCGAGAAGGCGTTCACCGCGGTGATCCGCGCCGGGCGCAAGCTGACGCGCTCGCGCGAGTTCGCGTCGCTGCCGACGATGGAGGTGCAGAAGCCGGCGCCGACCTTCGAGGACCCGTGGCTCAGCGTGGTCTCGACGCTGTGCAGCGACGACTTCGACGAGCTCGACCCGGACCAGGCGCCGTCGGCCCTGCGCCAGCTGATCA
This sequence comes from Myxococcales bacterium, assembly GCA_016793465.1. Next base: position 369,715 of record JAEUJW010000053.1, read on the forward strand.
CCCGCATCACGTTCCTCCAGCGCATCAGCCTGTTCAACGCGGTGCCGACGTACGCGCTGATGGCGATCGCCGAGGCCTGCCAGGAGTACAACTTCAACCGCGACCAGCCGATCTTCCGCCAGGGCGACCCGGGCGACTCGATCTGCATGCTGCTCGAGGGCCAGGTCGAGGTCGTGCGCGACGGCTCGGTGATCAACCGCCTCGGCCCCGGCGACATCTGCGGCGAGGTCGCGGTGCTCAGCCGGGCCCCCCGCACCGCCGGCGTGGTCGCGGCGTCGCCGGTCAAGACGCTGATGCTCGGCGCGGACCGCTTCAGGAGGATCGTCCGCGAGAACGGCGACATCGGCCTCGCGGTCGTGCAGGTGCTGAGCGAGCGCCTCGTCGTCGCCACCGAGCGCGAGGCGGCCCTGCGCACGCTGACCAACATCCTCACCAAAAAAGCCGGCCACCAGAGCCACTCCTGACGCCGACTTCGTGGGTCCGATCGCGGTCCGATCAGGAAACGGTGTAAAGGGGGTTTGGTTCGTTGAGGTAGTTGAGGGACGGGTGTAGCTTGGGCGCGGTTGGGCGTTTTGTGGGGCTTGCCCCGAACGCCTGACCCGAGAAAGCCATGCGACGCGCGCTTCTGCTCAGCCTCGGGACGATCGTCGAGTGCGGCCCACCGGGCGCGCCGCAGAGCCGCGAGAGCACGAACGAGGGCGGCGGAGAGCCGACGAGCGCGGGCCCGGCGAACCCGACGACAGGGAGCGTGGCGCCGGGCAGCACCGGCGGCTCGACGCAGGGGTCGACGGGTGAGGCCACGGTACAGGCGTCGACAGGCGCGGAGACGACGTACGGGACGTTCATCGTGGCGTTCGATACGCCGGACTTCGAAGAGTGCGACACCTGGGCCCAGGATTGCCCGGCGGGGCAAAAATGCACGATCTACGCAGAAAATGGCGGCAACTCGTGGAACGCGACCCAATGCGTGCCGGTGATGGAGGACCCGGTGAAGCCCGGTGAGCCGTGCTTCGTGGTCGAGAACGGGGTCAGCGGGATCGACAACTGCGAGCTCGGCTCGTACTGCTGGGACACGAACGCGGAGAATGTCGGCGTATGCGTTGCACATTGCAAGGGCACGCCCGAGGCGCCGTTCTGCGAACCAGGGTACTCATGCGCGGTTTACGGCTGGGCGTATCTACATCTCTGTCTCAAGGGCTGCGATCCGCTGCTGCAGGATTGCCCGATTGCGGACGATCTGTGCATAGCGAACCCGTCCTCCGATGGCTTTCTTTGCGTGCTCGCCCCCTCCGGCGGGGGGCATGTGCACGATCCTTGCGAGTTCGCCAATTCGTGCGACAAGGGGCTCGTATGCCTCGACTCGAGCGCGGCGGTCGAGTGCGACCCGGCCGCGTCGGGCTGCTGCGAGCCGTTCTGTGATTTGTTCGCGCCGAACACGTGCCCCGGACAGGGGCAGGTGTGCACGCCATATTATGACGATCCGGCGCCGCCGGAGATGGAACACATCGGTTTCTGTAGTGTGCCCGGATAGGAGACACCATGAGATTTTCACTGAAGATGACGAATGCGTGGGTGCTGGGGCTGTTGGCGTGCGGACCGGCGGGGCCGGGCACGCCGCAGGGCGGCTCCGAGGAGTCGAGCGGCGCGGCGCCGGCGGAGTCGACGGGGCAGCCGGGCACGACGCCGTCGCCGACGAGCGGGGGAGACTCGTCGACCTCGGCGGACACGGGGATCGGGACGGGGATCGTCGGCAGCACGTCGGCGTCGACGGGCGGCAGCGGCTCGAGCGGCGCCGCCGACGACGGGACGTTCATCATCGAGCCGGACCACCCCGAGGGGCCGACCTGCGACGTGTGGGCGCAGGACTGTGCGCCCGGCGAGAAGTGCGTGCCGTACGCCAACGACGGCGGGCACTCGTGGAACTCATTAAAATGTGTGCCGGTGATGGAGGACCCGGCCAAGCCGGGGGAGCCGTGCTTCGTGGTGGACAACGGGGTCAGCGGGATCGACAACTGCGACTTCGGGGCCTACTGCTTCTACGTCGACCCCGACACCAACGAGGGGGAGTGCGTGGCCATGTGCATCGGCACGCCCGAGTCGCCGACGTGCCCGGACCCCGAAAATACGTACTGCGCGCTCACCTCCGACGGGGTCATTAATTTGTGCATCGATCGCTGCGACCCGCTCGAGCAGGACTGCTCGGAGGGGGAGGTGTGCATCGATACTATCGGCGGCGAGTTCCTGTGTGTGCTCGACGGGTCGGGGGACGAGGGGCAGCTCCACGACGCGTGCGAGTACGCGAACGCGTGCGACCCGGGCTTCATGTGCGTGACGGACGCGGCCGCGGCCGCGGTGGAGTGCGACCCGGCGGCCACCGGCTGCTGCGAGCCGTTCTGCGACGCGACCAAGCCGAACATGTGCCCGGGCATGGGTCAGGTTTGTACGCCGTATTTCGAGGAGGGGCAGGCGCCGGGGCAGGAGCACATCGGGGTGTGCACGCTGCCGCCGTGAGGAGGGCCATGCGACCCGCGCGCATCGGTTCGGGGCTGCTCGTCGGCGTGCTCGCGGGCGGGCCGCTCGCCTGTTATCCGCTGTATCGCACGCCCGGCGCGGAGGGCATGACGGAGAGCGGCGGCGGGTCCTCGACGGGAACGTCGAGCGGCGCGACGGGCGGGGCGGCGGTGACGACCGGGGTCGTCGCGCGCGGGACGACGGGCGAGGCGCCGGGGAGCGAAGGCGGCGGAGCCACGACGCCAGGGTGGACGACGGAGGGAGGCACGGGCGGGCAGACGTTCATCGTCGAGACGGACATGGGGTACGCCCCCTGGTGCGACAACTTCGCGCAGGATTGCCCGTCGGGATACAAGTGCTCGGCGTACGCCGAGGGCGGCGGGAACTCGTGGGACGCGCTCAAGTGCGTGCCGGTGATGGAAGGCGCGGTGGGCGTCGGCGAGGCGTGCTTCGTCGAGGGTAACGGGGTCAGCGGGATCGACAATTGTGAGCTCGGCGCGTACTGCTGGGAGACCGATGCCGAGAAAAAAGGGGTCTGTGTCGGGTTGTGCAGCGGTTCGCCGGAGGCGCCGGTGTGCCCGCCGAAGTCCATTTGTGCCATTTCGGGCTCGGGGATCCTCAACCTCTGTCTCGGGACTTGCGATCCTCTGACGCTGGATTGTGTGCAGAGCGGCGATGTTTGCATTTCGACCGGAGATACGTTTATTTGCGTACTGGATGCGTCTGGCGAGGAGGGGCAGGCGCATGATCCGTGCGAGTATGTCAACTCGTGCGACCCGGGGCTCGCCTGTGTCGTCTCGACGGCGGCGGTCGAGTGCGACCCGGCCGTGTCGGGCTGCTGCGAGCCGTTCTGCGACCTGAACGAGCCGAACGAGTGCCCGGGGCAGGGGCAGGTGTGCACGCCGTGGTTCGAGCAGGGGCAGGCGCCGGAGGGTTATGAGAAAGTGGGGGTCTGTGCGCTGCCGTGAGCGGTTGTTGGGTTGGGGGGTCGTGGCGTTCGCGGCCTGTGGGCCGTCGGAGCCGGCGGCGGAGGGCGGGAGCAGCGGGGGAGGCGGGGGGAGTTCGACGGAGACGCCGACGTCGGGGTCGAGCGGGACGACCGGCGGAGGGACGATGGCGGGGACGGGTACGGCGGTCGAGTGTGACACGCAGGCGAGCGGGTGCTGCGGGGCGCTGTGCGACCTGACTGTCGAGGATGCGTGTCCGGGGGCGGGGCAGGGGTTTGTGTGCCGTACTATCCGATGTGCCGTGTGCCCGGCGGTTACGAAGGGCTCGGGTTTTGTTCGGTGATGCCGTGAGAGGAGCATGTGCCATGACGCGAGGCGGATTGTCTGGGTGCGCGTGGGTGCTGGGGGTGGCGATCGGGTGTGGGCCGGTCGGGCCGGGGTCGCCGCAGGCGGGCTCGGAGGGCGGGAGCAGCGGGGCGGCGCCGACGGGCGGCGAGGGGAGTACGCGGGGCACGACGGGCGCGATGGAGGCGACGGGGTCGACGGGTGGGACCGCCTCGACGGGCGGGACCGGCTCGACGGGCGGGGGGACGAGCGCGGGGAGTGGGAGCTCGGGGGGAGGAGGGACGGAGGAGCTGACGTTCATCGTGCGGATGGACGGAGGTACTCTCGAGGAGTGCGATAACTGGGCGCAGGACTGCATGGCGGGATATAAATGTATGCCCTATGCGGACAACGGCGGGAACGCGTGGAATGCGTTGAAGTGCGTGCCGGTGATGGAGGACCCGGCCGGGGTCGGGGAGGCGTGCTTCGTGGTCGACAGCGCGGTCAGCGGGATCGACAATTGCGGGTTCGGGGCGATGTGCTGGGACGTCGACGAGGAGAACATGGGGACCTGCGTGGCCATGTGCACGGGGACGCCGGACTCGCCGATGTGCGAGTCGGGCTTCGTGTGCCCGGTCTACGGCGAGGGAGTGATCAACATCTGTCTGCCGACCTGCCATCCGCTCGAGCAAGATTGCCCGGGAGGTGAGCTGTGTATCAATTATCTCGATGGGTTCATGTGCGTGTTCGACGCGTCGGGGGACGAGGGGCAGGCGCACGACGCGTGCGAGTTCGCGAACTCGTGCGACGTGGGGCTCGTCTGCTCGTACACGGAGGGGGCGGCCGACGAGTGCGACCCGGCGGCGTCGGGCTGCTGCGAGCCGTATTGTGACGTGACCCTGGCGAACACGTGCCCGGGCGCGGGGCAGGTGTGCACGCCGTGGTTCGAGCCGGGGGACGCGCCGGAGGGCCTCGAGAACGTCGGCCTGTGCTCGCTCCCTGGGTGACGGCCGCGCGTCGTCGCGGTCGGGTGCGAGGCGGGGGCGAACGGGTGCTGCGCGTCGCTCTGAGGTCTGACGGCCGACGAGACCTGCCCGGGGCAGGGGCAGGTGTGCGTGGCGTGGTTCGCCGCCGAGCTGGCGCCCGCGGGGCGCGAGGACGTCGGTGTCTGTGCGGTGCCGAATTAATTATTTCTGACCAATTTAATTAATGGTGATGGTGGCGTCGAACCAGTTGATGCCGTCGGTCCATTCGATGTCGTTGGCGAGGCGGATGGACTGGCGGGGGTCGTCGACGAGGGTGGGGGCGGGGTCGGGGAGGTGGATGCCGATGCGGTAGTCGGCGGCGGGGACGTCGCCTGGGAGCGTGATGTCGATGCAAATCGTCGACGTTTCGCCGGGCTGGAGGGTGCGCAGGTCGAAGTCGGGGACGTTGACGATGCGGGTGGGGCCGTCGAGCACAATATTAAAGGGGCGCGGGTTGATGGGGGCGGCGTAGCCATCATTAAAGACTTCGATGGAGACGGGGAGGTTGTCGCCGGGGGCGACGCTGTCGGGGTGGCGCAGGGCGGTGACGGCGAGGCGGTAGCCGAGGCGGCAGGCGATCTCGGCGTAGCAGCCGTCGGTTTGCCAGCTCTCGAGCACGCCGGGGTGGTAGGCGGCGTTGATGTGGGTCCAGTGGAGGAGGGCGAGCTCGTCCCTGGCGGTGGGGCACTCGGAGCGCGGCGGGTTGACGGCGCAGGTCTCTCCGCTGACGACGACGTACGGCGAATCTTCGATGATGTAGTCCTTCTCGCCGGGCTCCTGGTAGGTGCCGTAGTCGTCGTCGGAGGCGAGGAAGCAGTCGTTGAGGTGGCCGATGCGGGCGCGGTCGCTGCCGTCGTGGGCGTCGGCGTCGGTGAGCGGGCCGGCGTAGGCGTCGGCCTTGAACGAGGGGCGGCGCACGGAGATCATGCGATCTTCGGGCAGGGCGGCGAGCAGGGCGCCCAGGATCTGCTTGCGCGGGCCGGGGGCGTCGAGGCCGTTGGTGGACGAGTGCCACTCGCCGTAGGCGCCGATGAAGCCGGCTTGCAGGTGCACGATCACGTCGGCGTGCTCCTGCAAGAGCGGGGCGATCTGGTCGATGTGCGCGAGGATGCGGTCGAGCTCGGCGTCGGCCTCGCCGACGTCGTCGGAGTAGTGGAAGCGCGGGGTGACCTTCATGCCGTGCTCGCGCACGAGGTCGAAGGCGGCGCCGAGGTCGTCGAGCAGGGCCTGGTCGAGGGGGGCGTCGCGGAACTCGGGGATGTAGATCTTGCCGTAGACGAGGGTGCGGCCGGCGTCGGTCTGGTCCTCGAGGTCGCCGGGGCCGAGGTCGCGGAGGTCGACGAATCCGTGGAAGCCGCGCTCGGGGTTTGTTAATAGTTCGGTGCAGGCGGGGGCGTCGCTGGGGTCGGCGCCGTCGCCGTAGAGCTGCGGGGCGAGGGCGACCGCGGTGACGCCGGGGCCGTCGGCGAGCGGGCAGGCGAGGCCGGGCGCGCCGGTGTCGGTGCCGGTGTCGCCGTCGGTGGTGGCGGTGGTGTCGCCGGGGAGCGTGGTCGGCGGGTCGGCGGTGGTGTCGCCGGGCGGCGTGGCGGAGGTCGGGAGGTCGGTGGTGTCGCCGGTGGTCGTGGTCGTGGAGGCGCCGGTGGTCGGCGGCGGGTCGGCGGTGGTGTCGGGGTCGGTGGCGGTGGCCGTGCTGGTGGCGGCGCCGGTGTCCCCGGCTGGTTCGCCGTTGCAGGCGAGGAGGGCGGAGGCGAGGAGCCACGAGTCGCGGGCGCGGGTCACCATGGTCGGCGACGATACCCGAGTTCGCGGAGGGGCCGCGGGCAAGTCGTGCGGGTGCGCGGGCGATGCCGACCGCGCGCGCGGATGCGGGGCTCGCGGGCGGGTGTCGAGCGCGCGGCCGCGGACGTCAGATGCACTTGCCGTCGATGCAGTCGGCGGTGCCGTTGCAGTCCGCGTTGATCGTGCAGGAGGTGGCGCAGGCGCCGGCGTCGCAGACGTACGGGTCGCAGGACGCCGCGTCCTCGCGGCAGACGCCGCCCTCGTCGCAGTAGCGCTGGATGACGGTGGCGCCGATGCAGTCGCTCGCGCAGCCCGGGGTCTCGTGATTGCCGACGGCGCAGAAGCTGGCGAGGTCGATCTGCCCGGCCTTCGTGCCGGCGGTGCAGGTGTTCTCCTCGAGCATGCATTCGGGGCAGCTCACGATCACCTCGCCCTGCTCGCCGCACGGCGGGACGATGCATTCGCCGTCGGCGGTGCACTCGGGCCGGGCCTTGTCCATCGCGTAGCAGGCGCCGTCCGCGACGCCCCAGACCATCTCGGTGCAGTCGACGTCGACGCGCGCGTCGCAGCTGGCGCCCGGCGCGGCCTGTCCGCACTGGCCGTCGGCGCCGCAGGCTATGCACTCGCCGTCGCAGGCGGCGTCGTTGGGCAGACAGAGGCCGATGATGCAGGCCAGGCAGCCGCAGCACTCGCCGTCGGTGCACGGGGCGCCGATCGGCTGACAGGTCGGAGCGGTGGTGCCGGCGGTGTCGGCGGTGTCGGCGGTGTCGGCGGTGCTGCCGGTGGACGGGTCGGCGGCGGTGGTTTCGCCCGGGCCGGCGCTGGTCGGGGCGGGGCCGTCGTCGTCGGCCGGGGTCGAGGCGGCGTCGCTCGTCGACGATTTGCCGGTGTCGACGAAGCAGGCGGACACGGCCAGGAGGACCACCGAGGCGACGACAGGTTGCCACGCGAGCATTTAATTATGATGGTATCACGCTGGCGGCGACGGCCTGGGGGGACGACACCCCGGCGGGCCTCGGAGCGGGCGCTGACATTACGTGGCGTCGACGTGGGATCAGCGCAGGCGGGCCGCGGCGATCATGAACTCGTCGACGCGGCGGCGGTCGACGGCGCCCTGCCAGCGGCCGCCCTTTTTAAAGGCGGTGCCGACGATGTAGCCGTCGGCGTGGGGGTAGAAGTCGGCGAGGTTGCGCGCGGAGACGCCGGAGCCGAGGATCACCGGGAGCGACGTCCTGGCCCTGGCCGCGCGGACGTCGTCGACGCGCGGGGGGTCGCCGGTGACGCTGCCGGTGACGATGACGGCGTCGGCGCGCATGAACTCGGCGGCCTCGGCGGTGGCGGCGAGGTCGATGTCGCCGGTGATCGCGTGCGAGGCGTGCTTCTTCTTGATGTCGGCCCAGATCTGCACGTGGCCGCCGCCGATGTGCCGGCGGTAGCGCAGCAGCTCGCCGGCGCAGCCCTCGAGGATGCCCTCGTCGGCGACGTGGGCGAAGGCGAAGCCCTCGACGCGCACGAAGTCGAGGCCGGCGGCGGTGGCCACGGCGATGGCCTCGAGGTTGGCGGCGGCGAGGATCTGGACGCCGACCGGGAGCCCGCACTCGGCCTTGATCGCGCGGCCGCACAGGGCCATGGCGGCGACGATCTCCGGGCCGACCGCGCCGCGGAGGTAGGGCGTGTCGTGCATGTTCTCGACGACGACGCCGTCGAGGCCGGACTCGCGGTAGATGCGGGCCTCGGCGACGGCGGCGTCGACGAGCTCGGCGACGCTGCGCTCGGCCGCGGCGGTGCCGGGCAGGGCGCCGACGTGGATCATGCCGAGCACGGGTGGGGCGGCGAACAGCGACGGGTGCATGCTGCTCGTGTAACACGCCTGCCGGGCTCACAGCAGGCCGGCGTCGGCGAGCGCGCGGAGGCCGGCGGACAGGGCGGCGGAGGTGTGGGACGCCGGGAGGCCGTCGACGCGGCTGACGAACACGTGGGCGCCGCGGGGGCCGGTGATGCGGCCGACCCACCACGATACGCCGTCGGCGGTGCCGGTCTTGGCCTCGATGATCGCGGCGGATTCGGGCCAGGTCTCGCCCGCCGGGAGGCGCGCGGCGAGCAGGCGGGGATCGGCGCGGAGGAGCGACCACACGGTGTCGATGTGGCGGCGCGCGACCGGGAGCTCGTAGTTCGCCATGCGGCGGAGATAGTCGAGCTGCTGCGGGCCGGTGACGGTGAGCGAGCCGCCCTCGAGCCAGAAGCCCGTGAGGTCGCGGGAGACCTGCATGTTGCCGTATCGCAGCGCGCGCAGGCGGGCCTGCATGCGCGAGCGGCCGACCGCCCGCGCGATGCCCTGGAAGAACCATACGCAGGACACCTGCAGGGCGGAGGCGAGGGACTGCGGGGCCTGCCAGTCCTTGTTGGTGTAGAGGGTGCCGTCCCACGGGACCTCGGCGCGCGGGTCGGTGACGACGCCGAGCTCGAGGGCGATGAGGGCGTGGGGTATCTTGAAGGTCGAGGCGGGGACGAGCGCGCGGGCGCAGCGTTCGGGGTGGACGCTGGTGACGACGCCGGTAGCGAGGTCCTGCAGCAGGAAGCAGCCGGGGTGGGCGACGGCGGGTGGGTTCGCGGGAGCGGGCGCGGCGATCGAGGATGGGGCGGCGGATGCAGGCGGAGCGGCCCCGGCCTGCGGCGCGGCGCACGCGAGGGGCACGACGATTGCGGCTGCAACGAGCGCGAGGCGAGGCATGGGCGGGGCAGGGACGCGCGGCGGGGGCGGATTGTTCCGCGGCGGCGGCGACGGCGTATACGGAGATTTTACTCGACGCAATGCATGAGGAAATCCACCGAGCGGAGGATGTGTACGTTCGACGCGGGGCCGTCGTGGTGACGCGGCGGCGCGGACCCCAAACCCTCCACAAAGCGTCCACAGGGCGTGTCTTCGGTGATCTCCATCGGAGCAGGCTGCGGGCGCAGCATCGTCGGCGAGGCCCCCATGATGACACAAACAAATGGTCGTGACGTTCGGCGATTGTGCGGCGCCGTGACGCTGTGCGCGGCGCTGGTGACATCGGCGTGTTTCCTGCCCAACCCTCCCGTCGGCGAGGCGGATTTGACGGAGACGTCGGCGGCGGAGTCGTCGAGCAGCGGAGCGCCGACGACGTCGGGCGGTGAGCCCACGGATACGACCGCGGCGGCGGAGTCGTCATCGTCGTCATCGTCGTCGGGTGCGGGCTCGACGTCGGCGGGCGAGGCCGAGGACACGAGCGGCGGGACGACCGAGTTCTCGCTGCCGGAGTGCCCGTACGTGCCGCTCGGCGGCAACCTGCAGGTGTTCGAGGTCATGGGGGAGGAGGTGACGGACGCCACGCTGCAGGCGTGCGGCGAGGCGCGGACGTTCGAGCGGGCGCTGGTGACGGGGTCGTCGGGGTCGCTGACGCTGGCGGTGTGCGACGACGCGGAGTGCAGCGACTGCGACACGGGGGCGGGCCTGGAGATCGTGACCGGGCTGCCGGATCCGTTCGACGCGCTGGGGTCCGGGGTGGGCGAGGGCAAGTGCGTCGAGCTCGGGTTGACGTGGGAGCGGCCGGCCGAGGGCGAGGCGTGTCGGCCGTCGCGGATGGTGGCCCGCGCGGTCGTCGACGGCGCGGTCGAGGTGGTGCCGGCGGTGCTGTACCGCGTCGCCGCCGGGCTCGACGTGACCGACGAGCTCGGGGGCTTCGCGCTGACCGCGGTCGAGGGCGCGATGGGGCCGATCCACTGCCCGTGCGCGTGCGAGGAGTGCCGCGACGAGCCGGGCTCGCGGTTCGTCGAGTTCTCGCTCGAGGTCGACGGCATGATGACGATGGGCGAGCCGCTCCAGGCCGAGCAGGCGCAGGAGGTGCCGCTCGGGATGAACAAGGGGTCGGCGGTGATCTCGCTGGTGCGGGCCAATTACCCGAGCGATTGCGGCGAGCTGCCGACGTTCGAGTGGGTGTTCCGCCACCCCGGCGCGCGGTGAGCGGGCGCGCGGGCTCGCCGCAGGTGCACGGCGCGGGCGGGTTGTGGCATGCTCGCGGGGATGTTCAGCGGGTCCGCGTTCGTCGCGTCGGTGCTGCCGGTGCTGTACATCGGCGGGCTGCTGGTGGCGGGCGTGGCGATCAGCGTGCTGCTGCGGCGGGTCACGCGGATCGTGGCGTTCCGGCGCATCCACCGCTACGTGCCGCTGCTGCAGCTCGCGGTGTGGCTGCCGATCGTGGTCCTATTAAACACGCGGCTCGTGCCCGAGATCGACGGGCCGCGGGCGCTGGGGCGCACGCTGATGGTGCTGCTGCTCGGCATCGCGGCGCTGCCGTGGCTGCGCAGCGTGTTCCTCGGGGTGGTGTTCGCGCTCGAGGGGCGCCACCGGCTCGGCGACGACATCGAGGTCGGCAAGGTCAAGGGCAGGCTGGTGGGGGTCGGGCTGCGGGCGGTGACGGTGCGCGCGCCGGACGGCACGGACGCGGAGATCCCGTACGACCGCCTGGTCGGCGAGACGGTCCTGCGCCTCAACCTGGCCGCCCGCGACACGCCGTGCGAGCTCGAGGTCGAGGTGCCCGAGGAGCTGCGGCCCGACCGCGCCGCCGAGCTGGCCCGCCAGGCCGCGGCGCTCAGCCGGTTCGCGTCGCCGCGCTGCACGCCGGAGGTGTTCTTCATGCCGCGCGACGGGCAGGTGAGCACGCTGCGCCTGCGCATCCGCGGCTACCTGTTCGACCGCGAGCACGAGGAGCGCTACCGCAGCGACCTGGCCCTGCGCCTGCACACGGCGTTCGCGGCGGCGCTCGAGTCGGACATGCGGCCCGCGCCGTGGCAAGGCTGAGGACGAGCACGATGCGGATCGCGGCGCTGTCGGACTTTCACATCGGGCCCCACGGGTACACCGATGAATTTCATCACACCGAGGCGCGGTTCCTCGAGTTCCTGGCGACGCTCGAGGCGACGCACGACAGGATCGTGCTGGTCGGCGACATCTGGCAGACGGAGCACGACCTGCTGCCGGGGCGGCGGGGGGCGGCGCGGCAGCTGGCGCGGGCGCGCCGGCGCGTGCCGGCGCTGGCGGAGCGCCTGGCGGGGCCGAAGTACACGTACGTGCACGGCAACCACGACGCGGTGGCGCGGCACGAGCTGGGCGCGGCGGAGCAGGTGCGGGTCGAGGCGGACGGGTTCGCGGCGGTGTTCATCCACGGGCACCAGTTCGACCCGGTGTTCCGTCGGGCCTACACGGCGGCCCGCGCGGCGACGTGGCTGATGGGGCGGACGCGGCGCGCGGGGCTGCGGCCGCTGGCGCAGTGGATCGAGGGGCGAGACATCGCCATCAAGCACAGCAAGTTCGGCCACGCCGAGGGGCCGTACGCGGAGGCCGCGCGGGGGCTGCTGCGCGAGCACGCGGCCGACGTGGTGGTGATGGGCCACACGCACGTGCCGCACCTGCACGAGCTGCCGGAGGGGCGCGTGGTCAACACGGGGTCGTGCTCGCGGGCGCGGCTGATGTATGTGTCGATCGACACGGCGACGCGGGCGGTGGAGGTCGTGCGGGAGCGGTAGCGGGCGCGCCGACGAGCGCGGGCGAGCAGCGACCAGCGCACGGTCGAGGGTTCAGGTCGCGTCGGGGGCGTCGGGGGTCAGGCGGTAGCCGACCGAGCGCAGGGTCTGGAGCTGGGCGGCGGCGGGGCCGAGCTTGTCGCGCAGGTGGAGCACCAGGGTGTCGACCGAGCGGGTGGTGACGGAGGTGTCGCTGCCCCAGACCTCGGCGAGCAGGGCGTCGCGGGTGAGGGCGCGGCCGGCGTGGCGGACGAGGGCGACGAGCAGGCGCAGCTCGAGCGCGGTGAGCTGGAGCTCGTGGCCGTCGAGCCAGGCGCAGAAGCCCTCGGTGTCGACGGCGATGCGGCCGCAGACGAGGCGCGTGCGCGTGCGCGTCTCGCTGCGGCGGAGCACGGCGCGGATGCGCAGCACCAGCTCGCGGAGGCTGAACGGCTTGGTGATGTAGTCGTCGGCGCCGACCTCGAAGCCGACCACGCGGTCGATCTCCTCGACGCGCGCGCTGGCCATGACGATCGGGAGCTCGCGCGTCCGCGGGTGCTCGCGGAGGCGCTTGCACACCTCGATGCCGGAGACGTCGGGCAGCGTCAGGTCGAGCAGCACGAGGTCGGGGGGCGGCTCGGCCAGCGCGACCTCGAGGGCGGCGGCGCCGGTCTCGGCGGTGACGACGCAGAAGCCCTCGCGGCCGAGCGCGTGCTGCATCGCCGACAGCAGGTCGCGTTCGTCTTCCACGATGAGGATCGAGGCCGCCATACCGACTCGCAGCGAGGGCGACCAGGGTACACCCGCGGGGCCGAACTCGCACGTTCGTGCGCGTCGGCGGGGCCGCGCGGACAGTTCGCGAGCGGTTGATGGGGTTGTGACAGTGGTGTCACTGTCGCGGGTGCGCGTGCGTCCGAGCGCGGGGCCGGGGCTGACGCGACGGAATCACGGACGCGCGGCGCGAGGGTCGTGCGAGCATGGCGAGATGCGGAGGTTCGCGGTGATCGGCGCGGGGGTCGCGGGGCTGTTGACGGCGCACGGGCTGCGGCGGGCGGGGCACGCGGTGACGCTGTACACCGACCGCACGGCGGAGCAGTGGTTGCGGTCGCGGCCGACGGGGACGGCGGCCCGGTTCGCGTCGGCGCTGGCCTACGAGCGCGAGCTGGGGCTGGACGACTGGCACGCGGAGGCGCCGGCGATCGCGGGGGCGCAGCTCGTGTATTGCCCGCGGCCGGGCAATCAGCTGGCGACGCTGACGGGGCGGGCGCCGACGCCGGGGCTGGCGATCGACGTGCGGCTGCAGAGCCATCGGTGGTTACACAAGCTGGTCGAGCGCGGCGGCGAGGTGAAGATCGAGGCGGTCACGCCGGCGCGGCTCGACGAGATCGCGGCGGAGCACGACCTGACGATCGTGGCCGCGGGCAGGGGCCCGCTGTGCGAGCTGTTCGCGCGCGACCCGGAGCGCAGCATCTACAGCGAGCCGCAGCGCGCGGTGGCCATGGTGATCGTGCACGGGCCGCCGCTGCGGCGGGCGGAGCCGGGGTTCGTGGGGGTGAAGAACAACATCCTCGAGGGCATCGGCGAGGCGGTGTGGATCCCGTTCTTTCACCGCGACGTGGGGCCGTGCTGGAACCTGATCTTCGAGGCCAGGGCGGGCGGGCCGATGGACATCTTCGGTCAGGTGAGGAGCGGGGCCGAGGCGCTGGCGGCGGCGCGCGCGGTGATCGAGGCGCTGACGCCGTGGGAGCGGCCGTGGGCGCGCGAGATGCGGCTCGCCGACGAGCAGGGCTGGCTGTGCGGGCGCATCACGCCGACGGTGCGGCGGCCGGTGGCGACGCTGCCGTCGGGGCGCCACGTCACGTGCGTCGGCGACACGGCGGTGCACTTCGACCCGCTGGCGGCGCAGGGGGCCAACAACGGCACGCGGATGGCGCGGCACCTGGTGGCCCGGGTGGCGGCGCACGGCGAGCGGGCGTTCGACGCGGCGTGGATGCAGGACACCTTCGACGCGTTCTGGCGCGCGGAGGGCGAGCCCGCGTACATGATGACGCGGCTGATGCTCGAGCCGATGAGCGCGGCGGGCCGGCTGATGCTGATCGCCCAGTACGGGAGCGACGGGGCGAGCCACGACGGGCGGCAGGCGCTGGCGGACGCGTTCGCCGACGCGTTCGCGGAGCCGCGGGCGCTGCTCGCCGCGCTGAGCGAGGTGGCGGCGGCGAAGCGGTTCATCCGCGAGAAGACCGGGCAATGGTGGCTGCGCGCGGTGCTGCGGGGCGGGCTGGGCATCGCCCGCGGGCAGGTGCGGCGATTGTTCGGGCGTCCGCCGGGGCACCCGGCGACGGCGGCGTGACGCGGGGGGAGCTCGTCGACCGCGCGCATGTGCACGCCGCGGCGGGGCGCCCGGGGGCGGCGGAATCTCGGTATGCTGCGAATCATGGGAGCGTCACGCACTCTGGTGATTCGCGTCTGGGGCGGGGCGCGGCCGATGTTCGAGCCGGTGCGGCCGGAGGCGGGGCACTGGGTGTTCGGGCGCGAGACGATCGAGGGCGACACGGCGGTGGCGCGGCGGCACTGCGAGCTGCGCCAGCGGGCAGGCAAGTGGGAGTTCACGCTGCTGGACGCGGGCGCGGCCACGGCGATCGACGGAGCGCGGGCCGAGGCGTCGGCGCCGCGCAAGGCGTGGCGGGTGCTGCGGGTCGGTCGCAGCCTGTTCGTGCCGCTGACGCTCGACGCGGACACGCCGCTGCGCATGACCCACCGCGGCGGGGAGATCGTCGGGCCGGGGCTGCACCGCACCTGCGAGGCGGTGCGGGCCGAGGCGGCGGCGGGGCGGCACCTGCTGTTCGTGGGCGAGCCGGGCTGCGGGTTCGCGATCCTGGCGCTGCAGGTGCAGCGGGCGCTGGGGGTCGAGGGCCGCGTGCACGCCCTGCGCATCGATCGCGGCGAGGACGTGCCGCTGCCGCAGCGCGGGGTGGTGCTGGTGATCGGCGGGGGCACGCTGGCGCGGATCGTCGAGCACCCCTGGGTCCGCGCGGCGTTCGGGCGGCCGGAGCTGCGGGTGTGCATCGGCCTGCGGCGGCGCAACCGCAGCGAGGCGTACGAGCTGCCGCAGGGCTTCGAGTCGAAGCTGGCGAGGATCGACGTGCCGGACCTCGACGGCCGGGCGGAGGAGATCCCGTGGTGGATCCGGCGGGCCCTGCGGGACGTGCAGCCGGCCGTCAGCGTCGACGTGTCGCTCGTCGAGGCGTGCCTGCTGCGCGCGTGGGCGCGGGGCATCGACGGGCTGGTCGACGAGGTGCGCGCGGCGGCCGACCGCGCGCGGCGGGCCGGGCGGGCCGAGGTGCTCGGCGCGGACCTGGCCGACGCGCTGTCGGCGGCGTGACGCCGGTCAGACGATCCACATCGAGTCGACGCGGGTGCGGACCTTGCGGCGCACGAGGTCGTAGCCGGGCAGGGCGCGCATGGGCGCGAGCAGCGGGCAGCGGTCGAGCCAGTCGAGGTCGGTGAGCACGCGCTCGGCGGCCAGCTTGAAGTAATGCATGGCGTCCTCGGCGTAGCCGCGGACGCAGAAGATCTCGCAGCACAGCTGGCAGATCACGCTGTACATGCGGGGGCTCAGGTTGGAGCCGAGCAGGCCGGCGATGAAGGCGTCCATCTCCGGCTTGTCGACCATGTGCAGCACGCTCTTGGCGTAGCCGATGAGGATGCGGTGATAGCCGTGCAGCAGGTCGCCGTGGATCTCGCCGAGGATGCGGCGCGGGGTCTCGAGGTCGCCGCTCCACACGGCCACGCGCATGCGCAGCTGCAGCACCGGGAAGCGGTGGGTGGGGTTCTGCTCGACGCGGGCGATGGTGCGTTCGAACTCGGCCATCTCGCCGCGGAAGGCGTGCACGCGGGCGACGTCGAGGAGGCCGAGCATGAGCGTGGGCTCGAGGTCGGCGGCCAGCAGCGCCCGCGGCACGCCCTCGCGCGAGTTGCCGGCCTCGCACTGCAGCTGGGCCAGGAACTGCAGCGCGTGGGGGTAGGTCGGGGCGATCTCGAGGGCGGTGTTGAGCGACTGCACGACCACGCGCCACTCGCCGGTCTGGACCGCGAGCATGGCGCGGGCGAGGTGGGTGTCGGCGAGGCCGTCGGCCTCGGCGAGGGCGCGGGCGACGGCGGCGCGGGCCTCGCCCTCGAGGTCGCGGCGCGGGACCTCGCCGGTGATCGAGCGGGCGATGAACCACGCGCGCAGGCTGGCGATCGCCTGGCTGGCGATCGCGGGGCCGAACTTGGGGGCGAGCGCGAGGCAGGCCTCGAGCAGCTCGACCGCGCCGTCGCCGTCGCCGAGCACGTGGCCGGCGTAGAGCTTGCGGCGGGCGCGGAGGTAGAGGGCGACGGCCTCGTCGCCGGCCTCGCCGCGGTGGGCGATGGTCGTGAGCTCGACGCGCAGGGCCTCGGCGATGCGCTTGCTGACGCGGTCCTGCACGGCGAACAGGTCGTCGCTGCGCGGGAACTCGATCTTGTCGCTCCACAGCTGCACGCCGGTGTCGACCTCGACGAGGCGGGCGATCACGCGGAGCTGGTGGGGGGTGCACTGCAGGGTGGCGTCGACGACGGCGTCGGCCTCGAGCTCGCGGCCGACGGCCCGCGGGTCGCGGTTGTCGCGGAAGCGGGCGGTCGCGCCGCTCGAGAGGACCTTCAGGCCGCGGATGCGGGTGAGCACGTCGATGATCTCGTCGGTCACGGCGTCGGCGAGGTAGCTGCTGTCGGGCGGGCCCTGGTAGCGCAGCGGGAGCACGGCGAGCGTGCGGGTGACGCTGGAGGCGAGGCGCAGGGTGCCGTGCGAGGAGTTGCGGGCGGGGTCGGGGGTGCGCGGCTCGTGGCCCGCGGACGCCACCGACGAGGTCGACAGCGAGGAGGACAGGCCGGGCGTGGCCTGGAGGTTGAGGAAGGCGCGCAGCACGTCGGCGAGGACGGCGGCGCTGGCGGGCCGGCGCTCGGGCGCGAGGGAGAGGCACTGGTCGACGAGCGCGGCGAGCGGCTCGGGGATGTCGGGTCGCAGCGCGCGGGGGTCGGGGGGCGGCCCCTCGAGGCGCTTCAGGGCGGCGATCAGGGGCGTGTCGCCGGCGAAGGCGGAGCGGCCGGTGAGCATCTCGAAGAGGATGAGGCCGAGGGTGTAGAGGTCGGTGCGCGGGTCGACGGGCTGGCCGCAGATCTGCTCGGGGGCCATGTAGAGCGGGGTGCCGACCATGCCCTGGGTGGCGGAGTGGGTGCGCCCGGCGTCGTCGGCGAGGCCGCGGGCGATGCCGAAGTCGGTGATGACGACGCGGCCGGTGTCCTCGATGAGGATGTTGGCGGGCTTCAGGTCGCGGTGGACGACGCCGGCGGCGTGGGCGGCGGTCAGGCCGTCGGCCACGGCGAGGGCGATGCGGGCGGCGCGGAGCGGGTCGATGGCCCGCAGGTGCGACTCGCCCTCGACCGGGCGGACGCGCAGGACGTCGTCGAGGGTCTCGCCGGCGACGAACTCCATGGTGATGTAGTGGACGCCGGCCTGCTCGCCGAGGTCGTGCGTGCGGGCGACGTTGGGGTGGCTGATCCTGCGGGCGAGGCGGACCTCGCGACGGAACCACTCGAGGTGCTGGGCGTTGCGCGAGAGGTCGGTGTCGAGGATCTTGAGGGCGACGACGTCGCCGACGACGACGTCGACCGCGCGGAACACGGCGCCCATGCCTCCGCGGCCGACCAGTTTTTCAATGCGATAGCGGCCCGCGTATAGCGAACCATTGGACGTATGGGAGCCCGCGACGAGGCCAAAGACCAGCGTGGGGTCGCCGATGGGGGGGGACGGCGGCACGTCGCGGAATGTAACAGAGGCGGCGCGTCAACGGGAGTAGAGCTGGGTGACGACCACGCCGCTGCCGCCGCGGACGCGGAGGACCCAGCGGACCGACAATGGGGCGTCCTCGACCTTACGCGCGAAGCAGGCCTCGCCCGCGCCGACGACGGCGACGCTGCCGGAGAGGTTGTCCGCGATCAGCGCGGAGGCCTTGCCGCGGACCGGTTCGATGGTCTCGAAGCTGGCGTCGAGCTCCTCGACGCCCTCGCCGCCCACGGCGATCAGCGTGTAACAGCGTCCCGGCTGGAGCTTGAACTCTTGCTCGACGATCTCGCCGGGCTTCAGCGTGCCGGCGATGAGGTCGCCGTCGATCTGCATGCCGGGCGCGTCGGCGGCGGCGCGCTCGACGAGCGGGCCGTTGGCGAGGGTCTCACCTTCTTTGGCGACCGGGTCGTCGATCGACTGGGCCTCGAAGCCGGCCAGCGGCGAGGGCCTGGCGGGGCCGCCTTCGGGGGCGTCGGGCGGCGGCGAGGACTTGCGGCAGGCGGCGAGGCAGGCGACGAGGCCGACGGCGAGGCAGGCGGGCAGGGATCGGCGGAGCACCGCGGCGACGATAGGCGGGTGCACGGGCGCGTGCAAGCGCGGGGCGCGGGCGCGGACATTCTTCGCGGCGGCACGCGCGGGGCGTCGAGGTCGATGCGAGGCGACGCGGGTCGACGCGGGCTCGGGCCGCTGTCACGCCGGCGCCGTCGCGTGGGGCGTCGCGGGCCGCACCGGCCGCGCGGGCGTCACGGCCTCACGCCCGGTCACGATGACGAATCCATGACAGTCGCGACGCGCCGCCGCGGACGCACAGGCGCACACGCGCGCTTGACCGCTGCAGCCCGCGCCGGTACGGTCGGGCGACCGTGGGTGCCCGTTTCCCGTATTCGTCGTACCCCCGCGGGTGGTTCGTGGTCGGCTTCACGACCGACGTGGCCGCCGGCGAGGTGAAGACGGTGCACCACTTCGGGCAGGACATCGTGCTGTTCCGGACGGCCACGGGCAGGCTCGCGGCGCTCGACCGCATGTGCCCGCACCTCGGGGCGCACCTCGGGGCCGGGCGGGTCGACGGCGAGTGCCTGCGCTGTCCGTTTCATGACTGGGCGTTCGACGGCACCGGGCGCTGCGTGGAGGTGCCGGGGGTGCGGAGGATCCCGGCGAAGGCCTCGGTGTCGGCGTGGCCGCTGCGCGAGCGCGACGGCGTGGTGCTGGTGTGGCACTGCCCACAGGGCACGGCGCCGACGTGGGAGCCGCCGCTGCTGGCCGACGAGGGCTGGACGGCGACTGGCGCGATCCGCCGGGAGATCGAGGGCCACCCGCAGGAGCTCGCGGAACTCGCGGTCGACGGCGCTCACCTGAAGCAGGCGCACCACGCGATCTCGGCGGAGCTGCGAACGGTCGAGTTGGACGGGCACCGCTTGCGGGTGCGGTGGCACATGACGGGCGACGCGGCGGAGTCGCCCGTCGAGCTCGACGTGACGCTGCACGGGCCCGGTGTGGTGGTGTCGACGAGGCGGGCGGCGCAGCCGGAGCTGCGCGCGCGCCAGCGCCTCCACGCCACGCCGATCGACGGCCAGCGGATCGCGATCTTCGCGGTCACCGACGCGACGGCGGCGGATCCGGGGCACGCGCAGGAGCTCGACGAGGGCTCGCACCCGCCGCTCGCCGACCTCCTGCGGCGCTTCACGATCTGGCGGGCCAGGGCGTACCTCGAGCGGCCGCAGCCGGTCGGCGACGACGGGCCGGTCGACGCGTGTCGGCGGTGGGCCCGGCAATTTTATGTGGCGGCGGCGAGCGAGCCGGCGACGGCGCAGCGGGCCAGCGAGCAGCGCGGGGCGCTGGTGCGGCTGGGGGCCTGGCTGCGCGACACGGCCGGGGCGGACGAGGCCGCCGGAGCAGCCGCCGAGCCGAGCAGCGCCGGGTCGACGCCGGCCGCTCGTGCGTCGCGGTTCACCTCGGTCGAGGCCTACTTCGAGACGCTGGCGGACCGCTTCGACGGCGAGGCGGCGGGGGACCTCGAGGCGGTGTTCCAGTGGGTGCTGACGGGCGACGGGGCGCAGGCCCGCTTCGCCGCGATCAAGGACGGCGCGGTCGCGCTGGCCCGCGGCACGCACGCCAGCCCGACGGTGACGATCGAGATGTCGGCGGCGGACTATCTGGCGCTGATCAACGGTGAGCTGAGCGGGGCGCGGGCGTTCTCGACGGGGCGAGGGCGGCTGCGCGGGCCGGTCCGCCTGGCGATGCGGATGCCGCGGCTTTTCCCTCGCGATCGCGTGGTGCAGTGATGACCGAATCCTGGGGCTTTCTCGTCATCGTGTCGGTGCTCTCGGGTCTGGCGATCCTGTGGGGCGTCGGCGGGTACTATCACCTGCGTTACTACGTGCTGCGCAAGCACGAGCCGGAGACCTGGAAGATCCAGCACAAGCGGTTCCTGCGGCCGGAGCAGCAGCGCCAGGCCATGCGCCTCAGCTCGATGAACCTGGCGATCGGCGGGTTTTTGTCGGGCACGTTCATCTGGGCGCTGATGCACGGCCACCTGCCGGTGCCGATCTACTTCGACGTGGCCGACTGGGGCTGGGCGTACACGATCTTCAGCTCGGTGCTGTTCTTCCTGGTGGTCGACCTGCTGGCGTACTACGCCCACCGGCTGCTGCACGTGCGGCCGATGTTCAAGCGCTTCCACTGCTGGCACCACCGCTACGTGGCGACGACGCCGTGGGTGGTCACGGCCATGCACCCGGTCGAGTTCCTGATCTTCCAGGCGTCGACGTTCATCCCGCTGTTCGTGCTGCCGACCTGGTACGGGGCGGCGATCTTCACCTACGTGTACGCGCTGGTCTTCAACATCATCGACCACTCGGGCGTGCGGCTGACCTCGCGCATCCCGTTCCAGGGGCCGAGCATGTTCCACGACGACCACCACCTGCACTTCCACGTCAACTTCGGGCAGCACCTGGGGCTGTGGGACCGGCTGCACGGGACGCTGCGGCGCAAGGGTCGGCGCTACGGGGTCGACGTGTTCGGCGGGCGCGGGGAGCCCGAGGGGAGTGATGACAAGGGCGAGTTCATCCGCTACTAAGCGGTCATGAGCCGTCGGACGCGTCGCACTCGAGGTGGCTGGTGATCGCCGGGACGCCGTGGGACCTGGCGCCGCACCTGCCGTGGTCGGTGTTCACCAGCCCGCTCGACAAGTGGGCGGTGCAGCCGTCGTTCGTGATCGGCGAGTACCTGTTTTACCTGTGCGCGGCGCTGGCGTTCGCGCACGCCTGGCGGCACGGCGCGGAGCGGCGCAAGCACCTGCTGGCGTGGTTCGCGGCGCTGATCGCCGGCACGGCGAACGACGTCATCTTCATGGCGCTGCCGATGGTCGACAACTTCTGGCAGGCGCAGTCGACGATCATGCTGACGCCGCGGCTGCCGCTGTACATCCCGTGCGTGTACGTGTGCTTCATGTACTTCCCGACGGTGTCGGTGTGGCGGCTGGGGCTGCCGCCGCTGGCGCGGGCGTGCCTCACGGGGCTGTGCGGGAGCCTATTCTACGCGCCGTACGACATCGTCGGGGCCAAGTTCCTGTGGTGGACATGGCACGACAGCGACCTGCCGATCTCGCACCGCCTGCTGGGCGCGCCGATCGGCAGCACGATGTGGGTGATCACCTTCGTGGCGACGTTCTCGTGGCTGCTCGGTCGGGCGCTCGACCGCGACCCCGCCGCCTCGCGGAGGACAATAATTAAAGGGCTGGCGATGGTGGCGGGGCTCAGCTCGCTGCTGATGGTCGTGCAGATCACGGGGCTGCAGCAGATCGACGGCGGGGTGCCGGGGCCGAAGGGGCTGCTGACGGTGGTCCTGCTGTACGGGACGATCGCGCTGCTGGGCTGGCGTAAGGCGCGGCCGCTGGCGCGGCGGGCGAGCGACGGGATCCTGCACGCCGCCGCGGTGCTGTACTACTCGACGTTGTTAATTATTCTGGCGAGCTTCGCCCCCGAGACGCACCGCAGCGCGAGCATGCATCAGACGTACGGGGCGTGCCACGTCGAGGCGCGGGACATCGCGGGGCTGGTGCGCTACCAGTACGTGTGCGCGGAGGACTTCGACGAGGACTACACGTTCGCCTGCGTCGAACGGCTGCCGGCCGCGGGCGACGAGTGGTACACGGTCTGCGGCAAGGCCCACAGCGATCGCACGCGCTGGCTGCTCGGCGTGGGCGGGCTCGGGGTGGTGGGGATCCTGATGTACTCGTTCCTGCTGGGGCGGCTGGGGCGGCGGCGCGAGGGCTGAGCGCGGATCAGCCGGTCGGGCGGTACGAGGCCTCGAGCGCGCCGGGGCGGGCCTTGCCGAGCAGGGCGAAGGCGTTGCCGCTGCGGTCGGTGAAGGTGTAACAGGGGCCGTCGGGGATCTCGAAGGGGCCGGCGTCGGGGTGCCAGCCGCGGCCCTTCAATTGGGCCGCGGTGGCGTCGACGTCGTCGACCGCGAACACCGGCATGCACGTGCCCGGCGGGCGATGGTCGGCGAGGATGATCAGCGGCCCGGCGGCGACGCGAAACGCCGCGACCTGGGCCCCGAACTTGTTGAAGTGCCAGACGAGCGGGGCGCCGAGGGTGTCGCGGTAGAAGGCGAGGTCCTCGGAGAATTTGCCCGTGCCGAGGTAGAGGTAGGTGAGCGTGCCGAGCGGGCCTGCGGGAGTGGCGGACATGCGGACGTGAATTAGCAGGCCGCGGCGGGGCGGCACGTGAGATCGCATGGGCATGAAGTCGCGCGCTCGAGGGCGGGCGGAGCCCGCGGGCGCGTGGCGACGACGAGCCGCGCGAGCGCGTCGGCGATCGCGGCGGCGCGGAGGTCTCGTGCGGGTGCTCGGTGTGCGCCGGACGCGTCGCGGTCGCGGGTGCCGTCGCCGCGGATCGGCGGGCGGGCCCGCGGCGCCGCGGTCGGTCGAGCGGGCCGCGCTCGGCTTGTCCGGGCGGCCCCGGCGATGTAGCTTCCGCGCATGCGCTTCGCCCTTGGCCTCGGCCTCTGCTCCGTCCTCGCCTGCAATTCGGGCCCGTACACCATGGCGAGCGGCAGCTCGGAGGAGGGCTCGTCGAGCGGTTCCGGCGGCGATACGACGACGACGTCGGGCGGGCTGGCGACGACCACGCTGGAGACGACGACCATGACGGCGCCGATGACGACCGGGCCGGGGACCACGGAGATGGAGTCGTCGTCGGGCGCGACGACGATGGCGCCGCCGGACCTGTGCACCGACCACCCGGGGCCGGACGCGTGCTGCTGCTTCTGGTCGGACGGCGGGGAGCACAAGGTCGAGTGCCCGACCACGCCGCTGTGCGCGGGCATGGCGATCGAGGTCCTGTGCACGGACGACGCGATGGCGCCGGAGTGCGCGAGCGGGGCGGTCGAGGTGACGAGCGAGGAGGGCCTCGACTGCGCCCTCGCGGCGCTGGCGGCGGGGTCGGCGGGGGCGCTGCACTACACGGTGACGTCGAAGGCGGACCCGGGCGCGTGGAAGCAGGAGTGGGACCTGTATCTGCAGGGCGACGGGACCGCGTACATCCGCACGCTCAAGGTGGGCGACGGGGGCAGCGAGTACGAGCCGCTCGAGCGCTGGGCGCTCGAGGAGGGCTCGTCGTTCATGAAGTGCACGGGCCAGGACGTGGTCACGCGGATCGACTGCCTGCGCACCGTGACGGTCGGCGCGGCGAGCGAGCAGTGCCTCGCGGGCTCGGAGCTCTGAGCGAGGCGGAGGCGCTCAGGCGGGGACCGAGCGGCCGGGGCGGTCGTCGAGCTTGATCTTCGGCGCGGGGGTCGGGCGCGGCCGCTTGCGCGTGGGGGCGGGGGCGCGGGGCCTGGCGGCCGGGGCCGGCGCGGGGCCGAGGCTGGGGTGGTTCTGGCCGGCGGCGATGCGCACGTGGAGGTGGTCGTCGTGGGGGCCGGCGGCGGTGGGCTGCATCATCGAGGCCGCGGCGCGGGCGACCAGGGCGGGGCTCTCCTTGCGGCGCTTGGCGTAGCCGATGAGGCGGCGCTTCAGCGCGTCGTGGATGAACAGCCGCTCGACGCGCACGCGGTCCTGCAGGAGCGACTTGACGAGCGTCCAGTTGCGGGCGGTGTCGAACTGCACGGGCTTGCCGCGGTAGGTGCCGACGCCGCGGGCGTTGAAGACGATCATGTCGGTGGGGGCGGTGATCGGGCGACCGTCGGCGTCGACGGCGAAGAACAGGAGGTCGACGTCGCAGCCGCACGCGTGCGACTTGTGCCACTTGCTGGGGCCGCCCTTCTCGCGCGAGATGTCGGCGACGTAGAGGGTGGACCCGGGCTTGGCCTTGGCCACGCGCTTGGCGGTGCGGTGGATGAGGCCGATCATGCTGGCGGTGCCGTAGTTGAGGCCGCGACGCGCCCAGGTGGCGGGGATCGCCCAGCCGTCGCCCGCCTCGGCGAGCTCGACCGGCCGCGTGAAGTTGCATTTGGCCCGCGCCTCGTGCGCCCAGGTGAAGGCGAAGAGGGCCGTGACGATGAACAGCACGCCTTGTCGCATGGGGATCACGAGCATATTCGTGGACACTCCGGCGCCAATTTTTCTTCCATGATGCGGCGCGCTCGAGGCGGGTCCCCGAAACTTGCGCGCGGTGCAGGCGGCGTGCATCGACTGAACGTGTGACGGGTATACTGCACAGGTGTCTGCCTGTCTGCGGGGCCGCGTGGGGCGCGTGGTGGCGATCGTGCTCGCGGGGTGCGGGTTCGTCGATGGCGGGTCGGGCGCGGGGTCGACGACGAGCGGCGAGGCGAGCGCGGGCGGGGCGGGCGAGCTGACGGGCACGCCGCCGACGTCGGGCTTCGGCGGGCCCGGCGGCGAGGCGAGCGCGGGCCCGGCGACGGCGGAGAGCGCGGGCGGCGAGACGGCGTCGACGACGGCGGAGGCGACGACGGCGGAGGCGACGACGGCGGAGGCGACTACGGCCGACCCCTCGGAGGGGCCGACGCGGGCGATCCCGGTCGGCAGCGAGGTGTGGGCGTACGTCGATCACGACCTCGGCGACGTCGACGGCGACGGCGTGGTCGACCTCGTGACGTCGGCGACAGGGTTCCCGCCGCGGGTGACCGTCTACCCGGGGAGCGGCGACGGCACTTTTGACAGGGCGGCGGGGGTCGAGAGCGAGCTGTTCGCGTTCTCGGCGTTCGCGGTCGCCGACGTGACCGGCGACGGGCGGGCGGACGTGCTGGCCCAGGGGACAGGTGCGCCGCCGCGGGTGACGGTGTACGCGGGCGAGGCCGACGCGACGGTGAGCGAGCTGGAGACCACGGAGGTGTTCACGTTCACGCACATGCACGCGCTCGACCTCGACGGCGACGCGGCGGCGGAGCTGCTCACCGGCAAGGGCGAGGGGGCGCCGCCGTCGGTGCTGGTGTGGCCGGGCGGGGCGCCGGGGATCGGCGCGACGGCGCTGTTCGCCGCGGACGTGACGATCTACGCGCTGCTGCGCGGCGGGGACGTCGACGGCGACGGGCGCGGCGACGTGGTGACGCTGAGCCCGGGCTCGCCGCCGCAGGCGTTCGTGCACGCGGGGGACGGGACCGGGAAACTCGCGGCGGCGGAGGGCTCGCAGATCTTCAATTTTACGCGGGCCGATGTCGGCGACGTCGACGGCGACGGGCGGGCCGACCTGGTCACCGACTCGCCGGGGAACGCGTGGATCCTGCAGGTGTATCGCGGCGCGAGCGAGGGGTTCGCGGCGCCCGTCGTCGTCGACGGGTTTAATTTTGCGGACCTCGAGATCGGCGACGTCGACGGCGACGGGCGCGGGGACGTGGTCGTGAACCCCGACGGCGCGCCGCCGCGGGTCGAGGTCTATTTAAATGTGCTGGGGACGTGAGGGCTGATATGTTCCGCGGCATGCCCGCCCGCCTGCGTGTCGCCGGTCCGGATGACGCGGAAGTCGTACACCGGCTGATCGTCGAGCTCGCGACCTACGAGCGCGAGCCGTCGGCGGTGGTCGTCACGCCCGCGGAGCTGCGGGCCCAGCTGGCCGACGCCCGGCCGCCGTTCGAGTGCCTGCTGGCGGAGGACGAGGAGGACGGGGCGGTCGTCGGGTTCGCGCTGTACTTTCATAATTATTCGACGTGGCGGGGGCGTCGCGGGCTGTACCTCGAGGACCTGTTCGTCGCGCCGGCGCGGCGCGGGCGGGGCATCGGCAAGCAGCTGCTGGTGCGCCTGGCTCAGATCGCGGTCGAGCGAGGGTGCGCGCGCATGGAGTGGGCGGTGCTCGACTGGAACACCCCGGCGATCGGGTTCTACGAGGGGCTCGGGGCCCGGCCGATGCAGGAGTGGACGATCTTCCGGCTGGTCGACGAGCCGCTGCGCGAGCTGGCCTTCGGGGCAGAGCGGTGAGGTGAGTCAGAAGCGGGCCGTGAGCGAGAGGCCGGCGTGTCGAGGGCCGAGCTGGGGGGCGATGCTCAGGCGCTTGCGCGCGATGTCTCGCCGGGTGTTGCGGTAGCTGACGCCGTAAGTGAGGAGGCCGGCGCCGATGGCTGTGGCCGGGATGCCGATGCTGCCGAGGATCCGCCGAGTATCTTCTGTATTGAATTCGCTTGGCTCGGAGACGAACAGGAGGAACGAAGTGAGCCAGGCAATGCTTCCGGCAGTGACGAGCAGGATGCCGGTGGATAGATAAGGCCGCGGATTTCGTATGGCGCCGTCATGTGCGTCGCGCTCGCCGCGACGAGCGGCCCCGAAGGCGAGGCAGTTCACGGCCACGGCGTTGTTGATATCGGCTACCACCGGGATCGGAGAGAGCGCCATACCGAGTGCGATCGTCGCCAGGCTGCCACCCAACACCATCATACCGCTACCGTCGTAGGGGATTCGGGGCTGGCGCGGGAGATCGCGGGTGGAGGCTTGCGCCCTGGGAGGCGGCAGGTCGGAGGGGTCGGGGCGGTAGCGCGGGACGGTGCCAGGTCGGCAGTAGGTCGGGTACTCGCCGCGTATGAGGCGCGTCTGTTTGCATTCGCCGCCGCGCCGGACGACGACATCGACGCTCGAGAACTCACCTTCGGATCGGGCAAAATTTAAATAAATGTTGACGCGGTGGGCCGGGTCGGCGGCGGGGGCGGTCTCGCAGGTGGTGTCGTCGCCGTTCTCCTGGTATTTGCCGAAGGTGATGGCCGGCGGCGTGGGACCATTCGAACGGGTCGCGAGTCTTGGTTTGAGTTTTTTGAATCTGTCGGCGTAGGTGGATTCGATGTGGATTTTTATGGAGTCGGCGTCGTCGCCGATGCAACCGTCGGCGAACTCCGGGGCGAGCAGCATGGCCTCGATGCTGGCGCTCGCCGGGGCCGCCGAGGCGGGCAGGCCAGGGAGACAGGCGAGGATGGCGAATGCGAGTCGATGTACGGCGGATTCAGGAGATGATCTCATAGTCGATCTGTTCTGGCTTCCCTTTGACTCTGGGCAGCCTCTTACCGGCGATTTTGCAGGCACAGTTCTTCGCGCCGACGCTGGGCCGACCGCCGATGAGGGTGCATCTCGTGATGGCTCCATTGACGCCGAAGCCGAGGCGAAGGGATCGTTTGCGGACGGTATCGTCCTTGTATTGGTGGAGGCAGTTGCGAAGGTCGGAGCGGAGGGCCTCGAGGTGCCGTTTGAAACGGTCCTCACGGGTCTGTCCCGCGGACAGCACTTGCTGTTTGGATGGGGTGGGTTGGGTTGGAGGCGGAGTCTTGCTGCGGTCCTGCGGTTGTGGTGATTCCGACGAGAGGGGATTGATCACGGGCGCGGGTATGGGGCTGGTCGCGGCGAGGTGTCGTGCCGCGAGCGTCGGGGATGGATCAGTCGGTGTGGTGAAGGCGGGGGCGGGGTCTCGGAGGGCGGCGTGTAGGCGAGTCTGTTCGTCCGTGATGGCTGTGGTGCCGGTGGCGAGGTCGTCGCAGAGTTGAGCGAGGGATTCGGAGATGCGGGTGAGACGTGGGTCGACTTGAGCTTCGGGGAGGCCTGCGAGGGCGGCGAGGTCGGTGGAGAGGGCGTCGACACGGGTGGTGAGGGCGGAGATGTTGGCGATGTTGGCGTCGTTGCGACGGGTGGCTTCGCGGACGACCTCAAGGCTTCTCTGGATGGCTGCCGTGGCGGCCGACTCGGTGGCGGCGACGGTGACTGCGGCGGCGGTGACGGCCGTGCAGGCGCCGAGCAGAACGGCGTTGTGACGGACCCAGCGCCAGGAAGCGGCGGAGCGGGCGCGGAGGGCGGCGTAGCCGGACTTGTAGCGCTCGACGTCGGCGACCAGCGCGTCGATGGTGGTGTGGCGGCGGCGGGGGTCCCACTGGGTGGCGCGGCGGACGGCGGCGATGAGCGCCGGGTGAAAGCCGCGGAGGCTGTCGAGGCCGGGATCGCGTTCGATCTGGTAGCCGGGTGAGCGCTCGAGCAGGAGGTAGTGGAGGAGGCGGCCGAGGCTGTAGATGTCGGAGCGTTCATCGGCGGCGGCGGCGTCCTCGAGCTGTTCGGGGGCGGCGAACACCGGGGTGCCGAGGCCACCCTGGGCGTCGGCGAGCTGGGTGACGAAGCTGATGTCGGCGATGTCGTAGTCGACGAGGACGGGGCGGTGGGCGTCGTCGAGGAGGACGTTGGCGGGCTTGATGTCGCGGTGGATGACGCCGACGCGGTGGGCGAACTGGACGGCGAGGCAGACCTCGAGGAAGACGGCGATCTTGGTGGCGAGCGA
The DNA here is from genome assembly GCA_016793465.1 of Myxococcales bacterium. The sequence continues at coordinate 398,381 of JAEUJW010000053.1, forward strand.
CCAGCCGCGGCGCTCGACCTGCTCGAGGGTGCCGCCAGGGTAGTGCGGCATGACGAACGCGAGGTAGTCGGGCGCGTGGCCGAGGAACAGGGGGATCGAGGCGGGCTTGTCGCGGTAGCGGTTGAGGGCCTGGAGGGCGCGGATGCTGCGACGAAAGCGCCAGAGCATGACGCCGTCGGTGAGGCGGTCGAGGTGGAACACCTTGACCGCCACGCGGCGGCCGCTGGCGGTGTGACGGGCGCGCCAGACCGTGCCGAAGTTACCGGTGCCGAGGATGCGCTCGAGGCGGGTGCCGGCGAGCGTGCTGCCGGGGGTCAAGAGCGGGACGTCGCGGAGCTTGCGGGCGAGGGCGTCGATGGTCTGCTCGAGGGCGACGGAGCGATCGTCGGCGGCGGGCAGGCGCTCGCGGTCGAGGAGGTGCTGCTCGATCGCCTCGACGAGGGACAGTCGTGGGCCCTCGAGCTGCACGGCGGTCGCGGCGGAAAGGTTTGCGACGGGGCCGGACGGGTGGACGAAGGCGACGGCGATGCGTCGAATCACGCGCTCATGGGCGGGGCGAGCGGCGGCGAGGCCGTCGAAGAAGGGCGCGTTCAACAGGCCGAGGCGCTGGAGGGCGCGGACGGCGTGATACATGTAGAGGCGCGGAGATTCGGCGGAGACGGGCAGGTCGGCGAGCACGGCGGGGCCGTGGCAGCGCTCGACCAGGCGCATGAATTCCGAGCCGCTGAAGCCCTCGACGAGCAGGTCGTCGAGGTGGGTGAGTTGCCGGTCGGCTTCGAGTGTGGACATACGGTCGTCCTCATAAATTGCGGGTGATAGACCCGAGATAGAGGCGTGAGCGTATCCGCTCGTCAGAGCCGACCCAAGTTTCTGCCGTGCTGGCACACTGCCGGGCGTGACGGAGCTTTCGCCGTGGTTGTTGCTCGGGTTCGGCGTGCTGAGCGCGGCGGCGACGATCAACGCGTTCATCCCGGTGCGCGCGCGGTTCGTGGCGATCGCGGGGTTCTTCGCGGGGTGGCTGACGATCGAGCTGGCGCTGCACAACCTGGTGGCGCACGCGGTCGTGCTGGGCGCGTTGATCTGGTGGGGCGGACTGGCGGGCTGGCCGGGGGTGGTCGGGCTGGCGCTGGCGGCGGCGGCGGCGGTCGGGCTGGTGCTGCTGCACGTCGAGTCGCGGCGGGCGGAGAGGACCGTGCACGGGGTGTTGAAGGAGGCGAAGCTCGGCGCGGCCGAGGGCGAGGTGATGCCGCGCTATCCGCGGAGCCACGTGCTGATCCCGTGGCTGGCGTTTCATCGCCGCGATATCGAGGTGACGCGCGACGTGACGTTCGCGGAGGCCGGCGGCAAGCCGCTGCGGCTCGACGTGTTCCAGCCGCGCACGCCGGGCCGGCGGCGACCGGCGCTGCTGCAGGTGCACGGGGGCGGGTGGTTCATCGGCTTCAAGGACTACCAGGGCATCCCGCTGCTGTCGCACATGGCGGCGCAGGGCTGGGTGGGCTTCAACGTCGACTATCGGCTGAGCCCGCGGGCGACCTTCCCGGACCACATCATCGACGTGAAGCGGGCGCTGGCGTGGATCCGCGAGCACGCGGACGAGTACGGGGTCGACCCGGACTTCGTGGTGGTGACCGGCGGCTCGGCGGGCGGGCACCTGGCGGCGCTGCTGGCGTTGACGGCGGGCGACCCGGAGTACCAGCCGGGGTTCGAAGCGGCGGACACGTCGGTGGCGGCGGCGGTGGTGTTCTACGGGGTCTTCGACCTCCTCGACGCCGAGCTGCGGCGGCCGTCGGACTTCATGCGGATCCTCGAGCGCTGGGTGTTCAAGGCGCGGGCCGCCGAGGCGCCGGAGAAGTTCCGCCGGGCCTCGCCGACGCAGCGGGTGCACGCCGATGCGCCGCCGTTCCTGGTGATCCACGGCACGCGCGACACGCTGACGCCGGTCGAGGACGCCAGGCGGTTCGTCGCGCGGCTGCGCGCGGTGTCGCGGCGACCGGCGCTGCTCGTCGAGATGAAGGGGGCGGAGCACGCGTTCGACATCTTCCCGTCGGTGCGCAACGTGCCGGTGGTCGAGGCGGTCGAGCGCTTCTTGACGGCGATCCACGCGGCCTACACGGGCGGGCAGACGCGCCCGGACGCGGACGCGGTCGCGGACGCGGTGCGGGCGGCGGCGCCGTGAGCACGGGCGACAGGTAGGGCGTTCGGCGCCGACCTGCGCCGCGACGCACGAGCCGATGTCGGACCTCGGCGCGCCGCTCGAGCGGCCGCGGGCCGGCGTTCGCGGCGTCTGCGGCCGCTGGGGGGGCGGTGCCGCAAGCGCGTGCGGACCGGCTGCGCTCGTCGACGTCGATCGGCGCGAGGGACGATCCGCGGGAGATCGTGGGACCGCGGCGCAGGTGTGGCCCGCGGGGGATTTCGCTATAGTCGCGGCGAATGACCTCGCCGGCCGCGCCTGACGACGAGTTTGCGGCCCGCTGGATCGGGCAGGAGCTCGACGGTCGCTACCGCATCGTCGAGCTGCTGGCGGCGGGGGGGATGGGCGCGGTGTTCGTGGCCGACCACCTGACGCTGCCGAAGCAGGTCGCGATCAAGATGATCCGCGACGACTTCGTGGCCAACAAGACGGCCGAGGCGAGGTTCAAGCAGGAGGCGCTGGCGACCGCGCGGATCGACCACCCGCACGTCGTCAGCGCGATCGACTACGGGCACCTGCCGGGCGGCGGCACGTACCTGGTGATCCAGCTGGTCCATGGGCAGAGCCTGGGGCACCGCCTGGCGGCGGGGCCGTTGCCGTGGCTGCAGGTCTGTCAGATCGGCAGCCAGGTGGCGGACGCGCTGGCGGCGGCGCACCAGGCGGGCATCGTGCACCGCGACCTGAAGCCGGAGAACGTCCTGCTCGAGCCGCGCAGCGACGGCTCGGTGCACGCGCGGGTCCTCGACTTCGGGCTGGCGCAGGTGTCGGTCGCCGGCGCCGCAAAGGCGACGACGAACAAGCTGACGCGCGTGGGCGCGGTGCTGGGCACGCCGGGCTACATGTCGCCGGAGCAGACCGTGGGCGAGGAGATCGACGGGCGCGCCGACCTGTACGCGCTCGGCGTGATCCTGTGGGAGAGCTGCGTGGGCCGCTACCTGTGGAACACCGAGTCGCTCAGCGAGCTGCGGGCGCTGCAGCTGTCGGCGCCGGCGACGAGCCTGCGCGAGGCGTGCGCGGGCAAGGTGCCGGAGGCGCTGGCGTCGCTGGTCGAGCGCCTGCTGGCGCGCAAGGCGGCGGAGCGGCCCGGCACGGCGGCGATCGTGCGCGACGAGCTGAAGGTGCTGGCGATGCGGGGGGAGCTCGGCGAGGTCGCGCGGCCGCCGACGATGGTCGGGGTGCCGACGCCGATCGAGGGCACGCGGCAGCAGCTGCAGTCGGTGCCGGACGCGCAGGCGGCGGCGAGTCGGACGGCGACGACGCGGCCGACCGCGAGCGGCGGGGTGCCGGCGGCGGTGTGGGTCGTGGTCGCGGCGGCGATCCTGCTGGCCGGGGCGTACGTGACGCGCTGGCCGAGCGGGTGAGCCGGGGAATTCCCGAGGGCGACGGCTGTCCGGGGCGCGACGCAATCGCAGCGTGGCGTCCGCGATTGCGCAGGCGTGGATCTTCGGCATCCTCGCGTGGCGAGGGAGCCCCATGACCAGCAACGACGGAGATCAGGGCGTGATGCGTGTGCTCGAGCAGGCGGCCGAGGCCGGGTTGTCGCTCATCATCGATCTGCGCGACGGTCGACGCTTCGCCGACGGCGTGTGCGAGGTGCGGCGGCAGTGCGGCGAGGACGTGGCGATCCTGCACGCGAACAACCGCGTGGTCGTCGCCGACATCGTGCGCGTCGAGCCGGTCGCGCAGGACGACGCGGAGCTCGCGGGCGCGGGCTGGGCCTCGCTGTAGTCAACGGCCGCTCAGGCGCGGCGCTCGCCGTCGCGGGAGATGCGGAGCTGCTGGCCGGCGCACCACACGGTGGCGAGGTGCTGCAGCAGCGCGGGCGGGAGGTCCTCGGGCAGGTCGATCAGCGTGTGGTCGTCGAGGATCTCGATGCGGCCGATCTGCTTGCTGCTCAGGTGGGCCTCGTTGGCGACCGCGCCGACGAGGTTGCCGGGGCGCATGCCGTGGGCGTGGCCGACCTCGACGCGGAACGTGGCCATGCCGGGCTCGGGCGCGCGGGGCCGGCGCTCGCGCGGGGGGCGGTCGGCGGGCAGCAGCTCCTCGGCGGGGCCGGTGCGCTCCTTGCGGAGCGGCGGGGTCAGCAGGAACGGCGCGTCGCCGTGGGCCATGCGGGCCAGGGCCGCGGCGAGCTCGAGGGCCGGGACGCCGCGCTCCTGCTCGAGCTCGGCGAGCACGCTTCGGAACGGCTCGAGGTCGGCGCCCTCGAGCGCCTCGACGACCTTGCGCTTGAAGCGGGCGGTGCGGGCGTCGTTGACCATGCGGATGGTCGGCAGCTCGAGCACGCCGATGGCCTGGCGGGTGGCGTGCTCGATGGTCCGCAGCCAGCCGCGCTCGCGGGGGGCGAGGAACAGGATGGCCTCGCCGCTGCGGCCGGCGCGGCCGGTGCGGCCGATGCGGTGGACGTAGGCCTCGGGGTCGGTGGGCACGTCGTAGTTGACGACGTGGCTGATGCGGTCGACGTCGAGGCCGCGGGCGGCGACGTCGGTGGCGACGAGGATGTCGATGGCGCCGTCGCGGAGCATGTTGATGCAGCGCTCGCGCTGGGCCTGGGCGACGTCGCCGTGGATGGCGGCGGCCGCGAACCCGCGGTTCTGCAGCTGGCCGGCGAGTTCGTCGGTGGCCTGGCGGGTGCGGGTGAACACGATCATCGCGTCGAACGGCTCGACCTCGAGGATGCGGGTGAGGGCGTCGAGCTTGTGCAGGCCGGAGACCAGCCAGTAGCGCTGGCGGATGTTGTCGGCGGTGCGGGTCTTGGCGGCGATGGTGACGGCGACCGGGTCGCGCATGTAGGAGCCGCTGAGGCGGCGGATCGGCGCGGGCAGGGTCGCCGAGAACAGCGCGGTCTGGCGGGTCGCCGGGGTCTCGCGCAGGATCCGCTCGACGTCGTCGATGAAGCCCATGCGCAGCATCTCGTCGGCCTCGTCGAGCACGAGCTGGCGGATCTGCCCGAGGTCGAGCGAGCCGCGCTCGAGGTGGTCGATGATGCGGCCGGGCGTGCCGACCACGACGTGCACGCCGCGGCCGAGGCCGTCGAGCTGCGGGTGGTAGCTCTGGCCGCCGTAGATCGGGAGCACGCGGAAGCCGGGCAGCCCGGCGGCGTAGCGGCGCAGGGCCTCGGCGACCTGGATGGCGAGCTCGCGGGTCGGCGTCAGCACCAGGGCCTGCGGCACGCGGCGGGTGAGGTCGATGCGCGCGAGGATCGGCAGGGCGAACGCGGCGGTCTTGCCGGTGCCGGTCTGGGCCTGGCCGAGCACGTCGCGCCCGGCGAGCAGGTGGGGCATCGTCTCGGACTGGATGGGGGTGGGTACCTCGTAGCCGAGCTCGCGTACCACTCCGAGCAGCGCGTCCGGCAGGCCCAGCGTTTCGAACCCGCTCACGGGCGCCGCGGTGTCTTCGTTCATGCGGGCGCAGGTGTACCCGCGGGAGGGCCGGCGCGGGTGCGTGCGCGGCGTGCCTCTGGACACGCGGCGCGGGCGGCGACGGCCACGCGCCAGGTCACGCGGACAGGTGTCAGCGGCGGCGGCAGAATTCGAGGCCCTCGCGCAGCGTGCGGAGGGTTCGCAGGGCGGAGGGTTCGACGCCGGCGTCGACCATGGCCTGGGCGAGGGCGGGGCGGATGCCGGTGACGACCACGTGGGCGCCGATCAGGCCGAGGGCGCCGGTGAGGTCGCCGAGGGCGCGGGCGCCGGCGGCGTCGACCTCGTGGCTGCCGGTGAGGTCGAGGATGACGTGGCGGCGGCGGCCCTGCTGGACGGCGGGCAGCAGGCGCTCGGCGATCTCGCGCACGCGCGCGGGCGAGAGGGTGCCGATCAGCGGGACGGCGAGCACGTGCTCGTCGACCTCGAGCAGCGGGGCGGACAGCGCGAGGATCTCCTGGCGCTGCTCGTCGACCACGGCCATCGTGCGGCGCAGCTCCTCGGCGACGTCCTCGGCGTGGCGGCGCTGCTGCACGTCGACCTGTTGCAGCAGCACCGAGCGCTCGCCGGTCACGGGGTCGACGACCGGGGCGGCGCGCAGCGAGTGCCAGCGCTCGCCGTCGCGGCTGCGGACCGGGCGCTCGCCGGCGAAGACCTGGCCGCGCTCGGCGGCGGCGAGCATGGCGTCGGCGTCGGCGAACCATGCGAGCGCGCTGTCGGCGTCGCCGAAGGCGCGCAGGGCGGCGGGGTTGTGGAACAGCGGCGCGCCGTCGGGGCGCAGCAGGCTGACCATCAGCGAGGTGTGGCGCAGGGCCTCGACGCCGCGGACCATCGAGGCCTCGAGCGGCGTCTCCTTGAGGACGGCCTGGAACAGGATGGCGATGCGGCCGTCGTCGAGGTCGACGGCGGAGCCGTGGAGGACCATCGTCGCCGGCTGGCCGCGGGGGTAGAGCGTCCAGTCCTCGCTGACGGAGCCGCCGTCGCGGAGGACCGTCATGTAATTGTCGAGGCGCGTGCGCGTCGACTCGGAGGCGCTCGAGAAGTCGCGCGCGAGCAGCTCCTCGCGGCTGGTGGCCTGCCAGAGCTCGAGGGCGGCGCGGTTGGCCCAGCGGAAGCGGCCGGGGTCGTGGTCGTAGACCCACACGGGGAGCACCGAGCGGTCGAGCACCGCGAGTCGATCCGCCAGCGCCATCCCGGGCGCAAGCTAACACAGAACATGGCGCCGGTGCTGCGTGATACGGGGGCCGCGGGCGGCCCGGTGGTGCACGGGGACGTCTCCAGTTACTTCGAGGTGTGGCGGCGGGTCATGGCGGCCGTCGGCGACCCCGCGTTCCGGCCGCGCGCGGCCGCGACTTCCGCGTGCGTGGACCTCGGACGGGCGCGCGCGGTCACCGGGCGTCGACGCGGCGCTGTATCTGTTCTTCAGGACAGGTGGAATGGCCGGGCGCCGCCGCGGGTCACAGCAGCTCGGGGCCCCAGACGTCCTTGGACACCGGGCCGGTGGGGCCGTCCTCGAGGCGGCACACGCCGATGAGGTCGCTGATGTCGACGCCGAGGGTGGTGCAGTCCTCCTCGTTGCCCCAGCGGAAGATCGGGCCGCCGCCGGGCTGGCTGGCGGGGGGCGTGCCGGGGGCGGTGAAGTCGTCGGACATCCACACCGGCCACTCGAGGCCGCCGAGGCCCTGCCTGGCGGTGTAGTCGTAGCCGGCGACGTTGTGCCAGGTGTCCCAGGCGGTGCCGGGCGCGGCCTCGTCGGTGAGGTCGACGCAGACGAGGGTGACGCACACGTCGAACACCTCCTCGCCGATCGACATGTAGACGTGGTCGCCGGGGCCGCTCCACACGCCGTGGGAGCCCTTCGCGCTGTACACGACCGGGTGGGTGTCCGCGAAGCGCTCGAGGTCGTTCCACGCGTAGACGCCGCCGAAGCTGTGGGCGGACAGGTAGACCTGCGCGGGGGCGAGGCTGTCGTCGGGGCCGCGCAGCAGGCGGACGGTGATGTGCTCCCAGTCGCCGACGTGGTTGCCCCAGATGGTGTCGACGACCTCCTTGCCGCGGTTGTACGGGTACCAGAAGAAGTACACGAGGTCGACGATGTCGGGGGCCTTCTCGGCCCAGAACGCGTAGACGGGCGCGCCCGCGAGGTCGCCGGCGAAGAAGGGCAGGGTGTCGGAGGCGCTGGCCAGCTCCTCGGTCGAGCGGATCCAGTGCTGGCCGTCGCCGTCGGGGAAGCGGGTCATGCTGGCGAACGCGAACTCGACCGAGGAGGGGAAGTACTGCTCGCCCGGGTGCAGCCACACGCGCGGGGCGTAGGTCACGAGGGTGTCGCGGCGGACGTCGACGGGCGGCTCGCCGGTCGACGAGGAGGCGTCGGTGGTGTCGGTCGGTTCGCCGGTGGTGGTCGTCGTCGTGGTCGTGTCGTCGTCGCCGGTGTGCGCGGCGGTGGCGTCGGCGTCGGCGCTGCCGTCGGCGTCGCCGGTGGTCGGCGCGGGCGACGACGTCGGGGCCGGGTCCGTGGCGGCGGTGGTGGTCGCGGTCGTGGTGGTCGCGGGCTCGCCGGTGCCCTCGGCGGGGGCGGCGGAGCAGGCGGCGAGCAGGAGCGGGAGCGTGAGGCGGGGCGTCATGGGCGTTGAGGTCAGCGGACGAACACGGCGAGGGTGTCGGCGACGCCGACCGTGTTGGCGTTGACGGCGGCCTCCCAGGTCACGCGGGTCATGCCGTTGGCGTAGAGGATGCGGACCGCGGGGGTGTTCTTGTTGGTCTCCCACGAGCAGGGGTCGGCGGCGGAGTCGACGATCAGCCAGCCGGAGTCCGCGGGGCAGCCGCCGTAGTTCGAGTTGATGAACCAGCGGCGGCCGTTGGCGGCGTCGCCGGCGATCGAGAAGTAATTGAAGGGGCCGGCGGGGAGGTCGTTGTACGACGAGGCCTGCAGGCGGGCGGCGGTGAACCAGTTGTTCTGGTCGGTGCCGGCGCCGTCGAACTTCCAGAACTTGGCGATGGCGTCGTTGGTGTAGACGTGGACGCGGACGCTGCTGACGCTGACGCCGTTCTGGTTCCAGAACGAGGCGGGGATCGAGCTGACGTAGTGCTTGGTCGACTTGGTGGTGCCGAGCAGGGTCATGTCGAGGTTGTTGAAGGGGCCGCCGGTCCACAGCGCGTTGCCGTCGCCGGTGATGTTGTTGCTGAACTTGGCGACCATGATCCAGCCGCCGCCGTCGGTCTCGAGCTCGCAGTAGACGGGGATCGGGGTGAACGGGCCGGGGCCGTCGAAGTCGATGGTGTACGGGCCGGACGGGAGGTCGGGCGCGGCCTGCTCGACCTGCTGGCAGCTCTTGGGCACCGAGCAGGTGCCGCCGATGCACACGCCGGCCATGCAGTCGCCGGTGTCGCCGCAGCTGTCGCCGAGCTTGCACTTGGGGCAGGCGTCGCCGCCGCAGTCGACGTCGGACTCGGCGCCGTTCTGGGCGCCGTCGCTGCAGGTCGGGAGCTCGCAGGCGCCGGTGCAGGCGTCGGCATCGCTCATGTTGGCGTCGTCGCACGCCTCGACGCCGGCGTGGACGAAGCCGTCGCCGCAGGCGGCGAGCTTGCAGGCGGTCACGCAGGCGTCGGTGTCGTCGGCGTTGGCGTCGTCGCAGTCCTCGACGCCGGCGTGGACGAAGCCGTCGCCGCAGGCGGCCTGCTGACACAGGCTGGTGCAGGCGTCGGTGTCGTCGAGGTTGTCGTCGTCGCACTCCTCCTGGCCCTCGATGGTGCCGTTACCGCACGACTCGGACTTGCAGTCGGCCGAGCAGCCGTCGTCGGGCGCGGTGTTGCCGTCGTCGCAGCCCTCGACGCCGGCGTGGATGACGCCGTCGCCGCAGACGGCGTTCGTGCAGGCGACGCAGGCGTCGTCGTCGTCGGCGTTGGCGTCGTCGCACTGCTCGACGCCGGCGTGGAGCACGCCGTCGCCGCAGGTGGCGAGCACGCAGGTGGGCAGGCACTCGTCGGTGAGCACGTCGTTGCCGTCGTCGCACTCCTCGTCGGGGCCGACGACGCCGTCGCCGCAGGCGCCCGCGGGGCCGGTGGAGGTGTCGGGGTCGCCGGTGGAGGTCGAGGACGCGTCGGTGGTCGGGACCGGGCCGGTGGTGCCGTCGCCGGTGGTGTCGTCGCCGCTCGAGGTCGGCGCGACGGTGGTGGGCATGGTCGTGGGGACGGCCCCCGTGCCGTCGGTCATGGCGGTGTCGCTGGCGGTCGGGGCGGTCGTGCTGCCGCCGCCTCCGTCGTCACCACAAGCCGCGAGCAAACAACCACCGATGAGACACCCGACGCCAAACCAGGTCCGCATGACAACCCCACACCCTTGCAAACAGGTGCCGAGGATCGCCGACGCGGGCGCGCGCCGCAAGGCCGACGCCGCGTCCGCTCCGGCGCGACGGCGCGGGCCGTGCGAGGCGCCGACGATCGCCCGGCGCGACGGCGGTCCGACCCGCGGGCCGGCGAACCGGCGGAGCGACGGGCGACAGCGGGCGCTGGGCGGGCGCTGACGCGCAGATCGAGGGCGGAAGTCCCTCGCACGCCGGGGGTGATCGCCGGGGTGTTTCCTGCATAATGGCGGGATGCGACCGGGTGGTGGTGGATGGCGGCGGCGCGCCGGAGTGGCGCTGCCGTGGGGGTTGATGCTGGCGGCTTGCGGAGATTCGGGGACGTCGGACGGATCGTCGTCGACGCCGATGACGGTGACGATGGACCCGTCGACGGGTCCGTCGCTGCCGACCACCGCGGGCCCGGGCACGGACACGGGCACGACGGCGGGCGGGGTGTCGATGGGCCACACCGACACCACGAACACGCCGACCACCGCGGGGCCGACCGGCGACCCGACGGGGACCGAGCCGACGAGCGCGCCGACCACGATGACCGGCACGGAGCCGGGCACGGGCACGACGATGCCGGTGATCGAGACGTCGAGCGGGGGCACGTCGACGTCGACGGGGCCGGCGTCGACCGGCGACACCGGGACGACGGCGGCGCCGGACACCGGGTCGAGCGAGACCACGGCGGAGCCGGTCTGCGAGCCCGGGCAGGGCATGGGCATGGGCATGGTCGAGAAGTCGTTCATCTGGATCGCCAGCCAGGACCTGAGCGACATCTCGAAGGTGAACACGCAGACGATGGTCGAGCTGGCCCGCTACCGCACGGGGCCGAGCAACAACGAGAGCCCGTCGCGCACGGCAGTCAGCGCCGACGGACGGTTCGTGGTCGTCAACGACCGCCAGACCGGGCGCTCGACCATGATCGCGGCCAACGTCGAGGACTGCGTCGACAAGAACGGCAACGGCATGATCGACACGTCGCTCAGCAAGAACGACATCCGCGCGTGGGGCCAGGACGAGTGCGTGCTGTGGTCGATCGCCTGGCCGTACAAGGGCGCGTGGCAGCACGGGCCGCGCGGGGTGACGTGGACGCTGGGCACCTGGGACTACGACCTGTGCAAGTACGTCGAGCCCAAGGTGTGGATCGGCTACATGTCGAACGACCCCGGCGGCACGACGGTGCACCTGGTCCGCGTCGACGGAGCGAGCGGGACGGTCGAGCAGACCATCAAGGTGCCGAACTGGATCGGCCAGGACTTCGCGCCCTACGGCGCGGCCCTCGACCCGCAGTTCCGCCCGTGGTTCTCGAGCCTGCAGGGCGAGTTCGTGCGCGTGAACACCGACCAGAACCCGATCACCGTGACGCGCTACACGCCGCCGGGGTACGTGCAGTCGTACGGGTTCACCGTCGACTCCGACGGCAACCCGTGGTTCGCCGGCTACGCCGGGCCGGTGACGATGTTCGACGTAGCCAGCAATACGTACATCCCCATCCCCAACACCAGCGGGGTGCGCCGCGGGATCGCGGTCGACGACAAGTACGTGTGGGCGGCCGCCAACTCGCCCTGCGGGCTGCTGCAGATCGACCGCGTGAACAAGACGCTGATCCAGTTCCACACGCCGAACCCGTGCAACACGGCGATCGGCCTCAGCATCGACGCGGAGGACTTCGTGTGGCTGGTCGACCAGGGCGGCTGGGCCTGGAAGTTCGACGGCGACAACGTGCCGGCGATGATGAAGGTCGATATCCTCGGGTCACACTATGTCTATTCGGACATGACCGGCGGGCAGCTGCTCAGCATCGTGCCGCAGTGAGCGCGGGCGGCAGACGATCACCCTTCCCGCCGCGACTGGCGATGTTCGCCGCGGGATAGGCATCGAGAGCGGCAGCCGACCGGTCACTGCGAGCGAGACGACGATCGACGTATACCTTCGCCATCTCGGGGTCCTCGGAAGGATCTGTGGGGCGAATAGCTGTCTGAGAGGACAGGTCAAGTATCCGCGGGCGGCGTGACGGGGTCAGTGGAAGGAAGAACACGGCGATTTTTGTGTGGTTACTGAACTCTACCAGAGCGGGGCACGGTGCACCTCCCCTGCCGCTGGGCGACACGAGCGCGAGCTGCACGCATGCCGCCACCTCGTCGTACGCCCCGTCGGTGACGAGACAGTGCAGGTGCACGTACAAGCCGAGGTCACTGCGGGGTCCGCACCTGGCGCCGCCGCTTTAGCCCGCGACCCGGCCGCCGCTGACGGTGTCCACCTTCGGCATGCAACTGCACGCCGCGACGACCGTCGACGGCCGCGACCGCAAGCGTTCGGTTCCCCACCACCAGTTCGCACCTGCGGATGTTCGACGCCCCGGTACCCAGCTCGCCGCCGAAGTTCCCGGCTGAAAGTTACTAATCGCGGTATCACGGGCGTACAACGACGAGCACGGCGGCAACGAACGCAGCAGAGCGAACATAAGCTGTGTCAGGCCACTCGCGCGATTTGGTCCGAGCGTACCCTCGCCGCGCCGGACGAGCCAAGGCGCGCCTCGTGTGTTGCATCGAACGCGAACTCGTGCAGCACGAGGCCGACGTCGCCGCCGGCTCGTTCGATGCCAACGTGGCGCCCTTGGAGCTCGCCGCCCTCGCGGCCTCGTACAAGGACGTCGTCGGTACCGGTCCGCTCAGCGAACGCATCCGCGCCGCGAAGGCAATCGCCGCCCGCGGCCGCAAGCGCTAACGCAGCCTCGCCGGTTGCTTCACGTCGGCCGCCGCGAAGTGCTTCGGCAGCTCGTCGCGCGGCCAGCCAGGAACGCCGCCGCAGCGACGACGAGTCCAGGCGGTACGGGGATCCCTGCGCGGGTCATCTCTCCGCGGTTGGCCCGCTTGCCACCGGCGAACGGGCCACTCACAAGTCACCTCGCTCCTATCGCGCATGGGTGTCGGACGGCCGCGCTGGATCCTCCCCGGGGACAGCGCGGTTCTCCGCGCGCACTCGTCCGCGGCGTGGTGATAGGGTGGCGGCGGTTGACGCACGATCCTCGACTGGGCCGCCTGACCGCGCGTCAGAGCGCGGTGCTTGAGCTGATCGCCAAGGGGCTGACCAACGACGACATCTCCTCGGTCCTCGGGATCGGCGCGGAGACGGTGAAGTCGCACGTCAGCGCGATCCTCAAGGCCCTCGAGGTCGACAACCGCACCGAGGCCGCGGGGCTGCTCACCACCGTCGAGGCGGCGCGCTTGCTCGACTTCGAGGCGCGCCCGGCGATCGCCGTGCTCGCGTTCGAGGTCGATGGGTGGGCGCCGGACGAGGCCCGCATCTTCGGCCGCGGGCTGGCCGACGACCTGATCACCCTGTTTTGCCAGTGGCGGTGGTTCCCGGTCATCGCCCGCTCGAGCAGCCTCTCGCTCGACCCGGCCGCGAAGGGCTCGTCGGCGCGGTGTACCCGAGCCTGATCTCCGCCGAGGTGTGGCGCGCCCGCCGGTCGCGCGCGCGGACGCTGTCGTCGTGGACGCTGACCCACCGCGGGCTCTGGCACGTCGAGTGCCGCTCGCCGCAGGACAACCGCGATGCCCACGCGCTGCTCGACCAGGCGCTCGCCGACGACGCGGCGTTCCTGCCGGCGCTGCACGCCAAGGGGCTCGCCTGCTTCTACGACGCGGTCAACCTGTGGACCGGCGATCTCGAGGGCGCGTGCCGGCAGCTCCAGCGCGTCGCGGAGGTCGCGGTGCGCGGCTTCCCCGAGGCGCCGTACGGGCACATGCTGCGGGCCCGCGCGGCGATGGGCCGCGGCGACCTGCCGAGCGCGGTGGAGCACGCCGAGACGGCGACGGCGATCAACCCCAGCCTGGCCAGCGGACACGCGCTGATCGGCCAGATGCTGGCGACGCTCGGGCGCTACGACGAGGGGCTGTCGCGGATGCGTCGGGCGCACCGCCTGAGCCCGCGGGCCTACGTCGCGGGGATCACCGTCGCGCTGTTCGCCGCCGGGCGCTACCAGGAGGCGCTCGACGCGGTCGAGCCGGTGCTGGTCGAGCGCCCGAACTACCTGTTCGCGCGGCTGTTCGCGGCGGCGTGCCGGGTGCAGCTCGCGGACCTCGAGCGGGCGCGGGACCACGTCGCGGTGCTCCACCGCGAGCACCCGACCTTCCGCGCGTCGGAGATGCGCCAGCTCTACGAGGGCCGGATCGAGATGGTCGATCGGCTGTTCTCGGCGCTACGCCGCGTCGGCGTGCAGGTGTGACGTGCTGTGGGCAGCCGTCCGCCGCCGAGGCGGGTGCGGCCGCGGGCGCTCGCGTCTCCGCGCAGGGCATCCCCCGCCGGGTGCCTCGCTCCCCCGATCGGGGGAGGATCCTGGCCGTGACCTCCGCCCGCTCACCCAGCGATGTCACGACGCACCTCACGTCTCATTGTCACCGCCGCCGCCACCGTCACCTCGCTCGTCGCGGTGGAGGCCTCCGCCAACACCCGCTGGACGGACGAGTTTAGCCCCGCGAACGGCGGCTGGAACCGCGCGCTGCACGTCCGCGGCACCGGCGACTTCGACGGCGACGGCCGCCAGGACCTGATCGGCTTCGGCCACGTCGCCGTGTTCGTGGCGCGCTCGACCGGCCGCGGGTTCGCGCCGGCGAAGCAGTGGCTCACCGGCATGACCGTCTACGACGGCGGCTGGTCGGCGCTGCACCACCCGCGCGTCGCCGGCGACGTCGACGGCGACGGCAAGGACGACCTCGTCGGATTCGCCGACTGGGGCGTGCTCGTCGCCCGCTCGAGCGGGAGCGGCTTCGAGGCGGCGCTGCCGAAGCTCGCGGCCTTCGGGTACGGGAACGGGTGGCGGGGCGACCGGCACGTGCGGCGGATCGCGGACGTCAACGGTGACGGGCTCGCGGACATCGTCGGCTTCGGCGAGACGGCGGTGTTCGTCTCGTTCTCGACGGGGACCGGGTTCACGGCGCCGGTGGTGGTGAGCAACCAGTTCGTGATCGGCAACGGTGGGTGGAACCCGGAGCGGCACCCCCGCTTCATCGCCGACGTCGACGGCGACGGCGACGGCGACATCGTCGGGTTCGCGGAGGCGGGCGTCCTGGTCGGGCTCTGGACCGGCAGCAACTTCGCGCCGCTGACCGCGTGGGCGGCCGACTTCAGCCCCGCGCAGGGCTGGGTCTCACAGTCGGACTTCCCGCGCTCGCTCGCCGACGTCGACGGCGACGGCCGCGCGGACGTCGTCGGCCACGGCTACTGGGGCACGATCGTCGCGCGCTCGACCGGGTCGGGCTTCGCCGTTGGCAACATCGGCGCGACCGACCTCAACCTGCAGGCCGGGTGGGGGCCCGAGTATCCGCGCGTCGCCGCCGATGTCAGCGGCGACGGCAAGGCCGACATCCTCGGCTGGGCCAGCGACGGCGTGCGGGTGATGGTCGGCGACGGCGACGGCTTCGTCGACGAGTTCGAGGACTTCGGCGGCGCCGACTACGTCTCCCGCCTGGTCTCGACCGGCAGCGGTCTGTGCCTGTTCGCCACCGGCGACGGCTACGTCCGCCAGGAGGCGTGTGAGGACCGCGCGGTGAGCTGGGTGCTCGACGCGCAGGACGACGACGGCTCGTTCATGCTGCGCACCGGCGACCGCTGCGTGTACGCGGTCGACAGCGGCTCGGAGATGGAGGCGGTGTGGGCCTCGGCGCAGGGCTGCGGGCTCGCGGGTAACCGCTGGCGCCTCGAGCGGACGAGCGAGGGGAGGCTGCGGGTGCGCAACCAGGACAACGACCTGTGCCTCGGCGTCGGCCAGCCGGCGCCGATCGCCGGCAACACCGTGATCGCGCAGCCGTGTGTCGGCAGCGCCTACCAGATGTGGTCACCCGACACGCTGCGCGCGCAGCAGATGCAGGCGAAGCTGCGGCTGCGGCACAGCGAGCGCTGCCTGTGGGCGCCGGCGAACCAGACGCACACCGTGCAGTGGACCTGTCAGGACGCGCCGGAGCAGGACCTCGTGCTGACCGACCAGGGCGACGGCGGCTACACGATCCAGTCGGGCGGCAACGAGATGTGCCTCGGCATCGAGGGCGCGAGCCAGGCCCCCGGCGCGTGGATCCGGCAGCAGCCCTGCGACGGCGGCCGCCACCAGCGCTGGACCTTCGGCCCGCACGCCGATGGCGGCTACGCGCTGATATCGATGCACACCGGCCAGTGCGCCGACATCGCCGGTGGCGCGATGGGGGACGGCGGCGTGCTGCTCCAGTGGGGCTGCCACGGCGGCCTGAATCAGCGCTTCGACCTCATCGACCTGCGCTCGACCGCGGCGATGACCACCTCGCTGCAGAACGTCGGCAGCCCGGAGGGCACGGCGCTGGTGATCGCCAACGAGACCGGCGGCTACCTGACCCACGACCCGCAGGCGATCCTCCGCGCGGTCAAGATGTCCGGGCAGCAGGTCGACGACGACCTGATCCACCGGGTGCTGAGCCCGCTGCAGCAGCAGAAGCTGGCCGAGCTCGGCGGCGCCTGGGACAACGGCGCGGCCGACCTGAACGTCGAGTTCAAGATGTTCACGCTCTACACCGACGCGGAGCTCAGCCAGCACGGCGTGACCCTCGGCGGCAACGCCAAGTTCGTGCCCGCGGTGGGGATCTCCGGCAAGGTCCGCCTCGACGCCCGCTACATCAGCGGCGACGTCAGCTTCAAGTTCGGCAAGGATGGCCTCGCGATCAAGGGCGCCAACGTCAACACGCCGATCGCCTCGGGCGGCTTCAGCGTCAACTTCTTCCAGGCCCCCACCGACTTCGACTTCGAGCTGTACGACGGCTCGCGCGTCGGCTTCGCGGTCGCGCTCGGCGGCCTCAACCTCCACTTCTCGATCGACGTGGAGAACTCCGCCCAGCTCGTAGCCTACGTCGAGTACGGCGCCGACTACCTCGCCGACGGCGCGACCGAGGCGTTCAACAGCGTGACCTCGTGGTCGGAGGGCGCGCTCGAGACCGTCGAGGACACCCTCGGCGACGCGCTCGACGCGCTCAAGGATGTCGGCGAGGACGTCGAGGACTTCTTCTGCGGCATCTTCGGCTGCTGAAGCCCGCACATCTGCTCGGCCAGGTCTCGCTACAGCCCGACGCCCTGACCGCGCCAGCGACCGGGGGGGTCCGCCCGCGGGACAGTCGCAGCGACCCCACCGCGGCAGGCCTGAACCCGTTACGCCCCCGCGGATGCGTGACAGGCCCAGACGGGCGACGACGGGGCCGGAGCGGTGTCCCATGGGTGGGCCGGGAGGCCCGCCGGTGGGCCTCCCAGGTGCGCGCCATCGACAGCGCGGGTAGCGGCCGGCGGGGCAGGTGCAGAGGCGGGCGCCGTGTCCGCGCGGCAGACCCACGACTGCGACGCGGCCATGCTCGTGCGAAAGCATCTGCCGGGCTTCCTCGCGCGCCTCGAGGAGAGCGGTCACTGCGCCTTCGAGGAGCGCGGCGGCGAGGTGCGCTTCCTGCCCGCGGCGACGCCGACGCACCGCGACCGACAGCGTCGAATGCACCGCCGTCCTGGCGATTCAGGAGACGCGCGTCACGTCGACGCGATAGAGCGTCAGGTCACCGGGGTCGCCCATCCTCAGGCTGAGGCTGAGGCCGCCGGCGGAGGACATCTCGAAGGGGACCAGAAACTTGCTGCCCGTCCGCTCGGCCGTCACCTGAAACTGGCCACTCGGGTAGACCGTCGCACTCACGCTCAGCTTCTGGGCGCTCCCGCTGGCGTGCACGACCGCGAGGTAGATCCCGGCGGGCATCGACCTCCACATGATCGTGAAGATCAGGGCCTGTGAGGGCTCCGTCATGCGAGCGAAGGAGCCCTGACCGGTGCCCGAGTAGACGATATGGGAGACGCCGTGGGCGTTGATCGGCTCGCCGAGGAAGTCGAAGCCAAGCGAGAAGGTGCTGCCTGGAGCCGAGAAGTCGGCCGAGCGGGTGTGCTGCGGCGCGGTCGGCAGGCCGTGGTCGCGCGCGAACTCGGAGAGCAGGGCGGGCATCTCCTGGTCGGCCCGCTGAAGGAGCGCGACGCCTTGCTCACGGAGCACCCGGTCGGCCTCAAGCTCGGCGGATGGCGATGGTGTGGAGGGCAGCGGACGCTGGATCTCTAGCTTGGGCCTCGCAAGGCTCGGCTTGATCCTGAGGCGGGTATCCATCCGTTCGGGCATACGGCGCCATCGTGCCACAAGTCGACCGCCGCGGGTGATCGCCGGCTGAGCCATCCACACACGACTATGCCTGGTCTCAGCCCGCGGCCCGAGGCGCCGACCAGGGCGAACGTTCGCCCGCGCGCTCTCCGGTCAGAGCTGCTGCGGGCCGCAGGCCTGGAGGCACTCGGCAACGATGGTGTCGCAGTCAGTCCCGGCGTCGTCCCCATCCTCGACGACGCCCAGGCGCTCCGCGAGGACGTCCTGCACGAGCTCCACTGCCTCACCTGCCTCGACTTCGACGCCCGCGAGTACCTCACCATCTGGCTCGTCGGCCACCTCCGCCTCCAGCTCGCCCTCGCCCTCGCCGACGAACGCGGCCACGGCCCGATCGACGTCCCCGTCGTCAACACCGCCACCATCCTCCTCCACCTCGATCCCCCCACCCCCGCAGTCATGCCCCCGATCAAACCCTGTGCAGATCGCGGTCCAAGATCACGGGGATAACGCGACCCGACACACGAGGGCGACCTCGACATGGACCCGACGCTTCGCACCTGCGTGCGGCTCGCGCTCGCCGGCCCGCACCTGGTCCCGCTCCGGGAGCCCGCAGCCTCGCCGCCGCGCTGTCGCGGTCATCCGCGACCGTCGGCCGCCGCGGGCCGGCGTCGACGATCGTCGCCTCCGGGATACGCCTGTGATATGCGAGACCTGTGAAGGACCTGTCCGCCCCGTGCCATCGACCATGTGGCGAGAACGCGCGAGCCGGGGTGAACGGACGGGGTCGGCGGAGCGAAGCCCTGTGACCGCGGAGCCCCTGGAGCTGCAGCGCTGCGCGGCGGCCTTCGCGGTGTCGCCACTGCCGGTGTGGGTCATCGACGTCCGCAGCCTGTTGGTGCTGTGGGCCAACGACGCGGCGCTCCGGCTGTGGCGGGTCGCCACCCGCGAGGAGCTGTACGCGCGCGAGCTCCTGGCCGGCGCGCCGGCCAAGGTGCTTGCCCGGCTCCACGACGCGATCGCGCAGGTCCTCTGCGACGAGCTGCTGTGCGAAGAATGGGTGTTGTATCCCGGGGGCCAGCCAACCCCGGTGCTGCTGCATCTGCGCAAGATCCGCCTCGCGGACGGCCGCGACGCGATGCTCAACCAGGTGGCCCCGATCGAAGCGACGCTGTCGGACTCGCTGCTGCGCGCGGTCACTGCGATGCGCCACCTGTCGACGCCGGTCGCGTACGTCGGCGACCGCGGCGACATTCGTATGAAGAACCCGGCGGCGATGGAGGAGTTCGGCGACGCCGACGCCTGGCCGTCCTGGTTCGTCGACGCCGACGCGGCGCATGCGCTCCTGCGGGCCGCGCACACCGGCGATGCAGTGCGCGTCGAGGCCCGGGTCCGCGGGCGCCATGGCGAG
Source organism: Myxococcales bacterium (assembly GCA_016793465.1). The sequence goes on from JAEUJW010000053.1 coordinate 417,891, forward strand.
CGCTGGCACGCGATCGAGGCCCACGCGCTGCGCGACCCGGTCGTCGGCGACCTCGGCGTCCTGGTGATGCACCGCGACGAGACGGCCCGGCTCGCGGCGGAGCAGGCGGCCCACGCACGACTGCTCGTGGTCGAGGCGCAGCGCCGCGAGATCGTGTCGCTGAGCGCGCCGATCCTCTCGGTCGGCGCCGAGACCCTCGCCGTGCCGATCATCGGCCGCCTCGACGACGAGCGCAGCCGCGACATCATGGACCGCCTGTTGGCCGCGATCGCCGCGCGGAGGACGAGGCGCGTGATCCTCGACCTGACCGGCGTCGTCGAGGTCGCAGAGGCCGGCTCAGGCGGCCTGCGTGGCCTGTGCGCGGCGATCCGTTTGCTCGGCGCGGCGCCGGTGCTCACCGGCGTGAGCGCCGTGCTCGCCCGGTCCCTGGCCCAGTCCGGCCACGACCTCGGCGATGTCCAGATCTCGCGGTCTCTCGCCGAGGCGCTGCAGCCCCGACCGTGAGCCGACGAGCGCCGTGACGATCGCCGGCAGACCGCGGGCCCACTGGCGCAGGAACGCGGCGGCGCGGGCTGCGTCGGTGCGGTGCTCCGGGAGGACGAGCCAGACCTCCCCCCAGTCTCAGGAAAGTTGTCGCCTTCACCGATAAACCACCCGAGGGGCGAGCAAAGCAACCAGTGAGATGAACACCGAGATCGCCCGGATGGGCGGGCAGCAGAGAACAGACGAGTACGACGTGGACCTCGAGGAGG
>JAEUJW010000066.1 GCA_016793465.1 Myxococcales bacterium
GGGCAAAGCTCCGACCCGTTAGGGTCGTGAAGTCAGTCCCGGCGGTTGTCGGTGACCGCTACCTCTCGGCTGCAGTCCCGACGGGGTGTGGATGTCAATGCACCCACGATCCCACAAGCGTCGTCTTGGTTTCCCTCTTCCTCTATCCAGTTTTCAGAGAGCGTCCCACCTCTTGCTTCCGGCCGGGGCCGGCGCTTCGGGGTGGCGAGACTTACTTTCGAGCGGGGTCTCTCGTCAAGTCTCTGAGACGAGATTTTTTTTCAGACCGCAGAGCCGAGGCTCTTACCCGATTCAGTTGCTTGGTTCCTTTTCGGAACCCCGCGGACCGGGTGGCTCGAAGGGAGGCGGAGTGTACCCCAGTCTTTTTCTCCCGTCAAGCGTCTTGCTCGATTTTTTTTCGGCTGACTCCCTGTCGGCCTTCCGCCTTTCGGCGGTGCGAGCGGAGCCCCGAAGGGCCGCGCTTGCGTGAGGGACAGGCTTAGTCCCCTCGCTTCCGCGCGTCAAGGCCAATTGTTGCGAGCATGGGGGTCCCGAACTCGAGACCCCACGCACACGTTCTCGCCGGAGGTCTCTCGGCTCCAGAACGACCCCCGCTCGAAGCCGGGTGCTATCGCAGAGATGCATTGAACCCCCTCCCCGAGCCGCTGGCCGCCGATCCCGAGGCGTCCGCATCGCTCGTGCGGCGGACCCGGCGCGGCCTGCTCCTGATGTTGGCGGCGACCGCCGCGTTCGTCGGCATGAGCGTGTGTGTGAAGCTCCTGCGCGAGTCGGGGCTCAGCACCGCCGAAGTGATCTTCTTTCGCACCGGCCCCGGACTGCTGTGGTTGTGGTGGTCGCTGCGGGTCAAGCGCCTGAGCCTGCGACCGGTCCGGCGAGATCTCGTCTACCTCCGCTCGCTCCTCGGCATCGGCGCCATGGCTACCAGCTTCTGGGCCGTGCAGTCGCTCTCACTCGTGCAGCACAACGTGCTCGGGCTGCTGCAGCCGGTGTTCATCGCCCTGCTCGCGCCGCTCCTCCTGGCCGAGCCCATGCGCCGCATCGTCATGCTCGCGCTGGTGCTCGCCGCGGGCGGCGCCTTCCTCGTCATCGCGCCGGGAGCAGATCTCGGGGGCGTGCCGCTGCTGCCGGCGTGCATCGCCATCACCTCGGCCCTGCTGTCCGCCGGGGCACACATGGTGATTCGCCGCACCGCCGCGACCGAGAGCGCCGAGGTGGTGGTGTTCCACTTCGCGGTCCACGCGACCCTGTTCGGTCTGGTCTGGGGGATCTCCCAGGGCGACTTTCTCGCCCGCGTGGTCGTCCACGTCCGCGGTGAGACCTTGCTCCCGCTCCTCGGCCTCGCGCTGCTCGGCGTGCTCGGCCAGCTCGCCATGACCCGCGCCTACGGCCACGCCCAGGCCAGCCTGGTGGCGATCGTCGGCTACGCCGGCATCCCCATGAGCCTCCTCGCCGACGTCCTGCTGTGGGGCGCCCATCCCGCGCTCGCCAGCCTGCTCGGCGCCGGCCTCATGGTGATCGCCGGCTACCTGCTGACCCGTCCGGGCCCGCGATGATCCCGCGGCCGGACATCAGTCCGGCGAACCGTAGAAGGTAGCGAGCATGTCGCGGCGCACGTCCTCGAGCGAGGCCACGTTCTCGGGCGTCGTGAGCTCGGTCTCCGGCGCGAAGTAGTCGGCCGCGCGCAGCTGCCTGCGCATCATCTTGGTCTGCCAGATGTTCTCGGCCTGCAGGACCAGGTCCTCGCAGCGGTAGCCGGCGACGATCGCCGGGTCGATGAAGTCCTGGATCGAGCGGACCACGTGGTCGATGTACACGCGCCGGCCGTCGACGCCGCGGGTGAAGCCGCGGACGATGTAGTCGATCACCACGACGTCGTTCTCGAAGCTGCCGAGCAGGTAGTCGAGCGCCCGCAGCGGCACGATCGTCCCGCAGGTCGCGACCTCGATGTCGACGCGGAACGTGCAGACCCCCTTCGGGTCCGACCAGTCCGGATAGGTGTGCGCGCACAGGTGGCTCTTGGTCAGGTGGGCCCCGACGCTCGCGTGGCCCCGGTCGCTCATCAGCAGCAGCGCGCTCGCGCCTTGCGGCTCGTAGTCCTGGGCCGAGACCGACAGCACGTCCGCGTCGATCTGCCGGGCAATCTCCCGCAAGATCTCCGTGATCCTCGCCGCACTGAAGCGCTCGTCGAGCTCGGCCACATAGCGCTGGCGCTCGGCCGGTGTGCGCGCGACGTGGAAGTCGAACAGGTTGATGTTCACCGTCTTGGTCAGGTTGTTGAACCCTTGCAGGCTCACCCGTTCCCGCGACATGGCCGGGGACGATGGCCGCCGCCTCGGCGCCCGTCAAGCCGGGACAGCGTCGTTCGGCCCGGCTGACCCGCCGTAAAGGTGCCTCCCGTGCGCTCCCCGACGCGGTCTCGCCGGCGGCCCGCTCCGTTTTCGGCTTGCTCCCCGCTCCGGGCCTCCTCGACACTGCGGCCCGTATGCTTGGGTTCGCCTCGGCCGCAACTTTTGCGTTCTCCGCTCTTGTGGACGAACGAATCCCCAACGAAGAGGCGATCGCGCTCTCGCCGACCGTCGGCTGGATCCTGCTCGCCTGCGCGGTCTGCGTGTACCTGCTGTTCTGCCTGCAGAGCGAGCGCTGGCGCCGCTTCTGGCTGACGATGGAGGACCCGCGGCCGATCGCCCTGTTTCGCATCGTGTTCGCGTTCCTCTGCATCTGCAACATCAACGACGTCTTCGAGTACTTCCACTTCCTCTTCACCGACGAGGGCATCTTCCTCAGCGACTCGACGCGCCAGCTGGTCGCCTCGTCGCAGTTCAAGGGCTTCGGCGACGGCCTCGGCGCCGACGACCCCTACGGGTTCTTCGACGCCTCCGCCTGGCTCGACTTTTTAAAGGGCCCCAAGTACTCGCTGCTGTACTTCTGGGACACGCCGACGGGCATGTGGGTCCAGGTCTGGATCTTCTACGTCGTCACCGCGGCGTTCATGCTCGGCTTTCGCACGCGGGTGACCGGCTTCCTCAGCTTCATGCTGATGAACAGCTTCTTCCTGCGCAACCACCTGTTCTGGGAGGGCACCGAGCTCGTCTACCGCGTGTTCTTCTTTTACTTGCTCCTCGCGCGCAGCGGCCACGCCTACAGCGTCGACAACTGGCTGCGCTGCCGCAAGCTGCGCAAGCAGGGCCTGTTGAGCGAGCGCGGCGACCCGGGCGACGGCGCCGGCGCGCCGCCGAGCCCGCAGCACCCGCATGGCCTGCAGGCGGTCTACCGCCTGATACCCACCTGGCCGCGGATGCTCATGGTGATGAACCTGGGGGTCGTGTACTGCTTCACCGGCACCGTCAAGAACGGCGCCGTGTGGGCCAAGGGCGACGCGCTCTACTACGCGATCAACATGGACCACTTCCACCGCTTCTACCCGCAGGAGCTGTCGACGATCGTGGCCCTGAACGCCTTCCGGGTGGCCACGTGGATCACGCACTGGTGGGAGGCCATGTTCCCGCTGATGCTCCTCGGCATGATCACGCGCTGGGGCGTCCACGAGAAGCTGGAGCCCCTGACGGGCTGGCGGCTGTGGGCCACGCGCGCGTGCTGGCTCGGCCTCGGCGTGTCGGCGATGACCGTGACGCTGGTGACCGCCCCGGTCCACGCCCCGCCCAACCAGGTCCCGAGCCTGAAGCTCTGGCTGGCGATCGGCTGGCCGATCCTCATCGTCGCCCTCGGCACCCTGTGGTGGGCCCTCGGCAGCGGGCGCATGCGCGTCAAGCTGCGCGGCAAGACCTACGTGCTCGATCGCGAGTGGTTCTGCACGTGGTTCCTCGGCCGGCGCGTGTGGCTGACCCTCGGCCTGATGTTCCACGGCAACCTGCAGGTCCTCATGAACATCGGCATGTTCCCGCCGATCATGATGTCGACCTACCTCTTCTGCCTGCAGGGCGACGAGCCCGGCCGCATCCTCCGCCTGTTCGCGCGCCCGCTCGTGCGCGTGTTCCCCTCGCTGTTCCCGGCCGACGTGCGCCGCGGCGAGCCCCCGCTGCCGCCCGAGGACCGCGCCCTCCCCCACCACCGCCGCGACGGCTTCCGCGTGGCGCCCGCGCTGGTCTACGGCCTGCTCGCGCTCGCGGTGCTCGGCGTGTTCCTCGAGGCCGGCCCGCTGGTCCCGTGGATCAAGGTCCACCTGCTCGGCTACGAGGAGGCCGAGAGGATGCCGGGCCTCCACTTCGGATGGACCGTCGTCAGCATCGCCGTCATCCTCATCGTCTACACCTACGCGCAGGGCCACCGCGGCACCCGCGGGTTCCTCGTCAAGCTCGGCGCCCTCGCCGTCGCCCTCGCCGCCTACGTGTGGATGATGGGCCGCACCGTCGAGAACCTGGTCGAGGCCGAGTCGTGGATGTTCGTCAAGGTCGGGGTCAACCTGGCCCTGTTCGTGGTGCTCTGCCTGCAGCAGATCCCCGCGGTGCACCGCCGGCTCGCGCGCGTCGGCCTGTCGTTCGTCAGCCCCGAGCGCCGGCCGCCCGAGCCGATCCCCACGCACGACCCGCGCTCCGGCCTGGCCCGCGCGCCGTGGGCCTACGGGCCCGGCGGGCGCATGCTGGTCGGTTTCTTGATCGTCTATCACATCACCGCGATCGCCTTCTGGGAGCTGCCGGAGAAGGACAGCGTCTCGACGTTCAGGATCAAGGGCCGCGAGGCGTTCTCGACCTGGGTGCTGACCACCCAGACCGACCAGCAGTGGGGGATGTTCGCGCCCAACCCGCCGCGCCACAACGTGCTCATGAAGATCGTGCTGACCGACGAGAACGGCGAGGCGTGGGACCTGCGCAACGACACCTACGCGGCCGAGCGCAAGCCGATCCCGTGGTACTGGAACGACCGCATGCGCAAGATGAACCGCCGCGTGATCGGCGGCGAGTCGGGCAAGGGCGACTGGTACCAGAAGTGGTACGCGCGCTGGCTGTGCCGCGAGTGGGCGCGGACCCACCGCGGGGTGATGCCGCAGAAGGTCGAGCTGTTCAAGATCACCTACAAGATGCCGGCGCCCGAGACCGTGGCCGCCCAGGGCTGGTACTGGCCCGAGGTGCTGCTCTACGAGACCGGCAAGGAGGAGCGGCAGTACAGCGAGAAGTGCGCGACGGCCGTGCAGGGCCAGCTGCCCAACTTCATCCGCAACCGCTACGGCATCCCGCAGATCGACGACAAGGTCTACAAGCCGTGGATCAAGTCGAAGAAGAAGAACTGGGACAAGCGCCTCGACCCGCCCGCGACCCCGACCAGCAAGACCGACCCCAAGACCGGCGCCAAGCGGACCACCACCACCGCGGCGGGCGCCACCGCCGCGAGCTCGCCGGCCCCTCTGGCCCCGCCGGCCAAGTCCTCGGGGAAGTAGGATGCTGCTCGCCACCCTCACGTCCCTGCTCGGCCCGCCGCTGGCGGCCGCGCCCAAGTCCGACGAGCCCGTCCCCAACCTCGACGCGCTCGCGCTCGCGCCGACCGTCGGCTGGCTCATGCTGCTGTGCTTCGCCCTGTTCGCGGCGATCTGCGTGTTCCACCGCGAGACCTGGCGCCGCATGTTCCTGCGCGCCGAGGACCCGCGCGCGGTCGCGGCGTTCCGCGTCCTCTTCGGGCTCGTCACCATGGCCAACATCAACGGCCTGTGGGAGCTCTTCACCTACCTGTTCACCGACGAGGGCCTGTTCCTCACCGACGTCGCGCGCCAGGTGTTCGCCAAGGAGCAGTTCGAGGGCTTCGGCGACGGCTTCGGCGGCGAGCCCTACGGGTTCTTCGACTGGGCCGCCGTCGTTGAATTCTTGAAGGGCCCCAAGTTCTCGCTGCTGTTCTTCTGGGACACGCCGACGGCCTTCTGGGCCCACCTCGTCGCGTTCTGGGTCGCCTGCACCTGCTTCATCGTCGGCTTCAAGACCAAGTACGCCAAGTGGGCGACCTTCATCCTGTTCAACTCGATCATCCTGCGCAACCAGGTGTTCTGGGAGGGCACGGAGAACGTCTACCGCTGCTTCCTGTTCTACCTGTGCCTGTCGCGCTGCGGCGAGGCCTACAGCGTCGACAACTGGCTGCGCTGCCGCAAGCTGCGGCGTGAGGGTCGCCTCTCCGAGCACGGCCTGCCCGGCGACGGCGCCGGCGCCCCGCCGAGCCCGGCCCACCCGCGCGGGCTGGAGGCGATCTACCGCCGCATCCCGGCCTGGCCGCGCATGCTGATGATCCTGCAGGTCGCGGCCCTGTACTGCTCGACCGGCAGCGTCAAGAACGGCTCGATCTGGGCCAAGGGCGACGCCTTCTACTACGCCCTCAACCTCGACCACTTCTACCGTTTCGAGCCGCAGTACCTGTCGTCGATCTTCGGCACCAACCTGTTTCGCGTCAACACCTGGGTCGTGCACTGGTGGGAGGCCTGCTTCCCGCTGGTCGTGCTCGGCCTGGTCAGCCGCTTCATGCGCCGCGAGCGGCTCGGCACGCTGCTGCCGGTGTGGCAGCGCTGGTGCGTGCGCGCGTGCTGGGTCCTGTTCGGCCTGACCGCCTGCTGCATCGTCATGATCACGCTGCCGGTGCACATCCCGCGGGTCACGCCGCCGGGCGGGTGGAGCCTGGCCGAGTGGCAGCGGTGGTTCCCGGTGGTCTGGATCGGCGGCATGGTCGTGGTCGCCGCGATCGTGGCGATCGGCAAGCGCCGCCCCGAGGTGCCCGACTGGGTCTGCACCTGGCTGCTCGGACGGCGGGTCTGGCTCAGCCTCGGCATCATCTTCCACGCCCACCTCATCGTCATGATGAACATCGGGTGGTTCACGCCGGCCACGCTGGCGACGTACGTCATCTTCCTCAACGGCAGCGAGATCGCCCACCTGCTGCGATCGATCAGCACGCGCCTGTTCCCCCGCTGGGTCCGCGCCAGCGAGCCCCCGACCCCGACCGAGGACGCCACCCTCCCGCACCTCCACCGCGACGCCGCCGCCGTGCCCGGCTGGGCCCTCGGCGCCGCCCTCGTGGTCGCCGTCGCCGGCGTCTACGCCGCCGTCCACAACGTCGAGGAGGGCAGCACCTTGCGCCCCGCGCTGGTGTGGGGCGCGACCGGCGGGGCCATGTTCCTCGGCCTCACCGTCGTCGCCATCCTGGTCGCCCGCCGCCGCGGCGCCGACCAGCTGACCCGCATCGACCCGCAGACCGGCCGCGCGCGCCCGCCGTGGGCCTACGCGACGATGGGCCGGTTCCTCGCCAGCGCGCTGTGCGTCTATCACATCACCGGCGTGGCGATCTGGCTGCTCCCGGAGAAGGACTGCCTCGGCGGCAGCGGCAACGGCTCGTGGCGCCTGCGGGCCCAGGACCCGTTCAAGTGGTGGCTGCGGTTCACCCAGACCAACCAGGGCTGGAAGATGTTCGCGCCCAACCCGCCGCGCAACAACCTGATGATGCGCGTGCTGGTCACCGACACCGACGGTCAGGTCTACGACCTCAACACCGACGTGTATCACCCGGACAACCGCCCGATCCCGTGGGTGTTCTACACGCGGCTGCGCAAGATCAACCGCCGCATCATCGGCGCCGAGGGCGGCAAGGGCGAGTGGTACCAGAAGTGGCACGCCCGCTACATCTGCCGCCAGTGGGCCCTCGACCACGGCGGCCACGCGCCCGCGCAGGTCGACCTCGTGCGCGTCTCGTACCTCATCCCCACGCCCGAAGAAGTCGCCGAGAAGGGCCCCTACGACCCCGCCGAACGCCTCCTGCGCAACCAGACCTCGCGCCACGAGCACACCAGCAAGTGCGACGAGGTCAACGCCCAGCTGCCCAACGCCATCCGCGCCCGCCACGGCCTCCCGCTGCTCGAGGACGGCGAGTTCAAGGCCTGGCACAAGCAGCGCAAGAAGGACTGGGACAAGCGCATCGAGGCCCAGCACAAGCGCGGCCGCGACCCCAACCGCGCGCCCTACGTCCCGCTCGCCCTGCTCGGCGCGACGATCTTCGTGGTCCTGCGCTGGCGCCGGCTCGACCGCGACAACAAGGCCGCCGCCGACTCGGTCGGCTGACAGCGCGGCGTCGGTCGGGTCAGCTCTGGCCCGACTCGCGCTTCTTGCGCTCGGCCTCTTTGGCGCGGGCCCGTCGCCACTGCCACAGGCGCACCATCGACGTGGTGGCCGCGGCCTGCAGGGTCTTGCCGAAGCTGCGCCGCGGGGCGCCGTCCTTCGCGCGTTCGTTGCTGCTCTCGCCGAGCATCTTGCCGAACCACAGCCCGGCGATCACCGCAAGGACGAGGGCAAGGATGTTGATCGCCAGCTGGATCGGATCGTCGGACATGGTCGCTTCGACTTCACCCGCCGAGCAGCTCACGCAGCCACGGCGGGTAGAGCAACAGTAGCAGGTCCACGGACGGCTGCTCGCGCGGCGGCTGCGGCCGGGCGGGCTGGGTCTGCGGCGGCGTGCCCGTCTGGCTCGCCGGTGTGGTCGGGCATTCGCACCCCCAGCTCGCCGGCAGACTCGGGCACGCCGCCTCGGCGATCAGCCGGTGCCCCTCCGCGTTCGGGTGGATGTGATCGAACGAGTGCAGCTCGCTCCGCATGAACCACCGCGGGATCTCGGCCGCCAGCGCCACCTCCGCCTGCTGGGCCGCCGCCCGCGCCTCCGGGGTCAGGCCGGCGTGCGCCGCCTGCCAGGCCCGGTCGCGCGTCAGCGCCTTCTCGAGCGGCGCCGGGTCTCGCAGCGCCGCGTCGGTCGCCCGCAGCGCCGAGCGGTACAGGTCGACCGCGACGTCGGCCAGCTCGTCCGCCTGCCACGCCGCCTCCGCGCCGCCCGTCCGCTTGCGCGTGAACTCCCCCAGCGCGTCCGCCGGGCTCAGCGCGCCCAGCACGAAGTCGACCACCCGCGTGGTCGCCCGCAGGTACTTCAGCCCGGCCAGCCCGGCCCAGCGCTTGTCGGTCTCCTCGCCCCACGGCGTCAGCGTCAGCCCGACCACCTTGAAGCCCTTCGCGTGGGCCAGCACGAACATCTCGCGGATGTCGTGGTTGGTCCGCTGCGGCGTGCCCACGCTGTTGAGCCCGCCCTGGAACACCAGCCACAGCTCCTGCCCCGGCGCGCGCAGCTGCGGCAGGCGGTCGAGCACCTGCTGCTTGAAGCGCTGGCGCAGCGCGAACGCCCCGAACCCGACCTTCGACAGGTTCTTGACCTCGACGTTGCGGCACATCTGCTGCAGCCGCGCCGCGTACGGCTGCTTCGGCCAGGCGCCGATCGAGCCCGCGAGCACGACCACCTTCACCGGCCGGTCCGCGAGCTTAAATTTCCACGTCGGCGGCGGCTCGACCGGCTCGGCCTCGAGCGGGGGCGGCTCCTGGGCCTGTCCCGTGAGACATGTCCCGAACGCCAGCAACCCGGCCAGCGGGGCCCACCACCTCACGGGGTCACCGTGAACGCGATGGTCGCCAGCGGGGCCTGGTCGGCCGACAGCACGCGCGCCTGCCAGCTGCCGATGTACTCGCGGCGCAGCACCAGCCACGCGCGCGAGCGGTAGGCGTGGAGGTCGGGGATGTTGACCGCGCGCCGGCGGAACGGCGCCCCGTCCTTGACCCACTCGACCTCGACGGCTTCTTCTTCGCGCGCGTGGACCACCCGGAAGCACACGTTGACCTGCTCGTGCCTGGCCAGCGAGAAGGTCGCGGCCTCGCCGGAGCAGCCGTCCTTCTCGTAGGCCGAGCCCAGCCAGATCTTGTCGACGTGGATCCCGGTCTCGCCGATCGCTCCGAGCGGCGGGCCGTCGTGGATCGCCACCGGCAACCGCTGGAACACCCGCGCCACGTGGGCCGGCGTGTTCGCGGGCACGGCCCGCGGATCGCTCGGCGGCGCGGAGTCTGGGCTCGCCGGCGGGGCCTCGTGCACCGCCGGCCGCGGCGAGGGGCCCGGCCCCGCGTCGGCCGCGAGGCTCGGCATGTCGCGCGTCGACGCCGGCACGATCGCCCCGCGCCCCGGCTCGGGCGTCGCGTCCCCGGCCACCGGCGCGCCCGCAGACTCGCTCGAGCAGCCCGCGATCAGCCCCACGAGCGCGGCCAGGCCCCGGGCCGCCGAGCCCGAAGTGCCTCGTCGTCGCCCCCGTCGGCGGGCCCCCGACGCGTCGATGCTTGTCGCTCTTCTGTCCACCGCCCTGCGGCGTGCATCGTAGCCGGGTTTTTCCGGGTGGAACAACCGCCGACGCGGACTTCGCGCTGAGCCATGCCGAGCATCCTCTCATCCCGTGCGCTTGCTCATCGGCGCGCGTCGGTCTAAGAGAGTCGGCCATGGCTCGCGTTCTCCCCTTTTCGCTCGTCCTCGGAGCCGGCCTCGTCGCGCTCGGCGGGTGCCAGTTCCAGACCAAGCACCACCTCGGCAAAGTGCCGCCCGAACGGCCCGTCGCCGCCGCGGCGCCCGCCCCGCGACCGACCCCGCAGGGCACCTTCGAGGGCAGCGCCGAGGGCAGCCTGCTCGACAACTACGTCGACCGCCGCGAGCGCCCCGAGGGCCCCAAGGACCCCAAGGACACCACCGAGTACACCCCGCGCGTCGAGGACCTGCAGACGTTCACCCTGCCGACCAACAGCAAGAAGATGGTCACCACCTTGCTGACCTTCGCCGCGCAGGACAACCGCGCCCGCGCGCTCGACCTGTTCACCGAGCAGGCCCGCTGGGGCGTGCCCGATCGCCGCGAGCCCGACGCCCGGGCGATCCACGAGGACGGCGGTCAGGCGTTCTTCGAGGCCCTGCGGACCGTCGCCGCCCGCTTCGAGAAGAACGAGAACCTCAGCTGCCCGCCGATCATGCCGGCCGCGACCGTCTACGTGCGCAACGGCGCCGAGCCGATGTGGTGCTTCTACATCAGCAACGACAACTTCGACATCCTCGCCTTCAAGCTGGTCCACGAGGGCGGCGCCGCGAAGATCGACTACGTCGGCATGCACGAGGAGCGCCCCCAGGGCATGATCCAGCGCCCCGGCGCGATCCCCCCGCCGATGACGCCGAACCTCCGCCGCTCGTCGCGCCTCCCGCCCAACGTCGAGCGCTCCGACCCGGCGATGCTCCAGCCTGGCCAGACCCTCGACCCGGACGGCCTCCCGCCGCGGCCGATCGTCGTGCCCGGCGCTCCGCCGATCTCCCCGCCCGACGCCGCCCCGGGCACCAACCCCGCGCAGCCGGTCGCAACGCCGCCCGGCCAGCCCGCTCAGCCCGTCACGCCGCCGACCAAGGCCGAGACGCCCGCCAAGGCCCCGGCGAAGGCCCCCGCCAAGCCCGAGGCGCCGACCAAGGCCGAGCCGCCCGCGGCCCCGGCCGAGGCGCCGCCCTCGCCCTGATCCTCGCTGAAGCGACTCGCCGAGCCGCGCGTGATGTCCCCGACGTCGCGCCGGTTCGTCGGTCTTCTTCGCACTGCCAAGAAGCTCGGCCCACGACGCCGGTCGCGGTCCTGGGCCGAGTTTCAACCACCACGGGCGGGCGGAGGCCCTGGAGAACTCACTCGGCGAGCCACTCGGCGATCGTGCGGTTGTCCTGGGGCCCGAGCGCGAGCTCCTCGCGCAGCGAGATCCAGTCGGCCGCCCACTCGGCCTGCGGCTCGACGATCAGCTCCGCCTCGAGGTCCTCGACGTCACGAAAGTTGAGCCGACACGTCTTCAGCTCGTGCGGACGATCGGGGTGCCACAGCGGGATGCCGTACTTGCGGCAGATCCGCGGGCGGTGCGCGTACAGCCGGCACTCGCCCGCTGCCGACAGCACCGGACACGCCTGCCCCGCCTCATAGTTCTTCGCCCGCGCGCGCACGTCGGCCTGCACCTCCGCCGGCGCGGCCGCCAGCCCCTCGCGCAGCAGCGCGCCCTCGAGTTCCGACACGCGGAAGCTCTGATGACAGCACTCGCTGCAGCCCGCGCGGCACTGGATGTGCGCCCGGTAGCGGTCCACCACCGGGGCCACGCCCGCGTCGATCAGCGCCAGGTGCACCCGCAGTCGCCGCGTCACTCGGCCTTCTCCTGCAGCAGCTGGCGATACGGCGACACCGGATAGCGCTCGCGGAACCGCCGCGCCGCCAGCTCGCCGCGCTTCACACTCTTAAAATCGACCTCTTGCCGGCGCAGCGCCGCCTCGAGCGCGAGCGCCCGAATTTTATCGGCGCTCGCGTGCTCCGGGTGGCGCACCACCATCAGCGCCGGCACCCCGCGCCCGCGCTGCACCCACGCCGCGTGGTGGTCCGCGAGCTGCGCCCGCATCGTCGCCAGGTCGACCACGCCGGCCCATGCATCCTTCCCGATCTCGAGCCGCGCATAGGCGTCGAGCCCGGGCTGCCCGCGTCGGCGCAGGCTGGCGTCGACCTGCAGCAGGTCGAGCTCGACCCGCCCGTCGCCGTCGGCCCGCGCCGAGTGCACGCCCGCCACGCGCCGTCCGTCCGGCAGCACCCCCGACAGCGTCACCGGTCCGGAGTACCGGCGCACCCAGCAGCCCGCCGCCTTCGCCTCATAGAGCCCGAGCACCCGCCGTCCCGGCAGGCGCAGCGGCCAGCCGGTGCACCCGCGGGCCTCCGAGACCACGAGCAACACCTTGGTCACGCCCCCGCGCGTGCGCTCGACCAGCCCGAACGCCGGACGCGGCCGCGACGCCGCCCGCAGCCGCTGTCGCTGGGCCTCGCGGCGCTCCGCCTCGCAGCGCTCCGCGGCCACGAGCTCCCCGGCCTGCAGCTCCCGGGCGACGATCGCGGCGCACCCCGCATCCGCCGGCCCCGCCGCGGGCGCACCGATCCCGCTGGCGCGAGGCTCCTTCGCCGCCGCCGGTCCGGCCGCCAGCGCCAGCATCAGCGCCAATCCTGCTCGCCCGTGCTGCCCTGCCACCGCGGAGAAGCCTACCAGCTTCACCGGCGGGCACGGCGCGGGAAGCAGCCGGCCGCCGCGTGCGAGCGACTTGAGCCAGGGGCGAGGCTGCGGCACTCTCCCGCCCATGTCACGCCCCCGCCGCCCGTTAACGGCCCGCACCGGCCTGTTCTTGACCTGCGTGCTCGCGACGGGCGCGCTCGCCGGTTGCTTGAAGGTGCCGACCGACGGGACCGACGAGCCTGGCGCCGACAAGGCCCCGGCGAGCGCGCAGGAAGTGCTCGGCCGCTTCATCCTGGCCCTCGGCGGCGAGCCCAAGCTGCGGGAGATCACCCAGCGCACCGTCGAGGCGCGCATGACATTCTTGCCGGAGACCGGCTGCACCGACGCCGACGCCGACTGCCGGCGCGAGGAGAAGATCGGCAACTTCACGCTGTCGACGACCACCGCGCCGCGGCTGTATCGCCGCACCGTGATCGAGAACCAGATCGAGGAGCAGGGCTACGACGGCAAGCAGGGCTGGCAGTACCGCGGCGGGGTGCTGGTGCTCGAGGACGCCGAGGAGTCGGCGATCTCCCGCGAGGACGCCAACCTGCACTGGTACCTCGACCTCGGCAAGCGCGACGTGAAGATCGCCCTCGAGCCGGCGCGGACCACCGACCACGAGGGCCAGCCGCGCGTGCTCGACGGCGTGCGCTGGACCCTGAAGGACGCCCAGGAGAAGGTGCTGTGGTTCGACCGCTCGACCGGCCTGCTGCGCGAAGAAGTGCTCGAGGAGAAGGTCAACGACCAGGTCCTGAAGCAGTACGTCCTCTACGACGACTACCGCCCGATCGACGGCGTGCAGGTCGCCCACAAGATCCGCCTCATCAACCAGGTCGACAAGCGCGCCCAGGAGGTCGTGTTCACCACCCAGCGCGTCGACCACCAGCCCGTGCCCGAGGAGACCTTCGTGGTGCCCAAGGTCCCCGCGCCGCAGCGGGCCAAGGACGCCGTGCTCGAGGCCCTGACCGCCGCCCGCGAGACCGCCGCGGCCGCCCCCAAGGACAAGGACGCCCAGCTCGTGCTGGCCCGCGCCGCCTGGGCCGCCGCCCACTTCGACGAGGCCGGCAAGGCCGCCGAGGCCACGCTGAAGCTCGACCCGAAGGAGAGCGAGGCGCTGTGGATCCTCGCCCGCTACCGCGTCCTCACCGCCAGCTACAAGGACGCCGAGGGCCTGCTGACCCGCGCCGAGAAGGCCGGCGTGCGCCCCGAGCTGGTCACCGCCCAGCGCGCGTGGATCCGCAGCCACACCCGCGACTTCGTCGGCGTCGCCAGGGCGCTCGACCAGCTCGGCCCGCAGAACGCCGCGCTCGCCAGCCGCTACCGCACGTTCGTGGGCAAGCCGCTGGTCGTCAAGATGGCCGGCGACGGCTGCCAGACCGAGCTGCCGGTCGTGCGCGAGGCCAACACCCCGCCGCTCATCGAGGTCGAGCTCGCCGGCGAGAAGACGCTCGCGCTGATCGACACCGGGGCCGCCGACGTGATCGTCGACACCGAGCTCGCCGCCAAGCTGAAGCTGCCGATCCGCTCGCGCACGCCGCTCGGCGAGCAGGGGGAGATCGGCCACTCGCAGGTCCCGGCGCTCAAGATCGGCGGCGCGACCATCACCGACATCCCCGTCGACGTGTTCCCCAGCGAGACCCTGGCCCAGATGTCCGGCGGCCGCACGCGCCTCGCCGGGGCCGTCATCGGCGTCCGCGTGCTCGAGCAGTTCCAGGCCACCCTCGACGTCCCCGCCAAGAAGTTCTCGCTCGTCCACGGCGTCCCGAAGTGCAAGGCCGAGCTCGCCGCCAACCGCAGCGGCGCCGGCGCGACGCCGATGTGGCTGCACGAGACCAACTTCGTCTACGTGCTCGGCCAGATGAACGGCGCCGAGGGCCTGTTCCTCATCAACACCGGCATGCAGGGCGTCGACATGACCGCCACCAGCAAGGCCTACGCCCGCTCCGGCATCGGCCCGCCGGCCCTGCGCCGCGACCAGCCGGCCATCGTCGACGTCGCCGAGTTCACCATCGACGAGCTGCTCACCGCCGAGAAGCTGCGCGGCGCCTACGGCTACTTCGAACAGGGCGAGAGCTCCGACCAGTTCCGCATCGACGGCATGATCGGCCTCGAGATCATCACCACCCGCCGCGTCACCTTCGACTTCCCCGAGCGCAAGCTCTACTTCCGCGACTCCGCGGGCCCCGCCGCCGCGAAGCCCCCCGCCGCCCCGACAGCAACCCCCGCGGCCGCCCCCGCGAAGCCCGTCAAGTGAGCCCCGCGAAGCCTCATCACCCCATCGACCCGCTCGCCGACAGCACGCGCGAGCCGGACCACGCGCCGTGACCCTCGAGGCCCACAACATCGGCTACCTCGCCGCCCACGGCCTGCTCGGCGACGAGTGGGTGGCGAGCCCGTACGTCGAGGTCGACCGCGCCGGCCTCGTCGTGCGCACCGCCGCCGGCCGCCCCGCCGACGCCCCGCCGATCGTGCACGACCTCGGCCGCGCGCTGCTCATCCCCGGCTTCGTCAACGCCCACAGCCACGCGTTCCAGCGGGCCATCCGCGGCGCCACCCACCGCCGCGGCGCGCACGACCCGTCGAGCTTCTGGAGCTGGCGCGAGGCCATGTACCGGACCGCCGGCGCCCTCGACCCCGAGGCTGTCTTTTCGGTCAGCCGCGCCTGCTTCGCCGAGATGCTGCGCGCCGGCATCACCTGCGTCGGCGAGTTCCACTACCTCCACCACAACCCGGACGGCAGCCCCTACGCCGACCCCAACGAGCTCTCGCGCCAGGTGATCCGCGCCGCCGCGAGCGTCGGCATCCGCCTCGTCCTGCTCTCGGTCTTCTACGCCCGCGCCGGCGCCGGGCGCCCGCCGCTGCCCGAACAGCGCCGCTTCTGCGACGCCTCGGTCGACGCCTACCTGCGCCGCCTCGACATCCTCCGCGACGAGGGCGTCAGCCTCGGCGTCGCCCCCCACAGCGTGCGCGCCGCGCCCCGCGAGGCCCTGCGCGAGCTCGCCGCCTACGCCCACGCGCACGGCCTCCCGCTGCACGCTCACGTGTCCGAGCAGCCGCAAGAGAACGCCGAGTGCCAGGCCGAGCACGGCCTCACGCCGACCGCGCTGCTCGCCGCGACCGGCTGCCTCGATCGCCCCGGCGGCTTCACGGCGGTGCACGCGATCCACCTCGAGCCGTCCGACTTCGCCGCGCTCGCCGGCCAGCACGTGTGCGCCTGCCCGACCACCGAGGCCGACCTCGGCGACGGCATCATCCCCGCCGGCGAGCACCTGCGCCACGGCGTGCGCCTCGCCCTCGGCAGCGACAGCAACGCGATCGTCGACCTCATACAAGAAGCCCGCCTGCTCGAGATGCACGAGCGCCTGCGCATCCGCGCCCGCCTCTGCCTCACCAGCCCCGAAGGCCAGGTCGGCCGCCCGCTCCTCGACATCGCCACCCGCGGCGGCGCCCTCGCCCTCGGCCGCCCCGACCTCGGCCGCCTCCGCGTCGGCGCCCCGTTCGACGCCTGCACCGTCGACCTCGCCCACCCGTCCCTGGCCGACATCGACCCCGCCCACGCCCTCGACGCCCTGCTGCTCGCCGGCACCGCGGCACCGATCTCCCGCGTGTTCGTCGGCGGCGTGCGCCTGCGCTGACGCCCTGCTGCTCGCCGGTCGCCGCGGCACCGATCTCCCGCGTGTTCGTCGGCGGCGCGCGCCTGCGCTGACGCCCGCGGGCGCGCCCGCCCGCGAACCCCGAGGATCTGGTCGTCCCCGGCCGACGATGCTAACTCCCCGGGGATGTCCGCCCCGCGCGCAAGCTGCCTCGCCCTGGCGATCCTCGCCGGCCTCGGCTGCGCCGGTCGCGAGACCCGCGCCTCCCGCGACGCCTTCAAGACCGCGATCGCCAAGGGCCGCCCCGCCGAGGCCCAAGCTCCCGGCGAGCGCAACAAGGACGGCTCCGCCGCCAACCCCGCCGACGCGACCGCCTGGAAGTCGCTCTACAGCTTCACCGTCAAGGTCGCCGACATGCTCTCGCTCGGCACGACCACCGCGACGCTGCCGACCCTGATGAAAAAACTCTGCGCCGAGCCGCCCGAGGACGTGGCCGACGACGAGGTCGCCGTCCGCTGCGAGCCCGAGGCGCCGCTCGACCCGCTCGGTCGCACCCTGACCCTCGAGCTCAGCAAGGCCACGGTCGGGCTCGTGGCCACCGACCTGACCGACAGCGACAGCGCCGACCTGCTGGCCCAGGCCCTGAGGCAGCTGGCCGGCGCCTGCGGCCAGCCGTGGACGCGGAGCCCCGGCCGCGCGGAAAACGCCCACGAGGAATTACACACGTGCCCGGCCACGGCCGGCTCGCTGCTGGTGCTGGGGCGCTTCCCCGTCGACCTCGCCGGCGGGCGCTGGCAGTTCTCCCTCGCAGTTCTAGGTCCGGGCTAATAAACTCCGCTCCGCCGCGAGGCCCCTCATGGAAGCCGAAGCCACGACCCCCACGAGCCACGGCGGGATCCTGTTCCCGCTCGACATGTTCCGTCCGACCACGCTGGCCGCCGCCCTCGCCGAGGTGCTGATCAGCAAGGTCCGCAACATCCTCGACGCGACCGTCGAGATCTCCCGCCACCCCGCCGTCCCGCTGGTGCTCGCGCGCATCCACGGCACCGTCGTCGGCGACGACCCGGCCGAGTTCTGGCGCGAAAACCAGGACCTCGCGCTCGTCGTCAGCCAGGTCACCCCGCGCCAGTGCTTCGTGTACTACGCGCGCAGCGGCGAGAACCGCCGCGAGGGCTTCCTGGTCGCCCAGCGCGGCCAGGCGATCGCCGCCGACGACAGCAACCGCGACGACACCCCCGGCAAGGGCGGCCACTGGCCGGTCGCTCGCCTGTGCGAGCAGATGCGGATCTCCCCGCTCGACCTCGCCGAGGGCTTCCCCGGCGGCCCGCGCGTCGAGCTCTCGCTGATGGAGCCCCGCGGCAACGACCAGCAGCTCCTCATGCTGCTCGCCGGCCAGCCCGCCGGCGGCGAAGGCGAACCCGAGGAGGCCTACGACGACGAGCCCCAGCCGCCCCCGCCGCCGCCGGCCCGCGGGCCGAGCCTGACCCAGGGCTTCGGCGCCCCACCGGCACAGCCCTCCGCCCCGGCCAGCCCCGCCCCGGCCAACCGCCCCGCCGCGCAGGCCAACCGCCCGCCGTCCGTGAGCGCGGCCGAGGACGCCAAGCGCCGCGCGACCGAGAAAGCCGCCGAACAGCAAGAGATCTCCCAGCGCGGCAACGACGCCGCCCGCAAGCTCCGGTTCGTCGAGGACGACCTCGGCGCGGTCGTCACCCTGCCCGTCGAGCTGTCCGAGACCGACATCCTGCGGCCCTTCCAGATCTCCCGGGTCGACGGCAACGCGCCCGACGCCCTGCCCTCGGCCACCCGCGACCGCCTGCAAGGCCGCGCGCTCGACTTCGCCGTCGTCGTCGAGTTCCTGTCCGAGGTGTTCCTCGACAACCAGCCGCTCAGCCGCGCCAAATTCGAAGAGCGTGCCCAGACCGGCGAGCTCGGCGGCACCAAGGTCCAGCTGCTCGAGGTGCTCGCCCCGCGCCTCGGACCCGGCACGCTCGTCCGCCTCGGCGGCCGCAACGTGTACGTCTCGCGCCACGGCGGCGCCGCCCTGCCGGCCAGCCTCATCCTCGAGCTGCTGAAGGGCTGAGCCTGAAAATTTCAGGTTCGAAACGACCGAGCGCGCGGGCCAACGGCTCGCGCGCTCGTCTTGCTCGACCGGGGGCCTCGTGGCCTCGTGAGGCTCCGGCAGCTCAGGCCGAGAGGTGCATCTTCAGGCTCGAAAGGATCGCCTCTTCACGCGCTCCGACCGACGCCTCCGTCGGGTCGCTGAGCTTGTCGCGGATCAGCGCCTCGAGGATGGTGGCCCGCTCGGGATTCGGCGGCAGATGCTGAGCCAGGCCGAGCTTGCGGCTGGCGAGCACCTTGAGGAACGGCTCGATCTTGCGGATCTCCTGGGCGATGCGCATCGTCGCATCCTTGCCCTCGCCGCGCTTGACCTGGAACTTGGGCGCGCAGCGCTCCACCGCGGCCACGAGGTCGCGGGCCAGATCGACGTCGACCTGATCCTCCACCCCGAAGCTGGCCACGACGATGGGACGGCTCTGCGCCTTCTTGTTCCCCTCACCCGACCACCACACGTTGTGCGCGATGGACAGGTACGTCCGCCGCGACTCACCACACCGAACTTTGTTCCTTCGCAGATACATAGGGATAATCCTTCCTCAAGGCTAATTCAGGGCCCCTCGACGACCTCGGCACTCGCCGGCACTTTTGGACGCTGGTCTCGAGAGTTCCTTCATGGCCTAGTTTCCGTTCTGCTTGCCCCTCGTCTGCACCGCCAAAAGGGCCGCTTGTGCCCACGAATCCAAGGCTAGCGTTTGCGCCAGACTGAAGCCAGGGGCTTTTCGAATTTTCCTGCCATTCGCCGATGTGCGTTGCTCCTGGCCACACGAGGCCCCCGACGGTGATCCGTCGGGGTCCCATGCGACGTAGGGCCACGCGCGGCACCTGGAGCCAAGCCGCGTTCGGGTCAGCGGCCGGCGAGCCTGTTCGCCTCGCAGAGCCCCCAGGGCTCAGAACTCGCAGGTCCGCGGCGTCCGCGGGAACGGGATCACGTCGCGGATGTTCTCCATGCCGGTGACGTACATGACGAGGCGCTCGAAGCCGAGGCCGAAGCCGGCGTGCGGGGCGGTGCCGAAGCGGCGGGTGTCGAGGTACCAGGCGTAGTCCACCGGGTCGAGGTGCCCCTGGGCGATGGTCTCGGTGAGCACGTCGAGCCGCTCCTCGCGCTGCGAACCACCGATCAGCTCGCCGATCTTCGGGACCAGCAGGTCCATGGCCGCGACCGTCCGCCCGTCGTCGTTGCGGCGCATGTAGAAGGCTTTGATCTCCTTCGGGTAGCCGGTGACGAACACGGGCCGACCGACGAGCGTCTCGGTGAGGTAGCGCTCGTGCTCGGCCTGGAGGTTGGCGCCCCAGTGGACCGGGAACTCGAACTTCTGACCGCTCGCCTCGAGCCGCTTGATCGCCTCGGTGTAGGGCATGCGCTCGAAGTCGGCGGCGAGCACGTGCTCGAGCCGTTTAATCAATCCGGGGTCGATGCGGTCGTTGAAGAACGCGAGGTCCTCGCCGCAGCGGTCGAGGGCGGTGCGCATGAGGTGCTTAACGAAGGCCTCGGCGAGGTCCATGTCGTCGTCGAGGTCGCACCAGGCCATCTCGGGCTCGATCATCCAGAACTCGGCGACGTGGCGGGCGGTGTTGCTGTTCTCGGCGCGGAAGGTCGGGCCGAAGGTGTAGATCTCCGAGAGGCCGAGGGCGAAGGTCTCGCCGTTGAGCTGACCCGACACGGTGAGGTAGGTCGGCTTGCTGAAGAAGTCCTGATGCCAGTCGACCTTGCCGTCGGGCGTGCGCGGGGGCTTGTCGACGTCGATCGTGGTCACGCGGAACATCTCGCCGGCGCCCTCGGCGTCGGCGGCGGTGATGATCGGCGTGTGCACGTAGACGAACCCGCGGTCCTGGTAGAACTGGTGGATCGCCTGGGCCAGGGCGCTGCGCACCCGGAAGACCGCGCCGAAGGTGTTGGTGCGCGCGCGCAGGTGGGCCACCGTGCGCAGGAACTCGAAGGTGTGGCGCTTCTTTTGTAGCGGGAAAGTGCTGTCGGCGAGGCCGATGACGCTGACCTGCGTGGCCTTCAGCTCGACCTTCTGGCCGGCGGCGGGCGAGGCGACCAGCTCGCCGACGACGTCGACCGAGCTGCCGGTGCTGACGTGGCGCAGGCCGTCGAAGTTGTCGAGGGTCGACGGACACACGACCTGCAGGCTGGCGAAGCAGGAGCCGTCGTTGAGCTCGAGGAACAGCACCTGCTTGCTGTCGCGGGACGTACGGACCCAGCCCTTGACCCGCACGCCGGCGCGGGGCGGCTCTTGGCGGAGGACGTCGACGATCTTGGTGCGCGCGGTCTGCATGGGGCCGGGAGGGTAGCACCGGCGGCGCGCGTGCGGTATGGACCCCGCGTGGGCGGCTCGCTGAAGATCCGGGAGAGGTTCGTCTCGCTGCAGGGCGAGGGCTCGCTCGTCGGCGTGCCGAGCTCGTTCGTCCGGGTCGCCGGCTGCAACCTGCGCTGCACGTGGTGCGACTCGCCGGAGACGTCGTGGGACCCGCGGGGCGAGCAGATCTCCATCGACGAGCTGGTGGCGTTCTGCACCGCGGGGCCGCGGCACGTGGTCCTGACCGGCGGCGAGCCGCTGCTGTTCCCCGGGGTCGCGCAGCTCAGTCGGCGCCTGCGGGCGGCGGGGCACCACATCACCGTCGAGACCGCGGGCACGGTGTGGCTCGACGGGCTCGAGTGCGACCTGCTGTCGCTGTCGCCGAAGCTGGCCCACAGCACGCCGTGGCGGCGGGCGCCGGCGCTGGCCGAGCGGCACGAGCGGCTGCGGCTCGACGCCGCCGTCTTGGCCCGCCTGCTGGCGGCGTACGCGTGGCAGCTGAAGTTCGTGGTCCGGGCCGACGCGGCCGCGGCCGACCTGCGGGAGATCGACGGGCTGCTGGCGACGCTGGCGGTGCCAGCGAGCGAGCGCTGGCGGGTGCTGCTGATGCCGGAGTGCGTCGACCCGGCGGCGCTGGTCGCGAGCATGCAGGCGCTGGTCGCGGCGTGCGTCGAGCGGGGCTACCGGCTCGGCGAGCGCCAGCACATCGCGCTGTTCGGGCACACGCCGGGGACGTGAGGCTGGGTTAGACTGCCGGCCGTGGACTACCACTGGCTGCGCGCCTTCCACATCATCGGCGTCATCACCTGGTTCGCCGGGCTCTTCTATATTTTTCGCCTGTACGTGTACCACGTGGAGAACCACGGCAAGCCCGAGGTGACCGCGGTGCTGGCGGTCATGGAGCGCAAGCTGTACCGGGCGATCTGCTGGCCGTCGATGGTGTTCGCGGCGACCTTCGGCGCGCTGCTGTGGGCGCAGATGCCGGGGCACTACCTCGCGCAGCCGTGGTTCCACGTGAAGATGCTCGGGCTGGCGGTCTTGCTCGGGTATCACTTCTACGCGGGCAAGGTCCGGCGCGACCTCGAGTCCGGGCGCTGCCTGCTGACCTCGCGGCAGTGCCGCATGATCAACGAGGTCCCCGTGCTGCCGCTCGTGCTCATGGTCATCATGGCGGTCGTCAAGCCGCGGCTGTGGGGGTAGGATCGCGGCATGCGGGCCGGGTGGATCGGGCTTTGTCTGCTGGCCGGGTGCTCGGGCTCGGAGGCGTGCGTCGACTTCACCGACGAGGTGCTCGTGGTCGTCTCGCTCACCGATGACGGCGACGGGGCGCGCGTCGAGGTCGCGCTGCGGCGCGCCTCGGAGGGCGACGACTCGATCCCGGTCAGGCTGTGCGCCGGCGACAGCCTGACGTTCGACGGGGCCGCGCTCGCGGGGGTCAAGCGGCCGAGCGGCGCGGTGGTGTACGAGGCCGAGGTCGCCTCGGAGACGCGGACCGGGCCGGTCGTGCACACGCTGCGGCACGAGGGCGACGGCGCCAGCGAGTTCGCGGCGGAGGTCGACGCGCCGGGGTTCGCGATCTCGGCGCCGGAGGCCGACGCGAAGCTGAAGCGGGCCGAGGAGCTGGCGGTCGCGTGGGCGCCGCCCGGGCCGGCGGGGGCGACGCTGACGCTGCGGGTCGCCGACGAGATCGACGGGGAGCAGTGTCTGGAGGCGCCGGTCGAGCTCGAGGAGGCGGACGACGGCGAGGCGACGGTGGCGGCGGGCACGATCGTGTTGTCGCCCGACAAGAGCCCGACGGCGACCTGCGAGGGGTTCGTGACGCTGTCGCGGCGGGCCAGCGTGGCCCTGGAGGTGACCCGGGGCGGGGCAACGCTGCACCCGGACAGTCGCATGGAGGCGACAAACTCGCGCGCACAGCCGTTCCGGTCGGTGCCTTGACCCTCGCGGTCGGGCTGCTGCAAAGTCGAGGCATGTCGCGCAAGGCGCTCCTCATCCGCGTGCTGATCTTCGGGCCGCTGTTTTTGTACTTCGGCTGGGGCGCGATCAAGAAGTGCAACGCCGAGCAGGAGGCGGAGCAGCAGGCCGCCGCGGACAAGGCCAGGGCCGAGGCGGAGATCAAGGCGGCGACGACGACGCGTCCGCTGCCGGGCGGCGGGTCGATCAACGTGGTCGAGCTGACGCCCGAGCAGGCCGAGCGGCTGTACGGCATCAAGCAGGCGCCCGAGGGCGAGGCCAAGGCGCCGCCGGCGAGCGACGTGAAGGCGCCCGCCGCCCCGCCGCCCGCCCCGCCCGCGGGCGAGGCCGTGGCGCCGGAAGCCAAAGCCGACTGAGCGAGGGAGTGCGCCATGGACAGCAGCGATTTCTTCAAAAATTCGGCGAAGGCGCTGGCCCGCATCGACGCGGCGCTCGGCGAGGTCGACGACGAGCGGATGGACGTGCAGCTCGCGGGCGACGTGCTGACGATCGGGTTCGCCGACGGCGCGCGCTACGTGATCAACGCGCACAGCGCGGCCCGGCAGATCTGGATGGCCGCGGGCACCACGGCCTGGCACTTCGACGACGAGGGCGGGCGCTGGGTGGCCAGGCGGACCGGCGACGAGCTGATGGGGACGGTGGCGCGGGTCGTGGGGGCGAAGCTGGGGACGCAGGTCGCGGTGTAACTTGCGGGGAGGTCGCCTGCTCTGCGTTGCGGTGTGCGCCGGCATGGGCTGTGCGACGATCTCGAGCGACCAGACGGTGCGGACCTTGCCGGGCGGGCGCACCCTCGAGGTCCAGAGCCGCGTGACCGAGCGGCAGCTCGAGGCGCGGTGGTTGCAGCGCGGGGACTCGCTGTCGATCGAGCTGGTCGAGCACCGGCACTGTCAGCAGGCCCTGCGGGTCGCGGTGACGCGGGAGCTGACCGACGTGCGGCGGGCCGACGCGGGCATCTATTTCGAGTACGCGGCGGCGGCGGTGCTGCTCGGGCTGGCGGTGCTGAGCTTCGCCGAGCCGGAGGTGTTCGCGGTGCAGACGCGCCAGGACGGGCGGATCTACCGCGACCCGAAGACGGGCTACGCGCTCGGCGGGGTGTTCATGGGGCTCGGCATGGGGGCCCTCGGCGCGGGCATCTACGACAGCGTGCGGGCGCGCGACCGGGTGCAACGCCGCGAGGAGGTGGCGCTGCAGCCGGGGCCGGCGGCGGACTGCGAGGCGCCGACGTTGCCGGCGAGCCGGCGGCAGATCGAGCTGCAGCTCGGGGCGCACCGCGGGCGCGGGGTCACGGACCTCGACGGGCGGGTGCACTTCGACCTGCCGGGGCCCGAGCTGTGGCCGGCGGACGCGGCCCCGTCGGCGCCGCTGACGATCGAGGGCGGCGACGACGGCGCGACGCGGCGTCAGGTGTGGCGGGGCGTGCTGCGGGCGGGCATGTCGCGCGAGGTGCCGATCGAGGTCGTGCTGCCCTACGAGGTCACGCGGGCGACGCCGCAGACCGGGGTGGCGCAGTCGCCGATGATGTGACGCGATGAGCGCGACGCGTGACCTCGAGGACGACGGGCGGCCGACTGTGGCGACGCAGACCCGATGTGGTGCGGTTCGCACCGCTCGCCCGGACGCGACGAGTCGTCGTGGTGCGGTTCGCACCGCTCGCCCGGACGCGACGAGTCGTCGTGGTGCGGTTCGCACCGCTCGTCCGGACGCGACGAGTCGTCGTGGTGCGGTTCGCACCGCTCGTCCGGTGGCGACGAGTCGTCGTGATGCGGTTCGCGGGGCTCGTCCGGAGGCGACGAGTCGTTGTGGTGAGGCTCGGGTGGTGCGTCTCGCTGCGGCGACGCGTCGGGTGGTTCGCGGCGGGGGGGCGTGGTGAGCGAGGCGGCGCGGGTGTATGTCGGGCTCGGGAGCAACCTCGGGGATCGGCTGGCGACCTTGCGGAGCGCGGTGGTCGGGCTGGGGGCGCTGGCGGGCACGGTGGTGGTCGGGTGTTCGCCGGTGTTCGAGACGCGGCCGCTGGGGCCCTCGGAGCTGCCCTACTTAAATGCTGCGGTGGCGCTCGACACGGGGCTCGCGCCGGAGGACCTGCTGGCGGGCATGCAGGCGGTCGAGCTGGCGCACGGGCGGACGCGGCGGACGCGGTGGGAGGCGCGCACGCTGGACCTCGACGTGCTGGTGTGGCCGGGGGTCGAGCGGGCGAGCGAATCATTAAAATTGCCGCACCCGGAGCTGCGCGGGCGGGACTTCGTGCTGGCGCCGCTGGCCGCGCTGGCGCCGGAGCTGCGGCCGCACGGCGAGGCCACGGTGGCCGAGATGCTGGCCGGGCTGGCCGCCGCGGAGCGCACGATCTTGCGGCAACTGCCCGATCTTCTGTGTTAGGTTCGCCGGCCTCCGCAGGCGGATAGCTCAGCGGTAGAGCGGCGCCCTTACAAGGCGCGGGTCGCAGGTTCGAAACCTGTTCCGCCTACTGACGAAGAAGAGGAGCCGGGTCGATGGGCCCGGCTCCTCTGCTTGCGTCGAACGGCTCGCCTACGGGTGCGTCACGGGCACGGGAAGATCGCGTCGATCGCGGTGATGCCGTCGGCGACCTCCTGGGCGGTCGGCTCGGACGTCTTCCACAGGGCCTCGAGCACGGCGGCGTTGGTCGGGTCGCGCTCCTCGGCCTCGCGCTGGAGGGCCGGGCCGAGGAGCGACAGGTAGGCCCAGGCGGCGGGCTGGTAGGCGCTGCCGGTGCCGCAGAGCGCGTCGAGGTAGGCCTCGGCGTGGCCGCGGACGACGATGGCGATGCCGCGGTGGAGGGCCTGGTCGAGCTGCTCCCAGCCGAGGTCGAACTGGTCGATGGCGGCCTGGTCGAGCTCGGAGAACAGCGGGTAGGTGCCGCCCTCGTTGTAGAGGTCGCGCCAGCAGCGGACGGCGCGGATGCCGTCCCAGATGCGCTCGTGGGTCTCCTTGCTCTGGGCGAGCACGTCGGCGGAGAAGGCCTTGCCGCTCTCGATGGGCTCGAGGCCGGTGTAGTAGGCCCAGCAGGAGTCGCAGTCGGCGGCCTTGGCGGAGCCGCAGGTCTCGGCCTCCTTGTGCACGGACAGCCAGAGGAACCAGTCGATGGCGGCGCGGATCTCCGCGGCGTGGACGCGGGCGTCGCCCTCACCGGACTGGCCGGCGGCGAACGCGGCCTCGATGATCGGCTTCAGCTTCTGGGGGCCGACGCAGCGCTCGGGGTACTTCTCGGCGAGGGCGGCGACGGTGCACTGCTTGTCGCTGTCGACCTGCGGGTCCCACTCGGCCTCGGGGATGCCGGGGTAGTGCAGGTCCTCGCGGCGGTTGAGGCGGGACTCGAGGCCCTCGGGGATGACGTACTGGTCGCGGGCGGCGGTGAAGTCCTCGGCGGTGGGCTCGTCGGGGTTGTCCCACAGGAGCTTGGCCATCTCGACGTAGGCGTCGATGCGGGCGGCGGAGCCGGGGGTGCCGGCCTCGACCTGGACGTAGGGGTACTCGTCGCCGACGCAGGCGGCCCAGCCGTCGTTGTCGGGGTCGGTGCGGGGCTTGTAGTCGGACGCGAGCGGCTGGCAGGCGAGCTCGGAGGCCTCGGGGGTGGCGATCATGATCATCGAGCAGTCCATCACGGGCTGGGTCGACGTCGGGGTGCCACTGGTCGGCTCGGTGCCGTTGGTGTCACCGGTCGCTTCGGTGTCGTTGGTGTCGCCGGGGTTGTCCGCGGGACAGCCGGCGAGCAGCGGCGCTGTGAGCGTGAGGACGAGGGAAAAGACAGGGTTCGAGGATTTCATGCAAGCCACCCGTGAGAGCGATTTCAGCCATCGGACATCGACCCGACGCACGTACGCGACGCCGGAGATCCGAGGGGGCACGTTAGAGGAGGTCGCTCGCGGCCTCTACGGCGGTTCCACCTGTCACGACTTCAGGTGGATCCACGGGTGACGTTCGCGTCTAAGTGTCGGCGGACACGAGGCCGATGCGGATGGCGTGGCGCACGAGGCCGGCGACGTGGTGGACGTCGAGCTTGGCCATGATGCGCCCGCGGTGGCCCTCGACGGTCTTGACGCTGAGCTGCAGCTGTTTGGCGATCTCCGGGCTGGACTTGCCCTCGGCGACCAATTGCAGGATCTCGCGCTCGCGGTTGGTGAGCGCGTCGCCGGGCGCGGGGTCCTTGGCCGGGCGATCGGTGCGGCGCGACTCGTGGAGGACGATCTTCGCGATCGCGGGGCTGAAGAACGCGTCGCCGCGCGCGACCGCCTGGATCGCCGAGACGAGGTCGGACAGGCCCGAGCCCTTTAATAAATAGCCGCTGGCGCCGGCGCGGATGGCCGGGCGCACGTACTCCTCGCCGGAGTGCATCGACAGGATCAGCACCTGGACGTCGGGGTGGTCCTTGCGGATCTGGCGGGTCGCGTCGACGCCGTTGAGCTCGGGCATGCCGAGGTCCATGACCATCACGTCGGGCTTGTGGGTGTCGGCCGCCTCGACGGCGGCGCGGCCGTCGGCGACCTCGGCGACGACGACGATGTCGTCGCGCACGTCCAGCAGCGCACGCAGGCCCTCGCGCACGATCGTGTGATCTTCGGCGAGGACGACGCGGATGGGTGCTTTCACGGCGGACATCCGCGGGACTCTATCACGCGACCACGACGGCGGTGTCGTCGCCGTCCTCGCTGAGGGTGACCCGCGGCAGGTCGACGGTGACGCTGGTGCCGGCGCCCGGCGTGGTGGTGATGCGCAGGGTCCCGCCGAGCAATTCCACGCGTTCGCGCATACCGACGAGTCCGCGGCCACCCGGAGATCCCCCGGGGCGAGGTCCGGGGGTGAACCCCTGGCCGTTGTCGGCGATCTCGAGGTGGACGACGCCCGGGGTCAGTGCCAGGGCGACGCGCACGTGGGAGGCGTTGGCGTGGCGGGCGACGTTGGTGAGGGCCTCCTGGGCGACGCGGTAGCACACGCTCTCGAGGGCCGCGGTCAGCTTGTCGGGCAGGGGCGCGAGGTCGCAGTCGATGCGGAGGTCGGAGCGCTCGCCGAAGTCGTCGCACAGGCGCTGGATGGCGGCGACGAGGCCGACGTCGTCGAGGATCGCGGGGCCCAGCATGCTGACGGCGCGGCGGATCTCCTCGAGGGTGGCGTCGGTGATCGTCAGGGTGCGGGCGGCCAGGCCGGCCACGCGGGCGGCGGCGTCGGGCTTGCTGGCCGCGAGCTCGGACAGCTGGGCGATGATCTGCAGGTTGATGCGGATCGCCGTGAGGGCCTGGCCGGCGGAGTCGTGGAGCTCGCGGGCGATCACCCGGCGCTCGGCCTCCTGCAGCAGCACCGCGCGGGACGACAGCTCGCGCAGGCGCTGCTCCTTGGCGCGGAGCTCGGAGGAGCGCTCGACGACCTGCTGCTCGAGGGTGCGGTTGAACTCGTCGAGGCGGGCGATGAGGGCGTCGATGCGGCGGCCGGCGCGGGCGATCGCGCGGCCGGGGATGAAGAACACGAGGGCGCCGAGCACCACGCCGAGGGCGCCGAACGGGAGCAGCAGCAGCAGGGCGCCGGCGCGGGCCCCGGCGACCACCGCCCCGGCCCACACGTGGCCGACGATCTGCTCGTTGATCTCGATCGGCGCCGACTCCCACAGCAGGGCCTCGGCGGTCGGCTCGCCGGGCGGCGGGTCGCCCATGGGCACGCGCACGCCGGTGCGGTCGACGACCGCGATGCGGGCGATGTCCGACTGCGCGGTGTGGGCGTGGATCTCGGCGAGCAGGTTGCCGTCGTCGTAGCGCCACAGCACCGGGCGGGCCTGGATCTCGCGGCCGATCGCGGCGGCGACCTGGACCGCGGTGGTGTGCGCGCGCGTGCGCAGGGTCCCGGCCGCGAGCGTGAAGTAGGCCAGCGGGGCGGTCACCGCGACCAGCACCGCCAGCAGCACCGCCAGCGGGAGCATGCGCGCGTCGAGGTAGCGGCGCAGGGCGATGCTGTCCTTGCGGACAGGTCGTGCGGCCGCGGGGCGCGGGTCCGCGGCGCTCACTGGTCCTCCGGCAGCGGGGTGTAGCCGTACGCGCGCATGAGGGCGCGCGACTCGTCGGCGTGGATGTGGCGGATGAACTCGGCGACGAGGTCGCCGGGGACCTCGACGCTGACGAGCTCGAGCTCCTTGTAGAACGGGTAGCGGCCGGACTGCACGCTGGCCTCGGAGGCGGCGATGTCGTCGATGCGGAGCGGGCGGACGGGCAGGCGCTGGAGGAGCACGACGCCGAGGTCGAACAGGCCGACGGCGCCGGGGGTGATGCTGAGGGCCTCCTGCATGGCCTGGTCGCCGTCGACGACGCGCCAGCGGGACTCGCGGTAGGCGGCGTCGTTGACGGCCTCGAACTCGGGGACGGCGGCGGCGACGGCGAGGTGGGAGGTGTCGCCGCGCTGGCGCTGGAGGACGACGATGGGGGTGCCGTCGGACCAGGCGGTCTTGCGGCCGGCGTAGATGTCGAGGAGCTCGGGGATGGAGAGCGACTCGTCGGGCACGCCGAGGTGGGCGGCGACGACCACGGGGACGCGGGCGTAGGGCTCGGAGAACAGGTCGAGGGCGGCCTCGGCGGCGGTCAGGGGGCGGGAGACGAGGCCGAGGTCGATGACGTCGTCGTAGACGGCCCGCACGCCGCCGGCGTCGCCGATGCTGTCGAACACGACGACGTGGGCGTCGGCGGACCTGGCGTGGAAGGTGTCGGCGAAGGCGCGGGTCAGGGGGATGTTGCTGCCGGAGCCGGCGAGGTAGAGCACGCCGGCGGGCCGCGGGGTCGAGCGCAGGTAGAGCGGCGAGTCGCGCGGGACCTCGCCGGCGACGAACGGCGGGCGGGTGTCGCCGACGAGGCGGTCGACGAGCAGGGCGGCGGCCAGCAGCGCGGCGCCGAGGGTGAGGATCACCGCGAGCCACAGCGCGGCGAGCGAGGCCTGCGAGTCGGTGACGGCGTGCTCGGGGTCGGCGGTGGGCATGCGGGGATCAGCGGGGCGCGAGGAGCATGACGGAGATCGAGGTTAATCATTAAAAACCGAACTCGAGCAGCATGTTGAGGCTGCGGCCGGGGCCGTTGACGCTCGAGCCGTGGTAGCGGTAGGCGGCGTCGCCGAGGTTCTCGAGCACGAGGGCGGCGAGCACGTGGGGCTGGAAGCGGTAGCCGGCGCGGAGGTCGACGACGGCGAAGCCGGGGGTGCCGCCGATGGGGATGCGCTGGTCGGAGCGGTCGGACAGGGCGAGGCGGTCCTGCAGGCGGGCCCAGCGCAGGCCGGCGGCGAGGTAGAAGCCGGCGCGGCGCCACGAGGCCTCGGCGGTGCCGTTGAGCGGGGGGACGCGCGAGAGCGGGATGCGCCCGGGCACGCCGCGGGGCACGGGGTTGGGGCCGTCGCCCCAGGCGTAGGCGAGGGTGGCGCGCAGGGCGAAGCCGGCGGGGAGGAACACGCGGACGGCGCCGTCGAAGCCGCGGAGCACCGCGAGGCCCTCGAGGTTGGTGAGGTGGAAGGCCGCGTGGGAGCCGGCGCAGCCGGTCTCGCCGCCGGGCGGGCACTCGGCCTTGTCGAACGGGGCGCGGGCGATCATGCCGTGGATGTGCGACTCGAAGCCGTAGAGCGCGAGCTCGACGCGCGGCAGGTCGACCTTGACCCCGGTCTCGTAGGACACGGCCTTCTCGGGGCGCAGGTCGGGGTTCTCGCCCTGGTAGCCGGCGCCGGTCTGCTGCCGGCTGGTGAGGTCGTCGAGGTTGGGCGCGCGGAAGCCCTGGTCGATGTTGACGAGCCAGCGCACGCCGCGGGTCAGCTCGAGGGCCGCGCCGCCGCTGCCGACGGCGGTGCCCCAGCGGCGGTCGACGGCGGCGGACTTCGACGCCGGGTCGCCGGGCGAGTCGGCCATGACGAACGCGCCGCGACCGCCGGCGCGCAGCTCGAGGCGGTCGAGGAGCTTCAGGCGCCCCTCGGTCCACAGGCCCGAGGTCAGGTACTTGCTGCGGTCGACGTACTGGCCGCGGGTGAGGGCGCTGGTGATGCCGACGTCGTTGTAGATGTTCCACGACTGGCTGCGCAGGGTGTCGTGGTAGAGGTCGAAGCCGTAGTGGAGGGCGAAGCGCAGCTTGCCGGCGGGGCCCCACTCGCGGGTGCGCGCGGACAGGCCGGCGCCGCCGGTGTACACGTCGTCGCGGCCGATCACGCGGTAGCTCGACTCGGGGCCGCGGTCGAAGCGGCGGCGCTCGTGCTGGTTGCCGTAGTTGACGGTGAGGCGCAGGCGCTCGGCGAAGGCGGGGCCGTCGTCGACGTCGAGGGCGGCGTAGATCAGCGTGCGGAACTGTTCGTCGTAGGTGAGGCACTCGGACTGCGGGGCGGTGTCCGGCGGGCAGCGGTCGGTGCGGGGGGCGTCGCCCTGGCGGTAGTCGTAGTAGGCGAGGGTCAGGCGCAGCTTGTCGTTCGCCCGCCAGACCAGGCGGGCGTCGGCGGTCAGCTCGTTGAAGCCGGTGCCCTTCTGGGTGACGCCGTCGCTGTCGAACAGCGGGACCTTGACGGGCTCGCCGGTCTGCGGGGAGTAGATCGGCCCGCCGGTGCGCAGCAGGCCGACGGTGCGGTAGCCGACGCCGCCGAAGAACCCGAGCCTGTCCTTGTAGGCGACGTCGATCTGCCCGCGCCCGCCGAACTCGCCGTCGGCCTGGCCGACGCGCAGCATGCCGCGCGGGTGGACCTGCCACTTGCGCGGGCCGAGCCGCATCGACGGGTCGATCGGCGTGGCGATCAAAGCGCCGCCCATGGCGTCCGAGCCGTAGCGGGTCGACGCGCTGCCGCGCAGGACCTCGAGCCTCTGCACGGTGCGCGAGTCGATGGTGAAGAAGTACTGGTTGGGGCCCTGGCGGAAGGTGCTGTTGTTGAGGCGGATGCCGTCGAACAGCATGATCGTCTGCTGGCCGGTCAGGCCGCGCACGTACGGCGAGCCCTGGCCGTGCGCGGTCTGCTGCACGTACACGCCGGGCTCGTAGCGCAGGGCGTCGGGGGCCGAGCGCGGCAGGCGCTCCTCGAGGTCGCGGCGCGTGACCACGGTGGCGGCGCGGGTGTCGTTCTCGGGTTTGATCCGCGAGTCGTGGCGCACCGTGGTGCGGGCGGTCGGCGCGCGCGCGGCCCGACGAGTCGGCTTCAACGCCGTCGGCGGTCTCGGCTCTTCGGCCCTGGCCTCGAGGACAGGTGTGAGCAGGGCGACGAGCGCGAGGCTCGCCACGCGAGCGCGGCGCGACGACACGGGGCCCGCATTGTCGCGGGTGGGCGTGGGGCAGGCAAACCCGTGTTTATCGAGGGTAATTACCCTGGCGATCGATCGGGTGGATCTACCCGTACACGAACTCGAGCCTCGGCCTGGAGGCGCTCAGACGGGCTCTGCGGGCGGGGCGGGGCGGCGGAGCTCGAGCAGGAGGGCGTGCTCGGGGGTGCCGGGCTCGGGCTCCTCGCAGTAGCCCCACTGCACGTGCGGCGGGAGCGACATGAGGATCGACTCGGTGCGGCCGCCGGTCTTCAGGCCGAAGGTGGTGCCGCGGTCGTACAGCAGGTTGAACTCGACGTAGCGGCCGCGGCGGAGCTCCTGCCAGCGGCGCTGCTCGGGGGTGTAGGGCGTGGCGACGCGGCGGCGGGCGATCGGCAGGTAGGCGTCGAGGAAGCGCATGCCGCCGTCGCGGATGAACGCGAGCAGGCGCTCGTCGTGGCCGGGCTGCGACTCGTCGACGAACAGCTGGTCGAAGAAGATGCCGCCGACGCCGCGCGCCTCGCCGCGGTGGCGCAGGTAGAAGTAGCGGTCGCACCACTCGCGGAAGCGGTCGTAGTCGCCGACGCCGGGGTGGTCGGCGCAGTAGCGCTGCCAGACCGCGTGGAAGTGCTGCTTGTCCTCGGCGTGGAAGTAGTAGGGCGTGAGGTCGGCGCCGCCGCCGAACCATCGCTTGTCGCCGTGCTCGATGTAGCGGAAGTTGGCGTGCACGGTCGGGACGTGCGGGTTGACCGGGTGGAGCACCAGCGAGACGCCGGCCGCGAAGAACGTGTCGCCGCTGCCGGGCAGCTGGGCGGCGAACGCGGGCGAGAGCCCGCCGAACACGGTCGAGGTGAGCACGCCGCCCTTCTCGATGACGGCGCCGCGGAGGATGCGGGTGAGGCCGCCGCCGCCGCCCTCGCGGTCCCACGGGTCGCGCAGGAAGGCGGCCTCGCTGCCGGCGTCGCGCTCGAGCGACTCGATGCCGGCGCAGATGGCCGTCTGGATGGCGGAGACGGCGTCGGTGACGCGCTGCTGGAAGGGGGTCAGGACGGCGGTCATGGCGGCGGAGTGTAGCGGAGAACTGCGGTATGCTGCGGCCGTGCTCGACCTGCCGGAACTCGCGGACGCGCCGATGTCGACCGAGCGGCTGCGGCAGGCGGTCTCGGGGCTGGGAGGGATCGCCGGGGCCCTGCTGCTGCCGACGCTGTCGTCGTGGCTGCGCCTGCTGGTCCAGCTGCTCGAGCCGGACCGCTCGGGCCTCGGGCAGCAGCAGCGGCTGTCGGGGCTGGCGGTCGCGTGGGCGCTGCTGCTGACGCTGCTGCTCGCGTTCATCGCCATGAACTGGCAGCAGGCGGCGAGCGAGCTGCGGCAGATCCAGGCCGAGGCGCCGATCTTCGGCTCGACGCTGACGAGCTTCGCGGTCGGGCTCGGGCTGTGGGTGGTCTACGCGCTCGGGCTACGGGCGCTCCGCGGCGACTGGCAGCGGGCGCGCACCAGTCGGCGCATCGGCGGGCTGCGCTAGGCCCCCCGGGCCGCGAGGCGGCGGGTGACCGCCGGCGGCTTGGCAGCGGGCACGGCGGGCGGCCTGCTGCGGCGAGGCGGCGCGCACGGCGGGCGGCCTGCTGCGGCGGCGTGGCGCGCTCGCAAGCGCGCGGAAGATCGGCGGGGGCGGCGGTGCGGAGAGTTTGCGATGATGTCCGCTCGGCTTGGATGCGAAGAACGACATCGGCGGGCACGCGACGCTGCCGGGGGAGGTGCTGCCGACCGACCGCACCATCGCCGTCGACGGCACCATGCCGGGTTCGGCGGCGGCGCTGCCGGAGGGGCCGTTTCGCATCGGGCGCTTCACGGCGGTGCGGCAGCTCGGCTCGGGGGCGATGGGCGTGGTCTACATGGCCTACGACGAGCAGCTCGACCGCAAGGTGGCGATCAAGCTGCTGCAGGGCAGGCCGCAGGCCGGGCACGCCAGCCTCGGCCAGGCCAGGCTGCTGCGCGAGGCCCAGGCGATGGCCCACGTGTCGCACCCCAATGTGGCGGCGGTGTACGACGTGGGGCCGTTCGAGGACCAGGTGTTCGTCGCCATGGAGTTCGTCGAGGGCAAGACGCTCGCGGGCTGGTTGGCGGAGCGCGAGCGGCCGTGGCGCGAGGTGGTCGAGATGTTCGCGCAGGCGGGGCGCGGGCTGGCGGCGGCGCACGCGGCCGGGCTGGTGCACCGAGATTTTAAACCGGAGAACGTGCTGGTCGGCGACGACGGGCGCGCGCGGGTGCTGGACTTCGGGCTGGCGCGGGCGCACCGCGAGGTGCAGACGCTGCCGCCGCTGACGGCGAGCGAGATCGGCGCGAGCAGCAGCTCGCTGAACCTGCGGCTGACGCAGGCGGACTCGCTGGTCGGGACGCCGGCCTACATGGCGCCGGAGCAGTACATGCGGGCGGCCCTCGACGCGCGCAGCGACCAATTCAGCTTCTGCGTGGCGCTGTGGGAGGGGCTGTACGGGGCGCGGCCGTTCGGCGGGCAGACGCTGCCGGAGATGATGGCGGCGGTGACCCGCGGGGCGCCGCAGGTGCCGCGGCAGCACCGACCGGTGCCGGCGTTCGTGCACGACGCGCTGTGCCGCGGGCTGGCGGTCGACCCGGAGCGGCGCTGGCCGGACATGCCGACGCTGCTGGCGGCGCTGGAGCGCGACCCGACGCGGCGACGGCGGCGGATCGCCTGGCGGATCGCCGGCGTCGCGGCGGTCGGGGCGGCGGCGCTGGCCGGGTGGCGGCTGCAGGAGCTGGCGACGCGCGCGTGCACCGGGGCGGCGGCGGAGCTCGTGGGGGTGTGGGACGACGAGCGGCGCGCGGCGGTGGCGACGGCGATCGCGGCGACCGACGTCGCCTACGCCGACGACGTGGCGACGCGGGTGCGCGCGGGCCTCGATGCATATGCAGCGGCGTGGGTCGGGGCGCACACGCAGGCGTGCGAGGCGACGGCGATCCGGCGCGAGCAGTCGCAGGAGCTGCTCGACCGGCGCATGACGTGCCTCGACGAGCGGCGCGCGGCGCTGCGGGCCCTCGTCGAGGTGCTGGCGCGGGCCGACCCGTCGGTGGTCGAGTCGGCGGTGCAGGCGGCGGGCGAGCTGCCGCGGCTCGAGCCGTGCGCCGACCGGGCCTACCTGCAGGCGCGCGTGCGCCTGCCGGAGGACCCGGACACGGCCCGGCGCGTGGCCGCGGCGCGCGAGCAGGTGACCGCGGCCCACGCGCTGTACCACGCCGGCAAGCTGGCGGAGGCGCGGGAGATCGCCGCGGACATCGAGGACCACGGCTACGCGCCGCTGCAGGCGGAGGCCGACCTGCTGCGCGGCGAGCTGCTGCTGGCGGCGAGCGAGCTGCAGCTGGCCGAGCTGCGGCTGCGCGAGGCCTACACGGCGGCCCGCGCGGCCGGGCACGACGAGGTGGCGGCCGCGGCGGCGACGCGGCTGATCGGGGTGAACGGCGGGCTGCAGGCCCACTTCGCGGTCGGCGCGGTGTGGCGCGAGGTGGCCGGGGCCGAGGTGACGCGCACGCGGCTGCCGCTGGCCGAGGCCGACCTGGCGCGAGAGACAGGCAACATGGCCTCACGCGAGGGCGACTACCCGCGGGCGGAGGCCGAGCTGACGCGGGCGGTGCAGCTGCGCGAGCAGGTGGTGGGCGCGCAGCACAGCTCGCTCATCGGGCCGCTCGACGACCTCGGCAAGGCGCTCGAGCGGGCGGGCAAGTACGCGGAGGCGGAGCGGCACCTGCGCCGCGCGCTGGCGCTGGCCGAGGCCACGCTGGCGCCGGATCACCCGCTCGTGGCCGACGCGGCCGACAACCTCGGGGAGATCGCGCAGACGCAGGGGCGCTACGAGGAGGCGCTGGCGCATCACCTGCGCGGGCTGGAGATCCGCGAGCGGGTGTACGGGCGCGACAACCTGCGGGTCACCGACTCGCTGACCAACCTCGGGATCGTCGCGGAGAGCCTGGGCAGGACCAGCGAGAGCGAGGCGTACTTCCGCCGCACGCTGGCGCTGCACGAGAAGCTGCTCGGGCCCGACGCGCCGGTGACGGCGCTGACGCGGGCCAACGTCGGGGCCCTGCTGCACATCCACGGCAACGACGCCGAGTCCGAGCTGCTGCTGCGCCGGGCCCTGGCGGCGCAGGAGTCGGGGCTGCCGCCGGACCACCCCGAGCGGGTGTTCGTGCTGTCGAACCTGGCGCTGACGATGCGGGCGCGCGGGCAGGTGCAGGAGGCGATCGACCTGCTGGTGCGGGCGCTGCACGTGACCGAGCGGTCGAGCGGGGCGGACCACGCCAACGCGGCGGGGATCCGCCAGAACCTGGGGTCGATGCTGGTCCAGCTCGGGCGCCAGGACGAGGCGCTGGCGGAGTTCGAACGGGCGCGGCAGATCCGCGAGAAGGCGCTCGGGCCCAAGCACCCCGACGTGGCGTTCGTGCGGGTCGACAGCGCGGAGATCCTCGTGCAGCAGGGCAAGTACGCCGAGGCGGAGCCGGTGCTGCGCGAGAGCATCAAGGACCTCGAGGCGGGGCTGGGGCTGGGGCACCCGGACCTCGCGCACCCGATCGTCGCGCTGGTGGATCTGCTGCTGGCGACCCGGCGGGCCGACGAGGCGCTGCCGCTGGCCGAGCGCGCGCTCGCGCTGCGGCAGGCCGACGAGGCGGCGTCGCGCGAGCTGGCGGCGGCCCGCTTCGCGCTGGCGCAGGCGCTGCTGGCGACCGGCGGGGATCGTCCGCGGGCGACCCAGCTGGCGAGGGCGGCGCTGGTCGGGTTCTCGGCGGCGAGCCCGGAGCGGGCCAGCGTCGACCGCTGGCTGGCGAAGTACGAGCGGCGCTGAACCTGTCCCTCGGGACAGAGAACAATTATCAATAATCAAACCTGGCTGTTCGGCCAGGTCGCTTCGACGAGGTGGAAGCCGGGGACCTCGTGGACGGCGAGGCGGGCGCCGGCGCCGGCGAGGATCTGCGTGAGGCGGCCGGCGCGGTTGACCACGAACCACGCCGGGGCGCCGGGGCGCAGCCAGGCGCGCAGCGGGGCGACGAGGCCGGTGAAGGTCTCGGGGTCGGCGTGGGTCGGCGGGTTGACGAGCGCGAGGTCGACGGCGCCGGGGCGCACGCCCGGGTGGCCGACGGGCAGGCCGTCGCTGGCGAGCGCGACGACGCGGCCGTCGCAGCCGAGGCGGCGGGCGTTCTCGGCGATCAGCGCGACCGCGAGGAGGTTGCTGTCGACCGCGAGCACGCGCGCGGCGGGCCAGCGGCGGGCGGCCCACAGCGCGAGCGGGCCGACGCCGGCGCCGAGGTCGACGACCTGGCGCGGCGGGCTGTCCGCGAGGACATGTGCGGCCTCGAGGTGCGCGAGCAGGGCGCGGGTGCCGTCGTCGAGGTGCTTGCGGCAGAACACGCCGGGGGCGGCGAGCAGCGGGGCCTCGCCGAGCAGCGGGTCGGCGACGGAGTAGCGGACGTCGAGGCGGGCGGCCGCGGCCGCGGCGTCGAAGCGATCTGTCTTTTCGGACATGTAGAGGAAGTAGCCGGCGTCGCGGCGCACGACGTCGACGGCGCCGCACAGCTCGGCCATGGCGCGGGCGAGCGAGGGGCCGCCCTTGGCCTTGCGGACGGCGCACAGCAGCCGACCGCCGGGGCGCAGGGCGAGGGCGCCGAGGGCCAGGCAGACCTCGCTGAAGTCCTTGCCGAGGTGGGCCCGCGGCCACACGACGGCGGCGGCGAAGCGGGGCTCGGGGCGCCAGTCGAGCGCGGCGGGGACGAGGCGCGCGCCGGCGGGTTCGGCCAGCTCGCGCACGTCGAGCACGAGGCGGGTGGCGCCGGGGCGCAGGTCGGGGAGCGGTCCGGAGTGGACGAGGAGGAGGTCGCGCGGGTCGACGGAGCGGACGGCCGCGGCGAGCAGACCGACCCCGGGATCCTGGGCGCTGTTGGCGAGACCCTCGGCGGACACGGGCGGGGCATAACACACGGGCGGGGCGCGGGGGCCGGTCCGAGGCGCGCGCCGTGACCCGACGTCGGCTCCGCCGGGGCGGACCGGAGAATCGCAGCGCGGGCGACGGACGGGCGTTTCGCCGCCGGTGCAGCGCGCCGGATTCCGGTGGACCTGCGATCGTCGGCGTGTTAGTGGTCCTTGCGAGCGCTGCGTAGGACCCATGGCACCATCGCCGGGGGTCTGCGGCGGTTGGGTGGCACGGCGTCGATCGACGCTGTCGCTTCACGACCCCGGGTCGCCCACGGCTGTCGTCCGCTGTTTTTGCGGAGCCACTGCGACCCTCCCGTTGCCAGCCGTGCGTGCGGCCGCTCGAACCCCCTGCTGCAGGACATCGCGTGCCCACCCTCGAAGCGTTCCTCCCTCTGTTCGAACCGGAGCTCCTCGGGAAACTTGCCAGCAAGAAGGCGTTCGCCGCCGGGCAGGAGCTGTACGACAACGGGCGCGCCGTCCATGACATCGTGTTCGCGGGCGACGCGCTGCGCGGCAAGGTCAAGGGCACGGGCCCGCTGCCGCACACGGCCACGCTGCGGCTGCTGGCAGATGGCACGCTCGAGGGGCAGTGCACGTGCCCGACCTTCACCGATGGCTGGGAGAAGATCTGCCACCACGCCGTGGCCCTGGGCCTGACCGTACGCAAGCAGTACCAGAAGGGCGACGCCATCACCCTGACGCAGAACCCGTGGGTGCAGGACCTGACGGGCAGCAACCCGGCGAACCAGCAGCGCTACCAGATCGAGGGCCGCAAGGGCCACGCGGGGCAGTGGCACGTGATGGCGTTCAAGGGCGGCGGCACGCCGGTGGCCGGGCGCAAGCGCTACGAGGGCATGAGCCCGGCGGACCGCATCATCCAGCACTACTTGAATCAGGAGGTCGACGACGCCGAAGACGGCGGGCACGTGATCGACGACGCCGCGCTCGCGGGCCTGCTGTACTTCGCTAGGGGCGGCAGCACGGTCTCGATCAAGGGCGTCGGCAAGCTGCAGTTCGGGCAGGAGGCGCTGGTCCTGAGGATCAAGGCCGAGCCGCGGGCCACCGACGCGAGCGTGGTGCTGCACGCGTTCCTCGAGCAGCGGTCGACCGGGCGCGCGATCGAGGTCAGCTCGGGGCGGGTGATCGTCGGGGCGCCGACGTGGTTCCTGCTGCCGGAGACGGCCGAGGTGTTCCTCGTCCCGGACACGCCGCCGTGGGTGCTCGAGGCGGTCGGCAAGCAGCCGCGCATCGTCATGGACGCGCGCGTGTCGGCCCAGCAGATGGACGCGCTGTCGGAGACGCTGCACGCGGTCGGCGTGCCGCAGCAGGACCTGTTCGCGCTGGCGTCGGACTCGCGGCCGATCGACCGGATCGTGGCCAGCGTCGAGGGCGACGCCGGCAAGATCAAAATCTCGCTGGCGGCCCGCTACGGCAACGTCACGCTCGGCATCACCGGGCACGACCCGGAGTCGCCGCGGTACTCGATCAACCTGGGCGACCAGACGCTGACGTTCTACCGCGACCTCGCCAGCGAGGCGACGGCGCGCAAGACCCTGACCGACCTCGGGCTGCGCTGGGACGCCGCCGACGACGCGTTCGCGGCCAGCGGCGACGCGGCGGTCGAGTTCATGATCGTCGGCCTGCCGCTGTTGCCGGACACGTGGGAGCGGCGCGTGCCGCAGCTGCCGAAGATCCGCAGCAAGTCGCCGACGCCGAGGATCTCGGTGTCGAGCAAGGAGGCGAGCGTGCTCGACCTCAGCGCCGTGGTCGACGTCGACGGCAACGAGGACCTGATCTCGTTCCGCGACCTGCTGCGCTGGCTGCACGAGGGCCGGCGCTGGGTCACGCTGGCCGACGGCTCGGTGGCGCGGCTCGACCCGGCGATCTTGCAGCCGATCGCCGAGGCCGCGGGGGCGATCGAGTTCGACAAGTCGGGCAAGGCGGAGCTGTCGACGCTCGAGCTCGGCACGCTCGGCCGCCTGCTGGGGGCCGCGCCGACGGCCGAGGTCGCCAAGGAGGTCCGCAAGCTGATGGACCACATGACCGGCGAGAAGGGGGCCAAGGCGCCGAAGAAGGCCAAGGCGCTGACGGCCAAGCTGCGCGAGTACCAGCGCTCGGGCTTCGCGTGGCTGTGGCACCTGCACGAGGCGCAGATGACCGGCATCCTGGCCGACGACATGGGCCTCGGCAAGACGGTGCAGGCGCTGGCGCTGCTGACCAAGGCCAAGGAGGACGAGGGCGACGCGCCGACGCTGATCGTGTGCCCGACCTCGGTGCTGTCGGTGTGGAAGCAGGAGGTCAAGAAGTGGGCGCCGAGCCTGTCGCTGATGACGTGGCACGGGGCCGAGCGCTCCGAGAACCGGCGCCTATTAAAGAAGTCGGACGTCGTGGTGACGACGTACGCGATCCTCCGCCGCGACATCGAGGAGCTGAGCAAGCTGCGCTTCCGCTACGCGATCCTCGACGAGGCGCAGTACATCAAGAACTGGGCGACCTCGACGGCGAAGTCGGCCAAGATGCTGAAGGCGGACCACCGCCTGGCGCTCTCGGGCACGCCGGTCGAGAACCACCTCGTCGACCTGTGGGCGATCTTCGACTTTTTGGCCCCGGGCTTCCTCGGCAAGCTGTCCGAGTTCCAGAAGAACTACGTGCGGCCGATCGAGGACGGCGACGTCAAGGTGCTCGAGGGCCTGCGCGCGAGGATCCGGCCGTTTGTGCTGCGCCGCAAGAAAGAGGACGTGGCCTCCGAGCTGCCGCCGAAGACCGAGCAGACGCTGTTCGTGCAGTTCAATAAGGCCCAGCTCGGGCTCTACAACCGCATCTTGAAGGCCGCGAAGGCGGAGATCCAGGGGCGCATCGAGGAGGTCGGGCTCGAGAAGTCGCAGATGACGATCCTCGCGGCGCTCACGCGGCTGCGCCAGGTCTGCTGCGACCCGCGGCTGCTCGGGCTGCCCGACGCCTCGGCGCTGCCGGCCTCGGCCAAGCTCGAGGCGTTCACCGAGCTGATCTCGGACTGCGTGGGCTCGGGGCGCAAGGTGCTGGTGTTCTCGCAGTTCGTCGAGATGCAGAAGCTGATCGGCGACGCGCTCACCGAGCTGAAGATCGACTTCCTGTGGCTGCACGGCGCGACCAAGAACCGCGAGGAGATGGTGGCGCAGTTCCAGTCGAAGTCGGGGCCGCCGGTGTTCCTCATCTCGCTGAAGGCCGGCGGCTCGGGCCTGACGCTGACCGAGGCCGACACCGTCATCCACTTCGACCCGTGGTGGAACCCGGCCGTCGAGGACCAGGCCACCGACCGCGCCCACCGCATCGGCCAGGACAAGCCGGTCATGGTCTACAGGCTGGTGTGCGAGGACACCGTCGAGCAGAAGATGGTCGAGCTCGGGGCCCGCAAGCGCGAGGTCGCCGAGTCGGCGCTGGGCCGCGACCAGACCGCAGGCAAGAAGCTGTCGATCGAGGACGTCGAGGCGCTGCTCGAGTCGCCGGCGACGCCCGCGTGGGAGCGCGAGTGAGCGAGGACCCCGACGTCGTCGTCATCGGCTCGGGCCCGAACGGGCTGGTGGCGGCGTGCGTGCTGGCGAAGGCGGGGCTGAAGGTGCTCGTGCTCGAGGCCAACCCGCGGCGGGCCGGCGGGGCGCTCGGCTCGGAGGACGACGTGACGCTGCCGGGCTTCGTGCACGACGTCGGCGCGGCGTTCTTCCCGTTCCCGCGGCGCAGCCCGGCGTTCCGGGCGCTGGCGCTCGAGAAGGAGCTGACGCTCCACAACATGCCGTTCGAGAGCTGCCACCCGGCGCCGGACGGCAGCGTGGCGTGCCTGTCGCGCGACCTCGAGGAGTCGGCGCGGCGCTTCGGCAGCCCGCGCGACGGCGAGGTGTTCGCCCGGCTGGCGCGCTGGCACGCGCGCGAGGAGGAGAACATCCTCGGGTTCCTGCTCGGGCCGCTGGGGACGGTGCTGCCGCTGCTGCGCCTGCTGCCGCTCTCGATCTTCCGGTTCGCGCGGATCATGCTGTCGAGCTGCGCGGGGCTGGGACGGCGCCTGTTCGAGAGCGAGGCGGCGCGGCGGGTGTTCCCCGCCCTCGCGCTGCACGTCGATTTGGGGCCGCGTGACGCGCTCGGAGCGTCGGTCGGCTACATGCTCGGCATGACGGCGACGACCGCGGGCTACTGCATCCCCGAGGGCGGGGCCCAGGCGATCACGCAGGCGCTGATCCGCATCCTCGAGCGCCACGGCGGGGGCGTGCGCCTCGGCAGCCGGGTGTCGCGGGTGATCGTCGGCAAACAAGGAGCCGAGGGCGTGCGGATCGCGGACGGCACCGAGATCCGGGCGCGCAAGCTGGTCATGGCCGACACCGCGGCGGCCTCGCTGATGCTCGACCTGGTCGAGCGCCAGCACGTGCCGCGGCGGGTCGTTCGCTTCATGGAGCGCTACCCGCAGGGCTGGGGCACTTTTAAGGTCGACTGGGCGTTGGCGGCGCCGGTGCCGTGGGCTGTCCCCGAGGCCAGGCAGGCGGCGGTCGTGCACACCGGCGACAGCGTCGCCGACCTGCAGCGCTTCACGGATCAGGTGCGCGGCGGGTCGCTGCCCGACAACCCGTACCTGGTGATCGGCCAGCAGAGCCTGGCCGACCCGACGCGCGCGCCGGCCGGACAGCACACGCTGTGGGCCTACTCGCGCGTGCCGCCGCGGATGGCCGGCGGGTGGCAGGCCCACGCCGAGGCGTTCGCCGACCGCGTCGACGCGCGCATCGAGGGGCTGGCGCCGGGCTTTCGCGCGACCGTCCTGCGCCGACGCATCGTCACGCCCGAGGGGCTCGAGGCGATGGACGCCAACCTCGTGGGCGGCGACCTCGGCGGCGGCGCGAACTCCTGGAACCGCCAGCTGGTGTTCCGGCCGATGTTTCCCTACTTCCGCCACCGCATGCCGGTGCGCCGGCTGTATCTGTGCTCCAGCTACACGCACCCCGGCAGCGGCGTGCACGGGATGTGCGGGTACAACGCCGCGAGGATCGCGCTCGCGGATCTGTGAACTCGTGCGGGGCGAGCGGCACGTCGCCGCGGTGACGCCGTCGCCGAGGACATGAGCCCGGG
This sequence comes from Myxococcales bacterium, assembly GCA_016793465.1. The sequence goes on from JAEUJW010000066.1 coordinate 43,155, forward strand.
CGCCCTCGCGCGCGCGGCTCTGTTAGTGTGGCCCGCATGCGTGGTGGATTGTGGGTGGGCATTGGGTTGTTGTCGCTGGCGGCTTGCGGCGGCGGGACACCGAACGAGGGGCAGACGGACGGGGCGAGCGAGACCCAGGGTGACACCACCCAGAGCTCGCAGGTCACCGTGGACGAGCCGACCGTCGGCACGAACAGCATGTCGCAGGGCGACACGACGAACATCAGCGGGATGAGCGAGTCGCAGACCGACACGTCGGCGACGGCGACGGTGACGGCGAGCGAGACGTCCGCGGACACCTCCGCGAGCGAGCCGGAGACGACCAACGAGACGACGCAGACGTCGCAGACGTCGCAGACGTCGAACGATACCGGCGAGACGGGCGACACCAGCGCGGGCGACACCAGCTCGGGCGGCGACGACAGCACCGGCGGCTCGGGCGAGAGCACCGAGGGGGTCTCGGCGAGCGAGTCGAGCGACACCAGTACGACCGAGCCGGAGTGCATCCCGACGGAGGAGGTGTGCAACGACCTCGACGACGACTGCGACAACATCATCGACGACGTCGACGTCGGCATGGACGGCATCTGCGACTGCCTGAGCATCGCCCTGGTCGGCAACGAGGGCGCCAACCCGTCGGCCGAGTTCCAGGCCTGGCTGGAGGCCCAGGGCACCACGGTCGAGCGCATCAACAGCAACGTCAAGGGCGACCAGAACGTGCCGATCACCAAGGAGGTGCTCGGCGAGTACGACATCGTGATCGTCGACTACCTGGTGCGCAACTACAGCCCGGAGGAGTCGTCGACCATCCGCACGTGGGTCGAGGCCGGCGGCGGGCTGATGTCGATGACGGGGCACACCAACACGCAGCAGCTCACCGACCGCCACAACTCGATCATCGGGGCGTACGGGCTGACCTACAACACCAGCGCGGGGTGGTTCAGCGGGCCGGTCACGCAGTTCAACCCGCACCCGATCACCGAGGGGCTGACGTCGATCTCGTTCTACGGCGGCCTGTTCATCAACATGATGAACGACGGCGTGGGCCAAAATCAGGTGATCATGACGCTGCCGCAGGGGCCCGTCGGGGTCGCCCAGGAGCGCGTCGACGGGCGGGTGTTCGTGTTCGGCGACGAGTGGGTCGAGTTCGACTCCGAGTGGCAGAACATCCCGCAGATCAAGCAGTTCTGGGTGCAGACGCTGGCGTTCCTCGGGCCCCAGAACTCGTGCCTCGTGCCGCAGTGAGCGGCGAGAGCTCGTGAACGCGGAGCCCGGCGCCCCCGCGCGCCGGGCTCTGTTAGTCTGCGGCCGCCGCCATGACCCTCAAGAACTTCGTCTTCAGCCTGTCTCTCGCGCTCGCCTGCGGGCCGGGCACCAACTCCAGCGAGACCTCGGACGCGAGCTCGACCACGGTCGAGGCGAGCGGCACGGGCAGCGACACCGGCGTCACGCCGACGAGCGGGGCGCCGACGTCGACCGGCGGGACGACGGGCGGTGAGACGACGATCGCGTCGACCTCGAGCGACGCGACGACCGAGACGGGCGGCTCGAGCGAGTCGGGCGGGTCGTCGTCGACGGGCGAGCCGGCCAACCCGTGCGAGGCGTGCGCGCCGAACGAGGTGTGCAAGCAGTTCTTCGACGGCTTCTGCGGCTACTTCGGCGACGCGCAGTGCGTGGCCAACCCCGACGGCTGCGTGCCGCCGGGGCCGGATGAGCCGTGTTCGCCGGCTTGCGAGGAGATCTGCGGGGTCTTCTGCGGCGGGGAGTCGTGCGGCGAGGAGATCCCCGGGGCGCTGCACTGCTACGGGCTGTGATCAGCGCCGGCGCCGACGCAGCGTGAGCAGGGCGCCGAGCAGCAGGAGGCCGCTCACGGGCGCGGGGCGCGGGGCGTCGCAGCCGCAGCCCGAGTCGTCGTCGATCGGCGTGGTGCTCGCGCCGTCGTCGGTCTCGCCGTCGTCGGTCTCGCCGTCGCCGCCGGTCGGCGTGACACCGCTGTCGGTCGGCGCGGCTCCGCCGCTGCTGTCGTCGGCGGTGGTCGCGTCGCTGGTGGTCGCGGGCGCGCCGGTCGTGTCGTCGGGGCCGCCGGAGGTGTCGGGCGCGCCGGTCGTGCCGGGCTCGTCGTCCAGCGCGACGGGCTCGCTGCAGGCCTCGTTGCCGGCGGCGTCGGTGGCGCAGACCACCACGCTGGTCGCGTCCGCGGGCGGCTCGCCGAGCACGCGCCACAGGGCCTCGCCGTACCAGCCCATCTCGTGCACCTCCTCGCCGCCGGGGGTGGTGTAGCGGGCGAGCGGCGGGGCCATGAAGTCGTGCGGCATGACCGGGGTCTTGTTGTCGTGGATGCGCGCGCGCACGCGCACGCCGTCGGCGGTGACCAGGGAGATCTTCGGGGCGGCGGTGTCGGCGGCGACGTCGACGCCGAGGAACACGCGGTCGGCGTCCTGCGGGGACTCGCCCTCGGAGAGCACGACGTCGAGCTTCCTGTCGCCGTCGAGGTCGGCCACCGCGACGCCGAGGCTGCCGCTCGAGTTGGCGGGGTCGAAGGCGTCGGCGACGAGCGTGAGGTGGCCGGCGCCGTCGTTGAGCAGCAGGCGGTCGTCGTTGCCGAACAGGCCGGCGATCACGAAGTCGGCGTCGCCGTCGGAGTCGTAGTCGAGGAAGGCGACCATGTTGTCGTCGCCGGGCGCGTTGGCCTCGTTCGGCCACAGCTCGGCGGTCGCGTCGGTGAAGCCGCCGGCGCCGTCGCCGACGAGGATGTGCTCGCGCGCCATCGGGCCGTCGTTGATGGTGATGAGGTCGAGGAAGCCGTCGCCGGTGAGGTCGATGGCCTCGAACTCGTAGTTGTTGCCGAACTGCGGCAGCTGGTCGGTGGCGTCGGTGAACACGCCGGCGCCGTCGTTGTGGAACAGGAACGAGCCCGAGCAGGTCTTGCAGGAGATCAGGGCGTCGAGGTCGAGGTCGTTGTCGACGTCGGCCAGCTCGAGCTCCCACGACCACGACACGGGGATCTGCGGCATGTTGGCGGTGGTGGCGTCGGTGAAGGTGCCGGCGCCGTCATTGAGCCACAGCTGGGTGACGCCCCCTGCCCCGCCCGCGTTCGCGCCCCAGTCGGCGAGCAGCACGTCGAGGTCGCCGTCGCCGTCGACGTCGCCGAGCTCGAGGTCGCCGACGCTGGGGAAGGCCTCGGGCAGCTGGCCCGAGGCGTCCATGTAGCCGCCCTGGCCGTCGCCGAGGTAGAGGCGGCAGGCGTCGCCGAAGCTGTTGCCCATGAAGATGTCGGGGTTGCCGTCGCCGTCGACGTCGCGGACCTTCAGCACGCGGGTCTGGGCCGGGCTGCCGAACACGTCCATGCTCACCTCCTCGAACGGCACGCCGGCGCCCTTGTTGAGGAAGGCGCGGCTCGGCTCGGGGCCCTCGGGGTCGGAGTAGCCGGCGCCGTTGGCGAACAGGATGTCGACGAGACCGTCGCCGTCGATGTCGGCGAGCTCGACCTTGTTCGACCACTCGGAGGTCTTGCCGATGGTCGCGTCGGTCGCGTCCTCCCACGGAGCGGCGTGCGCGACCGGGGCGGCGAGGAAGCAGAGCGAGGTCAAGAAGAAGCGAGGCTGCATGCCCGCAGGAGTAACACGGGGCGCATGCGGCCGGCAGGGCGGCGAGGCCGACCGGCGCCGCCTACTCGAGGGTGATGCCGCGGTCGCTGCAGACCGACTGCAGCTGCTTCTGACGCGCCGGCTCGAGCTTCTTGTAGGCGGCCTTGGCCTTGTTGACGTCGCCCATCTTGCAGGCGGACACGCCCATGAGCACGAGGGCCTGGATGTTCTTGTCGATGTCGTAGCTCTTCTTGGCGAGCTCGTAGGCCTGGGTCGCGTTGTTGGCGAGGCTGGCCTTGCGGGCGTCCTCGAGCAGCGCCTTGGGGTCGCCCTTGGGTTCGTCGACCTTGGGCTCCTTCGGCGTCTTCGGCGTGGTGACCTTCGGCGTGGTGGGCTTCGGGGTCTTCGGGGTCTTCGGCGTGGTGTCGGGCGGGGTGTCGACGGCGCCGCCGGACGGGTCGGGCGGGACGTCGCCGGCGGTCGCGTCTGGCGGCGGGGTCTCGCCGGCGGACGGGTCGGGCGGCGGAGGATCGGTGGTCGCCGGCGGCGGCGTGACGACGGCCTTGCTCGGCTCCTTGGTCGTCTTGGCCAGCGGCTCGGTCTTCGGCTCGCCGGCGGTCGTCTTGGCCCCGCCGTCGTCGCCGCCCGGCATGAACTTGTAGCCGAGGAAGCCGACGCCGAGCAGCAGCACGACCGAGAGGAGGATCAGCAGGCCCTTGCTGCCGCCCTCTTTCTCGTCGCGGTCGTGGCGCTCGTCGTGCGTGGGGCTCGTCGACGAGAAGGCCGGCGCCTGACCCGAGTCGAGCACGCCGGCCGAGGCCATGCGCGGCAGGTCGACCGCGGGCAGCACCCGCGCCGCGGCGTCGTTGGCGGCCGGGCCCGGGCGTTCGATGTTGAGGGTGGTCTGCTCGACGTTGTTGCTGAGCGCGAGGTGGTAGTCGCCGATCTGGACGACATCACCTTCGTTGAGGGTGACCGAGCCCTCGACCAGCACACCGTTGACCTTGATCCCGTTGTACGAGTCGAGGTCCTCGATGACCCAGCCGTCCGACCCCTGCGTCAACTTGGCATGCTGCCGCGAGACGTTTTGCTCGGTGAGCTGGATGGTGTTGCCGGGCTCCCGGCCGATCGTGACCTCTTCTTCACCGAGAGGGACGATGGTCGTTGCTCCCTCCTCGTCCTCGATGATCAGTCGGAGGCCCATTGCGTAAGGTCCAGGTTAGGAAGCGGATCGAAATGCTGTCAAGCGAGGACGAAGGTCGGACGCACCGGATCTCGCGAGCGCGAGGCCGGTGGGGGTCCGATCCGGCTCGACGGATCCCCGCGGCAGCCCGGGGTTTCGGGTGTTATTGCGCACGTGAGTCCGTTTTGTGGGGCGCTCGCGCGAGGACCTCACGAAGCGGATAAATGCCGATCCCCTCGTCGTGGAGCCGCGGCAGCCCCTCCTTCAAGATGTCGACCACGGCCTGGGAGGGGTGCGCGATGACCACGACCGGCCGGTCGCGAGCGCGCCGCGCCGCCTCCGCCAACTGAGCCAAAATGGCCCCGGGCGCCGGGTCGTGGTCGAGGAAGACGTCCCGCCCCAGCGCCGGCACCCCCGCGGCCTCGGCCGCCGCCCGCCCCTGGCTGGCCGGCGTGGTCCACGAGTCGAGGAAAAACAGCCCCCGCTCCCGCAGCACCGGCATCAGCGCGTCCATCGCGGCGCGGTCGGCCGTCAGCCGCGAACCCATGTGGTTGTTGATGCCGACCGCGGCCGGTACCCGCTCCAGCGCCGCCGAGAGCGCCTCCCGCAGCCGCTCCGGCGGGTCGCCGAGGCGCAGGAAGGTCTCGTCCGCGTCGGGCCCGGCCAGCATCTTGGCGGCGTCCTCGGGCTCGCACGGGAGATGGAGCAGGACGTCGCGGTGGCGCCGACGGTCGCTGCGCAGGCGCAGCTGGGCCCCGGCGGCGTAGACCGAGCCCGGCAGCACGCTGAAGCTGAGCGGATAACGCAGGGCCTGGAGCTGCCCGAGCAGGTGGAGCTCACGCCCGACGTCGTCGATGAGGATGGCCATGTGACCCTCCGCCTCGTCCCAGGGGAGGGTCCGGTCGCCGCGCTCGGCCTGCCAGCGCTCGGTCTTCTCGACGGTCTGGTCGACGGTCCGCTGGAAGATCGCCTCGTCCTCGGCGGTGCTGCCCGGCGGCGCGGGCGGGGCCGGAGCGGCGAGGAACAGCGCGCCCGCGACGGCGCACCAGACCACGAGGCCGACGTCCGCCGCGCGGCCCACCGTCAGCCCCGCCGTCCGCCGCGCGTCTGCAGATAGATGTACGAGCGCAGGTGCTGGACCGCGACGCGCAGCTGGGCGTCCTCGCCGGCGGCCTTGACGGCCTCGCCCTCGTCGCCGGCCGGACCCGGCGGGTAGCCGAAGTTCTCCGGCTTCAGGTGGCGCGGGTGGGCCCGCTCGGGCTCGAGCTCGGGCAGGCTGTCGCGGTACACTGGCAAGCTGGTGCCGACGACCACGTCCGGCTGGATCCCGCTGGCCTGGATCAGGCGGTCGTTGGGGGTGTAGTAGAGGGAGATCGTCAACTTCAGCACGGAGCCGTCGCCGAGCTCGAAGGGGGCCTGGACCGAGCCCTTCCCGTAGGTCCGCTCGCCGATGATGAGCGCCCGCCGGTGGTCCTGCAGCGCGCCCGCGACGACCTCCGAGGCCGAGGCCGAGGCCTTGTTGACCAGCACGACCAGCGGAACTTTGGTCCACGCGCCTCCGGGCATGGCCCGCGACTCGTCGAGCAGGTCGCCCTGACGCCCGCGCGTGCGGACGATCGCGCCGTCCTCGACGAACATGTCGGCGACCGCGACCGCCTGGTCGAGCAGGCCGCCGCCGTTGTCGCGCAGGTCGAGCACGACGCCCTGCAGGCCGGTCTTGCCGGCGGCGGATTTAATCTGGGCGATCGCCTCCGACAGCTCGCGCGCCGACGTCTCCGAGAAGTCGCGCAGGCGGACGTGCCCGATGCCCTCGGCGAGGTACTTGGTGGTGACCGCGGGGCTGTCGATGAACTCGCGGGCGACGGTGACGTTGCGCGGCGCGGCCTTCGAACCCGGGGTCTCGAGGGTGAAGCTCACGTAGGTGCCGGGGGCCCCGCGCATGGTGGAGATCGCCCGGCGCAGGTCGAAGAAGTGCCCGACCGGCTTGCCCTCGATGGCGGAGATCACGTCGCCGACCTTGACGCCCGCCTTGGCCGCCGGACCGCCGGCGATCACCTCGCGCACGTCGAGCACGACCCGCGCCTGCGGCTGGGTCTCCTGTTTTAAAACGACGACCATGCCGACGCCGCCGAAGCTGCCCTCGATGTCCTCGCGCAGCAGCTTGGCCTCGCGCGGCGGCAAGAACTCGCTGTGCGGGTCGAGCTCGGCGACCAGGCCGCCGATCGCGGCATACAGCAGGCGCTCGCTGTCGACGGGGCGCACGTAGAACTGCTCGACGATCGCCAGAGCCCGGGCGAACAGGTCGAGCTTGCGGTAGCGCGAGTAGTCGATCGGCGCCGCGACGGGTTTGATCTTCGGGGCCCCGGCGACGACGTCGTCGATGCGCGTCAGGCCCCACCCGAGCGCGACGCCGCAGAGGAGCAGGGCCACACCGCGGAGCCGTGGGGATTCGAAGCGCGCCACGCGGCCCAGGATATCCGAGCCGCGTGGGGTCGTGAAGCCGGGTCGTCCCGGCGGGCTCAGGAGCAGCCGCTGGTGGCGCCGCAGCTCACGCACTTCAGGCACGAGCCGTTGCGGACCATGGTGAAGCTGCCGCAGCTGGTGCACGCGTCGCCCTCGTAGCCCTGCATGCGGGCGACGCGGACCTGCTCGCTGACGGCGGCGGCGCGGGCCTCACGCGACTCGCCGGCGTGGGCCTTGGGCGCGGGCGCAGGCGCGGTGCGGTCCTCGACCTGGATCGGCTGGCGCTTGGCCTTCTGGCTGTAGACCTGGGCGGCGCGCGGCAGGTCGGCGCTGAGCTTGAGCGGGCCGGGGGTGACGATGCGCTCGGAGACGACCTCCTCCTCGGCGAAGTCGATGGGCGTCTGTTCGGGCTCGCCGCCGAGGGAGTCGGGCTCGAGGTCCTCGGGGTTGACGTGGGCCAGCTCGTTGCGGCCGAGGTAGTTCACGGCGAGCTCGCGGAAGATGTAGTCGATGATCGAGGTCGACATCTTGATCCGCGGGTGGCCGGAGACCACGCCGTTGGGCTCGAAGCGGGTGAACACGAAGGCGTCGACGTACTCCTCGAGCGGCACGCCGTACTGCAGGCCCAGGCTGATGGCGATGGCGAAGCAGTTCATGAGGCTGCGGAAGGCGGCGCCCTCCTTGTGCATGCCGATGAAAATTTCGCCGAGCGTGCCGTCGCTGTACTCGCCGGTGTGGATGTAGACCTTGTGGCCGCCGATCGTGGCCTTCTGGGTGTAGCCGGCGCGGCGGTCGGGCATGCGCCGACGCTTGGCCAGGTAGCGGTGGACGATCCGCTCGGTGACCTTCTCGATGATCTGCGGCTGGCTGGTGGCCAGCGGCTGCTGGGCGTCGTCCTCGAGCTCGACCGCCAGGGCGGCGCTGAGCGGCTGGCTGAGCTTGCTGCCGTCGCGGTAGAGGGCGTTGGCCTTCAGCGCGTACTTCCACGAGGCCATGTAGACCTGGGCGACCTCCTCGACGGTGGCGTCGCTCGGCATGTTGATCGTTTTAGAAATGGCGCCGGAGAGGAACGGCTGGGCGGCGGCCATCATGCGCACGTGGGCCATCGGGGCGATGTAGCGCTTGCCGTAGCGGCCGCACTTGCTGGCGCAGTCGAACACCGGGAGGTGCTGGGCCTTCAGGTGCGGCGCGCCCTCGACGGTCATGGTCCCGCACACGTAGTCGTTGGCGCGCTGGATGTCCTCGGACGTGAAGCCGAGGGCGTCGAGCACGTTGAACATAGGGTTCTGCAGCTGCTTGTCGCTGAAGCCGAGCACGTCGCGGCAGAAGTCGTCGCCGAGCACGTAGCGGTTGAACACGAAGCCGATCTCGAAGGCCCCGGCCAGCTCGGACTCGACCTTTTGTAAGACCTCGTCCGTAAAACCCTTGCGCTTGAGGTCGGCGTGGGAGATCCGCGGGCTGCCGACGAGCGTGCCGGCGCCCTTGCAGTAGCGCACGATGTCGGCGATCTGCGTGTCGCCGTAGCCGAGCGCGGCGAGGGCCGCCGGCACCGACTGGTTGATAATTTTAAAGTAGCCGCCGCCGGCCAACTTCTTGAACTTCACGAGGGCGAAGTCGGGCTCGATGCCGGTGGTGTCGCAGTCCATCAGCAGGCCGATGGTGCCGGTCGGGGCGATGACGGTGACCTGGGCGTTGCGGTAGCCGTGCTGCTCGCCGAGCTGCAGGGCGCTGTCCCACTCGGCCTGGGCGGCCCTCAGCAGGTACTGCGGGCAGGTGCGGGTGTCGATGCCCTTGGGGGCGATCGACAGGCCCTCGTACTCGCCGCGGGCGACGTTGTAGGCGGCGCGGCGGTGGTTGCGGATGACCCGCAGCATCGACTCGCGGTTGGGGGCGTAGCCGGGGAACGGGCCGTGCTCGCGGGCCAGCTCGGCGCTGGTGGCGTAGCAGGCCGCGGTCATGAGGGCGGTGATGCCGCCGCAGATCGCGACCGCCTCGTCGCTGTCGTAGGGGATGCCCCGCAGCATGAAGTAGGTGCCGAGGTTGGCGTAGCCGAGGCCGAGCGTGCGGAACTTGTAGCTGAGCCGGGCGATCTGCACGCTCGGGAACTGGGCCATCAGCACCGAGATCTCGAGCACCATCGTCCACAGCTTGCAGGCGTGGCGGATCGCCTCGACGTCGAAGTCACCGGCGTGGGTGCCGGTCGCGACCATGAAGCGCGAGAGGTTGAGCGAGGCCAGGTTGCAGGCCGTGTCGTCGAGGAACATGTACTCGGAGCACGGGTTGCTGGCGTTGATGCGGCCGTCGGCCGGGCAGGTGTGCCACTCGTTGATGGTGGTGTCGAACTGCAGGCCGGGGTCGGCGCACGACCACGCGCTCATGGCGATCTTGTCCCACAGCTCGCGCGCCCGCACGGTGCGGTGGACCTTGCCGTCGATGCGGCGGATGAGGTCCCAGGTCCCGTCGTTCTCGACGGCGTGCAGGAACTCGTCGGTGACGCGCACCGAGTTGTTGCTGTTCTGGCCCGACACCGTCGAGTAGGCGCTCGAGTCCCAGTTGGTGTCGTACTCGGCGAACTCGATGCCGCGCGCGCCCTGCCTGGCGAGGGACACGGCGCGCTGGATGTAGCTCTCGGGGATCTCGGCGCCGCGGGCGGCCTTGATGGCGAGCGCGAGCTCGCGGTTCTTGCGCGGGTCGAAGCGGTCGTCGCCCTCGGCCGAATCGGGCCCGGAGGGCCGTGACGCGGTGTGGCAGGCGCCGATCACCGCGTTGAGGTGGCGGTTGCACAGCTTGCTGCCGGTCACCAGCGCGGCGACCTTCTGCTCCTCGACGACCTTCCAGTCGATGAACTGCTCGACGTCCGGGTGGTCGACGTCGACGACGACCATCTTGGCGGCGCGGCGGGTGGTGCCGCCCGACTTGATCGCCCCGGCGGCGCGGTCGCCGATGCGCAGGAAGCTCATGAGGCCGCTCGAGCGGCCGCCGCCCGACAGGCGCTCGCCCTCGCCGCGCAGCGACGAGAAGTTGGTGCCGGTGCCGCTGCCGTACTTAAACAGGCGCGCCTCGCGGACCCACAGGTCCATGATGCCGTCCTCGCCGACGAGGTCGTCCTTCACCGACTGGATGAAGCACGCGTGCGGCTGCGGGCGCTCGTAGGCGCTGTTCGACCAGCGCACCTCGCCCGTCTTCTCGTCGCAGTAGCTGTGGCCCTGGGCCGGGCCGGCGATGCCGTAGGCCCAGTGCAGGCCGGTGTTGAACCACTGCGGGCTGTTGGGCGCGACGGCCTGGCTGGCGAGCATGGTGGTGAGCTCGTCGTAGAAGGCGCGGGCGCTGTCCTCGTCGGCGAAGTAGCCGTGCTTCCAGCCCCAGTAGGTCCAGCAACCCGCGAGCCGGTTGAACAGCTGGCGGCTGTCGGTCTCGCCGGTGCTGCGCTGCTCGGGCGCGAGCTTGGCGAGCTCGACGTCGTCGGCCTCGCTGCGCCACAGCCACTCGGGCACGCCCTCCTCGGGCACGCGGCGCAGGCGGGTCGGCACGCCGGCCTTGCGGAAGTACTTCTGCGCCATGATGTCGACCGCGACCTGCGACCAGCCCTGCGGCACCTCGATGTCACTCGCCTCGAAGACCACCGTCCCGTCGGGGTTGGTGATCCGCGAGCTGCGGCGCTCGAAGGTGAGGCCCTCGTAAGGGCGACGCTGGGTCTGGGTGAACAGCCGGGACAGCTTCATGGTGCGGGGCTCCGAGGATGTGCGAAGTCGAGCGCGTGGTCACGACACCCCGACCGGGGGCTCCGAACCCAATGGGGTGGGAGCCGGGTGTGCCCTGCGCGGAAAAGGAGGGATCCGCAGATGGGGCCAGCCGGGGGGCGTGGGGATTGCTGGGGGGTGAATTAAGCGATCGCGGGACGTCGTCGTGCACGTACCCGCGATGAAGGCCTCCGGGCCCGCTTGTGGTCTCCGGAGGTGACCGACACCACATCTTGGCGTCGGGCACCCCTTGTCCCACAAGATGTTGTGGGTCGCAAGATTGCGAACCGCGCAGTTTCGAGTGGGGTTTCTGAGCGGATAATGGGCAATCTCGCGCATGAATCCCCAGGTTATCCACACCCGGATATAGTGCGGTGATGCACCGGGAATGGCGTTTTCCTGCGGCTCGGAGATCGCCAGGAGCGGTGCGCGAACTTCACATGTCCGACCGGCCAGATGCGCCTGGATTGCGTCTGTGTAGCGCGCGGAGCGCATTTGGGCGCAGCATGCTGGAGACATCGGGCGATGCTGAGCGCGGCGCGAACCGCGGTGCGCGGGCGTGGGGAGATCTCTCCGCGCCGCGCGATTTATACTGCGTCAAACCGAGCAATCCGGCCGCCGCGGCCCCGGTGGCTTGCGCGGATTGCGGCGATCCGCCATACGGGAGGGGCGTACGATGACGAAAGATGCGAATGCTATTTTCCGGGCCGAGAACGGGGTGCTGGAGCGCCTCAGCGCGCTCGAGACCCTCAAGGGGCTGAAAAATCGCGAGGCCGTGAGCCTGGGTGAGCTGGTCCGTTTCCTCGAATCTCGCGGGTTGTGGGCGCAGTTCGGCAAGATCACCCTCGGCGACCTGCGCGAGGGCTTCGGCCCCCCGCCGCCCGAGGCGAGCGCCAACGAGGAGCCGGCCAAGCCGGCGCGCAAGCGCAAGCAGCGGATCCTCGAGGACGAGCTGGCCGACATCGAGGTCGCCCCGACCGCCAAGGAAGCCCCGCCCGAGGACGGCGGGCTGTCGACCGACGAGGTGGCGCGCCAGGTGCTGCCGTTCGTCGAGGGCAACGGGGACGTGACGCTCGAGGACATCGCCGAGTACTGCCGCATCGACCGCAAGGTGCTGCGCCACCACATCGCCATCCTCGTCAAGGCGGGCCGGCTCGAGCGCATCGGCGCGGGGCGACACGCGGTCTACTCGACGCTGTAGTCGTCGAGCGGCTCAGCGGCGGCGCAGCAGCGCGGCGAGGCTCGGGAGCACGAGGATCGCCGCGACGGCGGCGATCGAGATGCCGATCACGGCGAGCACGCCGATGCCACGCAGGCCGCCGTTGTCGGCGACCATGAAGGCGGCGAAGCCCATGACCGTGGTGGCGGTGGCGGCGAGGATGGCCGCGCCGGTGCCGCCGAGCGCGTCGGCGAGGCCCTCGAGGCCCTGCACGCGGCGGATGCGGTCGGTCAGGTAGACGCCGTTGTCGACGCCGATGCCGAGGATCGCCGGCAGGATCGGGACGTTGAACAGGGTGAAGCGGACGCCGCCGAGGCCCATGAGTCCGACCAGCCAGAGCATGCCGAGCGCGAGCGGCAGCAGGGTCAACAGGGTCAGGCCGAGCGAGCGCATCTGGGCCAGCACGAGCGCGGCGATCAGCCCGGCGGCGACCGCCAGCACGAACGGGGCCTCGCTCGCCATCATGCGGTACATGAGCGCGTAGACGGTGGTCTCGCCGACGAACACGCCGTCCGACCGGCCGAGCGGGGCGGTGAAGGCGGTCGTCTCGGCCATGAACTCGAGGCCTTTAAAAATGTCGGCGGCGTCGAAGTTCGGGTAGGCGAGCACGGCGAAGCGGCCGTCGGCGCCGTGGAGCTTGCCCTTCAGCACCGGCGGCAGGCTCTCGAGGGTGACGGGCGGGGCGGCGAGCATGCGGCGCAGGCGCTGGGCGTCGGCGCTCGAGAGGGTGGCGTCGGCGTGCGCGTCGGTGCCGGCGGCGCGGGCCTCGAGGCGGTCCCACGTGGCCTCGGGGACATCCTCGGTGATCGCGGCGATCGCCTGGCGGCGATCGTCGACGTCGATCGCGGGGTCGGGCAGCAGGTCGGGGGCGGCGAACACGTCGGCGACGGTGGTGGTCGCGAGGTCGCGGGCCCGGGCGGCCTGCAGCACGGCGCGGGCCTGCTCGAGGGTGTCGACCACGAGGATGCCGGCGTGGATGTCGCGGTTGAAGATCCGGCTGATCAGCCGGGTGTCGGCCTCGGTCGACGCGCGGGTGAGGTCGGACTGGAGGGCGCGGCCGTTGTTCTCGAACTGCACGCGACCGACGCCGAACGCGAGCGCGGCCGAGGCGCCGACCACGGCGAGCAGCGTGGCCGCGGGGCGGCGCAGCACGACGAGGTGGAGCAGGGCCTCGATCACCGACGCGCCGCGGCGACGCGTGACCCGCTTGACGCCGGACAGGCACAGCGCGGCGGGGTAGACGGTGACCATCGCCAGCAGGCACAGGGCCACGCCGGAGCCGGCGATGATGCCGAACTCCTGGAACGCGGGCAGCTCGGAGCTGGCCATCACGGCGAAGGCGCCGAGGGTGGTGCAGGAGGCGACGAGCAGCGGCACGACGAGGCCGGCGAACGCGCGGGCGATCGCCTCCTGGTCGGACACGCCGGCCTGCTCCTCGCGCACGCGCAGGAGGAAGTGGATGCCGGCGTCGATGCCCATGCCCATGACCACGGTGGAGATCAGGCTGGTCAGGGTGTTGAGGTGGCCGAGCGCGAGCTGGGTGAACGCCATCGACCAGACCACGCCGCAGGTCAGGGGGATCAGCAGGGTGAACACCGCCCGGCCGGAGCGCAGCAGCAAGTAGAGGATGAGGACCACGCCGAGGAAGCCGAAGCTGCCGCTCTTCAGCATGTCGCCGGCGATCGTGGCCCGCTCGTCGGCCTTGACGATGTAGGGGCCGACCACGTTCCAGCTCAGGTCGGAGCCGGACCACGGGGCGTCCGCGGCGGCGTGGACCTCGCCGATGATCGCGCGGGTCTCGACGGAGATCTTCGCGGCGAAGTCGAGGTCGCTCGAGGCGCCGGTAGGGTGGGCCAGCAGGACCAGCGCGTCGACGCCGTCGCGCTCGTAGTAGTCGCGGAACTGGGTGCGGGCGAGCGCGGCCTCTTGCTTGGCGCGCACGAAGCTGCGGAGCGCCTCGGGGGCCGCGGGGTCGGGCGGCTCGAGGCACACGTCGGGCTCGAGGCGGCACAGCTCGTAGTGGGTCCAGGCCTGCACGCGCTCGCCGAGCTGCTCCATCTCCGCGTCGGTCAGGAACCACAGGGCGTGGTCGGCGAAGAAGTCGCTGCGCAGGCGATACTCGACGTCGCGGATGTCGGGGTGGACGGCGAGGCGCTCGGCGAGCGCGTCGGCGAAGGCGTGGCGCTGCTCGAGGGTGCCGTCGTGGACCACGACGTTGAGGCTGCCGAGCGCACCGAACGACGTTTCGATGCGATCGAGGTTCTGCAGCACGGGGTGGTCCGCCGGCATGAGCGAGCGGATGTCGCTGTCGATGCGCAGGCGCGACGCCAGCCAGCCGGCGACCGCGGTGACGACCACCGCGAGCACGAGCACGAGCTTGTGACGGCGCAGGACCGCGGCGATCCAGCGGTCGCGGAGGCGCTGTGGCGGGGCCGGCGGCAAGGCGGCTCATCTTGCCCCAAGCCGGGGCGGGCCGGGAAGCGGCGGCGCTGCGGACCGCTGTCGCGAGCGCGACGCTCCGCACGCGCGGTGTGTACGAATGTTACGGTGCGCCGGCCGCGGGAATGGCGGCGGAGGCGGGCGTGGTTGCGGTGGCGGCGACCTGCGGCGCGCCGGTGAGGGCGGCGTGGACGATCGCCCGGACATGTGCCTCGACGCGGCGGGCACCGGCGACGCTGAGGTGGATGCCGTCGCCGGCCCGGACGCGCTCGCTGCGTCCGCCGGGCACGCCGTCGACGTCGAGGCGGTCGGTGTAGTTGCCGTCCTCGTCGGCGAGCAGGCGCCAGATGTCGATGAAGTTGCCGCCGGGGCGGATCGCCATCTCGGCGCGGTAGATGGTGTTGACCCGCTGCACGCGCACGTGGAACTTCTCCGGGCGCATCACCGGCATGCCGATCCAGAACAGCGGCTCGCCGCTCGGCGCGACGATGTCGGCGAACGCGTTGACGCGGCGGGCGTACTCCGCGGGCCAGCCGGG
Source organism: Myxococcales bacterium (assembly GCA_016793465.1). Next base: position 58,324 of record JAEUJW010000066.1, read on the forward strand.
CTCGGGCCAGGTGACCCACTGGCCGCGGCTCATCCACAGGCCTTGCACGTCGTTGCCGCCGAACATGACGATCGTCGCGTCGGGGGTGAACTGCTCGAGCTGGGCGCGGGCCTCTCGCGGCCAGTTGAAGAAGTCGGGGCGGGCCAGGCCGGTGCTGCTCTTGCCCTTGCGGCGGACCTCGTAGCCGTGGTGCTTGGCCAGGCCCTTCTCGAGGAAGAGGCCGACGGCGCCGGCGATCATGCTGTCGCCGAGGATGAGGATCTTCTTGCCGCCCGGCGCGGCGGGCTCGGCGACGGGGCCGGGATCCGTGGGGATCGGCTCGGCGGCGCGGGCGGGGCGGGCGAGGGTCGTGGCGGCGGCCCCGGCGAGCGCGGCGAGGAGGCGGCGGCGGGTCCAGTCGGCGGGGTCATGCGGGGGCAGGGACACGGCGGGAGGACGTGAATGTGCCCAAACTTGCGGCGCGGCGCAAAAGCCCGGTTCGCCTTGCTGCGCCGGCGAGGCGCGTGTATCTAACGCCGACCCCGAGAGATCTCGGAGCGCACGCCTCTGCGCACCTGCGCGCAGGTCAGGACCTGCCATGACCCAACCGGACGTTCAGAAGTACATCGCCCATCTCGTCGCCAACCACCGCGTCCTGCTGTTCATGAAGGGCAACAAGACGTTCCCGCAGTGCGGCTTCTCGGCCGCGGTCGTCGAGGTGTTGAAGCGGCACGGGGTGCCGTTCGAGACGGTCAACGTGCTGCAGGACGCGTCGGTCCGCGAGGGCATCAAGCAGTTCTCGAGCTGGCCGACGATCCCCCAGCTCTACATCGCCGGGGAGTTCATCGGCGGCTGCGACATCGTGCGCGAGATGGACGCCAGCGGCGAGCTGGCCGACAAGCTGCGGGCGACCGCGGCGCCGGGCGAGTCGTCGGCGTCCTGAGCGATTGCGTCGAAGGTTTTGCCGGTGGTGTCCGCGTGTCCGCGGACACCGACGGCATTGGCTCTGGTGCATGTGCGCGAGATCTCCCCGGGTCGCGGATAAGAACTTGAACCACAAGAGCGAGGTATGTAGTCATTGCCGGGAGCGTGGCTTGCTCGGCCATGCACCTGCCCTCGCCTTTCTCTGGAGTTTAGGCATGTTCCTCCGTTCTCTCGCGGTCCTCACCCTCACTTCCACCTTCGCGCTCGCCGGCTGCGGCGACGACAAGAACGACGAAACCAGCCTCACGACGAACAACACCCCGTCGGGCGCGACCCCGGCGTCGGGCGACCCGTCGGGCGACCCGTCGGGTGAGCCGACCACGGGCGGCACCGGCGGCACCGAGTCGGACGCGACGACCAACATCATGACCGGCAACTCGATGAGCGAGGCGACGTCGTCGACGACGACCAACAACCCGTCGGAGGTGACGACCACGCAGACCGACACGACGACCCCGCCGGACACCTCGGCGACCGACCCGTCGGAGACCGGTCCGGTCGACACCTCGGCCTCGGAGACCGGGCCGGCCGACACGGGCAGCTCGGACACCGGCGGCGGCGGCGACTTCTACGGGCCGTGCGAGATGGCGGACCCGCCGTGCCCGGCGGGCTCGGACTGCCTGATGATCGAGGGGCTCGACGGCAACTTCTGCTCGCCGACGTGCGAGGGCGGCACCATGTGCCCGGCCAACCCCGAGGGTTCGGCCATGGCCCAGTGCGCGCTGACCATGATGGGCAGCATGGACCCGGTGAACTGCGCGCTGGTGTGCCAGTTCCCCGATCCGGGCGGCAGCTGCCCCACCGGCACGAGCTGCAAGCAGCTGCCGGCGCCGAACGACTCGCTCGGCCTGTGCACCGCTCCGTGAGCGGAGCTCGCGGGTCGCGGCCCTGCGTCGGCCGCGACCCGGCGCTTGATGGGCGCCCGGGGGCCGGCGGATGGACCGGCGACCCGGGCGTTTCCGCGTGCGCCCGCGGCCGGCGAGACGGGGCCGGCGGACGACGCCAGGAAGTTCTGCGCCCGGCCGGGGTGCTGTAGGATGGGCGAAACGAGGGGATCGCCATGAAGTTCACGGACGGCTGGAAGGTGTTCGCGGGCCTGTGCATCGGGCTGCTGGGCGCGTGTTTGCCGGAGGGCGACGCGGGCGAGTGCAGCGAGGCCGAGCCGTGTGCGGGCCGCGGCAAGGTGTGCAACCTGCTGACGAACGTCTGCGAGGTAGCTGACGTCAACAACGAGGCGACGGCCGAGGGCGAGGCGCCGGCGGACTTCTCGAACGTGCCGCTGCCGTTCTTCCGCGGCAAGGTGTGTGTGGCCACCGACGTGAAGCCGGGCGAGACGGTGCCGGTGAAGATCTCGCCGTGCGTGCACACGTGCGTGACGCCGGGCAGCTTCGCGTTCAAGAAGCAGTACACGTGCAGCGGGTCGAGCTGCTCGTCGCTGACGCTGCTGTATTACCCGTCGGCGAGCGGCGCGGGCTGCCCGGCCGACGTGTTCGGCAAGTTCGACCGCTCGCAGTGCGCGTACACCGAGGGTCAGGTCTACGACGTCAGCGCCGGGCCGTACACCGTCACCTCCGGGCCGGTCAACGGCATCGCCACGGTCGAGCTGCCGTTCCTCTCCAACGACGACATCGCCGAGCTGCTGCCGCTCGAGAAGATGACCGACCAGCGGGTGGCGAAGACGTGGGAGCTGGCCAACAAGTACCCGCTCGACGAGCAGCGGGTGTTCCAGATCTCGATGAACGGCAGCAACCCGAGCGCGCCGGCCGACTGCTCCGACGAGAGCAAGTGCACCTGCCGGGAGATCGGCTTCTGAGCGAGCCGGCGGACGAGTACGACCCACCCGAGGCGGCGATCGACGCGCCGCACGCGGGCGGGCGGCCGAAGGTCGGGCTCGTGCTGTCGGGCGGCGGGGCGCGCGGGGCCTACGAGGTCGGCGTGCTGCGCTACATCCGCGAGCGGCTGAAGGGCGACAACCGCTTCGACATCATCACCGGCAGCAGCATCGGGGCGATCAACGGGGCGTACATCGCGGCCACGGCCGACCGTCCGCGGGCCCAGGGTCGCCTGCTCGCGCGGGTGTGGAGCGAGCTGAGCCTCGACGAGGTGTGCCGGTTCGGCTGGTCGCAGATGCGCGGCCTGCCGCAGGTGCTGTTCGGCAAGGTCGCGGGCAAGACGACCCACGGGGCGGGGCTCGGCGGCCTCGTCGATCCGCGGGCGATCCAGACGCTGGTGCGCACGCGCCTGCCGTGGCACGCCATCACCGAGAACCTGCACCGCGGGTACCTCTCGGCGATCTCGTGCACCGCGACCGAGGTCGTGACCGGCACCGTGACGATCTTCGTGCAGACCGCGGACGGCCAGCTGCCGCCGCACTGGCCGGCGGCGCAGCGGCAGAGCGTGGTGGTGGGCCCGATCGCCGCGGCGCACGCGCTGGCCTCGGGGGCGATCCCGGTGCTGTTCCCGGCGGTGCGGGTCGGCGACCAGCTGTTCGCCGACGGCGGGCTGCGGCAGAACACGCCGCTGCGCCCGGCGATGCGCCTGGGCGCGACGCGGCTGCTGGTGATCGGCCTGCGCCACAAGCCGAACGCGGAGGAGGTCCTTCAGGTCCGCCAGGAGGCCGAGGGCATGTTCCCCAGCGCGATGTTCATGCTCGGCAAGGTGCTCAACGTGCTGCTGCTCGACAAGGTCGAGAACGACCTCGAGCGCATCCATCGCATGAACCAGATCCTGGCGGCGGGCGAGCGCGAGTTCGGGGCCGACTTCTCGGCGCGGCTGGCCTCGGCGATGGAGAAGCACAAGTCGACGCCGTACTCGCAGGTGCACACGGTGCTGATCCGGCCGAGCCAGGACCTGGGGCGGCTGGCGTTCGAGTCGGTGCAGCGCACCGGGCTGGCGCGCTACTCGGGGATCTTCGCGCGGTGGATCCGCTGGGCCGTGCAGGCCGACGGCGCGCGCCAGGAGAGCGACCTGGCCAGCTACCTGCTGTTCGACCCGGACTACGTGTCGCGGCTCATCGAGCTCGGCTACGAGGACGCGGCGCGCCACCACTCCGAGCTGCTGGCGCTGTTCGACCGCTGAGCGGGCCTACTTGGCCTTCTTCTTGTCGGCGGCGGCCTTCTTCTTGGCGTCGGCGGCGGCCTTCTTGTCGGCCTTGGCCTTGGCCGCGTCCTCGGCCTTGATGTAGCCCTCGATCTGCTTCTGCGCGGCGCACTGGCACAGGGCGGCGCCGCCGAACAGGTCCATGCACTGCGAGGCGAGGTAGCGCAGCGTGCTGTCGGGGCAGAAGTGGCCGAGGATGGCCGCGCAGGTGCCGCTCTTGGACTTGTCGGTGTTCTGGCACTTGCACTTCGAGGGGTCGTTGAGGCAGCCGTTGCGCTCGAACGTGGTGGCCGAGGCGCCGGAGGCCCGGTCCTTGGCGGGCATGGCGGTCGAGCGCTCCTGCGTGTACGCGCCCTCGTCGGTGGCGGCGGTCATCGGCTCGCCGGCGCTGGCGGATGTCCCGAAGGACAGACAGGCGAGCAGTGCGGAGGCGGCGAGGAGGCGGGTCATGAGGCCGACGTTAGCGGGGATCTCGGCGGGCCGCCAGAGTCCTCGCCAGGCCCCTTGCGCGGAGGCGGGCGGGCGTGCGATGCCCCCCGGCATGCACGACTCGGCTTCACGGCCCTCCGGGCCTGACTCGCATACGACGGAGACGCTCGCGGGCCTGGTCAGCGCCTGCTTCGCCGACCGCGGCCTGCTCGCGGACCCGGCGCACCGGGCGGCGGTGGTGGAGACGGTAGCCCGGCTCGACCGCGGGGCCCTGCGCGTGGTCACCCCGAACGGCCCGGGTCGCCCGTGGACGGTCCACGCCTGGATCAAGCAGGCGATCTTGCTGTACTTCGCGGTCCAGGAGCTGCGGACGATCGAGCTCGGGCCGTTCGAGTACTTCGACAAGATCGCGCTGAAGCGCGACTGGGCGGCCGCGGGCGTGCGGGTGGTGCCGCCGGCGACGGCGCGCCACGGCAGCTTCATCGAGGCCGGGGCCGTGCTCATGCCGAGCTACGTGAACATCGGCGCGTGGGTCGGGGGCGGGACGATGGTCGACACGTGGGCGACGGTCGGCAGCTGCGCGCAGGTCGGTCGCAACGTGCACCTGTCGGGCGGGGTCGGGCTCGGCGGGGTGCTCGAGCCGCCGTCGGCCGCGCCGGTGATCGTCGAGGACGGGTGCTTCCTCGGCTCGCGGGCGATCGTCGTCGAGGGGGTCCATCTCGAGCGCGAGGTGGTGCTCGGAGCCAACGTCACGCTGACGGCGTCGACGCCGATCGTCGACGTCACCGGGCCGGAGCCGGTGACCCACCGCGGCCGGGTCCCGGCCCGCTCGGTGGTCGTGCCGGGCACGCGGGCCCGCGAATTTCCCGCGGGGGTGTTCCAGGTCGCGTGCGCCCTCATCATCGGCCGACGCAGCGAGAGCACCGACCAGCGGACGAGTCTGAATCAGGCGCTGCGCGACTTTGACGTGCCGGTGTGAGCTGTCCCCTGCCCCGCTGGCCTCGCTCCGGTCCTCCCCGGGGCGCAGGCCCCGCGGCGGTGTCCGATCGTGCGGGGGATCGTGTAGGCTGGAACAGTCGTCACCCGTCGCCCGTGACAAGCGCACGGGAGGCGGTATCTTGAGATCTCGATGATGAACCGGCTGCGACCAACCAAGGGGCGGCGCCCCACCGGCACCCAACGCCGGCTGCGCTTCGAGGAGCGCGGCGGGGACGAGTTCGCCGCGGACGGCGGACCGCACGGGCAGCAGCAGACGACCGGGAGCCTGCCGGCGGTGCGTCGCGGGCTGGTCGGCTGGGACCATTCGGCGCCCGCGGAGCCGAATGCGGGCACCAACAACTACCGCACCGTCGAGGGCGAGGCGCCGCTGTCGGCGCGGATCCTCAGCCTGCTGGCGGACCCTCGCATCGACTTCGTGACCGTGAGCTCCGCCTCGGAGGCGCTCGGGCACCCGCGCCAGGACATCGAGACGACGCTCGAGACGATGCGCCAGGCCGGCGTGCTGCTCGGCCTCGGCGGCGGCGCGGTGACCCGCTACGGCGTGACCCCGGAGTACAAGGCGGAGCTCGAGGCCGAGTTCCGGGCGGCGGCGGCGGAGCTCGGCGAGCACGCCCTGCTGTCGCGGCTGACGACCGAGACGGCGCTGACGCCGTTCGAGGACGAGGAGCCGCGCCTCCCCGCCACCGCGGGGCTCCTCAGCCTGTTCTTGCCGGGCACGGGCCAATTATTGAACGGGGACATCGGGCGGGCCTCGCTGGTGTTCGCGGTGTGGAGCCTCGCGTGGATCACCCACCTGTCGCCGGTGTGGACGTTCGTGTGCCTGTACGCCGGCGCCGAGGCCTTTTTGACCGCGAAGATCCGCAGCATGGAGCGCAAGCTGGTCGAGGAGCAGGGTCAGGCCGCGCTCGCCACGGCCGGCACCGGGCCGAAGAAGCTGCCCTCGCCGCGCATGACCTGAAGCTGTCCCGAGGGACAGGTTATGATCAGCCGCGCTCGGCGCCGGCGCGGCCGGGGATCGCCAGCGGGATGTAGGGGATGCGCTGCTCGGGCGGGACGTCGCCGCCGTGCACCCAGCGGTAGGCGAGCCAGCGCTCGAGCACCGACTGGGTGTAGGCGCGGGTCTCGTCGAACGGGATGGCCTCGATGAACATGTCGAAGTCCCAGGCCTTGCGGCGGTCGAGCCAGCGGTCGACGGCGCCGGCGCCGGCGTTGTAGCTGGGGATCGCCAGCGGCACCGCGGAGTCGGCCCCGCCGTAGCGGCGGACCAGGTTGCCGAGGTAGCGCGTGCCGAGGTCGAGGTTGAGCGAGGGCTGGTAGAGGTTGTCGGGGTCGAAGTCGGCGAGGCCGGCCTGGCGGGCGAGGTCCTTGGCGGTGGCGGGCATGAGCTGCACGAGGCCACGCGCGCCGGCCCACGACGTCGCGCCGGGGTCGAAGCGGCTCTCGGTCTGCATGATCGCGAAGGTGAGCAGCGAGGGGACCTGATGCGACGACTCGCCGTCGCGCACGATCGACTCGAACGCCAGCGGGTGGGCGAGCGACCACAGCACGCGGCGCTGACCGACCGGCGGGTCCTCGCGCCAGGCGCTGCCGAGGGCGCCGAGCAGCTTCTGCGACTCGGAGTAGAGGCCGGCCTGCGCGAGCACGGCGATCGCGGGCCAGCCGGCGACGCCGGCCTCGTCGAGCTCCTCCTCGGCCTGCTCGCCGAGGCCGAGGCGCGCGAGCAATTGGGCCCGCCTGGCCGCGGGTGTGCCGGGCAGCTCGAGCTGTACGGCGGCAGCGGCGTGCTCCTTCTCGAGCACGGCGACGCCCCTGGCGAACGCGGCGGCGTCGATGTCACGCAGGCGCGAGAGGGTCTGCAGGCCGGCGTAGCTGAGCGGGGCGGCGGCGAGGGCGTCGAGCCAGGCGGCCACGGCGGCGTCGGTCTGGCCCTGGCGCTGGAAGGCGCGGCCGCGGAAGTAGTGCAGCTTGGCGCGCTCGCGCAGGTCGCCCTTGCCGGCGGTGAGGCCGGCGTCGGCGAGCGCGAGGGCGTCGGCGACGCGGTCCTGCGTGAATGCGAGGAGGATGAGGCGACGACGGGCCTCGCCGGTCATGTCGCCGGCGGGGATGTCCTTCAGGACACGTTCGTAGGCGAGGCGCTCGCGCGGGTGGTCGCCCTCCTCGGCCCAGGACTCGCCGGCGAGGATGAGCGCGTCGTCGGCGTAGGAGTGCGCGGGGAACTCGACGGCGATCGCCTCGAACTGCTTGGCCGCCGTCTCGTAGGCGGCGTCGGCGTAGCGGCCGCGGCCGGACTGGTAGAGCGCCTTGACGAGGTTGTCCTCGCCGGGCTTGCCGGCGCGGCGGCAGGCGGCGGCGGCGCTGTCGAACACCGGGCGGGCCTTGGAGCGCTTGCGCTGTTTAAAAATTGCGCTGCCCTTGAGGAAGAGGGCCTCGCAGCGGTCGACGTCGGCGAGCGAGGTCAGGCGCAGGAACTCGTCGGCGTCGTGGATGACGGTGGTGTAGCGCGAGCGGGCGAGGGCGTCGCGCAGGCGGGCGAGGGTCCGCTTGCGGTCGGCGTCGCGGGACTCGGCGAACGACCTGCGGATCTCGAGGCGCTGCTCGAGCGCGGGGATCCGCTCGGTCGCCTCCTCGCCGAAGGCGCTGAGCGGGGTGTCGAGCGCGAGCCGCTCGTACAGCGCGAGGCCCTTCTTTAATTGCTCGGGGTCGTCGCTGGTGACCAGCAGGCGGGCCCACTTGGCGCGGACCTCGTGGCGGCGCGGCGCCTCGGGGAATTTTTGTAGGTAGCGGTCGTAGAGGGCGCCGGCGCCGGCGCCGTCGGCGGTGCGCGCGCGGGCGTCGGCGGTGACGATCAGGGCGGCGCCGACGAGCGCCGTCGTGTCTGTCCCTTCGGACAGGTTTCCGACCGCCGCGAGCGCCTTGCCGGGCTCGCCGCCGTCGAGCCAGGCCTGGGCCTCGAGCAGGCGCAGGCGGTCGCCGACCGGGGCGAACACCGCGGCGGCGCGGGCCTCGGCGAAGCGCGCGGCGGCGGCGGCGTACTGCTGCAGGCGCAGGTCCTCGAGGCCGCGCAGCCACTGGGCGGCGGCGCGGTCGTCGGCGGACAGGTCGGAGCTCGCGAGCAGGCGATCGAGGTGGGCCGCGGCGGCCGCGAAGTCCTGGCGCTCGCGGGCGAGGATCGCGTCGCGGCCGGGGCCGTCGGCGAACCACAGGCTGCGGTGGGGCTCGGGGACCGGCGGCGGGGTCGGCGGCGCGTCGGCGACGTTGGGCGCCTCGCTGGCGGTGTACAGCGGGGGCGTGGCGTCGCCGCGGCAGGCGGCGAGCGACGCGACGAGGCTGAGGAGGGCGAGGGGCTTGTGCACGGGGTCCTCGAAGACGCGGGCTTGGGGTCGAGGGGCTGCGCGGCGGAGGCTGCGCGTGAAGTTCGCGGGAGATCACACCAGGCGAGTCGGTTCGTTCTCTGGATCGTAGATCTCGACCGAGTTGCCGCCCGCGCGCCGCGCCACGACCAGCGCCGACTCCGCGGCTTTAATTAAAGCCTGGGCGGTGGGTTCGTGGAGGAGGGCGAGGTCGGCGACGCCGAGCGACACTGTGATCTGCAGCGGGCCGGCGGAGGTCGGGAAGGTGTGCGCGGCCAGCGTCTCGCGGATGCGGGTGGCGGCGCGGGCGGCCCGCATGGCGTCGACGTCGCGGCACAGGTGGACGAAGGTCTCGTCGCCGAGGCGGGCCAGCAGGTCGTCGCCGCGGGTCGTCTCGGTGACCTTGCGGGCGAGCTCGCGGTAGACCTGCTCGCCGACGGCGCGGCCGCGCGACTGGCTCAGCGAGGCGGGGTCGTCGACCGCGAACATGGCGAGGGCGAGCGGCTTGCCGTGGCGCAGGGCCATGGCGACGTCGGACTCGACGCGGTTCTCGAAGTAGGCGCGGCTAAACAGGCCGGTGAGGCGGTCGCGCAGGGCCGACTCGTAGAGGTCGCGCTGGAGGTCGTCGTCGTTGTCCTCGTGGAAGGTGAAGCGCAGGACGCTGGCGGCCCCGAGCTGGATCTTGTCGCCCTCGCGCAGCGGGTGCTTGTCGACGCGCTCGCCGTTGGCGAACGTGCCGTTGGTCGAGCCCGCGTCGGAGAGGTAGTACACGCCCTTGTCGACCGTAACGGCCGCGTGGGTGCGGGAGATTCCCTCGTCGTTGATGCGCACGGTCGCGGTCAGGCCGCGGCCGATGGTCGTGTAGCTGGGGTCCAGCTCGAACATCTCGCCCATGCGGTCGCCGGCCAGCACGACCACGAAGGCCCTGCGCAGGGCGGCGACATCCGGAGCTGCGTGGCTGGGCGGCGAGGGCACGGCGTTCGAGGCGCCAGGCCATGTAACCCCGGGGGCCGAAGCGGCGCAACACTTGGGCCAGAACGCGGGCCACCCGGGCGACGGCGCGCGGAACGCCGCAGAACCGCGGCTACGCGGGTCCTGGGGGCCGAAGCGGGCCGTAGGGACAGGTCGCCACGGGAGCCGCGCCGACAATTTCGTCGACCTCTTGCGCATGCCGGCAAGCGGCCTATACTCGGGGACTCGCCTGAGCCGTACCCGCTTCGGTGAGTTTCTCGCTCTTCTCGGCTCTCTTCAGGGGGTGTCACGGTTTCGACGGGGGTACCAAACGTGAGGATCGCGTGCCGGGGCTTTCCAGCTCAGCCCTGTAAAAATGAGTCGGAAACACAGCTGCCAACGACGGCAACTACGGGCCTGTGGCCCTCGCTGCTTGAGCAATCTAGCAACGACATCTCTGCCCGAGGTGTTCCAGTAGGGACAGGGGTGTAATCACGGGAGCTGGCCTTCGCGGATGCCTCGACCGCGCGGGTGAGAACCAGAGGATCGAGTGAGGGAGGGCCTGGCGATGGGCATGCCCCCACTCAAGACCCAAATGCACCGCCTACGCACGTAGAGGTCCCACCGGCGGACTTTCGGACCCGGGTTCAACTCCCGGCGCCTCCATCGACCTCGGCCAACGTCGCGGTCAGAACAACAGAAGTTTCGGGCACGGTCCCGAGGTTTCGACCGCCTCGCCTGCAGGGCTCACCCTGGACGAGGCGGTGCTTTTTTAACCCGCGACCGCGTCGACCTACTCGATGCCGTCGATGCAGTCCGCGACCGCGAACAACGCCTGGTCCTCGGGGTGGTCCGGGTCGAAGTGCGACTCGTCGAGCGACTGGGCGTCGGCCGGCAACACGACGATGCGACGATAACCCTGACCCGGGCGCATGCGCGGCGAACGAACGACGTACACGCGGCCGCGCGAGACGTAGTACACGCGCTGGTCGTCGGCGTAGAAGCCGTCGCGCACGGCGACCAGCGCGAAGTCCTCGCCGTACACGTTGTCGGCGAGCGCGCGCAGCTTGCTCGAGCGCGCCGGCTCGATGCGCACGCGGACCCCCTGGGCCTGTTCGAACCGGGCGAACTCTGCGATCTCGAGCTGTCGCTGGCCGATGTCGTGTGCGCGCATCGGATTATTAAATCGGCCGGCCGCCCGCGGAGGTCAAGCGGAGATCCGCCGGGGGTCGCAGGCGACCATGCGCGCCGCGGCGCATCGTTAGGCTGTGGATAAGTCGCCGAGAACGCCGGGCGAACGGCGCTCTCGCCGGGGTTTCCCGTGGTTTGGCTCGGCGGTGCAGGTTGTGAAAAGGCCGGCCAATTTCGCCTTCGTCGCACTGTGTGCACAAGTGCGCATGTAGTTTCTCGCGTGTGAGACGGCGCGAGGCGGGCGGACCGCCGGTCGCGCCGGCCGCTCGCGACGCGCGTCGCTGCGCGACCGCCACTTCGCAGGGGCCGTAGCGACCTGCGCTTAAAGACATCTCGCGCGTGCATGGCGAACGTGACATGTGCGAAGTTGTTGCGGGGCCCCGCATGCTTGTCCGTCGCGGAGAACCAGCGAAGCTATGCCTACCATGGACAGCGCTATGCCGGACTGGGCCCTCTCTCTGGACGAACTGGCGAAGCTCGCGCCGGCGAACCTGATCCAACACGGCTCAGGGACCCGCGGCGAGGTCGTGGCCGTGCGGACGACCGACCTGCAACCCGACGACGCGGCCACAGTGCGCGCCCTCTATGAGCTGATCGGCGCGGTGTGGGATCTGGTCGCGCCGCGCGTCGACGAGGGCGCCGCGCTGGCCCCCGAGCTGCGTGCGTGCCTGCAAGCGCAAGGGTTCGCGGCGCTGCTGCCGCGGGTATTCGCGCTGGGCTCGCGGCTCGACGCCGACACGGCCTCACCGACGATCCGCAAGGCGCTGCACGACATCCGCGGCGGCGGACTGCCGGCGCTGGTGATGCACCTCGAGGCGGTGCTCGCCGAGGAGCTCGAGCCCGACGACATCCAGCGGATCTTCGTGCTGTGCCGCGACCAGCGGAAGATCGTCCGCAACGCGCTCCCCGACCTCGACCCCGTCGGCTACGCCCGCGACCTCGAGCCCCGGGCCCACACCACCGCGTTGCTCGACAAGTGGTCGACGATGACCTACCGCGTCGGCGAGCGCACCACCGAGCTCCACCTGCGCTGCGACTTCGAGGGCGCGGTGTCCGAGTGCTGCATGGAGTTCGCGGCGCTCGACCGCGTGGTCTACAACCTCGTCAACAACGCGGCCCGCTTCGCCGTCGACGGCCACGTCGGACTGACGGTGTTCCCCATCCGCCCGGACGTCGAGACCGACCTGCGGTTCGTCGTCACCAACCGCATCGACCCGGAGCGCACCGAGAAGGTCCTCGCGGACCTCGACGGCGAGCTCTCCCGGGTGTTCCAGGGCGGCTACACCACCGGCGGCACCGGGCTCGGCCTGCGCATCTGCGCCGACCTGGTGTGCCACGGCTACGGGCTGCCGTCGCTGCGCACGGCCCTGAAGAACGGGTACCTCGGCGCGCGCATCCTCGGCGACCAGTTCGTCGCGTGGTTCCACTGGCCGGCCCGCCGCCTGGACACGGCCGCGTGAAACTCAGCCGAGCTCGACGCGCACGAGGCTGACGAGCCGCTGCAGCGCCCGCTCGACCACGCCGGTGTCGGGGTGACGGAGGATCGCGTAGCCCTCGCCCTCGTAACTGTCGGCCTTCGGCTGACCGACCTGCGGCAGCCTGGCGTCGACGACCAGCGCGCCGAGCTCCTGCTGGGCCTGCTCGATGCCGTGCACGGCGACGACGCGCCGACGCCCGCTCGGGTCGCCGCCCTGCCCGCGGAAGAACGCCGCCCCGGCGGCGAAGCGTCGCGCCGGCGGCGGGTCGAACACCTCGTGCACGACCAGCCGCGCCCACAGGCGGAAGAAGTCGACGTCGTGCGCGTACGAGTTGATGGCCATGATCTGCGCGCCCGGCGGACGCGCGCCGACCTCGGAGATCGCGACCGGCCCGGCGTCGCTGCGATCGCGGCGGAACCACTCCATGTGGCTGATGCCGGTGCCCATGCCGAGCGCCTCGAGCGCGGCGCGGGCGTACGGGCGCACGGCCTGGGTGTCGGCGGTCTCCTGCTCGCGCGGGAGCAGCACGGTCCACTGGATCCACGGGTTCTCGAGCACGTGCAGCGGCGCGGGGTCGTAGCGCGTGGACGAGTCCCACACGGCGCGCCCGCGGATCGTCACGGTCTCGAACGAACGCTCGCGCCCGGTGACGAACTCCTCGGCGACGACCGGCCGCTCCGGCGAGGGCCGCACCGCGCTCAGCACCTCGTGCAGACCCTTGGCGTCGGTGATGCGGTGGGTGCCCTTGGCCGCCGCCGCGTCCGGCGGCTTGATGATCATCGGGAAGCCGACCTCGCGGGCGAACACCCAGCCCTCGGCCACCGAGGTCAACCGACGGTGACGCGCGCACGGCACCCCGGCGCCGCGCAGGACGTCCTTCATGCGCGCCTTGTCCCGGAAGTTGCGCGAGGCCGCCTCGCCCATGCCGTCGACGCCGAAGTGGTCGCGCAGCTGCCCGAGCTGGATCTGCAGCTGCTCGAGCGTGCCGAGGATCCGGTCGATCCCCCCGAGCTGCTTGCCGACGCTCTGGGTCGCGACCGCGAGCTGCTGCACGTCGAGCGCGTCGGCGACCCGGTAGTGCGCGTGCAGGCGGGCCCGCAGCTCGGGCGCCAGCGCCTCGGACGGCTCCTGGGTGATGAGCGCCATGCGCACGTCCGGCAGCTCGGCGACCGCGCTGACGAACCGCATCGTCACGGGCATGTTGAACGGTGCGATGAAGACGACTCGGATCATGGGTCCCCCGGTTTATGCCCTCGACAGCGACGCGGAGCGCCGCCCTGTCACGTCAGCTCGGACATGTACTTGGGGAGCATGGTGCGCCACGACGGCCAGTCGTGGTCGTGCTCCTGCCCCCACGGGTCGACGCGGTTGGGCACGCCGCGCGAGCCGAGCACCCCGGCCGCGCGCCAGGTGTTGCGCGGGCTCTCCCACCGGCCCTCCCCCACGGCGAGGATGAGGAAGCGCTGGCGCAGGCGCGCGAGGTGCTCGCCGTTGAGCCGCGGCAAGAAGTGGATCGGCGACGACTGAAAGAAGTCGTCGCTGCGCTGCCCGTCCATCCAGCCCGACAGATCGAAGGTGCCGCTCATGCAGATCGCCATTTTAAAGATGTCGGGGTGGCGACACACGCTGGCGAACGCGTTGTAGGCGCCGAGCGAGGCCCCGGCGGTGAAGATCTCGATGTCCGGGGTCTGGCAGTCGTCGCGGATCCACGGCACCACCTCGCGGTGCACGTAGCCGTCGTACTGGTTCTGCACCCACGCCTTGTGCAGGGGCCCGTGGCTGCGGTCGATCCACGTCTGCCCGGCGATCGAGTCGACCGAGTAGACCTTGAGCCGACCGGCGTCGATCAGCGGGCTGAGCGCGCGGATCATCAACATCCGCTCGCACTCCTCGGCGTCGCCGCCCGCCGTCGGGAACAGCAGGAGCGGCGGACCGTAGTGGCCGAAGCGAACCGCCGTCACGTCGCGGCGCAGGCGGGTCGAGTACCAGGTCGAGCGGAGCTTCTCCATGCCTACTAGTTCTTGGAGTTCTTCGGGGGGTTGGGGCGCTTGGGCTGGTTCGTCGCCGACGGCGCGGCGCTCGTCGACGTGCCGGTCGACGGCGTCGCCGGCGGCGCGGTCGGCTTGGCGCTCACCGCCGACTTCGCCGGCGCGGGCGTCGGCCCCGGCTTCGCCCCGGGCGCGGCCGACACCGTCGGCTTGACCTCCGGCGCGGCCGACACCGCGGGCTTGACCTCCGGCGCGGCCGACACCGCGGGCTTCGCCTCGACAGGCGCGGGCTTCGGCTCGGGGCTCTTGACCTCGACGGGACGCGGCGGCGCGGCCGGCTCGACCTTCGGCGCCGCCGCGGCGACCGCCGCCTCCTCGGCCTGGCGCTTGGCCTCGGCGACGTTGTTCATGCGGTCGGCCTCGCACTTGCGCCAGAACTGCAGCAGGCCCCAGTAGTGCTCGGTGAACTGCGTGACCTCGTGGGCGGGGAACAGGGCGGCGACCTTCTGGCGCACGTAACCCTTGGCGACGTCGGTGCCGAAGAACTCGTGGGTGACCTCGTCGAGGTGCGAGAGGTTCTTCTCGCAGAACTCCTGGAAGCGGTCGGCGTCCATGCGCTCGCGGGCGATCTTCGCGTACTCGCGCAGGCGCTCGCGGTACGGCAGGTCCTTCTTGGCGATCTCCATGAAGGGCGCCCAGTTGAGGTTGAGCTGCTTGACGCGCTTGGTGGTCGCGCAGAACAGCGACCAGCGGACCATGTTCTTGACGAGCTCGGGGAAGTGGAAGTGCAGCGAGGTGACCTGGAAGTCCGGGCACGCGTTGGCGAAGTCGATCGGGTGGAACACCCCGTCCTTCCGCAGCGCCTCGCAGCTGTTAAACTCCCAGCCGAAGAACGCGTTGATCGTCAGGCAGGTGTCCTGCAGCAGCGACCACTCGTCGCCGTCGACGAAGAAGAACGCGACCTTGTAGCGGTCGTGCAGCGGGGCGTCGGGGTCGTACTTGACGATGTGGACCTGCGGGCCGATGCCGATCGTGCGCACGAACAGGTCGAACGGCTCGACCGACTTCTGCAGGTGCATGATGCGCTTGCCCGACTCCTGGTAGGCGCGGAGCAGCTTCTGCGGGTTGTCGATGCGGGTGACGCCGACCCAGGCGCCGCCGTCGTAGGGCTTCATGAAGAACGGGTAGCCGAGCCGCTGGGCGACCTCCTCGAGCTCGAACTTGCGGCCGTAGCGCTCCATCGTCGGGTACACGTCGGGGTTGTCGGTGTACTCCTTCGGCGGGACCATCCACGTCTCGGGGATCGGCATGCCGAGCTTCATCATCGCGCAGTAGGTGGAGTGCTTCTCCATCGACTGCAGCGACCACGGGTTGTTGAGCACATAAAGCCCGTCCATGAGCACGGCCTTCTTGATCCACTCGCGGCTGGTGTGCAGCCAGTGGGTCAGGCGGTCGAGCACGACGTCGTAGCGACACGGCTGTTGCAGGTTGAACGGCTCCACCGTGACCCGCTCGACGTGAAAGTTGATGACGTCCCCGGCGTGCGGGATGTTGAGCTGCAGCCGCTTGACGATCTCCTCGTAGCAGCCGGGCCAGCAGATGTCGGCCCCGAGCGAGAGCCCGATGTTTCGCGTAACGTTGGCCATGGTGTCCCGCCCGGGACTATCGGCGAAACGGGCCCCCTAAAGCAAGGCCGATCCGGAGCCCCGACCCGGCCTACTCGTAGACCATCCACAGCGGACCGGGGAACAGCCACGACAGCCCGCTGCGCAGGCGGTCGCGCCAGTTCTCCCAATTGTGACCGTCACGCGCCTCCTCGTAGCGGACGTCCATGCCGGTCGCCTGCAGCACCGGGACCATCGTGCGGTTCTCGTAGATCAGCGACTCGTAGGTCCCGCAGCTGACGTACACCTTCTCCGAGGGCTTTCCGGGCTGGTCGCGGAAGCCGTTGACGAAGTCCACGACCCGGGCGAACGCCGGCCCGCGCTTGTTCTCGCCGATGTCGGTGAAGGCGAACGACCCCGACTGCAGCAGCAAGCGCCCGAAGGTGCCCGGGTAGCGCCACGCGGTCGACAGCGAGGCGACCCCGCCGAAGCTCGCGCCCATCAAGCAGCGGGTCGCCGGGGTGCCGTACAGCGGGAACTGCTTCTCCATGTCCGGGAGCACGTGCTCGGCGATGAAGGCGGCGTGGCCCTCGTGGTTGGCGTACTCGGTCAGGCGGTCGCCCGGGTGGCTGAGGGCGACGATCAGAGGGGCGACCTCGAGGCGGTGGATGAGGTTGTCCAGCACCGTCTGCAGCGCGGCGTAGCGGAAGTAGTCGCCGCCGTCGTGGACGATGAGGAGGGGGTAACGGCGGGTCTCGCGGAACCGCGCGGGCAGGTAGATCGAGACGCGCCGGGGCCCGCCGAGGGGGGTCTTGGCGAAGATCATCTCCTTGATCGTGCCGGTGCGGCACTCGCCGTCGGGCTCGGTCCAGTCGGGCCGCTTGTAGCCGCGGCCGTGGGCCACGCTGTTGGCGCCGAAAGGGTCGTGGGCGAGGTTGGGGTTGAGCGGGTCCTGAATCCACCGCGCCTTGCCGCCATCGACGATCTCCAGCTTGTACTCGACCCGCGACTGCGGCGGCAGCTCGAGCGTGTGGTACCACAGCGGGGTGTCGCGGCCCTCACGGTCCTTGACGCGGTGGAACGGCTGCGACGAGGCCAGGCCGAACACCCAGTGGCGCAGGAACACCGCCTCGGCGTCGCCGTGGAATATGAAGGTGGTCTGCCGGCCCTCGACGATGGGGAAGGTGTGCGCCGCCAAGAAATTGGCGATCGCCGCCGCGTCGACCGGGCTCGCCAGCAGTTGTTGGATCGCCAGTTTCATGCGGACGGCTCCGGGCTCTGCCACTCGAACGCGGCCGCCGGCTCGAGGCCGACCGGACGCGTGGCGCTCGGCGCGATGAGCGAGCCGTCCGAGCACAGCTGGTAGGTGTTCGGGCCCGCCGCCCAGCGCACGCCGTCGAAGCGCACCCAGCAGCGCTCGTCGAGCGCCACGCAGGTCGCGGTGGCGAAGCGCCGCGCGAACACCGAGATGCGCGCGTGGTCGTTCAACATCAGGCGCCGCCGCGCGTGCGGCAGCACGACCACGCCGGGGAACAGCCCGAGCCCCGAGCCCATGACCTCGGCGTTGCCGCGGCCCTGCGGCGGGTTGTCGTGGAACAGCACGATGCGGTCCGACACCGTCATGGCCCCCGCCGACCAGGCGATGATCGGCACGTCCGCACGCGCGAGCAGGCGCGCCCGCAGGTCGAACATCCGCAGGCGGTTGTAGAGCACCGCGACGTGTCCGCCGGCGATCGCCACCGCCGCGCAGCCGCGCAGGATGGCGTCGATCTCCTTCAGCTGCTTGCGCACGCTGGCCCGCTCGAGCGGCTTCTCCTTGCGCTCGAACTCCGCCTCGATGTGGCGGACCTTCGACATGTGATGCGCGTCGAGGATCCGCAGGGCTTGCAGCGCCTCCTCGAGCTCCGCGGCGATCAGGCCCTCGGGGGCGCCGCTGGCCTGCTGGATGCGCCGCGCGGCCTTCAGGGCGCTGGCCAGGCGCAGGCGATAGAGATCTTGCAGCTGGCGGAGATGATCCTGCTTCGCCCGGTGCGCGGCGAAGAAATTGGGGTCGTCCTGGAAGACGGCCTCACCGCGGGCGTGCAGCATCAGGTTGATCGAGCGGTTGCCGAGCGCGGCGTTCAGCTCCTGGTCCTCGGCCTCGCGCTCCTGCCAGCCCGCCGTGATCGCGGCGATGCGGCCCTCGACCTTGAACATCTGCAGGGCGTCCCCCACCGTCGGCACCAGGCGCTGGGGGCCCAGGAGGACACCTACGGTCATAAAACTGTCCCTCGGACTACAGCCGTGGTAGGAGCCGGAGAATCATGCATGTCCTGTTCGTCGCCCCGCACTTCCCCTCTTACCAGAGGCACTTTGTCCGCGCCATGCATTCCGTGGGCGCCCGGGTGACGGGGATCGGCGAGGCGGCGCCGCAGTACCTGGACGGCGAATTGAAGAGCTGGCTGCACGGCTACGAGCAGGTGCCCTCGGTGGTCGACGAGCAGGCGATGCTCGACGCGGTGCGACGCGTGCAGCGGCGCGAGTGGGTGGACCGCCTCGAGGTGACCATCGAGGCCCACATCCTCCCCGTCGCCAAGGTCCGCGAGGCCACCGGCATCCCCGGCCTCTCGGTCCAGGCCGCGCTGCTGTGCCGCGACAAGCCGATGATGAAGGAGTTCCTGCGCCGCCACGAGGTGCCGTGCGCGCAGTCGGCGGGCATCGCCTCGCTCGACGAGGGCGTGGCGTTCGCCCGCTCGGTCGGCTACCCGCTGATCCTCAAGCCGCGGGCGGCCGCCGGCGCGTCGGGCACGTCCCGCGTCGACAACGACGAGCAGCTCGTGAGAGGCCTGCGCGAGATGGGCGTCGACCGCGGACAGTCGGTGGCGATCGAGGAGTTCATCGAGGGCCACGAGGGCTTCTACGACACCATGTCGGTCGACGGCGTGCCGGTCTACGAGTTCGTGTCGCACTACTACCCGAACGTGCTCGACGCCATGCGCAACCGCTGGATCACGCCGTACATCGTGTCGACCAACCGGCTCGACGCGTCCGGCTACGACGAGCTGAAGGCGCTCGGCCGCCGCGTGATCCAGACGATGGAGCTCGGGACCACCGCGACCCACATGGAGTGGTTCTACGGACCCAAGGGCCTCAAGTTCTCGGAGATCGGCGCGCGCCCGCCGGGCGTCGGCCAGTGGGACGTGTACGCCGCCGGCAACGACCTCGACATCTACCGCGAGTGGGCCAACGCCGTGGTCCACGGCCGCGTCGAGGCCCGCCCGTCGCGCCGCTTCGCCTCCGGCATCATCGCCCTGCGCCCCGACCGCGACGGCCGCATCACCGGCTACACCGGCGTCGAGGAGGTGCTCCGCAAGTTCGGCCAGTACATCTTCAAGAGCCACCTGCCCCCGCCGGGCACGCCGACGCAGCCCATCGAGGCCGGCTACATGGCGAACGCCTGGCTGCAGATGCGCTACCCCGACTACGACGGGATGCGCGAGATCTTCGAAATCATCGCCCGCACGATCAAGGTGCACGCAGGCTGACCCATGAAAGTCCTCTTCATCTCGCCGCATTATCCCGAGGAGATGCACGACTTCACGCGCGGCCTCGCCGAGGTCGGCGCGCAGGTCTACGGCGTCGGCGACACGCCCTTTCGGGGGCTGCCGCAGAAGGTCCAGCAGAACCTCCGCGACTACCTGCAGATCCCCGGCCTGTTCGACGAGGACGACGCGGTCCGCCGCATCGTCGCCGCCGGCCGCAGCCTGCGCCCCGACATCGTCGAGTGCCTGTGGGAGCCCTGCGTGGTGCTCGCGGCCCGCGTGCGCGAGGAGCTCGGCGTGCCCGGCATGTCGGTCGACACGGCGATCGGCTTCCGCGACAAGCCGATCATGAAGGAGCGGGTCATCAAACACGGCCTGCGCGTGCCGCGGTTCGCCCGCGTGCGCTCGGCGCAGGAGGCCGCGGCCGCCGCCGCCGCGATCGGCTACCCCGTAATAATTAAACCGGTGGCGGGTGCCGGGACGGCCGACACCTACCGCGCCGACGACATCGGCGAGCTGCGCGGGGTGCTGAGCGCGGTCGGCCACCACCGCGAGATGAACCTCGAGGAGTTCATCGACGGCGAGGAGTTCACCTACGACACGGTGTGCATCGACGGCACGCCGGTGTTCGAGAGCGTGGCCCAGTACCACCCCAAGCCGCTCGACGGCCGCTCCCACGAGTGGATCACGCCGGCGCAGATCGTGTTCCGCGATCCTTACCAGCCCGACCTGCGCGCCGGCATCGAGCTCGGCCGCGGCGTGCTTAAAGCCCTCAACATGGGCACCGGCTTCACCCACATGGAGTGGTACCGCAAGCCCGACGGCGAGGTCGTGTTCGGGGAGATCGCCGCGCGCTCGCCCGGCGGCAAGCTCGTCGACCAGATGAACTACGCCAACGACTTCGACGTGTACCGCGAGTGGGCCCGCGCGGTCTGCTGGCGCAGCTTCGACGCCCGCCCCCTGCGCCGCTACCACGTGGCGGCCTTATTCAAACGGGCCGAGGGGCGCGGACGCATCCGCCGCATCGAGGGCCTCGACGAGATCCGGACCCGCCTCGGCGACAGCCTGGTCGTCTCGGACCTGCTGCCGCTCGGCGCCCAGCGCCGCGACTGGCACCAGACGCTGCTGTCCGACGGCTACATGATCATCCGCCACCCCGAGTACCGCGAGTGCGTGGACCGCATGAACTTCGCGATCCAGCACCTTCGCATGTACGCGGGCTGACCGCAGAGACAGGCGCTCATCCGGCCGCGCGCGCGCTCGGCGGGCCGTGAGCCCTGCACGCGCTCGGGCGCGCTCACGGCGAGCAGGAGGAGCGCCAGCGGCTGGTGGCTCCCGGGCTTGTCAGCGGCGCTCGACTGCCCTTACATGGACCTGACATGGGCTGGGCCACGGGTTACATCGAGCAGCTGCAGCGCGGCGAGACGGTCAGCTTCCGTCCTCGCGGCCACAGCATGCGCGGGAAGGTCAACAACGGCGACCTCGTGACGTGCGAGCCGATCGGCGAGCGCGAGCTCGAGGTCGGCGACATCGTGCTCTGCAAGGTCGGCGGCCAGCAGTACCTGCATTTAATAAAAGCGATCCGCGGGCCGAGCTACCAGATCGGCAACAACCGCGGCGGGATCAACGGGTGGATCTCCCGCAACGGGATCTTCGGCATCCTCGTGCGCGTCGAGCCCTGATCGCGATCAGGGCTCGTCGCGTCAGTCGGCCTTCACGCCGGCGGCCGCCGCGTGGGCGCGGTCCTTGACCCACTTCGCCAGCGCGTGCAGCGGCTCGGCGCGCTCGCCGAACTGCGCCGCGAGCGCGTCGCACTCGCCGACGAGCTGGTCGACCCGCTGCAACGCCTGGCCGCGCAGCGCCAGCTGGTCGTCGTCGAGGATGTCGTCGGCGTGCTGGAAGGCGATGCCGAACTTCATGCCCCACGTCTCGAGGTCGCGGACCTGGACCTCGGTCGCGCCGGCGGACAGCGCGCCCATCGCCCCGCCCGCGGCGTACAGCGCCCCGGTCTTCCAGGCGTGGACCGCCTCGAGCACCTCGAGCGAGCGGATGTCCTGCCCGTGCGCGATGTCGAGGGCCTGACCGCCGACCATGCCGTGCACGCCCGAGTGATGCGCCAGACGAACCACCGCCCGCGAGATGTTGTCGGGCGTGACGCCCGGGCCGCCGCGCGCGAGCACCTCGAACGCCCGCGACAGCAGCCCGTCGCCGATGAGGATCGCCTCGGCGTGCCCGAAGGCCACGTGCACCGTCGGCTTGCCGCGCCGCTCGAGGTCGTTGTCCATCGCCGGCAGGTCGTCGTGGACCAGCGAGTAGGCGTGGACCATCTCGAGCGCGCAGCAGGCCGGCAACCCGGCCTCGATCGTGCCGCCCGCGGCCTCGCAGGCGGCCAGCACGACCATCGGTCGCATGCGCTTGCCGCCCAGCAGGACCGCGTAGCGCATGCCCTCCTTCAAGCGCCCGGGGTCTTCGGCGCCCACGGCCGGCAGGGCCTGCAGCAGCGCCTCGTCGACGCGATGGCGCCGCTCCGTGAGATAGGTGTTCAGGTCAAACGCTGTCATCGTCGTCGTCCTCGTCGTCGTCCTCGTCGGCCCCGGGGAACGGCGCACGGCCGCCGCCCTCGAGCAGCACCTCGACCCGCTGCTCGACCGCATCCAACAACTGACCGCCGTGGCGCGCCAGGCGTACGCCGGCTTCGAACCGCTGCAGCGCCACCTCGAGCGGAAGATCGCCGGCCTCGAGTTCGGCGACCACACGCTCGAGATCCGCGAGCACGTGGTCGATGGCCGGGCCGGGTGACCCGTCGGGACCGGGCAGCGACGCCGGGTCGTGCGGGTTCACGGGAGAAACATCCGGCGTGGCCGCGGCGCGCCGTCTGGGAGCGCGGGGAGCGGGGGTCGAGGAGGCCATGCGCGGCGGACTATACGGGGTCGGTTTCACCCCTGCAACGCTTGCCGCGGACCTAAGCCCGCGTTAAGGTCGGGGCCCATGCAGGATCGCCGTCAGCACAACCACGGGCCACACGGAGGCCCCGACGTCGAGAACCTGATGGGTCAGTTTCACGCCTATCTGGCGAAGAAGCAGCTCAAGTCGACCCG
This sequence comes from Myxococcales bacterium, assembly GCA_016793465.1. The sequence continues at coordinate 80,995 of JAEUJW010000066.1, forward strand.
CCAGCGCGACCTCATCGCCCAGAAGTTCTTCGGCGCGCCGGGTCACATCAGCATCGAAGATCTGCTCTCGCTCAGCCGGGCGGAGAACCCGCGCATCGGTTACGCGACCGTCTACCGCACGCTGAAGTTGCTGACCGAGTGCGGCCTCGCGGCGCTGCGCCGCTTCGGCGACGGCCAGACCATGTACGAGACCGCCGGCGACACCGAGCACCACGATCATCTGATCTGCATCGAGTGCCAGCACGTGCTCGAGTTCCAGAACACCGACATCGAGATGGAGCAGGAGCGGGTCGCCCGCAGCTTCGGCTTCAACCTCGTGCGTCACCGCCTCGAGCTCTACGGCTTGTGTCCCCGTGCTCGCGGCATTAAAGGCGGCTGGTGCCCCGCCGAAGAGTCCCACCGCAAGAGCGACTGACATGCACGTGATCGCTCCATTCCTGCTCGCCACCGACTGGCAAGCGTGGGTCCAGCCGCTCGCCGTGCTGCTCGCGGTCGTCGCCGCGTCCGCGTGGTTGACCGCGCGCTGGCTCATCCGCAGGCGCAGCGGGTGCACGGGCGATTGCAGCCGCTGCGCCAGCCACACCCCGGGCCCGGGCGCCTGCCACAAGCCGGCCACCGGCGTGCGTCCGCCGGGGCTGCACGTCCTGCAGGGCCCCACGAATGTTCCCCGTCCCACCGACGTCTAGCCGCGCCTCGGCCGCCGTGTGCGGCTGCACAAGAACCACACCCGGAGTCCGTATGCGTCCCCTGCTCTCGATCCTGTCTGTCTCCCTCGTCCTCGCCGCCTGCGCAGGCGGCGTGTCCGGCTCCTTCCGGGGCAACGGCAGCCCGCCCGGGCCGGCCGTCCCCGCCGCGCAGGTCAAGGTCGCCGCGAGCAAGGACGCGATGACCGGCGCCTTCACCGAGCTCGGCATCGCCAAGGGCTCCGCGCCGACCGCCCAGCAGGCGGTCGACCAGGCCAAGTTCCACTGCGGCAAGGCCGGCGGCAACTGGCTCATCATGAACACCGAGCCGTTCCAGTCGGGCAGCTCGTACCAGGTCGACGCGACCTGCGCCAAGAACTGAAGGCCCCTCGCTGCACGCGCCGGGCGCGACTCGCACCGCGGGCCGCGCCCTCCGCGTTTCTTCTCCGGGACATGTCGCTCGCGACATGTCCGAAGGTTCACCCCCGCGGCTTGCGGCCCGACTCGTCCTCGCGGCGGGCGTGCTCGAGCAGCAGATAGGTGATCGGCGTCTCGAAGGGCCCGCCGTCGTGCTCCTCGCCGTTGACGAGCGTGAAGAACTCGAACTGCCCGCCCTCCCACGACAGCAGCTCGAACACGCGGTCGTGCGGGTTCTGCCAGCGGCCGAGGTGCCGCACGTCGCGCAGCGTGCCGCTGATGATGCGGAGCACCGCGTGGTCGTCGCCGTTGTCGAGGCGCAGGTCGCCGGTCTTCTTCTCGGCCTCGAGGAACGCGAGCACGCTGCCGAGGCGCACGTGCTGGAGGTCGCCGCGCAGGCCGCGGCTCTCGTTGCTGGTGCTCGGGTTGCCGGCGCGGCGGGCCAGCACGCCCTGGATGCGGGCCAGGACCTCGTCGGGCGGCAGCGTCTTCGGCAGGTAGTCGTCGACGCCCATGCGGTAGCCCTGCAGGCGGGACATGTCGTCGCTGAGCGCGGTGAGGAAGACGATCGGGATGTGGGCCAGCTTCTTGCGGGCGCGGGCCATCCGCAGCAGCGTCCAGCCGTCCATCTCGGGCATCTCGACGTCGGTGAGGATGAGGTCGGGCTCCTGCTTCAGCGCCGCCGAGATGGCCAGCAGGCCGTTGTCGGCGGTGCTGACGTTGAGACCGCGGGCCCGCAGCGCCGCGCCGAGCTCGTTGCGCACGCTCGGCGAGTCGTCGACGAGCAGCACGTTGATCGGCTTGCTCGCGGGCGCGTCGGCGGTGGCCGGCATCGGATCGATGAGGACCGAGTTCACGCACATGCCGAGGATCTTCTCTTGCTCGGCAGTGAAGCCCGCGAGGCTCACCAGGGTGCCTTTGCCCCCATCGGCCCCGGGGTCGCTGACCGTGCCGTTGAGGTACAAAATGGCTCGATTGGGCAGGCTCAGCTTGATGCGAACCGTCTGATCGTTGGCGAGGTTGCGGACACCGGGCAGCATGAGAAAGCCGCGCCGCAGGTTGTCCGTGTACTCGACCAGGAAGTCGTCGTAGGATTCGAAGCGAACGCCGAACGTGGCGATCTTCACCGGCTTTTGCGCCTCAACCATTCCCGCCTCGTATCCTACGGATTTTGCTGCGGGGATCCAACGACCGTCTTCAGCCGCCCCCAATTTGGGCTAGTATCCGCCCCGTGAACAAACCGCGCCCCGGACGCTCGAGTCCATCGCCCCCGGGGCAACCACATGCGGGTGCCGGCGCGATCGCGACGCTTGGGACCGCGCTGTGGGTCGCGCTCGTTTCCACCTCCGTGCTCGTCGTCCCGTTCGCCCTGTGGAGCAACTTTTCGCTCGCGCACGTCACCCAGCTGACCACCCACAACAACGCGATCTGGCTGATGCTGGTCAGCGTCGTCGTCACGCTGGTCGTCCCCCTGTCGCTGGCCCGCTGGAAGTACGGGCAGGACGGCCGCAGTCTGTGGGCCGCGATGGCGTGGCTGCCGCTGGCGTGGAACCTCGGCTGTCTCATGGTCGCGACCCAGTTCGCGCCGAAGACCCTGGTGACGGCGCTGCGCTCGCAGGGCTCGTTGTCGGCGCAACTTCTCGGGGACTCACACTGGCTGACGCGAGTGGCGAGCGCGATCGGGCACGGCCTGGCCGATCAGATCGACCCCCCCGACGACACGCCCGCGGTCGAGCCGCCGCCCCCGCAGCCCGTCCGCGCGCGCGAGGCCACGGAGATCACTGTCCCCTTCTCGGCCACCGGCAACGCGATCCTCATGAGCGTGGAGCTGCGCGGTCCGGCCGGGCGCGTCACCCTCCCCTACCTCTTCGACACCGGCGCCTCGTTCACCACGATCAACAGCAAGACCGCCAGCAAGCTCGGCCTCCTCGTGCCCGAGACGGCGCCCACCCTGCAGTTCAACACCGCCAGCGGCCCGCGCGAGAGCCGGATGGTCCACCTGCCCGGCCTGAAGCTCGGCGACACCGAGCTCGAGGGCCTGCTCGTCTCGGTGTGCGACGGCTGCGTCAACGAGCGCACCGAGGGCCTGCTCGGCCTCAACGTCATGCGCGAGTTCTTCGTGCAGATGGACTACCAGGCCGAGCGCATGCACCTCATCCCGCGCCAGCACGACGGCCGGCCCAACCGGGCCTACGACATCGGCCCGACCGTGAAGGCCGACGTCGAGGGCAACCCGGCGATCTGGCTCGGCCGCATCCGCTGGGTCCTGCTCGTCAAGAACCGCGGCACCATCGCCATCGAAAATGTGGTCCCCGAGGTCCAGTTCTCCGACGGCCAGAAGCTGCGCGGCGCCGTCATCGAGCGCATCGAGCCCGGCGCCGTCGGCCGCTCGCTCGTCGAGGGCAAGACCCAGACCAAGAACGACACGGACATCCTGAAGTTCACCATCAACATCGCCGAGGCCTACTGGTGATGCTGCTCGCCGAGGCCGAGGGTCTGCCGATCTGGGTCGCCATCCTCGTGCCCGTGGCGATCCTCGTGTACTACCTCGGCAACATCCGGGCCCAGCGCGGCATGAGCGAGCGGGCCACCAAGCCTCGCGGGCGTCGCGACCCGCGCTCGCGCCACCGCGACGACCCGCAGTTCTCGGCGATGGTCGGGCGCATGATGCAGCGAGGCCTCGTCACCAACATCCGCGAGGCCGACGCGGGGCCGGTGCTCATCCGCGGCAAGCTGACGACCGCCGACAGCACGCTCGGCGGCCCCGCGGGGCGCGAGACGATCTGGCAGAACCGCAGCGGCGCCCCGCGAGACGCAGCGATCGCCGCCGAGTACGCGGTGGTCGCCGACGCCACCGGTCGAGCCACCATCGAGAACCTCATCATCGCGGACGTGATCGCCCCGGAGGAAAAGCTCGGGCCGCACCGGGCCTATTGCGCGCTCCGGCTCGGCGACGAAGTGGAGATCGTCGCCCGGTTCAAACCCGAGCGCTTCGGACAAGATCCTGACCCGACGCGCCTGGTTTACGGCACACTCGGCGCAGACGGAAACCTGCACATCCGCGTGTGTTCGCCGGGCCGGACACAAGACCCGGCCTCGCCCGAGCCCGCTCCGGCGACCGACGGCGAACCCCAAAGCCCCTCAGGAATCACCTCATGAAGCGAATCTTCCTCTGCCTCACCGCGGTCGCGCTGCTCGGCGCCTGCAAGAAGGACCCCGGCACCACGCCGCCCGACGGCGACGGCAAGCCCGGCGACACCGGAGCGCCCGGCGACACCGGCGCCAAGCCGGCCGACACCGGCGTCCCGCAGGAGCCCGACCCCCCGGCGATCGCCGAGGCCCGCACGCAGTACCTGCTCGGCCAGTACGAGAAGGTGAAGGAGAGCCTCGGCCCGCTGACCTCCGACCTGAAGACCCGGCAGCAGCTGCGGGCCTCGGGCCTGAGCGCCGGCTGGTACGCGCTCGCGGTCGTCGACCCGGTCGCCGAGGACGCCAAGGAGCCGGCCGAGCACGCGGTGGCGATGGCCCAGCAGACCAGCGACAAGGAGGTGCAGATCGTCGCCAAGCTGGCGTGGGGCGCCTACCAGCTCGGCACCGACGACTCCGCCGGCGCCGCGGCCAGCTTCGAGGAGGCCTACAAGCTGCAGACCGACGGCCCGAACGCCGCGCTCGCGCTCGTGCTGTACGGCCAGGCCAAGATCGACGGCGCCTTCGGCGGCGAGGAGAAGGAGACGATCACCAAGCCCGAGGAGATCGACCTCGCGCTCTCGACTTTTAACAAGGCCCAGCGCCAGGCCGCGGGTCAGCCCGGCAACGAGATGATCGTCGCCCTCGCCTACGAGGGGGTGGCCTCCGCCGCCAACTACAAGAAGAACTTCCCCGAGGCGTGCAAGGCGCTCGCCGAGGCCCAGAAGATCTACGCCGAGAAGGGCGCCGGCCAGCCGCTCCTCGACCGCGCCAACGCCCTCACCGACGCCGCCAACTGCTCCAAGGCCGCCGCCGACCCCAAGGCCGCCGCCAAGAAGCCTGCCAAGTAGCGGCTCGGCGAGTCGCGTCCGCGTCCGTTCGGCCCACGGCCGTCCGGGCGCGTTCGTGCTTGTGCGCGCGCGAAGCCTGCGCGACAACTTGGGCCCGCATGGAGTCGCAGGACCCTCACCTCAATCACTGGGCCGACCTCGCCGCCGCCAAGACGCTCGCCGCGCACCCCGGCGGCAGCAAGATCACCGTCGCCGCCGGCATCACCCCCTCGGGCGTCGTGCACGTCGGCAACTTCCGCGAGGTCATGACCGTCGACCTCGTCGCCCGCGCCCTGCGCGACCGCGGCGTCGACGTCCGCTTCATCTACTCGTGGGACGACTTCGACGTGTTCCGCAAGGTGCCCGTCGGCATGCCCCAGCCCGACATGCTGAAGGAGAACCTCGGCCGCAGCATCGCCGACGTGCCCGACCCCTACGGCGAGACCGACAGCTACGCCTCGCACAACATCGCCGAGTTCGAGTCGAGCCTGGTCCCGCTCGGCATCTACCCCGAGTTCATCCGCCAGTCGAAGCGCTACCGCGCCGGCGTCTACGCCGAGGGCATCCGCAAGGCCATCGCCGGCACCGCGAAGATCCGCGAGATCTTGAACCGCGCCCGCGGCGAAGCCACCGCCACCTCGCTCGTCAAGGACGACTGGCTCCCGCTCTACGGCTTCTGCGACAGCTGCGGCCGCGACAAGCTCGAGTTCACGATCAAAGACGAGTGGACCGTCGGCGTGTCGTGCCACAGCTGCAAGCACGTCGCCGACGTCGACCTGCGCAAGGGCGGCAATCTGAAATTGCCGTGGCGCGTCGACTGGCCGATGCGCTGGGCCCACGAGGGCGTGTGCTTCGAGCCCGGCGGCAAGGACCACAGCACCGCCGGCGGCAGCTACGACACCGCCAAGGACATCGTGCGCGAGGTCTACGACTGGCGCCCGCCGGAGTACGTCGGCTACGACTTCGTGCGGATCAAGGGCCGCGCCGGCAAGATCTCGAGCTCGAAGGGCGACGTGGTCACCGTCCACGACTGTTTAAAAATTTACGAGCCCGAGGTGCTGCGCTGGATCTTCGTGTCCTACAAGCCCAACACCGAGTTCCAGATCAGCTTCGACCTCGACGTGATCAAGATCTACGAGGACTACGACCGCCTGCGCCGCGTCGCCTACGGCCTCGACGACGTCAAGGACGAGCACAAGCGCCACGTTGCCCAGCGGGCCATGCAGCTGGCCAGCGTCGACCACCGCAAGATCCAGCCCGGCGACAGGCCGCCGTTCGTGCCCGGCTTTCGCCACCTCAGCACGATCTTGCAGATCCACGAGGGCGACCTCGAGGGCACCGTGCAGCACTACGTCACCAGCGGCGAGATCACCAGCGACGAGGAGCGCCTCCGCTGCCGCCAGCGCGCCCGCTGCGTGCGCGCCTGGCTGAAGGACTTCGCCCCCGACGAGTTCCGCTACGCCATCCGCGGCGTGCCCAAGGTCCGCCTGCTCAGCGCCGACGAGGCCACCTGCCTCGGCCGCCTCGTCGCCGTCCTGCGCGAGCGCCCCGACGTCGACGAGGACGGCCTCGTGCCGACCATGAAGTCGCTGTGCGAGGGCACCGCCCTCGACAACAAGACCTTCCTCCCGGTCGTGTACGACCTCCTCATCGACCGCGACAAGGGCCCCAAGCTGACCACCCTGGTCACCACCATGGGCACCCAGCGGGCCCTCGCCCTGCTGTCCCCGAGCCTCGGCGGTTAACCCGCGGCCTGCCCGGCCACGTCCGCGACGATCGCCGCCAGCCAGTCGGTGAGCGCCGCGGCGTCGCTCGCGGACAGCCCGCGCACCCACGCCACGTGGTCCTGCTCGCCGCTCGTCACCGCGATCGGGCACACGTGCGCCCCGCGCGGCCGCGGCGGCGGAGCCACAACGCCGCGCTCCTTCAAAAATGCCGTCAGTCGGTTCTCGCGCTCGGCGACGCACAGGTCGAGCGTGGCGATCGCCTCCTGCATGACCGTTCGGACATGTGCGCTCGGACCCGCCTCCGGGACCCGGCGCAGCCGCACCTCCGCGTACCACGCCCGCAGCGCGTGCAGCTCGCCGAGGTAGCGCGCGTTGCGGGCCGCGCGGGGCCCGGCCGCGTCGAGCATCGAGCCGGCGATCGGCTGCTCGACCGCCCGCGCCGCCTGGACCACCAACCTGTCCGCCGGGACATCCTTACGCAACACCTGGCCCGCCCCCGTGACCGCGCCGAAGCCGACCTGACGCGGCCCGACCATCCCGCCGCTGCCGCCCAGGAAGATCCGTCGCTCGCGCAGCAGCACCCCGCGTGGCACGTCGCCGATCAGCGACGGCGTCGCCTTGTCCCCGCGTTGCCCCCACGGCGTAAAATTAAAGTGGATGTAGCCGCTGCCGATCTCCGAGTGGTCCTGGCGCGACGTCCCGCCGGCGACCAGCGCATCACAAAAATTCACCAGCGAGCCGATGGTCACGAAGCTCAGCAAGATCGTGTGCTTGAGGCCGACCGCGTGCGCGGTGCTGGCCTCCTCCTCGAGCAGCGTCCCCTCGCGCAGGTGCCCCGAAGCTCCGGCCGAGGCCCCGCGCAGCAGCACGGCGCCGCTGGCGTAACCACCGTCGAGGCGCGCGCCCTCGCCGAGCACGCAGTCGATCGCCGTCGCCGGTCCCTCGCGCCCGAGCTCCGCGCCCGGCCCGAGGAAGCTCCGCGCCCCGCACACGCGCGCGCCCGGGTGCAGCACCACGCCCGCGTGGATCCGCTCCGCCCGCACCGCCGCGTCGACGTACGTCTGGCGCGGATCGACGATCACCACCCCGCGCCCCGCCAGCTCCGCGAGACGCTGTTCGATGAGCTGCGCCGGCTCCTGCATCGCGGCGGTTTTAACACGGGGCTCCACCCGACCCGGCGAGTGCGATACCCTCCGGCCGATGGACGAGCGGGCCAAACTCACGGAACAGGAGCTGCGCGACGCCGCCGCCGAGGCCGGCATCTCGCCCGAGGAGCTGCGCCAGGCCCTCGTGCAGCGCTCGGGCGGCACGCCGGGCGGCGCCCTCGCCCGCAGCTCCGGCGCCGCCGTGCAGGGCTACACGGCCCAGACCCACCTGTCCCTCCCGCCAGATCAGGCCAGCGAACGCGTCCGCGCGGCCATCGGCGCGCAGGTCGGCCACCGCGGTCACCGCCAGGGCAACGGCGACATCGACATCCTCGACGACAAGACCGGCATGGTCTACCGCATCCACACCGAGGGCGACGGCCAGGGCGGCGCCCTCGTCCACGTCAGCACCGAGCGCACCGGCGGCACCCTGGCCCTCGCGGGCACCATGTTCGGCGCGGCCACCCTCGGCATCATCGGCGTCGGCTGGCTGTTCTCCCTCTCGCTGTTCTTCTGGCTCGGCATCGGCCTGCTCGCCGCCGGCGGGGCGGGCCTGTTCATGGCCAGCAAGCGCGTCGGCGACAACCACCGTCAGGCCCAGCTCGTCGTCTCGCAGGCCCTGGTCGACGCCGAGGAGGCGCTCCCGGCCGCCGACGCCCCGCCGCGGGCGCTCCGTCCGGGTTGACCGCGGCCGGCGTTCCGCGCCATCGTCCCCCCGCATGGCCGAGGCGCCCGCCAAGATCTTCATCACCGCCGAGGGCTTGAAGAAGCTGCGCGACGAGATCGACTGGCTGTGGAAGATCGAGCGCCCGCGCGTCACCAGCGAGGTCGGAGCCGCGGCTGCCCTCGGGGACAGGTCGGAGAACGCCGAGTACATCTACGGCAAGCGCCGCCTGCGTGAGATCGACAAGCGCCTCGAGTTCCTGGCCAAGCGCCTCGAGAAGCTGCAGGTCTTCCACCCCCCGGCCGCCGCGCCCGACAAGGTCACCTTCGGCGCCTGGGTCACCCTCGAGGACGAGGACGGCGCCGAGGTCCACTACCAGCTCGTGGGCCCCGACGAGTTCGACGTCGCCCTCGGGAAGATCAGCGTCGCGTCCCCCGTCGGCAAGGCCCTGCTCGGCAAGGAGGAGGGCGACGACGTCGTCGTCGACCGCCCGCGCGGCCGCACCACCTTCACCCTCATGGCGATCAGCTACAAGCGACCGAGCGGCGCTCCCACCCCGCCCCCACCCGAGAGCAACACATGACACAGGCGAACAACCTCCACGGCAAGACCCTCTTCATCACCGGCGCCAGCCGCGGCATCGGCCTCGCCATCGGTCTGCGGGCCGCCCGCGACGGCGCCAACATCGTCATCGCCGCCAAGACCGCCGAGCCCCACCCCAAGCTGCCCGGAACGATCTACACCGCCGCTCAGGAGATCGAAGCCGCCGGCGGCAAGGCCCTCCCGCTGGTCGTCGACGTGCGCGAAGAGTCGCAGGTCCAGGCCGCCGTCGCCCGCGCCGCCGAGACGTTCGGCGGCATCGACATCCTCATCAACAACGCCTCGGCGATCTCCCTGACCGGCACGCTCGAGACGCCGATGAAGCGCTTCGACCTGATGCACCAGATCAACACGCGCGGCACCTACCTCTGCTCGCAGGCCTGCCTGCCGCTGCTGAAGAAGGCCAGGAACCCGCACATCCTCAACCTCGCGCCGCCGCTCAACATGGACCAGAAGTGGTTCAAGAACCACGTCGCCTACACCATGGCGAAGTACGGCATGAGCATGTGCGTGCTCGGCATGTCCGGCGAGTTCGCCGACGACGGCGTCGGCGTCAACGCCCTGTGGCCGCGCACCGCCATCGCCACCGCCGCGATCGCCATGATCGGCGGCCCCGGCATGCTCGCCGGCTGCCGCACCCCGGAGATCATGGGCGACGCCGCCTACGCGATCCTCACCAGCGACAGCCGCAGCTGCACCGGCAACTTCTTCATCGACGAGGACCTGCTGCGCACCCGCGGCGTCACCGACTTCGAGGGCTACGCCGCCCACCCCGGCTCCACCCTCATCACCGACTTCTTCCTCGACTAGGAAGCGCTCGCCCTACGGCTCGCCCGGCCACGGCTGCGGCACATCGCTCGGCGAGCCGTCGGCGATCTTCGGCCACCCGTCGTCCCCCCAGGTGATGCGGTCGACCAGGTCGCGCCGGCCCTTGCTCTCGTCCTGCTTGCCCTCGCCGTTGTTCGCCCACGCGTGGTAGACGAAGTAGTCGACGTCCGCCACGGTCACCACCGACCCGTGCCCGGGCCCGACCCAGCGGTTGTTGTTGCCGAGCACCGGCGCCCCTAGCTTCTCGTACGGCCCCATCAGCTTGTCCGACCGCGCCACCCCCGTGCGGTAGCGGTGGTCGTACACGTTGCCGCTATAAAACATATAAAAATACCCGTCGCGCGCGACCACCCACGGCGCTTCGACCACCCCGCCCTCCCACGAGTTGATGTTGTTGGTCAGCACCTCGGTCGCCTCGCCCACGAAGCTCAAACCATCGGCACCGAGCTCGCGGATGAAGATCGGCGTCGCCATGCCCTGCGAGTTGCCGTCGATCTTGTAGAGCAGGTACGGCTTGCCCTCGTGCTCGACGAAGTTCGAGTCGATCACCCCCAGCGGGTGCTCGACCAGCGGCCCCGGCGACTCCGTGTACGGCCCCAGCGGGCCGTCCGCTGTCGCCGCGCCGATGCACAGCACGTCGCCGCCGTTGACCGTCGTGTAGTACGCGATGACCTTGTCGCCCAGCCGATGCAGCTCCGGCGCCCAGTTGCGCGACCCGTTGGCCGCCCACGCCGGCTTGCCCTTCGGCAGCACCTGCACGCCCGTGTCGCTCCACAACACCAGGTCCCGCGACTTGCGGATGGGGAACACCCCGCCGGTGCACACCTTGTAATAGATCGGCGCGCCGTCCTCCTCGACCGCCAGCACGCCCGGGTCCGGGCAGTCGAACGCCTCGACAGGGTTGGTGAACGGCGGCTTCGGCGGCGCCAGCCCGCTCGCGGCCTCCGCGGCGATCAGCCGCTCGCGCGGCACGACCTCCTCCGCGATCGCGTCGCTCGACCACTTGAGCGTCGCCGACGCCTCGAGGTCGATCTCGAAGTAGTCGATGCGCAGCTTCGCCGGCGCGTCGGCCTTCAGCTCGACCTTCGCCTCGTTGCGCGTCACGAAGTGCCCGTTCCAGTCGTCGATCACCAGCACGTCGTCGACCCACACCCGCACGCCGTCGTCCGTCTCGGTGATCAGCGTGTACGTCCCGCTCGCCGGCGCCACGATCTGCCCCGTCCAGCGGATCGAGAAGCGGTCGACCCCGAACCCGTCCGCAGGCCGCTGGTCCGCCCAGTTGAAGTCCACCGTCGCGTCCACGCGCTCGAGCTTCAGGTCGAGGTACGTGGCCCAGTACTCCCCGCGCAGCCCGTACATCGGCTCCGGCTCGTCCGCCGTGGTGGTCGAGCTCGTCGGCGGCTCGCCCGTCGACTCACCCGTCGTCGTGTCGTCGCCCGTCGACGTCATCACCAGCGGCGTGCCCGTGGTCTCGCCCGGCTCGCCGCTGCTGCTCGACTCGCCGGTCGTCAGCGTCGGGTCGCTGTCACCGCAGCCGATCGCCAGTAAAAGCAGGGACAGGACGGTCCGCGGGGCGCATGACATCACGAGAGCGAAAATACACCTCGGCGATCACGCGAGCGATACCCCTGCCGAAGAATTTTGTGATCACCAGCACCTCCGACCGCGATGAGAAATTCACCGTCATCGGACCTGAATTGTCGCGACCCTCGAGCCCTCGTCGCCGACCCCGGGAGCTCCCTGGCCCGAGCTTCACTCGGCCGCGCTGAGCCCCTCCGCCGGCCGCGTCGCGCTCCGCGTGCGAATGTCCAGGACGGCCCGCAGAATCGCCTCCGGCGTGCATGGCATCGCCAGGTTCACCGCGAGCCCGCGCTCGCCGAACCCGGCGATCGCGTGCCGCAGCGCCGCCACCACCGACAGCGCCAACATGAACGGAGGTTCGCCGACCGCCTTGCTGCCGTGGATCACATGGTCCTGCGCCGCGTGGCCGAGCAGCGCCACCCGGAAGTCCTCCGGCGCGTCGCCCACCGCGGGAATCTTGTACGTCGACGGCCCATGCGTGAGCAGGTGTCCCTTCCTGTCCCACACCAGCTCCTCGCAGGTCAGCCACCCGAGCCCCTGCACGTACGCCCCTTCGATCTGCCCGCGGTCGATCGTCGGCACCAGCGAGTTGCCGACATCGTGCAGGATGTCGACCCGCGTCACGCGGTGCTCACCGGTCAGCCCGGAGACCTCGACCTCGGTGAGCGCCGCCCCGTACGCGAAGTAATGGAACGGCTTGCCGCGCCCCGCGTCGCGGTCGTACGCGATGCCCGGCGTCGCGTAGTACCCGGTCGCGCTCAGCGGGATCTTCCGACCCCACGCGGCCTTCGTCAGATCCGCGAAGCTCATGCTGCGCCCGCCCGGCACCAGCACCTGACCGTCCGCGAATTGGATCGACTCCTCGTCGCCGCCGAGCAGCTCGCGGGCCAGCGGCCGCAGCCGCTCCCGGATCTGCGCGCACGCCTGCTGCACCGCCATCCCGTTCAGGTCCGACCCGCTCGACGCCGCCGTCGCCGAGGTGTTCGGCACCTTGTCGGTCGCCGTCGGCATGACCCGGATCTGCCGCATCGGCACGCCGAGCTCGTGGGCGCAGATCGTCAACATCTTGGTGTGCAGCCCCTGGCCCATCTCGGTCCCGCCGTGGTTGAGCTGCACCGACCCGTCCGTGTACACCAGCACCAGCGCCCCGGCCTGGTTCAGCACCGAGTTCGTGAACGAGATCCCGAACTTGACCGGAACGAACCCGATCCCCCGTTTAATGACGGGCGACCCAATATTGAACTTGTCGATCGCCGCCTTGCGCGTGGCGTAGTCCGCGTCGGCCAGCAGGGCCGCGTGGATGCGCGGCAGCCGGCAGCCCGGCACCTCCTGAAAGTACGGCGTCAGGCTGCGCGCGCGCAGCAGCGGCGTCACCAGCATGCCCGCGCTCGTCGTCTCCGGCACCTGTCCTTCGGGCCAGTCCGCCTCGACCTGCTCCGTCGCCTCGAGCCCGTAGTAGTTCCGCCGCCGCAGCTCGGCGGGGTCGACCTGCAGCTGCTCGGCCGCGCGGGACATCGCGTCCTCGATCACGGCCATGCCCTGCGGCCCGCCGAACCCGCGGAACGCCGTGTTCGAGGCCACGTTCGTGCGCACCGCCCGGCCCTCGAAGCGCAGCGCAGGAACAAAATACCCGTTGTCGAGGTGGAACAGCCCGCGGTCGAGGATCGCCGGCGACAGGTCGACCGACCACCCGCCGTCCGCGAACATCGACACCGCGAACCCGCAGATCCGCCCGTCCGCGTCGAAGCCCGCCCGGTAGCGCGACAGGAACGGGTGACGCTTGCCCGTCATCTGCATGTCGAGGTCGCGGTTCAGCCACACCTTGACCGGCCGCCCGAGGTGATGCGCCGCCAGGGCCGCGAACGCCGCGAAGTGCGTCGCCTGCGACTCCTTCCCGCCGAACCCGCCGCCCATCCGCGGCACTTTAATTGTGAGCCGGTTGCGGTCGCACCCGAGGATCTCCGCCGTCGCCACCTGCACCTCGGTCGGGTGCTGCGTCGACGACTGAACCTCGAACGTGCCGTCCTCCCCCGGGATCGCCAGCGCCGCCTGCGTCTCCAGATAAAAGTGATCCTGCCCGCCCGTCGCGACCTCCGCCTCGATCACCAGCGCCGCCGAGGCCAGCGCCGCCTCGACGTCCCCGCGCTGCATCACGTGCGGCGGCCACAGGAACGACTGCGCCGCGATCGCGTCCGCGATCGACAAGATCGCCGGCAGCTCCTCGATCTCCACCTTTAATAATTTGGCGGCCTCGCGGCACGCCGCGTACGACTCGCCGACGATCAGCGCCAGCGGCTGCCCGACCGCGAACACCTCTTCCTCGGCCAGCAGCGGCTCGTCGTGGACGATCGGCCCGATCCGGTTGTGCCCCGGGATGTCGCCCGCCAGCAGCACCGCGTGCACCCCGGCGACCGCTTGCGCCGCCGCGCGGTCGATCGACCGCACCCGCCCGCGCGCCACGTTCGACCCGACCGGCAGCCCGACCAGCATGCCCGGCGGATGCGGCAGATCGTCGACATAGCGGGCCGCGCCCGACACGTGGCCGTACGCGCTCTCGTGCGCGCCCGGCTGATGCAGCGGTGAAGCACTCATGACACCACCTCCAGATGCACGGTCCCCGAGGGCCGCTGCGCCTGCTGCGGCACGGCCACGCTCTGCGTCTCGAGCACGAACCCGCGGACCAGGTTCTCCGCCACAGTGCGGCGGTACCACGCCGACCCGCGCGCGTCGTCGATCGGCTCGAAGTCCCGGGCCAGCGCCGGCAAGGCCGCCTCGACCTCGGCGCTCGTCCACGCCCGACCGACCAGCGCCGCCTCGAGCTGGCGCGCCCGCGCCGTCGTCGCCGCCATGCCGCCGAAGCACAGCCGCGCCGCCGTCACCTTGTTCGCCGCGTCGACCTCGACGCAGAACCCGCCGGCCACCGTGCTGATGTCGAGCTCGCGCCGCTTCGAAACTTTATAAGCCGCCGCCCGCGCGTCGCTCGCCAGCTCCGGCACGACGACCCCCGCCAGGATCTCCCCGGCCTTCAGCGCGGTCTGGCGGTACGCCAGGAAGAATTCGTCGAGCGCCACCGTTCGCGTCCCCGCCGCGGAGCGCAGCTCCACGCGACCATTTAATCCCATCAACACCGGCGCCATGTCGCCGATCGGCGACGCGTTGCAAAGATTGCCGCCGATCGTCGCCCGGTTCTTGATCTGCCGCGACGCGAAGTACCGCAGCATCCGCAAGATCGGCACGAACGTCGGCCCGGCGCGCCCCGCGAACGCCTCGAGGTCGGCCAGCGTCGTGGTCGCGCCGATGCGCCAGCCGCCGTCGACCCGCGTCACCCCGCGCAGCCCGGGCAGCGCCTCGAGCGAGACCAGCTCGGGCAGGTCGACGAACTTCTTGGTCAGCGTCAGCGACAGGTCCGTCCCCCCACAAATTAGTTTGGCCTGCGGGTGCGCCGCCAGCAGCGCCCACAGCTGTTCGAACGTCGCCGGCGTCGCGTACACCCGCGACCCCTGCTCGCGCTGAAACTCGAGCGCCGCCGGCCGCGCCTCGACCAGCCCCTTACTGAATCGGTCCTCCGGGCGCGTGCCCGCGACCGCCCTGGCCGCGTCGCGGATCGGCCGATAGCCCGTGCACCTGCACAGGTTGCCGCACATCTGGTCGTCGAGCTGCCAGGCCTCGCGCAGGTCGTCGCGGTAGCAGGCCTCGAACATCGCCATCACCACCCCGGGCGTGCAGTAGCCGCACTGCGAGCCCAGCTCGCGCACCAGCACCTCCTGCACGGGGTGGTACGCGCCGGTCCTCTCGCGCAGCCCCTCGACCGTGTACACGCGCCGGCCCTGGACCATCGGCAGCAGCACGAGGCACGCGTTGACGGCCCGGTAGCTCGCGCCGTCCGGCCCGTCGGGGTCGAGGATCACCACGCTGCAGGCCCCGCAGTCGCCCTCCGCGCAGCCCTCCTTGGTGCCCGTCAGCCGGCGATGCTCGCGCAGATACTCGAGCAGCGTGGTCGTCGGCCGCGCCTGGGCGTCGACGACAGGTGTGTCGTTGAGGTGGAACGAGACGGCGTGCGGCAGCGGCACGCCGGCATCCTAACACGTCAGAACAACCCCTGGTCCACGTGAACCACCGCGAACGGCAGCTGCGGCTGCTGCCCCTGGTAGAGCACGCGGAACACCTCGCTGTCGATCGCGTAGAGCTCGCCGCCCGCCTCGGTCAGGCTCGTCAGCCCCGTCGGCACCGCCATCGTCGTGGCCACGCTCGCCTGCGTCCAGTCGTCGTCGCTGAACGTCAGCCGCTGGACCCCGCCGTCGTAGGCCACGAACAGCTGCTCGCCGATGAATTCAAGCCCGTCGGGCCCCGGGAAGCGCGGGTTGCCCGGCATCGAGAACGGGTCGCCCACGGTCGCGACCTCGACCGCCGCCTCCGGCGCGGCCAGCGGCACGCTGAACAGCTTCGCCGGCATCGACGAGGCCACCAGCAGGCGCGCGCCGTCCGGCGAGAAGTCGATCCCGTTGAGCCCGACGCCCCCCGCCGGCGGCGTCAGCGGCAGCGTCGCGAACACCGCCGGCTGCGAGCTCGCCGGGTCGATGCGGAACACCCGCGGGGTCGCCGAGTCGGTGGCGTACACCACGCCGTCCGCGTCGGTCACCAGGTCGTTGCAGAACGTCGGCTCCGGCAGCGAGATCGCGTGCGTCCGCTCCCGCGTGTCGATGTGGAACCCGAACACCTGCGAGACCGGGAACGGGTTGCTCGCCACGTCGACCACACACACCCAGAGCCGGCGCCGCTCGCTGTCGACGTGCGCCCCGCCGAACGAGCGGTTGGGCGTGTCGTCGGAGTAGAACCCGATCTCGTCGCCGAACGGCGTCAGCCTGGTGATCTTCCCACCTCGGATCGCGGTGGCGAAGAAGGTGTACGTGTCCTCGTCGAACGCGACCCCCTCGGGCAGCGAGGTCGTGCTCGCGAGCGGGTACTGCTCCTGCAGCAGCACATCGCAGGCAAGGGGTGCGAACAGCAGGGTGAACAACGGCGCGAGCACTTTCTTCATGGGGGTCTCCGACGCGCAGGGGGGCGCGGCGCATATACAATCAGGAGACGTTGATCTATTTCGGATCACCCGGCCTGTTTCCGCCCCTCGCCGCGCACGACCACCGGCCGCGATCGGACTCGCCTCGGACCTCGCCCCCGCGCCCGCGCTCCGCCCCCTGCAGGGTCCTGGCCCTTATTCCGCGTTCGGGGCACCATGCCCGCATGTCTCCGGCCCGCGCCCGCTCGCTCGCCCTCGCCGTCGCGCTCGGCGTGCCCTCCCTCGCCCGCGCCCAGAGCCCGTCACCGAGCGTGCCCGCGCCCACGGTCCCGCTCAGCACCGCCCCCACGCCCGCACCCGCGCCGCCCGACCCCACGAGCGAAGCCCCC
This sequence comes from Myxococcales bacterium, assembly GCA_016793465.1. Next base: position 98,062 of record JAEUJW010000066.1, read on the forward strand.
CTCGCCGCGCCCACGCCCGTCGACGTCGCCCCCACGCCGCCACCGCCCGCCGAAGCAGCTCCGACTCCCGCTCCGACGCCCGCTCCATCCCCCGCGCCGCCCGTCGCCCGCGCCGAGGTCATCACCTCGACCGCACCCGCCTACCCCGTCGAGGTCGTGCCTCCGCTGCCGCGCCTCTCGCTGACCGCCGGCTTCGTGTTCGGCCCCCACGCCAAGGGCGAGGCCACCTGCCAGGACATCGAGGGCGGCTACCAGTGCGAGCACACCGGCAACTTCCTCGGCGTCGGCGGCACGGTCGAGCTGCGCGCCCAGCTCTACCGCGTGCTCTTCCTGCACGCGCGCGGCCTGCTCGTCGGCAACGTCCGCTCGCGCGGGGCCCACAGCGGCCTCGCCGGCGCCGGCCTCGGCCTCGGCGCCTACTCGCGGTTCGCCTTCATCCGCGGCGAGTACCTGCTGGTCCCGACCCTCGGCAGCGACAACTACCGCCCGCCCTTCTACGCCAAGCCCGCCGGCAAGGACGAGTGGAACCTCCACGCCGGCATGATCAGCGGCGGCGTGCGCCGCTACGTCAGCAACCGCGCCTCGCTCGAGGCGTGGGTCGGCGTCGTCATCGGCCCCCGCGCCAGGCGCACCAGCCTGTCCGCCGACGCCGCCGAGAACCGCGTGCTGATCAGCTTCATGGCCAGCCTCGGCTTCACCTTCGACCTCCTGCTCGCCAAGGGCTACGTGCCCGGCGAGTACAAGCGCCGCCCGCGTCGCCAGTGGGGCACGCGCTGATCGTCACGCCGGACGCGGCAGCGGAATTTTTTTGTACGCGCAGAACGCCGCCAGCGTGTCGGCCCGCAGCGCCGGGTTGTGCACGAGCTCCCAGCCCAGCGTGCTCGTCGGCGTCTTGCCGTAGTCGTGCCCGGGATACACCCGCGTGTGCTCCGGCAGCGCGCCGAGCCGCCGCTGCAGCGTGTCGACCATGGCCCGCGGATCCCTCGCGCTGCCGCACGAGCCGACGAACAGCACGTCGCCCGTGAACACCGCCGCCGGCTCCGGCGAGAACCAGCACACGCACCCCGGCGTGTGCCCCGGCGCCCAGATCGCCCGCACCTTCCCCTCGCCGATCGCCACCCACTCGTCATCGCCGACCGGCTCCACCCGCGGCGCCAGCGCTCGCGCGATCTCGAGCTCGAGCGGATGACAGCGGACCACCGCGCCGGTCGCCGCCGCCGCCTCGTCGAGGCCCGCCACGTGATCGTCGTGCGTGTGCGTCAGCAAGATCGTCGTCACCCGCCACCCGCGCCGCTCGGCGGCCCGCAGCAGCCTGTCGACCTCGAACGCCGGATCGACCAGCGCCGCCTCGCCCGTGCGCGGACAGCCGACCACCTCGCAGAAGTTCTGCAGCAGGCCCACCTCGAGCTGCACCACCTCGAGCACCTCCGTGTACAAACCACAACCCTCGCTTCGAAACAAGTCTTGCCCCGCGGCCCCGCTCTCGCATATCACCCACCCCCTCGATGGATCTCCTCCGCGGCCTCAACCCTGAACAACGGCAGGCCGTCCTCCACACCGAGGGTCCGCTGCTCGTGCTCGCCGGGGCCGGCTCCGGCAAGACCCGCGTCATCACCCACCGCGTCGTCCACCTGCTCGAGAAGGGCGTCGCCCCCGGCAGCATCGTCGCCCTCAGCTTCACCAACAAGGCCGCCGACGAGATGCGCGAGCGCCTGCACAAGATGATCGGCAAGGCCGCCGACCAGCTCGTGCTCGCGACCTTCCACAGCCTCGGCGCCGCCATGATGCGCGAGCAGCCCGAGCACTTCGGCGTGCAGAAGCGTTTTTCAATTCTCGACCAGGGCGACGTCTACGGCCTCGTGCGCGGCCTCCTGCAGGCCCACGGCTACAACGGCCCCGACCGCCGCTTCGACCTCGGCGCGATCACCCAGCGCATCTCCCTGTGGAAGAACGACTTCGTCGACCCCGACGACGCGCTGGAGCTCGACCACGAGACCGACTACGACGAGGTCGCCGCCGCCGTCTACGCCCCCTACGAGGAGCGCTTAAAGACCCTGGGCGCCGTCGACTTCGACGACCTCGTGTGCCGCGTCGCCCACGTGCTCGCCTCGAACGCCGAGGCCCGCGCCTACTGGCAGTCGCGCTTCCACTACCTGATGGTCGACGAGTACCAGGACACCAACCGCGCCCAGCTCGAGGTGGTGCGCCAGCTCGCCGGCCCGCGCGAGAACCTCTGCGTCGTCGGCGACGACGACCAGGCGATCTACGGCTGGCGCGGCGCCAAGGTCGCCAACATCCTCGGCTTCGACATGTACTTCACGCGCGCCGAGACAATTAAACTCGAGCGCAACTACAGGTCGTTCGCGCCGATCCTCCGCTGCGCCAACGAGGTGATCGCCAACAACCGCGGCCGCCACGACAAGGTGCTGATCCCCCAGCGCGACGGCGGCGAGGCCGTGCAGGTGGTCGTCGCCGGCGACGGCGACCAAGAGGTCCGCTGGGTCGGCAAGCAGATCTGGCGCATGCTCCGCGAGGACGGCCTGCGCCCCGACGACATCGCCGTGCTCTACCGCAGCGCCAAGCAGTGCGACCCCATGGAGGCGATCCTGCAGGAGCACGGCATGGCCTACCGCGTGCTCGGCGGCCAGGCCTTCTACGACAAGAAGCAGGTCAAGGACGTGCTCGCCTACTTGAAGGTGCTGGTCGCCCCGCAGGACGACCTCGCCGTGCGTCGCGCCCTCGACGTGCCCTCGCGCGGCGTCGGTTCAAAATCTCTCGAGCACCTCACCGAGTTCGCCAAGCGCCACGGCCTCGCCCTCATGGAGGCCGTGCACCGCAGCCCGGAGATCCCCGAGCTGCCGACCCGCAGCGCCGCCGCCCTCGTCAGCTTCTCCAACCTCGTCCGCCGCGCGCAGGGCCAGTACTACGCCGGCGGCCGCGTGCTCGGCCCGCTGCGCGCCATGCTCGACAGCGCCGGCTTCAACCGCGAGCACGTTATCAAGGAGACCGGCTCCGCCGAGGCCGCCGCGGCCCGCTGGGACGGCGTCGAGAACTTGTTCGCCAGCCTCGACCGGTTCGAACAGCGGGCCACCAACGGCCGCCCGCGCTGGAACGACTTCCTGCAGGCCATGAACATGGACAACAAGCAGGACGAGGACGAGGACGAGGCCGCCCGCGGCAAGCTCACCCTCGCCACCCTGCACAGCGCCAAGGGCCTCGAGTGGCCGGTCGTGTTCATCCTCGGCTGCGAGGAGGGCACCATGCCGCACAAGCGCGTCTCGGCCCCGAGGATCTCCGACGCGATCGCCGGCGACATCGAGGAGGAGCGCCGCCTCTTCTACGTCGGCATCACCCGCGCCCGCGACCGCCTCTACATCATGCGCGCCGCGACGAGGCTCGAGCGCGGCTCTGCCGTGCCGCGCAAGCCCAGCCGCTTCCTCGCCGAGCTGCCTGACGCCGACATCAAGCACTACGACATCGGCACCGCCGAGCGCCTCAGCGGCGCCGACGTGCAGACGCTGGCCGACGAGTTCCTCGCCCGCCTCGGCGCCGGATGATCCTCGTCACGCCGGCCGCAAGATCTGGAAATTTCTTCAGCTTCGACCCGGCCGATCGCGCTCGACGCCCCGCGTCCCCGGTGCGAAAGTCCGCCGGTCGTGATCGTCACCACCCCGCAGCAGTTCACGCAGGCGCTGGCCGAGCTCGGCCCGCGTCCGGCCGCGCCGGCCACCATGAGCGCCGCCTTGCTCGTCAGCCCGGTCGGCTTTCGCCTCAGCGATCAGCCGGTCGACAACAAGTACATGCGGACCACGCCGATCGACCCCGCCCGGGCCATGCATCAGCACCACGGCCTCGTCGAGGCCCTCGGCGCCTGCGGCGTCCCCGTGCTCGTCGTGCCCGGGCGCGACGGCCTCGACGACGCCGTGTTCGCCAACAACACCTACGCCACCGTGCCCGGCCGCTTCATCGTCGGCGCCATGAAGCACCCCGTGCGCCGCGCCGAGGCCGCCCGCGACGACGTCCGGCGCCTGTTCGGCGAGACCCTCGGCCGCGCCACCGTCGACCTCTCCGCCCTCGACTGCACCGCCGAGCTCACCGGCCCGCTCGTCGTCGACCGCGCCCGCGGCCTCGGCTACTGCGGCCTCAGCCAGCGCGCCGACGAGGCCGGCTGCGCCGCCATGCACGCCGCCTTCGACCTGCGCCTGACCCTCCGCTTCGCCCTGAAGCCCGGCGAGTACCACACCAACGTCGTGCTCGCGGTGCTCGCCGGTCGGGCCTGCGTGCTCGACCCCGACGCCTTCGAGGACCCCGACGTCCCCGGGGCGATCGCCGCCGTCTACCCCGGTCGGACCCTCGCCCTCGACGCCGCCGAGAAGGCCGCCTTCGCCGGCAACTGCATCGCCGTCACCGACCGTGACCTCATGCTCAGCCAGACCGCCCTCGCCGGCCTGCGCCCCGGCTCGCGCGCCGCCCTCGAGAGCTGGGGCTTTCGCCTCCACCCCGTCGAGGTCGACGAGTTCGAGAAAGCCGGCGGCAGCCTGCGCTGCATGATCGCCGAGGTCTTCTGAGCCGGCCGCCGTGAGGCTTCCGGCCTCGCCCGCTTTCGGCCCGGCGGACCGCGTGCCGCCCTGGGGGATCGCTCCCCCGGCCGCGGGCGGCTTTTCGCTCCCGGCCCCCAGGACCGTCGTTCTCCTCGCCTTCGGATGGTCCTGGAGGCCGCACACTCCAGTCCGCAAGACGCGCGCCAACGCCCGGACGTGTGCCCGCGGGCGATCCCGCTCGACCCGAACCACACACCCGGCGAGTTGCTGTTGTCCTCGTTGTCGCCTGCGGCGAGCATAGTGCCTGGTCCCGATCGTCGTGACCGCTCTCACGGGTATCGCAGTACCCTCGCCCGGTACGATCCCCGATACGCTCCAACGTTCGCCCTCCTCGAATGCGAGACAACGATCCAAAACGTCGCGCGCCGATCGAAGCATCGGATGAAGACGACGACGTGCTCGCCAACACCTTCGTCGACGACGGAGACGTGCAGATCGACCACGAGGAGCCCGCCGAGCCGGCGCACGACGAATTCGCCGACATGATGATCGAGACCGACGATCCGGTCGCGGGCCCCGACCCCGCGGTCGAGACGCTCGACGTCGACTTCGACGACGACCACGCCCAGCCGCGCATGCTGGACTTCGTCAGCACCGAGGTCTCGATGGTCATGCAGCTGCCCACGCGGCCGCCGCCCGAGCCCGACGCGCCCAAGGTGCCCGCGCGCCGCACCACCGCCGCCCAGCTGCGCCACGACCTGCGCACGCCGTTCAACCAGATCATCGGCTACAGCGAGATGCTGATCGAGGACGCCGAGGCCTCGAGCAACGAGTTCATCGTCAACAACATCGGCCAGATCCTGACCGACGCCCAGCAGCTGCTCGCGCTCATCGACGAGATCCTCGACCCCCACGCCGCGCGTCCCAGCCAGGAGCGGCTCAACCGCGACCTCCTGTTCCCGCTCAGCCACCTGCTCAGCCACGTCGAGCGGGTCGTGCACATGGCCAGCCAGCGCGGCCAGGCCGACGTGCTCGCCGACATCGAGCGCATCCTCGAGGCGGTGCGCCGGCTCGACCAGATCGTGTCCGGCGGCGCCGTCATCAGGGCCCTCAGCAGCACCCGCGAGACCCCGCCGCCGCCGGTGATGATCCAGCCGACCCAGGCCAGCGCCGCCCACCCGGCCCCGCGGCGCAACAGCCTGGCCTCGCACACCGACACCGGCAAGATCCTGGTCGTCGACGACAACGAGTCCAACCGCAACATGCTCTCGCGCCGCCTGCAGCGCCAGGGCCACACCGTGCACCTCGCCGAGAACGGCCGCCGCGCGCTCGAGATGCTGCGCGAGCAGGACTTCGACCTCGTCCTGCTCGACGTCATGATGCCCGAGATGGACGGCTACCAGGTCCTCGAGCACCTCCACGCCGACGACAAGCTGCGCGGCCTCCCGGTCATCATGATCTCCGCGCTCGACCAGCTCGACACCACCGTCAAGTCGATCGAGCTCGGCGCCGAGGACTCGCTGTCCAAGCCGTTCAACCCGGTGGTCCTGCGCGCCCGCATCGGCGCCTGCCTCGAGAAGAAGCGCCTGCGGGACCGCGAGCGCGCCTACATTAAAAAACTCCGCAGCGAGCAGGAGCGCAGCGAGCAGCTCCTATTAAACATCCTCCCCGGGCCGATCGCCGCCCGCCTGAAGGAGGGCCAGCGGACCATCGCCGACGTCTTCCCCGACGTGACCGTCCTCTTCGCCGACCTCGTCGGCTTCACCCGCATGTCCGAGCAGCTCCCGCCCGCCGAGCTCGTCGCCATGCTCAACAAGATCTTCTCGATGTTCGACCAGCTCGCCGAGAAGCACGGCCTCGAGAAGATCAAGACGATCGGCGACGAGTACATGGCCGCCAGCGGCCTGCCGATGCCGCGGCCCGACCACGCCGAGGCCATGGCCGAGATGGCCCTCGACATGCTCGCCGTCATCGAGCGCTTCAACGCCCGGCGCAACCGCGGCGTCCGCATCCGCATCGGCATGAACTGCGGCCCGGTCACCGCCGGCATCATCGGCACCAAGAAGTTCGCGTACGACCTGTGGGGCGACACCGTCAACATCGCCAGCCGCATGGAGTCGCACGGCATCGCCAACGCCGTGCAGGTCACCGAGGCCACCTACAAGCGCCTGCGCCACAAGTACGCCTTCCAGCGCCGCGGCATCATCCACGTCAAGGGCAAGGGCGCCCTGTGCACCTACTTCCTGGTCGGTCGGCGCCCGAGCAAGCAGCCGGTCACGCTCGACAGCTTCGCCGGGCCGATCCCCACCGCCCCGACCGCCGGTCCGGCCGCGCCGATCGGCCGGGGCTCGCCGGTCGACCTGCGCCGCCCGATCCCCGCCGGCGGCGAGCTCAACATCCTCGACGACGACGACGACTGAACCTCGTCCGCACCGGGTGACGAGGTCGTCGTCGCCACGCGCCGCCCTCGGGCCTCACCGTGATCGGCCTCGCGAGTCCGCCGAGCTCGTCGCCCGCGGTGCTCACGGTTCGTCCCCCGACGTCCCGTCCGCGCCGACCCCTCGCAGCGCATTCACTTCCGCCGATGTCACGAACCGTGACATTTCCCGCGCTCACCTCGCGCTGTCTCCAGGCCTAACTGCGTCATCGCTACGAATCGTGACATCGTCGCGATGTCCCGCGACTGTCGCCTCCGCGGCCCCTGCTCGGCGCTCGCGGAAATGCACGTACACCCGCGAAACTCCTCGACTTTCGAGATAGCCGCCCGTCTTGCACAATTGCCGCCCCGCATGGCTCGCCCTCTTCGTCGCCCTCGCATCACCTCCATCGTCTCGCCGCTGCTGCTCGCGCTGTTCGCCTGTCAGCCCGTCCCGCAGCAGCCGAGCAACCTCGGCGAGGGCGGCGAGCAGACCGACGCCAGCGGCGACCTGCTCGTGCGCAACGTGCCCGACGTGAGCGCCGACCTCGTGTTCCCGCCGTCGCGCGCCGGCCGACGCGAGCGCCCCGCGCTCGAGGACGGCGACGAGGCCAGAGCCACCGACAACTCCGACCCCAACGTCGGCTTCAAGGTCCAGTCGCCGACCCTCGAGGACGGCAAGGACACCTTCGAGGTCCAGGGCCAGACCGTGCGCGTCGTGCTCAACCGACCCGCCGCCCTCCCGCGCCCGCTGAAGAACGGCAAGGAGGTCCCCGCCGACGCCGCGACCCTGAAGATCGAGCCCGCGGTGGCCGGCAAGACCGTGTGGACCTCGAACAACGCCGTCGAGTTCCGCGCCGACAAGCCGTTCGTCCCGGAGCAGGAGTACACGCTCACGGTCGGCGAGATCAAAACCGCGGACGGCGTCGCCGTCGCCCCGTTCACCGCCAAGTTCACCGCCGAGCCGCGCATCGAGGTCGCCGGCAAGACGCTGACGTACCTGCCGGACCCGGAGGAGCCCGGGGTGGTCGAGATCTTCCCCTACTCGGGCAGCAAGATCGCCACCGACGGCAAGCTCTCGATCGTGTTCGACCAGCCGGTCAAGCCCAAGCAGGTCGCCGACATGATCAAGCTGACGCTCTGGCAGAGCGGCAAGCCCGGCGACGAGATCCCCGTCCGCATCACCAACGCCGCCAGCGGCCGCCTCCAGGGCCACACCCTGAAGGCCGGCCAGATCATCGAGGTCCGCCCCAAGTCCCCGCTCGCGCCCGACACCGACGTCGCCCTCGCCATCGACACGCCCACCGACGTCGACGAGGACGAGATGACCCGCGTCTACTCCGTCGCCGGCCCGCTCACCCTCGAGAAGGTCACCTGCGGCTACGGCTACGACCGCACCGTCTGCGACTACAGCGACGGCACGCTCGTCACCGACGGCCGCGAGGTCGCCATCGAGTACTCCAACCGCCTGACCCTCGACCAGAAGGCCGCCAAGACCGCGATCGACATCTCCCCCCGCGTCGACAACATGAACGTGTGGGTCAACGACTACTGGGGCGGCGGCGGCCGCATCAACATCTCCGGCGTGTTCCTGCCGTCGGCCGAGTACACCGTCCGTCTACCTGCCCTGAAGGACAGCTACGGCAACACCCTCCCGGCCCAGGAGATCCTGGTCAAGACCGCCGCGCTCGCGGCCAGCGTGTCGATGCCCGAGGGCGTGCTGATCCTCGACGCCGCCGCCTCGCGCGCGTTCACCGTGACCACCCGCAACGTCGCCAGCGGCAAGCTGCGCGCCTGGCTGGTCCAGGACGACCCCGAGGCCCTGAAGAAGGCGCGCAACCAGGTCAACGAGCACGACCTCCCCGCCGACCCGCCCGCCGTCGAGATCGGCTTCCTGCCCGAGCCCAAGCAGAACGAGTTCGTCACCACCCCGGTCGACCTGCTCGGCAAGCTCGCCCCCGGCAAGAACTATATCCTCACCGTCGACCTCGAGGAGACCGCCTTCGACGCCAGGCCGATCTCCTACCCCTCGTGGATGTCCGCCTCGCGCAGCCCCATGGCCCTCGTCACCCCCGGCGACGACAAGGCCCTGGCCGTGCACACCCACATCACCCCCGAGGCCACGCTCGTGCACGTCGCCCGCCTGGCCTCCGGCGAACCTGTCCCCGGGGCCAGCTTCAGCCTCAGCGGCAAGCCCGTCGACGGCCGCGCCACCGACGCCAACGGCTTCGCGGTGCTGCCCGTCGGCCTCGGCCAGGCCGACGCCGCGACGCTGCTGGTCCAGGCCGGACCGACCAGCCTCACCGTGCCGCTTAAATCCTCCGGCCGCGACGCCCGCCTGTTCCCCGACATCTCCGCCAGCGAGGCCCCGCTGCTCGGCGACCGCCGCGCCATGGTGATCACCGACCGCGGCATCTACCGCCCCGGCTCGAAGGTGTTCATCAAGGCGAGCCTGCGCCGCAAGCTCGGCGAGCAGATCGTGCCGCTCGCGTCGACCCCCGTGCGCGTGAAGGTGCTCGGCCCGACCGACGACGAGCTCACCGACCGCGCGGTCGTCACCGATGACATGGGCTCCGTCGGCGTCGAGTACGACATCCCCGCCGAGGGCCGCATCGGCCGCCACCGCATCACCATCGCCGAGAGCGCGACCCCAGGCAACGCCCTCGACGAGACCGTCATCCAGGTCGCCGAGTTCGAACCCCCGCGCTTCACCGTCGACGTCGACGCCTCGGTCGCCGCCGTCAACACCCTGCGCGCCAAGGTCCTCGGCAAGTACCTGTTCGGCGCCGCCATGGACAAGGCCCAGGTCCAGTGGACCCTCACCCGCGCGCCCGCCGAGCTGCCCTCTGGCCCCTTCACCGACGCCGGCTTCCGCTTCACCGACGACCGCTACCACTGGTGGGAGGACGACGGCGACGGCGACGGCGACGGCGACAGCGACTGGTCGCGCGCCGGCGAGGGCACGCTCGGCCCCGACGGCACACTCGCGGTCAGCCAGAAGCTCGACCTCGGCGGCGCCGTCGGCCCGCAGGAGTTCACCTTCGAGGCCGACGTCGCCGACAGCTCGTACCGCCACATCGCCGGCCGCGGCAGCGTGGTCGTGCACCCCGCGCAGCGCTACGCCGGCCTGAAGATCGACCGCCCGTGGGGCGACGTCGGCGTCGCGGTGCCGGTCAAGCTCGGCGTGATCGACCGCGAGGGCAAGCCGGTCGAGGGCGTCGCCGTCACCGCCAAGCTCAACCTCGTCGACTGGACCTACAGCCGCAAGCCGCGCAAGCGCGGCGGCTACGACTACCAGTGGCAGCGCACGGTCAAGACCGTCGACACCTGCGCCGCCACCAGCGCGCGCTCGGCCGTCACCTGCGACCTCACCCCGCCGGAGAACGGCTCGTTCGAGGTCGTCTCGGAGATCGACGGCAAGCCCGGCGGCGTGACCTCGATGTGGGCCTGGTCGTACGGCGGCAGCAGCGGCGCCCGCAAGGCCGTGCCGACCCGCGGCCGCACCCTCGACATCATCGCCGACAAGGGCCGCTACGTGCCCGGCGAGACCGCGAAGCTGATGATCCAGAACCCCTTCCCGGCCGCGACCGTGATCTTCACGCTCGAGCAGGGCGGCCTCTTGAACCAGCAGGTCATGCGCCTCGAAGAGCCGGCCAAGGTCTTCGACGTGCCGATCCTCCCCGGCCACGCGCCCTACGTGCACGCCACCGTCACCGTGCTCCCGATCGGCGCCGGCGACGAGCGCACCGACTGGAAGATCGGCGCGATCCGCCTGCCCGTCGCCCTCGACGACGTCCGCCTCGCCGCCACCGTCGCCTCCGACAAGTCCGCCTACGAGCCCCGCGAGCCCGTCACCGTCAACATCGACGTCAAGGACAAGGGCCAGCCCATCGCCGGCGCCGAGGTCGCGCTCGCCGTCGTCGACGAGGGCATCCTGCGCATGACCAACTTCCACGCCGAGGACCCCTCCAAGTCCCTGCGCCCCGGTCAGCCGCTCCGCTTCGACGTGTCCGACTCGCGCGACCGCCTCGCCGCCCTGCTCGACCACTCCCAGACCGCCGGCGACGGCGCCGGCGACGGCACCTCCACCACCTCCAACGCCCGCAAGAACTTCCTCCAGACCGCCTACTGGAAGCCCGACCTGCGCACCGACTCCAACGGCCGCGCCACCGCGACCTTCACCCTGCCCGACAACCTCACGCGCTTTCGCATGATGGCCGTCGTCATCGACAAGACCGGCAAGGGCGCCGCCGCCGAGTCCGACTTCACCGTGCGCCGCCCGGTCATGATGGTCCCCGTGGTCCCGCGCTTCGCCGCCGTCGGCGACCAGTTCAACGCCGCCGCGATGGTCCACAACAACACCGACCAGCCGCTCAGCGCCAAGGTCACCCTCAACGGCGCGACCATCCCCGTCAGCGTCGAGCCCCAGGGCCACAACCGCGTCGACTTCCCGCTCACCGCCGACGCCGTCGGCGAGCTCCGCTTCGACTTCTCGGTGCGCGACGGCGCCGACAAACTCCGCGACTCGGTCATGCAGACCATCCCGGTCGACGTGCCCGGCCTGCCCGAGCGCCCGCACCTCAGCGGCGCGTTCGTCGGCGAGCAGCTCGTGCGCATGCAGGTCCCGCAGTCGGTGCTCGTCGGCCGCGGCGACGACGACTTCGTGACCGTGCAGGTCGGCCAGCACCTGTGGCCCGAGCTCGGCGCCCGCATGCGCTTCCTGCTCGACTACCCCCACGGCTGCGTCGAGCAGACCACCTCGAGCACGCTCCCGCTGCTCGCCGCCAAGGACATCCTCCCGCGCATCGGCTTCACCGGCATGTCGCAGGACGAGCTCGACAAGCGCATCGTCGCCGGCCTGCAGCGCCTCGCCAGCATGCGCACCAGCAGCGGCGGCCTCGGCTACTGGCCCGGCGACGACACCCCCAACGTCTACGGCACCGCCTACGCCGCCCGCGCCGTGGTCGCCGCCAAGCAGGCCAACATTAAAATCCCCGACGGCCTCGAGGACGCGATCGAGGACTACCTGCAGGAGCGCCTGCTCAGCGACGGCATCGAGGGCGAGGTCCAGGCGGCGATCGCCCAGACCCTCGCCGAGCTCGGCACGCTCGAGGCCAGCGCCGCCGACGCGTTGCACGACCGCGCCGGCGGCCAGGGCACCTTCGGCAAGGCCAGCCTGGCGATCGCCCTCGCCGCGCTGCCCGGCCAGGACGACCGCGTCAAGAAGCTGCTCGACGAGGTCGAGTCCAACTTCGACGCCGACGGCAAGCTGAAGTCCTCCGACCGCGGCGACTTCTACTACTACGGCTCCGACACCCGCACGCGCGCCCAGGCGGCGATGGCCCTCGGCAAGCTGCGCCCCGGCTCGCTGCTGCAGACCAAGCTCGTGCAGGGCCTGGCCGGCGAGACCGAGGCCTACACCACCCAGGCGACCGCGTTCTCGCTGCTGGCCCTCGCGCAGCAGATCCGTGGCCTGCCGAGCGACGGCGTCGACTTCACCGTCAGCCTCGCCGGCCAGCCGCTCACCCCCACCAACGACCTCGGCGCCGGCAGCAAGGAGTTCCGCGTCCCGCTCGCCGACCTCCGCGGCGCCGAGAAGACGCTGCAGCTGCGCAGCGACTCCAAGGCCGCGCTCGCCTTCATCGTCCGCGGCGCCTGGAAGGTCGCCCTCTCCGACGCCAAGGGCCTCGCCGCCACCAGCGCCCCCGACGGCCCCGACGTCTACCGCGTGATCACCGACGCCCGCGGCGAGGCCATCGACCTCACCGCCGTCAAACCGGGCCAGGTCCTGCGCATCGCCCTGCTCGCCAAGCTGCCCGTCGGCGAGCTCGACTCGAGCGAGATGAACTACCTCGCCGTCACCGACCGCCTGCCCGCCGGCTTCGAGCCGATCCAGACCGACCTCTGGACCGTCGCCCGCGCCCCGGAGATCTCCGACAAGCACCCGTTCGCCGACATGCTGCGCTGGGGCGGCTCCGACGCCTCCTACATGGAGCTCCGCGACGACCGCGTCTACATCTACTTCGACCGCATCTGGGGCGAGCGCGTGCTCGCGTCCTACCTCGTCCGCGCCTCCACCCCCGGCAACTTCGTGCTCCCGCCCGCCGCCGCCGAGTTCATGTACGTCGGCGACAGCCACGGCTACAGCTCGTCCGGCAGCGTCACCGTGAAGTAGATCATTAAAAATCGACGGCGGCGCCCCGCGCGTCCGCCGTCGTCCACCGAACGCCGCGCGCCGCGAACTCCCTCGCACACCCGACGCTCACCGCGAACTCGTCCTCGCTGCTCACCCCTTACTCGCCGCTCCCTGAATTAAACCCCGCCTCTCGCACGTTCCACGGTCATGGCCTCGCCGACCCCCACCCGCAGCTCCCGCCTCCGCCGCTGGACGCTGCGCCTGTCCCTCGGGACAGCCCTCGCCGCCGCCGCGACCTGCGGCACCTGGTCGCTCGTGCGCGCCCGCGCCGGCGAGCCCTCGAGCAAGCTGACCGACAGCTGGCACGCCGGCCACCGCGTGCTCGCCCGCGACGGCCGCGTGCTGCGCGAGCTCACCAGCGACCTCGAGCTGCGCGGCCAGCCGCTCGAGCTCGACGCCATCGGCCCGCGCCTGGTGCAGTCGACCCTCACCAGCGAGGACGCCGCCTTCTACGATCACGACGGCGTCGACACCGCCGCGATCGCCCGCGCGATGTCCCAGAACATCCGCCACGGCCGCATGATCTCCGGCGCTAGCACCATCACCCAGCAGCTCGTCAAGCTGCTCGACAGCCGCGGCCGCCCCAGGACCCGCGGCCTACTAATTAAACTCGACGAGGCCGCCCGCGCCCAGAACCTCGAGCAGGTCCTGAGCAAGCAGGACATCCTCCGCGAATATTTAAATAGGCTGCCGTACGGCCACGGCCTCGTCGGCCCCGAGGCTGCAGCCCGCGCCTACTTCGGCGTCGCCAGCAAGGACCTGAGCTGGGCCCAGGCCGCCTTCCTCGCCGTGCTGCCGCGGGCCCCCTCGTACCTCGACCCCTACACCCACATCGACCGCGTGCTCCTGCGCCAGCGCGCCCTGCTCGGCGCCCTCCACGAGCAGCAGCACCTCAGCGACCTCGAGCACCGGCGCGCCCTCGACGAGCCGATCTCCCTGCGCCCGCTGGCCCACCCGTTCCTCGCCCCGCACCTCGTCGACGCCCTGCTGGCCGAGGACAGCCTGTCCTCCGGGACAGCCACGACCACCACCCTCGACGCCGCCCTCCAGCGCGACCTCGAGGGCCTCGTGCGCACCCACCTGGCCAGCCTGGCCGGCCGCGGCGCCAGCGACGCCGCCGCGATCGTCGTCGACAACGCCAGCGGCGAGGTGCTCGCCTACGTCGGCAGCGCCGACTTCCACGACGTCTCGATCGACGGCCAGGTCGACATGATCCGCGCCCGTCGCCAGCCCGGCTCCACATTAAAACCGTTCGTGTACGCCCTCGCGTTCGCCGGGGGCCACAGCGGCGCCGAGATGACCGCCGACGTCGAGACCACCTTCGTCGAGCCCGGCGGCACCTACACCCCCGAGAACTTCGACCGCACCTTCGAGGGGCCGATCCCCCTGCGCGAGGCCCTCGCCGGCTCGCTCAACGTCCCCGCCGTCCGCCTCGCCCACGAGGTCGGCACCACCAAATTCTTGAATACGCTGCGCGACCTCGGCTTCGCCAGCCTCGATCAGCCCGCGGACCACTACGGCCTCGCGCTCGCGCTCGGCAGCGGCGAGGTCGAGCTCCGCGAGCTCGCCGCCGCCTACGCCACCCTCGCCCGCGGCGGCACGTTCACGCCGCTACGCCTCACCCGCGACCCCGCGGACCTCGGCAACCCGGTCGAGGGCAAACAAGTCCTCACCCCGCAGATCGCCGCGCAGGTCACCGAGGCGCTCAGCGACCCGCTCGCCCGCGTGCGCGGCCTGCACGGCCGCGGCCCGTTCGGCCTCATGTACCCCGTCGCCGTCAAGACCGGCACCTCCTCCGGCTACCGCGACACCTGGACCGCCGGCTACACCCGCGAGCGCACCGTCGCCGTGTGGCTCGGCAACGCCGACAGCGCACCTACCGTCCAGCTCACCGGCGCCTCCGGTGCCGGCCCGCTGTTCGCCGACATCATGGACCGCGCCATGCGCGACGTGCCCCGCCGCGCGCCCCTGTGGGACGCGGGCCTGCTCGTCGACGTCGACGTCTGCCCGCTCTCCGGTCTGCCCGCCGGCCCCGCCTGCGACGAGCACGTGACCCGCCGCTTCGCCGGCGACAACCTGCCCGAAGGGACATGCGACCTCCACCACCACGTCGCCCGCGACCCCCGCGCCCCCGCCGGCCTGCGCTGCGACCTCGACGGCAGTGACGTCGCCGTGCTGTTCCCGCCCGAGTACGACACCTGGCTGTCCCAAAAGCCAGGCTCACCCGACCCCTTCGGACACCCGTGGCTGTCGCGCAGCCGCGTGCCCGGCTGCGCCGAGCCCGGCGCCGCCGTCCCGACGGTGCGCGTCAGCCAGCCCGCCCCCGGCAGCATCTACGCCCTCGGCATGGGCCGCGGCCAGACCATCGAGATCCGCGCCGAGCTCACCCAGGGCGGCGAGGCCGCCGCCCGCAGCCTCGGCGACGTCGAGTTCGTGCTCGACGGCAAGGTCTGGGCCCGCAGCGCCTGGCCCTACGTCGCCCGCGTCCCCGCGAGCCCCGGCGACCACGAGGTCCTCGCCCGCCCCGCCGACCCGCGCCTCGCCGCCAGGCTCGAGCCCACCCGGTTCAGCGTCCGCTGATCTCCCGGCTCAAGCGTGCGGCAGCGTCACCCCGCGCTGCCCCTGGTACTTCCCGCCGCGATCCGCATACGACACCTCGCACACCTCGTCCGACTCGAAGAACAGCATCTGCGCCACCCCCTCGTTGGCGTAGATGCGGGCCGGCAGCGGCGTCGTGTTCGAGAACTCGAGCGTCACGTGCCCCTCCCACTCCGGCTCGAGCGGCGTCACGTTGACGATGATCCCGCAGCGCGCGTACGTCGACTTGCCGAGGCACACGGTCAGCACGTTGCGCGGAATCTTAAAAAACTCGACGGTCCGCGCCAGCGCGAACGAGTTGGGCGGGATGATGCACGTGTCGCTGTTCACGTCGACGAAGCTGTTCTCGTCGAACGCCTTAGGATCGATGATCGTCGAGTTGATGTTCGTGAAAATCTTGAACTCGGCGGCGCAGCGCACGTCGTAGCCGTAGCTCGACGTCCCGTACGACACGATCGGCCGGCCCTCGACGCGGCGCACCTGGCCCGGCTCGAACGGCGCGATCATCCCGTGCTCGACCGCCATCCGGCGGATCCATCGGTCCGGCTTGATGCTCATGGGCGAGCCCATTACCACAGAACGCGCCCCCCTGTGTTACCCTCCCGCCGATGCCGCGTCCGAAGGCCCGCGCCACCCTCGAGCCGATCCGCGAGGTCATCCGCGACGCCGGCCTGCGCAGCACCGGCCCCCGCGTCGCCGTGCTCGAGCACCTGCAGACCGCCGCCGTCCCCCTCAGCCACGGCGAGCTCGTCGAGGCCCTCGCCAGCCACGGCTACGACGCCGCCACCATCTACCGCAACCTCATCGACCTGACCAAGGCGAGCCTCCTGTCCCGCATCAACCTCGGCGACAACGTCTGGCGCTTCGAGCTGCGCACCACCGGCAAGACCCTCCACCCCGAGCACCCCCACTTCGTGTGCACCCAGTGCGGCGAGGTCACCTGCCTCTCGCAGGTCCGCGTCAAGCTCACCCCCGCCCCCGGCTCGACCAAGTCGGTCGTCAGCAGCATCTCGGAGATCGTCATCAAGGGTCAGTGCACGCAGTGCGCCTGACCCCGATGACCATCAGACCTTCCTGAGACGCCGCTGCACCGCCTCCCGGGGCACCAACTCTACTCTACCGGCGTCGAACGCCCACACACGACGTCGGACCTCCTCGTCCCGAGCGGCCTCGATCTCTTCAGCCTCGGACTGACTGACTTCCTGCTCGAGGCTCGCCAAAAGATTCTCGGCGAGTTCGGCAGGCTACTTCGCCGCGGCCATCGTCTCGATCGCCGCGCGGAACGCCGGCTCCCACACCGTCAGCGTCTTCGCCGACCCCGCCGCCTTAAAAAAGTACGGGTCGCCCGAGCCCTCGACGATCGCCCCGAGCAGCCGCGAACCCGGCTCGTTGTAGCGCTCCGGCGCCCCGGGCGTGACCGGCGCGATGTTCGTGCCCTCGATGTCCACCGTCGTGATCTTCAGCGGCGCCTTGTCGACCACCGTCACCTTGGCCGCGTCGCCGATGTCACTGCCGTCGGCCCTCGTGAACTGCGTCTTCCAGCGCTCCACGTTCGACGTGGCGTCGCCGCCGCCGCCCGCGAAGCGCGACACCACCAGCGTCACCTCGCCGCCCGGCCCCGGCAGCACGAACTCCGCCAGCCGCATCGGGTTCGAGCCCGGCCTCCGCACCCACTCCTCGGGCACCGACAGCGCCAGCCCGTCGATCGTCTCGGCCCGCACCTTGCCGCTCGGCGTCACCTCGGTCGGGTTCACCGGCCCCTTCGGCGCCGTCGGCGGGGCCGCGTGCGGGTTGACGCCGATGTTCGCGTGCGGGTTGGCGTGCGGGTTGGTCACCTTCGCCGGATCCGCCTTCACCTCCGTCTTCGTGACCTCCACCTTCTTCTCCGGCGCCTTCGCGGCCTCCGGGCCCCCACAGGCCAGCAGCGTGAACAGGGCGGTGCAGCAGCAAACACGGGCGGTCGTCATGCGCTGCGAAGCTAACCCAGCCTCGCGCCCCGCGACAACCCCCGTCGTGCGCCTCAGCCGCGCCCGCGTCGCCGCTCGCACTCCTCGATCAGCGCCCCCAGCACCTGGTCCTCGGGACAGCTATACAAGAGCTCCGCCAGCCCGGCCGTCGCCTCCTCGTGCGCCCCTGCGTCCATGCGCCGCACCGCCGCCGTCACCGCCTCGCGGCTCGCCCGCTTGTGCTCGCGCAGCGGCTCCGGGTCCCCCGCGAACACCTCGACCACCGCCACCGCCTCGCGCTTGCCCGGCACCAGCGCGCGCCCCAGCGGCCGCGTCTCGGCCTGCAGCTCCGGCGACAGCTGCTCCGCCACCGCCGCGCTGACCAGCAGGTCGGTGTGGAACCGCCGCGTCAGCCGCTCGACGCGCGCCGCCACGTTGACCGCGTCCGACACCACGGTCGACTCGATGCGCCCTGCTCCGCCGACGAGCCCGAGGATCACCGGTCCGAAGTGGATCCCCACGCCCACGCCGGTCCCCAGCGTCGCCGCCTGCGCCACCACCTCGATGCCCGCGCGCACCGCCTGCTCCGGCGACTCGGGGAACAGCGCCATCAGCCCGTCCCCGAGGTACTTGTCGACCACCCCGCCGCGCGCCTCGATCTCCGGCACGATCGCCGCGAAGAACATATTTAAAAATGCGTACGTCGCCGCCGGCCCCTCGCGCTCGGCCCGCTCGGTGAACGCCCGCAGGTCGACGAACATCACCGTCATCTCGCGCTGGATCTGGTCCCCGAGCCGCGCCTCGACCGCGTCGCGCCCCAGCAGCTCGAGCAGCGGCCGCGGCACGAACCGCTCGAGCGCCCGCGTCAGCGCCACGTCGTGCGCCAGCAGCCGGTGGTTGTCGAGCGCCACCGTCGCGTTGGCGCAGAACAGCTCGATCAGCTTGCGGTCCCACGCCGCCAGCTCGCCGAGCCCCTCCATGAACACCGCCGCCCACACCTGCTCGTCGCGGAAGATCCCGAACAGGTCGTACGCCGGACGCACCACCGGCTTGCGCGTGCGCAGCATCAGCACGATGTCCTGCCAGACCTCCTGGTCGACCACGTGGCTCACCGGTCGACCCACGTGCTCCGCGTAGCGCCCAGTGCCCGCCACCACGATCGGCGTCGCCGCGGCCATGTCGAGCCCCAGGTCGCGCCCGCGGAAGAACATCGCGCTCTCCTGCGGGCTCACCAGCGCCGACAGCTGGTGCAGCACCCCGGTCACGAACTGCTCGATCGACTGGCGTTCGAACAGCGTCGCCGTCGCCCGCAGCACCTGCTCGAGCCCCCGCTTGTGGGCCTCGATGGTGCACAGGTCGCGGTACGAGCGGATCGCCCCGATCACCGTGGTGACCAGCCGCTGCGCCGTCACCTCGGTCTTGTCGCGATAGTCGTTGATGTCGTGGTCGAGCATCACCCGCTGCTCGGGCGCGTGGCCCGGCTGGCCCGTGCGCAGCACGATCCGCACGCGCGTGTTGCCCAGCGTCTTGCGGATCCACCGCACCAGCTCGAGCCCCGCGTCCTCCGCCTCCATCACCACGTCGAGCAGCACCACCGCCACGTCCGCGTGCGCCTGCAGGACCACCCGCCCGGCCGCGGCGGTGTGCGCCGACAGGATCGCCAGCGGGTGCCCGTCCACCTTGAGCCCGCCGAGCACCAGCCGCGTCACGTCGTGGACCGCCGGCTCGTCGTCGATCACCACCACCTTCCAGATCTGCGTGCTCGTCGGCTCGGACGGCGTCCCGCCCTCGTCCGCGAACAGCAGCTCGTCGTCGTCGTCGTCGTCGGCCATCAGCCCTCCTCCGCGGCCTGCAGCGGCAGGCGGAGCGTCACTCTGGTCCCTGCGCCCGGCGTCGAGCTCACCTCGATGCGCCCGCCCAGCAATTCCGTCACCAGCGTGCGGGCGATGTGCATGCCCAGCCCGCTGCCGCCGCGCCCGCGCAGCGTGGTGAAGAACGGCTCGTAGATCCGCCGGAGCACCGCCTCCGGCATGCCGTCACCGTCGTCCTCGCAGGTGATCACCGCGTCGGTGTCGTCCCCGTCGACGGTCAGCGCGATCACCCCCGCGACCCCCGGTCGCGGGTAACCGTGCATCAGCGCGTTCTGGATCAGGTTCGTGCACACCTGCGACACCGCCCCGACCCGCGTACGCATCTCCACCGCGCGTCGCTCGATCACCACCACCCGGTGCGGCGTGCGCCGGAACAGCGGCGCCAGGCTCGACACCAGGTCGCGCAGGTACGGCCCCAGCTCGACCGAGCGCAGCGCCTCGCTGGTCTGGTCGACCGCGATCTGCTTGAAGCTCGTCACCAGGTCCGCCGCGCGCCGCAGGTTGCCGAGCGCCATGCCCGTAGCCTCCTGCGTCTGCGACAGCCCGTGCCGCAGGTCCTGCTTGCGCAGGCTCCCGGCCGTGAACGCCTGCTCGACCTCCTGCAGCCGGTCCGCCGCCAGCGACGCCGCCGTCACGGCCACGCCGAGCGGCGTCGAGATCTCGTGGGCAACCCCCGCGACGAGCTCGCCGAGCGCCGCCAGCTTGTCCTTGCGGATCAGCTCCTCGCGCGTCGCGTCGAGCACCCGGTACAGCTTGTCGACGTAGATGTCCGCCGTGCGGAACGCGAACTCCGCGTACGCCTCGTCGAGCAGCTGCACCACCGCCAGCGCCTCCGCCGTCGGCACATCCTTCAGCACGTGCTCGACCCCGCGGCGAAACCCCATCAGCCCGCGCAGCAGCGTCGACACGTGGAACCGCAGGTTCGAACGATTCGAGGTCACCCGCTCGATGAACTGGTCGCGCTGCCGCGAGTCGCCGGCGTACAACCAGCCGACGTACGCCGCCACCTCCTGCACGATCAGCCCGCGCGTCTCCTCGTACGGCCGCGCGTCGAGGTCCTGCGCCGCGCCGGCTCGCACCCAGCGCGTCGCCGCGTCGACGATCGCCTCTTCGTGCTCGTCGAGCAGCCGACGCAAGGTCTGCAGTGGAGCGTTCACAGTCGGGGGCGGCACATGGCCGCACCCGATCCTACTTCCACCTCCTCGCGATCGTACAGGCGCGCCGTCGCGCGCGCCCACACGGATCACCTCAGAAGGCCGCCTCGTCGACCTCCATCAGCTCGAGCGTGCCGGTCTCGACCAGCTTGCGGGTCAGGGTCAGCCCCGGGAGCACGTTGCGCGCGTAGAACCGCACCCCCGCCAGCTTGCCGGCGTAGAACTCGCGGTCCCCGGCCTTGGCCCCGCTCTGCGCCGTCACGGCGACCTCGGCTTGGCGCAGCAGCAACCAGCCGATGACCAGCTCCGCCGTGGCGAACAGGATGCGATTGCCCTGCAGGCCCACGTGGTACAGCGACTCGCCGAGCTTGCCCATCATCGCCCCGTAGATCCCCTGCACGTCGGCCAGCGCCCGGGCGACCGCCGCGTGCTCGACCGCCAGCGGCCCGTTCGGATCGATCGACCCCAGGGTGCCCTGGATCCGCTCCATCAGCCCGCGAAGCGTCTGCCCGCCGTCGCGGGCCACCTTGCGGAAGAACAGGTCGAGCGCCTGGATGTGCGTCGTGCCCTCGTACAGCGTGTCGATCTTCTGGTCGCGGATGTACTGCTCGATCGGGTAGTCCATCACGTAGCCCGAGCCGCCGTAGACCTGCAGCGACTGCGCCAGCAGCTCGTAGACCCGCTCCGAGCAGTAGCCCTTGACCAGCGGCAGCAGCAGGTCGTTGAGCTTGACCAGCTCGGCCGCGGCCGTCGCGTCGTGGCCGCCGGCCAGCACGATCTCGTCCTGGATCGACGCCGTGTACAGGCACAGCGCCCGCATGCCCTCCGCGTTGCTCTTCTGCAGCATCAAGTTCCGCCGCACGTCCGGGTGCTGGATGATGCGCACGCGCGGCGCCGCCTTGTCGGTCGAGCGCAGCAGGTCGGCCCCCTGCACGCGGATCTTGGCGAACTCGAGCGCATTCAAATACGCCGTCGACAGCGTCGCCATCGACTTGCAGCCGACCGCCATGCGCGCGTGCTCGATGACGTCGAACATCTGGCGGATGCCGTCGTGGACCTCGCCGAGCAGCAGGCCGCGCGCCGGCTTCTTCTCGCCGAACGTCATCTCGCAGGTCGCCGAGGCCTTCAGGCCCATCTTGTGCTCGATGTTGGTGCAGTAGACCCCGTTGCGCTCGCCGAGCGAGCCGTCCTCGTTCACCCAGTACTTGGGCACGATGAACATCGACAGCCCCTTGGTGCCCGGACCGGCGCCCTCGGGCCGCGCGAGCACCAGGTGCACGATGTTGTCGGCCGCGTCGAAGTCGCCGTTGGTGATGAAGCGCTTGACGCCCTCGATCTCCCACACATCGCCCTCGACGTGGCGCGCGCGCGTGCGGCCGGCCCCGACGTCGCTGCCGGCGTCGGGCTCGGTCAGCACCATCGACCCGCCCCAGCGCCCCTCGAGCGCCGGCTTGACGTACTTCTGCTTCTGCGACTCGGTGCCGAGCGAGTCGACGATGCGGGCGATGATCGGCACAAAAATATAAAACGCGACCGCCGCGTGGGCCCCGGCCATCAGCTCGAACCCGGCCCACGTCAGCGTCGCCGGCGCCGCCGCCCCGCCGAGCCGCTCGGGCAGCGCGAGCAGGTGCCAGTCGTTGTCGTAGACCGCCTTGATCGACTTCTTCAGCGACTCCGGCAGGTACACGTTGCCGTCGGCGTCGAGGCGCAGCCCCTCGCGGTCCGACGGCACCCACGACGGCGCCAGCTCCTTCTTGCAGAACTCGTCGTACGCCTCGAGCGTGGCGCGCGCCGTGTCCGTGTCCGTGTTCGTGAAGTCGCCGTGTCCGAGGATCCGCTCCCCGATGTTCAGCACCTCGAACAGGTTGAAGTAGATGTCGCGCAGGTTGCTCTTGTAGTGCAGGGCGTTGCTCACGGTTTGCCTCGAAACGTCGTTTGTACCGGCCTACGGGCCCGCGGGGACGAGCGGCAGGACGCCCGTTTTTACGGAGAAAGCGCGCGGCTTGTCAACGCCGACGCGCCGGCAAATCGGCTCCGGGCACACCCGACGCCGCGTGCCGTGATGCGCCGCCCTGGCCGCGGCGCCCCCCAGTCGTGGGACTCGCCCCCGCCGGCGGATCCCTGTACGATCGGGCTCCGCTCGCCTTATGTGCAGGATCTTCGGGTTTCGCTCCGTCATGCAGAGCCACGTGCATCGGAGCCTCGTCAGCGCCGACAACGCCTTCATGCGGCAGAGCGAGCGCCACCCCGACGGCTGGGGCGTCGCCTATTACGTCGCCCACACCCCGCACGTCATCAAGGGCGCCTCCGCGGCCGTCAGCGACAATCTATTTAAACACGTGTCCGGCATCGTCACCTCCGAGACCGTGCTCGCCCACCTGCGCAAGGCCACCCAGGGCGACCTCTCCACCATCAACACCCACCCCTTCCAGCACGGCAACTGGGTGTTCGCCCACAACGGCAACATCGCCGGCTTCGACGGCGTGCGCGACAAGCTGCTGGGGCGCATCGCCCCGGTGCTGCGCCGCTTCATCCTCGGCACCACCGACAGCGAGCTGCTCTTCTACCTCATCCTCGACCGCATGGCCCGCCGCTGCGAGCTCCACCGCCCAGGCTTCCCGCTCGGCGACATCGCCATCGCCATCCGCGAGGCCGTCGCCGAGATCACCGAGCTCGTCGGCCCCTTCCACGAGGACCCCGCCGGCCCGCCGCACCTCACCTACCTCACCTTCGTGCTCACCAACGGCCAGGCCATGCTCGCCCACCAGGGCGGCAAAGAGCTCTACGTCAGCACCCACAAGCACCGCTGCCCCGAGCGCGACGCCTGCTCCTACTTCGCCTCCGAGTGCGAGAGCCCGGCCCCCAACGGATTCGTCAGCCACCTCGTGCTCTCGAGCGAACCCCTCCACGGCGACAACGTGTGGGAGGCGCTGCAGCCCGGCGAGATGATCGGCGCAGATGTGCGCATGCAGCTGCAACGCTTCCCCGCCAACCGCGCGGTCGAGCGGCGTCACCTCGACGTCCTGCGCACCACCGCCTGAGCCTCGCTCACTCGTCCGGCATGTCGATCGCCGTGTAGCCGTGCACCAGCGCCGCGATGGCCGCCGCCTCGGGCGCCGTCGAGGCCCGCAGCGTCACGTCCGCGCCGAGCTCGTAGGCCTTCACCGTGCCGACGGTGCCGTTGACCAGCACGCACATCACCCCGGTCTGCTGCCCCTCCGTCATCGGCCCCAGGCTCATCGTCTCCGAGCCGCCCGCGATCACCGCCGCCGCCTGCTCCTTCAAGGTCGTCAGCGCCGCCGCGTCGAGCGCCGCGTCTCCGGGGTAGCTCTCCTCGAGCGGGCAGCAGGTCGCCTCGCGGTGGAAGACCGAGCCGTCGACGAACACCTGGAAGTCGCTCGTCGCCTCCTCGTTGCCGTAGCGGTACAGCAGCAAGATCCCCGCCGCGACGTCCTCGGTGGCGAACACGAAGAAGTCCTCGCACGTGGTCTGCGGCGGCGTCCCGGTCGGATCCGTGGTCGGCTCGCTCGTCGGCGCCGTCGCGCTCGTCGTGCCCGCCGACGTCTCGCCCCCGCTCGAGCCCCCCGACTCGCCCTCGCCCTTCTCGGGCCCGCACGCCGTCACCAGCGCAACCAGCACCACACTCGTCAAAAATCGCATGATTAAATTATTTCCCCTCGGGACAACGATGAGACCCCAGGACCCGCGCGGCGATCAAGCCCGTCGGGTCCCAGGGTCCCACACCCGCACCTGCGGGCCCGGGCTCAGTGCGCCGGCTTGCGCGCGTTGCCGATGTGGATCGCCTCGCCGAGCGCGTGCTTGGCCGCCTCCATGACGGCCTCGCCGAGCGTCGGGTGCGGGTGGACCGTCAGCGCGATGTCCTCGGCGAACGCGCCCATCTCGATGGCCAGCGCCGCCTCATTAATTAAGTCGCTGGCCTCGGGACCGACGATGTGCACGCCGACCACGCGGTCGTCGCTGGCGTCGGTCAGGATCTTCACGAAGCCGACGGTCTCTGCGATCGCCATGGCCCGGCCGCTGGCCGCGAACGGGAACTTGCCGGTGTTCAGCTTGATCCCCTTGGCCTCGGCCTCCTCGGCCGTCAGCCCCGACGACGCGATCTCCGGCTCGGTGAACACCACGTTGGGGATCTGCCGCGCGTCGTTGATCGTCTTCTTGCCGGCGATCACCTCCGCCACGACCTCACCCTCGTGCGACGCCTTGTGCGCCAGCATCGGCTGGCCGACCACGTCCCCGACCGCGTAGATGCCTTTGATATTGGTCTGCAGGCGGTTGTCGACCTCGATGAAGCCGCGCTGGTTGACCTTCACGCCCGTCTTCTCGAGCCCGAAGCCCTTGGTGACCGGGCGCCGGCCCACGCCGACGAGGATCAGGTCGGTCGCGAACTCCTGCACCTTGCCGCCGATCTCCGCTTTAACAATTGCCTGTCCGTCGCGCTCCTCCCAGCCGACGGCCTTGGCGTTGACGTGGATCTGCCCGCCGTCCTTCTTGATCTGCTTGGCCACCAGGTCGCCGCACTCCGGGTCGACCGAGCCGAGGATGCGCCCGAGCCCTTCGAGCACCACCAGCTCCGTGCCGAGCCGCTGGAACGTCTGCCCGAGCTCGAGCCCGATGATCCCGCCGCCGATGCACAGCATGCGCTTCGGCACCATCGCCAGGTCGAGCGCGCCGGTGCTGTCGATCACCCGCTTGCCGTCGAATTTAAACCCGGGGATCTCGATCGGCAGCGAGCCCGTCGCCACCACGATGTGCTCGGCCTCGACGATGTCGTCCGGCTTCCCGTCCGCGTACGTGATCTTGACTTTGTGCGGCTCGAGGAACTCCGCGGTGCCCTTGACGTAGGTCGTGCCCGCGCTCTTGACCAGCATCTGCACGCCGCCGGTCAGCTTCTTGACGATGCCCGACTTCCACGCCTGCATCTGGACCATGTCGACCGCCGGGCTGCCGAACTTGATGCCCATCTCCGAGGAGTGCTGGGCCTTGTGGTACAGCTTGGTCGCCGAGATCAGCGCCTTCGACGGGATGCAGCCGACGTTGAGGCACACGCCGCCCGGCTTGTCCTTCTCGACGAGCATGGCATCGACGCCGAGCTGACCGAGGCGGATCGCGCAGGGATAACCGCCGGTGCCAGCACCGATGATGAGCGCCTTCTTCTGGATCGTGGGCATGGTGTCGGGTCCTTGTTTCAGATTCCGGAGAGCAGCAGGAGGTTCGGGTCCTCGAGGAAGCGGCGGACCTCCTGCAGGAAGCTCGCGCCCTCGAAGCCGTCGACCACGCGGTGGTCGAACGAGGCCGAGAGGTTCATCTGGTGGCCGATGACGATGTTGTCACGCTCGTCGACGATCGGCACCTTGCGGATGGCATGCACCCCGAGGATCCCGACCTCGGGGAAGTTGAGGATCGGCGTGGCCAGGAGCCCTCCGATGTTGCCGAGGCTCGAGATCGTGAAGGTCGACCCGGTCAGCTCCTCGCGCGTGCACGCGCCCTTGCGCGCCGCCTCGCCGAGGCGCGCAACCTCGCGGCCGATGTCGAGGATGCTGAGCCGGTCCGCCGCGTGCACCACCGGGACCATCAGCCCCTGGTCGGTCGCCGCCGCGATGCCGATGCTGTAGCGCTTCTTCAAGATGATGCGCGCGCCCGCCTCGTCGAGCTCCGCGTTGACGATCGGGAACTTCTTCAGCGCGTGGATCGCCGCCTTCACGATGAACGGCAAGAACGTCAGGCTCACGCCCTGCTCCGCCGCCGCCGCCTTGGCCTCGGCCCGCAGCCGCACCAGCTTGCTGACGTTGACCGTCTCGACGTACGTGTAGTGCACCGCCGTCGTGTACGAGCGGACCATGCCGTCGGCGATCCTCCGGCGCATGCCGCGGAACGGGATCACCTCGTCGCCGGACGACGGCTCGGCCGCGTGCGCGGGCGCGGCCGGCTTCGCGGGCGCGGGCTTCGCCGGCGCGGGCGCGGCCCTCTCGAGCGCGGGCTTGGCGGGCTCGGCCCTGGTCGGGGCGCTGTAGGCCGGCGCCGCCGCGGCCACCGGCGCCGCCTCGCGGACCGCCGCCGCACCTGTCCCTGCGTACAGGTCGGACGCGGCCGCCACCGCGGTGCGCGGCGACTCCTTGGCGCGCAGCACGTCGGACTTGGTGATGCGCCCGCGCTCGTCGACCGGCAGCTCCGCGAGGTCGATGCCCGACTCCCGCGCGAGCGCACGCGCGGCCGGCGTCGCCAGCACGGACCCGCTGCTCGCGCGCGCCGGGGCCTCGACCGTCGGAGCCGCCGGAGCCTGCGCCGGAGCGGCCTCCGCCCGCGGCGCCGAGCCGGCCTCGAGGATCGCGATCACCTGGTCGACCGCGCAGATGTCCCCCACCGCGGCGACGAGCTCACGCACCGTCGCGGCGATCGGCGACGGCACCTCGATCGTCGCCTTGTCGGTCATCACCTCGACGAGGGCCTCGTTGGCCTGGACCGCCTCGCCCGGCTGCTTGTGCCAGCGGACGATCTCCCCCTCGACCACGCCCTCCCCGATCTCCGGAAGCTTGAACTCGAACGCCATGATTGAAACTCTCTCCGGTCAGAAGGTGGCCACCTGGGAGATCGCAGCCGCGATCGCCTCGACGCTCGGCAGGCCCGCGACCTCGTCGCGGCCCGTGTGAGGCCCGCTCGTGCCGGTCACCCGCAGCACCGGCGCGTCGAGGTGCAGGATCGCCCGGTCCGCCAGCAGCGCGACCAGCTCGGCGCCGGGCCCGTACGCCCGCCCGCCCGCGTGGGTCACCACCAGCTTGCCCGTCGTCGCCGCCGCGACGACGCCCTGCTCGTCGAGCGGCGCGAGCCCGCTGACCTCGACGATCGCAGCGTCGACCCCGCAGGTCTCGACCGCCGCGAACGCCTGGTCGACCGCCGCGCCGATCGCTAACACCGTCGCCGCCGAGCCCTCGCGTACCACCCGCGTCGCGCCCAGCGGCCGCCCGAGGCTGTCCTTGAAGTCAGATCGGTCGAGCTCGCGCAGCAGCAGCGCCCGCGGCAGCAGCAGCACCGTCGGCGCGTCGCCCTGGTCGAAGCTGGCGGCCGCCCGCAGGGTCGCCGGGGCCTCCGCGGCGTCGCCGAGCACGATCACCCGCAGCCCCGGGATCCCCGCGATCGCCCCGTCCGGAGCGTCCGCCGCGTCGCCGCCGAGCCCGAACCCCGGGCCCGTCGGCGCCACGATCAGCACCGGCGCGTTGCGCTCGCCGTCGGCCGTCGCGGAGATCCTCCCGAGCTCGCGCAGCGCCGCATAACCCTCGAGCAACCCGCTCGCCGACGGCAGCGCCACGATCGGCCGCCGCCCCGCCAGCGCCAGCCCGGTCGCGTGCGCCAGGCAGGCCGCCGGCGCCAGCGGCGTGGCCAGCACGCGCAGCCCGAGCGCCGGGTCCTCCATCACCGAGCGCGACAGCCCCAGCATCCCGCCGGTGCGCACGTCCTCGCCGAGCAGCACGCGCCGTCCGTCCTCGCGCAGCAGCTCCGCCATCACTCCCGCGAGCGCCGTCAGCACGTTCATGTCGCCGCCTCCTGCCGCAACGCGTGCCCGAACGCCCGCTCGAGCTGTCCGCGCACCTCCGCCTCGATCACGTCCTGGAACGTCGGCGTCCACACGCCCTCACGATCGAGGTGTCGCCGCAGCCGCTCGATCGGGTCGCGGTGCGCGGGCGCCTCCGGGCTCTGCTCCGAGCGCGTCACCACCGCCTCGATCAGCCCCGGCCCGCGACCGTCACGCGCCCGCCGGAACGCCTGCTCGAGCCCCGCGTACACGCTGACAACGTCGGCTCCGTCGACCCGCCGCGACCACATCCCGCAGGCCTTGACCCGCTCCGCCACGCTGTCGCCGAGCAGGCCCGCCTCGGCCGGCGCTCCATCGGGCCACAGCGCGCTCTTGCAGACCAGCACGAGCGGCAGATCGCAGGCCACCGCCAGCGCGACAGTCTCGTGGAACATCCCGGTGGTCGTCAGCCCCTCGCCGAACAGCACCGCGGTCATGCGCCCCGGCCCGGCCAGCTTCTGCGCGTGGGCCTGCCCGGCCGCCAGCGGCAGCTGCAGCCCGAGCGTCTCCGGCGCATGAGCAATGCCCAGATCCGCCGCCGCCACCGCGCCGGTGCGCCCGTTGTACGTGCTGCCGAGCACCTGCTGGGCGAACTCGTCGAGGTCCATGCCGCGGATCGGCGCGAGCGCCAGGTCTCGCGGCCCGGGGTACAGCCAGTCCTCGGGACCGGCGAGCATCGCAGCGATCACCGCCACTGCTTCTTCACCCGCGCTCGCCGCCCACATCGGCAGCGCCAGCCGCGAAAGCCGCAGGTCGAGGCACCGCGCGGCCACCAGTTTCTTGTAGAGCGCCCGCAGGTCGAGCCCGTGCGCCGCGCGCTTGTCGAGGAGCTGACCTTCGGGATCCAGACAGATCTCGACCCCTTCGGGCTCGGGCGACGGTTCCATGGCCACGGTGGGCCAGGGTTCTATCTGCCCCCCGAAACCCCGTCAAGGCCGCCCGCGGCGCCTCCACGGGCCCGTGACGTACCGCTCGCCGGACGCGCCCGCGGCGTGCACCTGCGTTCACCGCACAGCTGTCCGCCCGCTCCGCCACGCCCTCGCAGCCTACGGCCTGCGAGCCCTGCGGGCCTGCACAGTCGCCGCCGCCGCACGCCCGCACAGTCGCGCGAGCGGGCCGCGCAACGATCTCGCGTCACGCCTCGCGCGGCTGGTCGCAGCAGAACAGGGTCGCCACGGCCGCGCCCGCGTTGGCGATCTCCCGCACCTGTCCCGGAGGCCAGATCCACGGATCGAAGCCCGCCTCGCGCACCCCGCCGCGCACCAGCTCGCCGCGCACCGGCCACTCGATGCCCGCCGCCCGCTTGGGCCCCGCCGTCAGTTGCACGTGCGGCGCGACCACCCCACCCGGACGCACGTGCAGCAGGAACAGCCCCGACTCCTGCGTCTCGAGCACGACCTCCACGCTGCCGAACTCGGTCGGCGTCACGCGGCGGGGGAAGTCCGCCTGCCGCCGCAGCGCCGTCACGCCCGCGACCACCCCCGCCCCGAAGCCTTGCCCGCGCGCCTGGACCGCCCGCGGCACCCGCCCCTTGTACTTGCGCAGGCGTCCGCGCAGCGCCTCCGGCTTGTCGAGCTCGAGTCGGACCTCCTCGACCTGCGGGTGACAGGCCAGCAGCATCGCCGCCAGCTCGTGCGCCGCCGACTCGAGCAGGCGGTAGCGGCGAAACGCCAGCAGCGCCGCGATCTCCCCGGCCACGCGCGCGTAGTCGCAGGTCTCGCCGATGTGGCACGACGTCCCGGCCCGCGTCAGGTCGAGCCGCAGCTCGGCGGCCACCACCAGGGTCTGTTCGCGGTCGCGTTCGTCGGGGTTCACACCGATCGTGCAGACCAGCTCGAGGTCGCGGATCCGGATCGCGTCGCGGGACATGGCTCGCGTCTTATACCCTGCTATAACCGCGCGCGTGAGCTCGCCAGCCCTGGGCCCGCAGCCCGCCTCCCCCGCCCCCGTGGTGATGAAGTTCGGCGGCAGCAGCGTCGCCGACCTCGAGCGCCTGCGGGCCGTCGCCCGCCGCGTGGTCGACCGGGCCGCCAGCCAGCCGGTCGTCGTCGTCGTCTCGGCCATGGGCAAGACCACCAACGCCCTGCTCGAGCAGGCCCGGGCCCTCGCCGATCCTCCCCCCGCCCGCGAGCTCGACATGCTGCTCAGCACCGGCGAGCGCGAGTCGATGACCCTCCTCGCCATCGCCATCCACGCCCTCGGCCGCCGGGCGATCAGCCTGACCGGCTCGCAGTGCGGCATCCTCACCGATCACCAGCACGGCCGCGCCCGCATCATGGAGGTCCGACCGTTTCGCATCCTCGACGAGCTGCACGCCGGCAACATCGTCATCGTCGGCGGCTTCCAGGGCGTCAGCTACAAGCGCGAGGTCACCACGCTCGGCCGCGGCGGCAGCGACACCACCGCCGTCGCCCTCGCCGCCGCGCTCGCGGCCGACTGCGAGATCTACAGCGACGTCGACGGCGTCTACACCGGGGATCCCCGCGAGGTCCCCGAGGCCCGCCGCCTGTCCGAGATCTCCTACGAAGAGATGCAGGCCCTCGCCCGCGCCGGCGCCAAGGTCCTCCACGCCCAGGCCGTCCAGCTCGCCGAAGAACGCGGCATCGCCATCTACGCCCGCCACACCCGGCCCGATGTCCCGGGCGAGACCGTCATCCGGCAAAACCCCTCGCGCGCCTCCGGCGTCCGCGCCGTCGCCTCCGACCCCGCCGTCGCCACCCTCCACCTCCGCCTCACCGGTCCGCTCGGTCCTCCCGCCCCCACCTCACCTTCTTCTGCGAGTCGAGCGCGCGCCGGCCTGCCCGCGCTGTTCGCCCCCCTCGGCCTGTGCGCCCTCGACGTCGGCGAGCTCTCCGCCGACGGCCTCGTCTCGTGGACGCAACGCACCGACGCGGCCGACGTCATCGCTCGCTTCGGCGCGCTCGCCCGCGGCCTCGCCGCGCACGTCGCCGAGGTCGCCTGCCACGACGGCCTCGCCCTCGTGAGCTGCGTCGGCGTCGGCCTCGAGGACCGCCCCGACATCCTGGTCCGCGCGTGCGAGGTGCTCGCCGCGGTCGGTGTCCGCCCCCGCCGAACGATCACCGACTCGCGCACCCTCGCGTTCGTCGTCGCTTGCGAGCACCGCCTCGTCGCCGTCCGCGAGCTCCACGCCGCCTTCCTCGGCGGTTCGCGCGCGAAGCCGGACGCCGCCTGAACTTCCGCAGCGTGCGAGGGACCACCGGCGTGCGACGCGGATCGCACGCCTGCGCCGCACACGTTCGCCGTGGGACTTGGCGATTCGCGCTCTTCGGTCTACCTTGCGCCCCCCGCCGAGGCTGCGGTGAATCCCCGCGCCCTCGGCACGTCTCAGGCAGCCCACCTGCCGAACCTAAGGAGAACACAGATGTTTAAGCACCTTACGCTCGTCCTCTGCGCCGGAACCCTGCTGTCCGGCTGCGTGATCACCACGGACGACACCTCGACCAACACCGACAGCAACAGCTCGGCCAACACCGACCCCGGCACCGACACCAGCGCGACCGGCGGCACCACCGTCGACGAGCCGACCACCGCCGGCACCGACACCTCGGCCGACACGACCGGCGTCACCACCTCGCTGACGACCACCACCGACGCCACCACCGACGCCCCGACCACCGACGCCCCGACCACCGAGGCGACCACGACCGAGGGCACCACCGGCAACACCACCGGCACCGTCGATCCGGGCTGCGGCTGGTTCGACCGCCAGAACTATTACGCCTGCGCGCCCAACGGCGTGCCCGGCCTCGAGGACCCGGACGGCATCGACCCGATCTCCTGCGCCGACGGCCTCGTCGAGGGCGACAAGTGCTCGGACGTGGATGGCCCGGTCAGCAGCATCGGCTGCTGCACCCCCGAGGGCGTGCTGTTCTTCTGCGACACCGAGGGCAGCAACACGATCATCCGCGAGGACTGCAACGAGTAACCGCCGCTCCTCCGAGCCCCGGCCCCGGCCTCGCGCCGGGGCTTTTTTATTGCGCGGCCCGCGGCCCGCGCGTCACCCGTGCACGATCACCGTGCTGCCCGGGCTGTCGTCGGTCGCGTTGACCCCGTGCCAGCCCTCCGGTAAGAACGGCGTGGTCCAGTTGAACAGCCAGCGCGCGTCGCTCGGCCCGAGGTTCACGCACCCATGCGAGCGCACCGCTCCGAACCCGCGGTGCCAGAACGCCCCGTGCAGCGCGTAGCTGCCGAAGAAGAACATGGTCCACGGGACATCCTGGATCGAGTAGTTGCCGTCCGACGCCGAGTTGCCGTCCATGGTCGTCGAGATGTGCTTGCTGTAGATCCGCCAGCGCCCGCTCGGCGTGTCGTACGGCTCCTCCTTGGAGCCCTTGCGCCCGGTCGACACCAGCGTCACGTACACCGGCCTGGTGCCCTCGTAGGCCACCAGCATCTGCTTCGACAGGCTCACGTCGATCCACCGCTCCCACGGGTCGAGCCCCTTCGGCAGCGCCTGCGGCTCCGGAATATTCAAGTGCTCCTTGCGGACCAGCAGCCCGTCCGCCGTGCGCATGTAGGCCCGCCCCTCGAGGTCGACCTCCTCCTCGAGGTCGAGGAACACCCGCTTGTCCAGCGACTTGACCGCCTTCAACTTCCCCTCGGGCGTCAGCTGGATCAGCTTGGTCTCCTTCTTCGTGTACCCGAACGGCCACGTCATCTCGCCGAGCGCGACCCCCTGGAAGTCCTTCTCCTCGTAGCCCGACACGTCGCCCGCCGACACGTACGCCCCGCGGGCCGTGCGGTAGTACGAGCGGTTGTCCTCGGTCGTCTTCTCGCCCAGCGACAGGAAGAACCCGCGCTCGAGCCACGGCGTGTCCGGGCTCAGCGGCAGCTTCATGCTCAATAGTTCGTCGCGCGACGGCCCCGTCGCCACCGGCTCCGGCTCGCTCGCCGGCGGCTCGCTCGCCACGCCCGGCAGCGGCGGCTCCTCGGTGCCACCCTTCTTCGCCGCCAGCTCGGCCTTGCGCAGCTTCTCCCGCTCCTCGCGCTGCACCACCATCGCCGCGAGCTCCTCGCTCGTCGGCACTCGCCACCACATCGGCCCGTTCCACCGGCGCACGAACCCGTACTCGTACGGCAGCGCCTGGTCCATCCGCGGCGCCGGCGGCGGATGGCGCAGCGGCGGCTCGCGCTCGCGGTCGACCACCAGCCCCTTGCTCGCGCACGCGAACCCGCCGGCGGGCAGGCCGTAGAACCCCTGCTTGCAGCCCTCGCCCTCGACCTTCTCGGTCACCATCGTGCGCGTGCCGATGCGCATGTACCCGAGCTTGTCCGCCGTCAGGCTCGGCTGCCCGTACACCGTCACCACCTCGTACCCCGCCATCGCGTGCACCTTCAGGTCCGCGGGCGCCGGCACCGGCAGCGGCGGCTTCAGCCGCCCGTAGTCCTCGGGCATCGTCGGCTCCGCCGGCGCCGGCGGAGCGACGGCCTCCTCGCCGCCCTCGGCACCGATCCCGTCGTCGCCGCCCGCCTCTTCACCGGCCGCCTCGGGCTCCGCCGCCGCCTCGACCGCCCGCGACGGCCCCGCCGCGACCGGCGAGACCTTCGCCGGCGCCGTGTTCGAGGCGACCGGAGACTGTTTGTGATCCACCCCTGGACCCGTGCAGCCGACCAGCGCAGCCAGGCCGAGGGCGGTCCATCGATGCGGTCCGGACATGCGGAGTGCATAGCGCACGCGCGGCCCCGCGAAAAGATTCCCGCAGGTGAGACCCGAGCATCCGCCCGCGATCGACGCGACTCGCCTCACGAATCTCCCCGCCGCGCACCGATCTCCCGCCCGCCGGTGCGGCTAGCCGCTGGCGTTCGGCCGGGTGTCCGCGAACCAGCTCGCCAGCGTCGGCGCCACCCCTGCGGCGGTCAGGCGATCGATCGCCTCCTTCATCTCCTCCTGCTTCTTGCCCTCCGCGTCGAGCAGCACCAGCAGCGGGTACGACCCGGTCACCCCGCTCCAGCGCCGGCGCAGCGCGTCGAACTCGTCCATCCGCGTCGCCGCCTTCCAGTCCTCCTCCTTCAGCTCGAGGATCTGCACCCCGCCGATCTGCGCCGCCGGGTGCTTGTTGCCCAGCTCCGTCTCGATGTCGCGGCACGGCTCGCACCAGTCCGCCGAGAACAGCACCGCCACGCGCTTGCCGTCGTCGACCGCCTGCGCCCGCAAGCGGTCGAACATCGCGGCCAGCGTCTCCTCGTCGCGCGGCCGCAGCCGCCGCAGCTCGTAGCCCACGAGGTCCGAGGTCGGCGTCGCCTTCGCGGAGGTCGTCGGCTTCGCCGCGGGTTCGGCCGGCGCCTGTCCGCACGCAAGCACCAGGGAGATCGCCGCGAAGATGGAGCGAGAGCGCGCGCTCATGTCGGCGCATCATGCCAAAGCCGCGGTCCGCGAGGAAGTCGGCCCCGACGACCGCCCCGCAGATCCGCCGAAAACCCCGGTAAACAAGGCTGTGGGGACGAACACGGCACCCGGCCGAGCTCGTCCCCACAGGGGTTGAGGTCACCACACCCACCCCGCCAAGGACAGCACCACGCTGACCTCACGATGCATCTTGCCAGACCCTCGTGATCCCTGGGAGACAAAACACCCGCTCGCTTTCATCGCTGCGGGCCTGTCCCTTCGGACATGTGCGAAGCCAACCATCGCGCGCCGCTCCGCACCGATGCGCGAGAGGGCCGGCCGCCGTCAGGCGCCGCCGGCCCTCTCGCGCGGCGTGGGCCGCGGCGCCGCGCTCAGGCCTTGATGCGCTCCAGGAACGCGCGCGCGTCGCTGGTCACTTCTTCGCGCAGCTCGGCCGGCTCGATCGACTCGAGCCCGTCGACGATGCTGAGCAGCCGGCGCGCCAGCTCGCGGCACGAGTGGTACGGCACCTTGCGCTCGAGCAGCTCGCCCGGCTCGATCCATCGATCCTCCTGCCCCGAGTCCCAGTTCATGTTGGCGATCCAGCGGGCCACCCCGCCGCGGACCCGCAGCGTCGCCACCCCCGGCCGATCGGTGTCGATGCCGTAGCCCGGATCCGACGAGCCCCACAGGTTGCCCTTCGTCGGCATCGCCTCGCGCGGGGCCTGGCCCGGCAGCACGCGCGCGTGGACGATCTGCGCCACCCGGAACACCCGCGCGTCGCCGGTCGTCCGCGAGAACGCCCGCATGTACATCACCCCGTCGTGCACGCGCAGCTGCCACGGCTCCACGTCGTGCGTCTTGCGGGTGCCCGACCACGGGCTGTCGTACTCGATGCGCACCACCCCGCTGCCGACCGCCTGCAGCAGCCGCCCGACCAGCCGCGAGTCGACCCGCGTCCCGGTCGTCACCGTCGCCGTCACGCTGCGCGGCCGCACCTTGCCCGGCGCGTCCTTCATGCTCTTCGCGCCCTCCTCGACCGCCGCGTCCATCTGCTCGACCAGCCGCTTCACTCTCGCGTTCAGCTCCGCGTCCGCGACCGGCGACAGCAACGCCGCCGCGAACACCACCGCCGCCAGGTCCTCGGGCTCCGGGTCGGTCAGCGGCAGCGTGAACGTCGCGTCGAGCAGCCGCCACAGCTTCGACCCGTGCACGAAGTCCAGCGGCGCGTCCCACTCCTCGCGCATGTACTTCAGCGCCCGCTGCACCGTCACCCCGGCCACCCCGGCCCGCGTCGCCAGCGCCTCCTTCGAGGCCCCGTCCGGGTTGTCTCGCAGGTGCCGCAAAATGACGCGCGCCGTCTCCTGCACCGTTCTCGACGAGTCTTGCTTCGCTTCACTCTTCACGTGGACTCCGTGGGGAGGCGCCCATCCTACCGCCTGCGCGGCTGCGAGCGGACGCCTGGAATGACTTGTTGGACGCCGTGCGGCCGGCCCCCTCCGCCGGAGAGGCCGGACGCACGGCGCTTCGACGCCTGGCGCCAAACAGCAGTCAACGCCCGCAGGCCCGTGATCTCGCCTGGATCACGCTCCCGCGAATGTTCTCCGCGAGCGCCTCAATCGCCCTTGACCGACCAGGAAAACCCGGGCCTCCTGGCCCTGCGGGGCCCCCGCCCGCACGCCGTTCGCGGAGCCACCCGACCTCTTCGAAGTGCTGGCCGTCAGCCATGCCGCCCGCACGTCCGTTCGCGGAGCCACCACCCGTGCCCCTCGCTGCCCGCCCGCTCCGACCGCTAACCGCCGCCCGCGCCGCCGCGGCGCTCGGCCTCGCCGTCCTGCTCGACGCCTGCGACCCCGCCGACACCCGCCCCCCCGACAGCGGCCGCCACGTCGTCCCCCTCGGCCTCGTGCACGCCAGCTTCCGCGGCCTCGACACCGCGCCCGGCGAGCGCCTCTCGCTGTCCGAAGCCCTCACCGTCCGCGCCGCCGCCCGCGACCACGAGGCCGAGCACAGCCACCTGCTGTGGTTCTTCCACGCCTTCGACCGCCGCACCCTCGTCTTCATCGTCGCCCGCTGGCAGCCCTTGCAGCCCGACGGCCACGGCCGCCTCTACACCGCCGAGCGCCGCATCGAGGTCCGCCGCGACCGCCGCTCGGTCCGCGCCCTCGACGTCGCCTCCACCATCGCCGAGTACGAGCGCGGCCGCGGCGACCTCCGCGCCGGCATGACCCCCGCCGCCGTCGAACGCCGCCGCGGCCCGCCCGACCAGGTCCACCAGCTCGGCCCGTTCGGCTCCTTCGACTACGTCTACCCCGACCTCTGCGCCCGCTTCCTCGCCGGCCGCGTCGCCCACCTGTGGCCCCGCGACAGCTGCCATCCGTAGCACCGGCCGCGCCGGCCTCGCCCGATCCCTCGCAGCTGCATCGACCCGCCGGGCCACCGATCTCCGCCGCGATCCGCCGGCGATCGATCCATCCCCCGTGCGCCCCGCCGCGCGCCCTTGCGCGCGGATCTCGCGGATGTCACTGTCCCCGCGTGATCACGGTCGTCCACGCCGCCGACCTCCACATCGACAGCCCCCTCCGCGGGCTCGGTCGTGTCGAGGGCGCCCCGACCGACGACCTCCGCCTCGCCACCCGCAAGGCCTTCACACGCCTCGTCGACACCTGTCTCGAGGAACAGGCCGCCCTGCTCGTGCTCGCCGGCGACGTCTTCGACGGCGAGTGGCGCGACTTCAACACCGGCCTCTTCTTCGTCCGCGAGCTCGCCCGCCTGCAGGCCGCCGACACCCAGGTCGTCATGGTCCGCGGCAACCACGACGCCGAGTCCGTGCTCGCCCGCCACATCCCGCTCCCGGCCAACGTCCACACCTTCTCCCCCGACGCGCCCGAGACCCGCGAGTACCCCCGCCTCGGCCTCGCCGTGCACGGCCAGAGCTACGGCAGCCGCAGCGTCGACGACAACCTCGCCGACGCCTACCCCGACCCCGTCCCCGACTTGTTAAACATCGGCGTGCTGCACACCAACGCCGTCGGCGACAGCGGCCACGGCAACTACGCCCCCTGCACCGTCGGCCAGCTCGTGCGTCACGGCTACGACTACTGGGCCCTCGGCCACGTGCACCGCCGCCAAATTTTGAGCCGCGCCCCCTGGGTCGTCTACCCCGGCAACCTGCAGGGGCGTCACGTCCACGAGTCGGGCGCCAAGGGCTGCACCGTGATCCGCATCGACGACCTGCGCATCCGCCAGGTCGAGCACCGCGACATGGACGTGCTGCGCTGGGCCGAGATCGTCGTGTCCGCCGACAACGCCACCCACCTCGACGACGTGCTCGCGCAGATCCGCGTGCGCATGCAGCAGGCCCTCGCCGCCGCCGGCCCGCGGCCCGTGCTCGCCCGCGTCGTCGTCGAGGGCACCACCCCGCTGCACGCCGCCCTCGCCGCCAACGCCGCCGCCACCCTCGCCCGCGTGCGAGTGCTCGCCGCCGAGCTCGGCGAGCTCTGGACCGAGAAGATCCTCTTTCGCACCCGCCCGCCGCTCACCGAGGGCAACTCGCTGCTGCAGACCCTGCAGGACGAACTGCGCCGCCTCGTCGCCGACCCCGCCGCCCTCGCCGACCTCGCCGCCGAGCTCGACCCGCTCGCCACCTCCGCCGCCCCCTGGCTCGGCCACCGCCTCGACGACCCCCAGCGCGTGG
This sequence comes from Myxococcales bacterium, assembly GCA_016793465.1. The sequence goes on from JAEUJW010000066.1 coordinate 136,415, forward strand.
CCGCCCGCCTCGCCGACGTCGAGGCCCTCCTGCTCGCCCGCCTCGGCGCCGGACCTGTCCCGAAGGCCAGCCTCGACCGCCACGCCCCTCCGGCCCCGAGCGACGCCCCGCGCCCCGAGGCCCGGCATGAGGTTTGAGCGCCTGCTCGTCGAGCGCTTCGGCCACTTCGAATCGCTCGACCTCGACCTGACCGGCGACTCCGGCCTCGTGCTCGTGTACGGCCCCAACGAGGCCGGCAAGTCGACCCTCCTGCGCGCGATCCACGGCCTCCTGTTCGGCATCGACGAGCGCAGCCCCGACAACTTCCGCTACCCCTACCCCGCCATGACCCTGTCCGCCGTCCTGCGCGACGGCGCCGGCCAGCGCCTCGAGATCTCCCGCCGCAAGAAGCGCAAGGACGCCCTGCTCGGCACCCTGCGCACCGACCTCGGCGACCTCGCGCTCGACGAGCCCCGCTTCGCCCGCTACTTCGGCGCCGTCGGCGAGGACCTGTACCGCCAGATCTTCGGCTTCACCCACGAGGACCTCCAGCGCGGCGCCGACATCCTGCAGGTCGCCGGCCTCGGCGAGCTGCTCGGCGGCGGCGCCCTCGGCGGCAGCGCCGAGTCGCTGCGCCGCCTGCTCCACGCCCTGCACGACGAGTCCGACGACCTCTTCAAGATTCGCGGCAAGAACCCGCCGATCAACCAGGCCCTCACGCAGCTGCACGACACCCGCGCCGCCCTCCGCGACGCCACCCTGCAGCAGCCGCAGTACCTCGCCCTCACGACCAATTTAAAGACCGCCCGCGACACCCAGAGCGACGCCGACGCCGAGCTCGCCCGCCTGCGCCACCGCGCCGCCCGCATCCACACCCTCCTCATCGCCTTCGAGGACTTCCACGAGCACCAGCGCCTCGAGCGTCGCCTCACCGACCCCGACCTCGACACTCCGCTCTCCGGCGCCGACGCCACCCGCGTCGCCCCGCTCCTCGCCGAGCTGCACTCCCTCGCCGCCCGCCACCAGACGCTCGCCGACGAGATCGACCGCCTCGAGCGCCGCACCGCCCACCACCCGGTCGACCACGCCCTCCTCGCCGAGGCCGCCACAGTCGAGCGCCTGCTCCGCCGCGTCGAGACCGTCGCGACCCAGCGCCGCGAGGCCCCCCGCGCCCACGCCCGCCTCCAACAAGAACGCGCCGTCCTCCTCGCCCAGATCTCCCACCTCTCCCCCACCGCCCAATTTAATAATTCTAGAAATAAAACTAATCCGTCCGCCGGGACAGCCTCGCCTCCTGCGACGTCCTCTGCCGACCTGCCCTCCGGGACAGCCTCCACCTCCGGTCCGCCACCCGAACCAAACTCGCACGCTCCCGACCTGTCCCCCGGGACAGCCTTCACAGCGGTCCCCCAGGCCGAGCTCGACCAGCTCCACCACGCCGTCACCCGCTGGCAGCGCCTGCGCCAGGAGCTCGACCTCCACCGCCGCACCCACGCCGACGACGCCGCCGAGCTCGCCGCCCTCACCACCTCCGCCGGCAGCCTCACCGCCCAGCTGCCCGACGACCGCGGCCGCGAGCTGCTCGCCGCCCTCGAGCCCATGCAGGCCGACCACGCCGAGCTCGAGCGCGCCGACCTCGACCTCGCCCGCCTCGACGCGGAGATCGAGCTCGCCCTCGCCCGCCTCCACCCCCGCCCCGCCGGCGACCCGGCCCGCCTCCCGCTCCCCGGCACCGCCGCCGTCCAGGACTTTAATCATCGTCGCATCGCCCTCGAGGCCGACCGCCGCGAGGCGCAGACCCACCTGTCCCAACAGACAGCCGAGCTCGCCCGCCTCGACGCCGAGCTCGCCGCCCTCGCCGAGCACGACCTGCCCGACCCCGCCCTGCTGACCGCCGCCCGCGCCCGCCGCGACGACACCTGGTCGCTCGTCCGCCAGCACCTGCTCAGCCCGCGCACCTCCCCGCAAGGCGACCTGTTCGCCCGGCCCCCGAGCTCCTCTCCTCTCCCCGATGCCGCCTCGGAGCGGCTCGCCGTCACAGCGCTCGCCCCCCGCCCGCGAACCGAGGGCCGCCGCAGACGCCCCACCCGCCCCGCACCGCCCGACCTCACCCCCCCGACCGGCACGACCCCCGACGCAAACCTACCAGTCGAACCCACGCCGCCGCCCGACGCGATCGCCACATCCTCCCGTCCCAAGTCCAGCACCTCGACCTCACCCACCGACCTCAAGCAGCTCGCCCGCACCTACGAGCGCACCCTCGCCGACGCCGACCGCCTCGCCGACCGCCTCCGCGAGGCCGCAGAGCACCTGGCCCAAAAGACAGCCCTCGACGCCGCCCGCGAGCGCACCCTCCACGCCCGCGCCCAGGCGCGCGACGCCCTCACCACCCTCGAGACCGCGGAGGCCGACTGGACCGCCGCCTGGCGCGACCTCTGGCGCCCCTCGGAGATCTCCCCGGGCACACCGACGGCGATGCTCGCCTGGCTCGCCGACGCCGCCGCCCTCCGCGACCTCGCCGTCGCCCGCGCCCGCCGCGCCCGCGAGGCCGAGGCCCGCCGCCCGCGCGTGCAGGCCTTCGAAGCTCGCCTGCGCGACCACCTCGACACGCGCGCCCCGTTCTCCACCCTCGTCCACGCGCTCCGCGAGCGCGAACGCGTGGCCGAGCACCTCCGCGGCCGCCTCGAGTCGGCCCACGCGCAGACCGCCGCCCTCCGCACCACCCTCGCCCGCAGCGCCGCCCTCCGCGAGCGCCTCGAGCGCGACTTCGAGGCCTCCACCGCCGACCTCCGCCGCCGCCTCACCACCCTCGGCCTCCCGCCCGACCTCGACCCCGAGTCGGCCCTCCAGCGCCTCGACGCCCTCACCGCCCTCGGCGAACGCCTGACCGCGCTCGACCGCCAGCGCAGCGCCGCCGACGACGCCCTCGCCGCCCTCGCCGACTTCGACGCCGAGGTCGCCGCCCTCCGCGCCCGCCTGGCCCGCTCCGTGCCCGCGGACCTCTCCGGGCTCACGCCGCGACCTGTCCCCGAGGACATCTCCCGAGACCTCGCCGCCCCGCGACCTGTCCCAGAGGACACGTCAGGCCCCCGCGCCGCCCCGCGCTCACCTGTCCCCGCGGACACCCCGCCCGAGCACTTCGTCGAGAACCTCGCCCGCGCCCTCGCCGACGCCCGCGCCGCCGCGAACACCCACGCCCTCGCGCGCGACGAGTCGGCCGACCGCCGCCGCGAGCACGCCCGCCTCGGCTCTTCCCTCGCCGCCCTGCAGGCCGAGGCCGCGGCCCTGCGCGCCCGCGCCGGCGCGCCCGACGACCTCGCCCTCGCCGACCTCGCCGAGCGCACGCTCCACCGCCTCCAGCTCGAGCGCGCGCGCGACGACCTCGGCCTCCGCCTGGCCCGCACGCTCGGCGAGGGCACCCAGCGCGCCACCTACGCCGCCGAGCTGCAGGCCGTCCGCCGCGAGGACCTCGAGGCCGAGCAGCACAACCTCACCCGCACCATCGCCGAGCTCGACCAGCGCCGCATCACCGCCGTCGAGCAGCGCGGCCGCCTCGAACACGAGGCCAGGCAGCTCGGAGGCGACCGCGCCGCCCGCCTCGGCGCCGAGCTCGAGGTCCTCCGCGCCGACCTCGAGGAGCACACCGACCGCTACCTCCTGCTCCACCTCGCCGAGCGCGTGCTCGGCCGCGTCGCCGACCGCTACGCCCGCGACAACCAGCCTGCGATCCTGCAATACACCTCCGACATGCTGGCCCGCATCACCGCCGGCCGCCACGTCCGCGCCGTCGTCCAGCCCGAGACCCGCAGCCTCGCCGCCCTCGGTCGCGACGGCATGCTCCGCGCTCCCCGCGAGCTGTCCTCGGGCACGCGCGAGCAGCTGTTCCTGGCCCTCCGCATGGCCTACGTGCTCGACTACTGCGACCGCTGCGAGCCGCTCCCGGTCGTCATGGACGACGTGCTCGTCAACTTCGACGACACCCGCGCCGCCGCCGCCCTCGCCGCCCTGCGCGACCTCGGCAAGTCGACGCAGGTCATCCTCCTGACCTGCCACCGCCGCTGGCTGGACCTCGCGCCCGCCGCGGCCCCCGACGCCCGCATCCTCGAGCTCCCGCCCGAGCCCACGCCCCTGCCCGCGCTCACCGGCCGCGCCGCCGAGGCCTGAAGAGCCCCTCGGCACCGTCGTTGCATCCGCACCGTCGGCTTGACGCCCCACCCCATCGCTGTCTTACTTGCCGAAGGGAGCGCCCCCCATGGCCGAGACCCCTTCTTCCAGGCCCACGACCCCCGAGCCCGGCAACCAGACCACCGTCGGCTCGACGGCCCTCCTCCCCGAACCATTCGAGGTCGACGTCGCCGCCGTGAACCTCGCCGCCGCCGCCGCCCGCGCGGCCCTCCGCCGCACCTCCGGCGCGATCGGCCGCCACTCCCGGCCGGTCCACCCGCCCCTGCTCGACCCCTTCCTCTCCGCCTCCGAACCGCTGAAAACCCCGTAGTCCGTCCGTCGCACGCAGCAGCGTCCCACACAAAATATCTGAGGGCCGACCTCCGCCCCACGCGGTGCCGCAGTGGGTCGAGTGCATGACCGACTCGCTCCTCCGCCCCTCGCACCTTTGTGATACCGTCCCCGCGCGGCCCCGTGACTCCCCGCCCGTCTCCGTGCGCATCCTTCACATCTCCGATCTCCACCGCGCCGGCTCGCAAGAGACACTGAAGGCCATCTGGGTCGGCCCGCAGAACGCCCTGCGCAAGCTCCCCGAGCCCGAACAGCGCTTCGATTTAATAATTGTCAGCGGCGACCTCGCGGGCGCCGCCAGACAGGTCGAGTACGACGAGCTGCTCGAGTTCTCCCACCACAACCTGCTGCCGCTGCTGCGCGACCCCGAGGACCGCGCCCGCGTGGTGTTCGTGCCCGGCAACCACGACGTCGACTGGGCCGCCGACCTCGGCCGCCCGCTCCCGATCGCCGAGATGCTCGAGCGCCCCGGCGGCAGCGATCAGCTCGCCCGCCTATTAAAAAATTACCGCGACGACCCGGCCCGCTCGGGCGTACGCCAGGTCATCAGCCGCTACGGCCACCTCGAGTGGCTGCTCCTCGACCCCGAGCGTCAGATGGCCCGCTTCGCCACCGTGCAGCGCTTCCTCGACACCTTTTACAAGGACGACGCGCTCGCCGAGCCCGGCCGCCGCTTCGACCTGCTCGACCCCGCCGAGGGCCTCGACTGGTCGGCGCACCTTTTCCCCGAGGACCGCGTCGCCGTCTACGGCTTCAATAGCTGCTTCCTCAACGACCGCTACTGGACGGGCGCGGCGATCTCCCGCGAGTCGATCGCCCGCGCCGCCGAGCACGCCTCCGTGCACGCCGACGGCTTCCTCCGCATCGCCGTGTGGCACCACGGCATCGCCCCCGACGGCATCCGCCCCGATTATTTAAACCAGGCCGACCTCGGCGCGCTGATCGTCGCCGGCTTCCAGGTCGGCTTCCACGGCCACCTCCACAAGGCCGGCGCCCAGCAGCTCGGCTGGCTCACCGACCGCTTCGTGCTGGTCGGCACCGGCTCGCTCGGCGCCAACCAGAACCAGCGCCCCGACGCCGTCGGCAAGCAGTTCTCCGCCGTGCAGATCCTCCCGCACCAGCTCCACGTGCACGTGTTCGAGCGCACCGGCGACATGCCCGTGTACACGCGACGACACCCGCGCAGCTTCCCGCTCGGCCTCCGCGAACACGCCGTCGACGAGCACGACCACGAGCTCACCGCCGGCGAACACTCCCGCCACGCGCACGTCGACCGCCACGGCATCTCCACCGTCAGCGTGCGCATCACCGACCTCCGCGCCGCCCACCCCGTCGCCATCGCCGAGGTCGTCCCGCCCGTCTGTGCCGCCCGCGCCGACCCGCTCCAGAGCGCGAGGGGCTTCACCGTCCACCAGAAGACCGGCCAGGACGGCACCATCCGCTTCACCCTGTTCCCGCCCGACCCCCGCCCCACCGACCTCGTGTGGCGCTACCAGGCCTCCAACGTCGTCCCCCTCACCCGCGCCGAGGTCCCGCGCTACACCCTGCAGTCGCGCAGCCACGACGACCCCGACGACACCGTCCTGCGCGGCCACACCGTCCGCTTCCCCAGCCGCCGCCTCACGCTCACCTACAGCTTCGACGACCCCGTCGTCGACGTCGACTCGGTCGAGCTCCGCGTCGACCGCTGCGCCCCGCACAACGGCGACCTGCTGTGGGAGCGCGTGCCCGAGGAGGAGCGCCGCTGCGAAATAATTAAAAACTCTCCGCTCGAGCTCGCCCTCGCCGTCGACGCGCCGATCGTCGGCTGCCGCTACGGCCTGGCCTACCGCCCGAGCGTGCGCGGCGACCGGCTCAACTTCAAGGCCGTGCGCATCGCCGCCAAGCTGCTCGACGGCTGCACCGCCGACCGCGAGTTCGGCCCCGTGCTCGCGTTCCAGCTGGCAGAGTCGATCTCCGCCGCGATCTCCGCCGTCTTCAACGCCTCGATCGCCTCGATCTCCTGGATGGGCCTGCTGTGGGACGACGCCCAGGGCCGCCTCCTGCCCGCCTTCGGCAACTTCCCCAGCCGCGAGTGGAGCGCCTCCTACCCCCACGGCACCGGCGTCGCCGGCCACGCCTTCCGCTTCAACCGCCCGGCCGCGTGGTGCCGCACCACCCAGCACAGCAAGGACGCGCTGATCTACCAGCGCCACCCGCCCCACCAGCACTGGAAGTCCGAGCAAGACTGGATCGTCTGCGTGCCGCTGGTCGGCGACGGCGCCAAGAACCCGCTCGGCGTGGTCCAGTTCGAGGGCGGCGGCAAACGCCAGGGCCTCGGCGGCCGCCTCTACGAGTTCGCCAACGCCGCCCTCGCCAACGCCGCCAGCAAGGGCTCGTCGTGGGAGGTCTTCCAGCAGACCCTCAGCTCGACCGTCAACACCGGCTTCTGGCAGGCCTGCGCCCTCGCCGAGTGCCTCAGCGACTACCGCGAAGACATCCGCGAGCTCATCTCCACCCTCCGCCTCGGCGGCCCCCCCGACGAGTCCCTGACCGACGGCAGCCGCATCCAACCCTGACCTGTCCCCAAGCACATTTTAATAATTTTAATTATTTCTCGGTCGGCTCGACGCGACCCGATGCGACCCAACTCGGCTTGATGCGGCTTGACGCGGCTCGCCCCGACCTGTCTTGATGCAGCTTGACGCGGCCCGACGATACCCGACGCGTCTCGATGCGGCCCGACGCGACCTGTACCGGGGGACAGGTGCACTCGATCGCCCGGTGACGCGACCATCCTCGTGCTCATCCCCGGCGCCCGCGACGCCGACCTGTCTCTCGGGACATCTCTCGCGGCGCCCGCGACGCCGACGATCGATCACTCGGTGGCGCGCTCGGCAGGATTCGAACCTGCGGCCCTCGGGTTCGAAGCCCGATGCTCTATCCAGCTGAGCTACAAGCGCGTGGGGAGGGATCTTAGGCCAGAACGCCCACGGCGTGAAGCGCTGTCGCGCCCCCCGGCGGCTGCTTTCTCGGCCTCGCCGGCCCAAAGCCCCCGTGCACCGGCCCGGGCACCCCCCTATACTGGTCCGGCCCGGCTGCCTGCCGGCAGGAGCTGCCTTCATGCGCGTCGTCTCGGTCCTACTGCGTCACCGCCCGGCCTTCGCCGGCGCCGCCCTCCTCGCCTTCGCCGGCCTCCTCGCCGCGGAACATCGCTCCGACGGCACCACCGCGCCGGCCGAGACCCCCCTCACCCTCGCCGCCGCCGGCGACGTGGCCACCCCCAACGTCCTCCTCCTCGACCTCGTCGAGCCCGAGCACGGCGAGGGCAGCAGCGAGGCCGAGCTCGCCGCCTTCCTCGACTCCCTCGGCCTCGCCCACGAGCCCGCCGGCTTCTACAGCGAGGGCGAGCACCTCCACCGCGTGTTCGGCAGCGAGGCCGAGCTCGCCGCCCTCCAGGAGAAGTTGACGAACCACCCGTTCGTCGAGGTCGTCGAGCCCGAGCTCGAGTACTCCCTCATCGACGTCGCGAACAACGGCGCCACCATCGACGCCGAGCCGACCCGCGAGCGCCGCGAGCGCTTCGTGCCCGACGACCCGCTGTTCGCCCGCCAGTGGCACATGGAGATGATCCACACCCCCGAGGCGTGGACCATCACCCACGGCAAGGGCGCGATCGTGGCGATCATCGACACCGGCGTGGCCTGGAAGGACCACCCCGGCGTCGCCAAGCAGGCCCCCGACCTCATCGGCACCCACTTCATGCCCGGCAAGTCGTTCGTGCAGGGCGGCGTGCCCGACGGCCTCGACGACCACCTCCACGGCACCCACGTCGCCGGCACCGTGGCTCAGACCACCAACAACGCCCTCGGCGTGGCCGGCGTCGCCTTCGAGTCGACCATCCTCCCGCTCAAGGTCCTCAGCGGCGACGGCCGCGGCAGCGTGCCCGGCATCGCCAACGCGATCCGCTACGCCGCCGACCAGGGCGCCCACGTCATCAACATGAGCCTCGGCGGCCCGCTGCCCTCGTCGGTGCTCGCCAAGGCCGTCACCTACGCCCACGAAAAAGGCGTCACCGTCGTGTGCGCCGCCGGCAACGAGCGCCGCTCCAAGGTCGGCTACCCCGCCGCCCACGACGGCTCGGTCGCCGTCGCCGCCATCGACGGCACCGGCAAGCGCTCCTGGTACTCGAATTGGGGCAAGGACCTCGACGTCTCCGCCCCCGGCGGCGACACCCGCAACGACGCCAACGGCGACGGCTTCCCCGACGGCGTGCTGCAGAACACCATCCTCCTCGGCAACCCGCTCGAGTTCGACTACATGTGGCTGCAGGGCACCTCGATGGCCTCCCCGCACGCCGCCGGCGTGGCCGCCCTCGTCGTCTCGCGCGGCGTGACCAACCCCGCCGAGGTCGAGCGCATCCTCAAGAAGACCGCCAAGCACCCCAACAACGTCACCTGGGACGTCGAGTACGGCGCCGGCGTCATCGACGCCCTCGCCGCCGTCGACGCCTCGGCCGAGTCCTACGCGCCCGAGCGCGCCGGCATGGCCGGTCTGCTCGGCCTCACCGGCCTCGCCTCGCTCTACGGCCCTGCGGGCCTGTTGGGCCTCGGCGCCGCCGCCGTCTCGCGCCGCCGCAAGCTGCTCGCAATCGGCTCCACCGTGCTCGGCGCGGGCCTCGCCGCCGGCGCCTTCGGCTGCGCGCCGCTGGCCTACTCGCTCGCCGGCGCCACCGGCAGCGTCGCCGCCTACGGCTCCCCGCTGATCCTCTCGGCCCTGCTCCCGCTGCTCTGCACCGTCCTCCTGTTCGGCGTCCGCGGCCTCCGCCCCCTGCTCACCGGCCTCAACCTCGGCTCCGCCGCCATGCTGCTGCACGGCGCCGTGGTCCTCCCGACCCTCGTCTCCGGCGTGCCCGGCGGCCCGGTCGTCGACCGCCTGTGGCTGCTCGCCAACGCCGTGATCGCCCTCCTCCTCGCCCGCCGCACCGCCCGCGGCTGAGCCCGAGAATTTTAAAAAGAGCCGGACGGGCCCGCCTCCCGCGGGCCCGTCCTCGCGACCTCATCACCTGTCCCGAAGGACAGATAATCCATCACTTACAAAGCGGCGAGACTTCGAGGCACCCGCACATCGAAACCGCGTCGCTGCAACGCGACCAGTCGACCGGGAATTCGAAGCGCGTCTCACCGTTGGCCGGATCCAGCACGTAGGTCCCGTCCGCGCCGATGCGCCACCACCAGAAACAGTCGCACCCGGTCTCCTCGAAGTCCTTCATCCACACGCACACCTCGACCGGCTCACCCGCAGCGCAGCTCCCCGTGGTGCACGTCGGATAGCGCCATCCCTGCTTCAGCTGACACCACCCCTCGACCCCGTCCGGCAGTAGCTTCCCGCAGTCGACCCGCGCCCGCCCGAAACACTCGCCCCACCCGTCCGGCGCATCGCTCGTCGACCCGTCCGGGCACATCACCCGTCCGGTGCGCCGGTCGTCGGCACCATCGCCGTCATTGTGAGCTCGGTCGCCGCGCCCGATGTCGCCCCCGACTCGGGTGACGCGCCCGGCCCGCACCCGCGCAGCCACCGACCAGAACCGCCGCATCACCCCATCCAGCCGCGAAATCCACCCGCCGCGCCCCGCGCGTACGCCGCGCCCCGCGCCCCCGGGCGCGCTCCCGTCCGCCACTGAAAGTCACTTTCACTCCCTTGCGCCGCGCAACCCGCTCAGTTAGATCTGAACAGCCCCGCTGAATATGATTTTCAATCCCGAGCTCCCTCGGGATCCCCGCGAGAGACCGCCATGATCGTGTGCCTTTGCAAGGGTGTTTCGAGCAAGACCATCGTCGACGAGGCGCGTCGCGGGGCCTGCACGCTCAAGCAGATCCGCCAGGCCTGCCAGGCCGCGACCGACTGCGGCGCGTGTGCCCCGCAGATCCGCCAGCTCTTGGATCAGGTGGCGACGCGGCACGAGCACCACGCCACGGCCCCGGTCACCGACCGCTAGCCGCTGAGACTGGTTTTCACGATCGGACCCACGCGGCCCGCGTTCGGACCGCGTCGGGGCCGACGTTGAAACTCCTTTTCACCGTGAAGCCGTCGCCAAATCCGCGGTCTCCTCGCCGACGAGACGCGTGATAGGTTGCCGCCTCATGAAGGGCAACGACAAGGTCATCACCACGCTCAACGACATCCTGACGGCCGAGCTGACCGCGATCAACCAGTACTTCATCCACGCGAAGATGTGCGCCAACTGGGGCTTTCACAAGCTGGCCAAGCGCGTCCGCGACGAGTCGATCGACGAGATGAAGCACGCAGACAAGCTCATCGAGCGCATCCTCTTCCTCGAGGGCGTGCCCAACGTGCAGCGCCTCGGCAAGGTCAACGTCGGCGAGACCGTGCACGAGCAGTTCCAGCTCGACGTGAAGCTCGAGTACGACGCCATCGCCCGCCTCAACACCTCCATCGCCCTGTGCCGCGACGTCGGCGACAACGCCACCCGCGAGATGCTCGAGAAGATCCTCGTCAGCGAAGAAGAGCACACCGACTGGCTGGAGACCCAGCTCGGTTTAATTAAACAGCTCGGCGAGCAGATGTACTGCGCCCAGCAGCTCTGACCCCGGCCCGCGCGAGACCCGGTCCGCACCGGGTCTCTACTGCTTCTTGGCCGCGACCGGCGGCCTGGCCGTCGCCTCGCCCTTCTTCGCGTCCGCCTTGCCCTCGACCGGCTTCAGCGCGTCGACCAGCTGCCCCGGACTCACCGCCGTCGACGCCCCCGGCATGTCGAACGGCACCGTGTCGGTCGCCACGTTCAGCTCGATCTTCGTCATCGTCGCCGTCGCCTTCATCAGCGGCGCCTCGACGGTCTGCTTGAACGGCAATTTCAAACCCTCGACGTCGCGGTAGTCGGAGAACGTCACCGTCTCCGGGATGTCTCCGAACGGGTTGGCCTGGGTCAGGCTCTGCGACACCGGCAGCTTGGTCTCGAGGTTGATACGCAACGTGACCTTGTCGCCGAGCGGCGAGGTGAACTCGATCTCCGCGATCTGCACCCCGTTCGCGTCCGGCTTCATCGCCACCGTCTTCGCCGACGTGAAGTGCTTCTTCCACTCGTACGCCAGGCACAGCGCCGAGCTCGAGCGCGCCTGCTCGGCCTCCTTGCCGGCCAGCGCGCGCAGCCCGTGCACCGGGTTGTCGCCCCACAACCTGTCGCCCTTGCCGCCGAGCTTCTGCAGCCCGATCCCCGGCATCTCCGTCTCGATATAGAAGTCCCCCTCGCGCCACCACAGCTTGGCCACCCCGGTCAGCCCCAGCGTGCCCATGTCGAGGTTCGACTCCGAGTAGTAGCTCTTCACCGCCGCGAACTTGTCGGCCCCGCCCATCGCGTCGACCACGTCCGCCAGCAGCTGCTCCGCCTCCGGCATCCCGTCCAGGGGCGCCCGCGGCGACGTCTCCGGCGCGTCCTTGGCCTCCGACGCGGCCTTGGTCTCCGGCTTGCTCGTCGGCTCGGTGCACCCCGCCACCAGCGCGAACACGACACCGAACACCCCGCCGACCTCTCGCAGAAGCTTGCTCATGGTTGCACCTTGGCAGCAGCGCCGCCCTTCGACAAGGCCGAGACCGCGGCCTCGAGCACCACGTCCCGACCGGCGACGAAATCTTCGCGACGCTCGGGCACCACGACATCGAGCCGCACGCCCTCGCCCTCGGCGACCGTGCCCTTCGAGCTGTGATAGTCGCCGACCACGTACTGCAGCATGCCGCCGCCCTCGAGCCGCTCGATCAGCGACGGCAACGCCGCGCCCGCCGACGTGCGCGACCCGTAGATCTGCACGCGCCCGAGGTCCCGCAGCCCCGCCGCGAAGATCTCCGAGGTGCTCGCGGTGCCCTCGTCGACGAGCACGATCACCGGCCCCGTGAACGCGTCCGGGTTGCCGGCCACGTTGAACTCCTGGGCGAACTCGCGAAACTGCAGCTTGCCGAGGCTGCCCGGCTCGGTGAGCACCATGCGCGCCACCGGGATCGACATCGCCCCGACCCCGCCCGGGTTGCCGCGCAGGTCGATCACCAGCCCGGTCATGCCCTGCCCCCGCAGCTCCGCCATCGCCCGCTCTACGCGCTGGACCATCGGCAGCATCCAATAATTGAACGCGAGGTACCCGACCGTCGTGCCTTTAATTATCCTGTGCTCCACGGTGGTCGGGATGTCGTGGAGGTTCCCGATCGTCACCAGGTCGCCCGCCGGCAGCACGCACGTGGCCTCGCGCGTCAGCTTCTTCGACCTGGCATCGAGCAGCGTCAGCTCGCGCTTCGCTCCGTCTTGCCCGTGCAGCGCCGACTCGATCGCCCACATGGTCTGAAACGCCGCGTCGTCGCCCGCCGCCGCGTTTTTGATGTTCGCGGCGATCTCCGCCACCGGCTTGTCGTCGATCGCCTCGAGGATCGCCCCCTGCGGCACCCCGCTCTTCATACCACCGACGGCCGCGTCGACGACTACCGCGGCGCCGTCGATCATGCGCACGTGGATCGGCACACGCGCCGGCCCGGCCGACGTCGTCTCGGTCGCCCCACCGGGCGGCACCACTTTAAAATGGCTCTGCTTCAGCGTCGCCAGCAGGTCGTTCATCACCGCGTAGGCTGACGTCGCGTCCTTCGCCGCCGCCAGCTTGTCCGCGAACTCGGCTCGCCGCGCCGGCCAGTCCTGACACCCGATCGTCGGATCGAAGTGTTTAATTAAGACCGTCCGCCACACCTGGTCGAACGTCGCGGCGTACGGCGACGCCGGCAGCGGCGGCAGCTTGTCGACCTCGAGGCCCGCCCACGACGGGCACGCCTCCTTCGGCTGCACCGGCGCCGGCTCGGCCTTCACCGGCTCGGCCTTCACCGGCCCGGCAGGCCCGGTCGGCGCCGGCGTCTCGCACGCCTGCACGAGCAGCCCGAACGCGAGGGCACGGGCAAAATTGATGGCCCGACGCACCTTACTCGTACGTGACGCGCTCGAGGGCGTTGAGGTCGAGAACGACGATCTCCTGGCGGCTGAGGCTGAGGATCCCGTCGCGCTGCATGCGGTTGAGGGCCCGCGAGATCTCCTCACGGACCGTCCCGAGACGCGCCGCAACGGTGTTCATGTCGAGCTGCCGCGGGATCACGCAGCTCTTCCCCGCCTCGGCCCCGGCGCGGACCGCCAGCGACAGCAGGAACGACGCCAGCCGACGCTCGACCGAACGCAGCGACAGGTCGAGCACCAGGTCGATCAGGCGGTTGGCCCGGAACGCCATGTGCCGCATCAGCGCGAACGCCAGCGGCTGCGAACGCCCTATCAAGTTGATCACGTGGTCCGTCTCGAACTGCCACGCCTCCGAGTCGAGCATCGCGAACGCCGACGCCGCACACTGCACGTCACGCGGCAGGAAGCCCTCGCCGATCAGCTTGCCCGGCTCCGCCAGGTACAGGATCTGCTCGCGGCCCTCCGACGAGATCAGGCTCAGTTTGAATTCGCCCGTCTTCACCACGAACAGCCCCGGGCCCGGCTCTCCCCGGCGGAACACGGACCGCTTGCGCTTGACCTCGATCAGCTCGGCCCCGCGACACAGCTCGTTCATGACCTCGTCCGGAACTTGGTCCCAACCGGCGTAGCGCACCAGCGCCTGGCGTACGTGCTCGACTTCCGCAGCCTCGATCGGCATGGCGCGGAGTGTACTCGGTTTGTCTCCCGGTGGGATAGCAAGCTCACATCGTTGTCAGACCGTGCGCTTTACGCGCGTCCGATAGCGCCCGGTCCACGACCGGAATTTGGACATATCCTACATGTCGCTCATACACTGACGCCTCTCACCTGCCGGAGCTCGAACGATGCAAGCGCAAGAACCTGAGGCCAAGCCCCCCCTTCGTCTGCCGCGGCTGCCGCACCCGCGCCGGCCGCTGGTCGAGCGTCGGCAGAACCGCCCGACGGACACGGCCTCGGCGCTGATCGCCGCGTTCGACCACGCCGTCGCGCGCGCCGACCTCGACGCCCTCATCGTCACCGACGAGGCGGGCATCCTGGTGTCGAACAACACCACCGAGCTCGACCTCACCATGCTGGCCGCGGTCACTCCGCTGGTCGCCCGCGGCACCGCCAAGGCGATGATCCGCCGCGACGGCGCGCCCCTCGAGTTCAGCGTGCGGGCCGTCGAGATCCTCGGCGAGACGCTCTACGTCGGCGCCCTCGGCGGCAATTTCAGCAACCGCGAGCGCGAGCTGGCGGCCAGCACGCAGGCGGCGCGGCGCATCCTGCTCAGCTAACCGCCGGCCCGGGTGAGCTCGCCGAGGGCCGCCTGCAGGCCCGTGTCCGCGGCGCCCGGGGCCATGGCCGGCAGCTCGACGCGGACATCGGGCTCGACGCCGTTGCCGTCGATGAGCCGGTCCTTCGGCGAGAAGTAGCGGGCGATCGTCAGGGTGAGCAGCGAGCCGTCGGTCATCCCGATCACGTCCTGCACCGTGCCCTTGCCGAAGCTGCGCTCGCCGATCACACGGGCGCGTCCGTGGTCTTGCAGGGCCACGGCCAGCAGCTCCGACGCCGAGGCCGAGCGGCGGTCCTGCAGCACGACGAGGGGGACCTCGATGTCGGTGGCCGCCGGGTGGGCCCGCTCCTCGCGCAGGATCTGCCCGCCGCGCCCGCGTGTCCGCACCAGCACGCCCGACGGCACGAACATGTCGGCGATCATCACCGCCTCCGGGACATCGCCGCCCGGGTTGCCGCGCACGTCGACGATCACCCCCGCCAGAGGCGTCGCCCCAGCCGCCCGCCGCAGCTCCTTCAAGCTCTTTTTAAACAGCTCGCCGGTGCCCGCGCGGAACGCCCGCACGCGCATGTGGGCGAACTTCCGGCCGGACTGCTCGACCAGCTTGCCCTCGACGAGGTTCTTCGGGTGGCCGGTGAGCCCGAGCTGCAGGGCGATGGGCGCCGGGTCTTGCCGGCGCTGGACCGCGAGCTCGAGCGTATCGCCGTCGGCCCCCGCGAGCAGCGCCTCGACCTCGGCCTGCGACAGCATGAACGCGACCTCCTGGCCGCGGATCGCCAGGATCCTGTCACCGGGCTGCAGGCCCGCCTTCTCGGCCGGTGAGGTCGGCAGCACCGCCGTCACCTCGAGCCAGGCGGGTCTGCGTCCGGCCTCGCCGCGATGCAGCGTCACGGACATGCCGGAGGTCCCGCCCTTGCTGCGATCTCGCAGGGTCTGCCGCTCGTCGGCGGTCAGGTAGTGGCTGTAGGGGTCGAGCCCGCTGACGACCCGCTTCAGCGTCTCGGCCAGCACCGGCGAGGCCTCCACCGGGTCGACGTAGCGGTCGATCACCGTCTGGAGCGCGGCATCGAAGCCCGCGCGGTTGAGCGTGCGGCTGCCGGCCTCGGCCTGCGGTGTCGGCCACCACGCCTGGACCGCCGCCATCGCCACCGCCCCGAGCGTGAACACCACGCCCGTCCTCAACCAGGACATCCGACGCGACATGGACTGCATGGTGGCGCAGGAACGCGGGCCGATCCAGACCGGCCTTCATTCCCCGCTCACGCGGCCTTGAGCGGGACTTCGACCGGCAGGGGCTGAACCGGCGCGACCTGGACCACGGGGCTGTGCATCCGCGCCCGCTTCATCTCCAGCAGCGCGGACAGCATGGGGCGCACGGTGGCGGCATCGACCAGGGAACGAACGAACTTGGCGGAGCGGGTGCGGGGCTGCATACCCAGACAAGTTGCAGGTGTTGTTCCATCCTGGCCAGCGCCCGCCCCGCCTAAAAAACTGCAGAAGTCCCGCACCCTTCCACGACAGGTTTGCGCTTCTTCGGGCGCCCCGGCGGGGCATGGGTGTCCCGCCGGTGGGACAGCTTGTCCGCGACGATGGAGGCAATCGCGACGCGATGCCACGAACTGCATCGTTCCAGGCCCGATTGGAGCGGGTGTCCCACCGGTTGGCCACCCTGACGACCGGCGGGACACCCGCGGTCGGTTCGATTTAAACGCTGAAGGCGAGCGCGGTGCGCTCGCCTCCTTTCTTTACACGCTCCGGCGACGGACGCGGGCCGACGTCCTAGCCGGGTTCCATGCCGCGAGCCGACTTGACCAGCTCGCGGATCTGCTTGGGCGAGAGCTGGGCAGCGACCGCGTTGAGCTCGTCGAGCAGCTCGGCCTTGGCGCCGCCTTTTTGTTTGGCGCGCGGCAGCAGCTCGGTCGGGTCGCAGCCGAAGGCCGACGCGAGCAGCAGCAGCGACTCGATGCGCGGCGCCTTGTAGCCGAGCTCGAGCTTGTTGACCGTGGTGACGGTGAGGCCGGTCGCCTTGGCGAGCTCCTCGATCGTCATGTGGGGTCGCCATCCGGTCTCGCCTTGGTTCTTGCGGCGGGTCTTCGGAGGAGGGGTCGCCGTCCGCCACAGTCTGATCCGTCGTCCGATCTCTTGCGCTACTTCGTTCATGATCTGATCCCCTCGGAGGATGATGGCCCGGCGGGGATGATGACACACCTCTCGCACCCCCTTGAACGGTCTACAAATGTAGACTATTCTCACGGGCAGGTCCGAAAGCACAGGGACCAAGGGGCAGCCTCGCCTGTCCCTCGGGTCATCTCGGCAGAACGCCTCAAAACACCCCGCGAACGCCGATCGACGGCAAGATGTAGCGCAGGCTCTGCTGCGTGCAGCCGATCGGCGCGAAGTACCCGCCTGGCCCCGAGGCCAGGCTCCGGAACCCGCCGACGTTGGTCGTTCCGTTGAGCGTGCATGTGAACACTTCGCGCGAATAGGTCGCGTTGAGCACGTCGACGATCAGCTGCAGCTGCCAGGCCCTGAACCGCCAGGTCCGCTCGGCCCGCAGGTCCATCTGGAAGAACGGCGGCAGCCGCTGGTTGTTGCGGTTGTACGTCAACGCGTCCGCGGCCGACTGGCCCTCCATCGCCGCGGTGTACGGCCGGCCCGTGTTGAAGTGCACGCGTCCGCCGAGGTTCCACTTCTCGCCGATGCGGTAGCCGAGCACCAGGTTCAGGATGTGGCGCTGGTCCCAGTTGGACGGCGCCCGCCCGCCCTGGTCGAACGTCCGCGTCGAGCGCGACAGCGTGTACGCCGCCCACCCGTAGACCCGCTGGCGCGGGGCCAGGCGCAGCATCGTCTCGAGCCCGTAGGCCCAGCCGGTCGCGTTGACGACGATGTCCTCGAACTCCGAGACCCCGCCGCGCATCGCCGCCGCGAAGTCGTAGTCCTGCAGGTTCGACATGCGCCCGAGGTACGCGTCCTGGGTGAGGATGAACTTGTCGGCGACGTTGAACTCGTAGCCGAGGCTGCCTTGCACGTTGCGTTGCAGCCCGCGTTCGAACCCGAAGCTCTCGACGCCCGGCAGCGGGATCGGGAAGCTCGGCGGCTGGTGGTACATGCCGAGGTTCTGGCGCAGCGTCCAGCGGTCGGTGAGGCGCTGGCGGACCAGCAGCCTGGGATCGAGCCCGAACGCGTGGGTCGCCGACGTCGCCTGCGGCAGCACGGCCGACGAGCCGAGCTGCACGTACAGGTCGCCGCGCACGCCCGGTCGCAGGTCGACCCGGCCCTTGCGCCACAGCAGCTCCGCGTAGAAGCCCGTCGCCGAGACCACGCGGTCGCTGAGCACGTTCGACAGGTTCTCGACCGCCGCCGGCCCCATCGACCCGGTGTCGGTGCGAAAGATCTGGAACTGCTGATCGACCCCGAGCCCGACCTCCGCGTTGCCGGTGTCGCCGAGCGGCAGGCGCACGTCGACGCGCGGCGAGACCTGCCACTCGTTGGTCTTGATCTCGCTGATGCCCGCGCGGTCGAGCCCGAGCGCCAGGCTGTAGCTCGCCGACCCGCCGCGCGGCAGCTGCTGCTGCACGCGCTGCTGGATGCGATAGAACTCGAAGCGCAGGATCGGGTCGGGCGCCGTCTTGTCGCCGATCTCGTCGAAGCTGCCGTACGCGAACGCCGTGTACTGCGCGTTGCGGGCCAGGCGGTGGTCGAAGCGCGCCTGATAGTCCCAGAACCGCAGCTTCACGGTCGACTGCACCAGGCTCAGCACCCCCGCCGTGTAGCTGTAGCGCCCCGCCAGCGTCAGCGACCCGCGCGCCGTCCCCGTGCGACAGCTCTTCTTGCGCTTGTTGCCGTTCGCGTCCTTGCCTGTCCTTTCAGACAGCTTCATTTGCATGCACGCCGGGTCGCGCGCGCGGTTGAGCGGCACCTCGACGAGCCCGCCCGCGTCGGTCAGTTTGATCTCGAACTCGCCGTAGACGCGGTCCTTGCGGGCCGCCTTGGTGCGCCCCTCGATCATGCCCGACGCGTAGCGCCCGAGCCGCACCGGCGCCCCGCTCGGATAAAAGTCGACCTGGTCGATGAAGTACGGGTGCACGATCGACGGGCCGATCGCCACGTGGAACAGGATCGGCACCTTGACCCCGTCGAGGAAGTAGCCCGTGTTCCCGGGCGCCGCCCCGCGGACCACCACGTACGGCAGGAAGCCCGCCAGCTGCGACGCCCCCGGCAGACTTTTAATAACTCTGAACGGGTCTCCGAACGTGCCCGGCAGCGCGTGGATCTCGTCGTCGCGCAGCGTCGTGCTCGAGATGGCCACCTCGCGCTGCTGCCGGACCACCGTGCGGTACGGGTTGCCGTCGAGGTCCGGCGCCATGCGATATTCGAACGTCAGGTCCTGCCCGTCCGCCAGGCGCACCGTGATCGGCAGCTCGCGGAAGCCCGGCGCCCGGATCTTCAGCTTGTGCTCCCCCGGCGCCAGCCACAGCTCGAAGCGCCCGTTCGCGTCGGTCACCGCCGTGTCCGCCAGCGCCTCGCCGAGGATCCTCGCCCCGAACACCACGTCGCGGCTGCCGTACACCAGCACCTGCCCCTGCAGCCGCGCCCGCCCCTGCGGCGCCTGCGGCGTCGCCTGCCCGCTCGCGCTCGCCGTATCCCTGTCCCCGGGGACAGGTCCCGGCGCCCGCGACGGCTCCCTGTCCTCGGGGACAGGTCCCGGCGCCCGCGACGGCTCCGGCGCCGCCTCGCGCGTGCCGTCCCCCGGCACCGCCAGCGGCACCGACTCGACCGGCCTGTCCCTCGGGACAGCCGCCGGCGCCGCCGCCCCCGCGACCGCAGGCGCCGCCACGAGCGCGAGGGCGAGGGCTGCGAGGCGCGTCACCGCCGGAGGATACCTGCACATGCACGCCGGGACACCCGGCCATTCACGGTGCTTCGCGACGCCCTGCGCCCCCGTCCGCGCTCGCCTTCCGCGCCCGCCGCCCCGGCAGCGCCCGCTCCTCGCCGCGCGGCGCCGCGGCCCTCGGCTCGGCCTTCGCCGGCCCGGCCTTCACCGGCCCGGCCTTCGCCGGCGGCTGCGCCGGCGTCTCGCTCAGCGCCCCGGGCCGCACCCGCATGACCGCGGGCGGCCGCCGCGGCGCCGGCGCCTCGCCTGCGGGCACGAACGTCGGCGCCTCGACGTACTCGCCGAGCATGCGCTGCTTGACCTCGTCGAGGGCCGGTCGGACGCGCGCGCGTGCTCCGTCGAGCAGCGCCTTGGCCTCGCGGGTCTCGCCGATGCGGTCCACGTGATCCGCGAACGTGCGGTCCCCGAGCTTGACGCTGAACGCCGCCCACAGGACGACCACCAGGAAGCCGACGCTGACGAGGGTGCGGAGCGGACCGAGCACGCGCGCCGTAGCCTCGCCCCGTCCACCGCCGACCGCAAAATTTCAGCAGTCTCGGCGATCTCGAATCAGCGATCCGCCGTCGACTCGCGCCCGAGCTCCCCGGCGACCCTGGCCGCCTCCTGGATCGTCCGCGCGAGCACCGAGCGGATCCTCCCGTCCTCCATGGTCAAGATCCCGGCGATCGTGCAGCCCGCCGGCGTCGTCACCTGGTCCTTCAGCGCCGCCGGGTGCCTGGAGGTCTGCAGCACCATGCGCGCCGCCCCCTGGAACACCTGGGCCGCGATCTCGAGCGCCAGGTTGCGCGGCAGCCCCATCATCACCCCGCCGTCGGCCATCGCCTCGATCATCACGTACACGAACGCCGGCCCGCTCGCGCCGAGGCTGGTGACCGCGTCCATCAGCTTGTCCTCGACCTCGACGCAGCGCCCCACCGTCTCGAACACCCGCACCGTCGCCGCCGCCGCCGCATCGCTCACCCCCGGCCCGCGCGCGAGCACGGTCATGCCCTCATTAATTAAACACGGCGTGTTCGGCATGGCCCGGATCACCGCCGAGCCCGGCAACCACCCCGCGAGCTGCGACAGCGTCACCCCGGCCGCGATGCTGATCACAGTCTTGCCGAGCAGCGCCTCGCGCACGCCCGGGACCTGCAGCACCTTGCCGATGCGCTGGGGCTTGACCGTCAGCACCACCATCTCGGCGCCCGCGCACGCGGCCACGTTGTCGAGCGTGGCCGCCACCCCGTGACGCTGACGCAGGGCCTCGGCCGCCTCGACGCGCCGCGCCGTCACGATCACCTCCGAGGGCGTGTACACCCCGGCGCGCAGCAGCCCGCCGACGATCGCCTCGCCCATCGTCCCGCAGCCGACGATCGCCAACCGATGCGCGTGTGTCATGCGCCGCCCGTAACACACGCGCGCCCGCCCGGGCCAGAAACTTCACGCCGGCGGCACGCGGGAGATCGTCCCGCCGCCCGCTTCACCGGCCTCGCCGGCGCCCTCGGCCCGCAGCGGCACGACCCCCTCGGCCCACGGGCTCTCCTCCTCGACCTCGACCGCCGTCGTCGTCGCGTCGACGACGCCCTTCACCCGCCCCTCCTCGACCACGAACTCCGACCCCGCCGCCCCCGCCGGCCAGCTCCCCCGCGCCGCCGCGGCCAGCTCCGGCAGCAACGTGCCACCGATCTCCTCCAGCCGCTTCTTCAACGCCTGGACCAGCTGGAAGTAATCTTTCCGGGAATAGCGCTTGTTGAGCACGCAGTAGGATTCGCCGCGCAAACCGACGCAGGCGAAGCACTGCTCGCAGCGCGAACAGTCGAGGCACAGCAACAAATACTGCGAATCCTCACAAGATTCGCTGAGCTCGACCTCGTTGCAGCCCACGCAGCGCCTGGCGCTCCGCGTCCGCGTGCAGCGCACGCAGTCCTCGCACTGCTCGCAGTTGCCGCAGTCCTCGCACCGCACGCAGCGCACGCAGAAGCGGCAGCGCTGGCAGTCGAGGCACTGCTCGCAGCGCAGGTTGCCCTTGCCCTCGCCCGCGTGCAGCGGGTCGCGGGCGCCGCGGTAGGCGGACACGAGGCCCCGGAATTGGGCCAGCAGCTCGTCGAGCGTGACGGACACAGGGCGCTCAGGTTGCCAGAAACGCCGGCCCCCCGGGAAGGGCGGGACGATGTATGCTGCGCGCGCCCATGCCCCGCGTCCCGCACGGCCCTCCCGGCCAGCGCCAGCCCGCCCCGCCGCGCTCCGTCGCGGCCCCCGGCCTGCGCTCCCCGGGGTTCTTCTCCGCCGCTCCGGGCGTCCTCGCCGTCGCGCTCGCGCTCCTCGCCGTGGCCGGCTGCCAGCGGAAGATCGGCGCCGCCTGCCGCGTGAGCACCGACTGCAGCATCCGCGGCGACCGCGTCTGCGACCTCAGCCACCTGGTCGACGGCGACGGCAACTACGACCCCAAGGGCAAGGGCGAGTGCACCATCGACGGCTGCAACACCACCACCTGCCCGCGCGAGGGCGAGTGCGTGCAGGTCTACGGCGCCGAGTTCCTCAGCGTGGCCTGCGACCCCGAGCTCGAAGATCGCCCCCACCCCTACAACGACGAGCTGCGGGCGCGCTTCGCCGCCTGCCACACCGACCCGCCCAAGCGTTGCACCGACCCCGAGCTCGAGCCCGGCGACCCCGGCTGCGAGCTCGACTTCGCCGCCGACCAGTCGATCGCCTGCAACGACTGCCAGGCCTCCGAGATCTGCCTCCCCGAGGGCCTCTGCGCCGACGTGCTGTCCGCCCGCACCAGCTGCCGCAAGCGCTGCCGCACCGACCGCAAGTGCCGTGACGGCTACGAGTGCCGCTCGACCGGCAGCAACGGCGTGTACCCCGTCTCGAGCCCCGAACACCCGTTCGGCGCCGAGGACGTCTCGATCTGCATGCCCATCCGCCGCGGCCCCGACGAGAGCGACGACCCGGAAGTCGTCGAAGAGTAGGCGAGGCGCAGGCGGGGTGGCCAACGGGCGGACCGGGTGGCCAACGGGTCGGCCACCTGGCCCTTCGACCACCTCGTAAATCCTTGAAATTGCACGCGCCGCTCGTGGTGCCCGGCTTGCTCATGGGGAGGCATCGGCCAACGCGCCGAGGAGACCAAAGACCATGTTCAAGTCCATCGTTCACCTGTTCGCCGGCGCCGCCGCGGCCGCCGTCCTGTTCACCGCGAGCCCCGCGTTCGCCGCCCCCCAGCTCGAGGGCCAGATCAACATCAACACCGCGACCCAGGAGCAGCTCGAGCTGCTCCCGGGGGTCGGTCCGGCCATGGCCAAGAAGATCGTCGACTACCGCGCCGCCAAGCCGTTCAGCGAGCCCCTGCAGATCGTCCGCATCAAGGGCATCGGCCGCAAGACCTTCGACCGCATGAAGACCATGCTGACCGTCAAGGGTGAGACCACCCTCCGCGAGGTCGGCAAGGACGAGCTCGACGCCAAGGCCAAGTAGCCCCGCGCCGCATCGGGCAGCAGCCCCGATCGCGAGGCGCAGGACGACGGGCCACGCCCGGCCCGCGTCGAGCCGCGAGGCTCCCCGCGGCACCACGAGCTCGAACCCCGCAGATCCATGTGTGCGGAGCGCGTGCATCACGAGCGCACACGCGTGTCCGCGACACCGGCCCCGCGCACCCGGGGCCGTCTGCGACGAGCTCGTGGCCCGCGAGCCACGGACGGCCCGCCCCGCGGGCGGTCAGGCGGTGCTCCTTCCACCGCGCTGACCGCCCGCGCCGAGCGGACTTTTTTAATCTTTTTCACCTCCCGCGACCCAGCCGACGTGCCCGCAGAAGCACGCCCGCGCGTCCCCTCGCGCCGACGAGGCCCGGCGCGGCGGTGTCGACTTTCGCCACGGGCTGCTAGGTTTGCCCGACATGCGCGCGCGCCTCCTGACCTGCATCGCCTGGCTGGCCCTCGTCACCGCCGTCCCGGCCTGCGCCGGCCGCATCGACCCGCCCTACGCCGCCGGCAAGGCCCCGCCCGCCGCCGAGCTGCTCACGCTCGTCGCCCCGCGGATCTCCGCCATCCAGGTCCCGTCCGCCAAGGTCCGCATCGGCCGCGCCCCCGCCGGCAACCTCATGCTCCTGGCCCAAAAGCCAGGTCGATTCTCCGGCCAGGTCCAGCTCGCCGGCCGCGAGCTCATCTCCCTCGCCTTCCACGAGCAGGGCTACACCCTGCGCAACGTCGCCGCCGACGGCCTCGACCTCGGCTTCTACAGCGGCCCCCCCGCCGACTGCGCGATCCGCCGCCTGATCGGCGTGCCCTTCGCCAAGGAGGAGCTGATCGCCCTCCTCCTCGGCGGCGCCCCGCAGATCTCCCGGCCCTTCGAGGTCGTCGACCAGCGCTGGGACCGCAAGCTCGGCCACGAGGTCCTCCGCCTGCGCAACGCCACCGACGAGCAGGAGCTCCGCTTCGCCTTCACAGCCGGCGACTGGTGGGTCGCCGGCAGCACGCTCTGGCACAAGTCCGCCTCCGGCGAGCTCGAGCGCCTGTGGACCATCCTCCACGAGGACCTGCGCCCCGTCGACAACACCATCCTCCCCGCCCGCACCCGCATCTCCCGCCCGAGCGGCCGCCGCGAGGAGCGCGTCACGATCACCTACTCGACGCAGCTGCCCAACCCCGACCTCGGCGACAGCGAGATCGCCGAGTCCGACGAAGGCGGCTGGGAGGACGAGGACACCGCCTCCGCCCCCGCACCCGGCGACGACGACGGCGGCTGGGAGGACGGCGAGGCCCCGCCCGCCGCTCCGCCCGGAGGCACCGCACCCGCCCCCGCCAAGCCCGCGGGTCCGCCAAAAATCCCCCCGCAGTTCACCCTCGACAGCGCCGGCCTGCCGCCCCGCGGCGACCTCTGCCGCAACGGCTGATCACTCGCTCTCGGCCGGCCGCCAGCGCAGCAGCTCGCTGAGGTCGGCCCCGGTCGCCAGCTCCTCCGCCGCGGCCCCGCGGCGAAACAGCCGGGCCCCGCCGGTCCCGCGCAGCGTCAGCGCCTCGCCCTCGCGCCGCAGCATCGCCGGCTCGCGCAGCCCGACCACGGGAGCCTCGTGCTCCTCGTGAAACTCTCGGATCCGCGTCTCCCGCGTCTCGCCCTTGTGCGTCGAGTGGGGGTCCGCGTCGAGGTAGTGCGGGTTGATATTAAAAGGGACCAACCCGAGCGCCGCGAACGTCGGCGGGTAGACGATCGGCATGTCGTTGGTCGTCTCGATCGACCGCGTCGCCAGGTTGGTCCCCGCGCTCGAGCCGACGTACGGCATCCCCTCGGCCACGCGCATGCCCACCACCGTCATCAGCCCGAGCCTGCACATCGCGGTCAACAACCTGAACGTGTTGCCGCCGCCGATGAACAGCGCCTCCGCGTCACCGATCGCCCCCACCGGGTCGCGGGTCGCGTGCAGCGAGTCGACCGCCAGCCCGAGCCCCGCCAGCCGCTCGCGCACCCTGGCCGCGTAGCCCTGGTGGTCCGCCAGCGCGAACGGCACGAACAGCACCCGCTCGACCCCACTCAAAAAGTCCCGCAGCTCGCCCTCGGCGTGGTCGAGATAATTGAAGCCGTGCACGTTGGAGCTGCTGATCAGGAGGAGCCGGGACATCGCGCGCGAGCATACCCCCGCGCTCCCCAGGGCGCGCGCTTCCCACCCCGGGATCTGCCCGACCCTCTTGCCCCGGACGCCCGCGCGTGGAACCCTCCGCGCCATGGCCGAGCCCGAGTGGCCCTACGAGGTCGAGCCGTTTCGCTGCCACCGCTGCGGCAACTGCTGCCGCGGCGACGGCTTCGTGCACATGACCGAGGACGACCTCGCCCGCGCCGCCGCCCACCTCGGGCAGACGCGCGGCGAGTTCCTCGCGAACTACTGCGAGGTGCGCCCCGACGGCACGGTCCACCTGCTCGACCAGGCCGACCCGCTGCGCTCGTGCATCTTCCTGACGCCCGACAACCTCTGCGAGATCCACCACGCCAAGCCCGCCCAGTGCGAGGGCTTCCCCTTGAAGTGGCGCCCGCCCGACGTGCTCGACCTGTGCGCCGCCATGCGCCACGCCGCCGGTCTGCCGCCGCCGACGCGTCGTACGATCAGCAGCCGCAGCGGCTAGCTCAGCCCATGCTGTACGTGTAGGCCAGCGTCATCGGCTGGCCGTCGCGCGTCTTCGGGAACTTCCAGGTCTTGGCCTTCTCGAGCACGCAGGCGTTGAGCCCGTCGTCCTTGATCGTGCTGCCCGGGTCGGCCTTCACCTCGGTGATCACCCCGTCGCCGCCGACCGTGAAGTCGAGCGCCAGCTTGCCCGCGAGGTCCGCCTTGGCCTCCTTGGCCTTGTTGTAACACTCGCTCACGTCGCCGCTCTTGTCCTGCAGCGTCTCCTCGAACACGTCGACGGTCAGGAACTCCGGCTCCGACGGCTCGTCCCCGCCGCCGCCACCACCGTCGCCACCGCCACCGCCGTCGGCCACGTCCCCGCCACCTCCGTCCTCGGGGGGCTTGCTGCCGTCGCCCTCCTTCTTGCAAGCGGACAGGGCCAGCGCGCCAGCCAGGGCGATGAGCAGGGACCGCGACGTCAGAGACATGACCGCGGTTTATATCACGGCACCCCGCCGGTCTCGGCCCTCCTTGCAGATGCACCCGCGAGCATCCGTAATAAGCCCGCGCTGCGCGCTCGCGAACATGGGGCCCCACGTCCGCGGTTGAATCGGTGCACGGGCCTGGGGCATGCTCCCCGCTCGTCCTCCATGGGGAGCAAGCGATGGGCCTTGAACTCAGCCTCGATGACATCCGCCGCGCCTGGGACAGCCGGGATCCCGACCTGGCCAGCCTGATCGTCGGCGTGGCCGCGGCCCCGGATCCGCGCCCGGCGCAGCCGCCCCGCGAGGGCGCACTCAGCTACGCCGGCTTCACCGCCCAGCTGGGCAACTACAAGTACAAGCGCGACGCCCCGCAGGCCCGCGCCCGCTACCGCATCGACACCATGCGCGCGCTCGAGGCCCCGAACGCCGAGGTGCCGCTCCCGCCGCGCCTGCAGCTGCACTCGGTGCTGCTCGACCTGTGGCGTAAAGACGGCGCCTACGAGCGCGCCGCCCTGCTCGAGGTGATCCGCAAGATCCCGCTGTGCTGGGGCCCGTGGCGCGGCCTCAAGCAAATTTTTAAAGAGGCCGAGGCCCGCGGCGACAACGAGGTGCTCGGCGCCCTCGCGGCCCGCTTCGACGCCGCCTACGCCACCAAGGCCGGCAACTATAAAGAGATCTCGCGGCGCACCATGGGCTACCTCGTGCGCCGCGCCTGGCGTTACCTCCGGCGCATCGGCCAGAGCCTGCCGCCCGCCTACGTCGACGCCGCCATCGACTTCCTGCGCGCCTACGCCGACGACACCTCGTTCGAGCGCACCTGGGTCTTCAATCACATCCTCCACCACGAGACCAAGAAGTACACGCGCCGCAACTTCCGGGTCGTGCGCAGCAAGGACGGCGCGCTGACCGAGCGGGCCTTCGGCGAGCTGTGGCGCCGCACCCCGCGGCCGGTGCTCGGCCTGCTCGAGCGCGCCAGCTCGGAGCAGGTCCGCACCTTCGCCGTGAAGGCCCTGAAGACCGACTTCCGCGCCAGCCTGCGCGAGGTCGAGGCCCCGTGGGTCGCGCGCCTGATCGCCGTCGACTCCGCGACCGTCGACGACTTCGTGGTCTGGCTGCTGCAGAACGTCCCGAAGTTCGAACAGGGCCGCTTCCGCGAGCTCGGCCTGCACGTGCCGGTGCTGCGCCTGCTCGACTCGAAGGGCGGCGAGGCCGTCAAGTACGCCGCGGCCTACGCCCGCACGCACGCCCGCGACCTCGAGCTCGACCGCCTGCTGCGCCTGGCCAACAGCCGCTCCGACGAGGTGCGCAAGCTGGCCTTCGACCTGCTCGGCGACCGCGACCCCCGCAAGGACGTCGGCCTCGACGCCTGGGGTCAGCTGCTCGGCACCCAGTACGCCCACGACCTCGCCGCCAGCGCCCTGCGAAAGCACTTCAGCGCCCGCGAGCTCACCCCCGAGTGGTTCAAGGAGCGCCTGCTCGGCGACCGCAAGGTTTTTGATTTTGCCAGCGACCTCCTCACCAAGGTGCACACCCACAAGTCGCTCGGCGCCGCGTTCTTCCGCGACCTGCTCGACGACCCGCGGATCACCACACAGGCCACCAACTTCGCCCTCGAGGCCCTGACCCGCTTCCAGGGCGAGGACTTCGGCCGCGACTTCCTGGCCCGCATGATCCTCCACCCCCACGCCCGCGAGACCATTCTTAAATGGATCGCCGAGGAGCGGATCAAGGCCGAGGACCTCGGCGCCCCATTCTGGCGCGCCGTCGCCTTCCAGGCCACCTGGGACAGCGACCCATTTATTAAGGAGCTGATCCACTCCGGCAGGCCGTGGGCCCGCGACCTGAAGTTCGACGAGAACCTCGCCAAGTCGGCGCTCGGCTTCCTCAGCGACGTGCGCCGCTTCTCGCCCGGCGACCTCGGCTTCGACTGGCTCATGCAGCTCGCGCTGCGCAGCGAGCCGCACTACCACGAGTTCGCCCTCGAATACATGACCAAGGCCCTGCTCCCGGCGGATTTCGCGCCGAAGCAGGCCATACAGCAGAAGGCCGCTCCGGCCGCCGCCAAGAAGATCGACCTCGGCGGCAAAAGCTTCCTGTTCACCGGCAAGCTCGCGACCATGGTGCGCGACGAGGCCGAGGCCAAGGTCACCGGCGCGGGCGGCAAGAACGCCAGCAGCGTGACCGCCAAGCTCGACTACCTCGTGATCGGCGACGACGGCTCGCCGCTGTACGGCCAGGGCCGCAAGGGCAGCAAGCAGGTCGCCGCCGAGAAGCTGGTCGAGAAGGGCGCCGGCATCAAGGTCATCAGCGAGACCGCCTTCTTGCAGATGCTGGCCGGCGAGCAGCGCGAGTTCACGGCCGACGCCGTGGGCGCCGGCTGCGACCGCCTGTGGGAGATGGCCACCGGCCCCGGCCCCGCCGACGCGCCGCAGGCGAACTTCGCCCGCCACTACATCCGTCGCCACCACCCCGACATCAGCCTCGCGCTCACCGACCGCCCGGTCGACCCCGGCGCGGAGATCCCCGCCAGCTACCTGACGTGGGCCAGAGTGAGACCGCTGCTCGTCGACGCCCGCAGCACCGTGCGTCAGTTCGGCCTCGAGCTGGCCCGCTGGGAGCTCGCGCGCTGGGCCCCGCCGATCGCCGACATCGTCGAGGTCACCGAGGCGCCGTACCCCGAGGTCCGCGAGTTCTTCGCCAGGGGTCTGCTCGCCGACGAGTCGGTCGAGCACAAGCGCTACCGCATCGACCCCGGCACGCTGACCGCCACCGCCGTGTACGGCTTCTGCGAGAGCCTCGTGCCCGAGACGCGCGCGCTCGGCATGCAGCTGATCCACCGCTACCCCAAGCTGGCGATCCCCGAGGAGCTGTTCCGCCTGAGCGAGAGCCCCGATCGTCAGGTGACTGCCTTCGTGGTGAGAACGATCTGGTCGCTGTACCGGGACCGCGGCATCACTCTCACGTGGAAGCCGACCCCGCGCCCCGAGCCCAAGCAGACCGGCAAGGCCAAGCCGAGCGCCAGGCCCGACACCATCATTAAAGGTCCGCCCGCCGAGGGCTCCGGCCCGCCCGCGCGGCCAGGCAAGCTGCCGGCCAGCCACGAGGCCCTGCAGGCGTTCATGCGCCGCATGCTGTTCTCGATCCCGCCGGCCAAGCTGCCGAGCGAGGCCAAGACCTCGGACGCCGACGCCAACAAGCAGGACGACGAGCCGAAGAAGCGCCGGGCCAGGCCGTTGCCCGCGCGCAAGGCCAAGCTCTCGCTGATCGAGGCGATGCGCGACCTCGCCGTGCGCGAGCGGGCCTTCGCCGACCTGGCCGCCCCGCTGCTCCGCGAGTTCATGGGCTCGCGCGGCGCCAGCGAGCGCGCCGCCTGCATGGTCGCGCTGGTCCGCATCGGCGCGGCCCACCCCGACCTCAAAGTTCTGGAGGCTGCCTGATGTCGACCGCGACGACGAGTGACAAGTTCACGACCGACAAGTACACGCAGATCCGCGGGGAGCTGCGCGCGCTGCTCGGGCACGGCCCGCAGCTGCTGGTCGTCACCGTCCACCCCGAGGGCCAGCCCACCGCCCTCTACCGCCTCAACGTCGACTCCGGCGAGCTCACCAGCGGGCCGCTCGGCGGCGGCGGCACCCACCTGCTCGCCGACGACGGCCACGTCTACGTCGCCGGCACCGACGGCCACATCTACGTCGCCCCCATTGACAAGGGCGCCCCCAAGTCGCTCGGCCCCAAGCTCGACCCGGCCCCGGTCGCCCTCGCGTTCGCCGGCAAGGACCGCCTCGCCGCGGTGTGCGGCAAGGAGCTGGTGATCGTCGGGCGCAGCAACGGCAAGGAGCTCCAGCGCCTCACGCTCGGCGAGTTCGGCGTGAGCGTGGCCTCCGACCCGAGCGGCGTGTGGCTGGTCGTCGGCGGCGACCGCGGCACGCTCAGCGTGTTCGACTGCGAGGACAAGGAGAAGTTCTTCGCCGCCGAGTCCAAGAAGATCCACGACGGGGCGATCAACGCCCTCATGTTCGAGACCGAGGAGCTGCGCGTCACCTCCGTCGGCGCCGACAACAAGGTCCTGGGCACCCACGTCCGCGGCGAGCTCGAGCCCGAGGACCGCAGCGGCAAGAACGGCCACAGCAGCGGCACCACGGCGGTGATCCCCGGCGTCGCCGACAAGTTCTACACCGGCGGCCTCGACGCAAACATCAAAATCTGGACCCGCGGCGCCGGCCAGCGCAAACCCTCGAGCCAGAAGGAGGGCCTCGCCAAGGTCGTCGCCCTCGCGCTCGTCGACTTCAAAGGTCGTCCACACCTCGTCGCCGCCTGCAAGGACAACACCCTGCGCCTGTTCCCGGTCGACGCCGGCGGCAAGGTCGGCGATCGGATCCAGCTGTTCCACGGCGCCCAGACCTGGGCCGAGTACGAGCTGAAGCGCCGCGACCCCAAGCTGCGCGAGGTCTCGCTGCGCGCCCTCGCCGGCTGGAACGACGCCACCTCGCTCGAGCTGCTGGCCGGCCGCGTCACCGAGGACGAGGACCACGGCTTGAAGGTCCTCGCCACCGAGCTGCTCGGCGCGACCAACAACCCCCGCGCGATCAAACTCCTCGAGCCTTTAATTAAGGCCAACGAGGAGGCGGTGCGCCTGGCGGCCCTCGCCGCCCTGCGCAAGCTCGAGGGCGAGGACTCGCTGCGCATCCTCGACCTCGCGCTCGCCGCCCAGCAGCGCGACGTCGGCACCGTGGCGATCGAGGCCCTCGCGCGCCTGGCCAAGAAGGACGACCTCGCCTACGCCCGCCTGACATCCGCGCTCGGCCAGAACCCGCGCGAGGTCCGGCTCGCCGCGCTCGTCGCCCTCGAGTCGCTGCACCCCGACAAGTCGCCCGAGCCCGAGCTGATCGCCCTGCGCGCCAAGCCGGCCGATATCCGCAAGACGGCGCTCGTGCGCTTCTACCAGCGCGACATGCTGGCGCTGCCCGACGTGCAGTCGGCGCTGCGCCGCTTCTCCGCCGACGCCGACGCCGGCGTGCGCCAGACCGCCTTCCTCATCTCCTTGCTCACCACGCCGAAGCTGGCCGCTGCGCTGCGCTTCCACAGCAAGCAGATCCACCGCCAGCTCCACGACATCGAGACGGCCCCCGACCCGACCGCAGAGGTCAAAGCCGCCGAGAAGCCGAAGACCGGCAAGCCGGACAAGGCCAAGGCCCCGAGCGACGACGACCTGCCGAAGGCCAAGAAGGTCGACCCCTCCGAGGTCAGCGAGGCCGACAAGCGCCCGCTGCTCGAGGCCATGGCGAGCCGCGCCCTCGACACCTGCCTCAGCGGCGCCACCGGTCTCGCGTCCCTGCAGGACCCCCGCGCCCTCGGCACGCTGCTGCAGCTGTCGCGCGAGCAGACCGCGAGCGTGCGCGTCGAGACCTGCAAGGCCCTCGCCGAGCTCGCCGACCCGCGCGGCGCGGCCCGCCTGCGCCTCATGCTGCGCGACGGCGACGCCAGCGTGCGCGACGCCGCCTTCACCGCGCTCACCCGCCTCGAAGACAGGGCCCCGCTCGCGGTCGCCGAGGCCGGCCTGCTCGCCGAGCACGAGGACGTACGCCGCCGCGGCCTCGACCTTTTAATTAAGCAGCTGAAGAAGGGCCACGAACCCGCGGCCGTGACGCTGCTCGAGCGCGCCCTCGGCGACGCCGGCAAGTCGGTCCGCACCGAGGCATTCAAGAGTGCCCTCGGCCTCGAGATCGCCGGCGGCGGTCCGGCGAGCCTGCGCTTCGTTCTTAAAAGCCTGCACGCCGACGTGCGGCGCGAGGTGCTGACCGAAGTGATCGGCCAGATCTCGCAGTCGTGGGCCTGGCCGCTGCTCATCGAGCTGCTCGGCGACCCCGACCCGGGCGTGCGCAAGGACGCCTTCGAGTTCGCCCTGAAGCGCACCAAGGGCATCGGCCTCGAGCCGCTGAGCGCCGCGCTCGCCGGCAAGTACGCCGACCTGCGCACCGAGGCCGTCAAGGTGCTCGCCAAGCGCAAGGCCCCCGGCACCCAGGAGCTGCTCAACAAGGCCGTCGACGACGACGACGAGAACGTGCGCCAGCTGGCCGTCGACGCCCTGCTCGTCGGCGACTCCGAGGACGCCCTGACCGCGGCGATGGCGAGCAAGCACCCCGACGTGGTCGTGCGCGCCGCCTGCGCCCGCGCCGTGCTCGGCGACCCGGCCGCCCGCGCCCCGCTGCAGGCGATGATCGCCGAGCCCGAGCCCGAGGTCGCCCAGCTGCGCACCAAGTGGCTCGACCGCGCGGTGCGTGCGCTCGGCGGCCTCGCCGAGCTCGGCGACCCGGCCGCGGCCGCGGCCGTGCTCCCGCTGCTGCAGCACAAGGACGCGAAGATCCGCCAGACCGCCGCCCACGCCCTGGCGTGGATGGCCCGCCCCGGCAACGCCAACGCGATCTTCGCCCTCAAGGTCGCGCTGCAGCACAGCGACGCGGCCGTGCAGCTCGAGGCCGCCCTCGGCCTCGCCTTCATCGGCGAGCCCGCCGGCTCCTCGCTGCTGTTCACCGCCGGCAAGAACGCCCCGTCGCCCGACCTCGGCCTCCACGCCGCCCTGGCCCTCGGCCTCGACGACGTGTTCATGGCCTTCCTCGACCACGCCAACGACAAGGTCCGCGACAAGGCCCTGCTCATCATCCTCATGCGCGAGATGGTCGAGGGCGACGGCGTGCCCGACCGCTGCCTCGCCGCCCTGTCGTCGGCCCACCCGCGCGTGCGCCTCGTCGCCGCCCAGGCCCTCGAGCACTTCGGCGACGACGCGGCCTTCTCGAAGTTCGTCGCCGACCTCACCAACGACCGCGGCGAGGGCAAGGCGAAGTTCACCATCCCGCCCGCCACCTCCCGCGCGCTCGCCGAGGTCATCACGTTCGGCGACGCCAGGGGCAACCCGCAGTTGAAGGTCCGCGCGGCGCGCCTGCTCGACGCCCTCCGCGAGGACAAGCAGGAGTCGTTCGACCGCCAGTGGGGCGTGTTCTCCCGCCGCTACGCCGGCGCCCTCGCCGACGCCCACGCGCTCGCCGACAAGCGCAGCCCGCAGAAGCCCGCCTACGCCCCCGACGAGCTGCGTCAGGTCGTGTTCGGCGCCTACGCGGCCCTCTCGCGCCTCCCCGGCGGCAACACCGAGATGCGCATCCGCCAGACCGCGCTCTCGCGGCTGCTCGCCGGCGTCACCCCGCCGAAGGACGGCAAGCCCAAGAAGGGCGAGCAGGCCCCGCTCGCCGCGGTCCAGAGCGTGCTCGTGCTGGCCCTCGGCGACCCGCACCAGACGGTGCGCAAGCAAGCGTTCGACGGCCTGAAGGCCACCGGCATGGACGCCACGGCCCTCGCCGCCGAGGCCCTCGCGACCGGCCAGCGCGACACCGGCGCCCTCGGCCTCGCCCTGCTCGCCCAGCAAGGCAAGGGCGCCGCCGGCTTAAAAGTCCTCGAGGACGTGCTCGCGGTCCGCGACGACGGCCTCGAGCAGGAGGCCGCCAAGCTGCTCGCCGAGCTGAAGGGCGGCAAGCCGCAGGAGGGCGAGAGCGACGCGGCGATCGCCGCGCGCCGCGACGCCTGGGTGTACGTGCACAAGCTCAGCCTCGGCGCCCGCTCCGAGGCCCTGCGCCAGGCGGCCGTCGGCGGCCTCGCCGGCTACTACGAGGAGAGCGGCAAGGGCCCGGCCGCCGAGGCCCTGCGCGCCGCGCTCGGCTCGAAGTACCGCGCCCAGCGCTTCGCCGCCGCCCAGCAGCTCGCGACCAAGAAGGACATCGCCGCCTTCGACGTGCTCGTCGAGATGCTGCGCTCCGACCAGTCGGGCGAGCAGACCGAGGCGATCCGCGCGCTCCAGCGACTCGGCGATCCCAGGGCCGCCGCGGCCTTCATGGACCGCATCGACCGCGACCCCGCCGGCACCGCCCGCGTCGACGAATTATTAAAGACCGCGGGCACGTTCCGCCAGGTCAGCGACGCCACCCGCCTGCTCGGCTACCTCGACAACCCGAAGCGCCGCGCCGCCGCCTTCGCCGCGCTCATGACCATCTCCGGCCACGATCAGCGCATCGAGGACCCGGAGGACAACGGCGCCCTCTCGACCGTCCCTAGCACCAGCAGCGACGCCGACGACGACGACGACGACGATTACAGCGACGACGACGACAGCGACGACGACGACAGCGACGCGCCCAGCTTCCAGGCCGACTGGGAGAAGAAGCAGCACCCGCGCCACGACGACGTGC
Source organism: Myxococcales bacterium (assembly GCA_016793465.1). The sequence goes on from JAEUJW010000066.1 coordinate 170,848, forward strand.
TCGTGCAGATCGCCGAGGCCGCGCGCCGCCTGTCCGACGACCGCCAGCTGCAGGCGATCGCCCTGCCGATGCGCTGGGCCCGCGGCAAGGAGCTGGACGCCGCGCTCGCGCCGCTCATCACCTATCCCAAGCCGGACATCGCCCGCAAGGCGACCGAGGCGATCGGCTGGCGTCTACGTAAACGCGGCGGCCCGCCCGACCCGCTGTCCGCCGCGCTCAAGTCGAGCGACCCGGAGATCTCCTTCCTCGCCGCCGAGGGCCTCGCGCTCGCCGGCCGGGGCGACGGCATCAGCGTCCTGCTGACCGCCATCGACCTCCTGCCCGACCTGAACATGCGCCGCCGGGCCGTGCGCGCCCTCGGCGAGCTCGGCGACGCCCGGGCGCTCGACACCTTCCTCCGCCTCGTCAACGAGGACGGCCACGCCCTGCAGGACGAGGCCGCCGAGGCGCTCGGCCACATGGGCAAGGCCGCCGAGGCCACGCCCGGCCAGTCCGACAAGATCTTCAACATCCTGTCGCGCCTGTCCAACGGGACAGGTACGGCGGCCCAGCGCGCGCTCGTCGGCCTGCGCTGGTTCGGCACCCACGAGGCCTGGAAGCTGATCCGCGGGCGCGCCAAGGACGAGAACGGCACCACCCGCGGCACCGTCGCCCGCCTGCTCGAGTACGACAAGGACCAGGCCACCCTCGGCCTCATCGCCGAGCGCCTGCGCGAGGAGTCGTGGTCGGCCACGGCGCAAGCGCTGGCCCACAGCCTGCGCAAGCTGTCGGGCGCCGACTCGCTCGAGCCCGACTACGTGTTCCTGCAGGCCAACCAGGCCAGCCTCGAGAAGGACACGCTCGAGCGCCTGCGCCAGCGCGGCGACCCGGCCCGCCTGATCGCCCTGCTGCCGACCATTAAACGCGCCGAGGCTTACCTCGCGCCGGTCGTGCAGATCCTCCTGACCCGCACGCCGCTGCCGATCGACGCCGCCGCGCCGCACCTCGGCTCGGTCCACCCGCGCGTCGCCGCGGTCGCCGCGGAGATCATCGGGCGCGCCGGTCCGTCCGCCGCCAAGGCCCACGGCAAGCGCCTCGCCGAGGTCACGAAGGCCGCGCGCGAGGCCTGGCTCGCCGAGCACGCCCGCCTGTGCGACGGCAAGACCCACCGCCTCGACGAGGTCACCCCGCCGTACAAGGCCGCGCTGTGGGCCTCGTCCCGCCTCGACGTCGCCGGCGACGAACTCGTCGCCGCCGTCACGCTCGCCGACGGCTCGGCCAAGCCGCTGCCCGCCCGCCCGCTGCGCCGCCAGGCCGCCCTCGGCCTCGCCGACGGCGCGGGCGGCAAGGCCGGCGCCGAGGCCCTGCGGGCTGTCCTTCGGGACAGCAACGACGCCGACCTGCGCAGCATCGCCGCCGCCGGCCTGGCCGCCCGCAGCGCCGACAACGCCAGCCTGGTCCCGCTCGTGCTCGACGACGCCGCCAGCCTCGCGCGCCTGGTCCCGAAGACCGGCACCGCCGGCCTGCGCCCCGCGGCCGGCGACGTGCACCGCCAGGGCGTGGTGCTCGCGCACCTCGTCGCCGCCGGCGACGGGGCCGCGCTGATCGCCGCGCTGAAGGACAAGAAGACCGGCGAGACCGCCCGCCTCGCGCTCGTCGAGGCCCTCGGCAAGCTGCCGAGCGACGAGGCGAGGACCGCCCTGCGCACCCTCGGGTCGACCGAGTCCGAGGACGAAGAGCTGCGCAAGGCCGCCTGGCGGGCCCTGCGTCGCAACAAGCGGCTCTCCATCAGTAAACCCGCGCGGCACGGCCGCTGGGAGGTGCAACCGTGAGCAGCGAAGAGACCGACAAGCCCGAAGCCGGGGCCGAGCAGGACTCGCAGAAGCCGGAGGACCAGCTCGCCGACCCGCGCACCCCGGTCACCCTGACCTACGGCGGCGCCAGCCAGCTCGTCAGCGGCGACGCCGACGCCCGCCTCGCCCTGTTCGCCAACACCCGTCGCCCGGACGTCCACGCCGACGCGAAGATCAAGGACCCGCTGAAGCTCCGCGAGGCCCTCTCGGCCCTCTACGAGGTCGTCAGCTCGGACTTCCGCTACGTCCCGCGCGACAAGACCGCGTACCTCGCGTACATGCGCCTGCGCAAGTCGATGGCCGGACAGAGCGCCGTGCAGGCCCAGCAGGCCTACTTCGAGTGGCTCGCGCGCAATGACCCGACGGCCTGGCTGGTGCTCGACCCCATCGTCACCGTCCACCCCGACCGCCTGATCTTCGAGGTGTTCTCGAAGGACGAAGGCGCCTACGCCCAGCTCGGCGTCGACTGGTCGGCGCTCGACGTCGCCGGCACCCCGCGCTACGGCACGACCAACATCGACTACAGCAAGGGCCTGTTCGACGGCGTGCAGCGCATGCGCAGCTACCGTCCGACCCGCCTGACCATCGGTCGAGAGGCAGTCTCGCTCGCGACCGGCGACGCCAAGCCCACCGTCGAGAAGACCATCCAGATCCCCGACAGCTGGCTGCGCGGCTTCCTGCAGGTCCAGAGCGCCGCGACCCTGCCGACCACGGTCGTCACGATCGCCGCGATCGACCTCTACAACACGCTCCGCCAGCTGCGCATGCACGCCGACAAGAAGGGCGGCGGCCGCGGCGTGCGCATCGAGCTCGTGCCCGGCGAGCCGCCGCGCCTCGTGCTCGAGCCGTGGGAGCTCGTGCTCACCTCGAGCGCCGGCCCGTACAAGGGCCGCGCCCCCGCGCTGATCCGCATCTGGGGCCGCCGTCGCCTCAGCCTGCTGCGCCGCCTGCTGCCGTTCGTCGACACCGTCGACATCCACCTGCTCGGCTCGGGCCTTCCGAGCTTCTACGTGCTGCGCGCCGGCCCCGTCACCCTCACGCTCGGCCTCTCGGGCTTCACCAGCGCCAACTGGTCGCAGTCGGTCGGCTTCGACCAGCTGCTCCCGCGCGACCGCGACGACGCCGTCAAGTCGACCCTCGCCGCCGTGCTCGAGCAGCTCAACAACGTGTGGGTCGCCTCCGCCGAGTCGCTCGTCAAGGCCACCAAGAAGCCGGCCAGCGAGGTCTACACCGCGCTGCAGATCGCCTGCCAGAACGGCCGCGTCATGTACGACCTGGCCCGCGACGTCTACCGCCTGCGCCCGCTCACCGAGGCCCCGCTCGACCTCTCGCGCCTGCAGTACCGCAGCGTGCGCGAGCGCATCGCCCATGACCTCGTGCAGCGCGGCGCGGTCAAGATCGCCAGCGAGAACCGCATCTACGGCACCGGCCTCGAGATCACCGGCAAGGTCGTCGTCGAGTCCGACCGCCGCGAGTACCGCCCGCAGCTCGTGCTCGACGACGACGGCCGCGTCAAGTCGGCCGAGTGCACCTGCACGTTCTTCCGCAAGCACAGGCTGAAGGAGGGCCCGTGCGCCCACCTCATCGCCCTGCGCGTGGCCCAGGCCCAGGAGGAGGAGCGCCGCCGCCAGGCCCGCGGCAAGGCCCGCACGAGCATCACCATCGAGACCCGCACCTACGCCCGCCGCCACGGCGAGGCCGAGGAGGTGTGCCAGATCTCCCTCGACCGCCAGCGCATCAAGCTGCGCTGGGGCCCGCGCGGCCACAACCTCCGCGTGCAGAGCCTGGTCTTCAACACGGTCGCCGAAGCGCGCGCGGCCTACTTCGAACGCGTCGACGACCTCGAGGCGCGGGGCTACCTGGACGGAACCGCGGGGTAAACCATGGCGACCACTTTCCGCATCGACTACACCCGGCTCCTCGACCTCTGGCGGAGCATCGAGCAGGCCGGCGGCCGCGACAAGTACATCCAGGCCCAGCTGAAGGAGAAGGGCTACCTCATCGAGCGCAAGCCGACCGACAACATGTCGAAGGCCGAGCTCGACCGCTACAAGAAGACGCTGAAGGAGGAGGCCGCCGAGAAGCGCCGCCTCGCCAAGGAGGCCTGGCAGGCCTACAAGGCCGCCCACCTGGTCCACCTCGGCGAGGGCGTGTTCTGGAACGACGACCTCGACCACGACAAGTGGGACCTCCCCGACGGCAAGGAGCGCCAGGCCGAGAACGAGCTGCCGAAGCTCGACAAGCCCAAGCAGCTGGCCGAGGCCCTCGGCGTGTCGATCGCCGAGCTGCGCGTGCTCGCCTACCACCGCGACGCCGCCACGAAATTAAACTACTACCGCTTCACGATCCCCAAGCGCGACGGCTCGCGCCGCCCGATCTGGGCCCCGCACCGCCGCTTGAAGGCGGCGCAGCGCTGGATCCTCCGCGAGGTGGTCGAGCGCCTGCCGGTCCACGGCGCGGCCCACGGGTTCCTCCACGGGCGATCGATCGCCTCCAACGCGGCCGTGCACACCGACTCGCAGATCGTCTTGAAGGTCGACCTGAAGGACTTCTTCCCGACCGTCACGCTGCCGCGGGTCAAGGGCGTGTTCCGCAAGGCCGGCTACCAGGAGCAGATCGCGACCATCCTCGCCCTGCTGTGCACCGAGGCCCCGCGCCAGGTCACCGAGGTCGAGGGCAAGCAGTACTTCCTCGCCCTCGGCCCGCGCTGCCTCCCGCAGGGCGCGCCCACCAGCCCCGGCCTGACCAACACCCTGTGCATGCGCATGGACCGACGCCTCCAGGGCGCCGCCATCAAGCTCGGCTGGCGCTACACCCGCTACGCCGACGACCTCACCTTCAGCCTCCCCAACGGCCACAAAGGCAAGCCGGGCCTCGGCAAGCTGCTCGGAACGATCTCCGCGATCGCCGTCGCCGAGGGTTTTGTCGTGCACCCCGACAAGACCCGCGTGTCGCGCTCCGGCGGCCGCCAGCGCGTCACCGGCCTCGTCGTCAACGGCAAGACCGGCCCCCGCGTCCCGCGAGACATCAAGCGCCAGGTCCGCGCCGCCCTGCACAACCTCACCAGGGGCAAGCCCCTGCGCGAGGGCGAGACGCTCAGCAAGCTCGCCGGCATGGTCGCCTACATCAGCATGACCGACCGCAAGCTCGGCCAGAAGCTGCGCGCCCAGCTGGCCCAGCTCGGCGGCTGAGCGCGACGCCCCGCACAGCGACCTGGCCCTCGGACCAGGTCGTTCTCGCGGTCAGCCCGCCTGTTCTTTAAGCCAGGCCGCGATCTCCTCGGCCTCGCGCGCGAACCCGGGGCCCCGGGCCCGCAGCGTCGCCAGCGCCTGCTCGGCCAGCCCGCGCTCACCCGCCGCCCTCGCCAGCGAGAAGCGGGCCGCGGCCAGGTCCGGGTGGTCCTCGTCGGCCACCGCGGCGTACAGCCCCACCGCGCGGCGGAGCAGCGGCGCCGCGTCGTCCGCCCGCCCCTGGGCCAGCACCGCGTCGCCGAGGTGCCGCAGCCCCTGGGCGATCGCCAGGCTCTCCGGCGCCAGCACGGCCTCGCGGATGGCCAGCGCCCGCCGCAGCTCGGCCTCGGCCTCGGCCGCGCGCCCGAGCCGCAGCGCCGCGACGCCGCTCGACTCGATCGCGCTGGCCATCGCCGGCGCCTCGCCCGACTCGCCGCGCCTGTAGATCTCGCGGGCGCGCGCGAAGTGCTCGAGCGCCTGCTCCGCGCGCCCGGCCACCAGCAGCGCCGCGCCGTGGCGCCACTCGGCATAACCCGTCTCGACGTGGTCGCCACCGAGGTGCTCCCGACGCCGCGTCAGCGCCTGCTCCGCGCGCGCCGACAGCTCGTCGACATCGCCTCGTCGGGACGCGAGGTCCGCGAGCCCGAGCAGCGCCCGCACGAAGCCCTCTCCGGACTCGTCGCCGTGCTTGGCCGACAGCTCGAGGGCCCGCTGGTAGCTCGAGCTCATGAGCTCGTCGTCGCGGACGACCGCCGCGACGTCCCCGATCGCCGTGTGCATGGTCGCGAGGATCGGCGCGTCGGCCCCCTCCGCCGCGCTCGTGCGCGACGCGACCTCCTGCAAGGTCGTCAGCGCCTCGCGGAGCCGGCCCTGCATCAACAGGGCCTGCCCGACGTTGAACTGCATCTGCAACGTCATCGGATGCTCCGGACCGAGCGCCGCGCGCGTCCGCGACGCGGCGTCGGTGAGCGCGAGGATCGCCTCGGCGGGGTTCTCGGACAGCAGCTCGACCACCCCGCGGTTGCCCAGGCTGAACGCGACCTCCAGCTCGCTCGCCCCGTGGGTCCGCTTGCTCGCCAGCGCCGCGGCCAGGGCCTCGCGCGCCTCCACGAAGCGACCGGCGAGCACGTACGCCGCGCCGAGGTTGTTGAGGAACTCGCCCTCGATCTGCGGATGAGCCGCCGTCCGCTCGACCAGCGAACGCACCAGGCGCAGCTCGCCCAGCGCCGCCTGCGGGCCCAGCGTGCCGGCCTGCACGAACATCCGCTTGCTCGCGGCCGTCGCCGCGACCTCCGCGTGCCCCGCCGACAGCCCGGTCCACAGCGCCTCGCTCAGGCTCTGCTCCGCCGCCGGATACTGCCCCGACTGCATGCGCACGCTGCCCTGACGCAGCAACGCCTCGGCCAGCAGCGGCTTGTAGCCGAGCGCCTCCGCGTTCGCCACGACCTCGCCGACCCGCGTCGATGCGTCGTCGTAGCGCCCGGCGTCCTCGAGGGACTTGGCGCGAGCCAGGCTCGCCCGCTCGTCGGCCACACGCGCGCGCACGGCGGGGTCCTCCGGCGGCGGGACGCTCTGCAGGAGCGCCTCGCTGTCGCCGCAGCTCGCCAGCGGCGCGAGGGCGTCGACCGCGAGGGCGGCCTTTTCGGCGGCGCCGGCGTCCGCGGCGGAGAACACCTCGACGAGCGCCGCGAAGCCCTCGCGTCGCTGATCGAGGCAGGCCATCCGCAGGTCGAACAGCTGATCGCTCTGCTTGGCCGAGCGATGGGTCTCGCACGCCTCGGTGCGCATCGCCGCCCACTCGGCCGCATACGCGTCGAGCCGCGGCGCGATCCGTCCCCACGTGTCCGCGGCGTAGGACACCCCGGTCGCCAGGATCGCCGCACGGACGGCTTCGCCGCGGCTCGCGTCCCAGACCGCAGCGATCTCCTCGCTCGCGCCCTCACAGGTCGCCACCTCGCCGGTGAACATCGACGCCGCGCCGAAGCTGGCCGCGCCGATGAACCCGGCGAAGCCCGTCGCGGCCAGCCAGCGCCGGCGCTGCGCCTCGGGGTCGCGGCCGAGCTGGACCAGCAGCTCGGTCATCGACGAGAAGCGCCTGCCCGGGTCGACCGCGAGCCCGCGCAGCAGCACCTTGCGCAGCCAGCCCGGCACCTTGGTGCTCGCCGGCGGCTCCTTGATCTTGCCGGCGTTGACGTCGGCGACGAGCGACGCCAGCGTCGTGCAGTCGAACGGGTGGAGCCCGTAGAGCCCCTCGTAGAGGCTGATGCAGAAGCTGAACTGGTCGCTCTGCGCGCTCGCTGGGCGCCCGAGGTGCTGCTCCGGGGCCATGTACGCCGGCGTGCCCATGATGGCGCCGGTGCGGGTCAGCGGCGCGTCGAGCAGGCTGTTGCTGTACGACCCGCTCGGCGGCGTGACCGACAGCTCCTCGCTGCCCGCGTGCTCGGCCGAGCGGGCCAGACCGAAGTCGAGGACCTTGACCGCGCCGTCGTCGCCGACGAGCACGTTGTGCGGCTTGAAGTCGCGGTGAATGATCCCCGCGTGGTGCGCCGCCTCGAGCCCGCGGCCCGCCTTGACGAACACCTCGAGGACCTCGCGCCACGCGCGTCTGCTCGGCCCGCGCAGCCACGCGTCGAGGCTCTTGCCCCGCACGAACTCCATGGCGATGTACACCGAGCCGTCCTCGAACGTGTCGGCGGCGTGGACCGTGACGATGTTGGGATGCGACAGCCGGGCCATCGCCTGCGCCTCGCGGAGCAGGCGCGTCTTGCCCACTTCGTCCTGGCGCGTCGCCTCGCCGCGTAGCACCTTGACCGCCACCTTGCGGTCGAGGTGGTCGTCGTAGGCGGTGTAGACGATGCCCATGCCGCCCTCTCCCAGGCGGTCCAGCACCGTGAAGCGGCCGATCTTCACCGGCCGCGCCTTCGTGCGAAACAGTTTGGCCTTGACGAGGTCCTTGACGCGGCGGTCCTCGTCCACGGCGGGCAGCGGCAGCGCCGGTCGACCCTCGCCGTCACTGAGCCGGGTCGGAGCGACGAGAGGTGAAGCGGCCTCGTCGTCTCCGTCCGGCGCAGGCGTCACGGTCTTCGCCAGCGCGGCGGGAACAGGGGTGTGCGTGCGCTCGAGCGCCGGCGGCAGCGGCGTATGGGTCCGCTCGAGCGCGGGTGGCAGCGGTGGTTGGGTCCTTTCGAGGTCAGGGGGGAGCGGGGTCTGCGTCTTGTCGAGCGCGGGCGGCAGCGGGGCCTGGGTCTCCTCCAGCGAGGGTTGCGGGGTCTGCGTCCGGGCGAGCGCCAGGGGGTTCGGCGGCGCGGGCGTGCGTCCGTCCAGCGACGCCGCGGTCTGGGCGAGACCGGGGTCGGGACGTTCGACACTCATGGGCGCTCTCCGAAGGACGCGAAGCATGGTGGGAGACGAGTGACCGTCCTCCCCCGAACAATTGCGACGGCCCGAGAGATCGTCACCAGCCCCCGTTCGCCGCCTACTTGCGCGGCTTCAGCTCGTCCCTCAGGTGACGCGCCCAGCTCTCGAGATCGGACACCGTGCTGTGCAGCAGCGAGGGCGAGGCGGCGAGCTCGGCGAGCTGCGACTCGAGCAGCTGCTTGGCCCGGCGGATGCGCGTCCGCGCGGTGCCCTCGGGGATCTCGAGCACGTCGGCGATGTCCTTCGCCGTCATGTTCTCCCAGTAGTACAGCTCGAGGATCATCTGCGACTCGATGGGGATGCGCTGCAGCGCCTGCAGCAGCAGGCGGGTCTCCTGGGCCTGCGCCATCAAGGTCGTCGGCGTCGGGCCGAGGTCTGCGGCCGACTTCTCGGCGATGTCGAAGCGCTCCCCGTTGCGCCGCTGCCCGCGGTAGTGCTCGAGCAGGATGTGCCGCGCCACCCCGAACAGGTAGGCCTGAAAGGTCGTGCCCTCGCGCATCCGCGACTGCGTCTCGACGCACACGAGGAAGGTGCGCTGGATCAGGTCCGGCGCGTGCTCGCCCGCCTTGCTGCGGAAGAAGCGGGCGAGGCTGTCGTAATAGCGCTCGAAGAGCACCTCGCCCGCGTCCTCGTCGCCCGTACGCCAGGCGGCCAGGAGCTGCTGATCATCGGTCACAGGCCCGGATTGTATAACAACGCCGACCGATTCCGAGGTCCCGTCGGCTCGGCCCAGAATCGCCCGTATCGGCCATTGGCGAGGCCTACCACAGGTATCGACCAAGCTTATGAACGACGCCTGTACAGTGACGTCACCGAGCCTGGCCTGCGGCGGGCGTCACACACGGACCAGACCCACGAAGCGTACGAACGACTTTTTTCATTCAGGGGAAATTGTTCGTCTCCCAACCATCACATGACTGCTGAAGCGGCACGGTGGCACTCTCTATGACGATCCTCAACATCCGGACAGCTGTTCTTACCCTCGCGCTCGCGTCCGCCGCGGGCTGTGACGCCGAGGACTTCGGCGCGGGAGACGTCTCCCTCCGCCCCGGTCAGAACGGCATCCTCTTCAACACCAGCTGGATCGGCACGTTCGACTTCGGCGAGTTCCACGACGAGTTCTCCACCCTGCACAACGACACCATGCTGCAGGGCGTCACGGTCACCAGCGAGTACAAGGGCAACTACTACAGCATCCCGCTGCAGTCGGTGTGGGCCGAGGACGGCCAGATCTTCGGCAAGGGCGACGGCCAGACCTTCAGCGGCCACCAGTTCGACGAGTCCGTGTGGTCCTTCCAGATGCTGATCGAGGGCAACAAGGTCGACGTGACGGTCAAGATCAAGAGCGTCACCGACGACGGCGGCAAGAACTGGAAGTACGTGTTCAAGCACAACTACAACGCCACCGACGCGAACGGCAACTGCCTGGTCTCGCAGAGCAAGGAGGCCAAGAAGGGCGAGGAGAGCGACGGCGAGGGCGACGACCAGGAGTGCCTGATCCCCGTGTGCCAGGACGACCCCGACATGATCGGCGAGCAGTACGAGGCGATCGTCACCGAGGACATCACCGTCGACACCGTCACCGGCGTCATCGAGAAGTCGGCGAAGCCCGCCATGTACTGGGGCTGCGTGTCCGGGGCCGTCGGCAAGGCCGGCAACTGGGGCTACCGCCTCGAGCACCTCGACCACGAGCACTCGATGTTCGAGGCCGCCGTCCGCATGGTCCGCGCCGACTACTGCGGCACCGGCGACTCGTTCACCACCCCCGGCCAGCAGGTCACCCTCACCGACATCTTCGGCTACAACCACCTCGCCCAGTCCTACAAGACCGAGGCCATTTGGGATCCGAAGGGCGCCGCCTGCGTCTACCAGCCCCGCCTCGCCGCCGAGTGGCCCGACGCCCTCTCCGTCATCAAGATGTGCGAGCAGCTCGGCGCCCCGCGCATCCCCAAGGAGTGCCAGTACGGCGACGACCTGAGCACCTACGCGGACGCCCTCTACTGGTCCGCCAACCCCTCCTGAGCGCCTCACGATCAACCCTCACCGCCCGGTCGCGCTCCTCTCGCACCGGGCGTCTTTAAATTCTTCGACTCGTCAGCGCAGCCGGGCCAGGAAGGCCTCGACCTTCGCCAGCTCGGGCGCCCTGTCCTTCGCGCCCGCGAACCCGTCGCGGGCCGCCTGCGCCAGCGTCCTGGCCCGCGCGCGCTCGACCGCCGTCGGCTCGCCGGCGATCAGCGCCCGCGCGAGCAGGTAGCGCGCCTCCGCGAGGTCGGACTGGATCGAGTCGCTGTGCCCCTCGCGGATCGCCAGCGCCCGCGTCGCCGACGGGACCGCGTCGCCACCGGCCTTCAGCTCGAGCTCCGCGAGGTCGACGAGGATGTTGGCGATGTCGGGGTGGTCCGCCCCGAACGCCTTCTCGCGGAGCGCCAGCGCCGCGCCGTAGCGCTCGCGCGCCTCGGCGTGGCGCCCCTGCTTGGCCAGCGTGTCGCCGAGGCTGCGCAGGCTGACCGCGACCTCGGGGTGCTCGGGCCCGAGGGTCTTCTCGCGGATCTTCAGGGCCCGCTCCTGGAACTCGATCGCCTCCTCGTAGCGCCCGAGCTCGGCCTGCACGGACCCGAGGTTGTCGAGGTTGTAGGCCGTGTCGGGGTTCTCGAGCCCGAGCGCCTTCTCGCGGATCGCCAGGGCCCGCTTGTAGTACGGCAGGCTCGCCTCGTAGCGGTCCTGGTTGACGAGCACGAGCCCGATGTTGGTCAGCGAGTACGCGACCTGCGGGTGCTCCGGCCCCAGCGCCTTCTCCTGGATCGTCAGCGCCTTCTCGTAGTTGGCACGCGCCTCGTCGTACTTGCCGAGCACGAGGTCGGTGTTGCCGAGGTTCATCCACGAGCTCGCGGTCAGCGGGTGCTCCTCGCCGAGCGCCTTCTTGCGGATCTCCAGCGCCCGCGCGTAGTGCAGGCGGGCGTCGACGTGCTCGCCCTCGGCGTAGTCGACCGCGCCGAGGCTGTTCTCGGTGTCCGCGACCCGCTTGTGCTCCGGCCCCAGCACCCGCTTGCGGATCGCCAGCGCCTCGCCCAGCGAGCGCTCCGCCTCGGCGTAGCGGGCCCGCCGGTAGTCGTTGTTGCCGAGGTCGTGCAGCGACGAGGCCGCCGCCGGGTGGTCGTTGCCCAGCGTCTTGCGCCGGATCTCGAGCGCCCGCCGCAGGTAACCGTCCGCGGTGTCGAACTCCCCCTTGCTCTGGTGCACCATCCCGAGCAGCGCCAGCGTGCCCGCGATCGCCAGGTCGCGCGCGTGCGCCTCACCGTCGTCGGCCTGCTTCTCGTACAGCGCCAGCGCCCGCCCGAGGTGCTCGATCGACTCGGCGTAGTGGCCCTGGCTGTGCAGCACGTTGCCGACCGCCTGCAGGAACCTCGCCGACACCCACTCGTCGCCGCCCGCCCACGCGATCGCCGACTCGGCCGCGAGCCGCATGTGGATCGCCCGCTCGGCCTGCGCCAGCTCTACGCCCACCAGGCTGATCAGCTGCACCCACGCGTCCGCCGCCGCCGCCGCGTGCTTGCCCGCCGCCGCCGCCGCGATCGCCGCCGTCGTCGCCTCCTCGGCCTGCCTGGTCTCCCCCGCCTCGACCAGCAGCCCGCCCTCGGTCAACAGCGCCTCCGCCAGCACCGGCGCGTAGCGGGTCGCCCGCGCCTCCTCCGTGGCCGCCCGCGCCACGCCAAGCCCAGTTTGGTACTGCCCCGCCCGCGCCAGCGCCTGCGCCGAGTCCAGCCGCACCCGCACGCGGTCGACCGCCGCCTGCGTCTGCTCGTCCTGCGGCGGCACCAGCCCGCTCAGCAGCGCCTGCTCGTCGGTGCAGGTCCCGAGGTCGTGCAGACCCGCGACGGTCGACACCGCGTTCTCGACCACCGCCGCGTCCGCCTGCGCCAGCACCCGCGTGACCGCCTCGACCTCGCTGAGCCGCCGCGCCAGACAGGCGCTCTGCAGGTGCAGCAGCTCGACCGTCTGCGTGCGCTCGACGTGCGTCGCCACGCACACCGCCGTCTGCGCCTCGACCCAGGCCGCCGTGTAGCGGTCGAGCATGCCGGCCGCGCGCTGCCAGGTGTCCTCGGCGAACGCGCTGTCGCCGGCCGCGACGAACGCCTCGTGCACGGCCTTGCGGGTCGCGTCGTCCCACACGCCCGCCAGGCTGTGGTCGATGTCGGCGCACTGCTGCGACGACTGGGCCGAGTAGTGGGCGTAGCCCGCGGCCCCGAGCGCGACGAACCCGACGCCCGCCGCGATCGCGATCCACCGCCTGCGCTGGCTGCTCGGGTCGCGCGAGAGCTCGTCGAGCAGCGCCGCGATCGACGGGTAGCGCAGGGCCGGATCGACGAGCAGCCCGCGCAGCAAGATCTTGCGCAGCCACATCGGCACGCGGGCGTACGAGTCGCGCGGGGCCTCGCCGACCTTGCCGCCGACCACCGCCATCGCCAGGCTGGCGATCGAGTCGGCCGGGAACGGCGGCGTCCCGTACAGGGCCTCGTACAGCGCCACGCAGAAGCTGAATTGATCGGTGCGCGCGTCGGTCGGCAGCCCCAGATGCTGCTCCGGGCTCATGTACGCCGGCGTCCCCAGCACCGCCCCCTGCTGCGTCAGCTCGCTGCTCAGCGAGCCGATGCTGCGGTCCAGCGCGACCTCGCCCGCCGGCGCCGCCAGCTGCTCGCCGGCGTCCTCCGTCGACTTCGCCAGTCCGAAGTCGAGGACCTGCGCCTGCCCCGCGACCGACACCAGCACGTTCTCCGGCTTGAAGTCCCTGTGCACCAGCCCGGCCTCGTGCGCGGCCTGCAGCCCGCGGCCCGCCTGCACGAACACCGCCAGCACCTCCTTGCGCGTGCGCGGCTGGGCCCGCAGCCACGACTTCAGCGTGGTGCCCTCGATGAACTCCATGGCGATGAACACCCGGTCGCCCACCGACCCCACGTCGTGCACCGCGACCACGTTGGGGTGGCGCAGCCGGGCCATCGCCTGGGCCTCGCGCAGCAGCCGGGCGTGCCCGTCGCCGAGCTCCGCCGTGCCGTCGCCGCGGGTCCCCCCCGAGTGCAGCAGCTTCAGCGCGACCTTGCGGTCGAGCTGCGGGTCGTAGGCCGCATAGACCACGCCCATCCCGCCGGCCCCGAGCGCCCCCAGCACCACGTAGCGGCCCACCCGCTGGCCGTGACCGATCTCCTCGACCCGCCCGCTCAGCGCCAGCCCGCCGCCGACCGTGTGGGCGAGGCTCAGGTCCTCGCCCGTCTGCGCCGCCGACGGGGCCGCCGGCGCAGCGGTGCGTTCGCGGGGGTCCACCGCGGCGAGTGTACCACCGCGGCCGCGCGCCGATGCATGCGCGCGGCGGGCGCGTTCGCGCCGCGACGTCGCGTCGACATGGCCGTCCAAACATGTTTGAACAGACATGTCCCAAGAGCCAGCACCAGCGCGGACGCGGACGATCCCCCGGCCCCGCCGGCCCACGGACCAATTGCACAGGCAAAATCGTAGAAAATCCGGAGGCTTGGCTCCTGTCCGCACGCGCCGGCGCGGGCGGTAGGATCTTCACGGCCTTTATGTCTAATATGGCAGCGATGTCCCGCGCGCCTGTCCTTTGGACCTGCCTCTCCGTCTTCGGCCTGGTCGCCGCCGCGACGGCCACCGTCGCCTGCTCCGCGGTCTCCAAGGTCGATTACGCCGCGTGCTCCGACAACGTGACCTGCCGCGACGCCTTCGGCCTCGGCTGGACCTGCGGCGAGGCCGGACTGTGCCAGGAGGCCTTGCAGCACCCGCGCTGCAAGGCCGTGTTCCCCGAGACCCTGTTCGACGACCCCGAGACCTACGGCAACGCGATCATCTTCGGCTCGCAGCTCGACCACACGCCGGTGACCGGCGACGGCCGCATGGTCGACGCCGCCACCTTGGCCATCAAGGAGGCCAACATGTCCGGCCTCGACGGCCGCCTGTTCGGCATCGTCCACTGCGACTATCGCGAGGACGAGAAGATCGACAAGCTCACCTCGGACGAGGCCGTGGTCGAGACCGCGAAGTACCTCGTCGACGACCTCGGCGCCGTCGCCATCATCGGCCCCGGCTACTCGAGCCTCGCCGAGTCGCTCTACCTCGAGCTGCAGAAAGACACCCACAAGACGTCGACGCTGATCGTCTCGCCCTCGGCGACCAGCGACTCGCTGACCAACGTCGACGTGCGCGACGGCGACAAGCCGGGCCTGTTCTGGCGCACCGCCCCGCCCGACTCGCGCCTCGGCAAGGCCCTCGCCCAGCAGATGGACGCCGACGGCATCACCTACGCCACCGTCGTCTACGTCAACGACTCCTACGGCAGCGGGCTCGCCACCAACGTCGGCGACAACTTCCCCGGCGAGATCGACCTCAGGGGCTTCAAGGGCGAGGCCGCCGCCGCCGCCGACATCAACACCATCGTCGCCGAGCTCGACTCGCGCACCCCGGCGGCCGGCGAGGCCGTCGTGTTCGTCGGCGCCGAGGTCGCCCAGGTCGTCGCCTTCCTCAACGGAGCCGTCGTCTACGACTACTTCACGCAGGACGACAGCGTGAAGATCTACCTGAGCGACGCCGGCTTCAACGACGCTGTCCTCGAGCAGACCCAGGAGCTCGCGTCGGAGCTCTACGACCAGGTCCAGATCGCCTTCCCGAGCGTCAACACCGAGGACCTCGTCTACAAAAAATTCAAGTCCGCCTACCAGACCGAGTTCAACGACAACCCCGACCTCGCCTCGTACTCCTCGCACATGTACGACGCCACCTGGCTCGGCGTGTACGGGACCGTCTGGGCCTACTACCGCCGCGAGCAGCGCCTCAGCGGCATCGACCTCGCCTTCGGCTTGCAGCAGGTGACCGCCGACAAGACCGCGATCCCCGTCCGGAGCGACACGTTCAACGACATCAAGACCGAGTTCCAGGCCGGTCGCGCGGTCAACCTGCAGGGCGCCTCGGGCAACCTCGACTACAACCCCGAGACCGAGGAGCTGAAGGACGTGACCCCGATCTTCTACGTGATCGTCGATGGTAGCGACGGCTACGAGTTCATGGACCCGACGCCGCCGATGGAGTGATCGAAGGCCTGCGAGCTCCGCAGACCCTCACGCGCTCCGCGACGCGCGTGCATGCGAGCGCGACCCGTCCCGCGACCGACACCGCCTCGCCGGAGATCGACCCGCAGCGCCCGCGAATCGCGGCCTGCGGACACCCGCAGACGCCGCAAGAATCTTCCGGCCGTGAGGCCGCGCCCCGCGCCGCCCTCGCGGACGAGCCACTTTTTCGCACGCCTCGCGCGCGCTCTTACGCGGCAATTGTGGGCCATTTCACCGCGAACCCACATGCGGGGTCGCTCGTACCCTCCCGGCGGATCGTGTACGCTGAGCCGCGTAGGGGTTAAAAGAAGCACGTGCCTGGTCAAGAACCCACAACTCCGGCCCGGACGATCGTCTCTCCCTCGGCTGTGCCCCAGCCCTCCACCGGGGAATTTCACTCCCGCGGAGGCTCCGGCGATGACTACACGGCCCCGGGTCCCGGCATGGGCGCGAACCTCGTCGGTGTCGCGCTGCTCGGTCGCTACCAGGTGCTCGAGCGCATCGGCGACGGCGGCATGGGCACGGTCTACATGGCCGAGCACACCACGATTCTCAAGAAATTCGCGGTGAAGGTGCTCAGCGCCGAGCTGTCCCTGCGCCCCGACCACGTCGACCGCTTCATGCGCGAGGCGCGTTCGGCCTCGATGATCAACCACCCCAACGTGGTCGAGATCACAGACTTCGGCAAGACGCCCGACGGCCAGCCGTTCTTCGTGATGGAGTACCTGCAGGGCAAGGACCTCGCGCAGATCGTCGGCGAGGACGGCCCGATGAACTGGAAGCGCGTGCGCCCGGTCGCCCTGCAGATCTGCAACGCCCTGCAGGCCGCGCACGAGCAGGGCATCGTGCACCGCGACATGAAGCCCGGCAACATCGTGCTGGTCAAGCGGGGCAACAACCCCGATCACGTCAAGGTGCTCGACTTCGGCATCGCCAAGGTGCTCGGCCAGGAGACCGAGGCCAAGGGCCTGACGCAGAGCGGCATGGTCGTCGGCACGCCCGAGTACATGTCGCCCGAGCAGGGCTGGGGCCAGCCCGTCGACCACCGCGGCGACATCTACGCCCTCGGCGTCATGATGTTCGAGCTGCTGACCGGAAAGATCCCGTTCAGCGGCACGACCATGATGGAGGTCTTGAACCGCCACATGTTCGAGGTGCCCGACGTGAAGCACCCGAACATCCCCGACGAAGTCGGCGCGATCATCCTTAAGGCCATGCAGAAGGACCGCTCGCTGCGGTTCCAGTCGATGAACGAGCTCAGCGCCGCGATCGAGGCCGTCGGCACCGGCGCCAGCCCGGTCACCGTCGTCGACGAGGAGATCAAGACGCCGTGGGGCCCGGTCACCGCCCGCTTCGCCACCGTGCCGACGCAGGCGCCCGCGCAGCAGAAGAGCTGGGTGTGGCTCAGCGTGCTCTCGGCCGTCATCGCCGTCGGCGCCCTCGTGTTCGCGCTGTGGCCCGACCCGCCGCCCCCGCAGCCGATCCCGCAGCCCGTCGCCGCCCCGCCGGTCGCGAGCACCACGCCCGAGCAGAACACTCCGCCCGAGGAGCCGCCGAAGCCGGTCGTCATCCCGGTGGGCGTCGAGAAGGTCAAGCTGAACATCACGACCGACGGTGTGAACGCCCAGATCCTCGACGCCGGCACCCATGAGATCTACGGCATGACCAACGACGCCAACGGCGTGTCGGTCCGCAAGTCCGAGGAGCCGCTCGAGCTCATCCTCCGCGCCAGCGGCTACGAGGACGCCCGCCTCAAGATCACCCCGAACACCGACAAGACCTTCCCGCAGAGCCTCACCGCGGTGAAGACGAAGGGCGCCGACCGCCCGCGTCCGCCCAAGCACACCCCGAACAAGACCGGCGGTGACACCAAGAACGAGCCCAAGAAGACCGAGCCCTCGGACGACGGCGGCATCGACGAGGAGCTGAAGAACCCGTTCAGCAACAAGGGCGGCTGAGCCGAACCGACGACGCGCCGAAGGCCCGCGAGCCTCGCGGGCCTTCGTGCTCCGTCACCCGCGCTCAGAACCTGAAGCTGAAGCCCAGCCCGCCGCCCCGCTGGTTCGCGTACGGCGTGAGCATCGCCCGCGACGACGCGGCCTTCTGCTTCCTGGTCGACTTCACGACCAGCACCGCGACGAGGGCGATCGCCGCCGCGCCGGCGACCGCGAAGCCGACATCGGCGATCAGCGCGCTCGTCTTGCGCTTGTCGAGCGCGGACTGGCTGGCGTCGCTGCACAGCAGCGCTCCGTCGGCCGCGTTCATGCAGCCGTCGAGCGCCTGCTTCTTCTCGCCGGAGGCCTTCACCCCGAAGCCGATGCCGAGCCCGAGCCCGACCGCCACGCCCGCGGTCAGCCCGATCGCCGCCGGCCCGAACACCCGGTCCTTCTTCTCCGGCTGCTTGTCGGGCTGCGGCTGCGGCTGCGTCACCGGCTGCGTCTGCGGCTGCGGCTGCGTGTTGGCGTTGTTGGCGGCCGCGGCCGCGGCCGCCTCGCGGTCCTTCTGCTCCTTCTCGCGGATGCGCTGGTCGAGCGCGGCGATCTTGCGCGACAGCACCTCGCGCTCTTTCTCCGGCGCGTACGCCCGATACTGGTCGAGGTAGCGCCGCGCGTTGGCGAAGTCGCCGATGCGCTCGTACGAGTTGCCGATGTTGAAGAACAGCTGCGGCTCCTTCGACAGCTCGTAGCTCTCCTGGAACGCCAGCAGCGCCGCCTCGTACGAGCCCTCGCGGAACAGCCGCGCGCCGTTGTTGTACAGCTCCTCCGCGCGCTTGCGGGTCGCCGCCTTCTCCTCCTCCGTCTGCGCCCCCGCGGCCGGCGTCGCCGCCGGGGTCGTCGCCGGAGCCGGGGCCGCAGTCGCCGCGGGCGCCGCCACCACCGGCAACGGCGCGAGCGCCAGGCCGAGACTCAGGAGAAGGGCTGCCGGGGCGGTGCGGGGACTGCTGGCGGTCATAAGGGGCTGGCTCGCGGAACCGGCGCCAGTATAGGAGCCTCGCCGCGAACGAGGCAAGCACGCGCAGGGACCCACGCGAACGCGGATATCGGCCGGCCGCGGGGCGCGCTTTTCAGGCCGTCGCCCCGTCCGGGTCCCGCGCCGAGCCGACGGCCCTCAGCCGACCTGCCGCTCGAGCGCCCGCTGCTCCGCGAGGCGACGCTGCAGATACGGCGAGATCCAGCGCGCGAGCCCGTCCTGCTGCTCGGAGCTCAGGTGAAAAAAACCGCGGATCTCGCCGAAGCAGCCCGCCGCGCCGCAGCGACAGGTGAAGGGCGCGGCCATGTGCCACTCCGAGGTCAGGTAATTGAAGCTGATCTCCTCGCCCGCCGCGATCGGCCGCACCGCCACGAACTGCAGGCGCTGGAAGTCGAGGTACGCGTTCGGGTCGCAGCTGTGGTTGAAGTAGTCGTCGGTCTCGCCGGTCCCGGCCTGGTGGAGGAACTCGTCGAGCTGGATGGTGTGCCGCGCCGGCTTGTCGACGAACACGTGGCCGAGCCCGACCAGCACCTCGTCGGCGTCGACCGCCTCGCGAGCGTAGACGCCGAGCCCCTCCTCGCCCTGTCGGAGCTCGACCTTCGGAGAGACCCAGGTGTGCGGACGCAACGGCGAGACCACAGGGATGTCCATCGTAGTGTTCCAATCGGCCCGCGCAGGGCCCTCGATCTGGTTAATAGGCAAGCGTCGGTTCGGTACCGGCCGGATCACGAAAAGGTCTGGGGCACCGTACCACGGGCCTCGGACACGGTATGGAATTGCGTGCGCAGCCGCGGATCACTCTGGATGAGCTCGTTGAATTGGCGGCGCTGCAGCGTCAGAAAGATGCATGGCGTGAGCGTGCGGATCGTCGCGTTGCGCGGGGTGTCCTTCAACAGCGCCACCTCGCCGAAGTGATCGCCGTCCTGCAAGGTGGCCACCTGTAGGTCATTGCCGTCCGGCTGGCGCTTCAGCACCGCCACCTTGCCGCGGGCGATGATGTAGAACTTGTCGACCGTCGTATCGCCCTCGCGGATGACCTTGCGCCCCTCCGAGACCCGCTCGCTGAGGAACATCTGGGCCATCATCGCCAGCATGGTGTCCGACAGCTTCGAGAGGATGGGCACCGCCCGCAGGCGCTCGGGCTCGATGCCCGCGCGCGCGCCGTCGTCGCTGACCACCAGGCCCTGCTGCTTGTCCCACAGCCGCTTGTACACGCCGTCGAGCGCCAGCAGCTCGCTGCTGGTCCCCGACTCGATCAGACGCCCGCGCTCGAGGACCAGGATCTTGTCGGCGTGCACGGTCGCGGCGAGGCGGTGGGTCACCGAGATGACGGTACGGCTGCGACCTAGCTGCTCGAGTGTGCTGTTGATCGCAGCCTCGGTGGTCGGGTCGAGCGCGCTCGTGGCCTCGTCGAGCAGCAAGATCTTCGGGTCGCGGACGATCGCGCGGGCGATCGCCACCCGCTGCCGCTGCCCGCCGGACAGGCGCCCGCCGCGCTCGCCGACGATCGTGTTGTAGCCGTCCGGCAGCCCGACGATGACCTCGTGGATCTCCGCCGCGCGCGCGGCCGCCTCGACCTCCTCGTCGTCGGCGTCCGGGCGCCCGAGGCGGATGTTCTCGCGGATCGTCGTGTTGAACAGGAAGCTCTCCTGGAAGACCACGCCCATCTGCTTGCGCAGCGAGTCGATCGTCACCGTCTTGCCGTCGCGCCCGTCGAACAGCACCGCCCCGCTGTCGGGGTCGTAGAAGCGGGCGATGAGCCCGAGCACCGTGCTCTTGCCCGAGCCGCTGCCGCCGACGATCGCCACGCTGCTGCCGCGGTGGATCGTGCAGCTCACGCGGTCGAGGTTCTTGTTCTCCCCGGTGTACGAGAACGTCACGTCCTCGAGGCGGATCGACTCGCTCAAGGCCGGCAGCTTGCTCGCCTTGGGGTTCTCGGCCACCTGCGGCTGGGTGTCGAGCAGCTCCTGGATGCGCCGGATCCCCCCCGCCGCCTGCAGCAGCACCGGCATCACCCGCGTCAGGCTGGTGATGAACGAGCTCAGCGACGTCACGTACATGCTAAACGAGACCAGCGCCCCGACCGACAGCTCGCCATTGAAACTCTTGACCGCCCCGAACGCGAACACCGAGATCTGGACCATCAAGAACGCCAGGTTCGGCGTGCGCTCGACCAGGTAGCTCAGCACGTTGAAGCGCAGGCTCGTGCGGTAGAACCCGCCGAGCTGGCTGCGAAAGCCGGCGACCTGCAGCGGCGTCAGGCTGAACGCGCGGACCACCGGCTGGGCGCTGATGTTCTCCTGCACCGTGCTGGCGATCTTCGCCTCCTCGTGGCGCACGAGGTAGCTGTCGCGCTCCGCCCGCGGCCCGAGGAAGCGCGGCCCGAGCAGCGCCAGCGGCAGCCCGAGCACCGTGAGCAGCGCCAGCTGCCACGAGTAGATGAACAGGAACGTCCCGAACGTGATCACCCCGAGCACCCCGAGGATCGTCTCGGGGATCGCCAGGATCACCGCCCCCTGCACCGCGTTGAGGTCGGTCGAGAACCGCGACATCAGGTCGCCGACCTGCACCTTCGAATAAAAGCTCGCCGACAGCTTCTGCAGGTGCTCGAACATCCGCAGCCGCAGGTCGTTCATCACGCTGGTGCCCAGCCGCGCGTACAGGTAGTCGCGCCCGACCGCCACGATCGACGACAGCAGCGCCCCCGCGAACAGCCCGAGCAGCACCGTCCACAGCAGCACCTCGTCGCGCTGCTCGATGCCCTGGTCGATGACGATGCCGAAGCTCGTGCTAAACGCCAGCGTCCACCCGAGGTCGATCAGCAGCCCGATCAACAGCAACGTCACCTGCATCCGGTAGGGCCGGAGGTACTCGAGCAAGACTCGCAGGGCGCTGAGCATGGGGCGGCTGGTCGGTCGCTGCGCGAATTCGGCGTGCCCCGCGCTGGCGCGCAGGTCCACGGCCCATGGTGACACAAAGCCGCCGCGACCTGCAGCGCCCCGCGTCGCCCGCCCCGCCGTCGTCGTCGCGAATCGTGCACGCGCAACCCGAAAGATCGCCGAGAGGCCGCCGCCGGGCCCGTTCGCCCGCCGCGCAGCGAATTGCAGCGCGAGCGTCCGGGTTCTCTCGACCACGCGCGAGGTGATCGTGCCCACGCAGCGACGCTCCTCCGCGGCGCATCACCTCGCCCCGCCGGCCACCCGCGGCGAGACGCTTGCCGCCCGGCACGCGCGTGTGGCATGCCCGCGTCACCATGCACGAAGACGCGCCGCCTCCGCTCACCGGTCGCGCAACCCCGGACGCGACCGCCGCCGCCGCGCGACGCCTCGGCCTGACCCCGCGCCGTCTCGGCCGCACCGACCTCCGCGTCAGTCCGGTCGGCTTCGGCGGCTACCGCGTGCACATCGACGTCCCCATGCACCGCCAGGCCTTCGACGAGGCCCTGCGCGCCGGGGTCAACCTCGTCGACACCAGCGCCAACTACACCGACGGCGGCAGCGAGCGCCTGATCGGCGCCGGCCTCCGCGGCCTCGTCGAGGCCGGCACGCTCGCCCGCGAGGCCGTCGTCGTCGTCACCAAGATCGGCTACATGCAGGGCGAGGCGCTCGCGCACGGCCGCCGCCGCGGCTACCCCGACGTCGTCGAGTACCAGCCCGAGTGCTGGCACTGCATCCACCCCGAGTACCTCGCCGACCAGCTGGCGACCTCCCGCGCCCGCCTCGGCCTCGAGACCGTCGACGTGCTGCTGCTGCACAACCCCGAGTACTTCTTCATCGACCGCCGCAACCGCCGCGGCCGCGTCGACGAGGCCGACCGCGACGCCTTCTACGCCCGCGTCCGCGCCGCCTGCGAGTTCCTCGAGCGGGCCGTCCAGCGCGGCGAGATCGCCTGGTACGGCGTGTCCTCCAACAGCCTCGCCTCCGCGCCCGACGCCGCCGACCGCACCGACCTCGCGCGCATGCTGGCGATCGCCCGCGAGGTCGGCGGCGACGCCCACCACTTCGCCGTCGCCCAGCTCCCGCGCAACCTCTACGAGCTCGGCGCCTTCGCCCCCGACGACCCCGCCTCCCCGCTCGCCGTCGCCGCGAGCGACGACCTCGGCGTGCTCGCCAACCGCCCGCTCAACGCCTTCATCGCCGACCCCCCGCAGACCATCCGCCTGGCCGATGTGACAGGTCCCAAAGGCCAGCCCCGCGACCCCGCCCCGCTGCTGCGCGCCGCCGAGGCCCGCGAGGACGCCTGGCGCCGCGAGCTCGGCCCGCGCGTCGCCGACGAGCTCGCCGACGACCCCGCCCTCCGCGACCAGCTGATCCACCACACCTTCCGCTGGGCCCACGAGCTCGGCCGCGGCCTCGACTCGATCCGCGACCTCCAGCACTGGCTGCACGTGCGCAACGGCGTGATCGCCACGCACATGGGCCAGGTCAGCAACACCCTGCTCGCGCAGCTCGCGGGCGACACCCTGCAAGCCTTTCGCGCCTGGTGGGACGACTACGGCGCCGCCCTGCTCGCCGCCCTCGACGGCGTCGAGGACGGCTTTCGAGCCCGCGCCCAGGCCGCCCTCGAGGCGATCGGCGACCGCCTCGCCCCGGCGATCCCCGAGGCCTGGATCGAGCTCTCGCTCAGCCAGCGCGCCGTGCTCGCCCTGCTCGCCGCGCCCCCGCCCGCGGCCGTCAGCGCCGTCCTCGTCGGCATGCGCCGCCCCGCCTACGTCCACGACATGACCGCGCTCGCCGAGGTCCAGCCCCCGCCCGCAGGCAACGTCGACCCCGCGCGCCTGATGGCCGCCTTCGCCGCGCGCTGAGCCTGGGCATTCCTCCCGCTTCGCGCTACATCGGTGGCCGATGTCCCGCATCCTCGACGTCGCCACCGCGTTCATGGCCCAGGGGCTGCGCCTCCCCGCCGGCGTCCGCGTCGCGCACACCGGCCCGCGCCCGGCGCAGCTGCTCGAGCTCTACGAGTTCGAGGCCTGCCCGTTCTGCCGCAAGGTCCGCGACATGCTGACCTTCCTCGACCTCGACGCCAAGATCTTCCCGTGCCCGAAGAACGGCGCCCGCTTCCGCGGCGAGGTCGTCGCCCGCGGCGGCAAGGCCCAGTTCCCCTACCTCGTCGACCCGAACACCGGCGCCGCGATGTACGAGTCGAGCGAGATCCTGCAGTACCTCGCCGAGCACTACGGCGACGGCACCATCCCGCTGTCGCTGCGCCTCGGCCCGTGGACGGTCGCCAGCGGCTCCGCCGGCTCGCTGCTCCGCTTCCCGCGCGGCATGCGGGCCCGCCCCTCGCGCGCCCCCGAGCAGCCGCTCGAGCTGTGGGCCTTCGAGGCCTCGCCCTACTGCCGCATCGTCCGCGAGGCCCTCTGCGAGCTCGAGCTCCCCTACGTCCTCCGCACCACGGGCAAAGGCAGCGAGAAGCGCCCCGCCTTCCGCAACCGCCTCGGCAAGCTGCAGTTCCCCTACCTCGAAGACCCCAACACCGGCGCCGGTCGGTTCGAGTCGGCCCACATCGTCGAGTACCTGCAACAGACCTACGGAATTTGACAAATCATGCGCAGCGCCTGGTCCGACGACGACGCCCGCGCCGCGGTGGAGCACTACACCCGGCGCTACCCCACCTGCAACGCGGACCTCGCCCTCCGCGTCTACACCTCGCGCCTGATCGGCGGCGACCCGGCCCTCGTGCTGCACGGCGGCGGCAACACCTCGGTGAAGACCGACGTCCTCGACGACCTCGGCCAGCCCACCCGCGTCGCGTGCATCAAGGGCAGCGGCTGGGACCTCGGCGAAATCGAGCCGCCCGGCTTCCCCGCCGTCCGCCTCGCCCCGCTGCAGGCCCTGCGCGCCCTCGAGTCGCTCGGCGACGAGGCCATGGTCAACGCGGTGCGCACGCGCATGCTCGACGCCTCCGCCCCCAACCCCTCGGTCGAGGCGCTGTTGCACGCCTTCATCCCCCACCGCTTCATCGACCACTCGCACGCCGACGCCGTGCTGGCGATCGTCGACCAGCCGCGCGCCGAGGCGCTCGCCCGCGACGTCTTCGGCCCCGCCTACGCCGTCGTCCCCTACATCATGCCGGGCTTCGCCCTCGCCAAGCTGGCCGCCGAGGTCTACGAGAAGAACCCCGACTGCCACGGCCTCATACTATTAAATCACGGCCTTTTTAGCTTCGCCGACGACGCCCGCGACAGCTACGAGCGCCACATCGCCGCCGTCACCCGCGCCGAGCGGCACATCGCCGCTCGACGCAGCAAGATCTCCGTCCCCGCCCGCCCCGCGCTCGACTACGCCGCCGTCGCCCCCACGCTGCGCGGCCTGCTGTCGACCTCCGAGCGCCGGACGATCCTCCACTGGCGCCGCGACCCGGACGCCCTCGCCCTCGCCGACGACCCCGGCGTCCGCGACCTGCTCCGCGGCCCCGCGACCCCCGACCACGTCATCCGCACCAAGCAGCGCCCCCTCGTGCTCGACCTCCACGGCCTCGAGGGCCAGCCCCTGCGCACCGCCATCGCCGACGCCCTCGCCGCCTACCGCGAGGCCTACACCGCCTACTTCGAGGCGCAGTGCACGATCAAAGATGTCCGCAAGGTCATGCTCGACCCGGACCCTCGAGTCTTGTTGATCCCCGGCCTCGGCCTCGTCACCGCCGGCGCCGACGAGCGCGCCGCCAGGATCGCCGCCGACATCTTCGTGCACACCGTCGGCGTGATCCGCGACGCCGAGGCCGTCGGCCGCTACCAGGCCCTGCCCGACGGCGACATCTTCGACATGGAGTACTGGTCGCTCGAGCAAGCCAAGCTCGGCGCCACAAAGACCATCAAACCGCTGGCGGGGCAGGTCGTGTACGTCACCGGCGCCGCCTCCGGCATCGGCCTCGCGGCCGCCCAGAAGTTCTCCGCCGCCGGCGCGCACCTCTACCTCGTCGACCGCGACGCCGAGCGCCTCGCCGCCGCCGCGCGTCCGCTCGGCGCCGCGTTCGAAGCCCTCGACGTCACCGACCGCCGCGCCGTCGAGGCCTCAATTAAAAACGCCGTGCTGCGCTTCGGCGGCCTCGACGGCGTGGTCTCGAACGCCGGCGCCGCCTACCAGGCGCCGATCGCCCGCTGCCCCGAGGATGTCCTTCGGGCCAGCCTCGAGCTCAACCTCCTCTCGCACCAGTGGGTCGCCGCCGCCGCCGTGGACGTGCTGACCCGCCAGGCCACCGGCGGCTTCTTGCTGTTCAACGCCTCCAAGGCCGCCTTCAACCCCGGCGAGGGCTTCGGCCCCTACGCCGTCGCCAAGGCCGCGCTCGTCGCCCTCATGAAGCAGCACGCCCTCGAGGGCGCGCGCCACGGCGTGCGAGCCAACGCCGTCAACGCCGACCGCGTGCGCACCGGCCTGTTCCCGCCCGAGGTCGTCGAGGCCCGCGCCGCCGCCCGCGGCCTCGCGCCCGACGCCTACTTCCAGGCCAACCTGCTGGCGCGCGAGGTCACCGCCGCCGACGTCGCCGAGGCATTATTAAGCCTCGCGCTCGCCCGCAGCACCACCGGCGCGGTCGTCCCGGTCGACGGCGGCAACCTGGCCGCCGCCCCGCGCTAAAAGTTGAAGATCCCCTCGAAGATGCTCGCCAGCACGTCGAGGGCCCCCGCGCCGGCCTCGACGGTCGCGCCGACGACCTCGACAGTCCCGCCGTCGAGCGCCGCGCCGACCACCTCGACCGTCCCGCTGTCGACGAGCGCCGCGCCGACCACCTCGGCCCCGCTCGCCGCGACGTCGATGGCCGTCGCGCCCACGTCGATCACCCCGTCCGCGACATCGACGAGCGCCCCCCCGTCGGCCTGCGCCGCCTGCGGCCCCGGCCGCTGCATCGGCGCGTAGATCGTCGCGGCCACCACCTCCGCGGCGACCGCCGTGCCGAGCACCGCCACGCCCGCGGTCGCCAGCCCGTCGTCGCCGCGAGGCCGCCGCGCCGCCGCCTGCACGCGCTCGACCTCCGTGTGGTCGAACCACACTCCGTCGCGCGGGCACACGTCGATCTCGACCCCCGCGACCTGCCGGCGCTCGAGCGGCGCCCCGCAGTCCGGGCAGCACAGCGACGCCCGCGTCGCCAGCGTCGCCAGCCCCGACAGCGGCCCGAACGGCCCCTCGATCAGCCGCTTCGCCGCCGCCTGCGACAGCCACACCCCCTTGCACGCGGCGCACCCGCGGGCCTCCGGCGCCCCGCCGCGGTGCGCCAGCGCGTCCTCCTCGAAGCAGCGCGGACAGTTCGCCAAATTGCCCTCCACACGCAGCCTATCAGGTGTTCTCACCCCTCACCGGATCGATTTCGCCCTGATCCGAAGTAGATACACACACGCATTGTCCCCAGTCTCCCCCCGCGGTACCGTGCGCCCGACGATGACCGTCGACCCCCTCCGCTCCGTGATCAAGCCGCGCTCGCTCGCGCGGCCGCGCAAGGTCAAAGATGTCCCGTTCGTCGAGCTCCACGCCGGGCGCCTGCAAGGCGTCGTGTCGAGCGGCTCCGACATCGAGCGCGTCTACGTCGCCTACTTCGCCGCCGGCACCGGCAACTACAACTGCAGCACCAACAACAACCGCCCGTGCGGCGGCCTGCGCGGCTCGCCCTGCAAGCACCTCACCCAGCTGCTCGACGAGGCCGTGCTGCAGTTCGGCCCCGGCCGCGTGATCTCCTACCTCGGACTCGCCGCCGAGCCCGACAAGGTCAAGCGCGGCGGCGACCTGCTGCGCTTCATCAAAGGCGGCCAGCACAAGATCGAGGTCGGCATGGTCTTCAGCCGCTTCCTCACCTACCTGCAGTACATCCACCTCTCGCCCGTCGCCGCCCCGCTGCCGGAGATGGCCTGGTTCGTGCGCTGATGCCTCTCAGTGACCTCCGCACCGTCCCCGAACCCGTGCAGCAGACCGCCGAGGTGCTCGCCGGCCTCGACGACGCGTTCATCTCCGGCTTCGGCCGCCTCTCGAACGCCCACCTCGAGACCCTCGGCGCCCTGCAGCGCTCCTTCCACGGCACGCCGCTCGGCGACGAGCTCGCGACCGCCGTCGCCGGCCTCTCGCGCTCCGAGTTCGTCGATCGTCACTTCGCCGTGGTCGCCGTCGCCCGCGCCGCGGCCCTCGGCGCCATGCACGACGCCCTGCAGGCCCAGGCCTGCGCCGCCCTCGGCCGCCCGCGACCTGTCCGCGAGGACATCCCGCCGGCCGCCGCCCAGGCCCCGCCGCCGAAGGCCGCCGTCCTGCTCGAGAGCACCCGCCAGTGGCTGATGGAGCTGGCGATCGCCGGCTTCGCCAACCTCGAGGTCGACAGCCTGCTGCCGTTCCAGTCGACGCTCGACGCGATCCTCGAGGAGCCCGCGCTGATCCGCGTCGCGGCCCTCCTCACCGGCTTCCTCGACGAGCTGCTGGCGATGTTCCCCGCGCACGGCTCGCCGGAGATCCCCCGGCAGCGCTGGGTCGACCTGTGGTCGCGCGCCATGGTCCTCGCGCTCGCGCCGAAGGCCGCCGGCCCCACCCGCCCGGCCAGCGGCGTGCTCGCGATCCTCGCCACCGACCTGCGCCAGCACAGCAACGTCGTCAGCCTCGTCGCGCACGGCGTGCTGCGCGAGGCGAGCGGCCCGCGCCTCGTCCGCACCAGCCTCGCCGCGTTCAAGGTCGACGTGCTCGAGGGCGAGGACGTCGCCGCCCGCCTCGCCACCCTCGGCGACAAGCTGCTCACAGCCCTCAGCGCCGGCCAGGCGCTGAAGATCGACGGCATGCCGCTGACCGCCGACGGCGACCTGATCTGGAACGACGCCAGGGCCAGCCTCGACGCCAAAATCAAGCCGATCGAGGTCGCCGCGACGGTGCTCGCCAGCCCACCCGCCAACCGCCCCGGCTACGAGCCCGACGCGCGCCACCCGGCCCTGCTCGAGGAGCTCGTCTACCTCGCCGGCAACGACGCCACGATTATTAAAGAGAACAACCGCTCGACCCTCGCCAAGCTCCCGGTCGACCTCGTGCGCTGGCCCGACAGCGACGACATCGCCCCCGACGACCTCGCCAAGACCAAGGCCGTGGTCGCCATCTTGCGCTTCGACGGCGGCGCCTGGTCGCTGCAGCCCGTCGCCATCGACAACGGCAAGCCCGTCCCGCGCATGGTCGGCACCGGCCTCAGCGAAGCCCGCAAGAAGGCCAAGTCGAGCAACAACCTGGCGATCCTTCAGGAGCGGGCGGGCAAGCTGCTCCGCAAGAAGAGCTGACCACCATGCGCCCCGACAGCAACGACCCGGCCCTGCTACAGCGGACCCGTCAGGGCCTGTACTGGCGGCTCGTCTCGGCCCTCTTCGATCAAGGCGACGCCGCCCAGAACCTCGAGAACCTCGCCAAGTCGCTGGCCAAGGTCGCCGACGTCCCGCCCGAGCTGCTCGACCCCAAGATCTCGATCGAGCTCCTGGTCCACAAGTTCCCAAAGCTGCGCCCCGACTTCTCGCGCCCGCTGCCAGGCTTCGAACCCGAAGAAGCCCCGCCCTCGGTCGAGCCCACCGACCTGCAAGGCACCGTCCAGCGCGCCCTCGTCGTCAGCAAACTTTTATTAAACGCGTTCGGCCCCAACACCCAGGGCTCGGTCACGGCCCAGCAGTACGGCGCGTGGGCCAAGGACGTCGAGTGGCTGGAGGGCGCATTGGGCCTGCCTCCGGGCTCGCTGCGCACCCCCGGCAGCGGCCACAGCCAGTCCGGCGGCGCTCCGAGCGGCGGAGGCGGCGTGGCCTCGCGCCCGCCGATCGGCGACGACGAGCTGCGCGCGGGTCTCTCGGTCCTCGAGGCCGACATGATCCACCGCATGGACCTGCGCGAGGTCTTAAAAGATCCCGCGCTGGCCGAGCGCCTCACCCCCTCGATGGCCCTGGTCGAGCAGCTCCTGTGGGACAAGGGCAACCTCACCGGCCCCGCGCTCGCCAACGCCAAGAAGCTGATCGCCCGGTTCGTCGAGGACCTCGCCAAAGTTTTGCGATTGCAGATGCGCCAGGCCATGTCGCGCGTGCAGGACAAGCGCATCCCGCCGCGGCGGATCTTCCGCAACCTCGACATGAAGCGGACGATCTGGAAGAACCTGACCAACTGGGACCCCAAGGAGCGCCGCCTCTACGTCGACCGCCTGTTCTTCCGCCACGCCGGCAAGAAGTCGCTGCCGACCAAGCTCATCATCGTCGTCGACCAGTCGGGCTCGATGACCTCGGCGATGGTCCAGACCACCATCCTCGCCTCGATCTTCGCCGGCCTCCCCAACGTCGACGTCGCCCTGATCGCCTTCGACACCCGCGTCATCGACCTCACCCCCTACGTGCACGACCCGGTCGAGACCCTGCTGCGCACCAAGCTCGGCGGCGGCAACGACATGCGGCTCGCGCTCGACACCGCGGCCCCGTACATCCAGTCGCCGCGGCACACCGCCGTGGTCGTCATCTCCGACTTTTATGACTGGAGCGACTTCTTCTCGGTCCTGCGCCAGTGGAAGGAGTCGGGCGTGCACCTCATCCCGGTCGGGTCGCTGCACACGACCGGCTACTTCTCGGTCAACCCCGAGTACCGCGACAAATTCAAAGAGCTCGGCGCGCCGATCCTCCACGGCAGCCCCAAGAAGCTGATCGAGCAGATCAAGAAGGTGATGTAGCCGCGATGGCCAAGAAGACCACGTCCGAGACCACCCCCGCCGCCGCCCCGGCCGCTGCCGCGACCACCGCGGCCGCCTCGACCACCGCCGCCGGCAGCGAGACCAAGCTGCGCATGCCGGCCGAGGAGAAGTACAAAGACGAGCTCGCCTACCTCGCCGGCGTCGACCAGGACCACAAGCCGTTCGCCTGGAGGCTCTCGCCGCGGATGATCCGCACCTTCATCCTCGGCGCCGGCCCGACCGACAAGTTCGACCGCCCGATCGCCCAGAAGTTCTTCGGCGACGCCTCGCTGGTCGAGCGCGCCATCGTCACCCTCGCGTCGGACCGCGGCCTGCTGCTGATCGGCGACCCCGGCACCGGCAAGAGCTGGCTCGCCGAGCTGCTCGCCGCCGCGATCTCCGGCAACTCGACGCACGTCGTCCAGGGCACCGCCGGCACCACCGAGGACCACATCAAGTACTCGTGGAACGTGGCCATGGTGATCGCCAGCGGTCAGTCGAAGGACTCGATGATCAGCTCGCCGATCATGACCGCGATGATGCGCGGCGAGATGGGCCGCTTCGAGGAGCTGACCCGCTGCTCCTCCGACGTCCAGGACGCGCTGATCTCGATCCTCTCGGAGAAGTACATCACCATCCCCGAGCTCCACGGCGAGCACAACGTCGTCTACGCCAAGCCCGGCTTCAACATGATCGCCACGGCCAACAGCCGCGACCGCGGCGTCAACGAGCTGTCGACCGCCCTTAAACGCCGCTTCAACTTCGTGACGATCCCCATCGTCACCAACAAGAAGTCGGAGAAGGAGATCGTCCTGTTCCGTACGCGCGAGCTCATGGCCCGCCACACCATCAGCATGGACCTCCCGCCGACCATGCTCGACATCCTCCTGCAGACCTTCGCCGACCTGCGCGAGACCATGGCCAACGCCTCGGGCGAGGACGCACGCCTCGAGTCCTCGCTGTCGACCGCCGAGCAGATCGGCGTGCTCGAGGACGCCCTGCTGCACGGCAACTTCTTCGGCGACCGCACTCTTAAACCCGACACCCTGGCCCGCTCGCTCGTCGGCTCGCTCGTCCGCCGCGTCCCCGAGGACGTCTCGATTTTAAATAAATTCTGGCACGCGGGCGCCGGCGACGACACCAAGCCCAAGCGCCGCAAGGCCGGCGACGACAAGGACGCTAAACCCGAACCCGCCGGCTCCGGCCGCGGCCCCGAGTGGGAGTCGTTCGTCGCCGGCGGCAAGCAGGCCCTCTCCTCCTTCAAGTAAGGACCCGCGGTGACCGCCCTCGACTCCGCCCTGAAGGACCCCGCGCTCGCGGCCCTGCGCACCCAGCTGGAGGCCGCCGCCGCCGCGTTCGTCGGCGACTCGGCCCACCTCGGCGCGCTCCTGCGGGCCATGGTCGAGGACGTCACGCGCGCCACCAGCGAGCCCGTCGAGGTCTTCCCGGTCAAGCACCACTCGCCGTCCTCCGCGCTGCACATGGTCCAGCGCCTCAGAGCCCGCCCGCCGAAGGTCATCTTCATGGAGGGCTGCGAGGATCTGAACGCCGCGCTCGCCGGCCTGCAGCACTGCCGCTTCCCGGTCGCGCTGCAGGCCTACGCGCCCGAGGCCCCGGCCTTCCCGGTCGAGTGGACCCCGCTAAACTGCGTGCTGCCGCTGACCGAGTTCAGCGCCGAGTACCAGGCGATCGCCCACAGCCTGCAGCACGCCGACACCAGGCTCGTGTTCGTCGACCGCTCGGTCGACCACGTGTTCCAGTGGATGCCGCGCGGCGGCCCGCCCCCGGGCTCCGAGGCCAGCGAGGCCGACCCCGGCGAGCCCCCGCCGGAGACCAGCGAGGGCGAAGAGGAGTCGGGCAGCGGCGACACCACCAACCTCCACGGCGGCGCGATCGGCCTGCAGATCGGCGCGACCCAGCCCACCTTCGGCGAGTTCGTCGACGTGCTGCTGCGCAACGCCCGGGTGCGCCACTACAGCGAGTGGTGGACGCAGTACGTCGAGGGCCCGACCCTCTCCGCCGACTACGCCACCTACCGCCAAGTGTTCTTCCTCGTCGGCTCGCTGCTGCGCCGCATCGGCATCACCGAGCGCGACCGCACCGCCGACGTCGAGCGCGAGCGCTACATGTGGCAGCGCATCCGCGAATATTTAAAGGAGCACAAGATCGACCCGAAGGACGCCATGTACGTGTGCGGGGCGATCCACGCCGTCAGCCCGATCCCCGAGTTCGGCAGCAAGGGCGGGTCGGACTGGAAGATCCCCCCGCGCACCGACAGCAAGTGGTTCTACGGCGTCGTGCCCTCCTCGTACTCGGCGATCGAGCACCAGTTCGACATGCCCGCCGGCGAGATCTCGATCGCGCAGTCGATGTGGGAGAAGGGCCTCGCCAGCCTCAACATCACGCCCTATCGCATCACCGCGGAGAAGGTCGCGAAGGCCGGCGTCACCGTCCGCAAACCCGTCGCGACAGCCACGCCCCCGACCATCGCCGCGACCGACGCCGGCCTGCGCGCCTTCCTCACCCGCCCGCCCGAGTTCATCGCCGCCGACGACGAGCAGCTCATGCGCTGGTGCATCGAGATCGTCCAGCTCGCGCGCAAGCACGGCTACGGCGCCTCGACGGCCGACACCATCGCGATCCTCCACACCTCCAACCTGCTGGCCCGCCTGCGCGACCGCCCGCACCCCTCGCCGTACGACTTCCAGGACGCCGCGATCACCTGCCTCGAGAAGGACCGCGTGCCCGGACGGCGCAACGTCCAGCGCCTGTGCCAGATCCTGCTCGGCGGCGACCGCCTCGGCCGCGTCGGCTACGAGTCGCTGCCGCCGCTCGCCAAGGACGTCTACGACCGCCTCGCCGTGCTCGGCATCGACTTGAAGTCGAGCCGGATCCAGCGCGCCCTCATGGACATCCAGGGCCGCCCCGAGCTCGGCCCCGTGTCCGACCTGCTATGGCGCCTCAAATACCTCGGCGCCGCCGTCCGCCCGATCATGGGCGAGCGCACCCTCGGCCACAAACCCAAGCAGGAGTCGTGGGACATCGAGATCGGCAAGTCGCAAGGCTCGCTGATCCAGATCGGCTACGAGGGTTTGACAATTGAAGCCGTCCTCGAGAAGCGCCTGAAGACCAAGGCCTTCGACCCGACCGCCCGCGCCTCGAAGGCGCTCGAGGCCGCCGAGGACAGCGTGCTCTACCTCCGCAGCGGCCGCCTCACCCGCGAGCTCGGCCTCCGCGCCACCGAGCTGCTGCGCCAGGAGACCGACGCCGCCGACGCCCCCGACATCTTCCAGCGCGTCCGCGGCCTCGTGCACTACTACCGCACGATCGGCCTGCCCGAGTGGATCCAGGACTTCGTGTCCACCGGCTACCGCCACTACGCGACCCTGCTCCCGACCGCCTTCAGCGACCGCGGCACCACGCCGCGCCAGCTCGCCGCGATGTTGGCCTTCATCTTCACGCAAGAGGCCCTCGCCTTCGCCATGGGCTGTGAGCGCAGCCAGCTGCTCATCGCCGTCGGCCACGCCGAGCCCGAGGACCCGCCGAAGATCGCCCTACACTGGGCCGCCCAGTGGATCCTCGGCCAGCGCGACGAGGCCGCGATCCGCGACGACTTCATGCACCTGCTCACCAGCCCGCTGCTGCTCCCGGCCTTCCCGGAGTACATGGCCGGCTTCCTGCTCGCCCTCGAGTTCACGCCGAGGATCTCCCGCCTCGCCGTCGAGTTCCTCAGCCGCGCCTTCGCCCTGCTGCCCGACGAGGTCCTGGTCCCCTGGCTGCCCAAGCTGGTCGTCACCCTGCGCCCGCTCGGCAGCGGCCTCATGCAGACTTTAATTAAAGAGGCGGGGCTCGCGTTCCCGAAGGACATCGCCGCGCTGCCGAGGCACGAGTTCGCGTGGGAGCGCAGCGTCCCCGTCGCTCCTCCGCCCGCTCCCGCCGCGGCTCCGACCGCCGCTCCCGCCGCGCCGACGCCCGCGCGTGCACCCGCGATCGAACGCTCCCCGCGCGAGCAGGCGGTCGCCGGCCTGCTGCGCGCCGAGCCGGCCGCCCTCGACGCCCTCGCCGCCCGCCTCGGCCTCGCCGCCACCTGGGCCCCCGAAGGCGCGAGCGCCGAGCCCGAACCCGCCGCCCCGACCGCGACGAGCGCCGCTCCTGCCCCGGCCTCCGTCGTCGCCGCCACACCGCACGCGGCCGCCCCGGCCTCACCGCTCGCGGCCTTGCTCGCCGCTCACCCCGAGCCGCTCACCGCGCTCGCGGCCCGCCTGCGCGCGATGGCCTGACACCGCCCCACCGCTCGCGGCCTTGCTCGCCGCTCACCCCGAGCCGCTCACCGCGCTCGCGGCCCGCCTGCGCGCGATGGCCTGACACCACCTGTCCCCGAGGACAGGATGACGCCGCGCCTCGCCGTGGTACAAGCGATCCCCATGACGACCGCGACCCTCGAGCCGCGCGGCACCACTGCGTCCGATCTAAAAATTCTCGGCTTCCGCGACATCCCCGACCTCGACGACGGCTGGCGAGAGCCGCGCCCCGGCCCGCGGCTCGCCGACCTGCGCGAGCGCGCCGGCGGCTTCGCCCGCGCCTTCCGCCAGGCCGGCGTGGTCCGCGGCATCCGCACGATCGACCTGCTGCCGTTCCCGTACCCGGTCGCCTTCGGCTTCTGGCAGGCCGCGCCCACCAGGGCCAAGTACCTGCTGATGCGCAACCGCATGAACCTGATCGAGTTCCTCGACTGGGACGGCCGCGCCCGCACCCTGCTGGTCAACCCGACCGAGGCCGACCTGTCCGCGAGGGCAGGTTTCTTCGACCAGGCCCGCCGCGAGCTGCTCCCGTTCGTCCCGGCCGACGTCGTCAAGCTCGCCGCCGACCCGGTCACCCGCCTGCGCCGCCTCGGCGTCGACCCGGCGCGCATCGACTACGTCACCTTCGATCACCTCCACGTCCAGGACCTGCGCCGCGGCCTCGTCGGCGAGCGCGGCGGCGCGCCGCTCTATCCGCAGGCCAGGCTGCTGGTCAACCGCCGCGAGCTCGAGAGCCTCCGCGAGATCCACCCGCTCCAGCGCCCGTGGTGGATCCCCGAGGCCCTCGACGGCGTGCCCGACGACCGCATCATCGCCCTCGAGGGCTCCGCCTGGCTCGGCCCCGGCCTCGCGCTGGTGTGGACCCCCGGGCACACCCTCGGCAACCACTCGATCGTCTTCAACGCCCCCGGCCGCGGCGTCTACGCCGTGTCCGAGAACGCGATCGCCCCCGAGTGTTACACGCCCGAGGCCTCCGGCCTGCGCAGCCTCCGCGAGCACCGCCGCAAGTACGGCGCCGAGGTCGTGCTCAACGGCAACGCCCTCGAGAGCGCCATGTCGCAGTACACCTCGATGATCGTCGAGAAGACCCTCGTCGACCGCGGCGCCCCCGGCGGCGAGGTCCCCAACATCCTCTGCTCCTCGCCCTGGATCCGCTCCCCGCTCGCGTGGGGCATCGGCCCCAGGTACGTCACCCCCGGCGTCGACGCCGGCGTGCTCGCCCACAGCCTGCCCCAAAGGACAGCCGCACCGTGACCGACTCGAGCTGGCAGAGCTGGCAAAACCGCCTCCTGGTCGGCGTCATGGGCTTCATCGTCCGTCGCCAGCGCCGCAACAAGCCGAGCCCCGGCTACCGCGGCGTGCGCCGGGCCCTCGAGCGCACCGGCGAGCGCCTGCGACCGGCGAAGGACGTCCGCTGGTCCGCCGTCGACGTCGGCGGCGTACCCGGCGAGTGGGTCGAGGCCCCCGGCGCGCGCCCTGGCCACGCGCTGCTCTACCTCCACGGCGGCGGCTACGTCAGCGGCTCGCCCGTCTCGCACCGCTACCTCACCGGCGAGCTCAGCCGCCACAGCGCCGCCCGCGTGCTGGCGATCGACTACCGCCTCGCCCCCGAGCACGTGTTCCCGGCCGCGCTCGACGACGCCGTCGCCGCCTACACCTGGCTCCTGGGACAGGGCATCTCGGCCAACAAGCTGGCGATCGGCGGCGACTCGGCCGGCGGCGGCCTGACCGTCGCGACCCTCCTCTCGGCCCGCGAGCGCGGCCTCCCGCAGCCCGCGGCCGCGATCTGCCTGTCGCCGTGGGTCGACCTCGAGGGCGCCGGCGAGACAATCAAGACCCACGCGCACCTCGACCCCATGCTCACGCCGATCGGCATCCCGATCTTCGCCCGCTACTACGTCGGCGAGGCCGGCGACGTGCGCCACCCGCTGGTCTCGCCGATCCACGCCGACTTGAAGGAACTCGCGCCGATGCTCGTGCAGGTCGGCGGCCGCGAGGTGCTGCTGGACGACGCGCGTCGGCTCGTCGCCCGCATCCAGGCCGCGGGCGGCAGGGCCGAGCTCGAGGTCTGGGACCACATGATCCACGTGTGGCAGATCTTCGGCTTCCTGCCCGAGGCTCGCCGCGCGGTCGCCCGCCTCGGCACGTTCCTCCGCCGTCACATGGATCTTCCGGAATAGTCGCGCGTTGCCGGGAGTCGATGCCCCGCATGTCCGCTCCCGCGCGCTCCCGGTCCGACAGCTCCTCGACCCCGCCGGCGCGCCGCGGACCGGCGTTGTTCGCCGTCCTGCTCGCCTGCTCGCTGGTGGCCGGCGTCACCGTGTGGGCCACCAGCCGCGGCATCGTCGGCGTCGGCCCGACCCAGCAGGCCTTCGCCGCCGCGATCGTCATCTGGGGCCTGCTCATCGGCTACGCCACCTGGTGCCGCCACATCGGCGCGCGCCTCCTGCTCGGCTCGGTCGGCCTCGCCGTCCCGCCCGCCATGTGGGTCGCCGACCAGCTCGGCCACGACGTCGGCATCCTCGCCGGTGAGCGCGGCCCGGTCGCCGCCATATTCGCCGCCGTCTGCACCCTCACCATCCTCGGCGTCGCCCGCCGACGCCTCTGGGCCTGGTGGCTCGCCTGCGCCGGCGCCGTCGTCGGGGCCCTCAGCGCCGGCCTCAACGGCCTCGGCTCCCTCGCCGACCCCGGCCTCGCCACCTGGTCGACCGGCACCGTGTTCGGCGGGGTCTGCCTCGCGCTCGTCGGCCTGCTCTCCGCCGACGTCCGCCGCGCCTTCCGCGACGGCGCCCACACCAACCCCGTCTGGCAGGCCTCCGACCCGGTGATCGTCGCGCTGCGCTGGACCATCGGCGCCAACCTCGTCGCCCTGCCGATGCTGCTCGTCTACGCCTGGACGCAGCCCGTCGTCCCCGAGACCGCCACCCTCGCGCTCGTGCTCGCCGTCATGCTCGCCGTCAGCGAGCTCCTCGCCGTCGCCCGCAAGCTCGTCGGCGCCCTGCTGCTGTGCCTCACCGGCCTCGGCCTGCTGTGCCTCACCGGCATCACCCTCGCCCTCGCGGCCGACGCCGACGTCCGCTACATCGTCTACTACTACGCCGTGTTCTGGACCCCCGCCGGCCTGCTCTCGGCCTGGACCGGCGCCCGCATCCTCGGCCGCCTCGGCCGCCTGCTCCGCCGCGCCTGACCCCTCCGGCCGACGAGCGAGCGCCTGTCCCATCGGACAGGCGCTCTCTCACGTCGACGAACACCTGTCCTCTCAGACAGTCGCTCGCCGAGCCTCACCGCCGCCGACGTCGCAGCGCGAGCAGCCCGAACACCGCGAGCCCCGACGCATCACCATAATTAAAATCGTCGCTGCGGCAGCCGCAGCCCTTCTCGCCGCCGTCGTCGTCCTGTCCGGCGGTCTCCGAGTCGGTCTCGGTCTCGGTCTCGGTCTCGCTCGGGTCGATGGGCCCCGGGTCGGTCGGCACCGTCGGATCCGGCTCGGGCGGCGGAGGAGGCGGCGGCGGCGGGTCCGGAGGTGGATCCGGCGGCGGCGGGTTGGTGTTGAACGGCGGCCCGCAGGTCCCGCTGAGCGTGCCGAGCTGTTCGGTCTCGCAGGCGTCGAGCCAGGTGCTCTCCGGCACGCCCGGGAAGAACGGGAACCCGCCGCAGCCGGCGCTCGGGTTCCAGGTGCCGTCGGCGTCGTGGCACGGCGTCACGTCGCGGCTGGTGAACGACTCGAGCCAGTCGACGTGCTGATACGCGATCTCGTAGACCGTGCCGAGCCCGCAGATCTCCCCGTTCGGATCGGGCTCGAAGTCGGGGTGCAGCGTCGACGCCGCGCCGAACACCCGCCACGTGCCGTCGGTGAGCTGGACCATCGCCGGCCCGCCGGAGTCGCCGAAGCACCCGCCGGTGTTGGGCCCGATCATGATCACGTCGTTGCGCTTCGGCAGCACGTCGGTGATCGTCTGGCGGGTGAAGCGCTTCAGGCCCGCGCCATCGGTGTGGACCTCGCCCTCGGGGTCCTGGATCGCCGTCGACGCGCCGAACCCGACGATCGTCACGCCCACGCCCGGCTTCAGCTGGTCGACCTCGCAGCCCATCAGCAGCGGCACGATCGGCAGCCCGCGCACCGGCGCCTGCAGCGTGCAGACCGCGAGGTCGATGCCCTTGGTCTGCCACTCGGGGTGCATCCCGCAGTCCTGCACCGGCACCTTGCGGATCGGCGCCTTGACGTCCTCGCCGAACATCACGCTGCCGGGCGTCGCCCACGACGAGTCGGGGTCCATGCAGTGCGCCGCGAACAGCACCACCTCCGGGTGGATCAGCGTGCCCGTGCAGAACATCCCCTCGGACTCCAGGTCGAGCATCGCCACCGCCGTGGGGAACCCGCACTCCGGCGCCTCGACCCCATTAAAGATCCCCGATGGCTCGCCCGGCGGGTCCGCCAGTGGCATATCGCCGCGAGCCAGCCCAGGGGTGAGCAGCACCAAAGACGTAAGTAAACGCGTCGCTCTGCGACCGGACACGCGACACCTCATCGCATCAGCGTAGCGAGCGCGCGGCCATCGACGCAAGGGCGTTCTGCTGCCAACCGTCCTGTGCTATGGCCAGGTCCGATCGATGTCCGGCGCGATCTTCAGCCTCCTCCTCGGCCTGCTCGCGGCGCCCGACGAACGCGAGTACGACGGCGCCGTCGAGGCCGTCGACGCAGCGGCGCGGCCCACCCGTGAAACCCCGCCGAACTCCGCCCTGGCGCCCGAAACCTCGGGTGTGCCGGATGAGCCGAATTCCGTCAGCGAAGATCGAGAAGTTCCACCGGTCCCGTCACCCGCGAACTCACCTGCCCCGGCCGCGACTCCGGCTCCAGCGCCCGAGCCGGCCCCGCCGGTGCAACGACCTCCCACCCCCGACGCCCGGACGAAACCCACGCCGAAGTGGTGGGGTCCATTCCCTCGCCCGCGGATCACCGGGTTCGGCGGACCGGTGGCGCACTTCACCGGGCTGAAGCCGACGTCGGATCTCGCCCGCAAGTTCGCCCTCATGCTCGGCATCGCCGCCGGCATGACGATCCGCCAGCGCGTCTCGCTCGGCGCCTCCGTCATGTGGCTGCTCAACCCCGTCGACGCCGGCGCCACCGCGGTCGGCAGCAAGCAGCGGCTCAACGTCAACTACGGCGGCCTCCTGCTCGACGTGGCGCTCGTCAAGCGCGACCGCCTCGACCTCTCGCTCGCCGGCCTCGTCGGCGGCGGCGGCGCGTGCCTGCAGAACCCCGACAAGGGCACCTGCTACGACCGCACCGCCTTCTTCGTCGGCCAGCCCGGCCTCGCCGCCCACATCCGTCTGCTGCCCGTCGTGCGCCTGGTGTTCGGC
This sequence comes from Myxococcales bacterium, assembly GCA_016793465.1. The sequence continues at coordinate 210,708 of JAEUJW010000066.1, forward strand.
CTCGGCTACCGCTTCGTCGTCGCCCGCTCGTGGTCCGGCCCGACCGGCGCCGGTCTCGGCGCCCCGGTCGGCTCGGCGATGCTCGAGCTCGGGTGGTTCTGACCGCCGCGTCGACCGCCGTTCGTACCGGGCGACCGAGCACAGTTTGCGGCCTCCGCGTCGCTTGCTGGCGCCGTCGACCGCGGCCACAGATTCGGAGCACACCATGCCCGACGGCCTCGACATCACCCTCGTCGATCTACGCCGCGTCCGGGAGCACGCGCGGGCGGTCGGGCTGCGCCACGTCAACGACGCCGCCCCCGGCATCCAGCGCCGGCGCTGCGGCAGCGGGTTCGTCTATCGCCTGCCCGACGGCGCCCGCGTGGCCGACGGCGCCACCCTCACGCGCATCCGTGGCCTCGTCATCCCGCCCGCCTACACCCGCGTGTGGATCTGCGTCCACGAGGACGGCCACCTCCAGGCCACCGGCTACGACGTCGCCGGCCGCAAGCAGTACCGCTACCACCCGCGCTGGCAGGCCATCCGCGCCGCCACCAAGTACGGCCACCTCATCGACTTCGCCAGCGTCCTGCCGCGCCTGCGTCGCTGCATCGACCGCGACCTCCAGGCCAACGGCCTCGTGCGCGAGCGCGTGCTCGCGACCGCCGCGCGCGTCCTCGACGCTACCCTGATCCGCGTCGGCAACACCCGCTACACCGCGCAGAACGGCACCTACGGGCTCACCACCCTGCAGAACCGCCACGTCAAGATCGACCGCGGCCACATCACCTTCCAGTTCGTCGGCAAGAGCCACCAGCGGCGCCGGCTCGACGTCGACGACCCTCAGCTCGCGCGCATCCTCCACCGCTGCCGCGAGCTGCCCGGCCACCGCCTGTTCGAGTACCTCGACGACGCCGGCCAGGTCCAGGTCATCGACTCCGACGACGTCAACGACTACCTCCACGCCGCCACCGGCCGCACGCTGACCGCCAAGGACTTTCGCACCTGGGGCGGCACCGTGCACGCCGCGGTGACGCTCGCGGCCATGGACCCGCCGAGCTCGCCGACCGCGGCCGAGCGCAACATCGTCGCGGCGATCAAGTCGGTCGCCGCCCGCCTCGGCAACCGCCCGGCCACCAGCCGCAAGTACTACGTCCACCCCGCCGTGCTCGGCGCCTACCGCGACGGCACGCTGTACGACCACATCCCCGCCGTGAACCCGGGGCGCCCTGCGCCACGCGGCGGACTCTCGCCGGAGGAGAAGGCCGTCCTGGCCCTGCTCCGCGCCCGCGCCGCTCCGTCCCGTGGGCAGCGACGCCGGCTCGCCGCATGACCCCACAGAAGCCCACGAGGAGACCGCATGGACAACGACGACCTGAAGAAGCTCCACACCCTGATTAAAGGCATCAAGACGGCGATGCTCACCACCATCGACGACCACGGCGCCCTGCGCAGCCGGCCGATGGGGACCATGGAGGTCGACGACAGTCATGACCTGTGGTTCTTCACCCAGCTCGACTCGCCGAAGGTCGCGGAGATCGCCCGCGAGATGCAGGTCAACGTCTCGTACTCCGACCCCGGCGACAACCGCTACGTCTCGGTCTCGGGCCTGGCCCAGACCATCCGCGACCGCGCCAAGATCAAGGAGCTGTGGAAGCCCGCCTACGTCGCGTTCTTCCCCGAGGGCGTCGACGACCCCAACCTCGCCCTGCTGCGCGTGACCGCCTACGACGCCGAGTACTGGACCGGGCCGACCAACTTCCTCGGCAAGGCGCTGCGCTTCGCCGTCGCCGCGATCCGCCGCGACCCCGCCCCGCTCGGCGAGAACGCCAAGCTCCACCTCGCCTAGAGGCCCCTTCGAAGCAACGAGGCCCGACCGCCCCAGGCGATCGGGCCTCGCTCGCGTTCGTCGCCCGTCAGTGCGTCAGCTTGCGGTACTTGATGCGGTGAGGCGTCAGCGCGTCCTCGCCGAGCCGGCGCTTCTTGTCGGCCTCGTAGTCCTCGTAGTTGCCCTCGAACCACGTGACCTTGGAGTCGCCCTCGAACGCCAGCATGTGCGTGGCGATGCGGTTGAGGAACCACCGATCGTGGCTGATGACCACCGCGCAGCCCGGGAACCCGAGCAGCGCGTCCTCGAGGGCCCGCAGCGTGTCGACGTCGAGGTCGTTGGTCGGCTCGTCGAGGAGCAGGACGTTGCCTCCGGTCCGCAGCAGCAGCGCCAGGTTGACGCGGTTGCGCTCGCCGCCCGAGAGGTCGCCGACGAGCTTCTGCTGGTCGGTCCCCTTGAAGTTGAAGGACGAGACCCAGGCGCGCGAGGGGACCTCGCGGTTGCCGATCATGATCTTGTCCTCGCCGCCGGAGATGACCTGAAAGACCGTCTTCTTCGGATCGAGGTCGCGCCGGTCCTGATCGACGTAGGAGAGCTTCACCGTCTCGCCGAGGCGCAGCGTCCCCGAGTCGGGCTTCTCCTCGCCGGCGATCATCTTGAAGAGCGTCGTCTTGCCGGCGCCGTTCGGCCCGATGATGCCGACGATGCCGCCGGGCGGAAGCTTGAAGTTGAGGTCGTCGAAGAGCAGCTTGTCGCCGTAGGCCTTGCGCAGATGGTCGGCCTCGACGACGACGTTGCCGAGGCGCTGCGGGATCGGGATCGAGATCTCGACCTTCTCCGGCGCGCGCTCGACGCCCTGCTTCACGAGCTCCTCGAAGGCGTTGATGCGGGCCTTGCCCTTGGCCTGGCGCGCGCGGGGCGAGAGCTTGATCCACTCGAGCTCGCGGGCCAGCGTCCGGGCCCGGGCGCCCGCCTGCTTCTCCTCGACCTCGAGGCGCTTGTTCTTCTGCTCGAGCCAGGAGGAGTAGTTGCCCTGCCACGGGATGCCGCGTCCGCGGTCGAGCTCGAGGATCCAGCCCGCGACGTTGTCGAGGAAGTAGCGGTCGTGGGTGATCGCGACGACCGTCCCCGGATACTCCTGGAGGAAGCGCTCGAGCCAGGCGACGCTCTCGGCGTCGAGGTGGTTCGTCGGCTCGTCGAGCAGCAGCATGTCGGGCTTCGAGAGCAGCAGCCGGCAGAGGGCGACCCGGCGCTTCTCGCCGCCCGAGAGGGTCTCGACCTTGGCATCGCCCGGCGGACAGCGCAGGGCCTCCATGGCGACGTCGAGAGTCCGGTCGATCTCCCAGGCGCCCGCGGCGTCGATCTCGTCCTGGAGCTTCGCCTGCTTCTCGAGCAGGGCGTTCATCTCGTCGTCTTCCATCGGCTCGGCGAACTTCGCGGAGATCGCGTTGAACTCGTCGAGCAGCCCGCGGATCTCGGCGACCCCGTCCTCGACGTTGCCGAGCACGTCCTTCGCCGGGTCGAGCGTCGGCTCCTGGGCCAGGTAGCCGACGCGCAGGCCCTTCGCGGGCTTGGCCTCGCCGAGGATGTCCGTGTCGACGCCGGCCATGATGCGCAGCAGCGTGCTCTTGCCGGCGCCGTTCGCGCCGAGGACGCCGATCTTCGCGCCGGGGAAGAAGGAGAGCGTGATGCCGTCGAGGATCACCCGATCCCCGATCACCTTCCTCAGGTCGTGCATCGTAAAGACGAACTCGTGCGCCACGGATCGATCTCCCCCCACGCGCGCGGCTCCGGCGCGTCTGCTGGCCCTATTTCTTCCGGCGGTCGGCCGAGTCTAGCCCCGACCCGCCCGGCGCACAGCCGCCACGGCGGCTCTCCTCCCGGAGGACCCGCATCAGGCTCGAGGAGTCGAGGCGCCCACCGCCCAGGCGCTGGACCTCGGCATAACGCCCGTCGACGAGCTCGGTCGCGGGCAGCGGGATCCCGCGCGCGTGGGCCTCGGCGAGGGCCATGCCGAGGTCCTTGCGCATCCAGTCGACGGCGAAGCCGAAGTCGAAGCGGTCCTCGAGCATCGTCCCCGCCCGGTTCTGCATCTGCCAGGAGGCGGCCGCCCCGTGCGAGATCACGTCGACGACCGCCGCCACGTCGAGGCCGACCCGCTCGCCGAAATGGAGCCCCTCGGCCAGCGCCTCGACGAGCCCCGCGATGCAGATCTGGTTCACCATCTTCGCCCACTGCCCGTGGCCCGCCGGCCCGATCCGCGCGTGCTTGCGGGCATAGCAGTCGAGCAGCGGGGCGACCCGGCGATGGTCCGCCTCGAGGCCGCCGACCATGATCGTGAGCGTCCCCTGCTCGGCGCCGCTCTGGCCTCCGGAGACCGGGGCGTCGAGGAAGGCGAGTCCGCGGCCGCGGGCCTCGCGGTGGAGACGCTGGGCGAGCTCGGCCGACGCCGTCGTGTGGTCGACGAAGAGCGCGCCCGCGCGCATCGCGGCGAAGGCGCCGTCCGGGCCGAGGGTGATGGCCTCGAGGTCGGGGTCGGCGCCGGTGCAGGCGAAGACGAAGTCGGCACCGCGGGCGGCCTCGGCGGGAGTCGCGGCCGAACGGACCGCGAGGCCCGCATGGGCCTGCAGGAAGGCCTCGGCGCGGGCGGGGGTCCGGTTGTAGACCGTGACGCGGTGGCCCGCGCGGGCGAGATGACCCGCCATCGGGAAGCCCATCACGCCGAGGCAGAGGAACGCGACGTCGTGTCGCTCGCTCAGGCGGAGACCTCCACGCGGGACGTGGGCCGCGACGCCACCGGGGCCGGCCCGGGGGCCACCGCTCCGGGCCCGGACGGACTCTCGGGCCGGCCGTCGACGAAGACGATCTCCCGGGTCGGCTGGGCCGGCACCCGCTCCCCCGGCGTCAGGATCCCGACGAGATTGAGCGGATCGCTGCCCGTGATGCGCACGCGCTCGCCCGCGCGCGGGGTCGCCCGCACGCGGGCGAGGCAGTCGAGGGCCTCGGGGAGCGCGAACTGCTCGCCGGTGAAGC